>CAWZZC010000029.1:0-757624 GCA_963966365.1 Mesorhizobium sp. | reverse complement strand
CGGAAATGGTGATGCCGGGCGACAACGTGACGGTGGACGTCGAGCTGATCGTCCCGATCGCGATGGAAGAGAAGCTGCGCTTCGCCATCCGCGAAGGCGGCCGCACCGTCGGCGCCGGCATCGTCGCCTCGATCACCGAGTAAGTTGAACCAGTCGATCTGTCGCGGGCGCGGGAAGAGCCCGCGCCGCGCCAGAACAAGGAATTGACGCATGAACGGTCAGAATATCCGCATCCGCCTGAAGGCGTTTGACCACCGGGTGCTCGACGCGTCGACCCGTGAGATCGTGTCGACCGCCAAGCGCACCGGCGCGAACGTCCGCGGCCCCATTCCGCTGCCGACGCGGATCGAAAAATTCACGGTCAACCGCTCGCCGCACATCGACAAGAAGAGCCGCGAGCAGTTCGAGATGCGCACGCACAAGCGGCTGCTCGATATTGTTGATCCGACTCCGCAGACGGTCGACGCTTTGATGAAGCTCGACCTGGCTGCCGGTGTCGATGTCGAGATCAAGCTTTGAGCTTGGGAAGGTGGAACTGATGCGTTCAGGTGTTATCGCACAGAAGCTGGGCATGACGCGCGTCTACAACGACGCAGGCGAGCATGTTCCGGTGACGGTTCTGCGGATGGAGAACTGTCAGGTCGTCGCACAGCGGACCGAGGAGAAGAATGGCTACACGGCTGTTCAGCTCGGCGTTGGGCTGGCCAAGGTGAAGAACACGTCGAAGTCGATGCGCGGTCATTTTGCCGCCGCGTCGGTGGAGCCGAAGTCGAAGCTGGCGGAGTTCCGGGTGTCGCCGGAAAACATGCTCGACGTCGGCTCGGAGATCACGGTCGATCATTTCGTCGCCGGCCAGAAGGTCGATGTGACGGGTACCTCGATCGGTAAGGGGTTCCAGGGTGTCATGAAGCGCCACAATTTCGGTGGTGGCCGTGCAACCCATGGTAACTCGATCTCGCACCGCTCTCACGGTTCGACCGGTCAGCGCCAGGACCCCGGCAAGGTGTTCAAGGGCAAGAAGATGGCTGGTCACATGGGCCAGACCCGCGTCACGACGCAGAACGTCGAGGTCGTCTCGACCGATGCCGAACGCGGTCTGATCCTGATCCGTGGCGCGGTTCCCGGCTCCAAGGGAGCCTGGATCCTGGTGCGCGACGCGGTCAAGGCCGACCTGCCGTCGAACGCGCCGAAGCCGGCCGCTGTCCGTGCAGCCAAGACGAACGACGCTCCGGCGGAAGTAACCGCTCCGGCGACTGAAGGAGCCGAATGATGGATATCAAGATCACCACGCTGGGTGGCGCTGATGCCGGCAAGGTGAAGCTCTCCGAGGAGATCTTCGGCCTTGAGCCGCGCGAGGACATCCTGCAGCGCGTCGTGCGCTGGCAGTTGGCCAAGAAGCAGCAGGGTACCCACAAGGCCAAGGGCCGTGCGGAGATCGCACGCACCGGCGCCAAGATGTACCGCCAGAAGGGAACGGGCCGCGCCCGTCACTCTTCGGCACGTGCGCCGCAGTTCCGTGGCGGTGGCAAGGCGCATGGCCCGGTCGTGCGCAGCCATGAGCACGACCTGCCCAAGAAGGTCCGCGCTCTCGGCCTGAAGCATGCCCTTTCTGCGAAGGCTCGCACCGACAGCCTCATCGTGATCGACGAGCTGGCTGGCGACGGCAAGACGAAGTCGCTGGTCGAGAATTTCGCCAAGCTGGGTCTGGCCAATGCGTTGTTCATCGGCGGCGCCGAGCTTGATCAGAACTTCAAGCAGGCTGCCTCGAACATCCCGAACATCGACGTGCTGCCGATTCAGGGCATCAACGTCTACGACATTCTTCGCCGCGGCAAGCTGGTCCTGTCGAAGGCCGCTGTCGAGGCCCTTGAGGAGCGCTTCAAATGACGGATCTTCGCCACTATGACGTGATCGTCAGCCCGGCGATCACCGAGAAGTCGACCATGGCTTCCGAGTTGAACCAGGTCGTGTTCAATGTCGCGCCGAAGGCTTCGAAGCCCGAGATCAAGGCTGCTGTGGAGGCGCTGTTCGGCGTCAAGGTGACGGCTGTCAATACCCTTGTGCGCAAGGGCAAGATCAAGCGCTTCCGCGGCACCATCGGACGTCAGAGCGCGGTCAAGAAAGCAGTCGTGACGCTGGCCGAAGGTCACGCGATCGACGTGACAACCGGTCTCTGAGAGGCTTGAGGGAATAAAATGGCACTCAAGAAATACAATCCGGTTACGCCGAGCCAGCGCCAGCTGGTCGTCGTCGACCGTTCCGGCCTCTACAAGGGCAAGCCGGTCAAGGGCCTGACGCAGGGTCTGACGAAGTCGGGCGGCCGCAACAACTACGGCCGTGTGACCGCGCGCTTCATCGGTGGTGGCCACAAGCGGACCTACCGCATCATCGACTTCAAGCGTCGCAAGTTCGACGTCGCAGCGACTGTGGAACGTCTCGAGTACGACCCCAACCGGTCGGCGTTCATCGCCCTGATCCGCTACGATGACGGTGAGCTGAGCTATATCCTTGCTCCGCAGCGCCTTGCCGTCGGCGACAAGATCGTGTCCGGCAAGCAGGTCGACGTGAAGCCTGGCAACGCGATGCCGCTGTCGGCCATGCCGGTCGGCACGATCGTGCACAATGTCGAGCTGAAGCCGGAGAAGGGTGGTCAGATCGCCCGTTCGGCTGGCGCCTACGCGCAGCTCGTCGGTCGCGATCAGGGCATGGCGATCCTGAGGCTGAATTCGGGTGAGCAGCGTCTGGTTTCCGGTTCCTGCTTTGCCACCGTTGGCGCAGTGTCCAATCCGGATCATGCCAACATCAATGACGGCAAGGCCGGTCGTACGCGGTGGCGCGGCAAGCGTCCGCACAACCGCGGCGTTACCATGAACCCGGTCGACCATCCGCACGGCGGTGGTGAAGGCCGCACCTCTGGCGGCCGGCATCCGGTCACGCCGTGGGGCAAGCCGACCAAGGGCAAGCGGACGCGGTCCAACAAGTCGACCGACAAGTTCATCATGCGCTCGCGCCACGCGCGCAAGAGCTAAGAAGAGGTAAGCTGTAGTGACCCGTTCAGTCTGGAAAGGCCCGTTCGTCGACGGCTATCTGCTGAAGAAGGCGGAGAAGGTGCGCGAAGGCGGCCGCAACGAGGTGATCAAGATGTGGAGCCGTCGCTCCACCATCCTGCCGCAGTTCGTCGGCCTCACCTTTGGCGTCTACAACGGCCAGAAACACGTACCGGTATCCGTGTCCGAGGACATGGTCGGTCATAAATTCGGTGAGTTCGCGCCGACCCGGACCTATTACGGCCACGGTGCGGACAAGAAGGCGAAGAGGAAATAAAGATGGGCAAGGCCAAAGCTCCGCGCAGGCTTGCTGACAACGAGGCTCGCGCCGTCCTGCGCACGATCCGCGTCAGCCCGCAGAAGCTGAATCTGGTCGCTGCGATGATCCGTGGCAAGAAGGTGTCGTCTGCGCTCGCCGACCTCGAGTTCTCGCGAAAGCGCATTGCCGGCACCGTCCTCAAGACGTTGCAGTCGGCGGTTGCGAATGCGGAAAACAATCACGACCTGGATGTCGATGCGCTCGTCGTGGCTGAGGCCTATGTCGGCAAGTCGATCGTCATGAAGCGTTTCCACGCTCGCGGTCGCGGCCGTGCCAGCCGGATCGAGAAGCCGTTCTCGAACCTGACGATCGTCGTGCGCGAAGTTGAAGAAGAAGTGGAGGCCGCCTGATGGGCCAGAAAGTCAATCCGATCGGCCTTCGTCTCGGCATCAACCGGACCTGGGACTCGCGTTGGTACGCCAATACCGGTGAGTATGGCGAGCTGCTGCACGAGGACATTGGTATCCGCAACTACCTGATGAAGGAGTTGAAGCAGGCTGCCGTGTCGAAGATCGTCATCGAGCGCCCGCACAAGAAGTGCCGCGTGACGATCCATGCTGCGCGTCCCGGCCTGATCATCGGCAAGAAGGGCGCGGACATCGAGAAGCTGCGCCGCAAGCTGACCGAGATGACGAAGTCGGAAACGCATCTGAACATCGTCGAGGTCCGCAAGCCGGAGACCGATGCCACGCTGATCGCGCAGTCGATCGCGCAGCAGCTCGAGCGCCGCGTTGCGTTCCGCCGTGCCATGAAGCGTGCCGTCCAGTCGGCGATGCGTCTGGGCGCCGAAGGCATCCGCATCAATTGCTCCGGCCGTCTTGGCGGCGCCGAGATTGCGCGTATGGAATGGTATCGTGAAGGTCGCGTGCCGCTGCACACGCTGCGCGCCGACGTTGACTACGGCACCGCTGAGGCGCAGACGGCTTACGGCATCTGCGGCGTCAAGGTGTGGGTGTTCAAGGGCGAGATCCTCGAGCATGACCCGATGGCCTCGGAACGCCGCGCTGTCGAAGGCGAGCATCAGGGCGGCGGTCGTCGCCGCGAAAACGCGTAAGCGAAGCGCCGAACGAATTTGGATTTGGAGTAGAGAACGATGCTGCAGCCTAAGCGCACAAAGTTCCGCAAGCAGTTCAAGGGCCGTATCCACGGTGCCGCGAAGGGCGGGACGAATCTTGATTTCGGTGCTTACGGTTTGAAGGCGCTGGAGCCGGAGCGGGTGACCGCCCGTCAGATCGAGGCCGCTCGTCGCGCTATCACGCGTCAGATGAAGCGTCAGGGCCGGGTCTGGATCCGCGTCTTCCCGGATGTGCCGGTTACCTCGAAGCCGACCGAAGTCCGTATGGGTAAGGGTAAGGGTTCCGTCGATTACTGGGCCTGTCGTGTCAAGCCGGGCCGCATCATGTTCGAGCTCGACGGTGTGCCGGAAGATATTGCGCGTGAGGCCCTGCGTCTCGGCGCCGCCAAGTTGCCCGTCAAAACGCGCTTCGTACAGCGCATTGCGGAATAGGAAAGGGCCTAGCCATGAAAGCTTCGGACGTTCGGGCCAAGACGCTCGATCAGCTGAATGACGAGCTTGCCGGCCTCAAGAAGGAGCAGTTCAACCTGCGCTTCCAGAAGGCAACCGGGCAGCTCGAGAAGACGTCGCGTGTGAAGGAAGTCCGCAGGGACATCGCGCGCATCAAGACCATCGCCGCCGAAAAATCGGCCGGCAAGAAGGCTTAAGGACCGACGAATATGCCAAAGCGCATCCTGCAGGGCACGGTGGTCAGCGACAAGAACGAGAAGACGGTGGTCGTCAATGTCGAGCGTCGCTTCACCCACCCGGTGATGAAGAAGACCGTGCGCATGTCGAAGAAGTACAAGGCGCACGACGAGAACAACGCCCACAAGGTCGGCGACACGGTGTTCATCCAGGAATCGAAGCCGATCTCCAAGGACAAGCGCTGGGTCGTCGTATCCGGAAACCAGGCGCAGTAACGATTATTGGACATGCCGGGGAGGGCGGTGAGCCCGTCCCCTTGAAACAAGAAGAAGGCGGCCAGTCATGATTCAGATGCAAACAAACCTCGACGTGGCGGATAATTCCGGCGCCCGTCGTGTCATGTGCATCAAGGTGCTGGGCGGCTCGAAGCGGAAGTATGCCTCCGTCGGCGACATCATCGTGGTGTCGGTCAAGGAGGCTATTCCGCGCGGCCGCGTGAAGAAGGGCGATGTGATGAAGGCGGTCGTGGTGCGCACGGCCAAGGATATCCGTCGTCCGGACGGCAGCGTGATCCGTTTCGACAAGAACGCAGCCGTTCTCGTCGACAATAAGAAAGAGCCGGTCGGCACCCGTATCTTCGGCCCGGTCCCGCGCGAGTTGCGCGCGAAGAACCACATGAAGATCATTTCGCTCGCGCCGGAAGTGCTTTAAGGAGCCCGACCAATGCAGAAGATTCGCAAAGGCGACAAGGTCGTCGTGCTCACCGGCAAGGACAAGGGCCGTACCGGCGAGGTCGTTCGGATGATGCCGAAGGACGAGAAGGCCGTCGTGCGCGGCATCAACATGGTTCGCCGTCACCAGCGGCAGACCCAGACCCAGGAAGGCGGCATCATTTCCATGGAAGCGCCGATCCATCTGTCGAACCTGGCCGTTGCCGATCCGAAGGACGGCAAGCCGACTCGCGTCGGCATCGAGGTCAAGGATGGCAAGAAGGTGCGCGTCGCCAAGCGCTCGGGAGCTACGATCGATGTCTAATAAAGCTGAGCAGCCCCGCCTGAAGACGCTCTACAACGAGCAGATTCGCAAGGCGATGCAGGAACAGTTCAACTATGCCAACGAGATGCAGATCCCGCGTCTCGACAAGATCGTCATCAACATGGGTGTTGGCGAAGCGACTGGCGATTCCAAGAAGCCGACCGTCGCGGCCGAGGATCTGGCGTTGATTGCCGGACAGAAGCCCGTGATTACCCGTGCTCGCAAGTCGATCGCAGGCTTCAAGGTTCGCGAAGGCATGCCGATCGGTGCCAAGGTCACGCTGCGCCAGGATCGCATGTTCGAGTTCCTGGATCGTCTGGTCACGATCGCGCTGCCGCGGGTTCGCGACTTCCGCGGCCTGAATCCGAAGAGCTTCGACGGCCGTGGCAACTACGCCATGGGCATCAAGGAACACATCGTGTTCCCCGAGATCAACTACGACAGCGTCGACCAGATCTGGGGAATGGACATCATCGTTTGTACGACTGCCAAGACGGACGACGAAGCCCGCGCACTGCTGCGCGCCTTCAACTTCCCCTTCCGGCAGTAACGGCAGCGAGAAAAGGAAGAATCTGAAATGGCCAAGACCAGCTCAGTCGAAAAGAACAAGCGCCGGCGCAAGCTCGTGAACCAGTACGCTGCAAAGCGTCAGGAGCTCAAGGCGATCATCATGAACCAGGATCTGCCGCTCGAAGAGCGCTTCCGGGCGCAGCTCAAGCTGGCCGCTCTGCCGCGCAATTCGTCGAAGGTCCGCATTCGCAACCGCTGCGAAGTGACGGGTCGGCCGCGTGCATATTATCGCAAGCTGAAGATGTCGCGTGTCGCGCTGCGTGAGCTGGGCTCCCTGGGAATGATCCCGGGCCTGGTCAAGTCGAGCTGGTAAGGAGGGCTGATCCATGTCCATGAGTGATCCTCTCGGCGATATGCTGACCCGTATCCGTAACGCGATCGGCCGCAAGAAGACCAAGGTCTCCACGCCGGCATCGAAGCTGCGGGCCCGCGTTCTCGAAGTGCTGAAGTCGGAAGGCTACATCCGCGACTACAGCCAGATCGATTTCGACAACGGAAAGTCCGAAATCGAGATCGAGCTCAAGTATGCAGACGGCTTGCCGGTCATCCGTGAGATTGGCCGGGTGTCCAAGCCGGGTCGCCGGGTCTATGTGTCGGCCAAGTCGATACCGCAGGTCGCCAACGGCCTCGGCATCGCCATTCTTTCCACGCCCAAGGGCGTGATGGCCGATCACGAGGCGCGCGAACAGAATGTCGGCGGGGAAGTTCTCTGCCAGATCTTCTGATCGGCGGCTTGAGACAGAAAAAGGAACGAGGACAAGACAATGTCTCGTATTGGCAAGAAACCCGTTCAAGTCCCCCAGGGCGTCACCGCCGCGGTTGATGGTCAGACCGTCACGGCGAAGGGACCGAAGGGTGAACTGAAGTTCGTGGTGAACGACGAAGTTCTGGTGAAGCTGGACGACGGCAAGGTGTCGGTCGAGCCGCGCGACCAGTCGAAGGATGCCCGCTCCAAGTGGGGCATGTCGCGCACGCAGATCGTCAACATCATGCAGGGCGTGACCGAAGGCTTCGAAAAGCGTCTGGAGATCAACGGCGTCGGCTATCGTGCGGCGATGCAGGGCAAGAATCTGCAGCTGGCACTTGGCTTCAGCCACGATGTGGTCTACGAAACGCCCGCCGGAATCGAGATCAGCTGTCCGAAGCCGACCGAAATCGTGGTCAAGGGCATCGACAAGCAGCAGGTCGGGCAGGTCGCGTCCGAGATCCGCAAGTATCGCGGTCCCGAGCCCTACAAGGGCAAGGGCGTGCGCTACGCGGATGAGCGGATCGTCCGCAAGGAAGGCAAGAAGAAGTAACGCCACGGTGCGCGGTCGCGGGAGCCGAAGAATGCTACCGCATATGGCCGCGCCCGTCTTACAAGGCAGGAAGATTGAATCATGGCATCGAAGGATTCCACCCAGCGCCGGGCGGCGCGCGTGCGCCGTCAGTTGAAGACGGTCGCCAATGGTCGTCCGCGGCTGTCGGTTCACCGCTCGTCGAAGAATATCTACGCTCAGATCATTGACGACACGAAGGGCCAGACCCTGGCCTCCGCGTCGACGCTCGAAAAGGATCTGAAAGGTTCTCTGAAGACCGGTGCGGATACCGCTGCGGCGAGCGCCGTCGGCAAGCTCGTGGCCGAGCGCGCGGTCAAGGCCGGCGTCAAGGACGTCGTGTTCGATCGCGGCGCCTACATCTATCACGGCCGGGTCAAGGCTCTGGCCGAAGCCGCGCGCGAGGGCGGTCTGAACTTCTGATCATATGCCGCCGCCGGTGCTCTTGCGGTGCCTGGGGCGGCTATTTTCTTTCAACAACCGTGCTACCGGAAAAGAACAAGGACTAGGAAATGGCACAGGAACGTAGAGAAGGTCGCGGTCGTGACCGCGAGGAGCGCGACAGCGAGTTCGTTGACAAGCTCGTTCATATCAACCGCGTCGCGAAGGTGGTGAAGGGTGGCCGTCGCTTCGGCTTCGCCGCACTCGTCGTCGTCGGCGACCAGAAGGGCCGCGTCGGCTTCGGCCACGGCAAGGCGCGCGAGGTGCCGGAAGCCATCCGCAAGGCGACTGAGAGCGCCAAGCGCGACATGATCTTCGTGCCGCTGCGTTCCGGCCGCACTCTGCATCACGACGTCGAAGGCCGTCATGGTGCGGGCCGCGTGCTTCTGCGTTCGGCCAAGGCTGGTACCGGTATCATCGCCGGTGGTCCGATGCGCGCCGTGTTCGAGACGCTCGGCGTTCACGACGTTGTCGCCAAGTCGATGGGAACCTCCAATCCCTACAACATGGTGCGGGCCACGTTCGACGCGCTCAAGCGCCAGATGCATCCCAAGGATATCGCTGCCCATCGCGGCATCAAGTACTCGACGCTCCAGGCGCGCCGCGGCGCGGCGGCCGTCGAGGAATGATGGCGTCGGCTTGAAGAGGATTGACGACAATGGCTGAAAAGAAGAAGGGCCAGACGATCACCGTCGAGCAGATCGGCAGCCCCATTCGCCGCCCCGCCGCTCAGCGTCAGACGCTGGTTGGTCTGGGCTTGAACAAGATGCATCGCCGCCGCACGCTTGAGGACACTCCTGCGGTGCGCGGAATGATCGCGAAAGTGCAACACCTCGTCCGTATCGTGGACGAGGCTTGAACGTCGCGGGAGATTTGATCATGAAACTCAATGAATTGCGCGACAAGGACGGCGCAACCCATTCCCGCAAGCGTGTCGGGCGCGGTATCGGCTCGGGATCGGGCAAGACCGGCGGGCGCGGCGTGAAGGGACAGAAGTCCCGTTCGGGCGTGGCGATCAACGGCTTTGAGGGTGGCCAGATGCCGCTCTACCGCCGTCTGCCGAAGCGCGGCTTCAAGAACATCTTTGCCAAGGACTTCAATACGGTTTCCCTGGCCCGGGTGCAGGCGGCGATCGACGCCAACAAGCTCGATCCCAAGGAGACCGTTACGGTTGAGGCGCTGGTTACGGCGGGTGTGTTGCGTCGCGCCAAGGATGGTGTCCGTCTGCTTTCCGACGGCGAAATCAAGGCCAAGGTGAGCTTCGACGTCGCCGGTGCATCCAAGGCGGCCATCGAGAAGGTCGAGAAGGCTGGCGGTTCGGTCAAGCTGCCGGAAAAAAAGGCCGAGGCCGAATAAGTGGCATTGTACAGCGGCAGCGATGAGCTGCCGCTTGCATCATTGCCCGGCGGAGCCTATTTCGGGGCTTCGCAAGAAGCGCGCCGCCCGCCCGGGCGGCTCGTCTGCGTGACGGAGCGGAGAATTTTTCATGGCGTCTGCTGCTGAGCAATTGGCATCCAATCTGAACTTTTCTGCCTTTGCAAAGGCGGAAGACCTCAAGAAGCGGATCTGGTTCACGCTCGGCGCCTTGCTCGTCTACCGGCTCGGCACCTATATCCCCATCCCGGGAATCAATCCCGACGCGTTCGCCCAGGCCTTTCAGCAACAGTCCGGTGGCGTGCTGGGCATGTTCAACATGTTTGCCGGCGGCGCCGTCGAGCGCATGGCGATCTTCGCGCTCGGCATCATGCCCTATATCTCCGCCTCCATCATCATGCAGCTGATGACGTCGATCGTGCCCACGCTCGAGCAGCTGAAGAAGGAGGGCGAGCAGGGGCGCAAGGTCATCAACCAGTACACGCGTTACGGTACGGTCCTTCTTGCGACGGTGCAGGCTTATGGCATTGCGGTGGGCCTTGAGAGCGGCGCGGGGATCGTTGCCGATCCGGGCTGGTTCTTCAAACTGTCGGCGGTCATTACGCTCGTCGGCGGCACGATGTTCCTGATGTGGCTCGGCGAGCAGATCACGGCCCGCGGCATCGGCAACGGCATCTCGCTGATCATTTTCTCGGGCATCGTCGCGGGGCTGCCGAGCGCGCTCGGCGGCACGCTGGAACTCGGACGGACCGGCGCATTGTCGACCGGAATCATCCTCGCGATCATCATTCTGGCCGTCGCGGTGATCGCCTTGATCGTGTTCTTCGAGCGTGCGCAGAGACGTCTTCTCATCCAGTATCCGAAGCGCCAGGTCGGCAATCGTATGTTCCAGGGCGACACGTCCCATCTGCCTCTGAAGCTCAATACGGCAGGCGTGATCCCGCCGATCTTCGCCTCGTCTCTGCTGCTGCTGCCTGCGACCATTGCCGGCTTTTCTCAATCGACGACGATGCCCGCCTGGGCCAACAGTCTCCTGGCGACGCTCGGTCACGGCCAGCCGCTCTATATGTTGCTCTATGCCGGCTTGATTGCGTTCTTCGCATTCTTCTACACGGCCATTGTGTTCAATCCGAAGGATACGGCCGACCAACTCAAGAAGCATTCGGGCTTCATTCCGGGCTATAGGCCCGGCGAGCGCACGGCCGAGTATATTGATTACGTGCTGACCCGCATCACGGTCGTCGGCGCGATCTATCTCGTTCTTGTCTGCCTGTTGCCGGAGTTCCTGATCTCCGCGACCGGCGTTCCTTTCTACCTTGGTGGCACTTCGCTTCTGATCGTTGTCAGTGTAACGCTCGACACGGTCGCCCAGATTCAGGGACACCTGATCGCCCACCAATATGAGGGGTTGATCAAGAAGTCGAAGCTGCGCGGAGGAAAGAGAGGGAAATGAGGCTGATACTGCTCGGACCGCCGGGAGCGGGAAAGGGAACCCAGGCGCAACGGCTCGTCGAGAAGCACGGCATCCCTCAATTGTCGACCGGAGACATGTTGCGGGCCGCGGTCAAGGCCGGCAGCGAAGTCGGACAGCGTGCCAAGGCCGTCATGGATGCCGGCAAGCTGGTCTCTGACGAAATCGTCAACGATATCGTTTCAGAGCGGATTGATGCCGATGACTGCGCCGCTGGCTTCATCCTTGACGGATATCCGCGCACTCTGGCTCAGGCCGATGCCCTTGAAGCCATGCTGGAGCGCAAGGGGCTGGCGCTGGATGCGGTCATCGAATTGAAGGTCGATGACGAGATTTTGGTCGAGCGCATTTCCGGGCGCTACACATGCGCCAATTGCGGCGCGGGGTATCATGACACAAACCGCAAGCCGAAGGTCGCGGACGTTTGCGACAATTGCGGTTCGACTGAATTCAAGCGGCGGCCCGATGACAATGCCGAGACGCTGCGCACCCGTCTGCAGGCATATTACAAGGACACGTCGCCGTTGATCGGCTACTACTACGCCAAGGGCAAGCTCAGCACGGTCGACGGAATGGCGGACATCGACGTCGTGACGCAGCAGATCGAAAGCGTGCTCGGCAAGTTCGACCGGGATTGAATTGCATGATGGCTTGACATTTTCGTGCTTTTAGAATAATGCGGCCCATCTTCCAGTCAGGATTGGCGCTGCATCGTTCGCACGGACCTGTCAGCAGCATCGAGAAGGAACCCCCGCAAGGGCCGGCCTCCACCGGACGCGGGATAACTTGAAGCGCCGGTTATTCCGGCCCAAATGGAGAATGAAATGGCCCGTATAGCAGGCGTCAATATTCCGACGAACAAGCGCGTCGTCATAGCGATTCAGTATATTCACGGCATTGGCCCCAAGCTGGCTCAGGAAATCGTGGAAAAGGTCGGCATCCCCGCCGAGCGCCGCGTCCACCAGCTGACCGACGCAGAAGTGCTCCAGATCCGTGAAACGATCGACCGTGACTATCAGGTCGAAGGCGATCTGCGCCGCGACACGTCGATGAACATCAAGCGTCTGATGGACCTCGGCTGCTATCGCGGTCTGCGCCATCGTCGTTCGCTGCCCGTGCGCGGCCAGCGTACGCATACGAATGCACGCACCCGCAAGGGTCCGGCGAAGGCCATCGCAGGCAAGAAGAAGTGATTCAAGGGGTAGGGGAGTAAGGCCTTAGGGCATTGGGTTTGCGTAGCGGGCGACCGGTACGCCTCGCCTGATCCCGGACTGCCCTGTTCTCCTGCAGCCCTGTTCCAAGGTGTAGCCGCTGGCGTTACGGCGGCGTCGATATCGAATGAAAGGATAGATATGGCCAAGGAAGCCACACGTGTTCGCCGTCGCGAACGCAAGAACATTTCGTCGGGCGTTGCTCACGTCAACTCGACGTTCAACAACACGATGATCACCATCACCGACGCACAGGGCAACACCATTGCCTGGTCGTCGGCGGGGGCTCAGGGCTTCAAGGGTTCGCGCAAGTCGACCCCCTTCGCCGCACAGATCGCGGCTGAGGATTGCGCCAAGAAGGCGCAGGAGCATGGCATGCGCACGCTCGAGGTCGAGGTCTGTGGCCCCGGTTCCGGTCGTGAGTCTGCCCTGCGTGCCCTGCAGGCCGCCGGCTTCACCATCTCGTCGATCCGCGACGTGACGCCGATCCCGCACAATGGCTGCCGTCCGCGCAAGAAGCGCCGCGTCTAACGATTGTGCCCAGGCCGCAAGCCGGCGCGATGCGCCGGTCGGCCTTTTTCCAGCTTGCCCGTCACGATTGGATGGTGTCGGGAAAAGGAAGGAAACACTATGATCCAGAAGAACTGGCAGGAACTCATCAAGCCCAGCAAGATCGAGTTCTCGACCAAGAACAGCAATGTCACGACGCTTGTGGCTGAGCCGCTCGAGCGCGGTTTCGGGCTCACGCTCGGCAATGCGCTGCGCCGCGTGCTCCTGTCGTCGCTGCGCGGATCGGCCGTGACCGCGGTGCAGATCGACGGCGTGCTGCACGAGTTTTCGTCGATCCCCGGCGTGCGTGAGGACGTGACCGACATCGTTCTCAACATCAAGGAGATCGCCATCCGCATGGAAGGCGAGGGCCCGAAGCGCATGGTCGTGCGCAAGCAGGGACCGGGTTCGGTCACCGCCGGCGACATTCAGACCGTCGGCGACGTCGAGGTGCTGAACCCCGACCACGTGCTGTGCACGCTGGACGAAGGTGCGGAAATCCGCATGGAATTCACCGTCGATTCGGGCAAGGGCTATGTGCCGGCCGAGCGCAACCGAGCTGAAGACGCTCCGATCGGTCTCATTCCGGTCGACAGCCTCTATTCGCCTGTCAAGAAGGTCTCCTACAAGGTCGAGAACACCCGTGAGGGTCAGGTCCTCGACTACGACAAGCTGACCATGACCATCGAGACCGACGGTTCGGTGACCGGCGAGGACGCCGTGGCATTTGCCGCGCGCATCCTGCAGGACCAGCTCGGCCTGTTCGTCAACTTCGAAGAGCCGCAGAAGGAAGTGGCCGCCGAGCAGGCGACCGAACTGGCCTTCAATCCGGCGCTGCTCAAGAAGGTCGACGAACTGGAGCTTTCGGTGCGTTCGGCCAACTGCCTCAAGAACGACAACATCGTCTACATCGGCGATCTTATCCAGAAGACCGAGGCCGAGATGCTGCGCACGCCGAATTTCGGCCGCAAGTCGCTCAACGAGATCAAGGAAGTGCTGGCAGCCATGGGCCTCCATCTTGGAATGGAAGTTCCGGACTGGCCGCCGGACAACATCGAAGATCTCGCAAAACGTTACGAAGATCAGTACTGAGCGTGATCCGCGGAGGCGAAGGCCTCGGTGTCAGATCATGTCTCGCAGAGACATTTGAAGGAGTAAGCTCATGCGCCATGGACGTTCTGGCCGTCGGCTCAATCGTACATCCAGCCACCGTAAGGCCATGTTCTCGAATATGGCTGCCTCGCTCATCGAGCATGAGCAGATCACCACGACGCTGCCGAAAGCAAAGGAGCTTCGGCCCATCGTGGAGAAGCTCGTCACGCTCGGCAAGCGCGGCGACCTGCATGCCCGCAGGCAGGCCATTTCGGCGATCGGCAACGACCAGCTGGTCAAGCGCCTCTTCGACACGATCGCGCCGCGCTATGCACAGCGCAATGGCGGTTACCTGCGCATCATGAAGGCAGGCTTCCGTCACGGCGACAACGCGGCCATGGCCGTAATCGAGTTCGTGGACCGCGACACCAGCGCCAAGGGCGCTGCAGACCGTGCACGTCTGGAAGCCGAAGAGGCAACCGCCGAGGCTGAAGCCGCGTAATCTGCATCGGCAAGTATTTGCAAGGAAGGGGCCCTCGCGGCCCCTTTTTTGTTCGGTGGCCAGGCGATTGTGACCTATACCCGGTTCGCCGCCTGCGGGCGCCTTGACCGAACGCGCCGGCGATATCAAATGGATGCCCGACATTCGTCATATGAGCATGGCAAGGACCGTCACGGCAGCGCCACGCACGACAATGGAGACACCATGTATCGCAAGCCCAGGCACCTATTTGCGTCCCTGATCGCATGTGCAATCGTCATCGGCATGTTTGGGCCAGGCTCTGTCGTCGCCGAAGAGGGGACGACCGGCTTGCGAGGGTTCCTGGGCGAACTGATGGGTTCGTCCGGTCAGGCACAGCCAACCGGGCCGGAAGCGGCAAAGAGGATACCACTGGGGCGTTCGGAGATTCAGCTCTCCTTCGCGCCGCTGGTCAAGGAAACGGCGCCTGCCGTGGTCAACGTCTATGCCAAGCAGCTGGTGCGGGCGCGTTCGCCGTTCGCGGGCGATCCCTTTTTTGAACAGTTCTTTGGCAACCAGATGCCGCCGCGGGTACAGTCGTCGCTGGGCTCGGGCGTCATCGTCGATCCCTCCGGGATCGTGGTCACGAACTATCACGTGATCCGCAATGCCGAGGAGGTCAAGGTCGCGACGTCGGATGGCCTGGAGTTCGAAAGCCAGGTGATCCTTAAGGACGAGACGATCGATCTGGCCGTTCTCAAGATCGATGGCGACAAGGCGTTCGCGGCGCTGGACTTCGGAAACTCCGACGCGCTTGAGGTCGGCGATCTGGTCCTGGCCATAGGCAACCCCTTCGGCGTTGGGCAGACGACGACGAGCGGTATTGTCTCTGCTCTTGCTCGCAACCATGTGGGTGTCTCGGATTTCGGCTTCTTTATCCAGACTGATGCCGCCATCAATCCCGGCAATTCCGGGGGTGCGTTGATCGACATGAACGGACGACTCGTGGGAATCAACACCGCGATCTATTCCCGGTCCGGCGGATCCAACGGGATCGGCTTTGCCATTCCGGCCAACATCGTGCGCTCAGTGGTCGAATCGGCCAAGCGCGGTGAAGACTATTTCGAAAGGCCCTACATCGGCGCTGCATTTGATCCCGTGACCGGGCAGATTGCCGAGGCTCTGGGTATGGACCGGGCCATTGGCGCCCTGGTTTCCTCGGTGGACGAGGACGGTCCTGCTGCCAGGGCCGGACTGAAACCCGGCGACGTGGTGATGCGCCTCAACGGTGTCGCCATCGAGCATGTCGACGCGCTCGGCTACCGTCTGGCGACGCTGTCTGTCGGCAGCACCGCCCATGTTGTCGTGGCGCGCCAGGGAAAGGAGCGGCAAATCGACATCGAACTTGCGCGGGCGCCGGAAAACGCAGGTGGCACGCCGGTGAGTATCGGCGGCACAAGCCCTTTCGCCGGCGCACGCGTCGCAGAACTGTCGCCACGTCTCGCCCAGCGTCTGCGCCTGCCGACCGGGCTGCATGGCGTCGCGGTCGTGGAGGTGGCGCGAAATTCACCTGCCGCCAACGTCGGTTTGCGGCCACGCGATATCGTCCGCCAGATCAACGGGCGAGAGATCGATTCGACGGAAAGTCTGCGCACAGCGTCGGGCGAGGATACGCGCTGGTGGCGCTTCACGATCGAGCGCGATGGCCGTCTGATCCGACAGATGATCCGCTTCTGACGGCTTCGCCATGGCCGATCTGTTCGATAACCCGACTGGTGCACCGCGCGATGGAGGGCGCCCGCTTGCCGACCGCCTGCGCCCGGCGTTGCTCGATGATGTCGTGGGCCAGGAACACCTGACGGGACCGGACGGCACGCTGACCCGGATGATCCATTCCGGCTCCCTGGGGTCGATGATCTTCTGGGGCCCGCCGGGAACGGGCAAGACGACGGTCGCGCGGCTTCTGGCCGGAGAGACCGGTCTCGCCTTCGAGCAGATCTCGGCCATATTCTCCGGTGTGGCCGATCTCAAGAAGGTTTTCGAGACGGCGCGCATGCGGCGCACCAATGGCCGCCAGACGCTCCTCTTCGTCGACGAGATCCACCGTTTCAACCGTGCCCAGCAGGACAGCTTCCTGCCGGTCATGGAGGATGGAACGGTCATATTGGTGGGCGCTACGACCGAGAACCCATCCTTCGAACTGAATGCCGCTTTGCTGTCGCGCGCCCGTGTTCTGACCTTCCGCGCCCTTGCGGACGAAAGCATCGCCAGATTGCTCGCTCGGGCCGAGCAGGCTGAACAGAAGCCGCTGCCGCTCGACGAGGCGGCACGGGCCGTGCTCATCCGCATGGCCGATGGAGACGGCCGTGCCGCCCTGACGCTCTGCGAGGAGGTCTGGCGGGCGGCCCGCTCCGACGAAGTCTTCACGGACGAGGATCTGCAGCGCATTGTACAGCGCCGCGCCCCGATCTACGACAAGAGCCAGGACGGGCACTACAACCTGATATCCGCGTTGCACAAATCGGTCCGGGGGTCCGATCCCGATGCCGCTCTCTACTATCTGGCGCGCATGTTCGATGCCGGCGAGGACCCGCTCTATATCGGTCGCCGTCTCGTGCGTATGGCGAGCGAGGATATCGGGCTGGCGGACCCGCAGGCGCTGGTGGTCGCCAGCGCGGCCAAGGACGCCTACGACTATCTGGGATCGCCTGAGGGCGAACTGGCGCTTGCCGAAGCCTGTGTCTATCTTGCGACCGCCCCCAAATCGAACGCCGTCTACACCGCCTTCAAGGCCGCGATGCGCGTGGCCAAGGAGCACGGTTCGCTGATGCCGCCCAAGCATATCTTGAACGCGCCGACCAAGCTGATGAAGCAGGAGGAGTACGGTGCGGGGTATGAATATGATCATGACGCGCCGGAGGCGTTTTCCGGCCAGGATTATTTTCCCGAGAAACTCGGCCGCCAGTCCTTCTACAATCCGCCGGAGCGCGGTTTCGAGCGGGAGATCAAGAAACGTCTCGATTATTGGGCAAGGCTGCGGACGGAGCGCCGCGGATAGGCGCGACAAACGGAGAGTGAACCATGTTCGGATTGATCGGCAAGATGCGGGCGCAGCCGGGCAAGCGCGAGGAATTGATTGCCATATTGCTCCGGGGGATCGATGCGATGCCTGGCTGCCTCAGCTACATCATTTCCAGTGATCCCTCTGACGACGATGCCATCTGGATCACCGAGGCCTGGGTCGACGAGAAGAGCCACAAGGCCTCGCTCTCTCTTCCTGCCGTTCGCGACGCAATTGCCGCGGCGCGCCCGTTGATCGCCGGGTTCGATTCCAGCACGCCGGTTGTTCCGCACGGTGGGGTCGGATTGGCCCATGCCGGCGATAGCGCGTCATAGGCCATTATTGACCTCGATCAACGCAGCGTCGCCTCAAGGCGGGCAAGTTCCGCCGATGTGGAGACTGCTGGCATGAACCTTCGCTCAATCCTTGCTCTGACAGTCCTTTGTTCCTGCCTCGCCGGTCAAACAGGAATGACGGCTGCCCAGTCGGCGGACCCGGCTTGGCTGGATGATCTTTCCAGTCAGGCCGCAATGGAGAAGCAGTGCGAGGTTGCCTATCACCTCAACGTTCGAGAGTATCGGCAAGGCGGACTTTGGACTTTCGAGGCGCGGATCCAGTGTGTCGACGGTCGGCAATTTGATGCAGTGCGGCGGGAAGACGAAGCCGACTTCACATTCAGGACCTGCGGCACGACCGTCTGCTGACTGATCGCGCTCGCGGATCCCGCGCCATCTGGGCGCAGCTTTGCACGGCCGGAGCGCCTCGCCTGCAGGCGCGCGGTATTTGACATCGGCGATCTGTCGCTACAGGAAGAGCATGCGGCAGCTCGATGGAAGGCGATCTCGCATTGGCGGTTGGATCTGAATTGCTCTTCGGCCTGATTTGGGTCGCGGTCGGCGGTGCTCTGGGCGGCATGGCACGGTTCTTCGTGTCGGGCATTGTCGCACGCCGTGTCGGCGAGACGTTTCCATGGGGGACCATGGCCGTCAATGTGTCGGGCGCTTGCGCGGTCGGTGCGGTTGCGGCCGCTGCATCGAGCGGCTTCGCTTTTCACGGGCCTCACGCCTGGGCGTTGACCGTCACCGGATTTCTCGGCTGCTACACGACCGTGTCTTCCTTCAGTCTGCAGACCCTCGCATTGATCCGCGATGGCGACTGGCGGCGCGCCGGTCTCAATGTCGGGCTGTCCGTCGTTCTGGGGCTTGGTGCCGCCGCCATCGGATTTCGCATCGCGATGACGATGATGCCCGGAGTGTGAGATGGACAAGCTCACCCCTGCGCGCGATGTTGAGCCGGATGGCAAGTCGATGGCCGGCGAGCCGGGGCGAGGGTTGCGTCGGCCAACGTACGCGCCGGTTCGCAATAGCCTCGTCCTGTATGGAGCCGTGGGGCTTGGCAGCATGGCGGGCGGCTTGACGCGGGCGCTCGTATCGATTGCGAGCCTTGAATATCTCGGCTCGGCATTCCCCTGGGGGACGCTTGCAGCCAACATCATCGGCTCCTTCCTGATCGGGCTCTATGCTGCGTTGACTGCCCCGGGCGGACGCATCTTTGCCGGCACGCTGCAGAGGCAGTTCGTCATGGCAGGATTTTGTGGCGGGTTCACAACCTTTTCCCTGTTCAGTCTGGAGACGTTCGGGATGCTGCAGGAAGGACGGTGGCCGATGGCGGCCGCATATGTCGGGGTGTCGCTCCTGTCCTGGTTCATCGCCGTCTGGCTCGGTGACAGTTGGGGATCGCGTATGAACAGGTTGCGAGGTGAAGAGCTATGAGCACGATACCGAGACAGGCTCAGCTGCTGCGCGTATTCATCGGCGAGAACGACCGTGCCGACGATCGCCCGCTCTACGAGGCGATCGTATTGAAGGCGAGGGAAATGCAGATCGCTGGGGCAACGGTCACCCGCGGCGCGTTGGGGTATGGCCGCTCCAGCCGTCTGCATACGATGAAGATCATGCGGCTGTCGGAAGACATGCCGCTCGTGATCGAGATCGTCGACAGCGAGGAAAAGATCGCCTCCTTCCTGCCGGAGCTCGAGCTGATTATGACGAGCGGCCTTGTGACGCTGGAGAAGGTTGAGGTCATCCAGTATGGCGAACGCGGGCACTGAAGAATGCACCGATCCTCGATCGCATTCGTGATTGAGGCTCGCAACGACGCCCGGGCGATGCTAATGGCCGGGCAGAGTAGGACAGTCGGACATGGCAGGCATACAACAGATCACCGTCGAAGCGGGCGAAGCGGGCATGCGGCTCGACCGATGGTTCAAGACGCATTTTCCCGGGCTTGGCTTCGGCCATCTGCAGAAATTGCTGCGTTCGGGCCAGGTGCGCGTCAATGGCGGGCGCGCCAAGGCCGACACGCGCGTCGAGCCTGGACAGGTCATCCGCGTGCCGCCGCTTTCGGTCGACCGCAAGGGTGATGCGCCGCTGACCCAGCGCACCATCCGCGATCAGCGTGATGCCGACATTCTGCAGAAGATGCTGCTTCATGAAGATCCCAAGGTCTTCGTCTTCAACAAGCCGTCGGGGCTTGCCGTCCAGGGTGGTTCGGGCGTTTCGCGCCATGTCGACCAGATGCTCGAAGCGTGGCGCAACAAGAAGGGCGAGAAGCCACGGCTCGTGCATCGCCTCGACCGTGACACATCCGGCGTGCTCGTCGTTGCGCGAACCCGGCTTGCCGCCATGCGGCTGGGCGAGGCCTTTCGCGGCCGCGACGCCAAGAAGACCTATTGGGCACTCGTGCGTGGCGTGCCGAAGAAGCGCGAGGACAAGATTTCGACCTGGATGGTCAAGGAACAGACGCCCGACGGCGACCGCATGCGCGTGGCACGCCACGGCGAACCGGACGCCGATCACGCCATTTCCAACTACCGGCTCGTCGAGCAGGCCGGCCAGGCGCTCTCCTGGCTGGAATTGGAGCCGCACACGGGCCGCACGCACCAGCTCCGGGTGCATGCTGCCCACATCGGCCATCCGATCATCGGCGATCCCAAATATTTCTTTGCCGACCAGAACTGGGAGTTGCCCGGCGGCATCCAGAACCGGCTGCATCTTCACGCGCGGCGCATCGTGATTCCGCATCCCGATGGAGGCGTCATAGACGTCACCGCCCCCTTGCCGGCCCACATGCGCCAAAGCTGGAACCTTCTTGGGTTTGACGAGGCGGAGGCGGACGACGCCTGATGTCGGTTGCCGTCGACAATTTCGACCGCCGCGACAGCATCGATCTGGCGGCCGCCGTGTTGATGATCGGCCTGACTTTCTCCTGGGGGCTCAACGGTGTCGCGGCGAAGTTGGCGAACGCGGGATTCCATCCCGTGTTCCTTACCATCGCACGCTCGGCGATCGCCGCGTTCTGCGTCTTTGGCTGGTGTCGCTGGCGTCGCATTGCACTGTTCGAACGTGACGGGACACTTCTGCCGGGGGTGGTTGCCGGGGCGTTGTTCGGCGCAGAGTTCGTCCTGATTTTCTGGGGACTGGAATATACGAGCGTTGCCCGCAGCACGCTGATGGTCAACACAATGCCGTTCTGGGTCTTGTTGGGCGCGCATTTTGTGCTCGGCGAACGCATGTCGGTGATGAAGCTGGCCGGCGTGACGCTGGCGTTCAGTGGCGTTGCCCTGGTCTTTTCGGACAAGCTGAGCCTGCCGGGCCCCGACGCGATCATCGGCGACATGATGTGTCTTGTCGCGGGCGTGCTCTGGGCGGCAACCACACTTGTCATCAAGGGGTCGCGACTGGCCCGCGCGAGCGCGGAAAAGATTCTCCTGTATCAGCTTGCCGTATCCGCCGTGGTCCTGATGCCGCTGCTTTGGCTGTCCGGACCGGCCATTCGCGACATTTCTGTCGTTCCGGTGCTCGCTCTGCTGTTTCAGGCGTTCTACATCGTCGCCTTCACCTATCTTCTGTGGTTCTGGCTGATGCGGCGCTATCCCGCGTCGGGCCTGTCGAGCTTTGCCTTTCTCACGCCGGCATTTGGTGTATTGATGGGCGGCGTGTTGCTCGACGAACAGCTGACGGTGCGAATATTCCTTGCCCTCGGCCTGATTGCCGCGGGGCTGCTCATCGTCAATCGGCCGCGCCGAAAGGCGCAGTCTTGAACCGGTATTTGACCGTCTCCTTTCCAACCCAGGTGTTCCGGTCTGTTGCGGACCGGAGAAAGAATTGGAGTTGCCAATGCGTGATCTGTTGAACGATCTGGAGAACGGCGAACAACTGTCCGATCCCGATCCCGATCCGATGAAGCGGGCCCAGAAGCAGATGCGCCAGCCATTGCCGCGCCGCTTCTACAAGGACGTCGGCGTTGCATCGCAGGACGACGGCCATGTGGTGATGCTGGACGGCAAGACGGTCAAGACGCCGGGGAGGGCACTCTTGCTGCTGCCGACGCGAATGGTCGCGGACCTAGTTGCCTCGGAGTTCTCCGCGCAAGGTGAAGAGATCGATCCCGTGTCCATGCCGGTCACGCGGCTTGCCAACACGGCCCTCGACGGTGTGGCGAACGATCCTCAGGCGGTTATGGAGGACATCTTGCGCTATGCCTCGTCGGACCTTCTCTGTTATCGGGCCGATGCGCCGCAGCGCCTGGTGGAGTTGCAGGCCGAAGCATGGGATCCGGTTCTCGATTGGGCCCGCGGCAGTCTTGGCGCCCGGCTCATTCTGGCTGAGGGCGTCATGCATGTCGATCAGCCTCGCGAGGCGATCTCCGCGCTTGGTGTTCATCTGTCCATGCGCAAGGAGCCTTTTCGACTATCGGGCCTGCATGTCATGACGAGCCTCACCGGCTCGGCGCTCCTGGCGCTGGCCGTTGATGACGGGCTCCTCACCGTGGACGAGGCCTGGTCGGCGGCGCATGTGGACGAGGACTGGAATATCGCACAATGGGGCGAGGACGCCGAAGCGAAGGCACGGCGCGCATCGCGGCTGGCCGACATGAGGGCGGCTGCGGCGCTGCTGGGAGCGCTCCGCGAATAGTTTCGTCGCTGATATAAGAGACCGCATCCTTCGCCCTAAGGACGGGACAAGGGCATGTTGTTCAATTGACGACTGCCCGATGTCGCCATGGATCTCAGACGAGGGGATCATGAGGCGATGCATGAACATCGTCCCGCATCGCCTTGAATTACGATCTCATCTTCCGGGGCCGAAGAGTTCGTACAGTCCTTGTGCGATGTCGCTTTCCAGCGGGAATGACAGCATGCCCATGACCGAATATCCCAGCAGCCATGGCATCAGATAAAACCGGATCATGAAGAAGAACCAGGCAACGAAGAGCGGCACGAGCGGCTCGATCAGGAAGCCGGGCGTGATCGGACGGAACACGCGCAGGATCGGGTTGGTGAATTTCACGAAGACGCGCATGAAGAAGAAGTCGGAATCCTCCGACAGGAACAGGTTCATGGCTGCGCGTCCGATGAGCGTCCACATGATGACGCCGAGGATATAGTCCACCACGATCACCCAAATCGGATGGATGAAGATCAGATCTTCCAAGATGCATGCCCCTCCCAAGAGCCGTTCCGAAAAAAGTGTTCGCCGGTTTCCCGTCCGGAACCGCGTAAGAACAAAGAGAAGGGGGCGGGATCGTGCCCGCCCCCTTGCAAGCTTTAATACCGATCAATGGCCGGCGGCAAGGATGGTCGCACCGTGCGGGATGCGCACTTCGTCGACCATGTCCTGGATTTCCTTGCTCGGTGCCGGCGTCAGCAGGCTGACGACGACCATGCACACTAGGCTGACCGGCATGCCGATGATGCCGAAGCGGATGTGATCGATGCCGAACCAGGGATCCATCAGGCCGTTGTAGACCATGTAGAGATACCACGAGCCGACGAGGAAACCGCCCATCATGCCGGCGATCGCACCGGCCCGGTTGGCCCGTTTCCACCATACGCCGAGAACCAGCGGGAAGAAGAGACCGGAACAGGCGAAGTCGAATGCCCATGCCACGGCGCCCAGGATACCCGTCAGTTTGAGTGAGGCGATGAACGCCGCAGCCAGACCGATGAACAGCAGCAGGATACGGGCGACGATGAGGCGCCGTGCCGTATCGGCCCGCGGGTCTATGATCTTGTAGTAAAGATCGTGCGACAGCGCATTGGCGATCGCCAGCAGCAACCCGTCGGCGGTCGACATGGCGGCAGCCAGGCCGCCGGCGGCCACGAGGCCGGAGATCACATAGGGCAGGCCCGCGATTTCCGGTGTGGCAAGCACGACGATGTCAGGCCGCATGAAGAACTCGTTCAACTGAACGATTCCGTCGCCGTTCTGGTCGGCTACGGCAAGCATGCCGACCGAGCTCCAGTGCTTGATCCACTCCAGATTCGACACTTCCTCGAATGCCTTTCCGATGACTGCCGTGGGCAGATTCGGATCGAGCAGCTGCAGCTTCGTCAGCGTGGCGAGCGCCGGTGCCGAGAAGTACAGAAGGAAGATGAAGAACAGGGACCAGCCGACGGAGCGGCGTGCTGCGCGGACCGAAGGCGTCGTGAAGTAGCGCATCAGAATATGCGGCAGTGAGGCTGTGCCGGCCATCATGCAGATGGCGAGTGACACCATTGCCCAGCCGTGGCCGGCCGGTTCGTTCTGCGGCGTGGTGAGCACCGAGACGCCTGAGATCGCTTCCGCCGCCGGTTGCAGCCCGAACTGCGCCTCCAGTTCCGCGATCCGGCCGACGGCTTCGCCGTAGGAAAAGTGCGGAATGATGCCGAAGCCTTGCTTGTTGGACATCCAGATGATCGGCACCAGATAGGCGATGATGAGCACGATGTACTGGGCGACCTGCGTCCAGGTGACACCGCGCATTCCGCCGAGCATCGAGCAGATGAAGATGCCGAGCAGGCCGAGATAGACGCCGAGCTCGAAGGGGATGCCGAGCGTCTGCGCGGCGATGGTGCCGGTTGCGTTGATCTGCGCCGTCACATAGGTGAAGGACGCGGCAACAAGCACGATGACGGCGCACAGTCGAGCCGTGTTTCCACCGTAACGCGTGCCGATGAAGTCCGGCACCGTGTAGCAGCCGAACTTGCGCAGATATGGCGCCAGCAACGCGTTGACGAGAACATAGCCGCCCGTCCAGCCGACGATGAAGCCCAGATAGGGGTAGCCGCCGAAATAGACGCCACCGGCCAGTGCGACGAACGACGCGCCCGACATCCAGTCGGCGGCCGTCGCCATGCCATTGTACAGCGCCGGCACTTCACGTCCGGCGACGTAGTAGGCATCAACCTCAGCCGTGCGCGACAGCCAGCCGATGATGGCGTAGATGGCGATCGTGAACAGGAGGAAACAGATGCCGATTGCCTGCGCCCCCAGTCCCATGCGCTCGAGCAGGGCCATGAAGGCGAAAAAGACGAGAAATCCGAGTGTGTAGGTCATGTTGACAAACTCCTGAACCATAATCGAGCTGCAACGATGTGGATGATGGCGAGATAGCTTGCGGCGGTTTTGTCGTAACGTGTTGCGAGACGTCTGGCGCATTTGAGCTTGTTGAAGCACCGCTCGATCCTGTTGCGCAGAGTGTAGACGAAGCGGTCGATTGGAACCTGTTGCTTGCGATTTGTTCTGCCGGGAATGACCGGCGTGCCGCCGCGTGCCTCTGTATCGTCGCGGATGTGATCGGAATCGTATCCCCGGTCCGCGATCAGAACCCTGGCGGCGAGCAGATCCCCGTCGACGAGCGCGTCATACCCCTTGTAGTCGGAGACTTCGCCACCGGTGATCTCGGCTCTGACCGGCAGGCCCCAGCCATTGGCGATCAGATGTATCTTGGTCGTGAAGCCACCCTTTGAACGGCCAAGACCTTCTTTTTGAGTCCCCCCTTTGCGCCGGCTGCCTGATGGTGGGCCCGGATGATGGTGGAATCGATCATTTGAACCTGGGGTGGCGCCACCCCGCTTTCGTTCAGGGTTTCGAGCACAAGCTCCCACAACCCGGCCAGCGTCCAGCGGCGGAACTGCCGGTAGACGCTTGACCATTTGCCGAACTCCTCGGGCAGATCGCGCCATTGCGCACCGGTGCGGGCGATCCAGAAGATGCCGTCCAGAACCAACCGGTGATTGGACGCCGGGCGACCGCCGCGGCCCCGGATCGCGACAATGAACTGTTCGAAGAACGCCCATTCCGCGTCTTCCATCAGCAATCGTGCCAAGATGGCCTCCTTCAAAAGCCATCTTCAATCACGCTTCAACTGATTTGGGAATCCGGTTTGTCAACAGGGCCTAGAGCGCGTAGACCTTACCGAGATTGTCGATGAAGCGTCCGCTTCTTGCGTTCTGAGTTGACATTGCCCGGTCTCCTCACTCGCTGACGCCGTATTCGTCATCGATCTGGTCCTGACGCCAATTCTGGACCCAGATGAGAACGACGAATGCGATGAGCGAACCCTGGACACACATGTAGTAGCCCAGTGGGAAGCCCAGGAAAGTAAATGAATTCAGTGCGTTGGCGGACCAAGGAATAATGATCGCGAACAGCAGCCAGAGAGCCAGGACGACGTAGGTCAGGTTCCTGGTCTTCTCCCAATGCCGCTCCTTGGCCCCAGCATCATTGCTGGACATGGAAGTTCCTCCCCTCATTGTTACAGGCGGGATGCCTGCACTCCTCTGCGCCGAACTGAGGCAGAATCGGCGCTCATGCGATGATTACAGACAGTCATGGATCGCGAAAATACTGCTATGGTAGCATTCCAACTGGCGCGGGGATGGTTCTACTGACGACATGAAAGAAGTTGCCAGACAGATCTTGGAAGCTACCAACTGGTTGCGCGATGCGGCCTCGCGTCTATCGATCAGGCGGGACAGGGCGCCTATCGATACAGCCGAACGCGTCTGTCAGTTCGCGCGCACGCGCTCCGCGCTGATCACGCAGAAGAAGCTCTATGGCTATCTGAAGGAGCGGATGGGGACCCGTTATCCGAAGATGTTCGATGACGAGATTTTCGTCCGCTCGATCAACATCGCCAAGTTTGAGGTCTATGCGGCGAGTTTGGCCGACCTGACCAGCTTCTGCATAGCCCGGGCCACGGTGGATCCGGTCTTCTCTGACAGCGACAGGGTGGACATGGCCCGCCGCTGCTACGCGCTCGGCATAGGGGAAAATTGCGCCGAGGCGCCGCAGGAGCGCCGTGACGATTGGCTCAAGGGCTTCGAGGACCGCCTGGCAATGACGGTTTGGGCGACGGAAGGATCTGACGAGCGCCATTTCA
Organism: Mesorhizobium sp.; assembly: GCA_963966365.1. GTDB lineage: Bacteria > Pseudomonadota > Alphaproteobacteria > Rhizobiales > Rhizobiaceae > Mangrovimarina > Mangrovimarina plasticivorans. The sequence continues at coordinate 730,769 of CAWZZC010000029.1, read as the reverse complement.
ACGAAAGCCCGAAGGCGTTGATACGCTGGGCGCCGATCGCCGATGAACTGAAGAAGTACGACAGGGAAATCGTCGAGAATTCGATTCGCTTCGCTTGGCTGGAAGTGCGCACCGATTATCTGCATCGCCTTGACCCACCGGCAGTGGCAGCCAACTGGCAGGCAAGCGCGGCGCGCACGCATTCGCCTTGAATGGCGCCAGGTCAGGGGTCGATTGAAGCGGCGTGCTCCGGTTGAGCAACAAAAAGACCCGGCGGTTGCCCGCCGGGTCGATGTGTCTGCCTGAAGCGGCTCGGCTTAGACCGAGTAGTACATGTCGAACTCGACAGGGTGCGGCGTCATCTCGAAACGCAGCACTTCCGCCATCTTCAGCTCGATGTAGGCGTCGATCTGATCGTCGTCGAACACGCCGCCCGCCTTGAGGAAGCCACGGTCCTTGTCGAGGCTCATCAGCGCCTCACGCAGCGAGGCGGAGACGGTCGGAACCTTCTTCAGTTCCTTCGCCGGCAGGTCGTAGAGATCCTTGTCCATGGCCTGGCCGGGATGGATCTTGTTCTTGATGCCGTCGAGGCCGGCCATCAGCATCGCTGCGAAGGCGAGGTAGGGGTTGGCCGCCGGATCGGGGAAGCGGACCTCGACGCGCTTCGCCTTCGGAGAAGAGCCGAAGGGGATGCGGCAGGAGGCCGAGCGGTTGCGCGCCGAATAGGCGAGCAGAACCGGGGCCTCGAAGCCGGGAACGAGACGCTTGTAGGAGTTGGTCGACGGGTTGGTGAACGCGTTCAGTGCCTTGGCGTGCTTGATGATGCCGCCGATATAGTACAGGCAATTCTCCGACAGACCGGCATATTCGTTGCCCGCGAAGGTCGGCTTGCCGTCTTTCCAGATCGACTGGTGCACATGCATGCCCGAACCGTTATCGCCATAGATCGGCTTCGGCATGAACGTCGCGGTCTTGCCGTAGGCGTTTGCCACCTGATGGATCACGTACTTGTAGATCTGCATCTTGTCGGCATTGCGGGTCAGCGTGTCGAACTTGACGCCGAGTTCGTGCTGGGCCGCGCCCACCTCGTGGTGATGCTTCTCGACGACTACGCCCATTTCGGACATTACCGTCAGCATCTCGGAGCGCATGTCCTGCAGCGAGTCGATCGGCGGGACCGGGAAATAACCGCCCTTGACGCGCGGACGGTGGCCGAGATTGCCCGTTTCGTAATCGGTGTCGTCGTTGGAGGGCAGCTCGGTGGAGTCGAGCTTGAAGCCCGTGTTGTAGGGGTCTGCCTTGTACTTGACGTCGTCGAAGACGAAGAACTCGGCTTCCGGTCCGACATAGACCGTATCGCCGATTCCTTCAGCCTTGAGATATGCTTCTGCCTTCTTGGCGGTGCCGCGCGGGTCGCGGTTGTAGGCCTCGCCCGAAACCGGATCGAGAATGTCGCAGACGATGACCATCGTCGACTGGGCGAAGAACGGATCCATGTGGGCCGTCTCGGTGTCGGGCATCAGGACCATGTCGGACTCGTTGATCGCCTTCCAGCCGGCGATCGAGGAGCCGTCGAACATCACGCCGTCGGCGAACATGTCCTCGTCCACCGCCGTCACGTCCATCGTCACGTGCTGCAGCTTGCCCTTCGGATCGGTAAAGCGCAGATCGACGAACTTCACGTCGTTGTCCTTGATCTGCTTCAGAATGTCATTCGCTGTCGTCATGCTTTCTTTCCCTGTGTGACGATTGAATATGAAGGAACCGGCCGGCGCGTCAGATGGCGTCGGCACCGGTTTCGCCGGTGCGGATGCGGACGACTTCTTCGATGTTGGAAACGAAGATCTTGCCGTCGCCGATGCGACCGGTCTGGGCTGCCTTGCGGATGGCTTCGAGGGCGGCTTCGACGGACTCGTCGGCCAGCACGACCTCAACCTTCACCTTCGGCAGGAAATCGACCACATATTCCGCCCCGCGATAGAGCTCGGTGTGGCCCTTCTGTCTGCCGAAACCCTTGGCCTCGGTCACGGTGATGCCCTGCAGGCCGACGTCCTGCAGCGCCTCCTTCACCTCGTCAAGTTTGAAAGGCTTGATGATCGCCTCGATCTTTTTCATCCGTTCGCGGCCTCCGATGGAACTAAAACGGGTAGTGCCCTCCCGCTTCGCCGAAAGAGTAAGCACGAACCGTGCCAACTCGGCTTCCGATGATGCAAAAGGACGCGATTGGCATGATGCATGGAGCCGGCCGCTGCTTCGGGGCGCTTTTGCCGTCTGTTCGGTCCGGTCCACATGCCCACGCCGACACTTTCTGTGCAGCACTCTGCATAAATGATGTGCAGTCAGCAACAATAATGGGCAAATGATGCGGATTGCGATCATCTCCCGCCCCGCTGTACTCTTTCCGCGAATTGAGCGACGGATGGTGTATGACGATCGAACTTCTCACCCCCCAGGAGATGTCGCAGGCCGACCGGCTCGCAATCGGCAGAGGTCCCCTCGACGGCTACGGATTGATGCTGCGCGCCGGGCAGGCGGTGGCGAGTTGCGTCCTCGAACACTATCCGGACGCCGCGAACGTCCACATCCTGTGCGGCGGCGGCAACAACGGCGGCGATGGATATGTCGTTGCCCGTCTTCTGGCAGAGGCGGGCATCGGCGTCAGGATATGGCGCGAGAAGCGCCCGCGTCCAGGAACGGACGCGGCACTGGCGGAAGCTCATTGTCCGGTCGCATCCGAATCCCTGGACCGCTTCGAAGCCGGTGCTGGAGATGTCATCGTCGACGCGCTGTTTGGCGCGGGCCTTTCCGGGCCCGTGGGCGGCCTTGCTGCGGAGGCAATCAGGACGGCCAATTCTTCCGGGGCGCCGATCGTTGCAGTCGATCTACCGTCCGGCGTTTCCGGCGAAACGGGACAGGCGCGAGGAGCCGCGATCAGGGCAGGGCGGACGGTGACCTTCTTCCGCAAGAAGCCTGGCCATCTGCTGGAGCCTGGCCGGGCACTCTGCGGTGAAACGGTGGTCGCCGACATCGGAATTCCGTCCGGTGTGCTGGACGAGATCGGGCCGCTCTGCTTCGAGAACGTGCCGGCGCTGTGGTCCGAGGCGCTCCCCGTTCCCGACGTTGCGACACACAAATATGCGCGCGGCCATGCGGCGGTCTTTTCCGGAGGCCCGTCAAACACCGGTGCGGCGCGGCTTTCCGCTGTCGCCGCTGCCCGCGCCGGTGCGGGGGCGGTAACAGTGCTTTCGCCGGCGAATGCCATCATGGTCAATGCTGCGCACCTCACCGCGATCATGCTCCAAAGGGTCAACGAATCTGCGGAATTGAGCGCCTTCCTGTCCGAACGGGCCCCGTCCGCGATGGTGATCGGCCCGGCCTTCGGCATCGGCGAGAAGTGTCGTGCCTTCGTCAAGACGATGCTCGGCAGCGGGTCGCAGCATGACAGGGATATCGGGCTGGTTCTCGACGCCGACGCCATCACCAGCTTCCGCGACACGCCTGACGAGCTGTTTGCGGCCATAGCCGCCGCGCCCCGCGTCCGCACGGTGCTGACGCCGCACGAGGGCGAGTTCCGCCGCCTCTTTTCAGATATTGCGACGGATTCGGCGCTCTCGAAGGTGGAGCGTGCCCGCAAGGCTGCCCGACGCGCGGGTGCCGTGATCGTCTACAAGGGACCCGATACCGTGATTGCGGCGCCCGACGGGCGGACAGCGATCAACGCCAATGGCACGCCATGGCTGGCAACCGCCGGTTCGGGCGATGTTTTGGCCGGCATCATCGCCGGGCTGGCGGCTCAGGGCATGCCGGGGTTCGAGGCGGCGGCTGCTGCTGTCTGGCTGCACGCGGAGGCCGGCCGCCGCTTCGGCCCTGGCCTGATCGCTGAGGACCTTCCGGCCATGCTGCCGACCGTGCTGAGCGAACGCCTCGACCACCCGTAAAGAGGGCGAAGTTCATCCAAGGACGATGAGCGGCTCCTCGTCGTCCACGGTAATCTGAAGGTCGCGCAACAGTTCGCTCTCGGCGGGGCGGCGCATCTGGAGAAGCGTCCGCAATCCCTTCGCAATCCGACCGGCATAGCCGAGGTCGTTGAGCAGGGAACTGAGTTGCATGCCGTTGATGTCTCCAGCCCTCAGGGCATCAAAAAGGCCGGAGCGGAATTCCTGCTGGAACGAGGCGACCATATCCGCGAGCGCCTGCAATCGCTCTTCCCAGCCCTCGCTTGCAACATTGGCCCGGCCGAGCAATCGCGCTTCGTGGAGCACCGTGACCAGATGTCGTCTCAACGCGACATACGCGTCGCGGGCAGGAGAATCCGGCTGCCGCAAATAGAATCCGAGATTCTTCTGCAGATGCTTGGCGTCCTTGACGATCTCGACCAGTTGCAGTGCAGCGATCTGGGATGCTGCCCAGAAATCGCGATGGGCCTCGTCCTTGGCCGTGTCCACGCGACCCATGAAGCTGAGAAGATCGGCATAGACCCCCTTGATGTATTGCTGGTAGAGCGCGTCGGCGCTCGCATAGCCCTCCGCCGGGCGAGCCCGCATGATGGCATCGTCCGGGTTGATGCGGTTCAGGACGCTGACCGGCAGGTAAAGGGCGTGGCAGATCACTTCGATCGACAGCCGCCCCAGATGTCCGAGTTCGCGCACCACGGCGGCCGCTGCCGTATCGAGGGAACTCAACGCCTGCGGATCGAGATAGCGCGCGCGGATAGGTTCGATCGCCGGCGTTGGTTTGTCTGGCTCGATGATGAGCACGCGCGGCTCGCGCCTGTCCGGCAGAACCGCCTCGAGCATACGGGCAAAGCGATCCGTCAGTGGGAGGAAGATCACGACGCCGAGCCCATTGAACAAGGTGTGGAAGATGGCCAGCATCATGAGGTCGTTGTCCTCGAATGCGATGAAGCCGGCCAGTCTCTCTGTCAGGCCAACCAGCGCGTCCATGAAGACGAAGGCAAGCGTGGCAGTCACCAGATTGAACACGACATGGGCCAACGCCAGGCGCTGGCCGCTGCGGTTGCCGCCGAGCGCCCCGGCGACGGCGGTTGTGACACTGCTGCCGACATTGGCGCCGACCGCAATCGCTGCCGATTGCACAAGGTCCACCTGTCCCAGAGCCAGTGCAGCGAGCGTCAGCATCAGTGTCGCGTGCGTGGACTGCAGCACGAGGGTCAACATCAGGCCGAAACCGACGAACAGCAGACGTCCGAGCCAGCCGGCCAGTTGATACTGCGTCATGTCGAAATTCTCGGTGACTGTCGAGAAGCCCTCCTTTATCTGATCGATCCCGAGGAAGATGAAGGCGATGCCGAGCAGAATCCGCCCTGCTGCCTTGGATCTGGGCCCGAAGAAGCTCGCCAGTACCCCGAAGATCATCAAGGGCAGGGCGAAGGGCGACAGACTGAAATTCTGACCCGCCAGCGCCAGCAGCCAGATGCCGGTCGTCGAACCGAGATTGGCGCCAAAGATGATGACGATGCCTGCGGTGAGGCTGATCAGCCCGGTGGTGATGAAGGCGATCGTCATGAGCGAGACGAGCGTGCTCGACTGCAGCGCTGTGGTGCCGACAAGGCCGATCATGAGGCTCTTGAACCGCGTGGAGGTGCCGCGTGCCAGCATCTGTTCCAGCGTGTCGCCGGCGAGGTCGCGCAATCCCTCTTCCAGACACTGCATGCCGAAGAGAAACAGCGCCAGTCCGGCGCACAGCGTCATCCAGTGTGCGTCGAGCCAGAAGCTGTAGCCGAGAGCGGCAATCACAAGCAGCGCGACGATCGCGGTCGTGTATTGCCGCAGGGCACGATTCTCAGGTTTGCCGTCTGGCATCGCTACTACCGCCTCTCCGATGATCGCGCCTAGCCCAGCATATCGGGCGATCCGATCCAAACGATTTTAGAGCGTACCGAGAGCGGCTGTGTCTACGCGCCGTCGATGCGCTGTTGCAGAGCCACGGCGGCCTGCGGCGCGCGCACTTTCCCTTCGTGGATGAAGTAGACGAAGACGTCACGCGGTCGGTCGTCCGGCTTCGTGGCCGGATCGGCCAGGGGAAGGTCATCGGGTTGTCCGCCGGACGCCCATGTCCTCGCGCGTTCGGCCCATCCGTCGAGCTCGTCCGGCGCGTAGGCAGTTGGAATGTTGTCCTCGCCCTTTTGCAGGCGTGCATAGACGAAGTCGGCCGTCACGTCGGCTATCTCGGGATAGTCGTGATGATGGGCATAGCAGATCGCGGCGCCATATTTGCGTGCAAGGGCGGCGAATTCCGGCACGCAGAACGAAGCATGACGCACCTCCAGCACGTGGCGCAGCGCAACCCCGCCGCTCTTGTCGGGCATGAGCTTGAGGAACGCCTCGAAGTCTTCTGGGTCGAACTTCTTCGTTGGCGCGAACTGCCAGACGATCGGCCCCAGCCGGTCGCCGAGTTCATGCACGCCGGTGTCCCAGAACTTCTGCATGGATTCGCCGGCTTCGCCGAGCACCTTCTTGTTGGTCACGAAGCGGTTGCCCTTGACCGCGAAGACAAAGCCGTCCGGGGCGTCGGCGGCCCATTTGGCGAATGTCTCCGGCGTCTGGCCGCGATAGTAGGTGCCGTTGATCTCGATGGTCTTCAGGTGCCGACTGGCATAGTGAAGCTGCTGCTTCTTCGGCAGATCGGACGGGTAGAACGTTCCTTCCCATGGCGCGAAGGTCCAGCCGCCGATGCCGGCGCGTATGGTGCCCGATCCTGTCATCCACTTTCCTCCGGCTTGTGCTTCGTATCTCTGCCTGCGCAACGCTTCAGGACGGCGGGATGAAGCGCTGATAGATTTCCTGGAATTCTGGCACCGAATGCATGGCGTCGAGATGCTTTCGCAGGGCGGGCAAGCCGGACATCTCCAGCAAGCCAGGATGGGCCTCGGCCATATGATCGAGCATTGCCGCCACAGCGATGTCTGCATGGGTCGGCGAAGTGCCGAAGAGGAATGTGGTGGTCCTTTGCGCGCGCTCGGTTTCGAGCACCTTCACGGTCTGCACGATCTGTGCCATGCAGCGGTCGATCCAGGCTTGCGACGGAGCCGCATGGAGGATCTTCTCGTAGAACAGGCTCACGGCCTTGTCCGACACGCCGGTCGCCAGCCCGATGATCCTCAGTGCCGCGACACGCTCGTCTTCATCATTCGGCATCAGCGCCTTGTGCGGGCCGACGAGCCCGTCCAGATAGAAGAGGATGATGTGGCTTTCGACCAGTTCGAGGCCGCTGTCCAGCATCAACGTCGGCACGCGAAGCAGCGGGTTGCGCTCCCGCAGCTTCTCTGCGTCACCGAATGTCGACAGGGGCCAGTGCTCGAAGGCGAGCCCGTAGAGGCGCAGCGCCACCCCGACCCTGCGCACGAAGGGAGAATCAAACTGACCGATGAGGATCATGCGGCATCTCCTTGCTTCGGCCGCAATGGCTGCTACTCGGCGGCCTGCGCGTTGCTGCTTCTCGGTCGCCGCTCAAGCAACTCCTTGAGAAACTGTCCGGTATAGCTGCGCGGCTCTTCCATGACGACTTCCGGCGTGCCGGCAACCACCAGCTCGCCGCCGCCGTCTCCACCTTCCGGACCAAGGTCGAGGACCCAGTCCGCGGTCTTGATGACCTCGAGATTGTGCTCGATCACGGCCACCGTGTTGCCCTGGGCAACCAGTTCGTGCAGCACCTCGAGCAGCTTGGCGACATCGTGGAAATGCAGACCCGTCGTCGGCTCGTCGAGTATGTAGAGCGTCTTGCCCGTGGCCTTGCGCGACAGTTCCTTGGCCAGCTTGATGCGTTGCGCCTCGCCGCCTGAAAGGGTGGTCGCTTGCTGGCCGATATGGATATAGCCGAGACCCACCTTGGCGAGCGTGACCAGCTTGTCGCGCACGGCGGGTACGGCGGCGAAGAACTCGACGCCTTCCTCCACAGTCATGTCGAGGACGTCGGCAATCGACTTCCCCTTGAAGGTGACTTCCAGCGTTTCCCGGTTGTAGCGCTTGCCGTGGCAGACGTCGCAGGTCACGTAGACATCGGGCAGGAAGTGCATCTCGATCTTGATGACGCCGTCGCCCTGACACGCCTCGCAGCGTCCGCCCTTGACGTTGAAGGAGAAGCGGCCGGGCTGGTAGCCGCGCGCCTTGGCTTCGGGCAGGCCGGCGAACCAGTCGCGGATCGGCGTGAAGGCGCCGGTATAGGTCGCCGGATTGGAACGCGGGGTCCGGCCGATGGGCGACTGGTCGATATCGATCACCTTGTCGAGGAACTCCAGTCCCTCGATGCGATCGTGCTCGGCCGGATGCTCGCGCGAACCCATGATGCGGCGCGAGGCCGCCTTGTAGAGCGTCTCGATCAGGAAGGTCGACTTGCCGCCGCCCGATACGCCGGTAACGCAGGTGAAGGTACCGAGCGGGATTTCCGCGGTCACGTTCTTCAGGTTGTTGCCGCGCGCGCCGACGACCTTGATGCGCTTGCCCTTTCTGAAAGGCCGGCGTTCCTCCTGCATCGGAATGGCCAGGGCGCCCGACAGATATTGCCCGGTCAGCGAGTTCGGGTTGGCCATGATTTCGGCCGGCGTGCCTTCGGCCACCACGCGCCCGCCATGGATGCCGGCGGCCGGCCCCATATCCACCACGTGGTCGGCATAAAGGATGGCGTCCTCGTCATGCTCGACGACGATGACAGTATTGTCGAGGTCGCGCAGATGCTTCAGCGTCTCGAGCAGCCGCGCATTGTCGCGCTGGTGCAGGCCGATCGACGGTTCGTCGAGCACATAGAGGACGCCGGTCAACCCCGAACCGATCTGCGAGGCGAGCCGGATGCGCTGGCTCTCGCCACCCGAAAGCGTGCCCGAGTTGCGCGACAGCGTGAGATAGTCGAGCCCCACATCGTTGAGGAAGGTCAGTCGCTCACGAATCTCTTTGAGTATGCGCGTCGCAATCTCGTTCTGCTTGTCGCTCAACGCGTCGGGAAGCGCATTGAACCATCGCCCGGCATTGCGGATCGACAGTTCCGTGATCTCGCCGATATGCTTGCCGGCGATCTTTACGGCCAATGCTTCCGGCTTCAGCCTGTAACCGGCGCAGGCCGGGCAGGGGGAGGCGGACATGTAGCGCTCGATCTCCTCGCGGCTCCAGGCTGAGTCGGTCTCCTTCCATCGCCGCTGGAGGTTGGGGACGACGCCCTCGAACGTCTTGGTCGTCTGGTAAGAGCGCAGCCCGTCGTCATAGGAGAAGGTGATCTTGCGCTCGCCGGTGCCGCCCATGATCGCCGCACGCGCTTCGTCCGGCAGATCCTTCCACTTGTCGCCGACCTTGAAGCCGTAGGCGTTTCCCAGCGATTCCAGTGTCTGCAAATAATAGGGCGAGGTGGAGCGGGCCCAGGGCGCGATCGCGCCGTCGCGCAGGCTGACATTCTCGTCCGGCACCACCAGGTCGGGATCGATGTCGCGCTGGCTGCCCAGCCCGTCGCAGGCCGGACAGGCGCCGAACGGGTTGTTGAAGGAGAACAGCCGCGGCTCGATTTCCGGGATGGTGAAACCGGAGACAGGGCAGGCAAACTTTTCAGAGAACAGGAGTCGCTCGTGCGTCTCGTTCTTCGATTTGTTGACGGCATCCTCGCCGGTCGCTTCGGCCGGGAGCGGCCGGTCGGCGAACTCCGCCACCGCCAGACCGTCGGCGAGCTTCAGGCAGGTCTCGACGGAATCTGCGAGACGCGTCGCAAGATCCGGACGCACGACCACGCGGTCGACCACGACGTCGATGTCGTGCTTGTACTTCTTGTCGAGCGCAGGCACGTCGGCGATCTCGTGGAACTGGCCGTCCACCTTGACGCGCTGAAAGCCCTTCTTCTGAAGTTCCGCCAGTTCCTTGCGGTATTCGCCTTTGCGTCCGCGCACGATGGGCGCCATGATGTAGAGCCTGGTGCCTTCATCGAGCGCCAGGATGCGGTCCACCATCTGTGAAACGGTCTGGCTCTCGATCGGCAGGCCCGTCGCCGGCGAGTAGGGCACGCCGACACGGGCGAACAACAGCCGCATGTAGTCGTAGATTTCAGTAACCGTTCCGACGGTCGAGCGTGGATTGCGCGACGTTGTCTTCTGTTCGATGGAGATGGCCGGCGACAGGCCGTCGATCTGATCGACGTCCGGCTTTTGCATCATGTCGAGGAACTGGCGCGCATAGGACGATAGGCTCTCGACGTAGCGCCTCTGGCCCTCCGCATAGATCGTGTCGAAGGCGAGGGACGACTTGCCGGAACCCGACAGCCCGGTCATCACCGTCAGGCTGTTGCGCGGAAGGTCGATGTCGACATTCTTGAGATTGTGTTCGCGCGCACCGCGAATGGAGAGAAACTTGTGCTCGGCCATGGCCGGATTGCCGCCTCGTGATCGAAAGCTGTTGCGCTGCCGGCGCCGATCGTCCGGCCCCGCTCATGTAGGTCGCCCCTGCCGGAATGTGGAGTCCGGCACAACTGTCCGGTTCCTGAGTTAGACCCCTTTGGGGTATGAGGGCAAGTGAAAAGAACAAAGAGGAAACGCGCTCCTGACACAAGTCGAACGGGCAGTCTTGCCATGCGGTCCCGATCACATTTTCAGAGCATCGCCGCCGACCTGTTGACACGCGACACGAAGCCGGAGCAAAATCATTTGGTCTTTCGCGATCGCCTTCGAGGTCAACCGGAATGACCGTTTGCGAGACGCCGCATACACGAAGGTTGGAGCGCGAAACGGCATGTGGAACGCAACGATCATGGAGCGAGGTATGACCCCACCGGACAGTCCCTCCAGGCTCCGTCTGAGCGGAGCCGCGGCAGATCGGCCCGTCGCCTAGAGCGATACCGCCAAGGCTGTCGTTGATAACCTTACATCGTTGGATATTAAGCACGCATCAATATGATGCGGAGCAATGATCGGCCGGTTTCGTACCGGTTATCGGGGCGCTATATGGCCCCGGACAAGAAGAGGCCTCGTGCGCTCATGACAAGCAGCGGCGAGGCCTGCTTTTTGAACGCTCCGCTACAGGGCGGACTGCCACTCCCGGATCGCATCGATCGGCCAGACGAGCATGATCACGTTGAGGGTCAGGTTGTCCCGGATGACGATGGCGGTCACGATTTCGAAGGCGAGCGCCAGAGCGACGGTCAGCCAGACAGGGAGCTTTCGCGCTAGCCAGAAGCCCAGCAGCATCCACGCGATATCGGCAACCGAATTGATCACGCTGTCGCCGGAATACCCGACCGCCATCGTCGCCTCGCGGTAGCGGTCGATGATGACGGGGCTGTTCTCGACGATCTCCCATGCGGCTTCGATCAGGGTCGCGATCACCGCTCTCCAGCCCACGGCGAGCTTCGGCGAGACACGCGCCAGAAGCCAGTAGAAGAGGAAGCCGTGAATGATGTGCGAGAAAGTATACCAGTCGGCCAGATGCTGCGAATTGTCGGCCGTGTTCACGCCTCCGACCCACAGCTTGATCTCGCCGCAGGTGCATATGGGCACGCGCCCCATGGCAAGCAGGATCGCTGCCGTCGCCGCGATGACGAATACCCCGGCGGCGACAGGAAGAAATGGTCCGCTTTTGTTGAGTTCAGAGAATCGCATGATGCCCCCAGTCGTCCTGCGCGCGAACCTATGCGGTGCGGTTCCGATTTCAACGCACAATCTGTGAGCGTGGGCCGAGATAGTGTGGATCGGGCAAGGTGTATCGCGCCACACCTCTTGTGAACACGAAATCGTTGCTGTAGGAACAAATGAAGAACAAATGAGTTGTGGACATCGTCGAGCAATCCGCCGGGGTCGGACAAAGAAGTGTCTCAATCTCAGGCAGAGTGTGCGATAGGTCGGCAAAACTTAGGACGAGCGTGGAGAAGCAACATGGCTGGCAGCGTCAACAAGGTCATTCTGGTCGGCAATCTGGGCGCTGATCCCGAGGTGCGCCGTCTGAATTCGGGCGATCCGGTCGTCAACATGCGCATCGCGACCTCCGAGACATGGCGCGACAAGAGCTCGGGCGAGCGTCGCGAGAAGACCGAATGGCACAACGTCGTCATCTTCAACGACAACCTGGCCAAGGTCGCGGAGCAATATCTGAAGAAAGGCATGAAGGTCTATGTCGAGGGTCAATTGCAGACCCGCAAATGGACCGATCAGCAGGGCCAGGAACGCTACACCACGGAAGTGGTTTTGCAGAAGTTCCGCGGCGAATTGCAGATGCTCGACTCGCGCGGTCAGGGTGGCGAGGGCCAGGTGGGCTATGACCGCGGCGGCCGCGGTTCGGATTTCGGCTCGTCGGGACCTGGCGACAATTTCAACCGCGGCAACGATAGGGGCGCTTCTGGCGGCGGCGGCTTCTCGCGCGATCTCGACGACGAGATACCGTTCTGATCGGCGCTATGGCATTGGCCCGAAGGTCGGTGCCGATCTTCGGTTAGCACGGATGCGCAGATTCAAGGTGATCGAGCGTCGGGTCCAGAAGGACGCACGGCGCTCTAGCCGGAAGAGGATCGGCAGTGTGCCAGTTGTGCGAAACGGGCGGAATGGGTGATGCCGGTTTCGGCATTGTGTCCCGCTCGGCCGAAGTGTTGGTGGGGCTGTCCTGGGAGGGCAGCTTCGCCGAAGCGCGTTCAGGTTCCATCCGCACATTGCTCAGCCAAGTCCAGGCACGTCTCGGCGAGGTGAGCGACCTGTGGGCCAGCCCCATTGTCGGCATATCGTGGAACGACCGGCCGGATGGCTTTCGCTATTTCGTCGGCGTTCCGGTGAGTGAGGCGGGCGCACTCTCGCACTTCGATGCTCGTATCGAATTGCCCGCGACGATCTGTGCGGCCGCCTGGCATGCGGCGGACGACGGCGACGTGATCGCGCACTATGGACGGATGATCGAATGGATCAGCGCTTCCGGTCACATGCGCAATACCGCCGCATATCACCACCGGGAGGAATATCCTCGTGATGCCGATTTCGATGCGGCACCGGAGCTGCGCCTGATGATCCCCGTCCGGTGAGGGTGGTTCGCGCAGCTTGCGCAGGTCCGGGATCTGGTGAGGCTGCCGGTTTCGCTGTTCGGAACTTTGAGGCCATGCGCTGGCGCCGATTGGCATGTGTGTTGCTTGATGGCTTGTACGTTTACTCGACAAGGAGATCACACGATGCGAGTCCGGTTCCTGCTTCTTTGCCTTGCGCTGCTGCTTGGCTCCCATTCCGGCATGGCCGCCCGCGCGGCGGATCTTCTCGATCCGAAGCCTCGCGTCGCGATCGTGTCAGCATTCGAGCCGGAATGGATCGCCCTTCAGGAGGATCTCGCCGATCGGCAGGAGTACGCGATCAACGGCCGCACCTATTTGACCGGTCGCTTCGCGGGCAAGGACGTGGTCATGTTCCTGAGTGGCGTCAGCATGGTGAACGCCGCGATGACCACGCAATCCGCGCTTGATCAGTTCGTCATCACTTCTGTCGTTTTTTCGGGCATTGCCGGCGGCGTCGATCCGGATCTCAACATAGGCGACGTGGTGATCGCCGAGGAGTGGGGCCAATATCTGGAGGCCATTTTCGCTCGGGAGACGGAGGACGGCTTCGTCATTCCGCCATTCTTCGGGAACCAGGAATTCCCGGGATATGGCATGATCGTTCCGCGGTCGCTTCGCGTGACCCGCAATGGCGGCGAGGGGCCCGAGTCTCGTTTCTGGTTCCCGGCCGACCCGGCACTGCTGGCCGCGGCGCGCGAAGTCGCCGCGAGCCTCGATCTGCGCGACTGTGCCGAGGAGAACAAATGTCTTTCCCGTCCGCCGAAGATCGTCGTCGGCGGCAATGGCGTGTCCGGCCAGGCCTTCGTCGACAATGCGGCCTTCCGCGAATACGTGCACGAAACCTTCAAGGCCAGGGTTCTCGACATGGAGAGCGCTGCCGTCGCCCATGTCGCCTACACGAACGGGGTGCCCTTTCTGGCAGTGCGCAGCCTTTCGGATCTTGCCGGCGGCGGCGAAGGTGCCAACGAGATGGGCACCTTCATGGCGCTGGCCTCGACCAATTCAGCGGCGGTCGTGAAAGCCATTCTGGCCGAATTGCCCTGATGCGGGAAAGTGGCGCTGCGCAGGCTTCAGAAGCTGTTTTCGCGGATACGCTTCTGTAGTTCGGCGAGTGCACGCTCGTAGACAGGCGAATACTCGCCAAACCAGTCGATGGCGCGCGGCCAGTTCGCGCGCTCCCGCATGTCGATGCGCAGGCGGCTGACCAGCAGGAAGCGCTCGCCGAGTTTGATGCCGGGCTGAGCTAGAGCCGCGGCCAGGAATTCGCGATACGGAAACAGAAACTCCCTGATGTGGCCGGTCTTGATGCCGCGGGCGCCGCGCACGAAAAGGCCGGCAGCGTTGGCTGAGATGTAGTGGGCGAGGATCAGGGGCCGATGGCCGACCGACAGCCAGCGTGTCGATTCATTGCCGCGTTCGGTTCTTGCGGCAAGCGCTGGCAGTTCTCTGGCGAATTGGATCCAGAAGGCCCGGCGATGAAGGTTTGTTTCAGAAACCATCGCATTTCCGTACTCAAGCAGCCATCAGGGCCTTGATGCCGTCTGCGATGAACTGAATGGAAAGCGCCGCGAGGATCACGCCGAGAAGGCGGGTCAGGATGGAGCGGCCCGTCTGCCCGAGGAACTTGTCGAGCCGCTCGGCAAGGACAAAGACGAGATAGGTCGCCAGGATCGCTATAAAAATGACGGCGACCAGCGTCGCCTGGCCTGCCGGGCCGGCGAATGTGCCCGAAAGAAGCACCGTGGCAGAAATGGCGCCAGGACCGGCAATGAGGGGAATGGCCAGCGGAAAGGCCGCGATATTGTGGATGTGGTCCTTCGTGATCGCCGCATCCGCGCTCTTCTCCTTGCGCTCCTGGCGCAGCTCGAAAACCATTTCGAACGCGATGTAGAAGAGCAGCAGGCCGCCGGCAACGCGAAACGCGGGCAGGGTTATGCCGAACACGGAAAGGATGGAGGCCCCGGCAAGAGCGAAGAGAGTGAGTACGCCGAATCCGATCACCGAAGCCCGCATGCCCGTTTGCTGGCGCTCGGTACGAGTCATGCCGCGCGTCAGTGCCAGGAAGATCGGTGCCATGCCCGGAGGGTCGATGGTGACCAGGAGGGTCACGAAGGCGTTGAAGATCGCATCGAAGTTCGGCATGGCGCTCCCTTCGCACGGCATCGAGAGACCGAGCATCCAAGAAACGGAATAAAGCACATGGGGCGAATTTCAAGCGGCCGTTCAGAGTTCCAGGGTCCGTCATGTAGCGCATTGCTGGAGGAAGCACGGCCGGGTCGACTTCGACTCGAAACCGGGCGCTGCGGGGATGCACGGCTGGCCTTCGATGGCCTCGATCTCCGCGACATTTTCGAACGCTGTTTTATCGCGTTGATTTCGTTTGATGAATCCGATGAGAAATTGTGCCGCGCGGATTGGAGAATTGCGCAATGTTCCTATATAAGGAAGAGAGTGATTCCCTAGGCGATCGTGATCAAATTTGTCTGACCTGACCACTCCGCACGGGCCGGAAGACGGCCCCTCCGGCATCGAACCGATTTCAATCATCGAAGAGATGCAGCGTTCGTATCTCGATTACGCGATGAGCGTGATCGTGAGCCGTGCTCTGCCTGACGTGCGTGACGGGTTGAAGCCCGTGCATCGTCGCATTCTCTATGCGTCGCATGAGAGCGGCTATCACTGGAATCGCAAATATGTGAAGTCGGCGCGCCCCGTCTCCGACGTCATGGGTAAATATCACCCGCATGGCGATGCCTCCATCTACGATGCGTTGGTGCGTTTGGCGCAGGACTGGTCGATGCGCCTGCCGCTGATCGACGGGCAGGGCAATTTTGGCTCGATTGACGGCGATCCGCCGGCGGCGATGCGTTATACCGAGGCGCGGCTCACAAAGGCGGCGCACGAGCTTCTGGAAGATATCGACAAGGAAACGGTCGATTTTCAGGACAATTACGACGGCTCTTCTTCCGAGCCGCGCGTGTTGCCGGC
The DNA here is from genome assembly GCA_963966365.1 of Mesorhizobium sp. Lineage (GTDB taxonomy): Bacteria > Pseudomonadota > Alphaproteobacteria > Rhizobiales > Rhizobiaceae > Mangrovimarina > Mangrovimarina plasticivorans. Next base: position 714,794 of record CAWZZC010000029.1, on the reverse strand, counting down.
GCGCTTTCCCAATCTTCTGGTCAACGGATCGGGCGGCATTGCCGTCGGCATGGCGACCAACATACCGCCGCACAATCTGGGCGAGGTGGTCGATGCGTCGATCGCCATCATCGACAATCCGGCCATAGACCTGCCGTCGCTGATGGAGATCATTCCCGGTCCGGATTTCCCGACCGGCGGAATTATCCTTGGCCGGTCCGGTATCTACAGCGCCTATCAGAGCGGGCGCGGCTCCGTGCTCATGCGCGGCAAGGTCGATATCGAGCAGATCCGCAACGATCGCGAGGCGATCATCGTCACCGAGGTGCCGTACCAGGTGAACAAGGCGACGATGATCGAGAAGATGGCCGAACTGGTGCGCGACAAGCGCATCGAGGGCATCTCCGACATTCGCGACGAGAGCGACCGTCAGGGCTATCGCGTCGTGATCGAATTGAAGCGCGATGCGGTCGCGGATGTCGTTCTCAATCAGCTCTACCGCTTCACGCCGCTGCAGACCTCCTTCGGCTGCAACATGGTGGCGCTCAATGGCGGCAAGCCGGAACTGCTGAACCTCCACGACATTCTCAAGGCCTTCGTGTTCTTTCGTGAGGAAGTCGTCAGCCGGCGCACGAAATATCTCCTGAAGAAGGCGCGTGAACGTGCGCATGTGCTGGTGGGGCTCGCCATCGCGGTGGCGAACATCGATGAGGTCATCCGCCTGATTCGCCATGCGCCCGATCCGCAGACGGCACGCGAGCAGTTGATGGAACGGCGTTGGCCGGCAGCCGACGTTGAGGCTCTGATCCTTCTGATCGATGATCCGCGCCACAGGATCAACGAGGACGGGACATACAACCTTTCCGAGGAGCAGGCGCGCGCCATCCTCGAACTGCGGCTGCAGCGCCTGACGGCGCTGGGACGCGACGAAATCGCCGATGAGCTGAACACGATTGGCGCCGAGATCACCGACTATCTCGACATTCTGTCGTCGCGCGCACGCATCCAGAAGATCGTCAAGGATGAACTCATTGCCGTGCGCGATGAGTTCGGAACCCCGCGGCGCACCGAAATTGTCGATGGCGGTGGAGACCTCGATGACGAGGACCTCATCCAGCGCGAAGACATGGTCGTCACCGTGACGCATGAGGGCTACATCAAGCGCGTGCCGCTTTCGATCTACCGGGCTCAGGCACGTGGCGGCAAGGGCCGTTCGGGCATGTCGACAAAGGACGAGGATTTCGTCACCCGGCTCTTTGTCGCCAACACGCATACGCCGATCCTGTTCTTCTCGTCGCGCGGCATCGTCTACAAGGAAAAGGTCTGGCGGCTGCCGGTCGGAACCCCGCAATCGCGGGGCAAGTTCCTGCGCAATCTGCTGCCGCTCGACGAGGGCGACCGCATCACGGCCATCATGCCATTGCCCGAGGATGAAGCGAACTGGGGCGAACTCGACGTCATGTTCGCGACCACGCGCGGCACCGTGCGGCGCAACAAGCTGTCGGACTTCGTGCAGGTCAACCGTAACGGCAAGATCGCCATGAAGCTCGATGAGGGCGATGCGATCCTCAACGTCGTCACCTGCACCGAGCACGACGATGTGTTGCTGACGGCCGATACCGGCCAGTGCATCCGCTTCTCTGTCGCTGACGTGCGCGTATTTGCAGGTCGCAATTCGATCGGCGTGCGCGGTATTGCGATGGGCGAAAGCGATCGCGCCATTTCGATGACAATTCTCGAACATGTCGAAGCCACTCCGGCCGAACGCGCGGCCTACCTCAGGCGTTCGGTGACGGAGCGCAGGCTCGCCAATGGCGAGAATGAGGAGGAGGTCGCTCTGACCAACGAGGATGTGACCGAGGAAGCGGCCCTATCGGACGAGCGCTACGAGTATCTCAAGGCGCATGAACAGTTCGTGCTTACGGTCACCGAATTCGGCTATGGCAAGCGCTCGTCGTCCTACGACTTCCGGCTCACCAGCCGCGGCGGCAAAGGCATTCGCGCCACCGACGTGTCGAAGACGAACGAGATCGGCCGCCTTGTGGCGACATTCCCGGTCGCCAACGAGGACCAGATCATGCTCGTGTCGAACGGTGGCCAGGTGATTCGGGTGCCGGTAAACGGCATTCGCTTTGCCAGCCGCGCGACGAAGGGCGTCACGATCTTCAACACGGCCGAGGGCGAGAAGGTGGTGTCGGTCGAACGCATCTCAGAGCCGCAGGGCGATGTCGAGGCCGACATGACCGACAGTGCCGACACTCCCGTTGCCGGACCCACGGACACTGAATAGGGATCGGGCTTCTTCCGAACCGGATCAAACAAAAAAGCCGCTGCGTAACACAGCGGCTTTTTTGCGTCCCGGGCGCGGATGTTCGGGAGGAGAGGAACACCGCTGGCGCGGATTTGGCCGGGACATTGAATCAGTGGCGGCGTCGTCTGATCGCCCCGAACGGATTGCGCCGATCGAGGCGCACTTCCTGTTTGCGTCGCTGTCCTTCTTCGTGAAGGGCGAAGGCGGTCGCGATCAGCATTGCGATGGTCATGGCGGCTGCAAGCGTCGTGATCAGCATGTTCCGGTCTCCTTGCCCGACGAACGAACCAAACCTGAAATGGTTCCGCCTTTCTGTTGCTTTTCTTACATAGGCACTCACGAACGCGCTTAAAGGGCGTTCAGCCCTTTTGAAGCGGCAGATGGTTCTTCTGGATGCAGGCAAGGCGAATTGCCTTTGCGCGCAGGCAAGGCTAGAAGCGCGACATGAAAGAGCGCAAGGCAATCTACGCAGGGTCCTTCGACCCGTTGACCAATGGACATCTCGACGTCCTCAAGGCGGCCCTGGCGGTTGCCGATCTGATCTATGTCGGCATCGGCGTTCAGGCATCGAAGACACCGGTCTTTTCCTTTGATGACCGGGTCCGTCTGATCAAGGAATCGACGCGCGACGAACTGGGGTCTGACGCCGGGCGCGTCGAGGTGGTGTCGTTCGACGGACTGGTGATCGAGGCGGCCCGCAATCTCGGCGCATCGATCATTATTCGTGGACTGCGAGACGGCACCGATCTCGATTACGAGATGCAGATGGCCGGCATGAACGAAACAATGGCGCCCGAACTGCAGACGGTGTTCCTGCCTGCAAGCCCGTCAGTGCGTACCATTACCGCCACACTTGTGCGTCAGATAGCCTCGATGGGCGGAGAGGTCGGGCCGTTCGTTCCTGCGGTCGTGGCGGATGCGCTCAAGAAGAAGTTCAATTCCTGAATGGTCCTGGAGGACATGTGATGCTGCTTACGAGGCTGGCTTCCGCCTGCATGATAACGCTCGGGCTTACCTTCGGTGCGCTTGCCGCCGAGCCCGAAGACACGCTGGTGCTGACGCTTGAGGACGGTGACGTGACCATCGCCCTCCGGCCCGATCTTGCACCCAAGCACGTCGACCAGATCAAGACGCTGGTGCGGGAAGGGGCCTATGACAACGTCGCCTTTCATCGCGTGATCGACGGTTTCATGGCGCAGACCGGCGATGTCCAGTTTGGTGATCTGGAAGACGGATTCGACCCTGCCCGCGTCGGCACCGGAGGCTCGGAGCGTTCAGACCTGCCGGCAGAATTCTCCGACGCTCATTTTGTTCGCGGCACGGTCGGCATGGCACGCTCGCAGAACCCGAACTCGGCCAACTCTCAATTCTTCATCATGTTCGCTCCGGCTCCACATCTCGACGGCGCGTATACGATCGTCGGCACGGTCGAAAGCGGCATGGATCACGTCGATGCGGTCAAGCGCGGCAACCCGGCCTCGAACGGTGTCGTCGAGGCGCCCGACCGTATCGTCAAGGCGCGCATCGCCTCGGACGGCTGAGGCGACGGAACCTGTCTCCGCTGAGCGGAGGCGATATCGAAAACAGATCGGAAAGGATCAGACCATGGCCGAGATCAAGGATCCGGAAAACACCATCCTCATGGAAACCACGCAGGGCGACGTCATCATCGAACTGTTTCCAGACCTCGCGCCCGGCCATGTCGCGCGTATCAAGGAACTGGCGCGTGAAGGGGCCTATGACGGCGTCGTCTTCCATCGCGTGATCGACGGCTTCATGGCGCAGACCGGTGACGTCAAGTTCGGCAAGTCCGGTGGTCCGTCCTTCAATCCGGCGCGCGCCGGCATGGGGGGCTCCGACAAGCCTGACCTCAAGGCGGAATTCTCCAACATGAACCACGGCCGCGGCACCTGCTCGATGGCACGCGCGCAGAACCCGCACTCGGCCAATTCGCAGTTCTTCATCTGCTTCGACGACGCCTCCTTCCTCAACCGGCAGTATTCGGTCTGGGGGCAGGTCATCGAGGGCATGGAGAATGTCGACAAGATCAAGCGCGGCGAGCCGGTCGTTGATCCCGACAAGATCGTGTCGATGAAGGTCGCGGCAGACGCGGCCTGAACATAGCCCGGAAAGTCGAACGCCCGCATTGCGCTTCCTGCTGAACGGCCGGAAGAGGCGCGGGCGTCGATCATGACGAACCATGCGTGTCGATCTCTTTGATTTCGAGTTGCCCGAAGACCGGATCGCGCTGAGGCCGGCGAGTCCGCGCGATGCCGCACGCATGCTCGTCGTTCCAGCCGGTGGTGCCTTCGAGGATCGCATTGTGCGCGACCTTCCAGGGTTGCTCAATCCGGGCGACGCGCTGGTCTTCAATGATACCAAAGTCATCCCGGCACAGCTGCAGGGCTTGCGCCGGCGCGGCACGGCCGTTGCTCAGATAGACGCAACTCTGCATATGCGCACCGGAGCCGATCGGTGGAAAGCCTTCTTACGTCCCGCCAAGCGGGTGGCAGTCGGCGAGCGCATCCGCTTTGGCCATTCGAACAATTCCTGTCTGGTTGGAGCGCTTGACGCCACCGTGGCGGAAAAGGGCGATGGGGGAGAGGCGTTGCTCGTCTTCGACCTTGCCGGTCCGGCGCTGGATGAGGCGCTGCACGCTGTCGGCCACATTCCGCTGCCGCCCTATATTGCCTCCAAGCGTCCCGACGATGCACGGGACCTGACGGACTACCAGACCGTCTATGCGCGTGAGGAAGGCGCGGTTGCGGCGCCCACGGCCGGTCTGCATTTCACGCCGGATCTCTTCGGCGCTCTCGACCGCAGGGGCGTGGAGCGCCATTTCGTGACGTTGCATGTGGGAGCCGGCACTTTCCTGCCTGTCAAGGCCGACGATACGCAGGACCACCGGATGCATGCCGAGGTCGGTCATGTCGAAGCCGCGACGGCCGATGCTCTCAACGCTGTCAAGGCGCGGGGCGGCCGGATCGTCTGTGTCGGAACGACATCGTTGCGCCTCATCGAAAGCGCGGCGGGCGAGGATGGCAGCATTGCCCCATGGTCGGGGGCGACCGACATCTTCATCACGCCGGGTTACCGGTTCCGCGCCGTCGACATGCTGATGACCAATTTTCACCTGCCGCGTTCGACCCTGTTCATGCTGGTGTCCGCGTTCAGCGGCCTGGAGCGGATGAAGGCGGCCTATGCCCATGCGATCGATTCGGAATACCGCTTCTATTCCTATGGCGACGCCAGCCTACTCGCCCGGAGCGATCCCGAATGACCGATAAATTCACCTTTCGTGTGCTGGCCAGCGACGGCAAGGCGCGGCGCGGCGAGATCGCCATGCCTCGCGGTACCGTGCGCACGCCTGCCTTCATGCCGGTCGGCACCGGCGGGACGGTCAAGGCCATGTACATGGACCAGGTCAGGGCGCTCGGCAGCGATATCATCCTGGGCAACACCTATCACCTGATGCTGCGACCGGGAGCCGAACGTGTGGGGCGCCTGGGCGGTCTGCATGAATTCGCCCGCTGGCCGTGGCCGATTCTGACAGATTCGGGCGGGTTCCAGGTCATGTCGCTGGCGCAGTTGCGCAAGCTCACCGAGAAGGGCGTGACGTTCAAGTCGCATGTCGATGGCGTGCGCCATGAGATGACGCCGGAGCGCTCGATCGAGATTCAGGGGCTGCTGGATTCCGACATTCAGATGCAACTCGACGAATGCGTTGCACTGCCTGCCGAGGAAAGCGACATCGAACGCGCCATGGAACTGTCGCTGCGCTGGGCCGAGCGCTGCAAGAGCGCCTTTGGCGAACAGCCGGGCAAGGCGATGTTCGGCATCGTCCAGGGTGGCGACAGGGCCGTTTTGCGCGAAAGGTCGGCGCTGGCGCTCAAGGCAATGGATCTGAAGGGCTATTCCATCGGCGGGCTGGCCGTCGGTGAGCCGCAGGCCGTCATGCTCGAAATGCTGGATGCCACCTGTCCCGTGCTTCCGGTGGAAAAGCCGCGCTATCTGATGGGCGTCGGCACCCCTGACGATATCGTCAAGTCGGTCGCGCGAGGCGTCGACATGTTCGACTGCGTGATGCCGACACGGGCCGGGCGCCATGGGTTGGCCTATACGCGGCGCGGCAAGATCAACCTGCGCAACGCGCGCCATGCCGAGGATCCGCGTCCGCTCGACGAAGAGAGCGACTGCCCTGCCGCCCGCGACTATTCTCGCGCCTATCTGCATCATCTCGTGAAATCGGGCGAGGCTTTGGGCGGGATGCTGCTGACCTGGAACAACCTGTCCTATTACCAGAGCCTGATGCAGGGTATTCGCGATTCGATCGAGGCCGGTCGTTTTGCCGAATTCGCTGCCGAGGCTGCCGAGGGATGGGCGAGGGGCGACCTGCCCGTGCTGTGACGCCTTTGCGGGCAGCACCTGCGCAGGGCCCAGAGCAACTGCCGGTTTTGCGGGCAGCGTGCATGAAATGTGCACCTCATTCCGTCTGATTTGCCACACGCCCCTTGATTTCGAGCGCCCGGGCCATTGTTATTGAAGGCATGAGCACATCGGAGCGGGCCGGCATCGGTCCGTGGGAACCAGAATGTGCCACGGGAAGCAGGACGGTGCCGGACGCGTCCGGTTGTACGCACGGCGCCATGGGAGTGTCCGGGTGATGGCATTTGACGAGATGCGCCCCGAAGGGAGCGAAACCCGCAAGCCATATCGCAAGTATGAGCGATGGCTCGAGGCGCAGGACCCCGCCAGACTGACCGAAAAGGCAGGGGATGCCGAGCGCGTGTTCCGCAAGACAGGCATCACCTTTGCCGTCTATGGCCAGGAGGAAGCGGCCGAGCGGCTGATACCCTTCGACATTGTCCCGCGCATCATATCGGGCGCCGAGTGGCGCCGTCTGACGCAAGGGATCGAGCAGCGCGTGATGGCGCTCAACGCCTTTCTCGACGATATCTATCACCGGCAGGAAATTCTGCGCGCCGGGCGCATCCCCAGGGACCTGATCGCGCGCAACGACGCCTTCCTTCCCGAGATGATCGGTGTCCGCCCGCCCGGCGGCGTCTACACCCATATCATCGGCGTGGACATCGTGCGCACCGGCGAGGATGAGTTCTTCGTTCTGGAAGACAATGCACGCACGCCTTCTGGCGTGTCCTACATGCTTGAGAACCGTGAGACGATGATGCAGCTCTTTCCGGAGCTGTTTCAACGCGTCAGCGTCCGGTCTGTTGAGAATTATCCGCAACTGCTGCGCCGTTCCCTTTCACGAGTGCGGCCCCAGGGGTGTACGACGGAAAACCCGACGATCGCGGTGCTGACGCCAGGCATCTATAACTCCGCCTATTTCGAACATGCGTTTCTCGCCGACCAGATGGGCGTGGAACTGGTCGAAGGTGTCGATCTGCGTGTGGTCGACGGGCGCGTCGCCATGCGCACGACGCAGGGCTACAAGCCCATCGACGTGCTCTACCGCCGTGTCGACGACGATTTTCTCGATCCGCTGACCTTCCGTCCGGATTCGGCACTGGGAGTTGCCGGCATCATGGATGTGTTCCGTGCCGGCAATATCACCATCGCCAATGCGCCGGGCACCGGTATCGCAGATGACAAGGCGATCTATTCCTACATGCCGGAGATCATCGAATTCTACACCGGGCGAAAGGCGATCCTGGGCAACATTCCGACATGGCGCTGCTCGGAGCCCGACAGCCTCAAATATGTGCTGGAACGGCTCGACCGGCTGGTGGTCAAGGAAGTGCACGGCTCGGGCGGTTACGGCATGCTGGTCGGGCCAGCCGCCTCGAAGAAGGAACGCGAAGCCTTCGCTGCCAAGCTCCAGGCACGACCGTGGAACTATATCGCGCAGCCGACCCTCTCCTTGTCGACCTGTCCCATTCTCACCGAGGCCGGGCTCGCGCCGCGTCATGTCGATCTGCGGCCTTTCGTGCTGGTCTCAGACAACATTCACATCGTGCCGGGCGGCTTGACGCGCGTGGCTCTCAAGAAGGGCTCGCTCGTGGTCAATTCCTCCCAGGGAGGCGGCACCAAGGACACATGGGTTCTGGAAGACTAAGGTGAAGGGAGGCGCGGTGGATACGCTCTCTGCGAGGCAATTCCCGGGTCGGGAGTTCTGACATGCTGCTCGGTCGCACGGCAAATGGCCTGTACTGGATGAACCGCTATATCGAGCGGGCGGAGAACATGGCCCGTCTCGTCGATGCGGGTCTCCATCTTGCATTGACACGGGCGGCAACGGCGGCGGATGAGTGGCAATCGATTCTCGTCAGCGCGGGCGCAGAGCAGGCCTATCGCGAGCGGCATGAGCTGGTCGACGCCGAGACGGTGTGCGACTTCCTTCTGCGCGACACGTCCAATCCCTCCAGCGTGCTTTCGTCTATCGATACCGCGCGCAACAACGGCCGCATGGTTCGCACGGCGCTGTCGCGCGAGACGTGGGAAAGCCTGAACGAAGCCTGGATGGCCGTGCGGCGCATGCTTGCCTTGCCGATCGACAGCCGCGACCTGCCCAAGGTTCTTGACGCCATCAAGCGCGAGACGGCGCTTATCCGCGGATCGTTCCACGGCACCATGCTGCGCAACGAGATCTTCGATTTCTCGCAGATCGGAACCTTTATCGAACGCGCCGACAACACGGCGCGCATAATCGACGTGAAATATTACGTGCTGCTTCCGTCGGTGGCATGGGTGGGATCCACGCTGGACAACTACCAATGGGAATCCATCCTGCGCTCGGTCGCCGCGCATCGTTCGTACCGCTGGGTCTATGAGGCGGAATACAAGCCGGCCAACGTCGCCGATTTCCTTATCGTCAATAACCGCATGCCGCGTTCATTGGCGTTCTGCTATCGCAACATCTCCGAGAGTCTGAACTTCCTTGCCGCCGAGTATGGGATGCGTCACCCATGCCATGACATTGTCGAATCCGTGCTGGCAAAACTGCGCGTGAAGTCGATCCGCGACATATTTGATAGCGGCCTGCATGAATTTCTGGGTGACTTCATTCGTGAAAACAACAGACTAGGCAACGAAATCAGCCTCAACTACCGGTTCTGGTGAGGATGACGGCATGCGGCTCAAGATAGCGCACAGGACTGAGTATCACTACGAGGCGCCGCAGCACTATGCCCTGCAGCGCCTGCGGCTGACGCCGCGTGGCGGAAGCGCCCAGACGATCATCAACTGGTCGATTTCTATCGACGGCGGACGCAGGGAAGTGGATTTTCTCGACCAGTACGGCAATGAAACATGGCTGGTCAGTGCGGAGGGCGAGCCCCACCTTATCGCCATCGAAGCCACTGGCGAGGTCGAAACCAGAGACGTGGCCGGTGTGTGGGGGGCGCATGACGGCTTTGCCCCGCTGTGGCTGTTCCGCCGCGAAACGACGCTGACGGGCCTTGGGCAAGGGATCTCTGACCTTGCGATGAGCCTTGGGGAAGGTGACGATCTGGAGCGCCTGCACGAGCTCATGCGCACGGTTTCCCAGCGCATCAGGTACGAGCCTGGTTCTACCGATGCAGCGACCCTGGCGGAGGAAGCGCTGGCGCGCGGCTCAGGCGTTTGCCAGGATCATGCCCATGTCTTCATCGCCGCTGCGCGGCATCTGGAGTTTCCCGCGCGTTATGTGAGCGGCTATCTGATGATGGACGGGGAAGCGGAGCAGACGGCGAGCCACGCCTGGGCGGAAGCCCATGTGGACGGTCTCGGCTGGGTCGGCTTCGACCCTGCCAACGGCATTTCGCCTGACATGCGGTATGTGAAGATCGCTGTGGGGCGCGACTATCGCGAGTCGCAGCCTGTCTCCGGCATCCGAATGGGGCAGGGTGATGAAAGGCTTGCAGTGCGGGTCACGGTCGAGCAGTAGTAGTTCGTTTCGCAACATCACGCAGGCGGATTCGCTCCATGACCTATTGCGTCGGGCTCAAGATCGATCGGGGATTGGCCTTCATGTCGGACACCCGCACGAATGCCGGTGTCGACAGCATCGCGACCTTTCGCAAGATGTTCACCTGGGTCACCCCCGGCGAACGGGTGATCGTGCTTCTGACGGCAGGCAATCTGGCTACCACCCAGGCGGTGGTCAGTCTTCTCGACGAGCGCAGCAAGTCGCCATCCGAGCGCTCGCCTTCAGTGCTCGAAACGCCATCCATGTTTCAAACGGCGCGGGTGGTCGGGAATCTGGTCAAGGAGGTCATCAGCGACTCTACGCCAGCCGGTCAGACGCAGGACGCCTTTGGAGCTTCCTTCATTCTGGGCGGACAGATCAAGGGCACGGAACCGAGGCTCTTCATGATCTATCCGGAGGGCAATTTCGTCGAGGCGAACACTGATACGCCATTCTTCCAGATTGGCGAGACGAAATACGGCAAGCCGATCCTGGTGCGCGCCTACGATCCGGCGATGTCGTTCGAGCAGGCTGCGAAGTTGTTGATGGTGTCCTTTGATTCGACTCTGAAATCCAATCTCTCGGTCGGATTGCCTCTCGACATGCTGTTTTACGAGACGGACAGCTTCGAGGTCGGTTTCCAGAAGCGTGTCACCGTAGAAGATCCCTATTTTCGTGCCCTTTCCGACGGCTGGTCGGATGCGCTCAAAAACGCGTTCAGCCACCTGCCGGACTTTCCAATGGACTGAGAGCAGTTGCCCGAAGAGGCTTGAAAGGGGCTCGACTGGCTGGTTAACGTGTTAACCGCATCGCCCATTCCGTGGTTGGACGTTGAGCGGGCGGCATCGTTCCATGCAACGGGAGGTCGGGATGGACGCAGAGAGTTTTCGCCACTGGTCGGTGAAGGCGGCGGAATGGGGCGCGCAATACCGAGAGACTCTGCGTGACCGATCCGTGCGCGCCCAAACGGCGCCGGGCGAGATCGCGGCTGCGCTGCCCGCGTCCGCGCCGGAACATCCCGAGGCGATGGAGGCGATTTTCGCCGACTTCGAAAAGTCCATAGTGCCGGGAATGACGCATTGGCAGCACCCGCGTTTTTTTGCCTATTTTCCCGCCAATGCGGCGCCGGCCTCCGTGGTTGCGGAGTATCTCGTTTCCGCCATGGCGGCCCAGTGCATGCTGTGGCAGACATCGCCGGCTGCAACCGAACTCGAGACGCGCGTCATCGACTGGCTGCGCCAGGCGCTCGGCCTGCCGGATCGGTTCTCCGGCGTCATCCAGGACTCGGCCTCCTCGGCGACGCTTGCCGCCGTGCTCGTCATGCGCGAACGGGCGCTGGAATGGCGCGGCAACCGCGAGGGCCTGTCCGGTCAGCCGCCCGTGCGCATCTATTGTTCCGATCAGGTGCACACGTCCATCGACCGCGCGATATGGGTGGCAGGGATCGGCGATCACAACCTCGTGCGCATTCCAGTGGCCGGCCCGCTGCGCGCAATGGACCCGGACGAGCTCGACGCGGCCATCGAACGCGACAAGGCCGCCGGCCATCTGCCGGCGGGTATCATTGCGTCGGTTGGCGGCACCAGCATCGGCGGTACGGACGACGTGGCGGCTGTTTGCGCGGTTGCCAGACGACACGGGCTCTATGTCCATGTCGATGCCGCCTGGGCAGGGTCGGCAATGATCTGCCCGGAATTCCGCAACTACTGGAACGGCGTGGAAGAAGCGGACTCGGTTGTCTTCAATCCGCACAAATGGCTCGGCGCGCAATTCGACTGCTCGGTCCACTTCCTTGCCGACCCCGACAGTCTGGTCAAGACGCTGGCGATCCAGCCGGAATTCCTGAAAACCCATGGCCGCGACGGCATTGTCAACTATTCGGAATGGACCGTCCCGCTCGGCCGCCGGTTCCGCGCCCTGAAACTGTGGTTCCTGCTGCGCGCCTACGGGCTTGAGGGCCTGCGCGAGAGGATCCGCAATCATGTCGCATGGTCGCAGAAACTGGCGCGGCGCATTGCAGACACACCGGGCTTCGAGATCGTAACGCCGCCGATGCTGTCGCTGTTTTCATTTCGTCATCGAGCGCCCGAAGGCCAATCCCCGGACGATCACACTCTTGCGCTCGTCAATGCGATCAATAATGCAGGAGAGATCTATCTGACGCAGACGCGTGTCGACGGAAAACTGGCGATCCGATTTCAGGTCGGCCAGTTCGATGTCACCGAAGCTGATGTCGATGCGGCCTATGACGCGATCGTCGCCACCGCCGAGGGGCTGAGCACGGGTTGATCGGTGGCCCTGCAGGCCTCCGCCTTCCGCGGGATTTCGTTTTCCTGTAATGGGAAGCGAAAGCGAAAAGCAGGAACCACGGGATGTATCTGTCGGCACGGCACAATGAGATCATCCAGATCGCCAAGCAGGACGGCAGGGTCCTGGTCGATGATCTTGCGGCTCGCTTTGGCGTGACTCCGCAAACGATCCGCAAGGATTTGAACGACCTCTGCCAGCAACGCCTCCTGACGCGGATCCATGGCGGGGCGCTGTTCCCGTCCGGGATCGAGAACGTGGAATACGAGGCGCGGAGAGAAATCGCTTCGGCGGAGAAGGAAGCGATCGGCAAGGCGGCTGCGCGCCTGATCCCTGACGGCGCCTCGCTGTTCATCAATATCGGCACCACGACCGAGGCCGTAGGCCAGGCCCTTCTCGACCATGACGGACTGATGGTGATCACCAACAATATCAATGTCGCCAATCGGATGCGCGTCTACCCCTCGATCGAGGTTGTCATCGCCGGCGGCGTCGTTCGTGGCTCGGATGGCGGAATCGTGGGGGAGGCGGCGGTGGATTTCATCCGTCAGTTCAAGGTCGACTATGCCGTTATCGGAACCTCGGCCATCGATCCTGACGGGGCGCTGCTCGATTTCGACTTCCGGGAAGTGAAGGTCGCCCAGGCGATCATCGCCAACGCCCGCAATGTCATTCTTGTCGCCGACTCCACCAAGTTCGAACGAACGGCCCCGGTGCGGATAGCCCAGCTCTCCCAGGTCGACACCTTCATTACCGACCGCTGCGACATCGAAACGATCCGGCGCATATGCGAGGAATCAGAAGTCGAACTTGTCGAGACCATGCGCTGAGTTTCGTCTCACTCGTTTTCGTTTGACATTCGAACTGATTTCGAAATAATTCCGAAGCTCTTTCGTATTGCGCTGGCTTGGGTGCATTGCGAAGAATTCGGAGGTTCGAGTGGCCAGCGAGGATATTCGCGACATCTTTGTCATCGGCGGCGGCATCAATGGCTGCGGCATTGCGCGCGATGCCGTGGGCCGCGGCTATTCCGTCTTCCTTGCCGAGATGAACGATCTTGCCAGCGGAACCTCTTCCGGCTCGACCAAGCTTATCCATGGCGGTCTGCGCTACTTGGAGTACTACGAGTTTCGTCTCGTCCGCGAGGCGCTGATGGAGCGCGAGGTTCTGTGGAAGGGGGCGCCGCACATCATCTGGCCGATGCGTTTCGTGCTGCCTCATCACCGCGGCCTGCGTCCTGCCTGGCTCCTGCGTCTGGGGCTGTTCCTCTACGACCATCTCGGAGGGCGCAAGCTCTTGCCGCCGACGCGCACGCTCGACATGCGCTCGGATGCGGCGGGGCGTCCGTTGAAACCTCTGTTTCGACGCGCCTTCGAGTACTCCGATTGCTGGGTCAATGACGCGCGTTTCGTCGTGCTCAATGCCCGCGACGCGGCGGACCGTGGGGCGACGATCAGAACCCGCACGAAGGTGACGCGGGCCGAGCGCACCGACGATCACTGGACGCTCACACTGGAGGCGGACGGGGCGGTGGAAACGGTCAAGGCACGGCTCCTCGTCAACGCGGCGGGCCCCTGGGTCGATGAGGTGCTGTCGGATGCTCTCGGGCACAACGATGCGCACAATGTGCGTTTGGTGCAGGGAAGTCACATCGTGGTGCGCAGGAAGTTCGACGATCCGCGCGCCTACTTCTTCCAGAACACCGACGGCCGCATCATCTTCGCCATCCCTTACGAGGACGAGTTCACTCTGATCGGCACCACCGACCGTGATTATGACGGAGACCCGGGGCAGGTGGCTATTTCCGACGATGAGATCGGCTACCTGTGCGACGCGGCAAGCGAATATTTCAGCGAACCGGTCCGCCGCGAGGACATCGTATGGACCTATTCGGCCGTGCGTCCGCTCTACGACGACGGGGCATCCAAGGCTCAGGAGGCAACGCGCGATTATGTGCTGACCGCGGAAGGCGGAGACGGCAAGGCTCCGCTCGTAAATGTTTTCGGCGGCAAGATTACGACCTATCGGCGCCTGTCTGAATCGACCCTGGAGAAGATCGAGGCGTTTCTCGGCCGCAGGAGCGGACCGTGGACCGCCGAGGCACACTTGCCCGGCGGCGATTTTGCCGTTTCGAATTTCGATGGCGAAGTGGCGCGCCTGATGCAAGACTATCCCTTTCTGGATCGGGGACATGCGCGGCGGTTGTTCAGGCTTTACGGGACGCGTGCCCGGCGGATCCTGGGCAATGCGCGAAGCGAAGCGGACCTTGGCCGGCATTTCGGAGCGGATCTCTACGAAATCGAGATCCGCTATCTTGTGGAGAATGAGTGGGCGTTGACGGCCGACGACGTGCTGTGGCGCAGGACCAAACGCGGGCTGCGGCTGACACGCCAGGAGGCCGGTGCGGTTGCGGATTTCATGTGTGCATTGAAGGAAGACGCGCGGGCAGTGCCACCAGATAGATGACGGTGCAGGTGGCTTGATGCGGGAGGAGCATCGATGCTGGAACTGGAAAACGTATCGAAGGTTGTCGGCGGAGAGACACATATCCGCGACGTGACGCTTTCGCTTCGCCATGGCACGCTCAACGTCCTGTTGGGTCCGACCCTGGCTGGCAAGACCAGCCTCATGCGGCTAATGGCCGGGCTCGATCAGCCGACTTCGGGACGGGTCCTCTTCGATGGGGCGGACGTGACCGGCGTGCCGGTTCAAAAGCGCAACATCGCAATGGTCTACCAGCAGTTCATCAACTATCCGGCGATGACGGTGTATGAAAACATCGCATCGCCTCTTCGCGTCGCCGGCACCGATCGGGCCACGATCGACCGCGAGGTGCGGCAGGCGGCCGACGAGCAGGCCAACGTCTATGGCGGCTGCGGTCCACGGCTCAACGAACCGAAGGATCCATCCGAATGGCTTGGCAAGCCGAATGGTCCGAAGGCAAAGCTTGAGAACGAGAAGCCGCAGGGCGAGACGATCGCCTATGACGAACTCGTGAAGCGCTGGACGAGTGAATAGATCGCGGTATCGCGACCTATGAAGCAATGCGGGGGAGGCGGCATGGCCGGCTCCCTCGATTTTTGATCAGACTTCTGGAGGGGACATGAGCGGATACGTATTGGCGATCGACCAGGGAACAACGTCCAGCAGGGCAATCGTCTTCGACGCGCAGATGAAGATGGTTGCGCTCGGGCAGGAGGAGTTTCCGCAGGTCTATCCGGCCTCGGGCTGGGTGGAGCACGATCCCGAAGCGATCTGGTCGTCCGTCGTCTCAACGGTCAAGTCAGCACTTCGCGAGGCCAGGCTTTCGGCGTCCGAGATCGCTGCCATCGGCATCACCAACCAGCGCGAAACGGTGGTGATCTGGGACAAGCAGACAGGCAAGCCGATTCACAACGCCATCGTCTGGCAGGATCGTCGGACCGCGCCCCTTTGCGCCCGGCTCAAGAAGAAGGGGCTGGAGCCGAGGTTCACACGCAAGACGGGTCTCCTGCTCGATCCCTATTTTTCAGGCACCAAGATTGCCTGGATTCTGGACAAGGTGAAGGGAGCGCGGCGACGGGCGGCAAAGGGGGAACTGCTTGCCGGAACGATCGATACGTTTCTCATCTGGCGCCTGACCGGCGGCAGAGTTCACGCGACCGACGCGACAAACGCCTCGCGTACATTGCTCTACAACATCGTCAGCAATGAATGGGATCGCGAGTTGCTGGACCTGCTCAAGGTTCCCGAGAGCCTGTTGCCGCAGGTGAAGGATTGCGCCGATGATTTTGGAACGACTCAGGAAAATCACTTCGGTGCGGCGATCCCCATCCTTGGCGTGGCCGGCGACCAGCAGGCGGCGACGATCGGCCAGGCCTGCTTTGAGCCCGGGATGATGAAGTCGACCTACGGAACCGGATGCTTCGCGCTGCTCAACACGGGTACGGATCTGGTGCGCTCGCGAAACCGGCTCCTGACCACCATCGCCTACCGGCTCGACGGTCAGACGACCTATGCGCTCGAAGGATCGATCTTCATTGCAGGCGCGGCCGTACAATGGCTGCGCGACAGTCTCAGGATCATCCAGAAGTCGGAGCACAGCGGCGAACTGGCCGCGGTGGCCGACGAGCGGCACAACGTCTATCTGGTGCCTGCATTCGTGGGACTTGGCGCACCCTATTGGGACGCCGATGCGCGCGGCGCGATATTCGGGCTGACGCGCGATACCGGCCGCGCCGCGTTTGCGCGCGCCACGCTGGAGTCGGTGGCCTATCAGACGCTCGATCTGCTCGACGCGATGCGAAAGGACTGGAAGAAGGCAAGCGGCGGCACCGTCCTGCGTGTTGACGGCGGCATGGTCGCCTCAGACTGGACGATGCAACGCCTGGCCGACATCCTCGATGCACCTGTCGACCGGCCCGAAATTCTCGAAACGACAGCGCTCGGCGCGGCATGGCTGGCGGGTTCGAGAGCTGGCGTCTGGCCCGACCGGAAGGCTTTTGCGAAGTCATGGCATCTCGAGCACCGCTTCGAGCCCCGCATGGACGCCACGGCGCGCTCGGCCAAGATCAGGGGATGGAAGGACGCGGTGCGGCGGACATTGAGCAATCACGGTCGTGCTTGACAGGCATCGGAAGCCGCCCGTAACGTTTCAACCGGAGCAGATTGGCGAACCGCAACAGCGGCGCTTTTCGCAATCGGGAGCATCAAGCGGCGAATGTCCCCCAGCGACAGACCTGCAATCTGGGTGCGTGCGGCGTCGCGTCGCCGGTGCAGTCATGTGCGATCGACAGCTCTGCAGTGCCTAATCGGTCGGGCTTCATGCGTCACGCGCAGTGCGCGCGGCAATATTCTGAATCCACACATTGTTTCGTCCGACCGAATATTCGTGTCCGGGTATCGCTACCCGGCAGGTTTCTTGGCAATTGGAGGACGCATATGAGGACATTCCTGTATGGCCTGACCGGCGGTCTGGTCGCGGCGGCAGCCGCGGCGGGCGTTCCGGCCCAGGCTGCGGATCTTGTCGTGGCGATGCCCAACTGGCCGTCGGGCCAGGCGACCGCGAATATCATAAAGCTCGGCATCGCCGACAAGTTCGGCCTCGAGGTCGACGTGCAAGAAATGGGTACGCTGACGGCTTTCGCCAGTCTGGATCAGGGAAAGGTTGACATCCACCCCGAGGTCTGGAGGCCCAATCTGGACGATCTCGTCAAGAAATATGCGGACGACAAGGGCACCGTCACGGTCAGCCTGAAAGGGGTGCCCGCCTGGCAGGGCCTGTGCGCAACGCCCGAGGCCGTCAACGATGTCGGCATCAGGAATGTCGAGGATCTGAACGATCCGGAGAAGGCCGCGGCGTTGGATACCGACGGCGACGGTCAGGGTGAATTATGGATTGGCGCCCCGACCTGGTCGTCAACGGGCATAGAACGCGTGCGCGCCAACAGTTACGGCTACGCGAAGACCTTGACGCTGGTCGAGGCGGAGGAGGAGGTCGCAATGGCAGCCGTTGATGCCGCTGTGGCGACCGGCCGCCCGATGGTCTTCGCGTGCTATGCGCCGCATCACGTGTTCAAGCTTCACGACATAGCTCGGCTGGAAGAGCCGGAGCACGATGCGGCCCTGTGGAATGTTCTGACGCCGGCCGACGACCCGTTGTGGATCCAGAAGTCCAGCGCCCCGGTGGCATGGGACATAGCGCATTTCCATATCGCCTACGCAAGTACGCTTGCCGACAAGCATCCGGAGGTTGCTGCCTTCCTTGAGAATGTCGACTTCACCCCGGCTGAAGTCACGGCCATGACCTATGCGCTGGAGGTCGAAAGGGAGGCGCCGGAGCAATATGCCGCGGAGTGGCTAGCTGCCCATGCGGACCGATTGAACGAATGGGCAAAGCCATGAGCGGAGGTTGCATGACTGATCAGCGCAAGTACGACAACGCCTCCGGTCGCAGGCGGGCGCCCGTCGGGACGGGAAAAAGTCGGATCATCGCCGGCTTGCTGGCCGCGGGGGTGGGATTGGCTGCCTTTGCGGCGATTGCGGCCGAAACGCAGATATTCGATCCCCAGACACGCCAATGGGTCGATTACGACCGGAAGAAGGCCCTCAAATATTGGTCTCGCCACCAGCAGGTGCCGGAAGCATTTCGCCGCCAGATCGTGGATTTCCGCACGGCAGAGGCCCCGGGCACGATCATCATCGACGGCAACATGCACTACCTCTATCTGGTGCAGCCGGGTCACAAGGCCATTCGCTACGGCATTGGCGTCGGCCGGGAGGGCTTCGGCTGGGCGGGCATCGTGCGTGTCGGCCGCACCGCCGAATGGCCGACATGGACACCGCCTGCCGAGATGGTGGAACGCGACCCCAAAGCCAGACCCTGGGCAAACGGGATGCCCGGCGGTCCCGACAATCCGCTCGGAGCACGCGCCCTTTATCTTTACGAGGGTGACCGCGATACGATCTATCGCATCCACGGAACCCCGGAGCCCTGGACGATCGGTCTCAATGTTTCTTCAGGCTGCATTCGCATGAACAATGACGACATCATCGACCTGCATTCGCGCATCGAGGTGGGTGCGAAGGTAATTGTTCTCATGCAAGGGGCGGCCCTCTACAAGGGTGTTTGAACGACAAGAACTGTTTGCAAGCGAGAGAGGGGACAAACCAGTGAATGCCATGAACTCTTTGCGTCTGCCGGTCGTTGCCGTCGCGACGCTCGGCATCGCCGCGGCGCTCGCCGGATGCGTGAGCGATCCGGAGCCTACGCAGATGGCCCGGACGAACCTCAATACCGCACCGGCCGATCTCCAGCTTCTATGTGCCACCGCAACGGCGACGTCGACAGGCGTCGAGGCCACGAAAGTCCTGCCGCTGCGGTCCCGTCAACTCGATTCCACGACCTATCAGGTCGATCTGGACGCGGGCGGTGGCATGATGAGTTGCATCGTCGACGCCGACGGCAATGTGAAGTCGGTCCAGCCGGCATAGATGCCGTTGTGGCGGGCGTACGCGATACCTCCCGCACCGGTGTGCGGGAGGTCCGTTGGGGACGCGAAGCTGCTTTATCGGTAGTAGGGGGAGACGCAGGGCTTGCGTGGCCCGTTATAGGGTTGGAACGTGTTGTCGTAAGCCCTGTATGAACGGTAGCGATTGTAGCACCAGTTGACGTGTGCCTGACTTAGGCCGCGTACGCGATACTCGCTCCTCGGGGGCTGAGCCAGCGCTCCGCCGACGATTGCACCTGCGATGAATGCCCCGGCCGGAAACCACCACCCATTATATTCGCGGTATCCGGGCCGATAATATCGGTAGCCGCGATGACCGCGATAGTAGTAGTGGTCGCCGTGCCGCGCGAAATCCCGGTGGTAGCGACGGCCGCCATGGCGATCATAGCCGCGGGGGCGGCCGTGACGTCGGTATTCGTTGCGCGAAGGCCCATGTCGGCGATAGTCGCGGCGCCCGTCGCGGCGATGCTGGACGTCGATTACCTGACTTTCGACCTTCGGCGCCGCCATGGGATGGAAGCTGGCGGCATAGGCCGGCGCAACCGTCGTCGCTGCCACCGAGAAGGCCAAAGCGCTCGCACAAAGCCCGGATAAGAGCTTCTTCATGGTAGTCTCCTTGCTCTTGTGCGTCCCTTCCGTGGCAAACGTCCCAGTGAACGATCGGTTGCAATTCCTCTGACGGTTGCCAAGGCGGACTGTAGCGATAGTCGACCAGCTTGCAAAGCGGCTGGCTGACCACGTGGCAAACGCACCGTCACTCGCCGACGAGCGAAACCTTGCCACCCGGCTGACGTTCGACCCGGCCTGCCAGTTCGAGTTCGAGGAGCACGATGAGGACCTGGGCGGTGGCAAGCCCCGTGTGGCGGATGATCTCGTCGATTGCTGTCGGTGCAGGGCTCAGCGCTTCCAGGATCCGCGCCCGATCGTCGTCGCCGGGCGGCGGTGTTGCGGAAAGATCGGTCGGCTCCTCAAGATCGCTGGCCGCTGGAAGTGTCTTGCCGATCAGCGGTGCGATCTGCTCGATGATGTCGCGGGTCTCGGTGACGAGGATCGCGCCGTCCTTGAGGAGGCCGTTGGTGCCTTTCGAGCGTGGATCGAGTGGCGATCCGGGGACGGCGAACACCAGCCGCCCCATCTCGCCGGCCAGCCGGGCGCTGATCAGCGAGCCTGAACGCAGGGCAGCTTCCACGACAAGGAGCCCATGTGCCAGGCCGGCAATCAGCCTGTTGCGACGCGGAAAGTCACGCGCCCGGGGTTCCCAACCCATCGGCATTTCCGAGACGATCGACCCGCCGCTAATCGGTATGGCTTCATAGAGCGCGCGATTTTCCGCCGGGTAGGGGACATCTACCCCGCCGGCCAGAACAGCGATCGTTCCGCTGCCGAGGCTGCCCTCATGCGCCGCCGCGTCGACGCCCCGGGCAAGACCGGAAACGATGCCGAAGCCCTCGCCCCCCAGTTCGGCGGCAAAACGCTTTGCCAGCTTCAGACCAGACAGCGAGGCGTTGCGCGCGCCGACGATGGCGATGGCCGGCAGGTTGAACGCTGCCGCCTCTCCCTTGATTGCAAGAAGCGGCGGCGGTTGGTCCATCATGCGCAGAAGTGGGGGATAGTCCGCCTCGCCAAGTGCCGCGAAACGCGCGCCGGCGCGCGAGGCTGCGGCCAGTTCGGCTTCGGCGGCCTCGAGCGAGGGGATCGAAGGAATGCGCGATGCTCCGCCTCGACGTGCGAGATCGGGAAGGGCGTCGAGTGCCGCTTCGGCCGAACCGAAGCGGTTGATGAGATCGCGAAACGTGGCCGGCCCGACATTTTCAGTGCGGATCAGGCGCAGCCAGTGCAGCCGCTGCCGGTCGCTCAATCGTCGCGCACCGGAAGCGGCCGGGTTCAACCCTTCGCTCCGATGCGCGATTCGGTTCCCGCAAGAAGCCGCTGAATGTTGGCCCTGTGCTTTGCGAAGACGATCAGGCTCATCAGCACGAACAGTCCCGCCGGCCCGACGAAGCCCATGAGCCAGAGCGCCAAAGGCACCGCAACGGCCGCCGTCAGGGCGGCGAGCGACGAGTAACGGGTCAGGTAGGCCACCCCCAGCCACACGACCGCAAACACGACCGCGCCCTGCCATGCAACGGCAAGCAGGACGCCGAGATAGGTTGCAACGCCCTTGCCGCCCTTGAAGCCGATCCAGACGGGAAAGAGATGGCCGAGAATGGCGCCGAGGCCTGCGGCCAATGCGGCTTCGCCTCCCCACAGGCCGGCAATCAGAACGGCCGCGGCTCCTTTCAGCGCATCGAGCGCCAGGGTCAATGCGGCAAGCTTCTTGTTCCCGGTGCGCAGCACATTGGTCGCACCGATATTGCCCGAGCCGATCTTGCGGACGTCTCCCAGACCCGCCGCACGGGTCAGTATGAGGCCGAAGGGGATCGATCCGAGCAGATAGCCGAAGGCGAGTGCCATCGCCAGGACGGGCAGCGCCAGCTGCAAGCTAGTCGGATCGGACATCGAACGCCTCCCGCGCGTCAGATTGAGAACACTGTGCGTCCGGCAACCATGGTTTGCAAGACCCGTCCCTGCAGACGCGCCCCTTCGAAGCAGGTATTCTTCGAGCGAGAGCGGATATCGTCCTCGCGTACGATCCACGGTTCGTCCAGATCGACAACCGCCAGGTCGGCCGGCGCGCCGGGCTTCAGAGTGCCGCCGGGCAGGCCGAACAGGCGTGCCGGCGCCGTCGACAGCAGTTCTATGACGCGTAGAAGCGTCAGTTCCTCGTTGTGATAGAGCCGCAAGGCCGCCGCCAGCAGCGTCTCGAGCCCGATGGCGCCGTTGGCGGCATCGCCGAAGGGCAGCCGCTTGGTGTCGACATCCTGGGGGTCGTGCGAGGAGACAACGAGATCGATCGTTCCGTCGCGCACGGCGTCGATCATCGCCTGGCGGTCTTCTTCCGAACGCAGAGGCGGCGAAAGGCGGAAGAACGTTCGATATTCTCCGACATCGTTCTCGTTGAGCGACAGGTGATTGATGCAGACGCCGGCCGTGACGTTGGCGCCATCAGCTTTCGCCCGCGCGATCGCGTTCGTGGAGAGGGCTGTCGATACCTTTGCGGCATGGTAGCGCCCGCCTGTCAGCCGGGCCAGGAGCAGGTCACGTTCCAGCGGGATCGCTTCCGCCTCGCGCGGAATGCCCGGCAGTCCGAGCCAACTCGCCAAGAGCCCTTCGTTCATCACACCGGCGGAAGCCAGGGCGCTGTCCTGCGTCTCATGCGCGATCACGGCTTCGAAATCGCGCGCATAGGTCAGTGCGCGACGCATCACCAGCGAATTGACGATCGTGTTCCTGCCGTCGGTGAGGGCGACGGCCCCGGCTTCGCGCAGGAGTCCGAACTCGCTCAGTTCCCGGCCCTCCAGTCCGCGTGTTATCGCGGCCGCTGGATGAACGTTGACGAGGGATGTGTCGCGCGCGGTACGCAGCACGAATTCGACCAGCGCGACGTCGTCGATGACCGGATTGGTGTCCGGCATCATGACGATAGAGGTCACACCGCCAGCGGCTGCCGCCATGCTGGCCGACGCGATCGTCTCGCGATGCTCCGCTCCGGGTTCTCCGACATGGACCTGGCCGTCGATCAGGCCGGGAATGATTGCCTTGCCAGCGCAGTCGATGATCGTCGCGCCCTCGGGCCTGCCCTGATTGATCGCGTCTGCGCCGGCCGCGAGGATCGTCCTGCCATCGACGACAACGGTTCCGCGTTCATCGATCCCGCGCGACGGGTCGACGATGCGCGCCTGCTCGAACACCGTGACGGTCATGCCGAAGGCCCCTCGGGAGTGCGGCGCGGATCAAGCAGCGCTTCCATCACCGCCATGCGCACGGCAACACCCATTTCGACCTGTTCCTGGATCATGCTTTGCGGTCCGTCGGCAATCTGCGAGGCGATCTCGACGCCGCGATTCATGGGCCCGGGATGCATCACAAGCGCACCCTCGTTGGCAGCCTTCAGCTTCTCCGCATCGAGACCGAAGTAGCGGAAATACTCGCGCACGGAGGGCACCAGCGCACCGGCCATGCGCTCGCGCTGCAGGCGCAGCATCATCACCACGTCCGTACCCTTGAGCCCTTCGGTCATGTTGTTGAAGACCGTCACGCCCATCTTCTCGATATTCGCGGGCAGCAGGGTGGAAGGCGCGACGACCCGCACGCTCGCGCCAAGCGCGTTGAGCAGGATGATATTTGAGCGGGCGACCCGCGAGTGCAGGATGTCGCCGCATATCGCCACCGTCAGCCGCGCGATCTGGCCCTTGGCGCGGCGGATCGTGAGAGCGTCGAGCAGCGCCTGGGTGGGATGCTCGTGGGCGCCGTCGCCGGCATTGACCACCGAGCAGGAGACTTTCTGGGCCAGCAGGGCGGCCGCGCCGGCAGAAGCGTGACGGATGACAAGTATGTCCGGCCGCATGGCGTTGAGTGTCATCGCCGTATCGATCAGCGTTTCGCCCTTCTTGACCGAGGAGGAGGCGACGGACATGTTCATGACATCGGCGCCGAGGCGCTTGCCGGCCAGTTCGAATGACGACTGCGTGCGTGTCGAGGCTTCGTAGAAAAGATTGATCTGGGTACGTCCGCGCAGGGCTGATGTCTTCTTCTCAGACTGGCGCGATATCGCCACGGCCGCATCGGCGCGGTCCAGAAGCATTTCGATGTCGTGCGGAGACAGTCCCTTGATGCCAAGCAGGTGGCGGTGGGGGAAAAGGGGAAGGGCTGGTTGCGGATTCATCTTAAAGCGCTGCTATAGGGCCATGATGAGGTCGCCGCAAGCCGCGATATTCCGAATATGGTATTCTGGCCGAACATTTCCCGGCCATGTCCGGTATCGCAAGCCGATGTCAGGCTGCTGTGCATGGACCGGAAATCTGTCGCGCAACGGGAGCGGCCTGCGCTATAAGCCGAAGCGCAGAGCGGAAACGGGGAGTGTTGCGTGACGCACGAGGTAACCAACCAGCCACCATTGATCTGGGGAACGAACGCCTGGCGCGGCGACCCGCTGCTCGTCCAATTGTCGGAGGATTTTTCCGATCCGGTGCGTAAGGATCTGGACGCGATCGGGCGTTTCGTGATGTCCGCCGAAGCGCAGGATCTTGCGCGGCTCGCCAACACCGAGACGCCGAAGCTGCGCACCCATGACCGTCAAGGCCATCGCGTCGATGTCGTGGAGTTTCATCCGGCCTATCACGCATTGATGCGCCGCTCGATCGCCAATGGTCTGCACAGCTCGGTATGGGAAAATGGGGAGGCGGAAGTCGGCCGTCGCCATCAGGTGCGCGCGGCCCGCTTCTACATGACCGCCGAACTCGAATGCGGCCATCTCTGCCCCATCACGATGACCAGTGCATCGCTTGCAGCCTTGATGGCGTCGCCGAAACTGTTCCGCGAATGGGCGCCGCGGGTGACCACGCGCAAATATGATCAGGCGCAGAAGCCGCCCGTCGAAAAAGCCGGCCTCACACTCGGCATGGGGATGACGGAGAAGCAGGGTGGCACCGATGTGCGCGCCAACACGACCAAGGCCGAGCGGACCGGCAACGGATTCTATCGCATCACCGGGCACAAATGGTTCATGTCGGCGCCCATGTGCGACGCCTTTCTCGTTCTGGCCCAGGCACCCGAAGGATTGTCATGCTTCCTCGTGCCGCGGCTGCTCAGCGACGGCCGGGGCAACGGCTTCCATTTTCAGAGGCTCAAGGACAAGCTCGGCAACCGCTCCAACGCGTCGTCCGAGGTCGAGTTCGTCGGTGCTGTCGGCGAGCTCGTCGGCGAGCCCGGCGCTGGCGTCAAGACGATCATGGACATGGTCACGCTCACCCGGCTCGACTGCGCTCTGGCCTCGTCCGGTCTGATGCGGGCCGGCCTCGCCGAGGCCGTGCACCATACGCGCCACCGCATGGTGTTTGGCAAGAATCTGGTCGACCAGCCATTGATGCAGCGCGTGCTTGCCGACATGGCGCTCGACGTGGCCGGAGCGACGGCGCTGTCATTCCGCCTTGCGCGCGCTTTCGACGAGGCGGCCGACAGCCGGGGGGAGGCGGCGTTCGTTCGCGCCATGACGCCCGTTGTAAAATATTGGGTGTGCAAGATCGCGCCGTCCTTGCTCTACGAGGCAATGGAATGCCTGGGAGGCAACGGCTACGTCGAGGAGGCTCCGCTTGCCCGCTATTACCGCGAGGCGCCGGTCAACGCCATCTGGGAAGGGTCCGGCAATGTGATGGCGCTCGATGTGCTGCGCGTCCTCAAGAGCGGGCCGTCGCTGTTCGACGAGGTGCTGGCCGGTATCGATCGTGATCTGGGGCCGCCCGGAAAGGGAACGACCGACGTGCTGCGGGCGGCAATCGAGGTCGCCCAATCCGACGAGGGGTCGGCTCGGATGCTCACCGAGCAGCTTGCCTTGGCAGCCGCCGCCGCCGAATTGCGCCGTCTCGGCGCGGGGCGCATCGCCGACGCGTTCATCGAAACGCGTCTCGCCGGCCAGTGGCGAGGCACATATGGGATGATTACGGCGCGTCACGATTGCCGCATGATCATCGATACGCTCTATCCCGACGTGATATAGGCGACCACCATCAGCACGAACGGAATGGTCAGGAAGGAAACTGCGGTCTGCAAGGTGGTCACGGCGGCGTAGAGTTCGGCGTCGCCGCCCAGTTGACGGGCAAGAAGATAGCCGTTCATCGCTGTCGGTACGGCCGCGCACAATGCAAGATAGAGCAGTTCGTTACCCCGGACGCCAAACAGGAGCGCGAGCGAGATCAGAAGCACGGGAAAGAAGCCGAGCTTGAGAACGACCGGCAGCCAGACGGCAGAGCGAAGGCTTGCCAGATCACCGGGCCTCAGGCCTGCGCCGATGGCCAGAAGGCCCATGCCCAGTGCCGCGCGCCCGACGAGATCGAGCGCCAGATCGAGTGGTGCATAGAGCTCCCCCGCGGCGAACCGCGTGACGAGTGCGGCCAGCGTGGCCAGGATGAGCGGGTTGGTCGCGATCGATCGGGCAATACGCGACCAGCTGGCCGCGCTGTCTGCGAATCGTGTCACGACCACCACCGACTCCACATTGATGGGAATGATCATCACCGCCATCACGAGTGCCACGACGGCCATGCCTTCCGGAGCGAAAAGCTTTTCAGCCACGGCCAATGCCATGAATCCGTTCCAGCGCACCGAGGTCTGGAAGATCGACGAGAATTCCGCCGGCGAGACCAGTTTGCGCGCGCGAAGCGCCGGCCAGAGCGCAATCGTGACAAGCCCCATCAGCGCAACGGCCAGGACCAGAGCGGCCATCATCCGATCCAGTTGAAGGCCGGTGAAGTCGGCGTTCAGAATCGTCGTGAAGAGCAGGACGGGATACAGAAACCAGTAGCAGATCTGCTCCAGGCCGGGCCAGGCCGTGTCATCGATGACGGGCGTCCGACGCAAGAGGTTGCCGGCGACGATCAACAGGAAGATAGGCAAAATGCTTTCGAATATGGCGAACATGAAACGGCCTTGAGAACTGCGCCCGGATGCGCGCGAAAAGGCCTACCTTATCGGCGGCTGTTCGCAAACCTTCGCATTGCTTTGCATCACGTGCCTGGTCGCGCGCCAGTGCCTAGGGGCAGGGCGTGCCGCCCGGTTTAAGCAAATCGTTAACCATGTTTCTTAACCTTAATAAATGGTTGACGTTGCCGGGCCGGGAGAGAGCCGTCACTCTTGCGCCATGACAATGACCCGACTCATAGCGGCCCGTATGCTCTCACTGCTCGTGACGGCCTATTGGGCCGTCTTTTTTGCACTGCTGTCGCTGGGGGCGGCAGGGCGCCAGGCGCCGGGCGCCGAAGTTCTGCTGACGCCTGCCGAGCAGGTTCGGCTAGCCGCGTCCGCGCTCGGGCCGGCCGGGCCGGTAGTTCTCGCGAGTGCAAGCGCCATTGTCTGCGCGCTTTTTGCCTGGGCCTTTCTCACGATCCTGCTCGACACGCGGCCCAGGGCCAACGAAGCGCAGCAGGTGGTGCGTCAGGCGCTTGTCGCGGCGCTGGTTCTGGTGATGGGCATGTCGCTGCCAGCCGTATTCGGCGTGGGCGGCGGGGCGCTGTTCGCGAATTGCGCACTTCAGATCGTGGTGCTTCTGGCTTGCCATTTCGCGGTGCAGTTCGAACTGCGCCGCCGCAGCCCGCCACAGCGCCCTTACCCACAAAGCGAGGAGGCCGCGCGTCTGCTGGCTGTCGGGGCGGCCCACAATTCACTGCTCAACCGCCTGTGGAAGGCGCAAACCCGTCCCGGAAAGGTGTTCTGATGCGCTACATCCTGATATTCTGGGCGGTGCCGCTCGGACTGTTCTGGGGCTGGTACTTCCTGTCCTACAACGACATCAATTTCGGAATGCTCTTCTTCTCGCGGGTACTGCACGATGAGGTGTTCCGCATCTATGGCCAGATTCTTGGCATGGATCCGGCAACGCTGCCTCCGCTGGTGGCGCGCGCCTGCATCGTCGACACGCTGATCATCTTTGCGATCTTCGCGTTTCGTCGCCGGCGCGCCATCGTCGCGCGGCTGCGCGCGCTGCGTGCCCGCTACGGAGAGGAACGCGCCGCGCCGAGTGCCTGAAGACGGTCGAGCACGCCCTGAAGGATAAAGGCGGCGGCTGCCGAATCGACACGGCCGCCGCGCTTCTGGCGCGAGACGTCCATCTCGATCAGGGCCCGCTCGGCGGCGACGGTCGACAGCCGTTCGTCCCAGAACAGGAAGGGCAGGTCGCTCAGGCGCTGCATGTTGCGCACGAAGGCCCGGCTGGACTGCACGCGCGGACCCTCGCTGGCGTCCATGTTGATGGGAAGGCCCATCACAGCGGCGGCGACATTGTCGCGCGCCAGCATGTCCAGCAGGGTGGCAGCGTCGAGCGTGAATTTCTTCCGCATGATCACGGGTCTGGGATGTGCGAATTTCAGCCCCAGGTCGGATACCGCAACGCCGATCGTCTTCTCGCCCAGGTCGAGGGCGGCGAGCGTGCGGCCAGGCACGAGCAGGGGAGGCAGATCTTCCACCGCAATGACGCTCATGTGCTATCCTTCCATTTCATCTTGCCACTCAGCCGTCCTATGGTAGTGGGCGAAGCCGAACACACATGCAAGGAGAGGACGCCATGCAGCTGACCTGGTACGGCCATTCGGCATTCCGCATCGAGGCCGCCGACGCAGTCATCCTCATCGATCCGTTTCTGACCGGCAATCCGTCCTGGGACAAGGGCTGGGAAGAGGCCGCCGAAGGTGTGACGCATGTCCTGCTGACGCACGGTCACAACGACCATGTCGGCGATGCGCTGGCCATCCTGCAGAAGACGGGCGCCATGCTCGTGGCGAATTTCGAGATCTGCATGTATCTGGTCGGGCAGGGCGTCGATCAGAACAAGATCAATCCGGGCAACCATGGCGGTACCGTCGATTGTGGCGGCTTCACGACCACCTTCGTGCAGGCGTTGCACTCCTCATCGTTCGCAGGCGAGGGTGGGGCAAATACCTATCTTGGCAATCCGGGCGGATTGGTTCTGCATTTCCCGGGCGAGAAGACGCTCTACCATATGGGTGACACCGATATCTTCTCAGACATGGCGCTGATCAACGAGTTGCATCAGCCGCAGATCGGCCTGGTGCCGGTCGGTGACCGTTTTACGATGGGGGGTGCCGTCGCCGCGCTGGCCTGCCGGCGTTTCTTCGATTTTGAGACCGTCATTCCCTGCCATTTCGGTTCGTTCCCGATCATCGATCAGTCCGCCGACAAGTTCGTTGAAGGCATGGCCGGAGCGGGTGCCAAGGTGCTGACGCCGGCGGTCGGTGAGTCTGTGGACTTGTAGAGCCCGGCGTGCCGGTGCCGCACAGCCGAGACAGTTGCGCCGGCGACGCCCGCCCGCTATAGCGCGCAGGTAAGCTTTCCGGAGAATTTCATGTCCGTTGATCTCGCCACCGTCAAACGTGTCGCCCATCTCGCCCGCATCGCCGTCACAGACGAGGATGCTGAGCGGATGACGGGAGAGCTGAATGCCATTCTCGGTTTCGTTGAACAGTTGAACGAGGTCGATGTATCCGGTGTCGAGCCGATGACCTCCGTCATTCCCATGGAGATGAAGAAGCGTATCGACGAGGTCACGGATGGTGCGAAGGCTGACGATATCGTCGCCAATGCCCCGGCCACGGAGGAGAACTTCTTTCTGGTGCCGAAGGTGGTCGAGTAGGCGCCATGTCCGTCACGATTGCGATCGAGAGCCCGTTGCAGGATGACGTTCGCGACATGGTCGCGGAACTCAACGCCTATATGATGCCCTTGTCGCCGCGCGAGTTCCAGTTCCAGCTGACCGTGGAAGAGATGGCCGAACCTTCGGTCACCGTTTTCGTCGCGCGCGACGCTGCGGGACGTTCCGTCGGTATGGGCTCGCTGAAAGTTCATGGCGACGGGCTCGGCGAGGTCAAGCGCATGTTCACGGCGCCGGAAGTACGCGGACAACGCGTCGGCGCGCGCCTGCTTGAACGCATCGAGGCTTTGGCCCGCGAGAAGGGCGTGACCCGCCTTGTCCTCGAGACCGGTGAAACGCCCGGTTTCGAGCCGGCATGGCGCGTCTATGAACGCGGCGGGTTCCAGATCTGCGGTGCCGTTCTGGACTATCCCGAATCCGGCTATTCACGTTTTTATGAAAAGAATCTTGGCTGATTGATGAGCGACCTGACACGACTGACGATCTCCGAGGCGCGCGCCGGACTGGCGGCGAAGGAGTTTACCGCCCGCGAACTGACCGACGCCTATCTGGGCGCGATCGACGCCGCCAACGAGACGCTCAACGCCTACGTCGCCGTTACCCACGACAAGGCGCGCGCGATGGCGGACGCGTCGGATCGGCGTCTGGCAGGCGGCGAGGCCGGCGCGCTTGAAGGTATTCCGCTTGGCATCAAGGATCTCTTCGCCACCGAAGGCGTTCACACACAGGCGTGCAGCCATGTGCTGGACGGCTTCCAGCCGCGCTATGAATCGACGGTGACGTCCAATCTCTGGGCCGACGGTGCCGTCATGCTCGGCAAGCTCAATATGGATGAGTTCGCAATGGGCTCGTCCAACGAGACGAGCTATTACGGCCCGGTGAAGAACCCGTGGCGGGCTCAGGGGTCCAATCTCGATCTCGTGCCGGGTGGTTCGTCCGGCGGGTCGGCGACTGCGGTTGCGGCGTGGCTTTGCGCCGGTGCGACGGCGACCGACACCGGCGGCTCCATCCGCCAGCCGGCCGCCTTCACTGGGACGGTTGGCATCAAGCCGACCTACGGGCGCTGCTCACGCTGGGGCACGGTCGCCTTTGCCTCCTCGCTGGATCAGGCCGGCCCGATCGCCCGCGACGTGCGCGACGCGGCGATCCTCTTGAAGTCCATGGCGTCGACCGATGCCAAGGACACGACCTCGGTCGACCGTCCGGTGCCCGACTATGAGGCGGCGATCGGGCAGTCTTTGAAGGGCATGAAGATCGGCATCCCGAAAGAATACCGGGTCGACGGCATGCCGGAAGAGATCGAGGCGCTGTGGCAGAAGGGCATCGACTGGATGCGCGACGCCGGGGCCGAGATCGTCGACATAACGTTGCCGCACACGAAATATGCGCTGCCGGCCTACTACATCGTGGCGCCGGCGGAGGCGTCGTCCAATCTCGCCCGCTACGACGGCGTGCGCTACGGGCTGCGCGTGCCGGGCAGGGACATCGCCGAGATGTACGAGAACACCCGCGCCGCCGGTTTCGGCCGCGAGGTCAAGCGTCGCGTCATGATCGGCACCTATGTGCTGTCTGCCGGCTATTACGACGCCTACTATCTCAAGGCGCAGAAGGTGCGCACGCTGATCAAGAAGGACTTCGAGGACGTCTTCTCCGCCGGCGTCGACGCAATCCTGACACCGGCAACGCCTTCAGCCGCCTTCGGCATCGCCGATCAGGACATGGCGGCCGATCCGGTCAAGATGTATCTCAACGACATCTTTACCGTCACCGTCAACATGGCCGGTCTGCCGGGCATTGCCGTGCCTGCGGGGCTCGACACCAAGGGGTTGCCGCTCGGCCTGCAATTGATCGGCAAGCCGTTCGACGAGGAAACGCTTTTCCGCACGGCCCATGTGGTCGAGCAGGCCGCCGGCCGCTTCGCGCCCGAAAAGTGGTGGTGAGATGCGACGGCCCTGCCGTTTCCGGCAGGGCCTGATCCGTGATTTCCTCTACCGGTTGTTCAGCTGTGATCGTACGAGTTGCAGGCCGCGCCGCGTGATGCGGTACGGCCCGCCGTTCTTGGAGGCGATGGCCCGCTTGCGTTTCAGCTTGCGAAACAGAAGTTGCGTCAGCCCTTCGAACAGCCAGCCCTCGCGCGAGTAGCATTCGAGTGCCGGCAGTTCATCGTCGTCACGAACGACCTCTATGCGGCCGCCCTGAGCCAGCAGGTGCAGCACCCGCTGCTCCTTCCTTGAAATATCCATTGATGTTGAAAATCCATCCGTCCGGCGCTAGCCGCGCCGAAGTCACGTCACACCGTTCCGCGCAGACGGTCCGCGCGGCAACGACAGGCGATGAATGAAATGCCCGACTGGCAACGGCCCGGTCGGGCCTCAGCGGGACTCACATGCGATGGACATAAAGGCTCCGAAACAGAAGGGCCGTTTGGTACTCGAAGCGCTGTTGCTTGCCAAGCCCCTCGCAGGCATGCGCTTTGCGGGACGGGGCCGAATCCGTCTATCAGGTTGCCGGTCGGGGCATAGCGGCCCGCTCGCGGTTCCCGGTGGAGATGCCGATGTTCTTCATCCTGTCCAAGATCTTCTGGTTCGTCGCCAATCCATTGAGCCTGATGTTCCTGCTCATCGTGGCGGGATTCGTGGCCGTCGCCTTTCATTGGCGACGCATCGCACTCGCTGCGCTCGGGACTTGCGCCCTGATCTTTGTCGTATCCTGCTGGACGACCGTCGGCGCGCTTCTTCTGCATCCGCTGGAAGACCGGTTTGCCCGTCCAGTTCCGGCCCCGGACGATGTAACCGGAATCGTTGTTCTGGGCGGAGGACTGGAGGGCGGCGTCAATCTCGTTCGTGGCGGCTACGAACTGAACCGGGGCGGAGACCGTTTCGTCGAGGCTGCGATCTTGGCGCGGCGCTATCCCGAAGCAAAAGTGCTGATCAGCGGCGGGGTCGGCTCGCTTGTTCTGGAAGGCGCGACCGACGCGGAGACCGCACCGCGTCTGCTAGGGGCGCTCGGCGTGTCCCGCGACCGGCTGATCCTTGAAGGCGAATCCCGCAACACCTACGAGAACGCGCTCTTTTCGCACGAGATCGCCAATCCGCAGCCGGGTGAAACCTGGCTGCTCGTCACGTCGGCCTTCCACATGCCGCGTTCGATCGGGCTGTTCAGACAGGTCGGCTTCGATGTCGTGGCGTGGCCGACGGATTATCGCACCGCCGGCAATGAGCGCCTCGGGCTGGCGCAGGACAACGCGCTTGATTCACTGGGAAATCTTGCTGTGGCGGTGCGCGAATGGATTGGGCTTCTGGCTTACTATCTCACCGGCCGGACGTCCGAGTTCCTGCCCGGCCCGCAAGGCTGACGACCGGCCCTCACTTGCTCACTCTTTCGGTTCGTCGAGCAAGAGCAGTGTCCGGCGCGCCTCGGAGAAGAACTGGCGGCGCACCAGCACGCCGAGGATGAACAAGGTCGTGCCCATGAAGACCCACGGCCCGGCAAACCATCCGAGATAGGCGATGGTGAAGAACATGCCGCGCAGCCCGGAGTTGAAGTGCCGACCCGCGATGATGTTGAAGCGGATGGTTCGCTGGATGGCTCTTTCCAGCCTGTCTTCCTCCTCCGGCATCACATCCTTGATCATCGGCACCGCGCCGATGAGGATCGAGCAATAGTTGAACAGCCGGTAGGACCAACCGAACTTGAAGAACGTGTAGGCGAGCACGATGAACAGGCCGATGACCTTGATCTCGAAGGCCGTGCGCGAAGGCCGGGCGGCAAAAGGCACGTCGGCCAGGAGGCTGAGCACCGTGTCGGAAGATTGAAGCAGCGCGAACGATCCCCCCAGCGCAATCAGCGCGCTGGAGGCAAAGAAGGCGGTCCCTTGCTGCAGCCCCATCATGATGCCCGTGTCGATCATGCGCAGGTCGCGCCGCGCCATGGTCCGTATCCAGGTCTCACGCTGGCGGTTCATGAGAATGGTCAGGGAGGCACGCCGGATCATGCGCCCGCGTGTCAACTGCGAGAAGACCACCCACACACCAATGAAAAGCACGAGAGCCGCGAGATCGGCCAACTGAAAGGAATCAATGCCCATGCGGTGAAGATACCGCATCCGACGCCGATTGCGACGCCCGCATCGGTCACCGAATCGCCCGAAATATTGATAAAGCGTTTATGCGGTCGTTCGACTAAATCTATGATTTTATTCACTCCGGCAACGGGCGCTCGGGCCGAAGAGACGGAGCCGCCGAAATTCGGCCTCTTTTGCGGTTGCGAACGTCCTGCGAAAGGGGTACAGAGCGGCTTCAATGATTGCGCATGAAACATAACAATATCGGCGCAATCGGGGTTAGTGGACTAGACGGGACATCATGGACGACGGAGTTCATAAATCCTGCTGGGGCGTAACGGCCAAGGCAGTGGTAGGTTTCGCGAGCATTATCCTCATCGCATGGTTGATCGGAGGCGCCGAGACGGCGACGGTCATAGCGGCCGGCTGAAACCGGATTTTCGAGGACGACAGAGCCAGGGGCGCGGCAGAGATGCCGCGCCTCCTTGCGTTTGTCGCGTGTCTGGTGTCGTTTGTTGAAGATCGCGCGTCGGGTGCCGCCAAGCCGTAAACGGATTCGGGCTGCATCCTCGGCAAGATCACAGCATGAGTGGGCGGCCAGTCAGATGTTCCTTTCCGTATTCGACCTCTACAAGATCGGCATTGGCCCATCGAGTTCGCACACGATGGGTCCGATGACGGCGGCTGCCCGGTTTCTGGCCGAGCTCGCCGGCGATGACTGGCCGCGTCCGGCCAATGCCGTTGTGGATCGCCTCGCGGCAAGCCTTCACGGTTCGCTCGCCTTCACCGGCGTCGGGCACGGGACCGACCGGGCGGTGGTGCTCGGTCTGAGCGGACAGGTGCCGACCACGGTGGACCCGGATGCGACCGAGGCGATCCTTGCCCGCGTGGCCGCCGAGAAGCATGTCCGGCCGGAGGGGCATCCGGCCTACCGCTTCGACCCGGATGTCGATCTCGTGATGGATCGCAAGACACCGCTGCCGGGCCATGCAAACGGTATGGCATTCTTCGCCTATGACACAGACGACCGGCTTCTCTTGCGCCGTGTCTACTATTCGATCGGTGGCGGATTCGTCGTCTCTGAAGAGGAATTGCAGCGCCTGCAGACACGCTCGGAGCCGGAAAGGGGACCCGACGTGCCCTATCCGTTTCGAAGCGCCGCCGAAATGCTCGACATGGCCGCCGCGAGCGGCTTGTCGATCGCGGAGATGAAACGGGCCAACGAGGAAACGCACCTTTCGCGCGAAGATCTGGATGACGGACTGGACGACATCTGGTCTGCCATGAAGGGGTGCATAGAGCGCGGTCTGTCGAAGGACGGCGTCATGCCCGGCGGTCTGAAGGTCAAGCGACGCGCGCGTCTGCTGCACGAACGGCTTGAGAGCGACTGGCGCCAGAACCGGCCGAACCCGCTTCTCGCCAATGACTGGCTGGCCGTCTACGCCATGGCGGTGAACGAGGAAAACGCGGCCGGCGGCCGTGTCGTGACGGCGCCCACCAATGGCGCCGCGGGCGTCGTACCGGCCGTGCTCAGCTACTGGCGCAAGTTTCATGTCGACGCCGATGAACGCGGCATTCGAGACTTTCTGCTCACTTCGGCCGCCGTGGGCGGCATCATCAAGCACAACGCCTCGATCTCGGGCGCGGAGGTGGGCTGTCAGGGCGAGGTGGGCTCCGCTTCCGCGATGGCGGCGGCCGGTCTTGCGGCCGTGATGGGTGGCACGCCCGAGCAGATCGAGAACGCGGCCGAGATTGCGCTTGAACACCATCTTGGCATGACCTGCGATCCGGTCGGCGGTCTGGTGCAGGTCCCATGCATCGAGCGCAATGCGCTTGGCGCGGTGAAGGCGGTGACTGCGGCCTCCCTGGCGCTCAAGGGCGACGGCAAGCATTTCGTGCCGCTCGATGCGGCGATCGAGACGATGCGCCAGACCGGCATCGACATGAGCGAGAAGTACAAGGAGACCAGCCAGGGCGGATTGGCCGTCAACGTGGTCGAGTGTTAGTCGACGGCCGTGATTGAGGCTCTTGGTCAGCTTGCCTTCGACTGTGGACACCGCACGGCCGGCCTTCCTTCGGCCAATCTGGCGGCCTAAATACAAGGGTATGACGCTCAATCTGGTAAAGCTCTGTGTCGGCGCTGACAGCATCGAGGATCTCGAGGCCTGGATCGATTTCCGCCGTGGGGAGATGCGTCGTGCCGGACTGCAACCTGAGCATTTTCACACGACGCGCATGATCCCCAAGCGGCGTGACGAGTTGCTCGACGGCGGGTCGCTCTACTGGGTCATCAAGGGCAACGTGCAGTGCCGGCAGCGGCTTCTCGATATCCGGCCGTTTACGGATGACGAAGGCGTCTCGCGTTGCCATCTGGTGTTCGATCCCGAAGTGGTGCGCACGCAATGGCAGCCGCGCAGGGCCTTTCAGGGCTGGCGCTATCTCAAGGACAGCGAGACGCCGGCCGATCTTGGATCAGCGGACGCGGGTCTCCAGGCCCTTCCGCCCGAACTGCGTCAGGAGCTTGCCGACCTGGGCCTTCTTTGAACCCGACCGGGGACTTGCGCATCCAAGTTTTGCGCCACATCTTTCCCTGTGATGAAACAGAGCAAGACCCCAGCGCCGCGAACCGGCACCACGCCCTCCGAGAAGCAGCGTTCGAGTGCCGGAGATGTCGCGGCCTTTCTGGAGAAGGCCCGCACGATCGGTGCGGTGGCGGGCAGTGGACGCGGGCGCCTCGTGCTCGCCCTCGATGCGACGATGAGCCGCCAGCCGACTTGGGATCTGGCCTGCCGGCTGCAATCGGAAATGTTCGAGGCTGTGGGCCGGGCAGGGGGGCTGCAGGTGCAGCTCGTCTACTTTCGCGGATTCGGTGAGTGCCGTGCCTCAAAATTCGTTGCCGATACCGCTGCACTGACGCGGTTGATGACGGGTATCGAATGCCGGGGCGGCCGCACACAGATCGGCAAGGTGCTGTCGCATGCCGTCAAGGAGAACGCGCGCGAAAAGATCAGCGCACTCGTCTATATCGGCGATGCCATGGAAGAGGAGATCGACGACCTGGCCGACAAGGCGGGCACGCTCGGCATGCATGGGGTTCCGGTATTCCTGTTTCAGGAAGGGCATGACCCGGTTGCCGAACAGGCCTACCGGGAGATCGCGCGGCTGTCGCGGGGTGCCTGGTTCCGTTTCGACCATCAGTCCGCGGCCACGTTGGCGCGGCTCCTGTCTTCGATCGCGGTCTATGCGACGGGCGGGTTCAAGGCGCTCGAAGCGCGTGACCGTCCCGAGGACCGGCTGATGCTGGAACACTTGCGGGGCGGCGGTCGATGACCTTCGCCTTTTACGCGGTCGCGATCTTTCTCATCCTGTTTTTCGCCGCGGTAGCCTTCGTGCGCGCAAGTCCGGGCCGGATCGCCGATGTCCTGCATACCGCGGGCCCCGTCGTGCTGATGGTGGTGGCCGTCGTCTTGCTTCTTGCCGGCAGGGTAGCCCTGTCGGGTGTGGCGTTCTCAGCGGCACTCGGATGGTTCATGTCGGGTCGGCGCCGTCGTGCTGCGCGTCCGACCCCGGGCAAGGTTTCGACAGTGCGCACCGCCGCTCTGGAAATGGAACTCGACCATGAGACCGGCGGGCTGGAGGGGCTGGTCCTGGTAGGCCGCTTCGAAGGCCGAACCCTCGGTGATCTGAGCATCGAGGAGTTGCGGGACCTCCACCAGGCGCTTGCCGGAGACCAGGAAAGTCTGCAGCTACTGGAAACGTATCTTGACGGCCGTGTTCCCGGTTGGCGAGACGACGCGGAGGCTCACACGGGTGACAGGCAGAGAAGCGCGCCAAGCTCTGGCGCCATGACTGAGGAGGAGGCCTACCAGATCCTTGGTCTTGAATCGGGAGCCAGCCCGGCCGAAATCCGCAAGGCGCATCGACGCCTGATGCAGCGATTGCACCCCGATCTCGGGGGATCCTCCTTTCTGGCCGCGCGCATTAACGAGGCTAAGGACGTCCTGCTGTCTGGTCATAATTGAAGTCTCCGTCGACACAGTACTGACCGGGAGGCTGTGGTCCGCCGCTATTGCTGAACCGCGTAGCAGGCGATCTTCTTCTTCTTGAGCGCCGAGCAGGCGTCCCAAGCGGCCGTCTTGGTTTGGAACCCGCCGTAACGGGCGCGGTGAAAGACGGTGCCATCTTTCTCGAACGTGACCGTAAAGGGCGATGCCGTGGCCAGGATGGGACCGGCAGTCTTGCTGGTGCGTTCGAGGACCGAAAGGGCATCCTGCTTGGTCGGCGTGGATGCGACCTGCACGACCCAGCCCTTCATTTCGGTCGATGCCGTTTGAACCGGATCCACCGAGCCCTGGGCCTGATCGGTTTCCTCGACGATGGCCTGCAGTGCCGGTCTGGCATCGGGTTGCGGCGCATAGGCGGTCTGCACGGCAACCTCGTCGTCCTCGTCCACGACGACGTCGGGCCGCATGGCCGGTGTCGGGATGTCGTTGCGCGGCAGGTTGGCTGCGGCGATCGCAACGGCGTTGGCCGGCGTGATGGTGCGTTTGGCGACGAGTGGTCCGCCATCACGCCTCGAAGCCTTCGGCAAAGTGCGCTGGATCAGGTCGACCATGTGGTCGTCGCGGCTGCGCCCGCTCCTGCCGCCCATGACCACGGCAACGATGCTGCGTCCGTCCTTTTGAACCGAACTGACGAGGTTGAAGCCAGAAGCGCGCGTGTAACCCGTCTTGATGCCGTCGACGCCGCTCACGCGGCCGAGCAGCTTGTTGTGATTGCCCATGCGGCGCTTGCCGTAGGTGAACGACCGGGTGGAGAAGTACGAGTAGTACTGCGGATAATGCTCGCGCAGCGCCAGACCCAGTGTCGCCATGTCACGCGCGGTCGTCTTCTGTTGCGAGTTCGGCAGGCCGGATGCATTGCGGAACGTGGTGTTCTTCATGCCGAGGCTCGCCGCCTTGGTCGTCATCATGCGGGCAAACCCACTTTCCGTACCGCCGAGATGTTCGGCCACGGCTGCCGCGACATCGTTGGCCGACTTGGTCACCAGTGCGTATATTGCGGTTTCGACCGTGATCGATCCTCCGGCGCGAACGCCGAGTTTCGTTGGCGGCTGGGCGGCTGCGTGGGGGGAGAACGTAATCCGCGTGTCCTTCTTGATGCGTCCTGCCTGCAACGCCTCGAAGACCATGTAGAGGGTCATCATCTTGGTCAGCGAGGCGGGATACCGCGGCTCGTCGGCTTGGTCTGAGTAGAGCGTCTTGCCGGTATTGGCGTCGATCACGAAGCCCGCATATTCGGCGGCTTGCGCCGGAACCGCGGCGATAGCCACCGCCGTAAACGTGAACGCGACGAATAGCCTTGCGATTGCCTGCCGAACCTTGAAGGTCAATTTGCTCGCCTTACGCACTGTCACACCTGCTCATGTCTGGAACCGTCGGGGATGCGATACGTGGGCCGTACCCAAACGAGTGCGGAACGCTAGCAGGTGCGTCCTTACCAATTTGTTTATGGTTGGCGCTCTCTTGAGCATTTCTTCGGGGTTTGATGCAAGTTTTAGCCACTCGCTGCGGGCGGAGGGCTGTTGTCAAATGGTGCGGCGCACACTATTATCATGCACTGCACAACAATGCTGATCTCCCCGTCAACCAGATGCAAGGTCGCCACCATGATGCATTCATTCGAGGAAGCTTCGAAATTCGGCAAGGAATTCGTCGACACGAGTCTCAAGAGTGCCGCCGCGCTCTCCAAGGGTGCTCAGGCCATCGCCGTCGAGGCGACTGAGTACACGAAGAGTTCCTATGAGGCGGGCACGGCCGCCCTCGAAAAGCTGTTCGCGTCCAAGTCGCTCGAAAAGGCTTTTGAGGTTCAGACCGACTATGCAAAGCAGTCCTATGAGGCGCTCGTTGCCGAAGCCACGAAAATGGGCGAGCTCTATGCCGACATGGCCAAGGATGTCTACAAGCCGTTCGAATCGGTGATGTCGAAGTCGAAATGACCGGAATTTGACCGGCCGGTGCCGGTTGTTCTGGAGCAATTTTTGCCGTTTCGACAAGATTTCGAACCCGGCTGCGCAGCCCGCGGCCGGGTTTTTGTTTGCCTTCCTTTTAGCGAGGGATTACCGGGTCGATTTCGGGGGCGTAGAGTGACTAGCCATATTGTCAGGAAGCCAGAAGGCCTTAAAATCTCCATGTAAGTGCCTACATTCGGCACTCTCTGGTATCGGGAAGCAAGGACGTCAGTTTTGAACACGGGTGGGGTTGCCATGCAGGACTACGCAAGGCGCATGCAGGGCGATTTCGAGAACGGCAAGGGTAATGGTCGTGGTACGGCCGTCATCACCCGCACCAAGCCCAAGACAAAGAAGCCGAGCCTGTATCGCGTCCTGATCCTCAATGACGATTACACCCCGATGGAGTTCGTGGTGCATGTCCTGGAACGCTTCTTCCAGAAGGACCACGAAGCAGCCACACGTATCATGCTGCATGTTCACAATCACGGTGTGGGCGAATGCGGGGTCTATACATTCGAGGTGGCCGAGACCAAAGTGTCGCAAGTGATGGACTTTGCCCGTCAGCATCAGCACCCCTTGCAGTGCGTGATGGAAAAGAAGTGAGGTACTGAATGCCGGCTTTCTCTCAAGGCCTAGAGCGCGCGCTGCACCAGGCGCTGACATTCGCCAATGAGCGTCATCACGAGTATGCGACGCTCGAGCATCTCCTGCTCGCCCTGATCGACGATCAGGACGCCGCCGCCGTCATGCGTGCCTGCAATGTCGACCTGGATGAACTGAAGCAGACGGTGCTGAGCTACATCGACACCGAGCTCGACAATCTGGTGACGGGCTACGACGAGGACTCCAAGCCCACGGCCGGTTTCCAGCGCGTCATCCAGCGTGCCGTGATCCACGTCCAGTCATCCGGCCGCGAAGAGGTCTCGGGGGCCAATGTGCTTGTGGCGATCTTTGCCGAACGTGAAAGCCACGCGGCCTATTTCCTGCAGGAACAGCAGATGACGCGCTACGACGCGGTCAACTACATCAGTCACGGCATTGCCAAGCGTCCGGGCGCATCCGAGGCGCGCCCGCCGCGTGGCGCCGAAGAGGAGTCCGGACCGTCGGGCGATGCCGAGGAGAGCGGCAAGCGCAAGCAGCAGCAGGACGCCCTTTCGGCATACTGTGTCAACCTGAACGCCAAGGCGAAGGCCGGCAAGATCGATCCGCTGATCGGCCGCGAGACCGAGATCAGCCGCACCATCCAGGTGCTGTGCCGCCGCTCCAAGAACAATCCGCTCTACGTTGGTGATCCCGGCGTTGGCAAGACGGCGATCGCCGAGGGGCTTGCCAAGCGCATCGTCGAGGGCGATGTGCCCGAGGTCCTTGCCGATGCGACCATTTTCGCCCTCGATATGGGTACGCTTCTCGCCGGCAC
Source organism: Mesorhizobium sp. (assembly GCA_963966365.1). Taxonomy (GTDB): domain Bacteria; phylum Pseudomonadota; class Alphaproteobacteria; order Rhizobiales; family Rhizobiaceae; genus Mangrovimarina; species Mangrovimarina plasticivorans. The sequence continues at coordinate 673,551 of CAWZZC010000029.1, read as the reverse complement.
GCGCTATCGCGGCGATTTCGAAGAGCGGCTGAAGCAGGTCGTCAAGGAACTTGAGGACTATCCGGGAGCCATCCTGTTCATCGACGAGATTCACACGGTGATCGGTGCCGGCGCCACGTCCGGTGGGGCGATGGATGCCTCGAACCTCCTGAAGCCGGCGCTCTCTTCTGGCGCCATCCGCTGCATTGGGTCGACGACCTACAAGGAGTTCCGCCAGTTCTTCGAAAAGGATCGGGCGCTGGTCCGCCGTTTCCAGAAGATCGACGTGAACGAACCTTCGGTCGACGACGCGATCGAGATCATGCGCGGCCTGAAGCCCTATTACGAGAAATTCCACAAGGTGAAGTACACCAACGACGCCATCAAGGCGGCGGTGGAACTGTCGGCGCGCTATATCAGCGACCGCAAGCTGCCGGACAAGGCGATCGACGTGATCGACGAAACGGGCGCCTCGCAGCTTCTGCTGCCGCAGGCGCGGCGCAAGAAGACGATCAGCGTCAAGGAGATCGAGGCGACGATCGCGACCATGGCGCGCATCCCGCCGAAGACAGTGTCGGCCGACGACGAGAAGGTGCTGGCCAATCTGGAGGCGGAGCTGAAGAGTGTCGTCTACGGGCAGGACAATGCGATCGAGGCGCTGGCCTCCTCCATCAAGCTTGCGCGCGCCGGTCTTCGCGAGCCGGAGAAGCCGATCGGCAACTACCTCTTCTCCGGGCCTACGGGCGTCGGCAAGACCGAGGTTGCACGCCAGCTCGCTTCATCGTTGGGCGTTGAACTCCTGCGCTTCGACATGTCCGAATACATGGAGCGTCATACGGTCAGTCGCCTGATCGGGGCACCGCCCGGCTATGTCGGATTCGACCAGGGTGGTCTGCTGACGGACGGCGTCGATCAGCATCCCCATTGTGTCCTCTTGCTCGACGAGGTGGAGAAGGCGCACCCGGATCTCTTCAACATCCTGCTTCAGGTGATGGATCACGGCAAGCTGACCGACCACAACGGCAAGCAGATCGATTTCCGCAATGTCATCCTCATCATGACGACCAATGCGGGGGCCTCGGACATGCAGAAGGCCGCCATCGGATTCGGGTCGTCGAAGCGCGAAGGTGACGATGTGGAGGCCATCAACCGGATGTTCACGCCGGAATTCCGCAACCGGCTCGACGCGATCATCCCGTTCGGTTCACTGCCGGTACCGGTGATCCACAAGGTCGTGAACAAGTTCGTCATGCAGCTCGAAGCGCAGCTTTCCGAGCGTGGGGTCACATTCGATCTTTCGCAGGAGGCCGTCGCCTGGCTGGCGGACAAGGGCTACGACGAGCGCATGGGCGCTCGGCCGCTGGGCCGGGTGATCCAGGAGCACATCAAGAAGCCTCTGGCCGAGGAGGTTCTGTTCGGCAAGCTGAAAAAGGGCGGAACGGTCAAGGTCAGCGTCGAGACGAGGGACGGGGGCCAGACCGGCCTGAAGCTGGAGGCGATTGCCGACGAAGTGCCGGTGAAGCCGAAGAAGGAGCCTTCGGCGCGCAAGACCGCCAAGAAGCCCGCGGCGGCGAAGGCCAAGTCGACGAAAGCCGCTTCGGCCAGGTCGAAGCCGGCTCCCAAGGGCAAGAGCGGCCCGAAGCGTAGCCTGGTGCCCCAGTTGCCGCGCAAGAACTGATGGTGCGCGCCTCGCTCTTTCAATGGAGGGCGAGGCGCTTCGCACATCGCACAATGCCTCCCTGGTGTAATGGTTGGCACGATAATGGCCGTCGCCAAGCCGGCTGTGTACATGCTACGGCGGCTCCATGTCTGATCCGTTGAGTCCAATGGTGTCCGGCACCGGCCCGGGCGCCTGGCGGTGGTTCGGCCGTGGCGTCGGCGCAGCGTTTTCCATTCCCGGACTGATTCTCGCCAGCGCGTTTGTCGGCTTTGCAGGGCTGGCAAAGGAAGCCGGCCTGACCATCGTCGAAACCGTCTTCATGGTCGGTGTCGTGTGGGCGCTTCCGGCAAAGGTCGTTCTGGTGGGCGCGATCCTCTCCCAGGCCTCTCTGCCGGCCGCTGCCTTTGCCGTGGCCCTGTCCTCCGTGCGCTTGATGCCGATGGTCGTGGCCATCGTGCCCGAGATGCGGACGCCGAAGACCCGAAATTGGGTGCTCTACGCTCTCTCGCATTTCGTCGCCGTCACCTCCTGGGTCGTCGCGCTGGAGCGTTTCAAGGACGTTCCCCGCGAGATGCGCACGCTGTTTTATGCCGGATTGGGTGGCACGCTGGTGGTGTCGAACATGATCGTGGTGGCGGTCGTGTATCTCATCGCTGGCCGGTTGCCGCCTGTTGCATCGGCTGCCCTGCTGCTCCTCACCCCCATGTATTTCTTGACGTCCCTGTGGGGCTCGGCGCGCGAACGCGCATCGCATGTCGCGATGCTGCTTGGCCTGGTTCTTGGGCCCGTCTTCCATCTTCTCGTGCCTGAACTTGATCTCTTGGCCGCCGGCGTCCTTGGAGGCGTGGCGGCCTATCTGTGGCACGTCACTGCCATGCGGAGGCGCAAGCCGTGACCTTCGCAAGCTATGACGTCTGGTGGTGGCCCTATCTGTTCATTCTCGTCGGCGGCTGGCTGGCGACGGACCTCTGGCGTTTTCTCGGTGTCATGCTGGGCGGGCGGATTTCGGAACAGTCCGATGTCCTCGTTCTGGTGAGATCGATCGCCACCGCGCTGGTGGCAGCCGTCATAGCCAAGCTGATCGTCTTTCCCGGCGGTGCGTTGGCGGCCACTCCGCTGGCATTGCGTCTAGCTGCCGCGGGAGCCGGATTTGCCGCCTTTCTCGTGGTTAGAAAACGGGTGATCGTGGGGATCCTGGTGGCCGAGGCCGTGTTGCTGCTGGGTCTGTGGATCGTCTGAGCTGCACGCGTCAGGTGTCCGCAGAGGTTACGATGGACGCAGATGCGGCTCGTTTGCGCGATTCACCGGCAATTAAGGCGTACATCATATGTTCGTCGCCGAGCGAAGGGGGAATACCTTGTTCGGCACCAGCGCAACCGCCATGGGCGGCAGAATGTCGTCGGCCGCGTTTGATCGGCAGACCTTGGTCAAGGTCGCTGTGATCGCCGCCATTGTTGCCGTCGACACGGCATGGGTGATGGCAAGCGATTTCCGCTTTCATGTCGCCAGTGCCGGCAAGGTTGTCGCGGTGGTTGCGGCCCTTGCGCTGGTGGCCTGGTTCTACCGGACGCGCAGGCCTGTCAGGGTCTTCGAAATCCTTTGCACGGAAACGGCGATCCTGCTTGCTTTTTCTGCCTCCGGGGTCGTTCTGAGCTACCTCGTCACATCGCTCAACTTTCCGCTGATCGACGGTCATCTGGTTGCCTTTGACGCCCTGATCGGCTTCGACTGGACGGACTATGTTGCCTTCGTCAACCAGCATCCGGTGCTCGGGATGCTCTCATCGGCGGTCTACGTGACGACGCTGTCGCAAGTCGCCCTGGCGATCATCGTCATCAGCCTGGCTGGCAAGCCGCAGCGAGCACAGCAGTTCGTTTCGGCCGTCATCGTTTCCGCGCTTGTCTGCATCGCGATTTCCGGCGTCTTGCCGTCGGCCGGTGCGCTGGCGACCTTTCGTCCCGACGTGGATTTCGTTCAAGCGAACGCGCCGCTCGTCGATCTTGCCTACAAGCAGACATTTTTCGATCTGCGCAGCGGTGCCGAACGCTTCATATCGCTCGACGGAGCACGCGGACTGATCGCCTTTCCGTCCTATCACTGCGCCCTGTCGGTTCTGATCGTCATGGCGTTCCGGGGGCTCGGCTACTGGTTCTGGCCGGTATTTGTCCTGAACGCCGCGATTGTCCTGTCGACCCCTGTCGACGGCGGCCATCATCTGTCGGATGCCATCGGCGGCTGTCTCGTGGCGGTATTCGCATGGATCGCGGTGGCGCGGTGCTATCGCAGCAACCGCGCAGCCGACGCGCCGGCCCTGCAACCCGCCGAATAGGCGAGGGGGAGTGATGAGCGATACCGCGGGCACCGCGCTGCCGGACAATGCCTTGTCGATGACGACGCTGTTGAAGGCGCTGCCGTTACAGATTGTGCGTTTGGCGCGGCTCAATCTCGAAACCCAGGGCGTATTCCTGATGATTGGCGCGGTGATCGTCGGCGCCCGTTTCGTTCTGCTGAACGATGCGTGGAGCGTCACGACCTACACATGGCTGGCCAGCCTGCGCGTCTTCGTCGTCGCCTCATCCATGGCAGTGTGTGGCTATCTGTTCTTCGACATGACGAAGACCAGATCGCTTTCGGCAAGCTTCCGCTTCCTATGGTCGGATGTCTTCACATGGCGCAACGCGGCGACGGCGCTGCCTGCCTTTGCCATGGCTGCCGCCGTGATGAACAGCTTCAGCCATTTCAAATCGAATATCGCGGTGTTCCACCCCTATGGCATCGACATCGCGTTGGCCGAACTCGATCGGTGGCTGCATCTGGGGAGGGACCCCTGGGCGCTCACTCGCGATCTGATCGGCTATGGCATGCAGACGAAGTTGCTCGACACGCTCTATTATCTCTGGTTCGCGGCCGTGTTCGTACCGACGGCTGCCTTCATCGGCTCGCCCGCTCGCACCCGGCTGCGCCATCGCTATCTGATCGGATATGTCTTCGTCTGGGGCGTGCTCGGCATTGCGGGCGCAACGCTCTTCTCGTCTGTCGGTCCCATCTATTTCGACCGGATCTATGGCGGGCCGTCACAGTTCAGCGGACTTGTCGAAACGCTTGGGACGGTCAGTTCCCGCTGGCAACTGCAGACAATGGACGTCAGGGAAGCGCTTTGGATGGCCTATGTCGGGCAGTCCTCCAGCATCATCTCCGGCATCTCGGCCATGCCATCCATCCATAACGCGATGTGCGTCTTGCTCGTGCTGGTAGCATTGAACATCGGGCGCCGGCTGGCACTCCTTGCGATAGCCTTTGCGCTCGTCATCTTCGTCGGTTCGATACACCTCGGCTGGCATTACGCGGTCGATGCCTATGCGTCAGCGATCGGAGTCCTGTTGCTCTGGAAGTTCGCCGGCTTTCTTGCAGAATCAAACACGGCGGTGGCGGCGACATGGGCAAAGCGCCCGGCCGTCCAGGCCGACTAATCCAGGGCCGCCCTGATCTTCTCGGCATTGGCCGCCAGAATGTCCGGCTTTTCCATCGGTCCGCCGGGCGGGTCGAGCTTCACGCCCTCGAAGCGCGGCAGCACGTGCACATGAAGGTGGAAAACGATCTGACCGCCGGCCGGCTCGTTGAACTGCTGGATCGTCACGCCGTCTGCGTCGAATGCCTTCACGACGGCCCGCGCCAGATTCTGCACCGTGCGCGAGACAGCGGCGAGGCTGTCGGTATCGACATCGAGTATGTTGCGGGCCGGACGCTTCGGTATGACCAGACAGTGGCCCTTGCCGCGCGGCATGATGTCCATGAAGGCGAACGTATCGTCGTCTTCGTAAATCTTGTGCGCCGGCATTTCGCCACGCAGGATCTTGGCGAAGACATTGTCGGGATCGTAGGCCGCAGTCATGGTATCCTCTTTGTCGGGGCGGGCAGTGAGCGGCAATAGTGATGAGTGGGCCGAGGGTGTCAAGACCGGCCATCGCTGGTCGTTCGGGCCCGTCGCCGTCACGTGCCGATGCCCGTTTATTTGTTCCCCTTGCGGAACGGTGCGTGCTCCTGCAGCAATTCTCCCACCTCATCGACCTCCTTGCGCTCGTGCTCAAGATAGTCGGCGATCGCGCGGCGCAAACCCGGATGGGCGACAAAATGGGCGGAGTGAGTGGTCACCGGCATGTAGCCGCGCGCCAGCTTGTGCTGTCCCTGGGCGCCGGCCTCGACTGTCTTCAGGCTGCGCTGGATGGCGAACTCGATCGCCTGATGGTAGCAGACCTCGAAATGCAGGAAGGGGTGATCCTCGATGCAGCCCCAATGCCGGCCGTACAGCGTGTCGGAGCCGATGAAATTGATCGCCCCGGCAATGTACCTGCCGTTTCGCCGGGCCATGACCAGGAGGATGTCATCGGCCATACGTTCGCCGACCATCGAATAGAAGCGCCGGTTGAGATAGGGACGCCCCCACTTGCGGCTCCCGGTGTCCATATAGAACTGGAAGAAATCGTCCCAGACGGTCTCGGTCAGATCGCTGCCGGTCAGCCATTCGATGGTGATGCCGGAGGCCAGCGCTTCGCGCCGTTCCTTCTTGAGGGCCTTTCTCTTGCGTGATGCGAGGCTCGTCAGAAAGTCATCGTAGGAACCGTAGCCCTGGTTGAAGAAGTGAAACTGCTGGTCCGTGCGATGAAGGAACCCGGCCTCCTGCAGGCTGGACGCCTCCGACTGGGGAGCGAAGGTCACATGCGCGGAAGAGACGCCAAGGCGCTCCGTCAGTGCCATGAGACCGCCGGCGAGGGCGGCGCGGACAGGCGCGGGATCGGCACCATGCGCAACGAGCAGGCGCGGTCCCGTCGCCGGCGTGAAGGGGACTGCAGCCTGCAGCTTGGGATAGTAGCGCCCACCGGCACGCTCGAACGCGTCGGCCCAACCGTGGTCGAAGACATACTCGCCCTGACTGTGCGACTTCAAATAGCACGGAACAGCGCCTAGGAGGGAACCGTCGGGCGCTTCCAGGCGCAGATGCTGAGCCAGCCAGCCGGTCTGCTGGCTGGCGCATCCAGACTCTTCCAGAGACGTAAGAAAGTTGTACGAAACGAATGGGTTATAGGGCGTTCTGGATTCAGTTTCTGCACCAACGGATTTGCTTCGTGAACCCGGCACGCATGCTCGAGAAGCGCCCGAAAGAGTATCCCATTCTTCGGCGGTGAACGCGCTTAGCGATGGCGCCACCCGAATGAGGTACTCTTCGCCCTTGCCGTGTGTGCGGTCGCCGCCGTCGTGTTCGTTCATGGCCTCAAAGATAAGCTTTGCTGCAATGCAAACAAGTCCGCTTCCGGCAGTCCGGTCAGGCCGGGACAAGGGCCGGCTCGAATCCCTCGAATGTCATCTGGTCGGCCTGAGCGAATGTACGTTCGACCTCATCGGGTTGGCGCACGGTCCAGGTGATGACCGGCATTGCGAGCTTCTCGCGGACAAATGTGACGAACGGATTGGGCAGATCGAAAACGCCGTAGGAGACGAAATCGATATCATGGGCGAGCATCGAGAAATGGGCTTCGATTTCTTCAACCTTGCTGCCACAAGCGGTGAGGCCGGCGGGGACGCCGGGCGCCTTTGATGCAAACTGCCGAATAAGCCAGTGATCGAAGGACATCATCGCCGCCTTGCCTTCGTATTCTGAAAGTTGCGTGGCGACTGCTGCAACCAGCCCGTCATCGAAGCCCTGGCAGCCCTTCAGTTCGATGATCAGCGGTACACGTCCGGCAACCAGATCCAGCATCTGCGCAAGAGTCGGTACGCGATCCTGCGTGCCGCCAATGCTGAGCGCGCAAATCTCCTCCGCGGTCAATTCACTGGCCATGCCGTCGCGGGCCGTCAGGCGATTGAGATCATGGTCGTGGAAGACGACCGGTACGCCGTCCTTCGTCAGCCTCACGTCGCACTCGATAGCGTAACCACCGGCTGCTGCCGCTTCGAACGCCGCCAAGGTATTTTCCCAACGCGTCTTGTTCATGTCGTGCAGACCGCGATGGGCAATCGGGCGGGCCGTCAGCCAGGAGAGATCGGACATGGCAAGCCTCACTCGATCTCGAAGACAGCTTCGATTTCGACCGGCGCGTTGAGGGGCAGCGATGCCGTTCCGACCGCCGAGCGGGCATGCTTTCCGGCATCGCCGAGGGTCTCGGCAAGCAGGTCCGAGGCGCCGTTTGCGACGAGATGTTGCTCATTGAAGTCGGGCGTGGAGGCCACGAACACGGTGATCTTGACCAGCTTTCTGACGCGTTCAAGATCGCCCAGGGCGTTCTTGGCCTGCGCCAGAAGGTTGACCGCGCACATGCGCGCTGCCGTTGCCGCCTCAGCGGTATCGAGGTCGCGGCCGACCAGCCCCGTTGCGACGAGCCTTCCGTTTTCCAGGGGCAGTTGACCGGCCGTGAACAAGAGGTTGCCCGATATCTGCCAGGGCAGGTAGTTGGCGGCGGGTGCGGCGGCGGCGGGCAAGGTGATCCCCATGGCGCCCAAGCGTGCCTCGACAGTGTCGGTCATGACGGCTCCTTTCTGGTTCGCGCGGCAATCTGCTATTTTCGCCTCGCTTCCGCCACGACTTTTTTAATAGTGTGGCGCAGAATCGAAGCTGGCGCATTGCCGACGGCCAGACTGAACGAATGGGAGACCTACATGCGCGCTGCGCGCCTATCCTGCGTCGCCATTGCGACATCCACGCTGCTTGCCTCTGTTCCCGCTCTGGCCCAGCCGTTGCTCGTGCCTCACCGGGCTGTCTATGACATCGTTCTTGCCGATGCGACGGAACGCTCCGGCATCACCGGCATCAACGGTCGCATGGTCTACGAGTTTCACGGTTCCCCATGCGAGGGGTACACGGTGAGTTTCCGCTTCGTCACCCGTATCCAGACAGCAGAGATGTCGCGCCTGACGGATCAGCAGACCACGACCTATGAGGACGCCGACGGCAAGTCGTTCAACTTCGTCACCAAATCCTATGTCGACCAGACGCTAGACCGTGAAATCCGAGGGAAAGCGAGACGCGAGGAGGGCAAGACGGTCGTGGAACTCGAAGAGCCGGAGGATGTGGATGTCCAACTGGCCGCGACGCAGTTTCCCACCCAGCACCTGTTCGAACTCATTGAGAAGGCCGAGGCCGGCGAGACGTTTTATGAAACCAGCCTGTATGATGGTTCCGACGAGGCGGACGAAGTGATGATGACCAGTGTCGTCATCGGTAAGGAAAGCGCTCCGAAGCCTGGTGACGCAGAGCTTCCGGTCGCCAAGGCGATCAAGCCGGAAAGTTTCTGGCCCGTTTCCATTGCCTATTTCGACCAGTCCGAAGAGGTGGGTGAGATAGTGCCGGACTATCGGATCAACTTCAAATTGCACGAAAACGGAATCACACGCGATCTTACGATGGACTATGGCGACTTTTCCATGAAGGGGAAGCTGGTCGATCTTGCGATTTTCGATGAGCCGAAGGGCTGCAAGAAATAGGTCGGTGCATTGGCGGTCTATGTCGACAATGCGATCTGGAGGTTTGCCGGCCGGCGCTGGTGCCACATGTTGGCGGACGATACCGACGAGTTGCACGGATTTGCCGCCAAACTCGGCATAACGCGCTTTTCCTATCAAGGACCGCCCAAGACGACGGCTCCGCATTACGATCTGACCGGTTTTGAGCGCAGTCGCGCCATCGCTCTCGGCGCCATTCCTTGTGGACGCGAGGAGATCGTGGCGATCTTTCGCCGCGTGAAGGTGCCCAACGGCAAGCGACCGGTCGACGCTTCGTCGGTACGCACGCTTGTGCCGGTGTCCGTCGAGGAGCCGTCCTGACCGGTCATCGAAGTTGCCAGGGGCAACCAGCCAAGCTTGCAATGCCGTGCGAAATCCACTATGTGCGCGCTCATTCCACACACGGGCTTTGGTGTCCTGCCGGGAGAAATCCGGCGGAAACCTCCGGTGGCGGAATCGGAATGGTCCGATCCGCCGTGGCCCGTGGAGGCTTGAACCGGAAAGGATCAGACGATGGCTCTGCCAGATTTCAGCATGCGCCAGCTCCTCGAAGCTGGTGTTCATTTCGGGCACCAGACACACCGCTGGAACCCGAAGATGGCGCCCTACATTTTTGGCGCCCGCAACCACATTCACGTCATCGACCTGTCGCAGACCGTGCCGCTGCTGCATCAGGCGCTCAAGGTCGTGTCCGACACGGTGGCCGGCGGCGGCCGCGTCCTGTTCGTCGGCACAAAGCGCCAGGCATCCGACCTCATCGCCGAGTCGGCGCAGCGCAGCGCTCAGTACTACGTCAATTCGCGTTGGCTGGGCGGTATGCTGACCAACTGGAAGACGATTTCTCACTCGATCCAGCGCCTGCGCAAGCTCGATGAGTTGCTTGCCGCGGAAGCTCAGGGCTTCACCAAGAAGGAGCGGCTCAATCTGGAGCGCGAGCGCGAGAAGCTCGACAAGGCGCTGGGCGGCATCAAGGACATGGGCTCCACGCCCGACCTGATGTTCGTCATCGACACCAACAAGGAAGCGATTGCGATCCAGGAGGCCAAGCGCCTCGGCATTCCGGTTGTCGCGATCGTCGATTCCAACTGCGATCCGGACAAGGTCGACTATCCGATCCCCGGCAATGACGATGCCGCACGTGCGATTTCGCTCTATTGCGATCTGATCTCCCGCGCTGCCATCGACGGCATTGCACGCCAGCAGGGTGCGCTCGGCATCGATGTTGGCGCAGCGGAAGAAACGCCGGTCGAGCCCGCACTCGACGAGCCGGCAGCCGCCGAAGCGCCCGCGTCGGACGCCCAAGCCTGATCGGCAGCGTCCTTTAATACGGGCGTCGCACGACTCGGCGACGCCTGCGACGCGTGGAAGATTGAATGAAATCGGATGGCCGGCGGCGCTCGATGTGCGCGGTCCGGCCGTTTCCGCAAGACAAATGAGGCAAGCATGAGCATTTCGGCAGCACAGGTGAAAGAACTCCGCGACATGACCGGCGCGGGCATGATGGACTGCAAGGCGGCTCTCAACGAGACCGGTGGCGATCTGGAAGCGGCGGTCGATTGGCTGCGCAAGAAGGGTATCGCCAAGGCGGACAAGAAGGCCGGACGCACGGCAGCCGAGGGGCTGATCGGAACGGCATCCGAGGGCACCAGCGCGGTTGTCGTCGAGGTCAATTCGGAGACGGACTTCGTGGCCCGCAACGAAGCCTTTCAGGAGATCGTCAGGAATATCGCCACGGTGGCGGAAAAGACCGACGGCTCTGTCGACGCTGTGGCCGCTGCCGCGTATCCCGGCTCGGCCAAGAACGTCGCCGACACGATCAAGGATGCGATCGGCACCATCGGCGAGAACATGAGCCTGCGCCGCACGGCCAAGCTCAGTGTCGCCTCGGGTGCCGTGGCCACCTATGTGCACAACGCCGTTGGCGACAATCTCGGCAAGCTTGGCGTTCTCGTGGGCATCGAGACGACGGGCGACGCGGAAGCGGCCCGGGCCTTCGCCCGTCAGGTTGCCATGCATGTGGCAGCGACCAATCCCTTGGCGCTGACGCCCGAAGAGGTGGATCCCGTCGCTGTCGAGCGCGAGAAGGCGATCTTCTCCGATCAGGCCCGTGCCTCGGGCAAGCCGGAGAACATCATCGAGAAGATGGTCGAGGGCCGCCTGCGCAAGTTCTACGAGGAAGTTGTTCTGCTGAAGCAGGCTTTCGTGATCAATCCCGACCTGACGGTTGAGCAGGCGCTCAAGGAGGCCGAGAAGGACATCGGCGCTCCGGCCAAGCTGACCGGCTTCGTGCGCATGGCACTCGGCGAGGGCATCGAGAAAGAGACCTCGGACTTCGCTGCCGAAGTGGCCGCAGCCGCCAAGTCCTGATCATCCCGGGCAACCGTCCAATCGGGGCGTCGCGTGACATCGCGGCGCCCTTCGTGTATCGCAAATCCGCTTTCATGTTTCGTTGTTCAGACCCCAAGAGGTTTATATGAGCGTCAAGCCGTTGTTTCGCCGTGTCGTGCTGAAGGCATCGGGTGAGGCGCTGATGGGACAGCAGGGCTTCGGCATCGACGTTTCCGTGGCCGACCGTATCGCGTCCGACATCGCAGAGGCGCGCCAGATGGGTGTCGAGGTCGGTGTGGTCATCGGCGGCGGCAACATCTTTCGCGGCGTCGCGGTGGCCTCGAAGGGCGGAGATCGCGTCACCGGCGATCACATGGGCATGCTGGCCACGGTCATCAATTCGCTCGCCCTCAGGACGTCGCTGGTCAAGCTCGGCGTTGATGCGGTCGTTCTGTCCGCAGTCGCCATGCCGGAACTGTGCGAGAGTTTTTCGCAGCGCCAGGCAATGGCCTACATGAATGCCGGCAAGGTCGTCATCTTTGCCGGGGGCACCGGAAATCCCTTCTTCACTACCGATTCGGCTGCCGCACTGCGCGCGGCGGAAATTGGCGCCGACGCCTTGTTCAAGGGGACCCAGGTGGATGGTGTCTATTCGGCGGACCCTAAGACGTCGCCCGACGCACAACGCTTCGAGCGCATCAGCCACAGCGATGTGCTGCAAAAGGGCCTGACGATCATGGATGCCGCCGCAATTGCCCTTGCGCGGGAAAACAACATACCGATAATCGTCTATTCCATTCACGAGAAGGGCGGATTCGGAGCAATTCTCAAGGGAGAAGGCCACTGCACGATTGTCGCCGACGAATAGGCGCCGGTACGTGGCCGATAAGGAGTAACAATCATGAGTGGTGTATTCGATATCAAGGACCTTCAACGTCGGATGGACGGCGCGATAAGCGCCTTCAAGCATGACCTGGCGGCATTGCGCACGGGACGTGCCTCGGCCAGCCTGCTCGATCCGGTCCATGTCGACGCTTACGGCCAGAACCTTCCGATCAACCAGGTGGGGACGGTCAGCGTGCCGGAGCCACGGATGATCCAGGTGTCGGTTTGGGACAAGCAGATGGTCGGTGCGGTCGATCGCGCGATCCGTGAATCCAACCTGGGTTTCAATCCCATCGTCGATGGTACGACGTTGCGCATTCCGCTGCCTGAGCTCAACGAGCAGCGGCGCAAGGAACTCGTCAAGATTGCGCATCAATATGCCGAGAATGCACGGGTTGCCGCCCGCCATGTCCGCCGTGACGGAATGGACAGCCTGAAGAAGGCAGAAAAGGATGGCGAGTTCAGCCAGGACGACGCGCGCGGCAAGTCCGACAAGGTGCAGAAGCTGACCGATGACACGATTGCTTCGATCGACAGCATCCTTGCCGAGAAGGAAGCCGAGATCATGCAGGTCTGATCGCGCAAACGAGGGGGCACATCAAAAAGGGTTCAATGACCAAGCCTACGCATATCGGGATCATCATGGACGGCAACGGCCGCTGGGCAAAGGCGCGCGGTCTGCCGCGCGCCGCCGGGCACCGGGCCGGCGTGGAAGCGTTGCGTCGCACGGTACGTTCCGCCGGTGAGCTCGGCATTTCGTGGCTGACCTGTTACGCTTTTTCTTCGGAGAACTGGTCACGGCCGCAATCCGAAGTCAGCGATCTGATGGGGTTGCTCAAGATATTCATCCGTCGCGACCTCGCCGAACTGCACCAGAACGGTGTGCGGGTGCGTGTCATAGGTGACCGCAAAGGCTTGAAGCCCGACATCCGCATGCTTCTTGAGGAAGCCGAGGCGCTGACGGCTGAGAACGTGGCGATGAACCTCATCATCGCATTCAATTACGGATCGCGTGATGAGATCGCGCGTGCCGCCGCCAAGATCGCGCGGATGGCGGCCAACCAGGAAATTGCGGCCAGCCAGATCACGCCTGAAACGTTCGCTGCCTTTCTCGACACCGCTGGCGTGCCCGATCCCGACATGATCATTCGTACCGGTGGAGATCAGAGGTTGTCGAACTTCCTCCTTTGGCAGGCCGCCTATGCCGAACTGGTCTTCACATCGCGCTTCTGGCCGGACTTTTCCGAGGCGGACCTTGCGACGGCGATCGAGGAGTTCGGCAACAGGGACCGGCGGTTCGGCGGTCTCGCCGCGGACGCCGTGTCGTGAAGGTTCCGCTGGATCGGTTCCTCCCGGCGAGGGAAGGCGATGAGTAACCTGCAACTGCGAATCATCTCCGCGCTTGTCCTGGCGGTCGTTGTGCTGGTCCTGACTTTGGCTGGTGGTCTGGCCTTCCGTGCACTGGCGGTCGTGATCGGTCTCGCGGTGTTCTACGAATGGGTTTCAATGACGGGCCTTGTGCGGCAGCGCATTGCGCTGGTCGTCAATGGACTGCTTCTGCTCGCCCCGCTGGTGCTGCTGCTCGCCGGGTTTGAGGCGAGGATCGTGCTCGGTGTTGCTTTTGCGGCGCTGCTTGTCTCGGCGGGACTGGCCGTTTTCGGCCACGGCGCGCGGGCCGGCGCCATAGGTCTCGCTTATGCGATGCTGCCGGCCATCGCCTTGTCCTTTGTCCGCGGCAATGACCAGGCGGGTCTGACCGCGACCCTGTTTCTGTTCGCGGTGGTATGGGCGACGGACATCTTCGCCTATTTCGTCGGCCGGGCGGTCGGCGGCCCGAAGCTCGCGCCGGCGATCTCACCGGGCAAGACCTGGAGTGGAGCGATTGGAGGGACGCTGTGCGCCCTGGTGGCCGGATGGGCGGTCGCCGCATTGGCGGGGCTGAATGTGGGGCCGGTCCTGGCAGGGACGATTCTTCTTCTGTCGATTGTGTCGCAGACGGGCGATCTCCTCGAATCGGCAATCAAGCGGCGCTGCGGGGTCAAGGATTCCTCAAACCTCATTCCAGGGCATGGAGGCGTGATGGATCGGGTCGATGGGCTTGTCGCGGCCGCCTTGGCCCTGTACGTGATCGGTTGGCTGATGTCGGGTCCCGACACTCCGTCCGCGGGTCTGTTCGGTATGTGAACACCGGCTGCGGCATGCGGCGCTTTGCTCCATGCACATGCGTGCAGACGTGCGACAGACTGGGCAGCCGCATGCAATCAGGGTCTCAGAGGGCGAGTCTTGGGCGATATTCTGACTTCAGTATTCAGCACTGACGGACTCATCGTCGGCACACTCATTCCGTTTATTTTCGTGCTGACCATCGTCGTCTTCGTTCACGAGATGGGCCACTATCTCGTTGGACGCTGGTGCGGAATCGGAGTTCAGGCGTTCTCGATCGGCTTCGGGCCGGAACTCCTGGCCTTCAATGACCGGCGCGGCACGCGCTGGAAAATCTGCGCAATCCCGCTCGGCGGCTACGTGAAGTTCCTTGGTGACATGAACGTCACCAGCACGCCGGATCCTGACAGCATGGAATCGCTGAGCGAGGCGGAGCGCAAGCACGCCTTTCACCTGCAGCCTGTGTGGAAAAGGGCGGCGACGGTTGCGGCCGGTCCGATCTTCAACTTCCTGCTGACCATAGCCGTCTTTGCGGTGATGTTTTCCATCCATGGCCGCTATGTGATGGAGCCGATGGTGGCGGAAGTGCGCGTCGGCAGTCCCGCCGAAGCAGCCGGCTTCCAGCCGGGAGACCGATTCGTTTCCGTGGGCGGGACGAGGGTCGATACGTTCGCCGACGTGCAGAGACATGTGTCCGGCCGGGCAGGCGACCGGATCGAGTTCGTCATGCTGCGCGACGGGAATGAGGTCACTTTGACGGCGACGCCGGAACTGATCGAACAGACCGATGCCCTCGGCAATGAGGTCAAGGTCGGTGTCATCGGTGTCGTCAACAATCAGGACATGGGACAGCCGCGACTGATCGAATACGGGCCCGTGCAGGCTCTTGGCGAGGCGGTGGCCGAAACGGGGCACATCATCGTCCGTACAGGACAATTTTTGCGCCGCTTTGTCGTCGGTCGTGAGGACCGTTGCCAACTTGGTGGCCCGGTAAAGATCGCCGACATGGCTGGCAAGGCTGCCAGCAAGGGATTCGACTGGCTGGTCCAGTTGATCGCTTTGCTGTCGGTTGGCATTGGTGTGCTAAACCTTTTGCCCGTTCCGCCACTCGACGGCGGGCACTTGGCGTTTTATGGGGTTGAAGCCCTGACGGGAAAGCCTGTATCAGAGCGAGTGATGGATCTGATTTACCGGGCCGGATTGCTCATGGTTCTGGCGTTCATGGGCTTCGTGTTCTGGAATGATATATTCGGATGCTGACAAAGGGGTAGGGGAATCGGTAGGCCGTTGAATTGACGTGTTATTTACCATGTGCCGCAAATTGCGTGGCCATTTGGTAACGCGCCTAGGATTAGTAAACGCAAATTAACTAGAAGCCTTGCGTGTATGGAATTTCCGGGTATTAGGGTATCGGTCATGGTCGACGCATCCGGTTTCTCGCCGTGGGGACTACGAGAACAAGGTAATCAAGCCCGATGAAGGCACGCAGTAATTTCATGAGCGCGGTTTCCGCCGCCGCCCTGATGGCCGCCATGGCGACGACCGGTTCGTTCGCCGTCCAGTTGGCGGCTACCACGGTTGCGCAGGCCGCGGTCGTTAATAGCATTGACGTTCGTGGGAACCGCCGCGTCGAAAGCGAAACCATCCGCAATTACGTCAACATCAAGCCGGGGGCGAGTTTCACGGCTGCCGATGTCGATCAGGCGGTGAAGGACTTGTTCGGAACCGGATTGTTCTCCGATGTCCGAATCAACCAGGTCGGCTCGACCCTCGTTGTGCAGGTCGAGGAGTATTCGATCGTCAACCAGGTGATCTTTCAGGGCAACAAGAAGATCAAGGATGCCACGCTTGCCGAGCGCGTGCAGTTGAAGCCGCGCGGCACGTTCTCCAATACGACGCTCGACACCGATGTTGCCGCCATCCGCGAATCCTATAGTCGCGTCGGTCGCGATGATGCGGTGGTCAACGCGCAGGTGATCGATCTGGGCGAGAACCGTGTGAACGTCGTCTTCGAAATTCAGGAAGGCGGCCGCACGAAGATCTCGTCGATCAATTTCGTCGGCAACAACGCTTACAGCGATCGTCGTCTAGCCGATCTGATCTCGACCAAGCGCTCGTCGATGTTTTCGTTCCTGTTCCGTGATGACGTCTATGACGAGGACCGGCTGCGCGCCGACGAGGAAGCTCTGCGGCGCTTCTACTACAATCATGGCTATGCCGATTTCCGCATCGTGTCGTCGTCGGCCGAGCTTGATGAGGCGAACAACGCCTATTCGATCACCATTACGATCGATGAGGGCGACCGCTATACGTTTGGTGATGTCTCCGTCGAGAGCACCATCGAGGGTGTCGACGCGCAGGCGCTCAACTCCGAGCTCAAGACGCGTACAGGGAAGGTCTACAGCGCCGAGGACGTGGAAGATACGATCGTTGCGCTGACCGAGCGCGTTGTCGGTATGGGGTACGCTTTCGCGGACGTCACGCCGCGCGGCGACCGCAATTTCGAGAATCGCACGATCTCGGTCGTCTACCAGATCGATCAGGGTGCGCGCACATACATCGAGCGCATCGAGATCCGCGGCAACAGCCGTACCCGTGACTACGTCATTCGTCGCGAGTTCGACGTCAGCGAAGGCGATGCCTTCAATCAGGTTCTGATCCAGCGCGCCAAGCGTCGTCTGGAGCGGCTCGACTACTTCACTTCTGTCAACGTCTCGACGGTGCCCGGGTCGCAGCCGGATCAGGTCTATCTGGTGATCGACGTCGTCGAAAAGGCGACTGGCGAGCTGTCCATCGGTGCGGGATATTCGACCGGCGAGACGGCGAGCAGCTCCGGCGGCGTGTCTGTCGAAGGCTCGATTGCCGAGCGCAACTTCCTCGGTCGCGGCCAGTACATCAAGGTGGCGATTGGCGGCGGCGAGGACTCGCGCGACTATTCATTCTCCTTCACCGAGCCCTATTTCCTCGGACGCAGGATTTCGGCCGGTTTCGACATTTACCGCCGTACGCGCGAATATGACTACTACGAAGCCGCTTCGACCGGCGCCACGGTGCGTTTCGGCCTGCCGATCACGGAAGCCCTGACCACGCAGCTGGCCTACAACTACGTTCAGGAAGAGTACGACTACGACGACAGCGTCAACGGGGACGAATGCCCCGGTATACCGGGTTCTATATCGAGTGGCTTCTGTCCCGTGTCGAGTGCGATTCAGAATGCAATCGAGGAAAGCCCCTGGATCAAGTCCTCTGTCAGCGGCAGCCTGATCTACAACACGCTCGATGACTTCAAGATGCCGCGCGAAGGTATCTACGCCAACTTCACGACTGAGGTTGCGGGTCTGGGCGGCGACGCGGAATGGCTGAAGTTCACCGGACGCGCCAACTACTACCATCTTCTTTCCGAAGAGCTCGATATCGTCGGCCTGCTGTCGGCGGGGGCGGGTCATATCATCGACACCGGGTCGGGTCTGCGCGTCTTCGACAACTTCATGAACAATGACCGCATGATCCGTGGCTTCGAAGTGGGTGGCATGGGTCCGACATCGGCCGATGTCCCGACCGACCATCTCGGCGGTGAGACCTATTTCAACGCCACTGCCGAGGCGCAGTTCCCCATTCCGGTCGTGCCGCCGTCACTTGGGCTGCGCGGTGCCGTCTTTGCCGACGCCGCGACGCTCTACGGCAACAGCCTGGATGATGTCGATCCCAACACGACGAGCATGGAATGGCGTGCGTCGGTGGGCGTCAGCCTGCTGTGGGCTTCGCCCTTCGGGCCCCTGCGGATCGACTACGCCGTGCCCGTCAAGAAGGAACCCACAGACGAAGTGGAGAACTTCAACTTTGGTATTTCGACCCGGTTCTAGCCGGGCGAGCCCGATGGCCCGGATCGGTGATCCGGGCACATCCTGGAATGCATGATGTCTGCTCATTGCCGGACGCCGGGTCCATGACCGAGCCGCAATTCTTCCTGCCAGCAAGACGGCTCACGGTCGGAGAGATCGCCGCGCTGACCGGCGCTGAGCTCTTGCGTATGGATCAGTCGACGGTTGCAGTCGACGGCGTGGCCTCCTCCAAGGATGGCGGCGCAGGGAAGCTTGTCTTCATAGACGGGGCGAAGAACGCTGAGGCTCTTGCGGAGCTCGATGCGGCTGCGGTCCTGTGTCCTGCCGGGCTTGCCGATCGGGTCCCCGAACATGTGGCCGTCCTTATGACGGATGCGCCGGCGCAGGCATTTTCCGAGGTCACAAGGCTGCTCTACCCGGCCGCGGTTCGTCCGATGCCGCTGACCGGTGAGACCGGAGTGTCCAAGGCGGCCTATGTCGCGGCGGACGCGCATATAGAGGACGGGGCGATCGTCGAGGCCGGTGCCGTGATCGGTCCGCGTGCATCGATCGGAGCGGGTGCGGTGATCGCTCCGCAGGCGGTCATCGGTGCGGATTGCCAGATCGGACGCGACAGCTATGTGGGGCCGGGGGCTTCGGTGCAGGCAGCGTTTCTCGGCAGCAGGGTGATTGTTCATCCTGGCGTGAGGATCGGCCAGGATGGCTTCGGCTTCCTGCCCGGACCGCGTGGGCTGGAGAAGGTGCCGCAGATCGGCCGGGTGATCATCCAGGACGATGTCGAAATCGGAGCCAATACGACGATCGATCGCGGTGCTCTCGGCGATACCGTGATCGGCGAGGGCACGAAGATCGACAATCTGGTGCAGATCGCCCACAACGTGCGGATCGGGCGCCACTGCGCCATCGCCGGCCATGTGGGCATATCGGGTTCGGTGACGCTGGGCGACGGGGTGCTGCTTGGCGGCCGGGTTGGCATTGCCGATCATCTGTCGATAGGCGACGGGGCGCAACTCGCGGCGTCGAGTGGAGTGATGCACGACGTTCCGCCCGGCGCGCGCTGGGCAGGGGCGCCGGCACGCCCGATGAAGGAATTTTTTCGAGAAGTGGCGGCGATCCGGCGGATGGTCGGCGCCAGGAAGTCTGCAGGAGGCGAGTGATGTCGGAATCGGGGACGGCGCAGTTGAGCGCGGTCGATATTCAAGGTCTTCTGGCCCTGCTGCCACATCGTTACCCGTTCCTGCTTGTTGACAGGATCATCGAGGTGGACGGAGACAATTCGGCCATCGGCATCAAGAATGTGACGATGAACGAGCCGCATTTCATGGGCCATTTCCCAGGTCAGCCCGTCATGCCCGGCGTCCTCATCGTCGAGGCCATGGCTCAGACGGCCGGTGCGATCTGCATCCGCAACACCGGGCTGGACAAGCCGAATCTCGTCTACTTCATGACCATCGACGGCGCAAAATTCCGCCGGCCGGTCGTGCCGGGCGATCAGCTGATGATCCATGTCAGGAAGATCAAGCAGAGAGGCAATATCTGGCGGTTTGCCTGCGAGGCCATGGTGGACGGTTCAAAAGTGGCGGAAGCCGAGATCTCCGCCATGATGTCGCCCAAGCCGGATGCCTGATGTGCCGGACATGACCAGGAACGAAACCACGATTCACCCCTCTGCGGTCGTTGAGCCGGGCGCTCATCTCGGTGCGGGGGTGCGCATCGGGCCGTTGTGCTATGTCGGTGCCGACGTAATCCTCGGTGACGGTTGCGAACTCGTCAGCCATGTTTCGATCACCGGAAAGACGACCATCGGCAGGAACGGGGTGGTCCATCCTCAGGCCGCGCTCGGCGGGCCGGCGCAGGATGCCAAGCACAAGGGCGGCAAGACGAGCCTGGAGATCGGTGACAATTGCATCATCCGCGAAGGCGTCACCATGCACAGCGGTTCCGACGCCAGCAGCGGTCGCACCGTTATCGGCGACAACGGCTTCTTCCTTGCCTATTCCCATGTGGCACACGACTGTGTCGTCGGACGCAACGCCGTATTCGCCAACGGTGCCACGCTTGGCGGACACTGCCACATCGGAGATTTCGTCTACATTGGTGGTCTGACGGCCGTGCATCAGAACGTGCGGGTGGGAGACCGCGCCTTTCTTGGTGGATGCTCGGCCGTTGTCGGAGATGTCATTCCCTACGGCATGGCGGCAGGCAACCGGGCCAAGTTGCGCGGCTTCAACATCGTCGGCATGCGCCGCCAGGGCATGGCGCGGTCCGACATCCTGCGCATGCGCGAGGCCTATCGGGTGATTTTCGATCCGCAGCGACCGCTCAAGGAGAATCTCGTCATCGCCGAGCGCGATTTCTCCGACATGCCGCTCGTCACCGAGATACTGGCGTTCATGACCGCGGACAGCAAACGCTACTTTATCGTTCCGCCGCTGAAGGGCGAAGCCGATGAAGTCGACGAAGCCGGCAGCTGAGCGATTCGACCCTGCCGCGACGGCGAGCGGCCGTGTCGCGATCATCGCCGGAAGCGGCTCCCTGCCGATTGAGGTGGCCGCAAG
Organism: Mesorhizobium sp.; assembly: GCA_963966365.1. Taxonomy (GTDB): domain Bacteria; phylum Pseudomonadota; class Alphaproteobacteria; order Rhizobiales; family Rhizobiaceae; genus Mangrovimarina; species Mangrovimarina plasticivorans. The sequence continues at coordinate 652,642 of CAWZZC010000029.1, read as the reverse complement.
TCTGGTCGCCGCGGGACACAGACCAGCCGTAATCATTGTCGAGGGGGAGGACGTCGACCCCATTGCATTCCCGGGCTGCGATCTGGGGTCGATCCGCATCGAGCAAATCGCTGATCTGGTCAAGATTCTGCGCAGCTACGGCGCTACCCATGTTGTCCTTGCGGGTGGGATAGGGCGCCGGCCGTCGCTTCGCGCCGTGCCATGGACGTTCTCGCTGCTGCGCCTTCTGCCACGTGTGATAGCGGGATTGCGCAAGGGCGACGACGGCATCTTGCGCTCGGTGGTCGAACTGATCGAGGAAAGCGGCATGAAGGTTGTCGGCGCGCACGAAATCGCGCCCGATCTTCTGGCCAGCGAAGGACCGATGGGCGGGATCAGGCCGACAGCCGCCGACGAACGCAATATCGAGGCGGGCATCAAGGCGGCACGCGCGATTGGCGCGCTCGATATCGGTCAGGCAGCAGTTGCGATCGGCGGCAGGGTGGTGGCGCTCGAGGGCGTGGAAGGTACGGACGGCCTTCTGGAGCGTGTGCGCGATCTGCGGTCCAACGGCCGCATCAAGGCGCATCGCCGCGGCGTCCTTGTCAAATGTGCAAAGCCTGGACAGGAATTGCGTGCGGACCTGCCGGCGATCGGTCCAAACAGCGCCGACGCTGTACATGCTGCCGGTCTGGCCGGGATCGCGGTCGAGGCAGGGCGCTCGCTGGTTCTGGAACACAAGGCCCTCATCGAGCGGGCCGACGCGTTGGGACTGTTCGTGGTCGGCTTTCGACAGGGGCGAATGTGATGGCGGGCAACAGGCCCTTGCGAGTGGCCGTCGTGGCCGGTGAGGAATCGGGCGATCTGCTCGGGGCCGATCTCATCTCGGGTCTGGTGGAGGCGAGTGGCCGACCGGTCGAACTGATCGGTGTAGGCGGAACGCACCTTTCTGAGCATGGCCTCGACAGCCTCTTTGATCCGGGCGAGATCGCATTGATGGGGCTGACGCAGATCGTCGCGCGGCTGCCTCAGTTGATGCGCCGCATTTCCTCGACCGCTTCCGCCATCATACGGGCCAGGCCGGATTGCCTGATCACCATCGACAGCCCCGATTTCAGCCTGCGGGTGGCACGCAAGGTCAAGGCGGCCTGTCCGGACCTGCCGGTGATCCATTATGTCTGCCCCAGCGTGTGGGCTTGGCGACCTGAACGGGCGCGCAAGATGGCGGGCTATGTCGACCGGGTGCTGTGCGTGCTGCCCTTCGAGGTCGACGCTCTGAAGCGGCTCGACGGGCCTCCCGGAACATATGTGGGGCACAGACTGGTGACACGCGCCGAACTGACCGCTGCGTCGGAGCGCCAGCGCACCCGGCCGGTACCGGGATCGTCTGACGCCTTGACCCTTCTCCTGCTGCCCGGATCGCGGCGCAGCGAGGTGCGTGCGTTGCTCGAACCGTTCCGCCAGAGCATCGAGGCACTGGAGCGGCGGGGACACGCGATGCGCCTGATCCTGCCGACGGTGGCGCATGTGCGCGAGATGATTGAGGAAGCGACGGCGGGCTGGAACAGCCGGCCGGAAATCGTCACGGGCGCGACGGAGAAATACGCCGCCTTCGGCATGGCGGACGCCGCTCTGGCGGCCTCCGGCACGGTCTCTCTCGAACTGGCGCTGGCACGCGTGCCGACGGTCCTGTGTTACAAGGCCGATTTCCTTGGCCGTCTTCTCTATCCGATGATTACCGTATGGTCGGCTGCGCTGCCGAACCTCATCGCGGACCGGCCGGTCGTGCCGGAGTTCTTCGATCACTTCGTGCGCCCGGAGATGGTTGCCCGGCATATCGAGCAGCTGGTGCGGGAAAGCCATACGCGGGCGGCACAGATCGAGGGCTTCGACCTGGTGCGCGCGACGATGAAGACCGAGCGCCCCTCCGCAGCGATCGCTGCCGAGGCGGTGCTGTCTCATATAAAGACTTGAAGTAGACGGCGCAGTGCCCTTCTGGCGCATGATCCGCAGGCCCAGCAGAAATTCCGCAACCTTCTGGGGCGAGATCATTCATCTCAAGGGTCGCACAAAGGGTCCAAGAACACGAACGGCGCCCCGAGGGACGCCGCCGTTTGTTCCGTGTGCAGAACCGATCAGCGCTTGGCGATCGGTACGTAGTCGCGCAGGGCCGCACCGGTATAGAGCTGGCGCGGACGGCCGATCTTCTGATGCGGGTCCTCGATCATCTCCTGCCACTGGGCGATCCAGCCGACCGTGCGCGCGAGTGCGAACAGAACGGTGAACATGGTGGTCGGGAAGCCCAGCGCCTTGAGCGTGATGCCCGAATAGAAGTCGATGTTGGGATAGAGCTTCTTCTCGATGAAGTATTCGTCCGTGAGCGCGATCTTCTCGAGCTCCATGGCCACGTCGAGCAGCGGATCATCCTTGATGCCAAGCTCGCCCAGAACCTCATGCGTCGTCTTCTGCATGATCTTGGCCCGCGGGTCGTAGTTCTTGTAGACGCGGTGGCCGAAGCCCATCAGGCGGAACGGATCGTTCTTGTCCTTGGCCCGTGCGATGAACTCGGGGATGCGGTCGACCGAGCCGATTTCTGCCAGCATGTTGAGCGCGGCCTCGTTCGCCCCGCCATGGGCCGGACCCCACAGGCAGGCGATGCCGGCGGCGATGCAGGCAAACGGATTGGCGCCCGAAGATCCCGCCAGACGCACGGTCGATGTCGAAGCGTTCTGCTCGTGGTCGGCATGCAGGATGAAGATGCGTTCCATCGCGCGCGCCAGAACCGGGTTGACCTTGTAGTCCTCACACGGCACGGCAAAGCACATGTGGAGGAAGTTGGCCGCGTAGCCGAGCTCGTTCTTGGGATAAACGAAGGGCTGGCCGATATGGTACTTGTAGGCCATGGCCGCAATCGTCGGCATTTTCGCGATCATGCGAATCGAGGCGACCATGCGCTGATGCGGATCGGAAATGTCGGTGGAGTCGTGATAGAAGGCGGACAGGGCGCCCACCACGCCGCACATCACGGCCATGGGATGGGCGTCGCGGCGGAAGCCGGTGAAGAAGCGCGACATCTGCTCATGGAGCATCGTGTGATGCGTTACGCGGTAGTCGAAATCGTTCTTCTGGGCCTTGGTCGGCAGATCGCCATAGAGCAGCAGGTAGCAGACTTCGAGGAAATCGCCGTGCTCGGCAAGCTGCTCGATCGGGTATCCGCGATGCAGAAGGACGCCCTTGTCGCCGTCGATATAAGTGATCTTGGATTCGCAGCTCGCCGTGGAAGTGAAACCCGGATCGTAGGTGAATGCCCCGGTCTTGCCGTAGAGTGATCCGATATCGATCACGTCGGGGCCGACTGTGCCCTCGCGAACGTTCAATTCCAGTTCCTGCCCGCCATAAAGCAGCTTTGCAGTAGAATCGGTCATCGGAATCTCCTTCTTCGATCTCTCCGGACGGGCGAGGGGATAAGTCCGGAGGCGCCGCCTGCGGACAAGAGAAATGCGCGCTCTAGCTAGCCGATTTCGTACCCCGTGCCAAGCTCGTCCGATGGTTATGTTGCATTGCGAAACTCTGATTCACCGACGCATGTCGACGCGCCTGGATCGCTCCGGTTGTCCTGGTTGCACATGAAACGATTAAACTGAGCTCAGTCGCACCAGCGATCATTTCTTTCAGGTCGCCACGTCGCGAATACGGGCCAATGATTCGTCGCGCCCGAGCACGGAAAGGACGTCGAAAACACCCGGTGAGGTCGCGCGACCCGTCAATGCGGCGCGCAGTGGTTGAGCGACTGCGCCAAGTTTCAGTCCGGTTTCGGCGACATAGGCGCGAATTGCGACCTCGGTGGTTTCCGCGCTCCAGGGCTCGGCTGCCGATTCGAGTGCCGCAAGGGCACCTGCAAGGATCGTGCGGGCCTCCGTGCTGAGGATCTTCTGCGCCTTTTCGTCCAACTCAAGCGGACGTTGGGCGAAGAGATAGCCAGCGCTGTCAAGCAATTCGACGAGGGTCTTGGCGCGTTCCTTCAGGCCGGGCATGGCGGCAAGCAGCAACGCCTTCTGGCGTTCACCGAGGCTGTCGGCCAATTCCTGCCCTCCTTCGAGATACGGAAGTGTTGCAAGCAGAAGGTCGGTCAACTCGCGGTCCGGCGTCTGCCGCATGTGAACGCCGTTGACCGCCTCGAGCTTCTGGAAGTCGAAGCGGGCGGCGCCCTTGTTGATGTCTTCGATCTCGAACCATTCGATCATGTCGGATGTCGACATGATTTCGTCGTCGCCGTGGCTCCATCCAAGTCGGGCCAGATAGTTGCGCAGTGCCTCCGGTAGATAGCCCATGGCGCGATAGGCCTCGACGCCCAGCGCGCCGTGACGCTTCGACAGCTTCGCGCCATCGGGACCGTGGATGAGCGGAATGTGGGCCATGACGGGCACGTCCCAGCCCATCGCCTTGTAGATGATCGTCTGGCGGGCGGCATTGGTCAGATGGTCGTCGCCGCGGATGATGTGCGTGACGCCCATGTCGTGGTCGTCGACAACGACGGCATGCATGTATGTCGGGCTGCCGTCGGAGCGCAGGATGATGAAATCGTCGAGATCCTTGTTGGGAAAGCGGACTTCGCCCTGCACCTTGTCCTGAACGACGGTCTCGCCCTCGCGCGGCGCCTTGATGCGCACGACCGGCTTCGCACCCGCGGGCGCCTCTGACGGATCGCGGTCGCGCCAGCGGCCGTCATAGCGCGGCGGCCGGCCTTCGGCTCGTGCCTTCTCGCGCATCTCCTCCAGTTCCTGCTGGGAGGCGTAGCAGTAATAGGCTTCCCCCTTGCGCACGAGTTCCTCCGCCACGGCGCGGTGACGCTCGGCTCGGGCGAACTGCGACACGGGCTCGCCGCCCCACGTGAGACCCAGCCACGCCAGGCCGTCCAGAATGGCGCTCGTAGCGGCATCCGTCGATCGTTCGCGGTCGGTATCCTCGATCCTCAGCAGCATCTTGCCGCCTGTGTGACGGGCATAGAGCCAGTTGAATAGCGCGGTGCGCGCGCCACCGATGTGAAGATAGCCCGTCGGAGACGGCGCAAAACGGGTTACGACAGGTTTGCTCATGGTCGATCCAAGGAATTCGATGGCATCCGTCCAGCGGCCAGAACGGTGCGCGAAGGTGCAATTGTGTTGCGCTCATGTATCATAGGATCGTTGCGGCGCAAGTTTTTCGCGGTTGATGAGCGGGGCGTTGGGGGCGAATGGCCGATGAATCCTGGCGGGCGCAATAGTCCCGACGAACGATCGGTGATGCGCGTTGCCGCATACGAAGGCGGCGTGCCCGCAGCCGTCGGTGCAACAGTCACCGAAGCGCCTGAGCCAATGGCTGCATCGCGCGCACGGCCGATAAGCGCCATATTCATCCGTTGCGCGCGATCCGTGGCGTTGGCCCTGCGGGAAGAGGCCGAGCGCGGAACCTTGTTTCTTTTGCTGCCGGTGCTGCTGGCAGTTGGCGCGGGGATCTATCTCGCGCTGCCGTTCGAGCCGGCGTGGCAAATACTGCTGCCGGCTGTTCTTGGGACGGCGGTCTTCGCAATTGCGTTGCCTGCCAGTACGTTCCCGCGTTTTGCATGCACCGGCTTTCTGGTTGTGGCGATCGGCGCGAGCGCCGCCAAATTCGAGACCTGGCGGACTGACACACCCATGCTCGGCGCGGCAGTCACCAGCATCGTGACGGGTCGGATCGTCGCGATGGAAAGACGTCCGGACGGGCGCACGCGCCTCACTCTTGACGTGCTCTCCACAAAGCGACCGCATCTGCGCTATTCCCCTGATCGCGTCAGGATCACCGCGCGTTCCGTGCCCGAGACGGCTGCGCCCGGCCAGCTCGTCAGTGCCGTGGCAAGGCTTTTCCCACCCTCGGGACCGGCAAGGCCGCAGGGCTATGACTTTTCCTTTGAGAGCTTCATGGCAGGGATTGGTGCCACCGGCTTCGTGCTGGGGGATATCCGGTTCGAAGAGGGAGAGGCCGTGGCGGGAGCCTGGCGAGAGCTGGCGGTGCGGATCGAATCGATACGACAGAGCCTGGCGGATCGCATTACCCGGAGGATTGGTGGAGCGGAGGGAGAAATCGCCGCAGCGCTGATCGCAGGAACGCGCGGCGGCATCCCCGAAGAGGTCAACGAGGCCCTCCGCAAGACGGGGCTCGCCCACGTCCTGTCGATCTCCGGTCTTCATATGGCTCTTGTTGCTGGAACGGTCATTTTCGCCATGCGCGCCGCATTTGCCTTGTTGCCGGGCTTTGCGTCCCGCCATCCAGTTCGAAAATATGCCGCGACCGCCGGACTTGCGGCCGCTGCATGCTATCTCGTGATATCCGGTGCCGCGGTCGCCGCCCAGCGCAGTTTCATCATGATCGCCGTGATGCTGATCGCTCTCCTGTTCGACCGCGCCGCGCTGACCATGCGCAACCTGGCCATCGCGGCCATCATCGTCATCCTGATCGCCCCGCACGAGGTTGTGGGCCCAAGCTTCCAGATGTCGTTTGCCGCGACCGCGGCGCTGATTTCCTTCTATGGCTGGTGGTCCGAGCGTTCGGCCCGCCGGCAGGGCGCGGCCGTACCCGCCGAGCGGCCACTCGTCCTGCGTCTGGCCGCAAAGGCATCGTTCTATGCCGCCGGTATCGCTGCGACGTCATTGATTGCCGGAGTCGCGACCGCGCTGTACGGCGTGTGGCATTTCCATCGTCTGTCGCCGCTCGGCCTTGTCGCCAATCTCGCCGCTATGCCGATCGTGTCGGCCATTGTGATGCCTGCCGCCGTTGCAGCCGGCTTGCTGATCCCGCTGGGCCTGGAGGGGCTGGCGCTCGACATCATGGGTGGGGGGATTGCCGCCATGATCGATATCGCCCGATGGCTGGCGGAGCGTTCGCCGATCGACGCCGTCGGCGCCATTTCCGGCTCGACAACTCTGGCTCTGACCGGCGCTCTCGTGCTTTTGACATTGCCGGCTACCTGGCTGCGCCTGTCGGCGCTGCCGCTCGTCGCGGCAGGTTGCCTGTTGCTGATGCTCGACGACCCCCCGGATGTCCTGGTGTCGGAAGACGCTCGTCTGGTGGCCGTTCCGCTTGCAGATGGAAGCCTTGCCGTGAGCCGCACCCGCCCGAACGGGTTCGTCAGCGGGATCTGGATGGACGCGACGGCGGCAATCCGACTGGCGAAGCCGGAAAAAGCAGATCCGGTGACGCCAGGCGGCATCGGGCACCAGCGCGTGTTCGTCTGCGACGAGGCACTTTGCCTGTTGCGTCATGATAGCGGTGCTATCGTCGCCTGGGCGCAGGACGCCGCAAGCGGAGCGCGCGCGTGCAATGCCGCGACCCTCCTCGTGATCGACGATGCGACGGCTGCCGATCCCTGCGGCGATGAAGTCCTTGTGTTGACCAAGCGCGACCTGGCCCGGCGCGGCAGCGCGGAAATCCGTTTCCGAAAGCACGCTGCCGAACCTCCCGACATACGCTTTGCCATTCCGCAGCCCTACCGTCCCTGGCATGCGCATCGGCAATATTCGCGCGAGGCGAGGGGGCTTGCACCATGGCGACCCGCCGGCGCGGATTGAAGCGCCACGGGCTGGCAGGGCGCCCACTGACGCACACGAGAAAACCGGGTAATGCGTGGACCCGTGCTGCTCTTGGGTGCCTCTTGGACGTGGTCAGTAGCGTCTTATGAGACCGACCAGCCGGCCCTGAACCTTGACCCGGTCCGGCCCGAATATACGCGTCTCATAGGCCGGGTTCGCCGCTTCGAGTGCAATCGATGCACCCTTGCGCCGGAAACGTTTCAGCGTTGCCTCTTCCTCGTCCACCAGCGCCACGACGATGTCGCCTGGGTTGGCTGTCTGGGCGTTGCGGATGATGACCGTATCGCCGTCGAAGATGCCAGCCTCGATCATCGAGTCGCCCTTGACCTCAAGCGCATAATGCTCACCGCCCGATATCATGTCCGGCGGGACGGAAACCGAATGAGTCTGGTGCTGAATGGCGTCGATGGGCACGCCGGCGGCGATGCGTCCCATGACAGGTATGGAAACGGCTGCCGCCGTATCGTCGTCATTGCTCGCAACCCGTCCGGCAGGCGAGGCCGGTTTGCGACCAAGACTACCTTCGATGACGCTGGGCTCGAACTTGCGTGGACCACCCAGACCCGGTGCGATCGTGTCGGGCAGACGCAGCACCTCCAGCGCGCGCGCCCGGTTGGGCAGGCGGCGAATGAAGCCGCGTTCCTCCAAGGCCATGATCAGCCTGTGGATGCCCGACTTCGAAGCCAGATCAAGCGCTTCCTTCATTTCATCGAAAGACGGCGGTATGCCGGTTTCCTTCAGTCGTTCGTGAATGAAAAGAAGCAGCTCGTGTTGCTTGCGTGTCAGCATCGCCGGCCCTCATGAATCGTCTGCAAACAAAACCAGAACAAACACTATATGTTCCATTCTTGTTCTGCAACAGCTTAAATGAAGGCTTACCGCAGCATCAGGAGCCTGCACGGATCGCCGTCGCGTGCCGGCGGGGCGTGGGGCGGGCGGATGATCAGTGCCCGGGCTTCGGCGAGTATTTTCAGCATTGAGGAATCCTGGATCGGCGCCGGAACCGCGATCAGGCGGCCGGCCTCTTCGCTGACATTGGCCCGCAGATAGTCCTGTCGGTGGTCATTGGCCCCGATGGCTTCGCCCAGGATGCCGTTTCGTATGTCGGGCCGTTCCTCGCGGCCCGCGAGGCGGGCAATCAGTGGCTTCAGGAACACATGGGAGCAGACGACGCCGGCCACGGGGTTGCCTGGCAGGCCGAGGATGCGGTGCGGGCCGAGGCGTCCAGCCATCAGCGGTTTTCCGGGACGCATGGCGATCTTCCAGAAGTCCATGGCCGCGCCCTTGGCCAGAAGCACGTCATGGACGAGATCGTGGTCACCCACCGAAGCACCGCCGAGCGTGACGATGATGTCGGCACCGGCATCCTGAGCGCGGCCGATCGCCTGCGATATGGCATGGCGCTCGTCGGGCGCAATGCCGAGATCGAGCGTATCGGCCCCCGCGGCCTGGGCGAGGGCGGCCACGCCATAGACATTGGACGAAATGATCTGACCGGGGCCGGGAGTGCTGCCTGGCGGGAGCAGTTCATCGCCCGTCGCCAGAATGGCAACGAGCGGCCTGCGAACCACCGGCAGGGAGGCGTGATTGGCTGCCGCGGCGAGCGAGAGAGCGGACGGATCGAGGCGCCGACCGTTTTCAAGCAGCAATTCGCCTTCCAGAAAGTCCAGGCCGCGCTTGCGGATGTTGCGGCCGGGCGCGACCGGTTCGAGAACTTCGATCTGATCGGTCTCGATTGTCCGGGCGTTCTCCTGAATGAGCACGCTGTCGGCGCCTTCGGGCACCGGCGCTCCGGTCAGGATACGCACGGCCTGCCCAGTCTCGATCCTGCCTTGGAACGGCCGCCCGGCGGGCGCCACGCCGATGACCTGCAGGCGCGCGTGCGCGGACTGGGTGTCGGCGGAGCGTACGGCATAACCATCCATGGCCGAAGCATTGAAGGGCGGCTGGGTCCGCAGGGCATAGATCGGCGCGGCCAGGACGCGGTCGGCACTCGCGGCAAGCGCAACCTGCTCCGCACCAAGCCGATGGGCGCCGGTCAGAAGCCGCTCCAGCGCCTCTACGACCGGAACGAGGCTCATCGTCACGCCCTGTCGGCGCGCCAGGCGCCCGACTTGCCGCCGGACTTTTCCAGCAGCCTGACATCGGTGATGGTCATTGAACGGTCCAGTGCCTTGGCCATATCGTAGATCGTCAGGCAGGCAACCGTCGCGGCCGTCAGCGCTTCCATCTCGACGCCCGTCTGTCCGTTCACCTTGGTGGTCGTGCGCACGCGCAGACCCGGCAACGTCTCGTCAGGCTCGATGTCCACCGTGACCTTGGTCAGGAGAAGGGGATGGCAAAGCGGGATAAGTTCGTGCGTCTTCTTGGCCGCCATGATGCCGGCGATGCGCGCGGTCGAAAGCACGTCGCCTTTCTTGGCGTTGCCGGCCATGATCGTCTGGAGTGTCTCGGGGGTCATGACGACCGAACCCTCGGCAATGGCGACGCGATCCGTTTCCGCCTTGGCACCGACATCAACCATATGTGCCTCGCCAGAGGCAGCGATGTGGGTGAGGGTGGCCGGGCGACGCGTCACGATGATCCCTTTCAGCCGGATTTGGGAGTGCCCGCCTCTTCGCCACGAAGCAGGAGGCGCGTGGCGGCGGCGACGTCGTCCTGCCGCATCAGGCTTTCTCCGACGAGGAAGGCATTGATGCCGTGAGCCGAAAGGTCACGGCAATCGGCATGGGTAAAGATGCCGCTCTCGCCGACGAGGATACGATCGTCCGGCACCAGGCGTGACAGGCGCCGCGCATTGTCGAGGCTGACCTCGAATGTGCGCAGGTTGCGGTTGTTGATGCCGAGAAGCGGCGAGGAGAGCTTGAGTGCCCGCTCCAGTTCGGGCTCGTCATGGACTTCCACCAACACGTCCATACCAAGTTCGAAGGCGGCGTCTTCGAGCGCCTTCGCCGCATCGTCGCTCAGGCTTGCCATGATGATGAGTATGGCGTCGGCGCCCCACAGCCGCGCTTCGTGGACCTGATAGGTCTCGAACAGGAAGTCCTTGCGCAGCGCGGGCAGGGCGGTCGCCGCGCGCGCCGCCGTCAGGAATTCGGGCGCGCCCTGAAAGGATGGCCCGTCAGTCAATACGGACAGGCAGACCGCGCCGCCCTCCTGGTAGGCTTCTGCCAGGCGCGGCGGATCGAAGTCGGCACGGATCAGCCCCTTTGAGGGACTGGCCTTCTTGATCTCGGCGATCAGGGCAAACGCGCCTTCGGCGATGCGGCTACGCAAGGCGGCGGCGAAGCCTCGCGGCCGGTCTGCGTCGGCCAGCCGGGCCTTTATTTCGTGAAGCGGCAGCCGCGCCTTGGCCGTCGCGATCTCCTCGCGCTTATAGGCTTCGATCGTCTTGAGAATGTCCGTCATGGCCTCAAACAGCCTTGCCGTTGGAAACGGCGATGAGCCGTTCCAGTGCCGCTGCGGCCCTGCCGCTGTCGATCGATTCGGCGGCAAGTGCGATGCCGTCCTTGAGGGTCGCTACCTTGCCGGCAACGACAAATCCGGCCCCCGCATTCATCAAGACGATGTCGCGATAGGCGTTGCGTTCGCCCGACAGAACGGCCTTGAGCGCGCGTGCGTTGTGGGCTGCATCGCCACCCTTGAGTTCCTCAAAGGCAACGGCTTTCAGCCCTACATCCTGAGGTGTCAACGTGAATTCGCGGATCTCGCCGTCCTTGAGCTCCGCCACATTCGTAACGCCGGCCGTCGTGATCTCGTCGAGCCCGTCGCCATAGACCACCCAGGCCGAGACCGACCCAAGGGCCTTGAGCGCCTCGGCAACCGGGCGCACCCATTCGCGCGCATAGACGCCGACCATCTGGCGCTTGACACCTGCCGGATTGGAGAGCGGACCAAGAAGGTTGAATATGGTGCGTGTGCCGAGTTCCACCCGGGCGGGTCCCACGTGCCGCATCGCCGAATGGTGCTTCGGCGCGAACATGAAGCCCAGGCCCGCCTCCCGGATGCAGGTGGAAATGCGCTGGGCGTCGATTTCCAGATCGATCCCCAGGCAGGACAGGGCGTCGGCTGCACCGGAACGCGAGGACAGCGCGCGGTTTCCGTGCTTGGCGACCGGCACGCCGCCGCCAGCGATGACAAATGCGGCGCAGGTCGAGATGTTGTAGGAGCCCGAAGCATCGCCGCCAGTTCCGACGATGTCGATCGCATCGTCGGGTGCCTCGACGCGCAGCATCTTGGCGCGCATCGTCGCGACGGCGCCGGAGATTTCATCCACCGTTTCTCCGCGCACGCGCAGGGCCATGAGAAATCCGCCGATCTGGGCCGGTGTCGCTTCGCCGGACATGACGATATCGAAGGCGTCGCGCGCCTCTTCAAACGTCAGAGGCTTGCCATCGGCAACCTTGGCGATGTGTGATTTCAGGTCGCTCATGTCGACGGCCTCAGAAGCTGAGTGCCTGCTGCATGGCGGCGCGGTTGATGGTTACCGCATATTCGCCCTGCAGGCGCGACACGAGTTGGTCGAGCAGATCGTCGGCCATGGCCGACTGATATTCCGAACGTCCCTGCGGCGGAACTGATTCCGCGCTCGCCCCGGCGGGCTCGAAGACCTCCGTCACCTTGAACACAATCTGCGCGTTGCCGGTCGGGCCGGGGATGACGCCGCTCTTGCCCTCCGCCACGCCGAAGACGGCGGCAACGCCGGCAGATCCCAGTTCGGGATCGTCGACCCCGCGCCGCACGCCGCGCTTGATCTGTGTTTCCAGCGACAGCTCGGCGGCGATCGTATCCAGGCTTTCGCCATCCGCGACGCGCTTTTCGATCTCGTTCGCCCTGGCTGACAGCCGCGACGTTGTTTCTTGCGCCTTCCAGTCTGCAACGACCGTTTCGCGAACCTCGTCGAGTGTCCGCTCGCGACGCGGCGTGACATCCTGAACCTCGTAGAACAGGAAGCCAGACGAGCCGATGTTGATCGCCGGGTTCTCCACATTCGCTTCAGTCTCGAAGACTTCCTTGAGCAGTTCCGCTGACTCGGGAAGGTCCTTCAGCACGGTGCCGTCGGGCGCCTGGCCGGCCCGATCGACCGCCTCGACCGTCACCGTTTCGAGACCCAGCCGGCTGGCCGCTTCCTCGATTGTCTCGCCGGCGGCACGTGCGTCCTCGTATCGATCGTGGACGTCAAGAAGCACGCGGCTGGCCTCGGCCAGCGCAAGCTCGTTGCGGATTTGGTCGGCAACCTTGGAGAGTGGCTCGACCGCTTCGGGAATGATGTCGGTGACGCGCAGGATGAGAGGGCCGAACGATCCGTCGACGACACCGCTGACTTCGTTCTTGTGCAGATCGAACGCAGCTTCGGCGACCGCGGGATCGCCGACCCGGGCCCTTTCCAGCCGTCCGAGCTTCACGTCGTCCATGGACTTGCCTTCGCTGGTCACGATCTCCTCGAACGAGGCACCAGCGCTGATGCGGTCATGCGCGCGTTGGGCGGCCTCTTCGCTGGCGAAAACCAGTTGCTCGATCTCCCGGCGCTCCGGGGTCGAATAGGCGCTGCGCCGCGACTCGTAATCCTGCTTGACTTGCTCGTCCGTGATTGCGGCGGGGTCGGCAATGTCGGACGGTTCAAGCTTGACGTAGGTTATCTTGCGGTATTCCGGCGCTTCGTAGCGCACCTTGTTCTCTTCGAACCATGCCGAAAGCGTCTCCTCGGACGGGTTCTCCACGGGCTGGACCAGCGACGGCGGCAGGGCGAGGAATTCCACCGTGCGGTCTTCGCCCTGATAGAGTGCCACGGCGCGCAGGAAGGTGTCCGGCACGTCCATACCGTCTGAGATGGCCTCGACGATCTGCTGGCGGATGGCCACCTGCTCGCGATTCTTCAGATACTCCTCCGGACGCATTCCAACCTGGCTGAGCACGAATTCGAACTGGTTGCGGTCGAATTGTCCCGACGGCCCACGGAATGCGGGGTCTTCGGCCGTGAGCGCCGCGATACGATCCTTGGACAGTCCCAGCCCCATCTTGCGTGCCTGCTCGTCGAGCACGGCTCCCGCCACGAGTTGGCCGAGTACCTGGGCATCGATCCCCAATGCGCTCGCCTGTTCGCGCGTGATCCGGGTGCCGAAGCGCTGCGACAGGAGGGACAGTTGCCGGTCATAGGCAAGCCGGTACTCGATGGCGGATACCTCGGTGTTGCCGGCGGCGACAACGGCGGTCGATCCCATGCCGCCGGTCAATTGTCCCGAAATGCCCCAGACGCCAAAGCTCAGCACCAGCAAAAGCAGCAGCAGCTTCGCCACCCACGTTCCGGCGGCCTTTCGAAGTGAATCAAGCATATGTCGTCCGCGTCTCGTTGTGCGGCCACTCTCCAGCGGCGGCCCTGAAGCGAAGCAAATAGCGTTCTTGGCCGTCAGTGTCGATTGCTTTATGCCGGCAATTTGCTAGGCAGGCCGCCATGCGAAGAGCTTGCAAGCGAGGTTACGCCCCATGACGAAGCAAAATCGCCCGCTGATTGCGGGCAATTGGAAAATGAATGGCACGGCAGCGTCGCTCGACGAGTTGCGGGCGGTTGCGAAGGCGTTCGACGCGGGGCTCGATACGCAGGCCAATGCGCTGGTTTGTGTTCCGGCGACGCTTGTTCATCGCGCTCATGAGGCCGTGGCGGGCGCGCCGGTGGCGATCGGTGGGCAGGATTGCCACGCGGCCGCGAGCGGTGCTCATACAGGCGACATTTCCGCTGAAATGCTGAAGGACGCTGGCGCGGCCTTTGTCATCGTCGGTCACTCGGAGCGGCGCACCGATCATCACGAAACGGATGAAATGGTTGCAGCCAAGGCGCAGGCCGCCTGGCGTGGCGGTCTTGGCGCGGTCATCTGCATCGGCGAGACGCAAGCCGAGCGCGAGGCGGGCCAGACATTCGACGTTCTCTCGAGGCAGATTGCCGGATCCGTTCCAGAGACCGCCAAGGGCGCAAACACGGTGCTGGCCTACGAGCCGGTATGGGCGATCGGGACCGGTCTGACGCCGACACTCGAAGATGTCGCGGCCGCGCATGCGCATATCCGGGCCGAGCTCGAACGCAGGATCGGCCGCGAGGCGGGCACGATGCGCATCCTCTACGGAGGTTCCGTCAAGCCGTCGAATGCAAAAGAATTGCTTTTGATCGCCAATGTCGATGGCGGTCTGATCGGCGGCGCGAGCCTCAAAGCAGCCGACTTCCTGGCGATTGCGGGAAGCTTGAGCGCTGGCTGACAGTGCGGGCAGGGTGCTATCGTTTGCCTTGTGGTGCGATGTCGACCATATAGAAGACGGGCGTGGTTGGCTGGAAGGCTTGGAAACAGGTCAAAAGGCGTGTATTGAGCCGCGTTCTCGATCTCGGCTGCACCCGAATTTCTCATTCTAAACCATCACGGACGGCAACATGGAAACCGTGCTCATTGTCATTCATCTCATGGTCGTGCTCGCGCTGGTGGGCGTCGTCCTGCTGCAGCGATCCGAAGGCGGCGGGCTCGGCATCGGCGGCGGTTCCGGCTTCATGACGGCGCGCGGTGCGGCCAACGCGCTGACGCGGGCGACGGCGATCCTTGCTGCTGCATTCTTTGCCACGTCGCTGGCGCTGTCGCTGCTGGCGCGTTACGGCGAGCAGCCGACCGATATCCTGGATCGCTTGCCCGCCCAGACCCAGCAACAAGAGCAGGATGGGAGCGGCGGCGTTCTCGACCAGCTCGGCGGCGAGCCGACGGCGCCCACGGAGGGTGGCAGCGCCCCGTCGGATGTTCCTTCTCCGTCGCAGCCAGCCGAAATCCCGAGCGCGCAGTAACAGCGTATTCGGAGCACAATCGGGGCGGCCGGTTCTTCCGGCTGCCCTTTTCTTGTTTTCCATCGTTTCATCCGGTTGGTAACGTCTTTGAGGCCGGGCCGCTGAAGCCCGTGAGTTTTCGCATGGCCGCTATTCGGCAAAATCGATGGGAGAGTGAATTTTTGGACTGGCGGAATCGACGCGCGCAGGCTAAGCCCTGACTCCCATGGCGCGATATGTATTCATCACTGGCGGCGTGGTTTCTTCCCTCGGAAAAGGCATCGCTGCGGCAGCACTTGGGGCACTCCTGCAGGCTCGCGGATACCGCGTGCGCATCAGGAAGCTCGACCCTTATCTCAACGTTGATCCGGGCACGATGTCGCCCTATCAGCATGGCGAGGTGTTCGTCACCGATGACGGGGCAGAAACCGACCTCGACCTTGGCCACTACGAGCGGTTCACGGGCCGCTCGGCCAATCAGCAGGACAACATCACTACCGGCCGGATCTACAAGAACATCATCGAGAAAGAACGGCGCGGCGACTATCTCGGCGCCACCGTCCAGGTCATTCCGCACGTTACCGACGAGATCAAGAATTTCGTTCTGGAAGGCAATGACGAGTATGATTTCGTGCTGTGCGAAATCGGCGGGACGGTCGGCGACATTGAAGCGATGCCGTTTCTTGAGGCAATCCGCCAGCTCGGCAACGATCTTCCGCGTAACAATGCGGTCTATGTCCATCTGACTCTGATGCCCTGGATCCCGGCGGCGGGAGAACTCAAGACCAAGCCGACCCAGCATTCGGTCAAGGAATTGCGTTCCATCGGCATTGCGCCGGACATTCTTCTTGTCCGCGCCGACCGGGAGATTCCGGCCGAAGAGCGGCGCAAGCTGTCGCTGTTCTGCAACGTGCGCGAATCCGCCGTTATCCAGGCGCTCGACGTGGCGCATATCTACGACGTGCCGATGGCCTACCACAAGGAAGGGCTCGACACGGAGGTGCTCACCGCCTTCGGCATCGATCCGGCGCCCAAGCCGCGCATGGAGCGCTGGCAGGAGGTCGCTCAGCGCATCCATCATCCCGAAGGTGAGGTGACAATCGCCGTCGTCGGCAAGTATACCGGCCTGAAAGATGCCTACAAATCGCTGATCGAGGCGCTTTCGCACGGAGGCATGGCCAACCGGGTGCGCGTCAAGCTGGACTGGATCGAAAGCGAGGTCTTCGAGAAGGAAGATCCGTCGCCCTGGCTCGAAAAGGTGCACGGCATTCTGGTCCCTGGCGGCTTCGGCGAGCGTGGCTCGGAAGGCAAGATTCTGGCGGCCAAGTTCGCTCGTGAACGCAAGGTGCCCTATTTCGGCATCTGCTTCGGAATGCAGATGGCCTGTATCGAGGCAGCTCGATCTCTCGCCGGAATCGGAAAGGCGTCATCGACCGAGTTCGGCCCGACCGACGAACCCGTTGTGGGCCTGATGACGGAATGGCTGAAAGGCAACATGCTGGAGAAGCGCACGGCCGCCGGCGATCTTGGCGGCACGATGCGGCTTGGCGCCTATGAGGCGCGTCTCGGGGAAGGGTCCCGCATCGCGGAGATCTACGGCGGCACACAGATTTCCGAGCGTCATCGGCACCGCTACGAAGTCAATATCGACTACAAGGAACGGCTGGAGGAATGCGGGCTGGTCTTCGGTGGCATGTCTCCCGACGGCGTCCTGCCAGAAACGATCGAGTATGCCGATCATCCATGGTTCATTGGCGTGCAATACCATCCGGAACTGAAGAGCCGTCCATTCGAGCCGCATCCGCTGTTCGCCAGCTTCATCGCGGCCGCAATGGAGCAGTCCCGTCTGGTCTGACCTCGTGGGGGCGGCGGGACTCGTAAGCCGTCCGGTTTGCAAGACAGCAATTCAACGCATTCGGGGGGGTATGTCCCAAACGGCCACTGGTGCATGTCTTTGCGGCACCGTCAGTTTCAAGATTTCCGGCGCGTTCGAGAGCTTCTATCTTTGTCATTGCGCGCGGTGTCGGAAGGACACAGGGTCTGCGCACGCCGCCAATCTGTATTCTTCGACGGCGGAGATTGAGTGGCAGTCTGGACAGGACAGCATCAAGACCTATCGGGTGCCTTCGACCCGACATGAGAAGAGCTTTTGCGCGCGATGCGGCTCGGCTCTGCCCTCAGTCCAGATGAATGGTGCCTTGCTGGTCGTGCCGGCTGGAAGTCTAGACACCGCAGTCGAGCTGCGTCCGAATGCGCATATCTGCGTTGCCAGTCGCGCGGAGTGGGACGAAAATCTGGAACATCTGCCGAAGATTGACGGTCTTCCGGGTTGATTGCTTCGTAGGGCGTTGAGCAAGTTCCGGGGTCAGCGACTTCATCGGGCGTTCAACGCTGGATCGATTTGGGCAGATAACGCTTTACGAGGTCTTCCATGTAGGCGTTGCGGCTGTCGGCCGTTTCGCCGCCCATCACCACGGCGATGACGCGCTTTCCGTCCTGGTCCACGGAGGCGGCGAGGTTGTAGCCGGAGGCGCGGATGTAGCCGGTCTTGATGCCGTTGGCGCCGCGTATCGTTTCCAGGATCTTGTTGTGGCCCTTGATCGTCTTGCCCCTGTAGGCGAAGACGCGCTTGCCGAAATAGGAATAGTACTGCGGAAAGTCACGGCGCAAAGAGATGCCGAGCCGGGCCATGTCTTCCGCAGTCGTCACCTGCGCGTCGTCGGGAAGGCCCGACGCATTGCTGAAGCGTGTCCGGTTCATGCCAAGGGCTCGAGCCTTTGCCGTCATCATTTCCGCAAAGCGCTCTTCCGTCCCTCCCAGGTATTCCGCCACCGCGGTCGCAACGTCATTGGCCGATTTGACGACGAGCGCCATGATCGCGGATTCGGCGTTGATGCTGTCGCCTGCGCGGAACCCCAATTTGGAGGGGGGGCGCCGCGCCGCGTTGGAGGAGATCGGAATCTGCGTGTCGAGCGACATGCGCCCCTGCTGCATCGCCTCGAACATCAGATAGAGCGTCATCATTTTCGTCAGCGAGGCCGGATACCGCTCGGCGGTCGCGTTGTAGGCATAGATGACGCGTCCCGTGTTGCCATCGACGACGATGGCGGCGTGCTTCGGGGAATCCGGTATATCGAGGGCGGCCGGTTCGAGAACCTGGCTGGTCGTGCAAGCCGTGGCCAGCAGGCCGACAAGCAGCAGTGCCGAGATACCCGACAACAGTCGGCCCGGAGCAAACGCTTGCATTCCCCACCTCTCTTCAAGGCTCATACCAATCTCGCCGGTCCGAACCGGCTCCCTCTCATCGGTCGTTCTCCCACCGAGCCCGCCATATTCTTGCCACGGAGAGGCACATTCGGCAAAGGCGCGAGGCACCAATCCACAGGCGGACCGGCAGATGGCTGCAGCCCGCGCGGCGCGGACCGCTTGAATACGCGCGCCAATCGGTGCAAAGCATCTCGCATGACTGCTTCTGCAACTCCTCTTCGCTCCGTCGACCATTTGGTGCTGCCGACGGCAAACCTCGATGTCGCCCGGGCGAGGCTGGAGGCGCTCGGCTTTACGGTCGCGCCCAAGGGCGTGCATCCGTTCGGCACGGAAAACGTCTGCGTCTATCTGGCCGATGGATCCTTCATCGAGTTCCTGGCCGTCGGAGACGCGGACAAGGTGCGCGACGCTGTGAAAGCGGGCAACGTCTTCGTCACCCGCGACCAGGCGTATCGTAAGCAATTCGGCGAAGAGGGCTTTTCGGCCCTGGTCCTTGCGAGCCAAGATGCGCGCGCCGATCACGTCGCCTTCGTCGATGCGGACCTGTCGGCGGGCGAGATGCTCGCCTTTTCGCGGCCCTTCGTGGACAAGGGCGGGAAGGCCGACACCGCCTCCTTCCTGCTTGCCTTTGCCGGGATCGCACAGGCTTTGCCGTTCTTCTTTGCCTGCGAGCGCGTCAATGCGCCGAAGGTCGATCGCGGATCGCTCGAGCGCCATGCCAATGGCGTCGTTTCGCTGGCTGGCGTAACGATAGCGACGCAGGACCCGGCGCGCGTCACCGAGGGTTTGGCGACGATCTGCGCAACTGGAGCGGCGCAACTCGAACGCGGGTCGTACAGGCTTGCGCTGTCAGGTGCGTCTATCGATGTCATGGATTACGGGCTCTTTGCCCGGTACACGGGAATGGATGCGCCGGGTCTTCCCGGTCTCGCGCTGTCCGCGGCGACGTTTCGGGTCGATGACCTTGCCGCCTTTGAAGGTCTGCTGAAAACCAATCAGATCGGCTGCCAGAAGCAGGGCGATAGGTTCGTGGTGTCCGCGACTGCGGGGCAGGGAGCCATCTTCATGTTCGAGGAAGTGCAATGAACGCGCCAAATTCTACCGTCACCGTCGGAAACGCCGTCTTCGACAATGCCGCGCCGTTGGCATTGATTGCCGGGCCCTGCCAGATGGAGTCGCGCCAGCACGCTTTCGACATGGCGGGCGCCCTCAAGGAGATGACGTCGAAGCTTGGCATCGGTTTCGTCTACAAGACGAGCTACGACAAGGCGAACCGTACATCGCTCTCCGGCCGGCGCGGCGCGGGGCTGGAAGCCGCACTGCCGGTGTTCGCCGACCTGCGCCGCGAGCTTGGCATACCGGTTCTTACCGACGTTCACACCGAGCAACAGTGCGCAACGGTCGGCGACGTTGTCGATATTCTCCAGATACCCGCCTTCTTGTCCCGCCAGACAGACCTGCTGATCGCGGCGGCCAAGACAGGCAAGGTGGTCAATGTCAAGAAAGGGCAGTTCCTGGCGCCCTGGGACATGAAGAACGTCGTCGCCAAGGTGACGGATTCGGGCAACGCCAATGTGCTGGTCACCGAACGCGGCGCCTCCTTTGGTTACAATACCCTCGTGTCCGACATGCGTTCCCTGCCGATCATGGCCGAGATGGGTGCGCCGGTGATCTTCGACGCCACCCATTCGGTCCAGCAGCCCGGCGGCCAGGGCGGTTCTTCGGGTGGCGAGCGCCGCTTCGTCGAAACGCTGGCGCGGGCCGCCGTGGCGGTCGGGGTGGCCGGGGTCTTCATCGAGACCCACGAAGATCCTGACAATGCGCCATCGGACGGTCCGAACATGGTGGCGTTGAAGAACCTGCCTGCGCTGGTCGAAAAGCTCATGGCCTTCGACAAGGTGGCGAAGTTGGCCTGATCCCGGCGGTCATCCTCTTCAACGGGCAGCCCGGATCTAGGCTATCATCGGTGATGCGCTTGCCGGCATGAGCGGTTGAGCTTGTCGTTTGCCGGCGGTAGGCTTTGTTGGCGGGGGCTCATGGGAGGAAGTCATGACAGTCGCCCGCGTGACCGAAATTACCGCACATTCCGACAAGAGCTTCGACGACGCCGTGGAAATTGGCATCGCGCGTGCCGTCAAGACGTTGAAGCATGTCTCAGGCGCGTGGATCCAAGAGCAGACGGTCGTGGTCGAGAATGGTTCGATCACCGGATATCGCGTCAACATGAAGGTGACGTTCATCCTTACCGATTGACCGGGTTTCCCCGGCCGGATGGTGTATCCGCTGCCCGGTTCCGCGAATCTCGGGAGCGCGGATTGTATTTTTGCGGCCATTGGGTAAGACGGGCTGGCTTTCCAACCAGTTGAAGCGAGGGATCTCCCAGATGACCGCCATCGTTGACATTACCGGCCGCGAAATTCTCGACAGCCGGGGCAATCCGACTGTCGAGGTCGACGTCGTACTCGAAGACGGCGCGATGGGCCGTGCGGCGGTGCCCTCCGGCGCCTCAACCGGCGCGCACGAGGCCGTTGAACTGCGCGACGGCGGACCGCGCTATCTCGGCAAGGGCGTCTCGCGCGCCGTCGATGCCGTGAATGGCGAACTGTTCGAGGCTCTGGGCGGACTGGATGCCGAGGACCAGATCCACATCGATCGCACGATGATCGAGCTCGACGGAACGCCCAACAAGAGCCGGCTCGGCGCCAATGCCATCCTCGGCGTCTCGCTGGCCGTTGCCAAGGCGGCCGCGCAGTCCTCCGGTCTGCCGCTCTACCGTTATGTGGGCGGTGCGGGCGCGCATGTGCTCCCGGTGCCGATGATGAACATCATCAATGGTGGCGCACATGCCGACAATCCGATCGATTTCCAGGAATTCATGATCATGCCGGTCGGGGCCGATTCCTTGCGCGAAGCCGTGCGCTGCGGCGCGGAGATATTCCATACGCTCAAGGGGGGGCTGAAAGACGCGGGGCACAACACCAATGTCGGAGACGAGGGTGGGTTTGCTCCGAATCTGAAGAACGCACAGGCCGCGCTCGACTTCATCATGGCCTCGATCGAGAAGGCCGGCTATCGGCCCGGCGAGGATGTCTCCATCGCGCTCGATTGTGCCGCCACCGAGTTCTTCAAGGACGGCGCCTATGTCTATGAAGGCGAAAAGAAGTCGCGCGATCCCAAGGCGCAGGCGAAATATCTCGCCAAGCTTGTCGCCGACTATCCGATCATCTCGATCGAGGACGGGATGAGCGAAGACGACTGGGAGGGCTGGAAGATCCTGACCGATCTCGTCGGGGCCAAGGCTCAGCTCGTGGGCGACGATCTCTTCGTCACCAATTCGTCCCGCTTGCGCGATGGCATCCGCATGGGCGTGGCCAACTCCATTCTCGTCAAGGTCAATCAGATCGGCTCCTTGACCGAGACGCTCGACGCCGTCGAAACCGCGCACAAGTCGGGCTATACGGCCGTCATGTCGCACCGGTCGGGGGAAACGGAGGATTCCACCATCGCCGATCTGGCGGTGGCGACCAATTGCGGACAGATCAAGACCGGATCGCTCGCGCGCTCGGACAGGTTGGCCAAGTACAACCAGCTCATCCGCCTCGAAGAGGAACTTGGCGCGCAGGCGCGCTATGCGGGGCGCTCGATCCTGCGCGGCTGAGGCGATCTGCATTCTTGCTGTCGAAGAAAGGGCGGGCCTCGTTCCCGCCCTTTTTTGTATGATGATAGGGCGCAAATATGCTCCGCCTTACCCTTCCGTCCTAACTGGCTGTTAAGCACGTTCAGTCGATAAGAGGCTTGAAAGGATGCTTCAGGCATGTGGACCCGCCAGCACAAGAAAAGAAACACAGGGCGCTTCATCGTGCCCGCTCTGTCGATCCTGTTTCTCAGCTATTTCGGCTTTCACGCCTATCACGGCGAGTTCGGCATCTATTCCAAATACCAGCTCGAACAGCGCGAGCTGGAGCTTGCCCGCATCCTGGAGGAGACGCGCGCCCAACGCATGAAGCTTGAGCGCCGGGCCCAGCTTCTGCATGACGGGACGCTGGACAAGGACATGCTGGACGAGCAGGCGCGACGGGCTCTCAATCTGTCGCATCCCGACGAAGTCACCATCATGAAATCCTTTGTTCGCGTCAATTAACCGAAATCGAGTTAATTGTTGATATTCGTAATATTTTGAAACATTTGCACGCATGACTGCCATGCGATTTTCCGCATGGCTCATTGCGTGGCCACGTGCTAGCCTCGCTGAGAATTGGGGGGTGCATCACGATACTCCCCGTTATGTCCGTCAAGAGACATGTTCAGGGAGTGAAGCATGGCCGCGGCGAAGCGAACGTCAGCGAAATCCAAATCCTCATCCGATCCGTCCCCATCCCTCAGGGCTCCCAAGCCTGTCGAGTTCACGAAGGAGCAGGAGCTCGATGCCTATCGCGGCATGCTGCTGATCCGGCGTTTCGAGGAGAAGGCCGGCCAGCTTTACGGCATGGGGTTCATCGGCGGGTTCTGTCACCTCTATATCGGCCAGGAAGCCGTCGTTACCGGCCTCAAGATGGCGATAGAGGAGGGCGATCAGATGATCACCGCCTATCGCGATCACGGTCATATGCTGGCCATGGACATGTCGCCGCGCGGCGTGATGGCTGAGCTGACCGGGCGCCGGGGGGGCTATTCCAAGGGCAAGGGCGGCTCCATGCACATGTTCTCCAAGGAGAAGAACTTCTATGGGGGGCATGGCATTGTCGGTGCGCAGGTGCCGATCGGTACCGGCATGGCCTTTGCCAACAGGTATCGCGAGAACAAGAGCGTTTCGCTGACGTTTTTCGGAGACGGTGCGGCCAATCAGGGGCAGGTCTACGAGAGCTTCAACATGGCGTCGCTATGGAAGCTGCCGGTGATCTACGTCATCGAGAACAACCGCTACGCAATGGGCACATCCGTGTCGCGATCGTCGGCCGAGACGGATTTCTCGCATCGTGGCATTTCGTTCAAGATCCCCGGTATTCAGGTCGATGGGATGGATGTGCGCGCGGTCAAGGCGGCCGGCGATATGGCTGCAGAATGGTGTCGCTCCGGCAAGGGGCCGATCATCCTCGAGATGCAGACATACCGCTATCGCGGTCATTCCATGTCCGATCCGGCGAAATACCGCTCCAAGGATGAAGTGCAGAAGATGCGCTCCGAGCACGATCCCATCGAGCAGGTGAAGAGCCGGCTCGTCGAGAAGGGCTGGGCGAGCGAGGACGACCTCAAGGCGATCGACAAGGAGGTGCGCGATGTCGTCGCCGATGCGGCCGAGTTCGCGCAGTCGGATCCGGAGCCGGATGTGTCCGAGCTCTACACGGACATCACGCGCTAAGGGGAGGGGTAGCAATGCCAACAGAAATTCTCATGCCTGCGCTCTCTCCGACGATGGAAGAGGGCAATCTTTCAAAGTGGCTCAAGAAGGAAGGCGACAAGGTCGCGCCCGGTGACGTGATTGCCGAGATCGAGACGGACAAGGCGACGATGGAGGTCGAGGCCGTCGACGAGGGAACGCTGGGCAAGATCATCGTTGCCGAGGGCACCGAAGGCGTGAAGGTCAATGCGCCGATCGCCATCCTTCTGGCCGATGGCGAGAGCGCTGATGATCTGGACCAGGCACCTGCGCCCAGGAAGGCCGAAGCGCAGGAGGCGCCCGAGGCTGGCGCCAATGACGCTGCGGCCAAGGATACGGATGCCAAGGTTCCTGCTGCGCCGAAGGCGGAGGCCGCGGCTGATCCGGACATTCCGGAAGGCACAGAGATGGTCGCAACGACTGTGCGCGAGGCCCTGCGCGACGCAATGGCCGAAGAGATGCGCCGCGATCCGGACGTCTTCGTGATGGGTGAGGAGGTCGCCGAATATCAGGGCGCCTACAAGATCACCCAGGGGCTGCTGCAGGAATTCGGGGCCAAGCGCGTGGTCGATACCCCGATCACCGAGCACGGTTTTGCCGGCGTCGGCGTGGGTGCGGCCTTTGCCGGCTTGAAGCCGATCGTCGAGTTCATGACATTCAACTTCGCCATGCAGGCGATCGACCAGATCGTCAACTCGGCCGCCAAGACGCTTTACATGTCGGGTGGCCAGATGGGCGCGCCGATGGTCTTCCGCGGGCCCAACGGTGCCGCGGCGCGTGTGGCTGCACAGCACAGCCAGGACTATGCCGCCTGGTACAGCCATATCCCGGGTTTGAAGGTGATCCAGCCCTATACGGCGGCCGACGCCAAGGGGCTCCTCAAGGCGGCGATCCGCGACCCGAATCCGGTGATCTTCCTCGAAAACGAGATCCTTTACGGCCATACGTTCGATGTGCCCAAGCTCGACGATTTCGTTCTGCCGATCGGCAAGGCGCGCATTCATCGTGCGGGCAAGGACGTCACCATCGTCTCCTTCGGCATCGGCATGACCTATGCCGTCAAAGCCGCCGAAGAACTGGCGGGCGAGGGCATCGACGCCGAGGTGATCGATCTCAGGACGATCCGGCCGATGGATCTCGATACGGTCATCGAGTCGGTCAAGAAGACCAACCGGCTGGTGACGGTCGAGGAAGGCTTCCCGCAATCGTCGGTGGGCGACTATATCGCCAACCAGGTGTCGCGGCGCGCCTTCGATTATCTCGATGCGCCCGTGATGACGATCGCCGGCAAGGATGTGCCGATGCCCTATGCGGCGAACCTGGAGAAGCTCGCGCTGCCCAGCGTGGCTGAAGTCGTCGAGGCGGTTAAGGCCGTCACGTACCGGTCGTAGGGAGGGCGCGTCATGCCGATCAACATCACAATGCCGGCCCTCTCGCCGACGATGGAAGAGGGCAATCTCGCCAAATGGCTGGTCAAGGAGGGCGACAAGGTCGCTCCGGGCGATGTGATCGCCGAGATCGAGACCGACAAGGCGACGATGGAAGTCGAGGCGGTCGACGAGGGGACCGTGGCCAGGATCGTCGTGCCGGAGGGCACGGAGGCGGTCAAGGTCAACGCGCTGATCGCGGTTCTCGCCGAAGAGGGCGAGGACGCCGCCGAGGCGGCGAAAGCAGCCGAAAATGGTGCGGCGGGGAAACAGGAGAAGGCTTCGTCCGCACCCGCAAAGGACGAGGCTCCTGCAAAGCAATCCGAGGATGGGGTCGCTGCGCCTGCGAAGCCAGACGCTTCCGCGGGCAAGTCGCCCACCACGGCGGATGGAAATGACGGCCGCATTTTCGCCTCGCCGCTTGCCCGCCGGATCGCCAAGGATGCAGGCATCGATATCGGCGCCGTCGCGGGCTCCGGCCCCAAGGGCCGCGTCGTCAAGGCCGACGTGGAGAAGGCGATCTCTACGGGAACCGCTCCCGCTGCGGCGGAGGCCAAGGCGTCTGCGGCACCGGCGCCCAGGCCGATGTCGGACGATGCCGTCCTGAAGCTCTTCGAGGAAGGTACGTACGAACTCGTTCCGCACGACAATATGCGCAAGACCATTGCGCGGCGGCTGGTCGAGGCGAAGTCGACCATCCCCCACTTCTACCTGACCGTCGATTGCGAGATCGATGCGCTTCTGGCGCTGCGCAAGCAGCTCAATGACGCCGCGCCAGTGCGCAAGGGCGACAGTGGTGATGAGCCGGCTTACAAGCTGTCGGTTAACGACATGATCATCAAGGCCATGGCGATGGCGCTGATGGCCGTGCCGGAGGCCAACGTCTCCTGGACCGAGGCGAACATGGTCAAGCACCATCATGCCGACGTCGGGGTGGCCGTGTCGATCCCGGGTGGCTTGATCACACCGATCGTCAGGAAGGCCGATCAGAAGACGCTTTCGGTCATTTCGAACGAGATGAAGGACCTCGCGACGCGCGCGCGCTCGCGCAAGCTCAAGCCCGAGGAATATCAGGGCGGTACGACCGCGGTCTCCAATCTCGGCATGTTCGGCATCAAGGACTTCTCCGCCGTCATCAACCCGCCGCACGCGACCATCCTGGCCGTGGGTGCGGGCGAACAGCGGGCCGTGGTCAAGAACAGCGAGGTGAAGGTCGCGACCATCATGTCGGTGACGCTCTCGACCGATCATAGGGCTGTCGATGGAGCTCTTGGCGCAGAACTGCTCGCCGCCTTCAAGACCTATATCGAGAACCCGATGGGAATGCTGGTTTAGTACCGTCGATTTGCACAGAAAGCAGTGAGGTCAGTGCAGGAGGGGCAATACGAATGGTTAGAGCAATAGCATACCTGATTGCTCTCACGGTATTGGTGTTTTCCAGGGTATATTTGGTCGGATTTTCTGCAGATATGATGATTATACCATGGTATATAGCAATATTGACTATATATGACGGGAGCGGCCTGTTTTTAATTTCTCTAGCGGTTTTGATATTGCTTCCTATTTCAAAAACAGCTCACGTAATTATTGTGGCGTTGGTTGGAGTGGTTGTGATTGTCTTTGTTGATAATTTTAGTATTGGTCCCGGGCAGTCGCAGTCAATTGCATTTCGCGTTGTGCCGCTCACGTTATTTTTGACATCTTATATTGGAATTCTTTCAGTCGATCGTTTTTTGTCGGGAAATCACAATAGGGTTCTTAGTCGTCGATGACAAAAACCATCCTCTGCTACGGCGACTCTCTGACCTGGGGCTACGATCCCCAGGGGCCGGGACGTCATGCCTTGCAGGACCGGTGGCCGAGCGTCCTGCAGGGCGTGCTCGGTCCGGATGTGCAGGTGATCGCGGAAGGGTTGAACGGACGCACAACGGCCTTTGACGACTTTGCTGCCGGCGCGGACCGCAACGGCGCACGTGTCCTGCCCACGCTCCTGACGACGCATGCGCCCGTCGACCTCGTCATTGTCATGCTCGGCACAAACGACATGAAGCCCTTCATCTGCGGCCAGGCGATCGGCGCCAAGCAGGGCATGCAGCGTCTGATCAACATCGTGCGCGGGCATGACTATCCGTTGGAGGCCGAGCCGCCGGAAATTCTGGTCATGGCGCCGCCGGCCCTCATCGAGACGGCTGATCCGGACTTTGCCGCTCTGTTTGCGGGCGGCATGGCGCAATCGCGGATGCTGGCGAGCCTCTATTCCGATCTCGCCGATGTCGAGGACTGCGGCTTTTTCGATGCCGGGTCGGTAGCGGCTACGAGCCCCGCCGACGGTGTTCATCTCGATGCCGACAACACACGTGCAATCGGCCGTGGGCTTGAGCCGATCGTGCGCGTCATGCTGGGCATGTGACAAGCAAGGAGAACAAGGTGGCCGAAAACTACGATGTCATCATCATCGGCTCTGGCCCTGGCGGCTATGTGACGGCGGTGCGCTCGGCGCAACTGGGTTTCAAGACGGCGATCGTGGAACGCGAGCATCTGGGCGGCATCTGCTGCAACTGGGGATGCATCCCGACCAAGGCGCTGCTGCGGTCGGCCGAGATCATGCACTATGCCGAACATGCCAAGAGCTACGGGCTGACGATCGAAGGCTCCGTGAAGCCGGATCTGAAGGCGATGGTCGATCGTTCGCGTGGCGTTGCCGAGCGCATGAATGGCGGCGTCGGCATCCTGATGAAGAAGAACAAGGTCGACGTCATCTGGGGCGAAGCCAAGCTTTCCAAGCCCGGCGAAATCACCGTTTCCAAGCCATCCAAGAAGCCGATGGAACCGCAGGCGCCCCTGCCCAAGAACACCAAGGGCGAGGGTACCTACACCGCCAAGCACATCATTCTGGCCACCGGCGCCCGCCCGCGTGTCCTGCCGGGCATTGAACCGGACGGCAAGCTGATCTGGACCTATTTCGAGGCGCTTGCACCGAAAGAGATGCCGAAGTCGCTCATCGTCATGGGATCGGGCGCCATCGGGATCGAATTCGCCAGCTTCTACCGCACGCTCGGTGTCGAGGTGACGGTTGTCGAATTGCTGCCGCAGGTGATGCCCGTCGAGGATGCCGAGATTTCGAAGTTCGCCCAGAAGCGGTTCGAAAAGCAGGGTATGAAGATCCTGCTCGATGCCAAAGTGACCAAGGTGGAGAAGGGTGACAATTCCGTCACGGCCCACGTGGAGACGAAAGGCGGAAAGGTGGAGAAGATCACCGCCGACCGGATGATCTCTGCCGTCGGCGTCCAGGGCAATATCGAGAATCTCGGGCTGGAAGCGCTCGGCGTGAAGACCGATCGCGGCTGTGTGGTGATCGACGAATGGTGCCGTACCAACGTTTCCGGTCTTTATGCCATCGGCGACGTTGCCGGTCCCCCGATGCTCGCCCACAAGGCCGAGCATGAGGGGGTCATCTGCGTCGAGAAAATCGCCGGCCTGCCGGGCCTCCACCCGCTCGACAAGTCGCTGGTCCCGGGTTGCACCTATTGCCAGCCGCAGGTCGCTTCCGTGGGGCTCACCGAAGCGAAGGCGAAAGAAGCCGGCTACGATGTTCGCGTCGGACGTTTTCCCTTTGCCGCAAACGGCAAGGCGATCGCGCTGGGGGAGGATCAGGGGCTCGTCAAGACCGTCTTCGACAAGAAGACGGGCCAGCTTCTCGGTGCCCACATGGTCGGCGCTGAAGTGACCGAACTGATCCAGGGCTTCGTCGTTGCGATGAATCTGGAGACGACGGAGGAGGAGTTGATGCACACCATCTTCCCGCATCCGACGCTCTCGGAGATGATGAAGGAAAGCGTGCTCGATGCCTATGGCAGGGCGTTGAACATGTGATCGGCGGCGATCCGCACGGCCGAGGCTGTTGAGCTCGACCGGTTGGCACACATATATAGTGTTCCCGGATGGTGCCATTTCGACTGCG
Source organism: Mesorhizobium sp. (assembly GCA_963966365.1). GTDB lineage: Bacteria > Pseudomonadota > Alphaproteobacteria > Rhizobiales > Rhizobiaceae > Mangrovimarina > Mangrovimarina plasticivorans. The sequence continues at coordinate 623,229 of CAWZZC010000029.1, read as the reverse complement.
ACGACGTTGGAAAGGGAACGGAAGATGGATCAGAGCATGGGAATCATGGGGATGCCGGGCGTCGGCTTCTTCGGCATGCTGCTCGTCGGCTTCCTCGCCGGTTATGTGGCCGAGCGCACGATGAACCGTGACCACGGCCTGCTGACCAACGTCCTTGTCGGCATCGCCGGGTCATTTGTCGGCGGCACGCTGGCGGGGCTCGTGGGAATCCACTATCAGGGCTTTCTGGGCAACCTGGTCGTTGCGATTGCCGGCGCCATTCTCATCCTGTGGATCTTCGGACGTTCGCAGGCGGGAGCACGCTAGGAAGGTCTCATGGTTACAGTACTCGACACCGTTTCTCCCCGTCCCAGGCTGCGCCATCCTGAAAAGGCGCATCGGCCTGACCAGGAGGTTCTGCGCAAGCCCGATTGGATTCGGGTGCGCGCGCCGGTTTCCAAGGGCTATTCCGAGACCCGTGAAATCGTGCGCGAGCACAATCTGGTGACGGTATGCGAGGAGGCAGGCTGCCCGAATATCGGTGAATGCTGGGACAAGAAGCACGCCACCTTCATGATCATGGGCGAGATCTGCACGCGGGCCTGCGCTTTCTGCAACGTTGCCACCGGCAAGCCGCTGCCGCTCGATCGCTCCGAGCCGGAGAGCGTCGCCAAGGCGGTCGCCAAGATGGGATTGAACCATGTGGTGATCACGTCGGTTGACCGTGACGATCTCGCTGACGGCGGCGCGCAGCATTTCGCAGATGTCATCCATGCCATCCGTGACCGCGCTCCCGGCACGACCATTGAAATTCTCACGCCCGATTTTCTGCGCAAGGATGGCGCGCTGGAAGTGGTCGTTGCCGCCAGGCCCGACGTCTTCAACCATAACCTGGAGACCGTTCCGTCGAACTACCTCACGGTCAGGCCGGGCGCGCGCTATTTCCACTCGATCCGCCTCTTGCAGCGCGTCAAGGAACTCGACCCCTCGATGTTCACCAAGTCCGGCATCATGGTCGGGCTGGGCGAGGAGCGCAACGAGGTCCTGCAGCTCATGGACGATTTGAGGACGGCCGACGTCGATTTCCTGACGATCGGCCAGTACCTGCAGCCGACCCGGAAGCACCACCCGGTGAAGTCGTTCGTCACCCCGGACGAGTTCAAATCCTATGAGACGGTGGCCTATACGAAGGGCTTCCTGATGGTCTCTTCGAGCCCGCTTACGCGCTCCTCGCATCATGCGGGCGAAGACTTCGCGCGGCTGCAGGCGGCGCGTGAGAAGAGGCTGCAGGCCGCCGCCACATAGACGATCCCGTTCTGAAACTTTTGAACCCGCCGATCGCTGCGGCGGGTCTGCAATCGATGGTGCGCGCATGACGATTTCGGTCGAAATGAGCGAGGCAGCAAGACGTTTGCGCACCGCGCGGCGCGTGCTTGTGATCGGCTGTTCCGGAAGCGGCAAGAGCACGCTGGCAAAGGCGCTCGCCGCACATCTTGCGCTACCTTGCATTTCCATGGATCGCGAGATCTTCTGGTTGCCGGGATGGCGGCAGCGTCCCCGAGAGGATGCCCTGCGGCGGTTGCGGGGCATTGTAGAGGGCGAGCGGTGGATCATGGACGGCACCAGTCCGGGCACCTTGCCGCTGAGGCTGGCACGCGCCGATATTGTGATCTGGCTCAGGCCGCCGCGCCGGGCGTCGCTTTACGGTGTGATAACCCGGTGGCTGCGCTATCGTGGTCGTTCGCGGCCGGAGATGGCGGATGGCTGTCCCGAACGCATCGACTGGGAGTTCCTGACCTATGTCTGGAACTTCGAGAAGAACGAGAGCCCCGAGATTGAGGCAAAGCTTGCCGAGTTCGGTGCGCATGTGCCGGTTCTCGTGTTGAAATCGAACGCCGGTATCAATCGGACACTTGCGCTCCTCGGCGCGGATCATTAGCTCTCGGCCATGCCTCAGTTCGAAACAGAACGCCGTGTTTCCCATCCGCCGGACGAGATGTTCGCGCTTGTCGCCGACATCGAGCGCTATCCGGAATTCGTCCCGATGTGTGAGGCCCTGAGCGTTCGTTCGCGCAAGGAAGGTCACGGGGTGAGCATATCGGTGGCCGACATGACGGTTGGTTACAAGGCGATCCGCGAAACGTTTACCAGTCAGGTCATCGCACGTCCGGCAGACTGCGCGATCAACGTCAAATATCTCGACGGACCGTTCCGCTATCTGGACAACAAATGGCGCTTCGAGCCCGACGGGCAGGGGGGCACGATCATTCACTTCTTCATCGACTACGAGTTCAAGAGCCGGATTCTCGGTGCGATGATGGGTGCCATGTTCGATCGCGCGTTCCGCATGTTTTCCTCGGCCTTTGAAAAGCGAGCCGACGAGATCTACGGCAAGGTCAATCCGGCCTCAGCGTCGTGAGCATGAGTTCCAGCGCCGTACGCACGCTTTCGCGGCGTATGTAGGCGCGGCCGCGATCCTCGAACTGACGCTGTTCCGCGAACACTTCATCGCCGAAGGCAAGCCCGAACCACACGAGGCCCACCGGCTTTTCAGGCGAGCCACCGCCAGGACCTGCAACGCCGGTCACGGCGACTGCGATGGAAGCACGGGAGTTGGCCACGGTACCGGCCGCCATTTCGAGCGCCGTCTCGCGCGACACCGCGCCATGGGCTTCAAGCGTTTCCGCACGCACTCCCAGCATGTCGCGCTTGGCCTCGTTCGAATAGGTGACAAAGCCCCGGTCGACCGCTACCGACGAACCAGCAATGTCGGTCAGCGCAGCCACGATCATCCCGCCGGTGCAAGATTCCGCCGTCGCCAGCATGATGCCGCGTTCGGCGCATGCCGCCAGAACGTCGCGCGCGATTTGTTCGATATCGTTCATTCGGGCAGGTTCCCGGGATAGACGACGCTTGCCGTTGCGATGGCCGCGATGCCTTCCTCGCGGCCGACGAAACCGAGTTTCTCGTTGGTCGTTGCCTTGATTGAAACGCGATCGGCCGAAATGCCGAGCATGGCGGCGATCGCTTGCTGCATTTTGGGCCGATGCGGACCGATCTTGGGAGCCTCGCAGATCAATGTGATATCGGCATTTGCAATCCGCCCGCCTCTGGATCTCACGATGCCGGCCGCATGCTCCACGAAGATGCGCGAGGCTGCACCGCGCCATTGCGGGTCGGAGGGCGGAAAATGCGTGCCGATGTCGCCTTCACCGCAGGTTGCCAGGAGCGCATCCGTAAGCGCGTGTAGCCCGACATCTGCGTCCGAATGACCCGACAGCCTTGCATGGTGAGGAATGGCAATCCCGCAGAGCGTGACGTGGTCGCCCGGCTCGAAGGAATGAACATCATAGCCGTTGCCGGTTCGTACATCGGGAAAACTCGTCATGCCGCCAGCCAGCCTCTCATTCGCCAGCGCGATGTCGCGCGCCCAGGTCAGTTTCACATTGTCGGGTGAGCCTTCGACGATGCGCACGGCGAGGCCCGCCCACTCGGCAATGGCCGCATCGTCTGTAAAATCCTGGCGGCCCCGTGCCGCCGCCGCTCTGTGGGCGTCGAGAATTGCGCTGAAGGGGAAAGCCTGTGGCGTCTGGGCGGCGAACAGCCCCTCGCGCGACACGGTCGCCGCAATCATGCCGTCCGCATCGCTGCGTTTAAGTGTGTCGGAAACCGCCAGGGCGGGCAATGCGCCGGTTTCTTCCGACAGCGTATCGATAACGCGGTCGATCAGTCCATGGCCGACGAACGGGCGCACACCATCGTGGATGAGAACATAGGTGGGATGCGTCCCACTCAGCGCTTCCAGCGCATTCAGGGTTGAGGCCTGGCGTGTGGGACCGCCGGCCACGGTCTCGGCGCGCTCTGCCTGGTTGCCGATTGCCGCCGCATAGAGCGTATGGTCTTCGGCGTGTATGGCGACAATGATCCTGCCGATCCTGGGATGCGAGGCAAACACATCGATCGTGTGCTTGAGGATGGCCTTGCCGCCCACGGTCCGGTATTGTTTCGGTCCCTCCGTCGATTGTCCAGCCCGTTCGCCGCGGCCGGCGGCGACGATGATGACGGCGATTTCTTCAGGCTTGCCGGCAGGCATGGCGATCCTCGTGTCAGGTGCGTCACGCTTAATCGTCCAATGCATGCGTGGCCAGCAATTTCGTCGCCAAACAGGACGGTCGGCAGGATTCTGCATTGCAACATCGCCATCGAATGTCTAATGCATAAGCAGTTGAGTGGTTTGCGCGGTTTTTGTGCATGTTGGATATTGCTGGCCTTGCGGCGCCGTTGGAACTGGGTGGCAAGAGAATTCGCAATCGGGTCTTCCTGGCCCCCCTTTCGGGTATCACAGATCGTCCCTTTCGCGGCCGTGCCCATCGGCACGGCGCAGGCATGGTCGTATCGGAGATGATCGCGAGTGGCGAACTGGCTCGCGGACGTACCGATTCTCTGCGTCGCCTGGAGCGCGGGGATTCGGCGCTTCACGTGGTCCAGCTGGCGGGACGCGAGGCGCAGTGGATGGCTGAGGGCGCACGCATTGCCGTGGGCGAAGGCGCCGACATTGTCGACATCAATATGGGCTGTCCGGCGAAGAAGGTGACGGGTGGCTATTGCGGTTCGGCGCTGATGCGCGACTTAGATCTGGCCGAGGCGCTCATCGAGGCGGTCGTTGATGCCGTCGACGTGCCTGTAACGGTCAAGATGCGACTTGGCTGGGACGACACAGCTCTTGTCGCGCCCGAATTGGCGCGCCGGGCGGAGCAGGCCGGCGTGGCCATGGTGACCGTGCATGGACGCACACGATGCCAGTTCTACAAGGGTGCGGCGAACTGGTCGGCAATTGCCTCGGTGAAGCAGGCGGTACGCATACCGGTTGTGGCCAATGGCGACATCCTTTCGTCCAATGATGCCGCCGAAGCGCTGCGTGCGTCGGGTGCGGATGCCATCATGATCGGGCGCGGCCACTGCGGTGCGCCCTGGCTCGCGGGCGAGATCGCTGCCGCGGCGGCAGGTGGCCGGGTGGAAGGCCTCCCGCGCACGCCGACGGAACGCGCCGACTACGTTGAGGCCCATTACGAGGACATGCTTTCGCTCTACGGCGTCGATGCGGGCCTGAGGCACGCGCGCAAGCACCTCGGCTGGTATCTCGACCGTCATGCGCCCGGCCTGCCTGGTGACGTGCGCAAGCGCATCATGACGTCGTTTGACCCATGTGAGGTCGTCGAGCTGATGCGCCGGGCCCTCACCGAAGAGAACGGCCAGAGGACTTCTGAAAGGATTGCCGCATGAGAACCGCATCGCTCGCACAGCCGCCAAAGCCGGACGCGGCACAGATCGTTCTCAATACGATCCGCCATCCCGTCATCATGGTCGACGAGGGAGGCTTCATCACCTTCGCCAATTCCGATGCCGAGGACTTCTTCCGTTCGAGCGCCGCCATTCTGGCGCGTAACACCATCGACAGCTTCATTCCTTTCGGCAGCCCGCTTCTGTCGCTGATCGATCAGGTTCGTGAGCGCCAGTCGCCGGTCAACGAATATCGCGTGGATATCTCGTCTCCCAAGCTCGGCGGTGATCGTCTTGTCGATCTCTACGTCGCTCCGGTCCCCGAGGTGCCGGGTTCTGTCGTGGTCATGTTCCAGGAACGTTCCATGGCCGACAAGATCGACCGGCAGATGACGCATCGCGGGGCCGCGCGTTCGGTCACCGGATTGGCCGCGATGCTGGCCCATGAGATCAAGAACCCGCTGTCGGGAATCCGTGGTGCGGCGCAACTCCTGGAGAGCGTGGTGGGCGATGAGGATCGGGCGTTGACGCGGCTGATTACCGACGAAACCGATCGCATCGTGGCCCTCGTGGACCGGATGGAGGTCTTTTCCGACGAGCGGCCCATAGAGCGCAGGCCAGTTAACATTCATGTCGTCCTCGATCACGTCAAGGCAATCGCCCAGAACGGTTTTGCCAATGGAATCAGGATTGTCGAGGACTATGATCCGTCTTTGCCTCCGGTCTACGGCAACCGGGACCAGCTCGTGCAGGTCTTCCTGAACCTGGTCAAGAACGCCGCCGAAGCGATCGGATCGATGGCGGGCGGCGAGATCACACTGTCCACCGCGTTCCGCCCCGGCATCCGGCTCTCGGTGCCCGGAACACAGGACCGGGTGTCGTTGCCCCTCGAATTCTGCGTCCACGACAACGGCGGCGGCGTGCCCGACGACATTCTGCCCATCCTGTTCGATCCCTTCATCACGACCAAGCAGAACGGGTCAGGCCTCGGACTGGCCTTGGTTGCCAAGATCGTCGGCGAGCATGGCGGCGTCATAGAATGTGATTCCTCTCCGCGCGGAACGACTTTCCGGATTCTGATGCCGGCCTGGAAGGAAGAGGGTCTCGCTTCCGGCCAAGAACTCGAAGGAGCCAAAAAACGATGAATCGCGGCAGCATTCTGGTCGCCGACGACGACGCCGCAATCCGCACCGTGCTCAATCAGGCGCTGTCGAGGGTTGGACACGATGTGCGCGTAACCTCGAATGCCGCCACGCTCTGGCGCTGGGTGGCTGCGGGAGAGGGGGATCTCGTCATCACCGATGTCGTGATGCCCGACGAGAACGCCTTCGACATGCTGCCGCGCATCAAGAAGGCGCGCCCGGAACTCCCCGTCATCGTGATGAGTGCCCAGAACACCTTCATGACGGCTATCCGTGCTTCGGAGAAGGGCGCCTACGAATACCTGCCCAAGCCATTCGATCTTTCCGAACTGCTCAATATCGTCAACAGAGCGCTGTCGGAACCCAAGCAGGACAGGGGCGATCAGCGCAGCGAAGAGCAGCCCGAATCGATGCCGCTCGTCGGTCGCTCCGCCGCCATGCAAGACATCTATCGGATGCTGGCGCGCATGATGCAGACTGATCTCACCGTGATGATCACGGGCGAGTCGGGCACCGGTAAGGAACTGGTGGCACGCGCCCTGCATGAATATGGCCGCCGTCGCAACGGTCCCTTCGTTGCCATCAACATGGCCGCGATCCCGCGCGATCTCATCGAATCGGAACTGTTCGGTCATGAGAAGGGCGCTTTCACCGGCGCTCAGAACCGGTCCACCGGTCGCTTCGAGCAGGCGGAGGGCGGTACGCTCTTCCTCGACGAGATCGGCGATATGCCCATGGAAGCGCAGACCAGGCTACTGCGTGTCCTGCAGCAGGGTGAATACACCACGGTCGGAGGGCGCACACCGATCCGCACCGACGTCCGCATCGTCGCCGCAACCAACAAGGACCTGCGAACGCTGATCAATCAGGGGCTATTCCGCGAGGACCTGTTCTATCGTCTGAACGTCGTCCCGCTGCGATTGCCGCCGCTGCGCGAGCGCGCCGAGGATGTTCCGGATCTGGTGCGCCATTTCTTCAAGGCGGTTGAAAGCGAGGGATTGCAGCCTAAGCGCATAACGACCGCGGGGATCGATCTCTTGAAGCGCTACAGCTGGCCGGGCAACGTGCGCGAGCTCGAGAACCTGGTCCGCCGGCTGGCCGCGCTCTATCCGCAGGACGAAATCACCGCCGAGATCATCGATTCGGAAATCAATGCCGCAGGCGCGCCCGCAGCAGGTGCCGCGGCTTCCGTCCTGCCCGACGACATTTCGATCGGTCAGGCGGTGGAACACTATCTGCAGCGCTATTTCTCGTCCTTCGGCGAAGAATTGCCGCCATCGGGGCTCTATCAGAGAATACTTGCGGAAGTCGAATATCCGCTGGTGCTCGCTTCGATGACGGCAACGCGCGGGAACCAGATCCGGGCCGCGGAGCTTCTCGGACTGAACAGAAATACTTTGCGCAAGAAGATTCGCGAGTTGGGCGTAAACGTCTACCGGACCTCGCGGCAGCCTTGAGCGCGCTCGAGAAGGTCCTGTTCATCGATTGCAGAATATTTGAGCCGATTTCGTAACGGCATGATTTTCTTGAGGATTTTTCTTCATCGTTAGTGCTGAGGCGACCGACCCGAGAACGCGGGGTGGTAAATCCGCCACTCTAGTTGCAGAATCGCCACAATGCGTTGCATTGCTGCCACGCAGTCTTTGATTCGCGTAGGCCATGGCAACCAACACCGATTCTCTGCCGACTGCTTCGTTCCTGGCGTCCCGATCGCCGGGGGAGGGACGGCGTCTGATGGCGCTGCCCGGCGTGGTAGCGGTGATTGCCGCGCTGATCAGTGCCGCCGTGTCCTTCGTCATCCTGGTCGGACTGGGTCCGGTATCGCCCACCCGGCCCGTGACGCTAACCCTGATCGCGATCAATTCGGCGCTCATTCTTCTTCTCGTGGTTTTGATCGGGCGCGAGATCCATCGCATCCTCATGGCCAGGCGTCGGGGAAAGGCTGCGGCGAGACTCCATGTGCGCATCGTCGCGCTGTTCTCGCTCGTCGCCGCGGTGCCGGCCATCGTCGTCGCGCTGGTCGCCTCGATCACGCTCGATATCGGACTGGATCGCTGGTTCGAGATCAAGACCAAGGCCATTGTCGGTTCGTCGCTGTCGATTGCCGAATCCTATGTCCAGGAGAACGCTCGTAACCTTCAGAATACCGCGCTCTCCATGGCCGTCGATCTCGATCGCAACCGGGTGCTCTACGGCGTCGATCGGACGGGGTTTCATCAATTGCTGAACCAGCAGGCCGTCGGCCGTGGTCTGGCGCATGCCGCTCTGGTGCGCGGCGATGGATCGATCATCATGCAGGCCGATACCCGGGCGGATTTCCCGATGCCCGCGCCGCCGGCAGGAGCTGTTCGCGATGCGGCCAGCGGCGACCCTGTGCTGATCGAGCCGCGCACGCGCAACATCGTCGGCTCGGTCATCAAAATGCGCGAGATCGAGGACGCCTTTCTCTTCACGATCAGGCTGGTGGATCCCGACGTGATCCGCGCCCGGCAGATCGTGCGCGCCAACGTTGACGATTACCGCGACCTGGAGGCCAGCAGGGCGACGGTTCAGGTCGCCTTCGCGCTGGTTTATCTCGGCTTGACGCTGATTATCGTCCTGTCCGCCATCTGGACGGGCATCGCCGTGGCCGACAGGCTGGTACGGCCAATCCGCCAGCTCATCGGCGCCGCCGACGAGGTGGCGACCGGCAATCTCGACGTTTCGGTGCCGGTCCGCAACTCTGACGGCGATGTTGCTTCGCTCGGCGACACCTTCAACAAGATGCTTATGCAGCTGAAATCGCAGCGCAACGAACTCGTTGCGGCGAAGGACCAGATCGACGAGCGGCGCCGCTTCTCCGAAGCGGTGCTTGCCAGCGTGAGCGCCGGCATCATCGGTGTCAACGCCGACGGCGCCATCACGATCGTCAACCGATCAGCAGAAACGATGCTCGGCATCCGGTCCGCGAAATCGCTGGGTGAGAAGCTGCAGGACGTTCTGCCGCACATCGGCGGCGTTTTCGAATTGGCGCGCGGTTCCGGTCGGCCTGTCTATCGCGATCAGGTCACTTTCTTTCGCCTTGGGGCCGAGCGCACGTTCAACATCCAGATCACGGTCGAGGAGGGCGATTCCGACGACGACGCGCCCTCCTACGTGGTGACGGTCGACGACATCACCGATCTGGTCCAGGCACAGCGCGCCACGGCCTGGGCCGACGTGGCGCGGCGCATCGCGCACGAGATCAAGAATCCGCTGACGCCGATCCAGCTTTCGGCCGAGCGGATCCGGCGTCGCTACGGCAAGGTTATCACCGAGGACCGCGAAGTCTTCGATCAATGCACCGACACGATCATCCGGCAGGTCGGGGACATCGGGCGGATGGTCGACGAATTCTCCGCCTTTGCGCGCATGCCGAAACCGACCATGCAGACCATGGATCTGCGCGAGCCGTTGCGCGAGGCGTCCTTCCTGGTCGAAGTGAGCCGTTCCGACATTTCGTTCGAGCGCGATTTCGGCAATGAGCCGCTGATCGGCACATTCGACAGCCGGCTGATGAGTCAGGCTTTCGGCAATCTGATCAAGAATGCCGCCGAAGCGATCGAGTCCGACGACGAGCGCGCCGCAGGCGACAAGGGCGTCGTGCGTGTTTCTGCGCGCCGGGAAAATGACACGATCACTGTCGATGTGATGGACAACGGCAAGGGCCTGCCGCGCGAAAATCGCCAGCGCCTGCTCGAGCCCTACATGACGACGCGCGAAAAGGGCACCGGGCTCGGCCTGGCAATCGTCAAGAAGATCATCGAGGACCACGGCGGTCGGCTGGAGCTTCACGATGCTCCGGCCGATTTCCACGGAGGGCGAGGGGCGCTCATTCGCATCGTTCTGACGGCGGAAGCCGCACAGGAGAGGGCGAAAGTTGATAGCAACGCACAGAAAACTGATGTTTGAACAGAAGGTTTGATATGGCGTCGGACATCCTGGTCGTCGACGACGAAGAAGACATCCGTGAACTCGTCGCCGGCATTTTGAGCGATGAAGGCCACGAAACGCGTACGGCCCATGACAGCGACAGCGCCCTTGCTGCCATAGCCGACCGCGTGCCGCGGCTCATCTTCCTGGACATCTGGTTGCAGGGATCCCGGCTCGACGGACTGGCTCTGCTTGACGAGATCAAGACGATTCATCCGGGTGTTCCCGTGGTGATGATCTCGGGCCACGGCACGATCGAGACGGCGGTCTCCGCGATAAAGCGGGGTGCATATGATTTCATCGAGAAGCCGTTCAAGGCCGATCGGCTGATACTTGTGTGCGAACGTGCGTTGGAAACGCAGAAGCTGAGGCGCGAACTGTCGGATCTCAAGAAACGATCGGCGGACACGTTCGACCTGATCGGCATGTCTGCGGCGATGAATCAGCTTCGCCACTCCATCGAGCGCATTGCTCCGACCAACAGCCGCGTCATGATCGTCGGACCTTCCGGCTCCGGCAAGGAATCGGTGGCGCGCGCCATTCACGCGCTGTCCTCGCGCAAGGACGGCCCGTTCGTCTCGCTTAATGCGGCGACCATTACGCCGGAGCGCATGGAGATCGAGCTTTTCGGCACCGAACCCAACGGGACGGAGCGAAAGGTCGGGGCGCTGGAGGAAGCGCATCGCGGCACGCTCTATCTCGACGAGGTGGCCGACATGCCGCGCGGCACCCAGAACAAGATCATGCGCGTGCTGGTCGAGCAGCAGTTCGAGCGCGTGGGCGGCGCCAAGCGGGTCAAGGTCGACGTCCGCATCATTTCCTCCACGGCGCAGAACCTGGAGGCGATGATCGCCGAGGGACGGTTCCGCGAGGATCTCTATCACCGCCTGGCGGTCGTGCCGGTTTCCGTGCCGCCGCTGTCGGAGCGGCGCGAGGACATTCCCTATCTCGTGGATCACTTCATGAAGCAGATCGCCCGGCAGAGCGGCATAAAATACCGGCGGATCGGCGAGGACGCGCTGGCGGTGCTTCAGGCCCATGGTTGGCCGGGCAATGTGCGTCAGCTGCGCAACAACGTCGAGCGCTTGATGATCCTGGCGCGCGGCGATGACGTGGAGGCGCCGATCACGGCTGACCTCCTGCCTGCGGAGATCGGAGACGTGATGCCGCGTGCCCCCAGCCAGTCGGACCAGCACATCATGGCGCTGCCCCTGCGCGAGGCGCGCGAGCTGTTCGAAAAGGAATATCTGGTCGCCCAGATCAACAGGTTTGGCGGCAACATCTCGCGCACCGCTGAATTCATTGGTATGGAGAGATCGGCCCTGCACAGAAAGTTGAAGTCGCTGGGCGTCTGACCATACCGGGATTGAAATCATGCGGGTGATCATCTGTGGCGCGGGCCAGGTTGGCTACGGCATTGCCGAACGGCTGGCGGCCGAGCAAAATGACGTTTCCGTCATCGATACGTCGCCCGAGCTCATCCGTAAGATTCGCGATCAGCTCGACGTACGCGGGTATGTCGGACACGGGGCACACCCCGACGTCCTGGAGGCTGCCGGCGCCCAGCAGGCCGACATGTTCATCGCCGTGACTCTGCATGACGAAGTCAACATGACCGCGTGCCAGGTCGCCCATTCGATCTTCAATATCCCGACCAAGATCGCACGCATCCGTGCGCAGTCCTATCTTCTGCCGCATTACCAGGACCTGTTTTCGCGCGACAATCTGCCGATCGACGTGGTCATCTCGCCCGAACTCGAGGTCGGCGACATGGTCCTGCGCCGGATCGCGCTGCCCGGCGCGACCGATGTCGTGCGTTTCGCCGACGACAAGGTGGCCATGGTCGCCATCGAGTGTCAGGAGGAATGTCCGGTCATCAACACGCCGCTGTCGCAGCTGTCGGAACTTTTTCCCGATCTTCCGTCGACCGTGGTCGGGGTCCTTCGTGAGGATCGACTGTTCATCCCGCATTCGGCAGACCAGCTTGTGGCGGGCGATCTCGCCTATGTCGTGACCACCAAGGACCAGGTGCGCCGGACGCTCGGCCTCTTCGGCCACGAGGAAAAAGACGTTCAACGCATTCTTATCGCCGGCGGTGGCAACATCGGTCTGTATGTCGCCAAGGCGCTCGAGTCGCGGCAGAGCCGCACCAAGGTCAAGATCATCGAGGATACGCGGGAACGGGCCGTCGTCATTGCCGACAAACTGCGCCGTACCGTCGTCTTGCACGGCAACGCGCTGGAACAGAAGATGCTGCTGGAAGCGGACGTGCAGGATGCCGACCTGATGGTTGCGGTGACGAACAACGATCAGGTCAATATCCTTTCGTCCGTCATGGCCAAGCGGCTCGGCTGCAAATCCAATCTGGCTCTGCTCAACGATCCGACCTATCACGATTTCACGCGCATGCTGGGGATTGACGCATATGTGAACCCGCGTTCGGTGACGATCTCCCGCGTGCTCCAGCATGTTCGGCGCGGCCGGATCCGTGCCGTCCACACCATTCATCGCGGCGCGGCCGAGATCATCGAGGCGGAGGCGCTTGAGACGTCGCCGCTGGTCGGTGCGCCGTTGCGCGATCTGGAATTGCCGAACGGGATGCGTCTGGGCATCGTCTATCGGGACGGCAAAACGATTCGGCCCGACGGAGCGACGGTGATCCGCCCCGGTGATCGCGTCATCATCTTCGTCCTGGAAGGGGCCGTACGCCAGGTGGAGCAGATGTTCCGGGTCAGTCTCGAATTCTTTTGAGTTCCGCCTGCCGATTTCTATTGGAATTCCACGCCATCGCAGAGGGTTGAGATGCCGCGAATTGCTTATGTGAATGGACGCTACGTACCGCATCGTTCGGCTGCGGTGCATATTGAGGACCGCGGCTATCAGTTTGCCGATGGCGTCTACGAAGTCTGCGAAGTCGCTCGCGGCTACATCATGGACATGACTCGTCACCTTGATCGTCTGGGGCGCTCTCTCGGCGAACTGTCGATGGCTTGGCCGATGCAGCGCCAGTCGCTCGAGTTGGTCATGCGTGAGGTCGTGCGGCGCAACCGTGTCGAGAATGGGTTGGTCTATCTGCAGGTGACGCGAGGCGTCGCGCCGCGTGACCATGTTTTTCCGGCCCCTACGACGCGTCCGGCCCTGGTGGTGACGGCCAAGCGCACCGATCCGGCCGCGGCCATGCGCAAGGCTGAAGCAGGTATCTCGGTCATAACCGTGCCCGAAAACCGCTGGGACCGTGTGGACATCAAGACGGTCGGCCTGCTGCCGAACGTGTTGGCGCGCCAGAAGGCCAAGGAGCAGGGCGCTCAGGAGGCCTGGTTCATCGATGCCGACGGGACGGTGAAGGAAGGGGCGGCAACCAATGCGTGGATCGTAACGAAGGATGGCGTGCTCGTGACACGTCCGGCCGAACACGGCATCTTGCGCGGCGTCACGCGTGCCACTGTCTTCGATGTGGCGGCCAAGCTGGGGTTGGCGATTGAAGAGCGAGGCTTCAGTGTCGATGAAGCCAAGGCCGCCCGCGAATCATTCATCACGGCTGCCACCACGGTGGTCATGCCGGTGGTGCGGATTGATGGCGATCCGGTTGCCAACGGCCATCCCGGCTCCGTGGCACTTTCCCTGCGTAATGCCTTTTTTGACGTTGCGGAAAAAACCCAAGCCTGATAACCGCATTGAAGTGAGAAAAAGGATACGCCCAGTGCGTGCCAGTTTCGGTGAAGGGGTGTTGCCTGCTTTTGTGGCGGCGCCGTTGAAAGCCGTCGCCGATATGCACGGACAATAACGAACGGCGAAAGAAAAGAAGAATGGCAGAACGGTCGCAGAATCTCCAAGATCTCTTTCTCAATTCGGTACGCAAGAGCAAGACACCGCTGACGATCTTCCTGATCAACGGCGTGAAGCTGACGGGTGTCGTGACGTCTTTCGACAATTTCTGCGTACTGCTGCGCCGTGATGGCCATTCGCAGCTCGTATACAAGCACGCCATTTCCACCATCATGCCGAGCCAGCCGGTTCAGATGTTCGATGGTGAGGAAAGTGGCCGGGAAGGCTGATTGAACGACGAAACGCCGGTCGAACGCCGGGGGCGCAGACGCGGAACGGCCGCTGAAACGGCTGTGCCGAAGGCGGCGACGCGTGCGGCAGTTATCGTTCCCGATCTGCCGCGGGCATTTCGCGACAACGGCACGGACCGCACACGGCCCCGGTTGACACGAACGCCGGCGGCGCGTCTGGACGAGGCTGTCGGTCTCGCGCGGGCCATAGAACTCGAACCCGCCATCGCCGATATCGTCACCGTGAATGATCCGCGGCCCGGTACGTTGCTCGGAAGCGGCAAGATCGACGAGCTTGCGGAGCGGACGAAGGACGCCGGCGTCGAACTCGTGATCATCGATCATCCGCTCACGCCCGTTCAGCAGCGAAATCTCGAAAAGGCCCTCAACGCCAAGGTGCTTGACCGTACCGGTATTATCCTGGAGATATTCGGCCGCCGGGCACGAACCAAAGAGGGCGCGCTGCAGGTCGAACTTGCCCATCTCAACTATCAGCGCGGCCGGCTCGTGCGAAGCTGGACCCACCTTGAACGCCAGCGCGGCGGTGCCGGCTTTCTGGGCGGACCGGGCGAGACCCAGATCGAGGCCGACCGCCGCTTGCTGCAGGAGAGGATAACCAGGCTCAAGCGCGAGTTGGAAACGGTCAGGCGTACGCGTGACCTGCACCGCTCGAAGCGCAAGAAGGTGCCATTCCCGGTCGTGGCCATCGTCGGCTATACTAATGCGGGCAAGTCCACGCTGTTCAACAGGCTGACAGGCGCCGGCGTTCTGGCCGAGGACATGCTGTTTGCCACGCTCGACCCGACATTGCGGCGGTTGCGTCTGCCGCATGGCACGATTGTCATCCTGTCCGATACGGTCGGTTTCATCTCGGATCTGCCGACGCATCTTGTCGCTGCCTTCAGGGCGACTCTGGAGGAGGTGATCGAAGCCGATCTCGTCATTCACCTGCGTGACATTTCAGATCCCGACACGGCGGCCCAGGCCGAGGATGTCGAGCGTATTCTGGGCGATCTCGGGGTGGACACGACGCCGGAAGGCCGTGTCATCGAGGTCTGGAACAAGGTGGACCGGCTCGACGACGCCACAAGGGAAAATCTGACCGCCGGCGGGCCCGTGAGGGAGCGTACCCCGCATGTCACCGTTTCGGCGTTGACCGGCGAGGGGATCGACAGGCTTCTGCACCTGATCGAAGAGCGTGTCGCCGGCGAACTGTCCGAATATACCGTGGATCTCGCTCCCGGTCAGATGCGTCATGTCGACTGGCTCTACCGCAATGCCGACGTTCTCTCACGCAAGGATCGCGAGGACGGTGGCGCGGCGTTTCGTCTTCGCACGACAGCCGATGTTCGTGGCGAGATCCAGCGCCGCCTTGCGGTCGCGTAGGGCCTAATTTAGCGTCAGTCGTCTCTGGACTTTGCTTGTTGCCAGAGTTCTTCCATCTCCTCGAGCGTGGCCTGCTCCAACGTGCGGTCGTT
This sequence comes from Mesorhizobium sp., assembly GCA_963966365.1. GTDB lineage: Bacteria > Pseudomonadota > Alphaproteobacteria > Rhizobiales > Rhizobiaceae > Mangrovimarina > Mangrovimarina plasticivorans. Next base: position 607,344 of record CAWZZC010000029.1, on the reverse strand, counting down.
CTGCCTGAGCTGCCTTTCCACGTCGTGGAAGCGGCGGCGGAACTTGGCGTTGGTTCCCTTCAGCGCCTGTTCGGCGTCGATGGCCAGATGGCGGCCGAAATTCACCAGCGCGAACAGCACGTCGCCGAATTCATCCTCGCTCGCCTTCGTGTCGCCCTGCGCGATTGCATGACGCAACTCGCCGATCTCCTCCTCGATCTTGTCGAGAATCGGCTCGGCCTCTTTCCAGTCGAAGCCCACGCGGGCTGCGCGTTCCTGAATCTTCAAGGCGCGCGTCAGAGCCGGCATGTTGACCGGGATCCCGTCGAGAAATCCGGATCCGTGATCTTCCGCCGTCTGGCCGCGGGCCAGCCGCCGTTCCCGCCGCTCCGCCTTTTCATCCTCCTTGATCCGGTTCCACATGCCTTTGGCCATGCCGGCGGCGCGGGCATCCTCGTCGCCGAACACGTGTGGATGACGCCTGATCATCTTGGTGGTGATGGCTTCCACGACGTCGCCGAAGTCGAAGGCACCGCCTTCTTCGGCCATGCGGGCGTGGAAGACGACCTGGAGCAGCAGGTCGCCAAGTTCCTCGCGCAGATCGTCCAGGTCCGCGCGTTCGATCGCATCGGCCACCTCATAGGCCTCCTCGATCGTGTAGGGTGCGATGGTCGAAAAATCCTGTTCCAGATCCCAGGGACACCCTGTGCCGGGTGTCCTCAAGGCCGCCATGATTTCAATCAGACGCGCAATGTCTTTGGAAGGACGCATGGGAAGGCACCGTCATATCGTGGGAATCTCGGCGTGACAGCTCTCGGCTGCCGCCCCTTCTTCCATAGCTCAGCCGTGTCCGTCTACTCTGCTGAAATGTCCTGACGCAGCTTCTTGAGCAGGCGTACCAGTTCCGTGCGCTCCTCGACCGTCAGATTGGAGCCGAGGCTTTCGTCGGTTGCGGCGACCGCCGGGCTTGCCTGCTGGAGCAATTCCTTGCCCTTGTCCGTCAGCCAGATCGTCTTCATTCGCCGATCGCCCGCCATGGGTCGGCGTTCCAGAAGGTCTTCTCGCTCAAGGCGGTCGATCATCGGCACGAGGGTCGACTTGTCGAGACCGCGCGCCTTGGCGATGAGGCTTTGCCGCGACCCCGGATTGCGTTCGACAAGGACCAGCAGCGCGAACTGCTGGGGCGTTATGCCCAATTCGTGCAGTCGCTGCTCGACGTGCCGGAAGACCGCGTTGTTGGTGATGCGCAATTGACGCCCGAGGAGGCCCGTCAGAATGCCCTGATCGAGAGTCCCCAGGTCAGGCTCGTCATCCGATGCCGTCACGGTGTTGCTCAAAACTGTACCTCGATTGTGAACTGGAACGCGGGAGCCGAGGGTGTCCCGTCTGGCTGGTTCCTATCATAATATTCGTTGGAGACGAAATTGGGATGGCAAACTGTTGGTCCAGCACCGCTCTTTCAGGAATTGGGCGCCAGTATTCGCGGCGGCGGTCAGGACTGTTCGAGTGCGGCCTGCAGTGCGGCAAGGTTGTCGGCTGCGGCGGAATTCGCGGCCCTTTCGATGTCGCGGAAACGGCTCACCACCTGCTCGCCGAACTCGGTGAGCCGCGTGCCCCCGCCGCGGGCGCCGCCCGCCTGGGTCTCCACGAGGGGCTTGCCGAACATGCCGTTCAATTCTTCGACCAGATTCCACGCCCGGCGATAGGACATGTTCATCGCGCGACCGGCCGCCGATATCGAACCGTGACGGGCGATATGTTCGAGCAGGGCTATCTTGCCCGGACCGATGCGGGCATCCGGGTCGAGATTGATACGAAGGCTGATGGACGGCAAGCCGACTTCTCCAGATTGCCAACGGATGGTGCGGGCAGACGGTAGCGCGGTCAAGAGAGCGGCGGGCCGCCCGGTTCCAGCGCGACGCTCTTTACCACGGCAAAGACCGGCTGGCCTTCCGAAAGGCCGAGCGCCTCGCGGGATTGGCGCGTGATACGCGCTGCGATGACCGTCCCTTTGCAGCGAATCAATACGTCCAGGGACGGTCCGGCGCCCGATTCTATCCCGGTGATTACGCCGTCGAAGATGTTCACGGCGCTGAGGTGCTCTGGACGTTTCGTCGCGATGAGCACGTCGCGCGCCCGTATGCGCACGCGCACGGTGCGACCGGCTGGCCCGGCCGAGCCGGCGACATGGATCGTGCCGAGCGGCGATGCCAGACGGCTCAGTTCCGCTTCACCGCCGTCATGCTCGACGACCGCGTCGATGATGCTGCCGGTCTCGTGCCTGTCCGAAACGCTCAAAACACCAAGCTGCGGCAGGAGATCACTCAATGGACCCGCCGCCGTCACCTTTCCGGCCGAAAGGACCACGAGGTGATCGGCAAGCCGCGCGACCTCCGAAATTGAATGGCTCACATAGACGATGGGAACACGCGTCTCGTCGCGCAACCGTTCGAGATAGGGCATGATCTCGGCCTTGCGTGCGTCGTCCAGCGAGGCGAGGGGCTCGTCGAGCAGTAGCAGGGCAGGGCTCGACAAAAGCGCGCGTCCAATGGCGATGCGCTGGCGTTCGCCGCCCGACAGGCCGCTGGGACGGCGCGACAGAAGATGTTCCACACCCAGCATCGCCACGATCTCGTCGAGTTCGACCGAATGGCTACGCTGGCGTGAGAACCAGCGTCCGTAAAGCAGGTTCTGCCTGACGGTCAGGTGGGGAAAAAGGCGTGCATCCTGAAATACATACCCTATGCGGCGGCGATGGCGCGGAACGAAAAGGTGTTTCTCCGTGTCGACGAGGACGGTGTCGTTCACGACGATACGGCCGCTATCGGGGCGCTCCAGGCCCGCGATCAGATTGACGGCCGAGGTCTTGCCGGCCCCGGACGGGCCGAACAGGGCCGAGACCTTGCCCGAACTTGCGAATGCCATATCGAGCGTGAACGCTCCAAGTCGCTTGATCACGTCGACTTTGATCGTCATGCCGCGTGCAGCCTTCTGCTGGCCCGCTGGGCCATCCATTCCGACATGAGCAGGGCGGCCATCGAAATGACGACGGAGACCAGCGTCAAACGCAGCGCGCCGATGTCGCCGCCTGGAACCTGGGTGAAGCTGTAGATCGCCGATGGCAATGTCTGGGTCTCGCCCGGGATATTGGATACGAAGGTGATCGTTGCGCCGAACTCTCCCATCGCCTTGGCGAAGGACAAGATCATGCCGGCTATGATCCCCGGCACCGCAAGCGGCAGAGTTATCGTAAGGAACACCCAGACGGCATTTGCGCCGAGCGTCCCGGCGGCGTCCTCGATTCGCCGGTCGATCGCTTCGATCGACAGGCGGATCGCCCGAACCATGAGCGGAAAGCCCATAATGGCGCAGGCGAGTGCCGCGCCCGTCCAGCGAAAGGCGAAAACGAGACCGAAATGCTCGGCCAGAAAGGAACCGATCGGTCCCTTGGTGCCGAACGTCAGGAGCAGCAGATAGCCGGTCACGACGGGCGGAAGGACGAGTGGCAGATGCACCAGTCCGTTGAGAAACGCCTTGCCCCAGAACGTTCCGCGCGCCAGCAGGAAAGCGATTGCGATCCCTGGCGGCAGGCTCCAGACCATCGCCCAGGACGCCACCTTGACGCTCAATCGTACGGCCTGCCATTCCTCGCCGCTCAGATGCATCCATTCCATCGCGTCATGTCCGCTCAACGACACGTCCGGTCAATTCGACCGATCCGGCATGATGACCGTGAATCCCTGGCGTTCAAAGGCCGCGATTGCTTCGGGTGTGGAAAGGAAGTCCATGAAGTCGGCTGCATTGGGATTGCTCGAGGTGGCGAGGATGGCTGCGGGATAGACGATCGGCGGATGGCTGTCCTCGGGAAATGTGTCGACGATCCTGACTGATCCGTCGGCGGCGGCGTCGGTACGGTAGACGATGCCCAGGGGAGCCTCGCCGGTCGATACCAGCTTCAAGGCCGCGCGAACGTTTTCCGCCTGGGCGACGTCGGTTTGCACGTCCTGCCACACGCCAAGATGCTCAAGGGCTGCCTTGCCGTAGATGCCGGCAGGAACGGCATCGGTGTTCGCCATCGCCAGTCGCCCTCCGGCCAGCGCCTCCATCAATGCTAGTCCGGGGACGATTGTGAGCTGAACTTTGGAATCGGCCGGTGCGATCAGTACGATTTCGTTGCCGAGCAGGCGTTTCTCGCTGTCGCGTCTGGTCAGTCCCGACTGCGAGAGATGCTGCATCCATTCGATGTTGGCCGAGATGAAGACATCGGCCGGCGCTCCCTGCTCGATCTGTTTGGCGAGGGCGGAGCTTCCGGCAAACGAGATCGTCGCGGGCGTTCCCTGGCTTTGTGCCCACGCTGCGTTGATCTCGTCGAGCGCATTCTTCAGGCTCGCGGCGGCAAAGATGACCAGCTTGTCGTCGGCACGTGCAGCCTGTGGAAAGGCTGCCGCGGCGAGGCAGATGACTGCAAGACATGCAAGAATGAATCGGCGCGTGATCATCTACATACCTTCCAGAAAGGCAACATTGCCTGGGTGAATCGTTATATACCGTCATGCATAACACTGAGCCGTTGCGCCGGAAAGCCCCCTTAGGATATGCCAGCTTTCGCTGGGTCCCTGGCCGTGCAAAATGCGAAGGAGCGATCGAGTGGAGCAGGGGTGGCGTTGCGGTGAGTGATGTGACGATGCGGCGCCGGCCAACTGCGGTGCAGGGCGGATGTGCCGTATTTCTCATGTTGGCTCTGTCGTGCCAAACCGCATTCGCGCACGCTGCAGAGCGCGGTTTCGTGCTGTTGCTTCCCACGGCCCACTATCGGGTCGCAGGAGCGCTTGCCGTTCTCGCAAGCTTCATCCTGCTGGCCTTTGTGCCGCCGCGCGTGTTGAGGGCTCATGCGCGCCGGGCAACTGTGCTGGCGCGCGTGCGGATCAACGGACAGAGCGCCGTCAGCCTGCTTGCATTCCTGTGGCTTGTCTTCCTTCTCCTGGCTGGCTTGTTTGGCAGCCCGGACCCACTGTCCAATCCTTTGCCGCTCTTTTTCTGGTCCGTCTTCTGGATCGGACTGACAATTGTCCAGGGGGCGTTCGGCAATCTCTGGGCCTGGCTCAATCCGTGGGTGGGGCCTTACCGCCTGTTCGTCCGGGCGACAGGCTGGCGCCAGGAAGACAAGGGGGCTTTGGGCAAATTGGGGTATTGGCCGGCGCTGGCGGGCTTCTTCGCATTTGCATGGTTCGAACTGGTCGATCCGGCACCGGATGACCCTCGGCGCCTTGCGTTCGTCGTCGGCGTCTACTGGTTGTTGACCTTCGCCGCCATGCTGGCCTTCGGGCCGAAATGGCTCATGCGCGGCGAATGCGTGTCGGTCTTCTTCTCGATGATATCGCGCATGGCGCCGCTGTCTTGTGAGAACGGCCGGCGTATCGGGACGACCCTCTCGCTGCGCTGGCCCGGCGCGGGATTGATAGTGGCCAAGGGCCTGCCGATCAGCGGGATTCTGTTCGTGCTCCTTTCGCTCTCGGCCGTTTCCTTCGACGGGCTGATGCATACATTCGCCTGGTTCGCTCTCAACGATCTCAATCCGCTCGAGTTTCCCGGCCGCTCTGCGGTCATGGGTATCAACAGTATCGGCCTCGCGGCCTTCTTCGTCCTGCTTGCGTCGGCGTTCTTCCTCGCCATCTCGCTCGGTGTGCGCCTGGCGGGAGACGCGGCGTCGACTGTCGAGACGGCCGGCAGGCTCGTGCTCAGTCTCGTACCGATCGCGCTCGGCTATCATTTCGCACATTATCTCGGTGCCCTGCTCGTCAGCGGCCAGTATGCGTTTGCGGCGCTCTCGGACCCGTTCGGTACGGGCCTCGACCTGTTCGGCACAGCCGATATGCCGATCGTCGCGGCAATCACGGCTGGCGCCGACGGTGCGTGGATGATGTGGAATCTGCAGGCGGCGGCAATCGTGGCCGGACATGTGCTGGCGGTCGCCGTCGCCCATGCCGCAGTCTGTGAAGGCGAACATGATGGGTGGCGCGCGGTTTTCGGCCAGCTACCGCTTGCGCTTCTCATGGTCGCCTATACCGTCTTCGGTCTGTGGCTTTTATCGGCGCCATCGGTTGCCTGAACGCGTTTGCTTGCCTATGCGTAAGCAGCTGCGGTTCGGCGAAGCCGGAATTCCGTGTTCGCAACGCAGCGCAAAGGGTAGGGCATGACGGACGCCTCTTCGAACAATCGCTCCAACGGCGAGGGTATGAGCCGCCGAACGGCGCTCAAGGGCATCGGCGCGGCAGCCGGGTTGGTGACTGCCCCCGGTTTCGTGCGATACGCGCAGGCACAATCGGCCAGCCCCATCCGCATCGGTTTCCAGGCGCACCGTACCGGCATTGGCGCTGCCTACGGGCGATGGTACGAGCGCACGACAAACGCCGCCGTCGCGGCCATAAACGCTGCCGGCGGCATCAATGGCCGCCCGCTCGAAATCATTGTCGAAGATGATGGAACTGATCCCAAGCGGGGCGCCGAAGTGGTGGAGAAATTCGCCAGGCAGCACAAGGTCGACATGGTCTTCGGCACCTTGTTCAGCCATGTCGTGGTCGGTTCGGCTCCGACCGCCGGCGAATTGAAGATGCCATACTACGTTGTCAGCGAGGGCTATCACGTCGCATCGGGCAAGCTGAACCGCTACGTCGTGCAGCCTGGCATCACCGACGTGCGGGCCCAGGTCACATCGATGGCACCTTGGGTGTCCTCCAATCTGGGCAAGAAGGCGACCATGATCTTTCCCGACTACGCCTTCGGTCATGACCATCGCGACTTCTTCACCGCGGCCATGAAGGCGCAGGGTGCAGAAGTGATCGCGCAGGTGCCGATCCCGCCGACCGAAAGCTCGTTCACGCGTTATTTCCCGCAGATTCCCCGCGAGACGGAGGTGCTTTACCATGTCATGGTCGGGCCGGCGGTGCTGACCTTTGTCAAGGAACTGGGCGAGTTCTATGGCTCGAACAGGCCGGAGATCTTCGGCTTCATCGATTCGCTCGAAGCCGTCGATCTGGCGAGCCCGGGGCTCGAGTTCCTTGAAGGGACCTATTTCTGGGAAGGGATGCCGCGCTATCTGCAGCCCGATGCCAGCGATGCCGAACGCGCCTACCGCAACGCCGTCGGCATCGATGAGAATGGCGCTTCGAAAGACGATCCCAGAGACATTTCGACGGCGGCCCACATGTTCGGATGCTGGGAGACGCTCTACATCATAAAGGCAGCGATGGAAGCGGCCGACTATAAGGGGCCGGAGGACCGGGCCAAGGTGATCGAGGCGACAGAGGCGATGACCGAGTTCGCGGAAGGCCCCGAGCATCCGCAGGGCCGCAAGATCTTCAACGGAAAGATCCATCAGTGCTTCGGCCATCAGAACATTTCGCGCGTCGAGGGCGGAAGGCTCGACGTCATCCACCGGACCTCCATCGAGGACGGCATGTACGAGCCGGAGGCCGACTATACGACGATGTCGTTCTAGCGGTCGGTGTCAGTCGGGATGTGCTGAAATGGACTTCGGTCCCTATCTGTTGCTGGCCACGCTGGAAGGTCTCGTCACGGCGGCTGTGTTGGCGCTGACTGCGCTCGGCCTGTCGCTCGTCTTCGGCGTCATGCGTATCGTCAATGTCGCCCATGGCGAGTTCTTCATGCTGGGAGCCGTGCTTGCATGGTTCTTCTCGACCCTGGTGACGGGTCATCCGGCTTTCGGGTTTCTGCTTGCGCTGGTGCTCAGTCCGCTGCTGGTGGGAGCGGTGGCGCTTGTCAGTGAGCGATTGGTGTTGCGGCGGCTTGAGTACAATCCGGAGGCAACGATCGTCGCCACCATTGGTTTGCTCTACATCATCCAGCAGCTCGCGCTGACCTTCTATGGGCCGGAAGCCAGGCCCGTTGCAGCGCCTTTCGACTTCCGTATCACCCTGCCGTGGTTCGGCTATTCCGGCTACAAGCTCGCCGTCGTCGCAGCGTCGGCAGTGCTGATCGCCGCGACCTGGTTCCTCCTGACGAAGACGAAGATCGGTCTCGTCATGCGCGCCACACAGCACGACCGCGAGACGGCGCAGAACTTCGGCATTCCCGTCGATCGCGTCTACGCCGGCGTTTTCGCGCTCGGGGCGGCAATGGCGGCTGTCGCCGCAGTCCTCGTCGTACCGATCCAGCAGGCGCACTACCTCATGGGGCTCGATCCTTTGCTTCTGTCCTTCATCGTCGTCATCATTGGCGGCCTGGGCTCGCTGCGCGGCACGGTCGTGGCCGCGGTTCTGATCGGACTGTCCGACGGCATCATATCGGTCTTCTTCTCGCCGACGCTCGCCAAGATGATCGCCACCCTTCTGGTGGCGATGGTGCTGGTGTTCCGCCCGCAGGGCCTGTTCGGGACGGTGGAACGGCGATGACGGGTCCATCGGCATTGCGCGCTCTGTCGTTGCACGTGGCGGTCATTCTCGCCCTGGTCGCGCTGCACTATGTTCTGCCGGACTATCATCGAGGCGTCCTGTCCCGCGTATTGGTACTTGCCGTGTTCGCCATGGGCTACAATCTGCTCTTTGGCTATTGCGGCCTGCTCAGTCTCGGTCACGCCATGTTCTTCGCCGCTGGGCTCTACGGTGCGGGGCTGACGGTCTATCATCTCGACTGGAACGTACCCGCGGCATTTGCCGCGGGTATCGGCGCCGGCGCGGTGCTGGCGCTCGTCATCGGCCTTCTCGCCCTGCGCACCACCGGCGTTGCGTTCATGATCGTGACCTTGATGTTCGCGCAGGTATTCTACCTGACGACGCTCTATTTTACCGCGTGGACGCGTGGCGAGGAGGGGCTGGTCTTAAGTCAGCAGGCGCGGCAGATGCCGCTCGGCAGTGGTGGCCTCGACGTCACAGATCTCTCCACGCGCTATTTTCTGGCGCTCGCGCTGTTTGCATTCGTTCTCCTGGCGACGCTTTTCATTGCGCGGGCTCCCTTCGGCAGGGTTCTGGTCGCAATCCGTGAGAACGAGGAACGGGTGCGGATGCTGGGCTACGACGTCTTTGCAAACAAGCTCGCCGCGGTAGTCCTGTCCGGTACGTTGTGCGCCGCGGCCGGGGCCGCCTACGCGCTACTGTTCGGTTACGTCGGATCGAGTTTCGCCGCCATCCAGTATTCCATCCTGCCGCTCCTGTGGGTGCTCCTGGGTGGCGCGGCGACAACGCTCGGGCCGCTCATAGGCACGCTCTTCATGTTCTACGTGATCGACATCAGTTCGGGCTACACGTCGGCCTACATGCTGTTTGTTGGTGTCGCCCTCATTCTCCTGATCCTCTTCTTCCCGAAGGGGATCGTGGGAACGATCAGGCAAAGGTGGCTGCCATGGCTGCCGTGAAACCGCTTCTCGCCGTTCGTGGCATCCACAAGTCGTTCGGCGGACTGAATGCTGTCGACGGTGTCGATTTCGATCTGTCGCGCGGCGAAATCCGCGCCATCATCGGGCCCAACGGCGCCGGCAAGACGACCCTCGTCAGCCTCGTCTGCGGGCGGGAGATGCCGGATTCCGGGCAGGTGATATTCGAAGGGCAGGACATCACCCGTCTGCCGGCTCACGAGCGCGTCAGGCGGGGTATCGCCTACACGTTCCAGATCACCAGCGTCTTTGGCAATCTCTCCGTGTTCGACAATGTCGCGCTGGCGGTGCAGCGCACGCTGATCGACCGTGCAGACGGTATCGTAAAGCGCCATTCCGCAGCCGATCTGCGTGGCGGCGTGCATGATGCCCTCGACCGGGTGGGCATGTCCGATCGTCTCCAGACACCGGCCGGTGATCTTGCCTATGGTCACCAGCGCCTCCTCGAATTGGCGATGGGGCTGGCACTGAAGCCGCGCCTGCTCATTCTCGATGAACCGACCCAGGGGCTGTCGGACGGGGAAATCGAAAGTTTCTTGGCTCTTGTGAGAGATGTCGCCAAGGAGGCGACGGTGCTTCTGATCGAGCACAACATGCCCGTCGTCATGGAACTGGCTGATCGCATCACCGTCATGGATCGGGGCAGGGTGCTGGCCGAAGGTGTTCCCGACGAAATCCGCGCCAATGTCGACGTCCAGCATGCCTATCTGGGGGCATCCGTCGATGTCTGATGCGCTGAAAATAAACTCTATCAATTGCTTCTATGGGAAGGTGCAGGTTCTGCGCGAGCTCACGCTGACCCTTCGGAAGGGCGAGGTCCTGTGCCTGCTTGGACGCAACGGAGCCGGCAAGACGACGACGCTCAAGGCGGTCATGGGCCTGGTCAAGGTGCAAGGCGGCTCGATCATGCTCGGCGATGTGGACCTGTCGCGCTTGGCGCCGCACGAAATTCCCAGAACCGGCGTGGCCTATGTGCCGCAAGGCCGGCGTCTGTTTTCCGAACTCACAGTGGCGGAGAACATAGAGATCGGTCTGATGACGCGCGGCAGCGGCAGGGTCGTACGTGATCAGGTGCTGGATCTCTTCCCCGTCCTGCGCGAACGGCTCGGCCAGCGCTCGGGCACCTTGTCGGGTGGCGAGCAGCAGATGCTCGCCATGGCTCGGGCGTTGTGCATCGAGCCCGAGGTTCTGTTGCTTGATGAGCCGACCGAAGGCTTGATGCCCGCCATGATCGCACGCATACGCGAAACGGTGGACGAACTGAGAACACGGGGCGTATCGACAATCATCGTCGAGCAGCGTGTCGATGCCGTCTTGCCGGTGGCCGACCGGGTGGCATTCATCGAGAACGGCCAGAACAGGCGCACGCTCGATGTTGAGGAACTGCGTGCCGACCCGGATGCCGTTCATCGTTATGTGGGTGTTGGATAGGGGGGAGGGCCTGAGGCTCAGGCCAGCACAACGCCCGCCTCGCGCATTTTTTCGCGCATCGCTGTCAGTGAGCCGGCGAGATCGATGGCGCGGCAGGCCGCTTCCACGACGGTGACGGCAAATCCCGCTCGCGCCGCGTCGACGGCCGAATAGGCAACGCAGAAATCTGTCGCCAGCCCGACCATGGTGAGGCTGGTGATGCCGCGCTCGCGCAGGTAGCCGCCGAGCCCGGTCGGTGTCGTGTGGTCGTTCTCGAAAAAGGCCGAATAGCTGTCGATGCCGGGCCGGAATCCCTTGCGAATGACGAGCTCGGCCCTGGTCCATTCCAGATCCGGGTGAAAGGCCGCCCCATGGGTGCCCTGAACGCAGTGATCCGGCCATAATGTCTGTTCGCCATAGGGCATCGTGGCCGTCTCGAACGGGCTCTTGCCTGGATGCTGCGAAGCGAAGCTTGAATGGCCCGCGGGGTGCCAGTCCTGGGTCAGGATGACATGATCGGCCTCGCCGATCAGCCGGTTGACCAGCGGCACGATCTCATGGCCGCCGTCGACCGCCAGGGTTCCGCCGGGGCAGAAGTCGTTCTGCAGATCTATGACGACAAGGGCTTTCTCGCTCAACTCGATCTCCTTTATGCGGTGCTGGCGCCCGGCAAGCTCCGAGGCTGAATGGTGGACCACAATTGGTCAACCCGGCAAGGCGGCGATCCGCCGTTCATCGATGAATGCGCTACGGGTCGATTGCCGTTTGAAATCGATGTCGGCAACACCAATATTTGACTCTGCGGCCATTTTCTCATTCATACGCGATATCCGGAACGGACGGCCTGCGGGGCGCCACTAATTTGGAATGGCTCTCTAAGCGGCTGCCTTGACCGTATAAATGGTTGTATAATAAAAGTTTTTACTGACAAGGGGGATAACCGCACTTGTCGGTGAATGCTCAAATCGTCCAGGTCGTTTGGTTTCGCCGGACGGCTTTCAACGCCACAGGCCACAACAGGATTGCTACTGATGACCTCAGTCGCCGCCAATTCGAACGCCAAAAACGAGGCACTGCGCTTCCCGATCCCGGCCAATGTCTATGCCGAGACGGTGACGTCGGTGACCCACTACACGGATCGTCTGTTTTCCTTCCGCATCACGCGGCCGCAGACATTCCGCTTCCGTTCCGGCGAGTTCGTGATGATCGGTCTGCCGAATGCCGAGAAGCCGGTTTTCCGTGCCTATTCGATCGCCAGCCCGGCCTGGGACGAGGAGCTTGAGTTCTACTCGATCAAGGTGCCTGATGGCCCGCTGACCCAGCATCTTCAGAAGATCGAGCCGGGCGACACCGTGCTCCTTCGGCAGAAGTCGACGGGCACGCTGGTCACCGATGCCCTGACGCCGGCCAAGCGTCTCTACATGATCGCCACCGGCACCGGCATCGCACCGTTTGCCAGCCTTATCCGTGATCCGGACACCTACGAGAAGTTCGAGCAGATCATCGTCACCAATACATGCCGCGGCAATGCCGAACTCACCTATGGCGACGAACTGATCAAGTCGCTCAGCGAAGACCCGCTGATCGGCGAACTGACCGAAGGTCGCATCAGCTATTTCAGTTCCACCACGCGTGACGAGTCACCCCGTATGGGTCGCGTCACCACGCTCATCGAGAACGGCCAGCTCTTCGAGGCATTGGGTGTTGAGCCTTTCGATCCGGCCAATGACCGTGTGATGATCTGCGGCTCTCTCGATATGATCCGTGATGTCAGCGAACTGGTGAAGGCGGCGGGTCTCGAAGAAGGCTCGAACGCCAAACCTGCCGATTTTGTGGTCGAGCGCGCGTTCGTCGGCTGAACGATCGCGCATCGTCCAATTGATGATGCTGTCTCGGTAAGATTGTCGCCAATTGCTGCGCGCCCTTCTGGGGCGCGCATTGCGTTCCAACGTATGAATTCGACAAGATCGGTGAGGTTTAGGCCAATCTTTGCCGCATCACAGGCCTGCGGCGATGAGCGCGTTGCAGCCTGGTGGTCATCTCTCTATCGAAGCGGCGAGCTTCCCCCGTCCGTGCGTTGCGCAGGGACGGGGGAATGTGGCGCTGATGCCCGAGTGTTGCCAGATCGCGTGGGAGATACGCTATTCGGGAATCGCGACCACTGTGCTGAAAATGGATGAGTTCCAGCTCGGAACATATTCCGTGATCACGGAAATTTGGTCGGTTGGTTCAAGATCCCCGATCGCGTGTCTTCAATGCGGGCCAAAGGCCGATCCGTGACGATCAGTATTGTCCGCTGTAGTAGCGCTCATCACAGGGGGCGGTGTAGATCGAGCCGTCCCGGCGCTGGTAGCGGCAGAGTTCTTCCCCGCGTCGCGGCGTCGTGGCCTGACCGACGACCGCGCCAAGGATCGCGCCGCCGGCGGCCCCGATCAGGGTGCTCTCGGTGTTCTGGCCGATGGCCTGGCCGGCAAGCGCTCCGGCACCGGCGCCAAGAACCGCACCCGTGCCGGCGCGTTGTTCGGCCTCCGTCGCGCAGCCGGCCACCGCCAGTGATGCGACCAGCGCCCCGGCAATCGTGAACTGACGAATCTTCATTGTTCGATATTCTCCATTCTGGGCCCCTCGCTCACCTGCTGCTACAATTGGGCGGAATGAAGATCAGGCAGAAGAGTCGGAGCAGGAAGGTGGACGCGACGGCGTTGTTGCCTTCCAGCCGTCCCAAATCCCTCGTGGGGCGGGGTGCCACCGCGTCCTCTTGGCAATTAATTACAAACTGCACCTTTGTTCAAAATGACTTCATGTGACAGTCCGTAAAGCTCTGTCGCACGACTGTAGCAGGACCGTCACATGGCGATGATAACAGCGAACAGTGAGCATCAAAGCTCGCACCGGTGGGTGCTGCAGGCCCCCCGTGCCCACCGGTCCCTTTATCTGCACCTCATTCCGAACGCACCTCGTGTTGACCCGACTATTGGCAAATTGCCTTCAGGGTCTGAAATTTACTGATTTCGATAGTACGCATTGACGGTGTCCGGATGACGCCCTGTTCCTTCAGTTTCGAGAACACCCGCGAAATCGTTTCGATCGTCAGACCCAGATAATCGGCGATATCGGTTCTCGTCATGGGCATTTCCAGTCGAAGGATGTCGCCCATGCGGTTCGCGAGATCGACGAGAAAGGCGGCGACACGTTCCAGCGCGTTCTGGCGCCCGAGAACAAGCAGGTGTTCCTGCGCCCGGACCAGCCCCTGCAGCGCGATTTGCAGCATGTCGCTGGAGACGTTCGATTGGGCCGATCCATGGATGACACGGATCCCGCACGCGTTGATCGCTTCAGCAAAAAAGTGGTGGACGCGATCCGCCTCGAAGCCGAAGACCTCGTCGGCAAGATGGAAGGCGGCGATCTGCCTGCGGCCGTCCGCGAGCAGACGGTAGACACGCACCGCGCCGAATTCGACCTTGTAGAGGCTGCCTGCGCGTTCGCCTTGCGCATAGATTTCCGCACCGGCGGGATAGAACGCCAGAGGATGGAGATGCGGGATCGCGGCGATGGTGGTGGATGCGGAATGCGCGGCGGCTGAACTGGTGTGCTGTGCGGGCATGGCACTCTCCGAGCCAATTTGTATGGCGATATTTGCGCGAAAGCCGGGCCCACAAAATTGGGTCATTCCCTAAGGGAATCTACGTAGAGGATTCGACCGCGCGAGTGGCGCAGTGGTCGCGCCATCTCGATTCTCGTTCTTGTCAGGAGGACAGTACGACAAAGGTCGCTAGGCCGGCCCCCAGTGCCATGAACGTCGCCGCCGCATATGGCAGCCAGAAACGCGCCGGGCCGGCGACGGCCACCAGAAGCAGACGCCCGAAGGCGTTGGCCAGTAGAGCCACGAGGATCGCATTGCCGACGAGGTCCACTGACGCGGACTGATCGATCAGGCGCAAGGCGGTCAATGTCGCGATGTCGACATCCAATATTCCCGACAGTGCGGTCGTCGCAAGAAGTCCGCGACCGCCATAGATGTCTGATACGGCGGCACCGATCGTCGAGACGATCGCCAGGAAGGTGGCGAACATCAGCAATGGCGGAAGATCGAACGGGTTGCGCGCTTCGGCGGCATACGCCCCGTCGCCGGTGCGGCCGAACAGGGCGATCAGTCCGAACGCACCAAAGCAGAGGGCTCCACTCAGCGCCGGTGCTGCCACCACGGGCAGTACGGATGGCTGAAGAAGGACGATGACGAAGCATACGCGCAGCACCGACACCATGGCAGCCAGTGACGCCGCCCCGGCAAGCGGCACCGTTTGGCTTCCGCCTCCCGCGGTTCGGGCGAGTGCGACGGCGACAGCGGTGGAGGAGACCAGCGCACCGGCGAGTGTGCTCATTAGCAATCCGCGCTTGTCTCCGAACAGTCGAACGGTCACATAGCCGAGATAGGAAATGGCCGCGACGAGGACGGTAAACAGCCAGACCTCGAACGGATTGAACCCACCCCACGGGTCGATAGGTCTGTTGGGCAGAAGCGGAAGCACGACGCCGGTCATCACGGCCAGGACGAGTGCGGAGCGCAGTTCGATCCAGGTCAAATTGCGAAGCAGCCGATGTAGGACATCGCGGCTGGCGAGAATTCCGGCAAGGGCGGCGCCCCCGGCCGCCGCCACCCGGTAGTCTCCGGCTACCGCCAGCGCCCCCAGCCCGAACACGCCAAGCCCGGCCACGACTGTCGTGACACTGTAGTCCTTGTCGTGGATCGCTTCACGCAGCTTGTACCATGAGAAAATGGCGGCGAGGCAGATGAATCCCGCGATGAACACGGCCTGCGATTCGAGCGCCTTGGACAGCACCGCGAAGATGCCCCCAAGCAGGCCGAAGACCCCGAATGTTCGAATGCCTGCCGTGCGGCTGTGGGCAGGCGCATCGCGTTCGCGCCACCCGCGCTCCAGCCCCACCAGGAGGCCGATCGCCAGTGCAAGACCAAGTCGGGCAATCTGCGGTTCCATGACACATTCACGCCGCGGCAGGCAGGCGTTCGCGGACCCATTGGACGATTGCCCCGGCGGTCATGGCGCCTGATACACGCGCCAGCTCTCTCCCGCCTTGAAACAGGATCATTGTCGGAATGCCGCGAATGCCAAGTTTCGCCGTAGCCGCCGGTTGAGCCTCCGAGTTCAGCTTGATCAGGCGGACTTCGGGTTCAAGTTGCCGCGAGGCGGTCTCGAATTCCGGCGCCATGGCGCGGCATGGGCCGCACCAGGGGGCCCAGACATCCACCAGCACAGGCAATGTCCCGTGTGCGACCTGTCTTTCGAAGAGTCCCATGGCAACGTCCTTCGGGGCCGCTCCAAACAGGCGTGCGGAACACTTGCCGCACTTTGCTGCAGTTGCGGCTCGCGTCGGCGGGAGACGGTTGATGGCGCCGCAATCGCTGCATACGACGAGCTTCTGGCTCATTTTGATCTCCTCCATTTCCGCAAGGACGTAGGACCGTTTCTCCGTCTGGAGGCGCATCGAAACCGACCGCCATACTAGGCGCTTGAAAGGACGAGACGCCTTGACTCTGGTCAAGTCAAGTCGGGCCTCGTGTTACGGTGTGCGTGGCAAGACCTCCTGCCGGGCCGATCTTGCCGGCGGGCCGAGTGCCCGAAGCGCGTTGAGGATGACGGCGATGTCTATACCTTCCTGAAGCAAAGCGCCGGCGACCGGCGTGATGAAGCCGAAGGCCGCGATAACCATCGCAGCACCAGACAGGACCAGCCCGACGACGATGCTTTGCATTGCGATACCGCGTGAACGCTGCGCAATCCAAACGGCCTCCGCCAGCGGGGTCAGCCGCTCCTGAAGGATAATGACGTCGGCCGCCTGGGAGGAGGCTGTCGCACCGCGTGCGCCCATGGCCACGCCCGTACTGGCAAGCGCCAGGGCCGGCGCGTCGTTGATGCCGTCTCCCACCATCATTGTCGGAGCCTGATCCATTTCCGCCTGCACGGCCGCCATCTTTTCAGCCGGATCGGCGTCGGCGATGACAGTGTCGATCGCAAGTTTCGCCGCGATGCGATCGGCAGCGTTTCTGCCGTCCCCGGTCAGGATCACGATGCGCTCAATGCCCAGCGAGCGGAGGGCTGTAAGTGCCTGCGGTGCATCGGAACGCAATGCATCGCCGAAGGTGAAGACACCCGCAAGCCGGTCATCAATTGAAACGAACACCCGCAGGACTGGCGCGTCCTGATAGCGTCGCTCGCCTTTTTCGGCCCATATCGGGAGTGGTGCAGCGCCGAGCACGAGCTGGCGCGTCCCGGCACAAACCCGTCTGTCCTGGATCGTGCCTTCCATGCCTGAACCGCGATGTTCCTTTACAGCGTCGGGATCAACCAGTTGCAGGTCTCGGGAGCGGGCAGTCCGAATGATGGAGTCCGCCAGGACATGGTGCGAGGCCTGTTCGAGCGAAGCCAGCATGCGCAGGACGTCGTCGGCGTCGCGTCCCGGCGCAATCTCCTGTTCGATCAGCTCGGCGCCGCCATGGGTGAGCGTGCCTGTCTTGTCGAAGACTGCGGTGCGGACCCGGGCCAGGGCCTCCAGAGCAGTGCTGCCTTTCATCAGCACGCCGATCCGCGCCGAGCGTGACACACCGCCGATGAAGGCAACGGGCGCGGCGAGTATGAGCGGGCAGGGTGTCGCCACGACAAGGACGGCCAGGCCTCGTATGGGGTCGCCCGACAGCCACCAGGCCAGCCCGGCAACCAGCAAGGCAACAGGAAGAAGCAGCAGGGCGAAGCGGTCTGCGAGCCTGATGAAGGGCGCTCGTGATGTCTGGGCGGCGGCAACCATGCGTACGATCCCCGCATAGGTGCTCTGATCGGCGATCGCGGAGGCACGCATGGAAAACGCTTCACCGGCATTGAGCGTGCCGCTGCGCAGGTCGGCGCCGGCCTGCAAGGTACGGGGAAGGGGTTCGCCTGTCACGGCCGATTCGTCGATGCGCGCCTGAGGCGTGATAAGGATGCCGTCGACAGGCAGCATGTTTCCGGCCGGAACAAGCAGTTCATCGCCAATCCTGACCTCGTCGACCTGGATGGTCTCGACCCCGGAGGGCGATTTTCGCTGCGCCAGACGCGGCGAGCGGTCAGCGAGGGCCTTCAGGCTTCGCTCGGCACGACCACGCGCAAAATCCTCCAGCACAGAGCCGCCGGCATACATGATGGCGACGACGACCGCAGCAAGGGATTGCTGCAGTATGAGTGCGGCCGACATGGAGACCAACGCGATGGCATCGACGCCGACGCGACCAATCCTCAGATCGCGAAGGATCGAGACGAACAGCGCGAGGACCACCGGCAGTGTGGCCAGGCTCCAAATCGTCTCTGGCCGGACGGGCACGTCGATCTGCCATAGTTGCAGCGCGAGACCGGCCACAAGACCGAGCAGCGCCATGGCGAGCAATGCTCTGTTGACGATGGATTCGAACAAGATGCCGCTCCTTTGTTGCAGCGTCTCCTAATGCATTGTGACACGAACTGTCTTGATCGAGAGCAAAAAGGAACGACCCCGCCATCCTTTTCGTTTTGACACAGCGCAAGGTGCCTCGCTGCAGGAGGCGCTATCGAATGACAAAGCATGCGAAGGAGCGCACCGATGGCCATCAAGACAATACTGAGCGTTACGGGGACAGACCATGACAACGGCGATCTGAAAGATGCAGCCGCCTTGTGCGAAGAAGTCGGCGCACATCTTTCCGTTCTCGTTGTCTTGCCCGCCGCCTCTCCGCCGGTCGGAGAATACGCCGCCGTCGTGTCGGATGCATGGTTGCTCGAACGTCAGGAGGACGCCAAGGCGATCGACGCCCGCGTCAAGATGGTGTCTGCCTTCCTCGCCGACCATGGAATATCGGCCGACGTCACGGGCGAGTATCCGGAACTGGCATGGACAGATCAGGCGATAGGGCGACGCGCGCGCTATGCCGACATTACGGTGCTGGGCCCTGAACTGCTCGAGAGCGAGGTTCTCAGGGATAAGGCCGTCGAGGGGGCGCTGTTTTCTTCCGGCAGGCCGTTGCTGCTCGTGCGCAGGGGCATGCACGCATCCCTGAAGCCCAAGAGGGTGACGGTGGCCTGGGACGCGAGCATCGAAGCCTCGCAAGCCGTTCACGGCGCCATCGATCTGCTTGCTGCGGCGCAAGAGGTCAGACTGGCGATTGTCGATCCGGTCGAGGGCGAATGGGGCCAGGGCGCCGAGCCTGGCGCGGATGTGGCGACCTATCTTGCCCGCCACGGAGCCAAGGTGACAGTAGACGCCCTTCCCAGCCAGGGCCGGTCGATCGCGGATGTGCTATGCCGTCACGCGACCGACGCCTCTGCCGACATGATCGTCATGGGCGCCTACGGGCAGTCACGCTTGCGCGAATGGATTTTTGGCGGCGTGACGCATTCCATGCTGGCGGCGGCGCCGGTGCCGCTCTTTCTGGCACATTAAAAGGACTGCTTGACCTTGATCAATGCAGCGCTGGCAGCATCCGGACCATCCTGACGTCATGTCCATGAGGATGGGTCCATGCACGTAGTCATCATTTACGGCACGGTCGAAGGTCACACACGGAAGATCGCGCGCAACATGTCCGCCACCGTACAGAGCCTTGGGCATCAGGTCACGGTGTTCGATGCCGGTGATCTCGGCGACGTCGATCTCGACATGGCTGACGCCGTCATCATTTGTGCGCCGGTGCACATGGGCAGATTTCCGGCTGCGATCATTCACTGGCTCAAATCACACGCGGACAGGCTTTCCCGCATACCGGGTGCCTTCGTCTCCGTATCGCTGGGAGCGGCCTCGCCCTTTCCCGAGGAGAAGGCCGAGATCAGGAGGATCACCGAGGAACTGTTTCGGGAAACCGAATGGCATCCGGCCCAGACACATCATGCTGCGGGCGCGCTTCGCTATCCGCAGTATGATTTTCTCAAGCGGCTGTTGATGAAATACATCGCCTATCGAGAAGGCGGGCCAACCGACGCGACGAAGGATCACGATTTTACCGACTGGGACGCGTTGGCAGGCTTCGTCTCGGATTTTGTCAGACTTGAGCAACCGCAAGCGGGGGGATGATGCCTCGCACCGCGGGTTTTCCCGGTCGTCCGGGCGGGCACATGCGGTCCCGAGCGATCCGATCCTATGCTGTACGCGCCCCGCAATTTCCGATGAGCCGACGAAAGGTCCCGCGATGCGTTACCGTACCATCATGCTGCAACTCGACATCCATCAACAGGCGAAGCCTGCGATCCGCTTGGCATGGGATCTCGCGCAGCGTTTCGACGCCGACTTGATCGGCCTTTCTTCGTGTAACGTGCACAACGTGTCCGTGACGGCCGTAGGTTCGTTCGCCGATGGAGAATTGATCCGCCGCGAAATGGAGGACATCGAAAACCGGCAGGAGGAGTTGAAGGACATCTTCTTTGACCTGACCGGCAAGAGCGAACATGCCTCGTGGCGGTCCGAGATCGACGACCCGACACATTCTGTGCTGGCGAATGCACGCTCTGCCGATCTGATCGTCCTGTCCACGCCACAACGTGGTCTGATGCAGGATTTTGCGCGGTCGGTCGATCCGGGAAAGGTGATCCTGGCAGCGGGCCGCCCGGTATTGTTCGCGGGCGACGACACTGCCGACCTGAAAGGACAGAACGTACTGGTCGCCTGGAAGGATACGCGCGAAGCACGGCGCGCCATCGTCGACGCCATCCCGTTTCTTTCACATGCGCGTGAGGTTCTGGTCGCAACCCTGCCGGAGGGTGGACCTGAAGAGACAAATGACAGTCTGGCCGATGTCGGCCAATTCCTGATGAAACACGGCATAAAGGCGCGCTCAGAAGTGTTGTCGCCGACGTCTGCCTCTGTGGGCGAAACGTTGCGCAACGCGGCATCCAGAATGGGCGCGGACCTCATTGTTTGCGGGGGCTATGGTCACAGCCGTCTGCGCGAATGGACATTCGGCGGCGCGACCCGGTCACTGCTCTATGACGGCTCGATCCACCGACTGATGTCGAATTGAGGAGCGGATGCCGCATCTCGTGCCGCCCGCTTGATGCGCATCAATGCGGTGAGGGCAATCTATTGATCAAATTGTTCGGGGCCGTGCCGCATTCCACTCGGGTTGTCCGGCGGCAGATGGTCCGGTGGAGGCGCGACCGCCGCATCTCAAGTGGCATCGCGCAGACAGGAGTCTGGACAATGCATGAAACTGCCAAACCTCCCATCAGCAAAGAACAGAAGTCGCTGAAAACGGCTGAGCACTGGGCGCCGTTCGCTGACCTTCGTCAGGAGATCGACCGTCTGTTTGACGATTTTTCTTCGGCCGCCTGGCCTTTCCCGACTGGCCGCTTCCGGGCCGGAATGCCGGTGAGGTCGCCGCATCCGACCTCGTGGCAGATCGTCCCTGCCATGGATCTGGTCGAGAAGGATGGCGCCTATGAGATTTCCGTCGAGCTGCCGGGCATTGATGCGAAGAACGTGGAGATAAAGCTGTCCAACGGAACACTGAGCATCAAGGGCGAGAAGTCGGAGGAGAAAGAAGAGAAAGATAAGGAATATGTTCTTTCCGAGCGCAGCTACGGTTCCTTCCAGCGTAGCTTCCGTTTGCCCGACGGTATCGATACCGACAAGATCGAGGCGTCATTTGCCAAAGGCGTGCTCAAGGTGGTGTTGCCGAAGTCCGTCGAAGCAAGGCGCGGCGAAAAGAGCATCGCGGTCAAGGTGGCGTGACGGACGCTGCAATGCGCGCCACGCCCGTTTTGACAAGTGACGCGGCCTGGAGCATGTCCCGCTCATTCGGAATTGTTTGAGCGCAAGGTACATGCTCCAGTATATTGATCCGGCGCGCATATTTTTGCTTCAAACGGTTCCGTTTGAAGCAAAAATATGCGCGAGGGGCCGCGTCTTTGTGGGGCGGTGGGGGTACAATGCGCCCGAAGGGGCGCGCATGCACATCAAGCGGCGCAGCCGGACGATATTATTGCTGAATTGATTCGAGATAGGCGATCACATCCTCGATCTGGTCTGCTTCGAGGACGAATTCCGGCATGTCGGGATGCCCTGTAATGATGCCTTCGCCCAATGCCTCTTCGAGATCGCGCACCGGGTAGCGTGCCGACAACGTCCGAAAGGCAGGAGCGTCCGGGTGCGAACTGTTGTCTTGCGCGTCGATAGCGTGGCAACCACCACAGCTCGCCTCGAGAATTTGCCGGCCCTGCTGCAAGTCGCCTGCGGCCCGGGCAGAACTTGCGGCAAGGGCTGCAGCAAGGATCGCACAACACAATCCGACATTTCCTATTCGCGCCATATCGTTCCTTTCCTGTCGATGATCTGGCTGCATTCCGTCAGTGAGCGAAGAGCACGGGGCAGGTCATTGACCGCAGAATTTGACGCGTTGCACCGCCCAGGACCATTTCGCGCAATCGTGAATGTCCATAGCATCCCATGACCATCAAGTCGGCGTTGAAATCCGCAGCAGCGGACAACAGGGCTTCGCCGACCTTGAGATCATCTGCGACGCCATGGCTCGCCTTGGCTTTGACACCGTGCCGCACCAGATGAGCGCAGATTTCCGCCCCTGACATATGATCTTTGCGGGGGTTGAACTCATATATCATGACGCCCTTGGCGCGTTGCAGCAGAGGCATGGCGTCGTGAACTGCCCTGGCACTTTCGCGAGTAGCGTTCCAGGCGACGATCACATGCTCGGCAGGCGCCGTGAAGCGGCCGGCATATGGTACGAAGAGAACCGGTCGTCCGCTCGAAAAGACCATGGACAACGCCAGCTCGTCCAGATTGTTGGGTTGATCCGGATCGGGCTGGCCGCCAACGACGAGATCGGCATAGCGCGCATAAGCGGGCGTGGACACGAACGGGTCGCCCTGCACCAGTATGAACTCGGCGCTGACCCCGCGATCGCTTGCGGCGGAGTTCACCTCATCACGTCTTTGATCGACGAGTTGGCGCTGACTTGCCCGTCTCTGCTCGACGAATTCGGCGGGCAATTCAGCGTTGATGTAGGAGGGAATTTCGGACCGCCGGGGTATGTACGCGCAGATCAGGCGTGCCCCATGGGCCTCGGCCAGGGCCATGGCGTATCCGAGTCGGTCCTTGATGTGCGCGTCCTCGATCTGGAGGTACAGGATGTCCTTGATCGTCATTGGCTATATCCCTTCCTGGGCTCCGCTCAACAGCCTCCTGAGCATCTTGCCCTGCTGAACATGACCGGCCTTGATCGGCATCAAACGATCTGCCGCGCGGCTGCATTGCCGGTCGGGACCTCTTGAAAGGCTGAACTGCTTGCCGTTGGTCACGATGTGAGAACGTACTTGCCGGGTGCGGGGCAGATCGGTTCAAGCCCGGCCCCGGCCGTGTCCCGTGCCGCGATGCTGGCGCCGGAGCGGCTGCGCAGCCAGCCAGCCCAGGTCGGCCACCAGGAGCCTTTCGTTTCCTCCGTTGTTTCCATCCAGCGGTCAGCATCGGGTCGCGCCGTTCCGTGCACGAATGCGAGATGGCGGAACGCTCGTCTCGGATGTCCCGGTTCAGCAACGATGCCGGCATTGTGACCGCCATTGGTCAGCACGAAATCGATGTCGGTGTGGAGCAGTCGGGTCATCTTGAAGACCGAACGCCATGGAGCCACATGGTCGGTCAACGTGCCGACGGCGAATACCGGTGCCGTGATCGATTCCAGATGGACCGGGTGTCCGTCGACCGGAAAACGCCCCTGTGCCAGGTCGTTGCCGAGATAGAGGCGACGCAGATACTCGCTGTGCATGCGATAGGGCATGCGGGTGGCGTCGGCGTTCCAGGCCATAAGGTCGCTCATCGGTGCACGTTCACCCATCAGATAGTCGTGCACCATGCGCGACCAGACGAGATCCTGTGAACGCAACATCTGAAAGGCGCCGGCCATTCGGCGCTGATCCAGATAGCCCTCGCTCCACATGACATCTTCCACCAACTGGATCTGGCTTTCGTCGATGAAATGACCGAGCTCGCCCGGCTCTTCGAAATCCATTTGTGCTGCAAAGAACGACAGGGACTTGAAGCGGTCATCGCCATCGCGGGCCATGGCTGCCGCGGCAATCGACAAGAGCGTTCCGCCGAGACAGTAGCCGACTCCGTGGACCCGCGCGCCGTCGGACGATCCGGAGACCACCTCCAGCGCGTCCATCACGCCCAGTCTGCGGTAGTCGTCGAGCGTCAGGTCGCGCTGTTCTGCTCCGGGATTGCGCCAGGAAATGCAGTAGACGCAAAAGCCCTGTTCGACGAGATAGCGGATGAGCGAGTTTTTGGGCGACAGGTCGAGGATGTAATATTTCATGATCCATGCCGGCACGATCAAGAGCGGTTCGGCATGCACAGCCGGTGTGAGCGGGCGGAAACGGATCAGTTCGATCAGCTCGTTGCGGAAGACCACGTCGCCCGGGGTGACCGCCACATCAACTCCGGGCCGGAATTCCTCTGTCCCGGTCGGCGGTCGGTCGATTGTACGGCGCATCAGGTCGTCGATCAGATTCTCCATTCCGACGATGAGATTGGCGCCGCCTTCCTGCAGCGTCTTTTCCAGCACTTCCGGGTTGGTAGGCAAAAAATTCGACGGGGCGAACATGTCGAGAAATTGCCGGCTGTAGAATTCGACCAGCCGTTCGTGCTTGGCCGAAACACCTGGAACGCCGGTGGTCGCATTGTGCCACCACTGCTGCCAGAGCAGGAAATCCTGCTCGAAGATGTTGAACGGAAAAAGTTGCCATCCCGGATGGTTGAATCGGCGGTCCTGGGGGAGGGGGGAAATACGACGCCGTGCCTGTCCAGTCGCATGGGCGCATTCGTCTGCGAAACCCCAGAGGCGGGCAATCTTTTCGATGCCCTTGGCAAATATCTCCTGCTGCTTGCCCGGCGATATGGCGAGGTGCAGTATCCAGTCCTGCCAGGCTTGGACAAGACTGACCGGCGACATCCCCAGGGTCAACGCGCCCAACGCGGCATGCACCAACCGGTCGGCCTCGCGGTTTGCAGTATCGCGGGGCGCCGTTGATCGCTCGGGAGAAGCGGGCGCACGGGCATGCGAAGTGGTTCTCTCCGTTGCGCTTGGAGCCGCCGATCTCTTAGGCCGTGGCGCAATCTTGCTCTCGCCGCGCCGCTGGACGCGCGCCCGCGTTGCCGACATGGTTGACCGTCTTGGCACGAAAATCACCCTCTCGAGGGAGCCATGTGCCGTTCGCTCAAGCGATTCCGGTTGAGCGAGACGTGCTCCCGTTGGGTTCCACCTTACGCCGCCGTCGTCGTTGCCGCGAAGTTCTCGATGACCGTCTCTCCCTCCTTGCGCACGCGCCTGGCGGTTTCGGAGGCGACCTTCGATCCGATCTCTGCGACCTTGCTCGCCTCCATGGAATAGTCGGTCATGGCATTCTGCAGGAAATTGCTGAACACATCAAAGGCATCGTTGAGCTGGTCACTCTCGGCGAGATCCTCGGCCAGCTTCATGTCCTGTTCGCAGCGATGCTTGAGAAAGCTCAGCATCTCGATCTGGTAACGCATCATGGTCTTGAATGCCTGCGCCTGCAGGCGTGCCGAGGCCAGCGCGAACTTCTGGCTGTTGGCGATCATCGGAAGGGAAAACGCATCCGGTATCTGAGCGTTGTTGGCCGGCATGGACTTGCTCCTTGTATCGAGCCTGATCTGGAAAGGATGCCTGAGGCCGACACTCTAGGAAGCAGCCTCACCGGCGTCATTGACAAGGATCAATGCTACGAGAGCGCAGATTTGAGGAGGCGCGGGGTTGGCAGACAGGAATGCATGCCCGCGTTTCCGCTTGCCGGTCACCGAGAAAAGAAATCTCTCATCTGATCTTGAAAAAATATTGGCTCCCCGGGCCGGATTCGAACCAGCGACCAACCGGTTAACAGCCGGTTGCTCTACCGCTGAGCTACCGGGGAAGGCCATGCTCTCGCGAAGTGGGGTGCCTATAGCAAAACCAGTTCCGATTTGCCAAGCGTGTTTTCTCTTTTTTTGGCACATTCTGCCGGGACAACCTCGAAATCTCCCAGGCTGTCCACATATAACGCCGGCGTCGGAACCCTAATGCCTGGTCCGCCGTCTTATAATTGCATTCCAGATCAAAACCGGGACAATTCGATGCCAGCGCAGTCAGACCAAGGCGATCCCCACGGTCAGACCCCCGAAATCACGCTGATGGGCCGCACCTTCCGTCTGCCGCGCTCGCGCGCCTTGAGAGTGGGGATCGGAATCGCGCTCGTAGTGCTGGGGGTGTTCGGCTTCCTTCCCGTGCTGGGATTCTGGATGATTCCCCTCGGTCTTCTGGTGCTCTCATACGAATTTCATCTGGTCCGCCGTATGCGTCGGCGCTCGATCGTCTATTGGGAGCGGCGCAAGGGGAAGCGGCAGCGTTGATGTGCCGATTCCGGACGCCCAGTGGTGCGCCAGCACGGTATGCAAGGCGCAAGTTGTGCTTCCGGCAACATCCCATGATGGGCCCAATCGCATCGCAGGGCGCGCGTGATAACCGTATCATCCGGGCCACAGCCGCTAACCCTTTTGGCAATTGTTTGCCGGTTGGGCCTTGCGGCACGAAAAAAGAACGCCTATTCAGAAGCCGCTGAGGCGGTGATTCAGTGATGAACCATGGCTGCCTGGCAAGCGGCTGATCTGAATGCATTTTTTGGTTGGGCCTCGTGGCGGAATGGTTACGCAGAGGACTGCAAATCCTTCTATCCCGGTTCGATTCCGGGCGAGGCCTCCATCATTTCTTGCGCCAGATCGGGTTGCATGGGAGCCGGTTCTTCGGCGCTCCACAGGTCGGATGCCGCATGGCGGCAAGTACGGGCAGACGGGATGAACGTTGATTTCGCTACGCAGCGCGTGAAGATGGTCGAGGGCCAACTGCGCACCGTGGATGTCACGGATGTCGACATTCTGGAGGCGTTTGCGTCCGTTCCGCGCGAAGCATTCGTGCCCTCTCGCCGCCGCGAGCTCGCCTATATCGATGAGGACGTGGATATCTCCGTGGTTGACGGGCAGAAGCGCTATTTGATGGAGCCGTCTTCGCTCGCCCGTCTGCTGCAGCTTGCGGAAATCGGCCGTGACGATGTCATTCTCGATGTGGGAGCCGGCACGGGTTATTCGAGCGCTATTCTGTCGCGCGTTGCGGGCTCGGTGATCGCGCTCGAATGCGACGACGCGCTCGCGGCTGCGGCTGCAGAAACACTTTCGGAATTGGGCTGTGACAATGTTGCGGTCGTTCAGGGGGAATTGACGGCGGGATACGCTGGCGAAGCACCCTACGACGTCATCGTACTGGAGGGAGCCGTCGACGAAATTCCGACGGCATTCTTCGATCAGCTGAAGGAGGGCGGTCGTCTCGTCGCTGTCGAGGGCGTCGGCAATGCGGGAGTGGCCCGACTGTATGTGAAGAAGGACGGGCTTGTGTCCAATCGGCGCGGCTTCAATGCCGCCGTCAGGCCTCTGCCGGGTTTTCAGCGTCAACCGGCATTCGAGTTCTGACAGGTTGCGGGATTGCTGCTGAACCGCCATTGTACGTTGGAATCTCTTGGTCGGCAGCGGTCGGATTGAGGTTCGTGCCTATGCCCAGGGGACGGGCTAAGACAGGTGGGAAGTCTGCATAGCGTGTTTTATGCAGCGTGAAGTGGAGAGGTAGGTCCGTGGCATCCATACGTAAAAGATTGCTGGCTGCAGCGGCATTGTCTGTCGTCTCGATCATGCCGGTCGTGGCCCACGCCGAAACGATCCTCGGAGCTCTTGCAAAGGCATATGAGCACAATTCCACTTTGAACTCGGCGCGTGCCGGCGTGAGGGTGACCGACGAAAGTGTCGCGATCGCCAAATCCGGCTACCGGCCGACGATCAACGGCATCGGAACCATCAACTACGGTTCGAACGCCGGAACGCGCCTGACCACCGGATCGTTCGGGGTCGAGATCAATCAGACCCTGTTCGACGGTTTCCAGACCAGGAACAACGTGCGGGCGGCGGAA
Organism: Mesorhizobium sp.; assembly: GCA_963966365.1. Classification (GTDB taxonomy): domain Bacteria; phylum Pseudomonadota; class Alphaproteobacteria; order Rhizobiales; family Rhizobiaceae; genus Mangrovimarina; species Mangrovimarina plasticivorans. The sequence goes on along the minus strand of CAWZZC010000029.1, from coordinate 579,537 downwards.
GCGCGGGTGCGCGCGTCGGTGGAGAGCCTGCGCAACACGGAACAGAACACGCTTTTCGACGCGGCCGCGGCTTACATGGACGTGATCCGCGATCGGCAGATCGCGGTTCTTCGCGAGCGCAACCTGGCCTTTCTCGAGGAGCAGGTACGTGCCGCGCAGTCGCGCTTCGAGGTTGGCGAAGGCACCCGTACGGATGTGGCACAATCCGAGGCCAGCCGAGCTGCTGCAATCGCAACCCTGGCTGCGGCCCGCGCCAATGCCAGCGCCAGCGAGGCGATCTACCAGCAGGTGATCGGCGATGCGCCGAACCAGCTTGCGCCTGCGGCGGCGCTCGCAAACAGGCTGCCGGGCAGCCTTGCTGCTGCAGAGGCCATGGCCTCCGCAGAGCATCCTGCCATCAATGCGACCGAGCATCTTGTCGATGCCGCCGATTTCGACGTCAGGGTCACCGAAGGGGCGCTGTTGCCTGGGGTCACGGCCTCAGCCGGCATTTCGAGAGATTATCGCAACACCGTCCCGGACACCTTTTCGGCAAGCGAGGGAACCTCAAACTCGGCAAACATCGGCGCAACCCTGACGGTGCCGATCTATCAGGGCGGTCGCGTTTCGGCACAGGTCCGCCAGTCGAAAGAGTCTTTGGGCCAGGCGCGTATCGAGGTCGATGTGACGCGTGACCAGGTGCGCGCCGCCGTGACCTCCGCCTGGACGCAGTATATTGCGGCCCAGGAGCAGCTGACTTCGACCAGGGAAGCGGTCGCCGCCGCGCAGCTGGCGCTGGATGGTGTGATCGAAGAACGCAATGTCGGTCAGCGTACGACCCTCGACGTCCTGGACTCGCAGGCAGACCTGATCGACGCACAAATTGCCGTGGCGAACTCCGAGCGCAATGTCGTGGTGGCGAGCTACGCAATCCTCTCTGCGATTGGTCGGCTCAGCGTGCGTACGCTCGGTCTGCAGGTGGCAGAACATCGGCCCGAGGAACATTATAAGGCCGTCAAGGACAAGTGGTACGGCTTGCGTACTCCCGACGGTCGCTGAAACGCCTTGTGATGGGTGCGGCCTTCTGATGCCGCTCCCGGATCTGCGATGGGCTTTGAACGGGCCTTGCAGATGCGGCACGTCACGATGTCCATCATGCACGACGTGATCCGTAGCTCTGCGAAGAAGACATTCCGATTTTCTGAAGCAATTTCGACCCGATGCGGGCAGATGTGGGCCGCGGCCGCACCAAACGGTCCGGTCGCAGCCCGAAGTCTTACGCTATGGCAATCAGGCGGCTTTGCGCGCCCCGCGCTTGCCGGCAAAACGGCGCTTGTTCTTGTTGCGCAGCGGCTTGTGATAGGGGCGGCCTTCGCCGGTTCCTTCTCTGCTGCCGCCATGCGACTTGGCCTGCGCCGCCGCGGGTGCCTGACCGTTGCGGTCATGGCGCCGGCGCTGCCCGGACCTGCTTGCACCAGGTTCACTGTTGCTGCTCTTCCCGGCAGGGGCGCTTTCGTGCCGGCGCGGGGCAGGATCGGGCTCGCCGGTTCGATCGTCGAGAATGTCGATTTTCTGGCGGATGATCCGCTCGACCTGACGAAGTTTGGATTTCTCGCCGGGATCGCACAGCGTGATGGCGGTTCCCTCCGCACCGTTGCGTCCGGTTCGCCCGATGCGGTGCACATAGGTTTCCGCTTCGTCCGGCAGGTCGTAATTCACCACGTGGCTGATGCCCGGTACGTCGATGCCGCGAGCGGCGATGTCGGTTGCAACGAGGATACGCATTGAGCCATCGCGGAAGCCTGACAGCGCCCGCTGACGGGCATTCTGAGACTTGTTGCCATGAATGGCGGCCGCGTCGAAGCCGTCCTGCTCAAGCTGACGTGTCACCTTGTCTGCGCCGTGCTTGGTACGGGCGAAGACAATGACCTGCTTCATGGCCGGGTCGGCCAGCAGGCCGGCGAGGACATCGCGCTTCTGCTTCGTGCGGGCGAAAATCAATCCCTGACGGATCGCGGCCGCGGTTGTCGATTGCGGTGCGACCGACACCTGTACCGGATCGCGCATCAGGCCGAGGGCAAGCGATTCGATCTCTTTCGGCATGGTGGCGGAGAAGAGTGCGACCTGACGAGAGGGGTGCGTTGCTTTGGACAACCGCTTGACATCGTTTATGAAACCCATGTCCAGCATGCGGTCGGCTTCGTCGAGCACCAGCCAGCGCGTCTCACCGAGCCGCACATCGCCGGCTCGAACGAGATCGGTCAACCGGCCAGGTGTCGCGATCAGAACATCGACGCCCTGCCTGAGCCGTTTGACCTGGCTGAACCGCGAAACTCCACCCAGGACGAGTGCCGTCGCGATGTGGGCCCCTTTGGCGAGCAGCTTGATCGTGTCATCGATCTGAACGGCAAGTTCGCGCGTCGGCACCAGGATGAGTGCGTGAGCGCATTTCGGCGTCCGTTTCGCGCCCAGCGCCATGATCCTGGACAGGATCGGCAGGGCGAATGCTGCCGTCTTGCCTGACCCAGTCTGCGCGATGCCGAGAACATCGCGTCCGTCTAGGAATGGCGGGATGGCCTGAGCCTGGATTGGCTTTGGTTCGGTAAAGCCCGCATCGGCGAGTGTCTTGAGGAGAATGCCGGTTACGCCGAGGACCTCGAAAGGGTTCTCGGTGGCAGTGGAAATGTCGTGTGTCAAAATATCTCTTCTTTCATCGGCTTGCGCCGCAAGGGTTGCCGAAGCAGGGCGCAACCTGCCGGAAAATTTCTGTTGATTGACAAGGCGGCGCGTCCTTCTCGAAGAAACGCGCGCGGCTGCGCTGTCATGCCCGCCAGCCCAATGCCGCAGGCTTGTGTCTCCGTCTGCCGACAATTCGGAAAGGGGAGAGGTAAGACGCAACCGGTGTCCACAAGGGGAAAGCCGGTCAGCCCGGCCCATGCGCCTGACGCCGCATATGGCTGCGTTCGCGCATGATTGCAAGCTGTTTCATGCTGCGGTGCATAAAACGACGCAGTTCGGTGCATTCAGGACTGCATGGCCACGTGGGCAAGTTGGGCCAGATTTTTGACTGTGCGCCAGTTGCGCGCGGTGTTGGCGACGCCGATCCCCTTGTCGAATTTCATTGCGAGTTTCGAACGGCCGAATCCGTCAGGAGTGTGGAGATAGGCAACCTGCTCGACAACGGCGATACGCTCACGGGCCGACGCGACGGATTTCAGGGCGCGAATTTCTGCATCGCGTGGCGTCGCACCCAGGACAGCGGCATGCAGATGCTTCGGGGTCGCAACGGCTTCTGGAAATGGGTTGTTTGCGATCAACTTCTCCCATTCGGCGAGTGAGCGGATATGGATGTCTTTGTTGAAGCCGAACTCAAGGGCGCATTTCGTGACCAGTTCAAGCACTTCATTGCGTTCATGATCACTTCGCACCACCGCATTGCCGCTGTTGATGTAGGTCGCAACGTTCAGAAAGCCGGCCTTCTGGAGGGATGCGCGCAATGGCTTGACGGGAAGCTGGGTGGCGCCGCCAACGCCACGAAACAAGACGATCCATGTCGTAAAATCGGTCAAATGATCAGCTCCGCCAACATTTCGTTGTCGGTGATGTCCTGATAGGCCCAGCCGGCCTCCCTGAACCGTCGTGCGAGCGTCTCGAAATTGCGCCTGTCCTTGGTTTCGATGCCGATGAGCACCGAACCGAAGTTGCGAGCCGACTTCTTGAGATATTCGAAGCGTGTGATGTCGTCTTCCGGGCCCAGCAGGTCTAGAAAGTTCCGCAGTGCTCCCGGGCGCTGGGGAAAACGGAAGACGAAATACTTCTTCAGGCCCTCGAAACGCAGCGCTCGTTCCTTGACGTCGGGCAGGCGCTCGAAATCGAAATTGCCACCCGACACGACCAGAACGACGGTCTTGCCCTTCAATGACTTTCTGGAAAAGTCCTTCAGGGTATCGATGGCGAGTGCGCCCGCCGGTTCGAGCACGACGCCTTCGATGTTGAGCATCTCGATCATCGTCGCGCAGAGCCTGTTTTCCGGGATGAGATGCACATCGTCCGGCGAGTACTGTTTCAGTATCCTGTAGGGCTCGGCACCGATTTCAGCCACCGCCGCACCGTCGACGAAATTGTCCACCGCTGGAAGTCTTGCCCGTTTGCCCGTGGAAAGCGTGGATCTGAGGCTCGGCGCACCCGCCGGTTCGGCGAAAACGAAGCGCGGTGACTGTCCGGTCTCATTGAAATAGGCCGTGACACCGCTGGCCAGCCCGCCGCCGCCGACCGGTAAGACGACGATATCGGGGGATTTGCCGTCCGGCATCTGGGTTGTGATTTCATGTGCAACCGTTGCCTGGCCCTCGACGATGTCCCTGTGATCGAAGGGCGGCACCATGCGCGCGCCTTGGCTCTCGGCAAAGCTCAGGGCTGCTTTGAGGCACTCGTCGAAGAAGTCGCCGACAAGTCTGATCTCCACGAAATCGCCACCGAAGATCCGCGTCTTGTCGATCTTCTGCTGCGGTGTGGTCACGGGCATGAAGACGACGCCGTGGCGCGCGAAATGCCGGCACACATAGGCAAAGCCCTGGGCGTGATTGCCGGCCGACGCACAGACGAATGCGCTGGCGGCGTCACTTCTGGCCAATTCCTTGCGAAAGAAGTTGAACGCGCCGCGAATCTTGTAGGACCGCACTGGCGAGAGATCCTCGCGCTTCAGATAGATGCGGCCCCCGTATTTCTGCGATAGATGGTCATTGTACTGGAGCGGCGTTTCAGCAAACAGGCTGCGCAAGGCCTGGGCCGAAATGCCGACACGTTCGGCGAATGATTGCTTCATGTTCTGCCTGCCCGTACCGCTCTCCAGTTGCACCCTTGTGCCGTATCGCATAAACCGTCGCTTCTAGCCAATGCCGGACCGGGGGGCGGCGAGGGGGTCGCATCCGGTATCGCGGCGCAGTTCGAGGATGTCGTCTCCGTGCAAGCGCTTGCCGTCCGCGCCGCCGTCCATATCGCTGCAATCTTCGGTATCTATCTCTCTGTGGCGATGCTCGTCCCTGCAGCCGTGGATCTGTACTACGGCAACAAGGATTGGCGCGTTTTCGCCTTCTCCAGTTTTTTTCTCGGCGGCCTGTCGCTCGCAGTTGCCCTGGCAACACAGGGGCGTCCGCCTGTGGCCTCGTCTCGGTTCGGCTTCCTGGTCGTGAATCTGCTGTGGGGAACGATGGCTTTGGCCGGTTCCATTCCGTTCGCCGCCTCATCGCTCGAAATGGGCTTGGCTGATGCGGTCTTCGAATCAGTCTCGGGAATCACCACGACCGGTTCGACGGTGCTCTCGGGTCTCGATTTGGTGCCGCCCGGCATCCTGATCTGGCGGTCGATCCTGCAGTGGATGGGTGGTCTGGGTGTCATCGTCCTCGGCCTGTTCCTGCTGCCGTTCCTGAACATCGGCGGCATCAGCTATTTCAAGATCGAGTCGTCGGACATCGAGGACAGGCCGTTCGAGCGGCTGTCGATCTTCGCGCTGAGCATTCTCGGCATCTATGCCGCGCTGACGCTGGCCTGCGCGATCGCCTACGCGGCTGCCGGAATGAACGGCTTTGACGCGATCTGTCATGCGATGACGACAATGTCGACCGGCGGGTACTCAACGCATGACGCGTCTCTGGGCTATTACGGCGACAACCTGACGATCCTCTGGATCTCGACCTTTTTCATGTTCATCGGCGGCCTGCCATTTTCCATTCTGGTTCTGCTGGCCATTCGGGGACGTCTGGACGCGGCTCGCGACCCGCAGATCAGGGTGTTTGCCGGCTATGTCCTGTTTTTTGCCATCACCGTGGCCATCTATCTGCGCGTCTCGACGGGCACGCCCTTTTTCGAGGCGCTCACCCACTCGATGTTCAATTTCATGTCGATCATCACCACGACCGGCTACGCAAGCCAGGACTATTCGACATGGGGGGCGTTCGCGGTGGCCTGCGCATTCGTTGCGACCTTCCTAGGCGGTTGCTCCGGCTCGACGGCCGGCGGCATCAAGGCCTACCGTTTCCTGATCGTCTTCGAACTCATGGCAAACGGTTTGCGCAAGCTCGTCTATCCGAGCACCGTGCTGCCCGTGCGCTATGGCGACAGGAGAGTCGATGATGACATGCAGCGGGCTGTCGTTCTGTTCATCTCGGCCTTCTTCGTCATCTGGGCCATCGCCACGATCCTGCTGGCCGCGACCGGTCTCGATCTCGTTACATCCGTCACGGGCTCGCTGACCGCCCTAACGAATGTCGGTCCCGGACTGGGCGAGTTCATCGGCCCGGCGGGCAACTTCTTCGGTGTTTCCGACACCGCGAAGTGGATCCTTTCGGTCGTCATGCTTCTTGGCCGCCTGGAAATCCTTGCCGTCCTCGTCATTTTCACCCCGGCATTCTGGGGGCGCTGATTGTCATTGTCGTCGCGAGGTGATGTAGTGAGTGCATCGCAATACGCTGGAATGGTCTCGACGGGGCCGGTGTATGGTGACTTGCAATCCGGTTCCAGGCAGCCTTCGACGATGAGCAGACACTACGCTTTCTCCGCCGTTTCCAAGCTGATGTTTCTGCTCCTGACTGTGGTATTGGCAGCCTGTGGCGGTCGCACCAGCACGGATCTTCTGTCAAACCATGTATTGCCGGCGCAACCCTCGCAGATTGCCGGTTCGCACCGCATCTACGTCGCTACAACCCGTGCCCGTGCGGAACGCAACGCCGAACTCTACACCGGCGATCGGGCCTCGCAACTGAGCTTCGCGCGCGTTGACGTCTCTGTGCCATCAACACACAAGACAGGTGAGATCGAGTACCCGAAGCCCGGGCCGCGCGACCCGGCGAAGTTCTTTACTGCAACCGGTGCGGCGACCTATGCGAATGAGGGCGCGATCGTCAACGATCTGGCCACGACGATCCGCCGTGACGGGGGAAGGGCGCTAGTCTTCGTGCATGGCTACAACACCCGCTTCGATGAAGCAGTATACCGGCTTGCCCAGTTCGTGCACGATGCGGATTATCCAGGCGCCCCCGTGCTGTTCACATGGGCGTCAGGTGGACGCGTGGTCGACTACATCTACGATCGCGACAGCGCGACGATGGCACGCGACGGGCTGGAACGCACATTGAATATGCTCCGCGAGGCAGGCGCCAGTCGAATCGACATCGTGGCCCACTCCATGGGCAACTGGGTGACGCTGGAGACCCTGCGGCAGTTCGCGATCACCGGAGATCGCGATATCGGTGGACGCCTGGGCGACGTCATCCTCGCCTCGCCGGATGTCGACGTGGACGTTTTCAAGAGCCAGATGCGTCGCTACGGCACGCCCGACAAACCGTTCTTCGTCATGCTCTCGGATGATGACCGCGCGCTCAACGTCTCCGGTCTCATTGCCGGCAACAGGCCGCGGCTGGGCAAATATGACGATGCCGCGGATATTGCAGCCTACGGACTGGTTGTCGTGAACGTATCCGACGTCAAGGCCGGCGACATGGCCAACCACACCAAGTTCGCCGACAATCCGGTCCTGGTGACGATGATCGGAGAGCGCCTGAGGGACGGAGACGATCTGCGGCATGAGCAGAATGAATTGGCTGCTCATATCGATCAGGTGGCCCGGGGAATCGGTCAGACGACCTTTTCTGCAGCGAGCATCGTCGTCACGGCGCCTGTCGCTCTGGTCAACGCCACGATCAGTCCGAGATAGACCGGCCGCGCGCGACTGCTTCAAGACGCGCTACGGTGGGCTGGCGGTCGCGCATTCTGGATGCGGACGCTTCAGACGAACAGATCGACCTTGGCGAACTTCGTCACATCCACGATGCCGACATCGGAGATCCTGAGTTCGGGGATGACGACGAGCGCCAGCAGCGAATGCTGCATATAGGCATTGTTGAGAGAACAGCCCATCTCGCGCATGGCCTTCGTCAACTGTTCGGCCTTTTCGGCGACGATCTCGGCGCGCTGGTCCGACATCAGGCCGGCGATCGGCATTTCGACGAGTGCGAGTTCCTTGCCCTTGGAGAACATGACCACGCCGCCGCCCACTTCGCCGAGCCGGTTGGCCGCCGCTGCCATGTCCTGCTTGTTGGTGCCCACCACGATCATATGATGCGAATCGTGCGCAACCGTCGATGCCATGGCGCAGTCCTGGGTGTAGCCGAAGCCCGAAACGAACCCGTTGACCACCTTGCCCGTGCCGCGATGGCGCTCGACGAGGGCAATCTGGCAGATGTCGTTTCGGCGATCCATGCCGACGATTCCCCTGGTGACGGGGAGATCGGCCTCCAGCGCCCGTGTCGGTGCCTGGTTTTCGATGACGCCGATGACTCTGGCTCGCACCTCCTGCCTGCCGTCCGGTGTCGCGATATCGAAATCCTTGGCGCTTAGCCGGCGGCCGAGCTTGACGGTGTTCTTCGCCGTGGCGGGATAGGGCCAGGTCGGTACCTCGATCTCGAGCTTGCCGTTGCGGGCGAGCCGCACGCCGCGCCCATAGACCTCGTCGATGGCGAGCGTGGCCAGATCGGAAACGACGAGGAAGTCGGCCAGACGCCCGGGAGCGATCGAGCCCAGTTCGCGTTCAAGCCGGAAATGCTGTGCGGTGTTGAGCGTCGCCATCTGGATCGCCGTTATGGGGTTCAGCCCCTGCGCGATGGCGTGGCGGACGACACGGTCCATATGCCCTTCATTGACCAGCGTGCCGGAATGGCTGTCGTCGGTACAAAGGATGAAATTGCGCGGGTCGAGCCCTTGCTCGGTCACCGCCTTGATCTGGCTTGCCACGTCGTACCAGGCCGAGCCCAGGCGAAGCATCGCTTTCATGCCCTGGCGCACTCTTGCCACGGCGTCCTCGACGCGCGTTCCCTCGTGGTCGTCTTCCGGTCCTCCAGCGACATATCCGTGGAAGGGAAGTCCGAGATCCGGCGAGGCGTAGTGGCCGCCGATGGTCCGGCCGGCGGCCGCCGTCGCTGCGATTTCTCCGCGCATGGTGGGGTCGTTGGCCGCCACGCCGGGAAAGTTCATCACCTCGCCAAGCCCGACGATATTGTCCCAGGTCATCGCCTCGCCAACCTCCTTCGGGCCGAGAGCCGCGCCGGCATTTTCCAGTCCGGGAGCCGAGGGAACGCAGGAAGGCATTTGCACGTAGACGTTGACCGGTTGTGCGGCAGCCTCGTCATGCATCAGACGGACGCCCTCCAGCCCGAGCACGTTGGCGATCTCGTGCGGGTCGATGAACATCGATGTCGTGCCGTGCGGAATGACGGCGCGGCAGAACTCGGTGACCGTCACCATGCCGCTTTCGACATGCATATGCGCATCGCAAAGACCGGGAACCAGATAACGCCCTGCAGCGTCGACCACCCTTGTGCCTTCGCCGATGGCATGGCTGGCATCCGGACCGCAATAGGCGAAACGCCCACCGGCCACGGCGATGTCGGTGGCCGGGATGATCTCGCCCGAATGAACGTTCACCCAGCGACCGTTGCGCACCACGAGGTCTGCTTTCTGTCGGCCCATGGCGACATCGACGAGAAGGGGCGCGACGTCGCTCCACGGGGCTGGCTTGTGCGAGGAAGAAATGGTCTTTGCGGGCATTCAATGTCTCCTGAGTTGAGCAAATGTGCCAACTCCGGCAGACAAACGCCAGCCTCTTTGAAGGAATATCAGATCGGCGGTCTGGCGCGAGAACGATCCCGCTTCCTCGTCGCCGAACTCAGCGGTAGCAGGCTGCCCGAGCTATGCGTCCACGCGACATGGCGCTGCGTGCGCCGCAGGTGCTGCCGTTGATCATCAGGTCGTAAGGGCATTCGCAATCGCCGGGCTGGGGTTTGCGGACCGGCACGCCCCTCTCCGTCGTCGCTGTGAGCGCCACGGCGGGACGTGGCCGTTCTGCGGCTTTGCTCCGCGGCTTGGGCACGATGCCGGCATCCGGCGTTACACCGACCTTGGGGCGAGGCGTGTGCCTGGCGATCGCCGCGGTTGCCATCCGGTCCTTCTCGCGCGGCCTGGCCGAGGGGCGGCTGGCGGGCAGGGCTACCCTGGCGGGCAGGCTTGGTCGAACCCTTTCTGACCGCGCGGCGCCGTGTGTCGCAGTGCCCGTCGCGTCGCCCCGCACCGGCACGTCTTGATGATAGGCCCATGCGCCGGCGACGATCGCGCCCGCAAGCAGCCATTTCAGCGGAGGAAGCGTTATTCCGGCCATGGAGGCAGATTAGGCGACCAAGGTTTAAGGTGGCGTTGACGATGTTGACGGAGAGTGGTGCGGACGACGGGAATCGAACCCGTACGAGCAAAGCCCGAGGGATTTTAAGTCCCTTGCGTCTACCAGTTCCGCCACGTCCGCGCCGGTCAAGCCGTAGCCGAGCAGTGACGGGTGATCAAGCGGTGAATGAACGATCGGCCGCCTGGCGTATGAAGGCGCTGACGGCAGCGGGATCGGAATATTGCACCATATGTCCTACCCCGGGCAGGATATCGAGCGTCAACCCGTTGACCTTGTCCGTCATGGGAACGCCATGCAGACGGTGGTCGAGAACACGATCCGAATCGCCATAGAGGATCGAGACCGGAACCTGCAGTTCCCCGTAACGTTCCTGCTGCCTGCCAAGGTCGTCGCGGAGGGCAACCAGATCGCTCGATGTGGCGTAGAAATGGCTCGGTCGAAGTCCGAGATAGCCACCGCCCGCGGTCATGTAGTCGGCGGGAGCGGACTGCGGTCCGAAAACGAACTCCAGCGTCTGCCTGGCATATTTCAGCGAGAGGGGGACAGCCGTTGTGTGGGAGATGATGCGGCGCATCAGGGGCGACTTGATGTAGAGGCCGCCGAATTCGGCCGGCACGGACGCAACGAGGTGGGTGAGGGGCGCGATCAACGCCAGACCTGACACCTTTTCCGGATGGTCGAGCGCCGTTGCGAGCGCGATGGCGCCGCCAAGCGAGTGCCCGACCAGAAGGGGACGATCAAGACCCAGAGCATCGATGAATTCGGCAACGAGGCGGGCCTGTTCGTGCAGTCGGGGACCGCTCGTGGCGCGGATCGAGTAGCCGGAGCCCGGCCGGTCGAGGGCGACGAGGCGATAGTCGCCACCCAGGACGCCGAACAGGGGATGGCGGAAATGGTGCAACTGGCCGCCCAGACCATGGATGAACAGGATCGCTCTGCCGTCGCCCTCGTCGATGTAGTGAATGTGGTCGCCGCCGATCTTCACCGACTTGCCGCGTTCTGGAACGCGCCGCTCGGCGTCCGCGGAGATCCGGAGCGTAAGAAAGACGTAGTATCCTGCGACGACAACCGCGAGGAGAATGAGGGCAAGGATTGCCCAGACGATATATGCCAGCAAAATGAGGCCCTTCCTCAACGCAATTCATTTGATGCGTCGGCAAGATGGGCCAAATCTGCGCGCCCCGCAATGCGGCGCGAAAACCGGGCGGGAGAGGTCCCGCCCGGTTGATGCAATCAGCCGTGAAGCTTGATGGCAATCTCTGCGACGCGCTGGCCCTGGAACTCCGCGCCCAGCAGTTCCTGCTTGGAGGGCATGCGCGAGCCGTCACCATTGGTCGTGGTCGTCATGCCGTATGGAGCACCGCCACGCACCACGTCGTTGCCCATCTGCTCCTGATAGGCGTAGGAGAGCGGCACGATGATCATGCCGTGATGCTGCAACTGGATCTGCGTGGAGATCAGCGCCAGTTCGGCGCCGCCATGCTGGGTGGCCGAAGAGACCATCACCGAGCCGACCTTGTTGATGAGTGCGCCCTTTGCCCAGAGCGGACCGGTCTGGTCGAAGAAGTTCTTCAACTGCGACGACATGGAACCGAAGCGGCTGGATACGCCGACGATGATTGCATCGTAATTCTCGAGTTCCGCCGGATCGGCAACCGGCGCTTCCTGGTCGAGCTTGTAATGCGCGGCCTTGGCGACCGACTCGGGGACGAGCTCGGGAACCCGCTTGATGGTTACGTCGGCGCCGGCAGCCCGGGCGCCTTCCGCTGCTGCCTTGGCCATCGCTTCCATGTGGCCCCAGCTCGAATAATAAAGGACAAGCACTTTCGCCATGCTTCTCGGCTCCTTGGTTTGGTTGCGGGAATGCGTCGCACGGCGGACGCCGTGTCGCCATTTGTCTGCCGCTGGGGTGCGGCTGCGCTTCAAGACTTAGGAGATCGAACCTCCGGGCGAAATCTCTGGATTGGCGACGGATCGTTCACTCATTCGCGGCCATTGCCCGCTTGCCTCGGCGGCGGTATGTGCAAGAGGCACAAGAAGAGGACGTTTCGATGCCAGACGTAGTGACGGCGGCCATGGTGGTCATCGGTGACGAGATCCTGTCGGGCAGGACCAAGGACCGCAACATCGGGCACCTCGCCGATGTCATGACGGCTGTCGGCATCGATCTGAGCGAGGTCCGTATCGTTGCCGATGACGAGCAGGCGATCGTTGCGGCGGTCAATGCGTTGCGGACCACGAACACCTATGTCTTCACCACGGGTGGCATCGGGCCCACCCATGACGACATCACCGCCGATTCGGTGTCGAAGGCGTTCGGACTTCCCTGCGAGTACGACGCCCGGGCCTACGCAATGCTCGAGGCGCATTACGCTGCGCGCGGCATGGATTTTACCGAAGCCCGAAAGCGCATGACCCGCATGCCGCGTGGAGCCGAGCATATCGACAATCCCGTATCGATGGCGCCAGGATTTCGTATCGGCAATGTCTATGTGATGGCCGGCGTTCCGGCCATCTTCCAGGCCATGCTGGACACTGTCGTGCCCACGTTGAAGACCGGCGCGAAACTCATTTCAACCACCGTGGAGTGCCCTTTCGGCGAGGGAACGATCGGTGACCGCCTGGCCGCGATCCAGAAAGCACATCCGGAGACGATCATCGGATCCTATCCAAAATATCTCGACGGCAAGTTCTGGACCGAACTCGTGGTGCGTTCGCGTTCTCAGGAAGCGCTCGAGGCCGCGCGGAACGAAATTGTTGCCATGATCGACGACCTCGTGGCGACTAAGGCCGGTGGAGCCTATTGAAGGCGCTGCAACACGCATCATTGCTTCGTGCTATCATCCATCGGGAATGACGCCGGCCAGCACCGGAGATCGATGGAGACGTGCGATGGACTACAAGACAATTGTCGTCGTATTGCAGAATGAAGAGGACGGAACACGGGCGCTCAATTGTGCATGCAGTCTGGCCGGGCGGTGGGACAGTCACCTCGTCGGTGTGCATGCCGAGCCGCTGCCGATGCCGGTCGCCTCGCCGATGGGGTTTCCGGACGCCACTCTGATCACGACCGGCGAGGAAGCCAATCGCGAGCGCGCCGAACGCCTGGGACGGCTGTTTCACGATCGTATGGCGCGGGAGAGCCGCGCCGGCGAATGGCGCGCCTTGCGCAACGTGTCCGGTGACAGCGCCCTGTCGGCCATGGAAAGTGCGCGCTGCGCCGACATCATCGTCGTGGGGCAGCCGTCGCGCGACGAATCTGGCGGCGTCCCGGATGTCGATACGCTCATCCAGGGCAGCGGGCGTCCCGTGCTGCTCGTGCCGGCTGGTGAAGGGGCGGCGGGCGTTCAGGCGCGACGGGTCGTCTTGGCCTGGAACGGTTCGCGCGAGGCCGCTCGAGCCACCTATGATGCATTGCCGTTCCTTGCCATGGCAGAAGAAGTGACAGTCCTCACGGTCGATGCCGTCACCAACAACAGCCAGTCGGGCGCGATGAGCGGCGCTGAGATTGCCACGACCCTGGCGCGCCATGGGGTGAAGGCGACGGTGGATGCCGTCCGGTCAGAGGAGCGTTCCGTGGCTGGCACGATCACCGACAAGATCGCTGAAATCGGTGCCGATCTTCTCGTGGCCGGTGCCTTCAGCCATTCGCGCATCAGGGAGATGATATTTGGTGGAACGACACGTTCGCTCATCGATGAGCCGCCTTGCCTGACCCTGTTTGCACGATGAGCGGCGCCTTGCGGCTTTGCCGGTTCAGGACTTGTGGCGGCGCTTGTTCCAGCCGGTCACGCGCCGGATGAGATAGAAATAGACCCTGTACGGCATCAGATTGACCAATTTCAACGGCCATGTCAGCCGGTGTGGCATGGTCACCTCGAAGCCGCCTCTCTCAATGCCGTCGGCGATGCGTCGTGCGGCCTCCGCCGGTTGCATGAGTGCGGGCATGCGGGAGCGTCCTGGCTCAGTCAATGGTGTGTCGATGAATGCGGGGTTGATGATCTGTATGCGGATGTTCAGCCGATCAAAATCGAACTTCAGCGCCTCGGCAATGTTGTTCAGCGCGGCCTTGGTGGAACCGTAGGCAGCGGCCAGCGGGACGCCTCCATAGGCCGAGGCAGACCCCATGATGACGATGTGCCCCTGTTTGCGCTCCTTCATTCGCGCGACAGCGGGAACGAGGCAATTGATGACGCCGAAGACATTGAGCTCGTAGGTGAGGCGAAAGTTCTCGATGTCGAGCTTTTCGCCACGTGCGGGAAGGAACCGGCCCGCATTGAGGAAGGCGAGCGCAACGGGGCCGATGTCCCGTTCGATCGTGTCGAGCGTTTGAGCCGCCGCCGCCTCGTCCGTGACGTCACACGGCATCGCAACGATTCGCCCCGCCAGTCCGGAAGCTTCTGCGGAAAGCATCTCCAGTTTCTCGGCGCTGCGTGCGCTCGCCGCCACGACGTAGCCGCGGCGTGCCAGTTCGAGAGCCAGTGCGCGTCCGACACCGCTGCTTGCGCCGGTGATCCAGGCTGTGCCGTCACCCGGGCGGGCACGATATTGACTCATGCGCAACTCCCTCCAGACAAATAGATAATCATGCGGCGCTGCCACGGCCAAGACTTGTTGCCTATCAGGATTCGGGGCAATTTAGGACCGGTGTGTTTCCGCCATTGAGCTGCTTTCACAGCTCCGGCAAAGAACACCCGGATTAGTCGGGGACGGCAGAGTGAATGGCCTCCCATTCGGCGCAAACGCGAAATATCCCATCTTGCAAGCACCATGCCGTCTCCTTAGACCAGAAAGGTCAAGAGGCTGGATCGAAGACCAGCCGAAACGGATGGCGGCACGGCCGCCGTGGCAAATGCGAAGGATCGGACATGTATCGCACCGTCATCGACGCCATTGGAAATACGCCGCTTATCCGGCTGAACAAGGTTTCGGAGGAGACTGGCTGCGAAATCCTCGGTAAGGCCGAATTCATGAATCCCGGACAGTCTGTCAAGGACCGGGCCGGGCTGTTCATCATCCGCGATGCGGAGAAGAAGGGGCTGCTGCGTCCAGGCGGCGTTATCGTGGAAGGGACGGCAGGCAACACCGGTATTGGCCTCACGGTTGTCGCGAAGGCACTCGGCTACCGCACGGTCATTGTCATCCCGGACACACAGAGCCAGGAAAAGAAGGACGCGCTGCGGGTCCTCGGCGCCGAACTGATCGAGGTGCCGGCCGTTCCCTACAAGAACCCGAACAACTATGTGAAGGTATCAGGCCGACTGGCCGAACAATTGGCCCGCACGGACCCCAATGGCGCGATCTGGGCCAACCAGTTCGACAATGTCGCCAACCGGGAAGGGCACGTCACGACGACGGCCCGAGAGATCTGGGAGCAGACGGGCGGCAAGATTGACGGTTTCGTTTCGGCGGTGGGAACCGGCGGCACGCTCGCCGGCGTCGCGGCCGGACTGAAAGAGAAGAGCAAGGACGTCAAGATCGCCCTGGCCGATCCGCTGGGCGCGGCCCTCTACTCCTTCTACACCGAAGGCGTTCTCAAGTCCGATGGGAGTTCCATCACCGAAGGTATCGGCCAGGGGCGGATAACCGCGAACCTGGAAGGGTTTACGCCCGACTTTTCGTACCAGATACCCGACGAGGAGGCGCTGCCGATCGTCTTCGATCTCGTTCAGCAGGAGGGGCTCTGCCTCGGCGGATCGACAGGGATCAACATTGCCGGCGCTGTCAGGCTCGCACGCGATCTGGGACCTGGCCACAGGATCGTGACAATTCTGGCCGATTATGGCACCCGTTATCAGTCAAAGCTTTTCAATCCGCAGTTCCTGCGGTCGAAGAACCTTCCCGTGCCGGGCTGGATGGAAGACCGCAGCGCGATCGAGGTGCCGTTCGAGGATGTCGGCTGATGGTGCATGTGACGCAAGCTCTTTTTCGCGAGGATGGCTATCTGTCGACGGCTGAAGGCCGCGTTGTAGCGGTCAACGACCGCGGCGGTATCATCGTCAACCAGACGAATTTCTACGCGACGTCGGGAGGGCAGCCGGGAGACACGGGGTTCTTCGAGCGCGCTGACGGCTCGAAGATCAGAATCGCCGCGACGGTGACCGGTGAGACCAAGGACGAGATCATCCATGTGCCGGCCTCGGGCGAGGCGTTGCCGGAGGTCGGTGAAGATCTGGTCCTGCATATCGATTGGGAGCGTCGCTACAAGCTGATGCGCATGCACACCGCCTGCCATCTCTTGAGCGTGGTGTGTCCCTTCCCGATCACGGGGGCGGCCGTGGGTGAGGAGGAGTCGCGGGTCGATTTCGACCTGCCGGATGCCGGCGTGACGCGCGAAAGCGTCAGCGAGGCGATGATGCGGCTGGTTGAGGCCAATCATCCGATCTTCACGCGATGGATCAGCGAGGCCGACCTCGCTGCAAATCCCGGGCTTGTGAAGTCGAAGAATGTGCGTCCGCCCGCCGGAATGGGGCGCATACGGCTGGTCTGCATCGGCGAGGACGGCGCCACCGACAGCCAGCCCTGTGGCGGCACCCACGTGAGCGAAACGCAGGAAGTGGGCGATATCCATATCGGCAAGATCGAGAAGAAGGGGCGCGAGAACCGGCGGTTCCGTATCCGCTTCGGTCCCTTGCCGGCCTGAATTCGTCCAAAGCAACCGAACGGCAATCGAGGCGTTGTGTGACCATGAGCGGTGAAGATATCTTCGTCACGTCCGACTGGCTGGCCGAGCGGCTGGACACGCCCGGCATCTCGATCGTTGACGGGTCCTGGTATCTGCCGGCTCAGGGCCGCGATGCGCGTGCAGAGTATGATTCTGCCCACATTCCGGGTGCCGTCTTTTTCGACCAGGATCTCATCGTCGACCCCGACTCGGACCTGCCGCACACTCTTCCGTCACCCGACGAGTTCGCGCAGCATGCAGGCTCGATGGGTATTGCGGCGGACGACCTGATCGTCGTTTATGACGGTCCCGGCCTCTTTTCCGCACCGCGCGTGTGGTGGATGTTCCGCATCATGGGCGCGCGTGACGTCCGGCTGCTCGAAGGGGGGCTGGACGGGTGGAATCGCGAGGGCCGTCCGACGACGGCAGAGCCGACCAAGACGGCTCCCAATTTCTTTCGAACCGAATTCGACGCCGAACGCGTAGCGAATCTGGCGGATATGCGCGGCATCGTCGCTGCCGCCTCGGCGCAGGTGGTTGACGCGCGGCCCGCGGCTCGCTTTGCCGGCCTCGAGCCCGAACCGCGACCGGGTGTGCGCGCAGGTCATATGCCAGGAGCGGCCAACGTCCCTGCGCTTTCGCTGGTCCGTGATGGGCGGCTTCTGCCTGGAGATGAACTGCGCGCCGCCTTCCAGAATGCCGGCGCCGACTTGAGCCGGCCAATCGTCACGTCCTGCGGTTCCGGTGTTACCGCGGCGGTGCTCACGCTCGCCCTGGAGACGCTCGGCCACACTGACAACCGGCTTTATGACGGATCGTGGACGGAATGGGCAAGCCAGACGGACACGCCGGTCGTCGGCGAGGGGGAGCCATCGTGACGGGCAGTCCGCGGAAACTGATCGCCCGCATCACCCATCTGGAAATGACATCGCCGCCTGCGATGCGGATTCCTGTCCCCGTTGGCCAGAAACTGGCCCTGATGCGTGTTGATGCCATTCCGCTGCATTTTTACCGGTATCTCTACGAGCAGGTGGGCAAGCCGCACCACTGGATGCTGCGCCGCTCGATCGCTGACAGCGATCTGTCCGCCGCACTCCACCGGCCCGAGACGCGGATCGAGGTTCTTTATGTCGATGGCGCCCCTGCGGGCTTCTTCGAACTCGATCTCTCCAGCGTGCCCGATAGTGTCGAGATCGTATATTTCGGCCTCATGCGTGAGTTTCAGGGCAGGGCCCTTGGGCGCTTTTTCCTCTCTTCGGCGATATTTGCCGCCTGGTCGCATCAGCCTCACAAGGTGACAATCCACACCAACACGCTCGACAGTCCACGAGCGCTGCAGCTCTATCAGAAGATGGGTTTCGTTCCCGTCTCCTGGTCGGAGGAAGAGGTCGAACCCTGGCAATAGCGATTGCCGGCAATCGTCACTGTGGTGGTCGCAGGGTCATCGCCGTTCAACAAATGCGCCATCGGGCGCGTGACCGTGGCGTCCGATGGCCTGTCGGCAAGACGGCTTACGCTTTTGCCGCGTCGGGGCGATTGCGTCCCATGGCCTCGTGTGCACGAGCGAAATGACCCGCCGCCATCGCGGCACTTGTCGAAAGGTCAAGGGCGAGTGCGAAACCGCAGATGATTTCGGCAAGTCGAAGGGCCGTTCCGTCGCCTTCGCATTCAAGGAAACGCAACGCTTCCTTCTGGCGGGGCAGGCCGGTTCCTCCGCCGACAGTGCCCACGACCAATGACGGCATATGCAGGCTCACGTAAAGGCTACCGTCCTTGTCCGGCGGCGAGATATGCAATTGGCCCACCGACGACTCGTGCACACAAGCGATGTCCTGGCCGGTCGCTGTGAAGGCTGCCGCGACGACATTCGCCACGTTCACATTCGCACCGATCATACCGATCGCAATGGCGCTCTCGCAGGTGCGCAGGTAGTGGTCGAACAATCCGTCCGGCGTGGTCTTCAGAATGTCCTTGATGCTCTCGGGCGACAATTGGCAATCCGCCACGACGCGAATGCCGCGCCCCGTCAGATACGATTGGTGGGAGAGCTTCTTGTCGCTTGACCGGTGGGATTCGACTACGAAATCCTTCGGTTCACATGACAATTCTGCCTTCATCCGCTCGATGAGCCAGAGGCAGGATTCCCAGCTGCAGATCGTCACCATGTTCTGTCCGGCTGCATCTCCGGTCTGATAGATGAACTCGAGATACAAATGCCGTCCGATCAGATGTGGATCGATCCGAACGAGCCGCGCATGGCGGGAGTGTTTCGCTATGACGGAGCGCAGTTGCGACATCTGATCCGGCAGCCAGTCGATCACGCGCATCGCTTCGGCAATGTTGGTGAAGCTCATGACAGGCACACGCTGCACCCTTTGTTGCAGCGCCAGCGTGTGGATGCCGCCGGAACGGGACAGGGCTGCGGACCCGCGCGATGTGGAAGCGACCAGGGCTCCCTCGGTCGTGGCCATCGGCAGGAAATGAGCTCCGGACGCCTGGCCACCCTTGAAGAGGAGTGGACCTGCAAGGCCGATGGGTACGTCGACGGCGCCGACGAAGTTTTCGAGGTTGTTGCGTAGACGCTCCGGCTCGAAGTCGGTTCTTGATATCAGGTCGAGCGGAGGGAAGCCGCGATCAGACAGGAATTCCAGCCGTTCGCGGCGCGCCTCCTCGTCGTAGCGGCCCTTTCCTGGAAGGCTCGTAATGACCTTTGAGGTGTCGGAAGTCGTTGGGTGGGTGTTTGCTGACATGGGGTGGCACTCACATATGATTGTGTTAACATGTTTGTGCACCAATGACGAGCATTCCGACTATGCAGTGCGGTTTGGTGATATGCAAGCCACGACCGCAGCGACCCGAGAATCGGCATAGATTCGGACACAATGCGCAGTGTCGAAGTGATGGACTGTACCGCTGCGTCCAAAACGGGCGCACGGCGCAGCGATGACCGATATGACCAAACCGTCTGGCGGCCGGAAACGGGTGGCGCTTGTGGGCGGGTAAACACAGGATGCTCTCCGCCAACATTTGCGGAGAAATCTTTATGCTCATCAGATATGTAGCGATGCCCACCGACAGGGTGAGGGCATACCAGGCCGGCGCATCCGACGCCTACGGGCTGCAGCCGGAGTGTCGTGTGTCCGATGGCTCCGGCGTACCCTGCCGCCACTGCCTGAAGATCGTGCCGGCCGGCAGGGAATATCTCGTTCTCGCCTATCGCCCCTTCGAGACCCTTCAGCCCTATGCGGAAACCGGACCGATCTTTCTGTGCGCCGAGGCCTGCGCCCGTGCGCCCGAAACGGACGTGCTGCCCGAGATGTTCCGCGCGACCCCGGACTACATCGTCAGGGGCTATGATCGCGACGAGCGCATCATCTACGGCACCGGGGCGGTCGTCGCCACACACGACATCTGCGTACGGGCGCATGAATTGCTGGCACGCGTCGACGTTGCATTCCTGCACATGCGTTCGGCCCGCAACAATTGCTACCAGTTGCGAATCGAGCGTGTCGTACGGTGACTCTTACAGCGCAGATATCAAGCGGCCCGCCGGTGCAGAGTCCGGCGGGCTCGACGACCGCGCGCGGAGGAACACGGCGATCCAAGGCGCCTGGCAGAGAGTCAGGCCGCCCTGAGGACGACCGACGGCTCCGCCAATTCGTAGCCGAGCGACTCGGCCACGGCACGATTGGTGATGCGGCCCTTGTGGACGTTGAGACCGTTCCTGAGATGCAGGTCGTCGGCAAGCGCCTTCAACCCTTTGTCGGCAAGTTGCAGGCCGTAGTGCAGCGTTGCATTGTTCAGCGCCTGTGCTGAGGTGACTGGAACGGCACCCGGCATGTTTGCGACACAGTAGTGAATGATGCCGTCCACTTCATAGGTCGGGTCGGCATGTGTCGTGGCGTGAGAGGTCTCGAAGCAGCCGCCCTGGTCGATTGCGACGTCCACGAGGATCGCGCCCTTTTTCATCGCGGTGAGCATTTCACGGGTGACCAGCTTTGGCGCCGCCGCACCGGGAATGAGAACCGCACCGACGACCACGTCGGCCGAATAGCACTCCTCCTCCAGTGCCTCCACTGTCGAGTATCGCGTGTGCACGCGGCCATTGAAAATGTCGTCGAGCTGGCGCAATCGCGGGATGGATCGATCGAGGATGGTCACGTCGGCACCGAGGCCGATCGCCATCTTGGCGGCATTGAGACCCACCACGCCGCCGCCGATGATCGCAACCTTGCCCGGCAGGACACCCGGTACGCCGCCAAGCAGGACACCGCGCCCGCCATTGGCCTTTTGCAGCGCCGTCGCGCCAGCCTGGATGGCAAGACGCCCGGCAACCTCCGACATCGGCGCAAGCAGCGGCAGCCCGCCACGATCGTCTGTAACCGTCTCGTAGGCGATGGCGGTAACGCCCGACGCCAGCAGGCCCTTGGTTTGCTCGGGATCGGGAGCCAGATGAAGGTAGGTGTAAAGGATCTGGCCTTCGTGCATCTGCGCCCACTCGCTTGGCTGGGGTTCCTTCACCTTCACGATCATGTCTGATCTGGTGAAGATCTCCTCGGCGGTCGAGGCGATGGAGGCGCCAGCGGCCCGGTAGGCGTTGTCGTCGGCACCGATGCCCCCGCCTGCGCCGGTTTCCACCAGTACGTCGTGGCCATGCGCGACATATTCGCGGACCGATCCCGGGGTCAGTCCGACGCGGTATTCGTGGTTCTTGATTTCCTTCGGGCAACCGACGCGCATTTTGACCTCCAGCCGAATTATTGTTCCCTTTGCGACATTAAAGCAGATAGGGCTTCGAACGGGCTTGCAATGTTGGATAATGCCGTACACTGAATATGAAGATTGTTGCGCAGGGCGGCATGAAATTCGCGGGAGTTTGCACCCATGGCGATGGACAGGATTGATCTTGCGATCCTCGACGCGCTCCAGAAGGATGGACGCATGTCGAACGCATCCTTGGCCGAGAAGGTCGGTCTGTCGCAGTCGGCTTGCTCTCGCCGGCTCGATCAGCTCGAACGTTCCGGCGTCATCGAAGGCTATCACGCCAAGCTTTCAAATGGCGCGCTCGGCCACAAGATGACCGTTATCGTGCACATTTCGCTGTCGGGCCAGTTCGAAAGGACGTTGAGCGAATTCGAGACGGCGGTAAAGCGCTGCCCCAACATCCTGTCCTGCCATCTCATGTCCGGGGAGTATGATTACATCCTGCGGATTGCCGCGCGCGATCTCGAGGACTACGAGCGCATACACAAGGAATGGCTCACCGCGATGCCGCATGTGATCAAGATCAATTCGTCCTTCGCGCTGCGCGAGATCATCGACCGCACGGGAACCGGGGTGCGGCCTGACCAGGGCTGACCGAACCTTCCGCTTCAGTCATCCCGCCTCTGGCCAGAAATATCGTTCGCGGGCTGCCTGACGATGATTTCGCGGTGCGGATAGGGGATTGCTACGCCATTCGCCTTGAACGTGTCCCAGAGCGCCAGAAGCACCTTGCCGCGAACATTGGTCAGGCCCTGCTGCGGATCGCGGATCCAGAAACGCAGGACAAAGTCGACGGACGATTCGCCAAAGCCCGTCATCCAGCAGACCGGCCGGCGGTCGGCGTCGACCCGGGCCACCGTCGTGGCGGCTTCGATGGCGAGCTTGCTCACCTCGTGCGGGTCGGCATCGTAGGAGACGCCGAAATCGACATCGAGGCGAACGAGTTCGTCGCTGAAGGACCAGTTGATCACCCGTTGGGTGATGAAATCCTCGTTCGGGATCAGATATTCCCGACCGTCACGTGTGACTACGGACACGAAGCGAGCGCGCAGCTCGCGGATCCAGCCGAATGTTTCGCCAAGCGATATGGTGTCGCCTGGCTTGATCGACTTGTCCATGAGGATGATGACGCCCGAGATGAAGTTTGACACGACCTTCTGCAGGCCGAAACCGAGTCCGACACCGACGGCGCCGGAAAAGACGGTAAAGGCGGTTAGGTCGACACCCACCGCCGAGAGTGCTGCGACGCCGGCCAGAAGAACGAGCCCGATCTTGACCAGCTTGCCGATCAGCACCCTGATCGAAGGTGTGAGTTCCTGCGAGTTGCGCACCTGTTCGTCGACGAAGTTGCCGACCACATTGGCCACCCAGACGGCCGCAGTGAGCAGCACCGCCGCCTTGAGCAGCGTGAGCGCCGACAGACGCATGGCACCGAGTGGCAGGGCGGCCTCGTCGAGCAGCGCGGCCGCGCGATCATCGAGATTGAGTATCACCAGCGCGGCGTAGATCCAGACCATCCAGGCTATCGTGCGCGCGGCGAGGCGGCTGCGGATGATGCGCGAAAGAATGGATGCGGCGAGCCACGCCGTCGAAAGCCATAGCGCGAGCGACAAAAGCCAACTGCGGCTTGGCCAGGTGAGGTTGCGCAGTATAACAACAGCGCACAACAGCAGCAGGACGAAGAGAATCCAGCGCGTTCGGCGCATGGCTGCAGCGATGACGCGCAGCAGACCCGGATGGCCCTTGATCCGTCGGACGCGTTCTTCCAGTGCGGGCTCGATCTTTGCGCCCAGGTAGCTCGCCAGGGCGAACATGCCCGCCGCCAGGCCGATCTGGTAGATGAGCCAGGGGTCGGACAGATAGGTGAGGGCGTGTCGCGCCAGATCTTCCAACCCGTTGGCGAGATTGTTCAATTCGCCGTTCATCGGCCAATGCTAGACGCGACCCATCTTCCGGGCAATTGTCCCGTGTGATGACTGTCACGAAACTGCAGGATGAATCTGCTGGACTTGCCCGCGAACCGGCGCGACATTTCCTGGTCAATTCGCTGTGCCGCTAAAATAATGGGGTTCTCTTATGTCGTTGACACTGCATCCAATTTCGCGCCGCTCCTTTCTTGCTGGCGCCGCTGCCACCGGCAGCCTGATCATGCTCCACCCATTTGCTGCCCGCGCCCAGGCCAACCAGGCGCATCTGAGGATCATGGAGACCACGGATCTGCACGTTCACGTCTTTCCGTACGACTACTACGCCGACAAGCCGAACGACTCGATGGGGCTCGCCCGCACCGCAACGATCATGGATCAGATCCGCGCCGAGGCAGGCAATTCCATGCTGATCGACAATGGCGACTTCCTGCAGGGCAATCCGATGGGCGATTACATCGCCTATGAACGTGGCATGAAGGACGGAGACATTCACCCGGTCATCGCGGCCATGAACACGCTCGGCTACGACTGTTCCACCCTCGGCAATCACGAGTTCAACTACGGTCTGGACTTCATGTTCAAGGTGCTGAACGGGGCCAACTTCCCCTTCGTCTGCGCCAATCTGACCAAGGGGCAACTGGCCGCCAACGCGCGTGACGATGAACTGTTCATCAAGCCCTATGTGATCCTGGAAAAGACCATCAAGGACGGCGCGGGCAACGAACATCCGATCAAGGTCGGGCTGATCGGGTTCGTGCCGCCGCAGATCATGACCTGGGATTCGCGCCATCTGACCGGCAAGGCGATGACGCGCGACATCGTCAGGACCGCCGAGGCCTGGGTGCCGCAGATGCGCGAGGAGGGGGCCGACATCGTCATCGCCCTGTCGCATTCGGGTATGGGCGAGGCCGGCTATGTCGAGAATGCCGAAAATGCCTCGATCGCTTTGGCGAATGTCGAGGGCATCGACGCGGTCGTCACCGGCCACAGCCATCTCGACTTCCCGGGCCCCAAGTTCGAGGGAATGGCGGGCGTCGACAATGCTGCCGGCACGATATCCGGCAAGCCGGCCGTCATGGGCGGCTTCTGGGGCTCACATCTGGGCCTGATCGACCTGATGCTGGAGCGTGATGCAAACCAATGGAAGGTGACGGCCTCGACCAGCGAGGCGCGGCCGATCTTCAAGCGCGTCGAGCGCAAGGTCGAACCGCTGGTCGAGAGCAAGGCGGAAGTCGAGGACTCGGTGCGCGCACTGCACGAGGCGACGCTGGAATATGTGCGTACTGCCGTTGGCAAGACATCGGCTCCGCTCCATTCCTACTTTGCTCTTGTTGCTGACGATCCGTCGGTACAAATCGTCTCCCAGGCCCAGACCTGGTACATCGCCGACATGCTGAAGGAGACCGAGTACAAGGATCTGCCGGTGCTTTCGGCGGCCGCGCCCTTCAAGGCGGGCGGGCGCGGTGGTCCCGACTATTATACTGATGTGCCGGCTGGCGATGTCGCGATCAAGCATGTCGCCGACCTCTACCTCTATCCCAACACGGTGCAGGCCGTGCTGTTCACCGGGGCCGAGGTCAAGGAATGGCTGGAAATGTCGGCCGGCATGTTCAATCAGATCGAACCGGGAAAGGCCGACCAGCCGCTGATCAATCCCGATTTCCCATCGTACAATTTCGACGTCATCGACGGCGTGACCTACCGGATCGACCTCACGCAGCCGCCGAAATATGATTCCAAGGGCAATGAGATCAATCCCGGATCAAGCCGCATCGTCGACCTGAAGTTTGACAGAAAACCGATTGATTCCGAAGCCAAATTCGTTGTCGCAACAAACAACTACCGCGGCGGTGGTGGCGGCAATTTCCCCGGCATCGAGCCCTCGAAGGTCATCTTCCAGGCGCCCGATACGAACCGCGACGTGATCGTGCGCTACATCGTCGAGCAGGGAACCATCAACCCGTCGGCCGACGCCAACTGGTCCTTCGCGCCGGTCGAAGGGGCGACGGTTCTCTTCGAGACGGGGCCGAAGGCGAAGGATTTCATCGCCGACGTCAAGGGCGTGGCGATCGCGCCAGCCGGCGAGGGCACGGACGGCTTTGCGCAGTACCGCATCACGCTGTGAACGAACGACGGCGGCGCGGGGTTCGGCTGACCCGCGCCGCGCTCATCCAATGATGTATGCGGCCAGATAAGACAGGTGCGCTCAATCGTCGTTGGCAGCGTTGAGATCCTGCGGCCGGATGCCGTTCTGGACGACTGCCGGGCGGCGCAACTTCACGCCGATGCCTTCGCCAGCGGCATCGCCGATGAATTCGATGCCGGCCAATTCAAACGTGTTCCGCATGAGATCGAGTTGTTCACGCGGCAGCACGATCTTGCCGTCCTCGAAGCCCGCGAGGTTACCCGCCGGCAGCCCGGTTTCCGTGGCCAGCGCATCAACTGACCATCCTATGAGCGCGCGGCCGGCTCTGCATTGGGCTGGAGCAAGCGGCATGATCGCAGTGTTCCTCATCAACGTTTCATACGGGGGCGATCCGGGGTCGCCCGTTCTGTCATAAGGAAATCGTATGCCTGACCGAGAGTTCCGGCAATACATCCCTTTTTCGGACGCTCAGACCGCATGCCCTGCCTCCGTGCGATCGAAAAGGCGTAGGTCTTTGCATTTCTCCGAATTTCGATATGTCATGGCGTCCAGTCGTAACGCTCGAAAGGTGGCGAACATCCCATGCTTCTTCGCCGTGTGTTGACAGCCTTGTGTCTGATTGCCCCGTTGCCCGCTGCAGCGCAGCTCCCGGCCGAACAGATGACCTGCCGGCAGGCCGTCGATTATTACGCGCAGCACCATCAGATCCATGTATTTGCAAACGGCCGCTTTCTGCTGCCGGTGCGTGTAGGAACGCCGATTGACCAGGCAGCGCACCTGACATGCGATACCGATGGGAGAATGCCGCGTCCCTATTATGTGCGCACGCGCGATAGCAGCCGATGTGCGATCGCCATGACTTGTTGATCGGCAGAATAATCCGGAATGACGTTTCGATAAAAAAAGACCCCGCCCGGCTTTCGCCTGGGCGGGGCATAGACATCCCGGTCGGGAGCCAAAGGCGGGGGGTGCCCCCTCGGGATGTTTCCAATTGCCATTGTAACCGATTACGGCTTCGTCCTCCATTATGTTATGGCGTAGGGTGCCATTTGTAATGTTATCCTCTCAGAGGTGCGGTTCACCCAACTGAAGGTTGTCCGTCTGCCTGCTTCGACAGCTTGGTGGTGGCGCGGCGGCATGCGACTACACCAATGCAATGCGCGGCAAGAAGTTCCCAGAACAGACAACCGTCGCTGCGGTGACGAGGGCATAGCCATTTTATCCTGTTGGAGCTGCGCGGGAGAGCGCAAAGCCGCCTGGCCAGGTGGCCGGCTCTACAGCAGCGTGACGGTCGAACCGATTGCCATCAACGTGGCCAGACCGATCAGCACGACATAGGCGCGAGGCATGTCCAGCATCATGGCATGACCGGCTATCCAGGCCAGCGTCGCCGACCCGAGTGCCAGCAAGAAGCCGTCGCGATTGTCGAAGGCGAGCGCCGCTGCCATGAGCCCGCCGATGATCAGCGCGCCGAAGACGATGATCACGGCGACGGCATATTTTTCGAGGTCGTCCTGCATGTGCCAATTCCCTTGCGCCGGTCGGCCGCGCATCGACGGCCTTCAGGATGACTTATATTTGCAATTGCCAAGATGCAAAGGGAAGGGCTGTTTCGCAGGAAGTACGTAAATCCGATCTGCCGGTTCGCGGCGGTGCGGTTGAGAGACACCCTAGCCTCGGTCCTCGGACGAAAAATAGGTCTTGAGATAGTCGAGAATGGTCTCCCGCGTTTCCGCGTCCTGCTGCGGCATGCCCTGCTTCTCGACCATCCAGTCCCAAAGATAATCCCATCGGTCGTCACTCAGCCGCTGCTGGGTGACCATTGTGATCGAATGGCAGGCCGAGCAAAGATAGTAGGTCTCCTCGGCGCCCGCCGCATCTGGAAGGCCGCCGTAATCCGGGTTGCCGGGCGGTGCCCCCCCGTCTTCCTTGAGGGAAGGCGACAGGCTGCGTCGCATCGGGTCATAGCCGCTGCTGGGCCGATTCGGCTCTTCTTGAGCGGCAACCGCCGTCACGCTGGCGAAAATGACTGGCAGCACAAGGCAGGCGGCAGCCCGCAACCAATGTCCATACGGCGGTGTGCTTGTCTTACGAGGCAAAGAGGGCGATCCGGTGCATCATGTTGTTGCCGTAACCGCGCGGATTCCAGCCCGGCGTAACGGGCGGCTGCATCATGCCGTTGCGGTCGGTAGCGCGGGCCCAAACCTCGTAGTAGCCGGCCTCGGGTGGCGTGACCTCGGCGCGCCAGCGCTGCCAGGCGTACTTGTTTGGCGGAGCGTCGAGTTCGGCTTCCTGCCATGTCTGCCCGAAGTCGAGCGAGACATGCATGGACTGAACGTCTCCATTGCCGGCCCATGCATGGCCGCTTATCGCGACGGGCTGGCCGGCGGAAACCTCGGCGCCGGTTTCAGGCTCTGTGATGAGCGACTTGACCGGCATGATCGTCAGTATTTCCATGTCCTCTTCAGGAACCTCGGTGCCTGGTGCGACAGGGTTCCGGGGCAGGCGGTAGGAGTGGCCGCCCATCTTCGCGCCGTCATGCACCTTGTCGCGCACCCATATGCGGGTCAGGAACTTCTGCGAGGCCGATCCCGGGTAGCCTGGAATGACAAGCCGCAGCGGGAAGCCATGTAACGCCGGCAGTTCTTCACCGTCCATTGACCAAGCGATGAGGCACTCGGGTTCCATTGCCTTGTCTATCGGAACACCGCGCGAAATCACGACCTTGTCGGGATCACCGGATATGTCGACATCATTGCCGTAGTGTCCAGTGTAGACAGCGGATGACTTGAGTCCCGCCTTTTCGAGGACATCGCCAAGGCGCACTCCTGTCCATTCAGGACAGCCGACCGCACCGACCGTCCATTGATTGCCGGATGCTCCCGGATCGAAGAAGGCGCGTCCATTGCCCCCACATTCAAGAACCAGCGCCAGCGTGACCGTTTCGAACCCGTTCTTGAGATCGTCAAGGCTGAGCGAGAGAGGATTATCCACTTCGCCATCCACATCCAGTGTCCAGCCCGTCGCGTCCATGTCGAGTGCGCTCTGCGGTATCAGCCCGTTCGAGCGGATGAACATTCGCGAATAGGGAGTGATGTCGTCATTGAGCAGGTGGGCCGGGGTCTCGACATTGAGCGGCCGCTCATTGAGCAACGTCAGTCCGTCCTTGTCCTTCATCAACGCTGCGCCGGTGTCCTGCGCCAATGCCACGGGTATGACACCGGCCGGCAGATTGCGGTGAAACGGAATTGCCGTGCCGAGCGCAGCGCCCATGGCCGCCAGGCCAGCACCTTTGAGAACACTGCGTCGGTCGGGATCAGGTATCCGGTCAGGCAGTTCGCGATCAATGGAGGCTGGATCTGTTGGGTCGGTTCGGGCGTGGGCGGGGTCCTGTCCGTTGTTCCGGTTCGCTCGTATTGTCATGCTTTCCTCCCTGCGGGGGGCACTGGTGCCGACGATTACGTTCAGACTATGCTCCGGCCTCAATTGCCCTGGGGTTGCTCGGAGTTTGCCGTTGCCTGCGGTGCGTCGTTCTCGGTCGGAACGATGAAAAAAGCGATGATAATGAATGCAAGGATGGCTGCGAGCACGGCAATCCATCTGTTCATAGTCATGGCACCCTTCCTCCCTGCGCTGATTGAATGCGGACGAGGTGGGCCTATGGACACTCGACAAAGTTGGCAGCCCACCTGACCGAAACATCGATGCAGCTGCTGGGTCTTATGCCGAGAATTATAACAGAAGACGGTCGAATTATCGATTCGCCGCGGCTGGAGCACGCTTCCGGGAAATCTCATGCGATCGTGGAAGCATGAGGTGTTGGACGGCACGGCTTGGCCGATAGGGGGCGTCGCGGCCTTGATATCGCCCGATTTCCTGTGCTTGTGCCGGGGTGCTGCCGGCTTCGGCGGCAAAGCCGCTGTTCAGTCAATGAAGGCAAGACGGGACAGCGGCATTTTCGTTGCGGCCGAATGCCGCCAGCACTCCGTCGATGACATGATCGCGATCGGGCGCCAGTTGCTGGATATCAAATCTCGGTTGCCACATGGCCATTTTGGGCCCTGGCTGAGGGAGCAATCTGGTCTCAACCAGCAATGTGCGCCCGTGTATGCGGCTTGCTCGTGATTGATTAGCGAAATGTCGCGCGACGACAGCCCAAACGATAGTCCTGACGTCACGCCCCGGGCATTCCTTCATTGATAGCGAAATTCAGCACATCCGTCGTGCGTCACATAGAGCGTGACTGACAGGTGCCCATTGCCGGAAAGGGCAAATCGCTATGGCCGCATGTTTCAAAACGTGAAGGGTCGCGCCCTCGTCTGGCCCCCGATTGCGCGCTAGACTGCCAAGCCCCTGAATAGGAGCTCCGACATGCGCATTCTCATCGCTGTTCTGATCGCTCTCTTCGCTATCGCGCCAGCCGCAGCAGGTCCAGGCGACGGCGGCTGTGACAGGAAGACCCCGATTCACTCAAGCTGATCTCGCACCGAACTGGTGAGGATAACTCCCAATGCGGGCTGAGACGTACGCAGCGTCTCAGCAGGCAGGGTTTTCTTCGCCCTGACGAATTTTCTGCGACACGCATTCCCCCTTTTCAAAGTCTTCAACAACCGGCTCTGCATGGCTCGCGTCTCCTGGTTACGCCGCAGCCTGAATTAGAAATGACGAAGATGAGCAGGAGCCCCACTACATCAGGGCATTTTCATGGTGCCAAAGCCGGTCGATCGACAGGTGCTAGGACCGGCAGCCAGGTTATTATTCTCTCTCCCGGCGGACCAAAGGGCAAAAAAGAACGGCTTTGCACCCATACCGTACCCAATGCCATTGTGGCAAAATTGTAAGCAGGTCGCCAGCATCAATGCGTTGATTTTATTGGTATTTTTGGTGAGCGCGCAGGGGCTCGAACCCTGGACCTACTGATTAAAAGTCAGTTGCTCTACCAGCTGAGCTACGCGCTCCCGTCGGCCCACAACCGCGGCCCGGAAAGTGCGGCGGAACATAGGGAGACTGACCACGCCGGTCAACTGGAAATCGGCACAATTCAGGTCCATTCGCCCCACCGATCTGGGGAGGCTTGAGGCAATTTGCCCACCGAACGGTGATTGGCGCGTGGCTGATGGCGAGTCTATAGAGCATTTCCAGATGGCAACCGCTTCTCCGTGCGCAATTGTGGCGGATTGAAGAGCAGGGCTGATGAGCCGATTCCTTGACGTGCCGGGGCGCGCAGGGCAGGCAGTTGTGACCTGAGACGCGGAAACAGGCAACGAGGCAGCGTGGCTATGGCATTAGACATCGGCTATTTCAGTGCGGTCGGGGCGGGGGCCTTGTCGTTCCTGTCGCCTTGCGTGCTGCCGCTGGTGCCGCCCTATCTGTGCTACATGGCGGGTGTTTCAGTGGAGGAGTTTCGCGAGGACGACGGTCATGCGGCGGCTGCGCATACGCGTCTGGCGCTCCTGACCGCCTCTTTCGGCTTTGTCCTCGGATTCTCAACCGTCTTCGTCGCACTGGGAGCGGGTGCGTCGACCATTGGTGCGCTGCTGCGCGTCTGGCAGGAGCCGCTGGCAATCATCGCCGGCATCGTCATCATTCTCATGGGATTGAATTTCCTGGGTGTCATCCGCATTCCGCTCCTGTCGCGCGAGGCCCGGTTCCAGGCCGGCGGGCGCCCGGCCGGGGTTGTCGCGGCCTATGTCATGGGACTTGCCTTCGCCTTTGGCTGGACGCCCTGCATCGGCCCTGTGCTGGGCCCCATCCTGACGCTCGCCGGCGGCAGGGAAACAGTCGGCGAGGGGGCCGCGCTGCTGCTCGCATACTCTCTCGGTCTCGGCATACCCTTTATCGTCGCCGCACTGTTTTCCGGCAGCTTCATGCGCTTCCTGGCGCGGTTTCGCACGCATCTCGGCAGGGTCGAGAAGGTCATGGGCGGGCTCCTTGTGGCTGCCGGCATATTGTTCCTCACAGGTGGAGTTCAGACCATGTCCTACTGGCTGCTGGAGACGTTTCCGGCGCTCGGACAACTCGGCTGACGCGCCGGTTGGCCAGGCGGGCGCCGCAATGATAGAGATTGTACGATTCTCCCGAAAACACAGCATTCGGACACATCCATGAGCGAACGGACCTGCCTATCGATCATCCTGGCCGCCGGCGAGGGCACGCGAATGAAGAGCGCAGTGCCAAAAGTCCTGCACAAGGTGGCGGGTTTGTCGATGGTCGGTCATGTGGTCAAGGCGGCGTTCGGTGCCGGCAGCACATGCGTTGCGGCCGTCGTCGGCCATGGTTCGGAGGCCGTTGCCGACGAGGTGCGCATGATCAGCCCCGATGCCGCGATCTTCGTGCAGGGCGAGAGACTTGGCACGGCCCATGCGGTTCTGGCGGCGCGCGAGGCCGTCGCGACCGGCTATGACGACATACTCGTGATGTTCGGCGATACCCCGCTTGTAGAACCGGAAGCACTTGGCCGCGCCCGCGCGCTGCTGGCTGAAGGCGCCGCCGTGTCCGTGATGGGGTTCCGTACGGACAGGCCCAATGGCTATGGCCGCCTGATCGAAAAGGACGGTGAACTCGAGGCGATCCGTGAAGAGCGCGACTGTACGCCGGAGGAGCGCGCGATCAATTTCTGCAATGGCGGCCTGATGGCCATCGACGGCCGGCTGGCACTTGAACTGATTGAGGCAGTCGGCAACGGCAATGCCAAGGGCGAATACTACTTGACCGATATCGTCGAGATCGCGCGGGCACGCGGGCTTCATGTCGGCGCCACAGAGGTTGCCTTCGACAATGTCCTCGGCGTCAATACGATGGTGGAGCTTGCCGAAGCCGAAGCGGTCTGGCAGGCGCGCAGGCGCCAGCATCTGTTGTTGTCCGGGGTCTCGATGATCGATCCGGCGACAGTTTACCTATCCCATGACACAGAAATCGGTCGCGATGCGCTGATCGAGCCGAACGTCTACTTCGGTCCCGGGGTGAGCGTCGGCCGGGGGGCGATCGTCCACGCCTTTTCACATCTGACACAGGCCGTCGTCGGCGAAGGCGCGGAGATCGGTCCATTCGCACGCCTGCGTCCGGGTGCCGAACTCGCGGAGGGCTCCAAGGTCGGGAATTTCTGCGAGATCAAGGCCGCCCGCATCGGTCCCGGTGCCAAGGTCAATCATCTGTCCTATATCGGCGACGCCTCCATTGGTGCGAAATCCAATATCGGCGCCGGCACCATCACCTGCAATTATGACGGCTACAACAAGCATCTTACGCAGATCGGCGCCGGAGCTTTCATCGGTTCCAACACCTCTCTCGTCGCGCCGGTGAGCGTCGGCGATTCGGCCTATGTAGCTTCCGGCAGCGTGATTACGGACAATGTGCCGAACGACGCCCTCGCATTTGGCCGGGCACGACAGACGGTGAAGGAGGGGCGCGCAGGCGAGCTGAGGGTGCGCTATCAGGCCGAGAAAGACCGCCGGCTCGCGGAGAAATCCAAGGCTTAGGTCATTATCCGAAGGGGTGAAGCGACCGCTCACCCGGACAGATTGTCATGCGCTGAAAAGAGTTTTTACTTCTTTGTCGTGCTATGCGGCCCTACATCAGCGCCAGCGCAATGCGGGGAATGGCAGTTTATGTGTGGGATAGTTGCAATCATCGGCGGTCGGCCCGTCGCACCTTTGATCGTGGATGCGCTGAAGCGGCTGGAATATCGCGGCTACGATTCGGCGGGCGTGGCGACCATTGATAACGGAAGGCTGGCGCGCCGGCGCGCCGAGGGCAAGCTGGTCAATCTGGAGGCCCGGCTGAAGGCGGAGCCGCTCGCGGGCGATATCGGCATCGGCCATACCCGCTGGGCGACCCACGGTGTTCCCAATGAAACCAATGCCCATCCGCATTTCGCCGGCGACGTCGCGATCGTCCACAACGGCATCATCGAGAACTTTGCCGAGCTGAAGGCCGAACTTGCAGCCAAGGGGCACGAGTTCAGCACCCAGACGGACACCGAAGTTGTCGCTCATCTGGTTTCGCAGGGGCTGTCCGAGGGCTTGAGCACACGGGAAGCGGCCTTTTCGGCACTCAAGCGCCTTGAAGGCGCCTTTGCCATCGCGCTCATGTTCCGTGGCGATGAGGACCTGTTGATCGGCGCGCGCAATGGTCCGCCATTGGCGATCGGTCACGGCGATGGCGAGACATATCTCGGTTCGGACGCAATCGCACTGTCGCCCTTTACGAATTCGGTCACCTATCTCGAGGACGGCGACTGGACCGTCGTGCGGCGCGGCAGCGTCGAGATTTTCGACATGACCGGGTCGCCGGTCGAACGGCCCAGACAGACATCGGTCGCGACCAGTTTCCTCGTCGACAAGGGCAATCACCGCCATTTCATGGAAAAGGAGATCCATGAGCAGCCGGAGGTGATTTCACACACCCTGGCAAACTATCTCGATTTCGCCAACGGAACGGTTCGGCAGCCGGAGCTTCCTTTCGATTTTGCGACTCTCGACCGGCTTGCGATCTCGGCCTGCGGAACGGCCTATCTCTCCGGCCTCGTCAGCAAGTACTGGTTCGAACGCTACGCCAGGCTGCCCGTCGACATCGACATCGCATCGGAATTTCGCTACCGCGAGATGCCGTTGTCGAAGAACAGCGCCGCTGTCTTCATCTCGCAATCCGGCGAGACCGCCGATTCACTCGCCTCGTTGCGCTATTGCCGAGGCGAAGGGGTGCCGATCGCCTCGATTGTCAATGTCCAGGGCTCCACGATCGCGCGCGAATCCGATGTCGTCTTTCCGACGCTCGCCGGCCCGGAAATAGGCGTCGCCTCGACCAAGGCCTTTACCTGCCAGTTGGCCGTTCTGGCCTCGTTGGCACTGCGCGCGGCGCGCGAGCGCGGGACGATCGACAATGACGGGGAGCGGGCCCTGCTGCGCGCTCTGTCCGAAGCGCCGCGGCTGGCCAGTCAGGTTCTGCGGCTCGAAGAACGTTTCCGGAGCATTGCGCGTGAATTGTCTCATTACAAACACGTGCTCTATCTCGGCCGTGACACCAGCTATCCGCTTGCGCTCGAAGGGGCGCTGAAGCTGAAGGAGATCTCCTACATCCATGCTGAAGGCTACGCGGCCGGAGAACTCAAGCATGGTCCGATCGCGCTGATCGACGAGCAGATGCCGGTAATCGTCATTGCGCCGCATGACCGGATTTTCGACAAGACCGTGTCGAACATGCAGGAAGTGGCGGCGCGCGGCGGCAAGATCATCCTGATCACCGACGCGACCGGTGCGCAAAAAGCGGGTGTGCCGACGCTGGAAACCATCATCATGCCGGACATGCCCGAGTTCGTCGCGCCGATCGTCTATGCGCTGCCGATCCAGATGCTGGCCTACCATACGGCGGTATTCATGGGCACGGACGTGGATCAGCCGCGCAATCTTGCCAAGTCGGTGACCGTGGAATAAGCGCAATGACCGTCGCGGCGTCATTGCGCCGCGGCCGGTCGATTTTGTCGCTTAGCTCTTTCAAATTTTGACTGCGGTGCATTATGTTTCGTGAAAGCATCTGCTCTTGAGGCAGCACGGAACCATGTCCGATCACTCGAAATCGCACCGCGGAATGACGCGTCTCAGAAACTACTTCCTCACCGGGTTCGTCGTCTGCGCGCCGCTCGCGATTACAGCCTATCTGACATGGTCCTTCATCGGCTGGGTGGATTCCTGGGTAAAGCCCTACATCCCGGCCCGATACAATCCGGACAATTATCTGCCCTTTGCCGTGCCCGGGTTCGGCCTTATCGTCGCGCTGATACTCATTACGCTGATCGGCTTTCTGACGGCGAACTTCATCGGCCGCACCATCTTTTCCTACGGCGAATATTTTCTTGATCGCATGCCTCTGGTGCGCAGCATCTATCGCGGTCTCAAGCAGATATTCGAGACCGTCCTGTCGCATCAGTCCGACGTCTTCAAGAAGGTTGGCCTGATCGAGTATCCGCGCCGCGGTTTGTGGGCGATCATATTCATTTCCAGCGAGCGGGAATCCGAAGTCAACATGAGGCTGGAAGATCATTCGGAACGGACGGTCGCGGTCTTCCTGCCTTCCACGCCCAATCCGACCACGGGTTTCCTTCTGTATGTGCCGAAGTCAGAGGTCATCGAATTGTCCATGACGGTCGAGGAGGCGGCCAAGCTTATCATTTCGGCAGGTCTTGTGACGCCGCAATATGAGAAGATGACACACGATCTGGCGGTCAGGGCCGGTGCGACGACACCGCGCGATGCCGCCTGACCCGGTTCAGCCGGCCCGCAGGAGGCGTACCGCCTCATCGCGTCCGAACAGGTAGAGAAGCAGCCGCAGGGCCTGTCCACGCTCGCCGCGCAGGTCAGGATCGCGTTGGAGGACCAGCCGGGCATCGTTTCGCGCCGTCTCGAGAAGATCGGCATGCGCATCGATGCGCGCCACGAGGAAGCCGGGCGTGCCGGACTGCCGCGTTCCCAGCAGTTCCCCTTCGCCGCGCAGCCTGAGGTCTTCCTCCGAGATGACGAAGCCGTCCTCGGTTTCGCGCATCACCGATAGCCGCCGTTTCGCTGTCTCTCCGAGCGGACCCTTGTAGAGCAGCACGCAGGTCGATGCCTTGTCGCCGCGCCCAACCCGGCCGCGCAACTGATGCAGCTGCGCGAGACCGAAACGTTCGGCATGCTCGATCACGATGATCGTGGCGTCCGGGACGTCCACGCCGACCTCGATCACCGTGGTCGCCACGAGGATGCGCGTTTCGCCGCTCTTGAACGCATGCATCGCGGCGTCCTTCTCGGCGCCTTTCATGCGTCCATGAACAAGACCGACGCCTTGGCCGAAGACTTTCGTCAGAGAGGCATGGCGATCCTCGACCGACATCAGGTTCATTTCTTCGGATTCTTCGACCAGAGGGCAGATCCAGTAGACCTTCTGGCCCTCGGAAATGGCGCCGCGCAACCGTTCGACGAGCTCGCCGAGCCGTTCGACGGGAAGGGTAACGGTCTGAATGGGGCGGCGGCCGGCCGGTTTCTCCGTCAGCCGGGAGACATCCATGTCGCCGAAGGCGGTCAGCACCAGCGTGCGGGGGATCGGCGTTGCGGTCATCACCAGCATGTCGGGCGCATCGCCCTTGGCCGTCATCGCCAGACGCTGGTGAACGCCGAAACGGTGCTGTTCGTCGATGATCGCCAGCCCGAGGTCGTGAT
This sequence comes from Mesorhizobium sp., assembly GCA_963966365.1. Classification (GTDB taxonomy): domain Bacteria; phylum Pseudomonadota; class Alphaproteobacteria; order Rhizobiales; family Rhizobiaceae; genus Mangrovimarina; species Mangrovimarina plasticivorans. Next base: position 542,636 of record CAWZZC010000029.1, on the reverse strand, counting down.
AGGTCACGCTTTCCTGGAAAAGGGCGTGTGTTCCGACAACGAAATGGATCGATCCGTCGGCCAGTCCGGCGAGGGTCTCTGTTCGTTCGCGGCCTTTTTCCCGTCCCGTCAACACCGCGCATCTGAGCCCTGCCTGCGCCGCCAGGGGTTCGATGGTCGCAAAGTGCTGGCGGGCGAGGATCTCCGTCGGCGCCATCAAAACGGCCTGAGCCCCGGCTTCGGCCGCGCGGGCCATGGCGAGAAGGGCGACGACCGTCTTGCCGGCCCCCACATCGCCCTGCAACAGGCGCAGCATGCGTTCGGGCCGCGCCAGATCGGCTTCGATCTCGGCGAGTGCCTGTTGCTGGGAATTGGTCAGGTCATAGGGTAGTGCCGCGCGGATACGGCCGACCAGACGCCCGTCACCGGTCAGCGGCCTGCCGGAAAGCTTGCGCACGCGCGCCCGAACCATGGCGAGGGAGAGTTGGCCGGCCAGAAACTCGTCATAGGCCAGCCGCCTGCGCGCGACGTTGTCGGGAGAGACATCGAGTGCGTCCGTCGGCGTGTGGAGACGCATCATCGCCTGACCGAACGACGGGAAATTGTGCCTGCGCATCAGTTCGCCGTCGAGCCATTCGGGTATATCGGGCAGGCGGTCGAGCGCCTGCTGCAGGATGCGCCGCAGCACGCGCGGCGACAGTCCTGCGGTCAGGGGATAGACCGGCTCCACAAGGGGCAGCGCGTCGGCATCGGCCGCCGGCACGATATGGTCCGGGTGAACCATCGACGCTCGTCCGTTGAACCACTCCATACGTCCGCTGACCAGAACGTCGGCGCCCACGGGCAACTGCTTTTCCAGCCAGGCCTGTTTGGCGTGGAAGAAGGTCAGCGCGATCTCGCCGCTCTCGTCATGTGCAAGGACACGGTAGGGCATGTTGGAGCGGCCGCGCGGCGAGGGCTGGTGGCGGTCGATATGCAGCTCGAGTGTAACGATGGCTCCTTCAGGCGCATGCGCGACACCCGGTCGATTGCGGCGGTCGATCAGTGAATGCGGCAGGACGAACAGCAGATCCCCGACGCGCGGCTCCCGCTCGCCGAGGTCTGCGGGAACGATCCGCTCGAGGAGACCGGCCAGTTTGGTGCCGACACCGTCCAGCGAGGTAACCGGTGCAAACAGCGGATCGAGAAGGGAAGGGCGCATGTGGCAAGATTATGCAGGCTAGACGGTCGCGCAAGGCTGACACCCGGCGTGATCCACTATATATCGACGCGACAAAGGAATTCTTCGACATGAATGGCACCCCCCGCACTGACGAACTCGACATCCGCAAGCGCAGGGCCTTGTTTCGTTCCTGGCACCGCGGCATGCGCGAATGCGACCTCATTCTGGGGGCTTTCGCGGACGCGCGCCTAGCTGCCTTGACGCAGGAAGAACTCGAACAGTATGAGGATTTGCTCCAGGCGCCCGATACCGAACTGTTCAAGTGGATGACCGGTGAACAGCCGGTGCCCGAGCGCTACGACACGACGCTGTTCCGCTCGATTCAGGAGTTCCGTCAGTCGGCGGATTGAGCCCGCACGAAGCTTCGACACGGCCCAGATCAAAGCATTGCCATGAGCCTGATTTCTCCACTCGGCCTGAAGCCCGGCCGCATCGGTCCTGTGACGGTATCCAATGTGGCCGACGGCTATGAGGCCTTCGTCCTTGCACGCATTGCGGCTGAAGCATGCGCCGATACACCGGTGATTTTCGTCGCCCGTGATGGCCAACGCCTGCCAGGGATCGCCGATGCGCTGGCCTTCGTGGCGCCGGGGTTGCCGGTTCTCGAACTGCCCGCCTGGGACTGCCTGCCCTATGACCGGGTCTCGCCGGGGGCGGACGCGGCTGCACGCCGGCTCGATGCGCTCGCCAAGATGATAGCGTTGAAGGAGAAGCCGCATCGCGCGGTCATACTGACCACCGTCAACGCGGTCCTGCAGCGTATGCCGCCGGCAGATGTCCTTGCCAAGCAGTTCCTCTCCGTCAAGCCCGGCAACCGGGTGGAGATGGATTCGCTGATCGGGCGGCTGGAGGCGAGCGGCTTCGAGCGGGTGTCCACAGTGCGCGACGTCGGCGAATACGCCGTGCGCGGCGGCATTGTGGACCTCTTCGCGCCTGGCGCGCCCGAGCCGCTTCGCCTTGATTTCTTTGGCGATACGCTCGAGACGATCCGCGCCTTCGATCCGGCCACCCAGCGCACCACCAGCCAGCGAAACGAGCTTGTGCTGCAGCCGGCAAGCGAGGTCGCGCTGACGGGCGAGACGGTCAGCCGCTTCCGACGCAGCTATATCGAGGCGTTCGGCGCGCCGACACGCGAGGACGCGCTCTACGCGGCGATATCGGAATCGCGTCGCTTTGCCGGGATGGAGCACTGGCTGCCATTCTTCTACGACCGGTTGGAGACGCTCTACGACTATGTTCCCGATGCGCCGGTGGTGCTCGACAATCTGGCGCGCGAAGCACTCGTCGAACGCCACGACCAGATCCTCGACCATTATGATGCGCGGCGTAGGCAGGCGGATGGACAGGGCCTTGCCGATGCGACCCCGTACAAGCCGGCATCGCCGCCGCTGCTGTATCTTGCGCCTGAGGAGGTGGTGGCGACAGCCGGCGAACGGATGCTGGTCGACCTCACTCCGTTCGATGTCCCCGATACGAGCGATCGCACCGTGGTTTCGGCTGGCTCGAAGGCCGGACGCAGCTTTGCTGCCGAGCGTGCAGACCCCAACGCAAACGTATTCGATCACGTCGTCAACCACGTCGCCGCGACACGCTCGGCCGGACGGCGTGTGGTGGTTGCCGGCTGGACGGAAGGCTCACTCGACCGTCTGACCCAGATCCTGGAGGAACACGGCCTCGGCAATCTTTCCCGGGTCGATGTCTTCGACGACCTGGAGCGGCTCGAGCGCGGCACGGTCGCGCTGGCCGTGCTGCCGCTGGAAAGCGGCTTCGAGGGCAAAGACTTCGCCGTGGTGGCCGAGCAGGACATTCTGGGCGATCGCCTGGTCCGGCGCAGCAGGCGCAAGAAGGCGGCGAACTTCATTTCCGAGGTCTCGGCGCTGGCTGCAGGTGATATCGTTGTCCATATGGATCACGGCATCGGACGGTTCGTCGGCCTGCGCACGATCGAGGCGGCCGGGGCTCCGCATGACTGCCTGGAGATCCACTACGCAGCCGACGGGCGATTGTTCCTGCCGGTCGAAAACATCGACCTTCTGTCGCGATACGGCTCCGATGCGGCTGACACGCCGCTTGACCGGCTGGGTGGCGGCGCGTGGCAGGCACGCAAGGCGAAGCTCAAGAAGCGCCTGCTGGACATGGCGGGTGATCTGATCCGTATTGCCGCCGAGCGGCAGATGCGTGGTGCACCGGTCATCTCGGTGGCTGACGGACTCTACGGCGAGTTCGCCGCGCGGTTTCCGTACGACGAGACCGAGGATCAGCAGAACGCGATCGATTCCGTCGTCGAGGATCTCCATGCCGGTCGTCCGATGGATCGGCTGATCTGCGGCGACGTCGGGTTCGGCAAGACGGAGGTTGCCTTGCGGGCGGCGTTTCTGGCGGCCATGGAAGGGCTTCAGGTGGCTGTGGTCGTGCCGACGACGCTTCTGGCCCGCCAGCACTTCAAGACCTTTTCGCAGCGCTTTGCGGGTCTGCCCGTCCAGGTTCGCCAGGCTTCGCGTCTCGTGGGCTCGAAGGAACTCTCGGAAACCAAGAAAGGGATCGCGGAGGGCACAGTCGACATCGTCGTCGGCACCCACGCATTGCTGGGGACGACGATCAAGTTCAAGAACCTGGGCCTGCTCATCATCGACGAGGAGCAGCATTTCGGCGTCAAGCACAAAGAACGCCTGAAGGATCTTAAGAGCGACGTTCACGTTCTGACGCTTTCGGCCACGCCCATTCCGCGCACCCTGCAACTGGCGCTGACGGGCGTGCGCGAACTGTCGCTGATCACCACGCCTCCGGTGGACCGCATGGCGGTGCGCACGTTCATTTCGCCCTTCGATCCTCTCGTCATTCGCGAGACGCTGCTGCGCGAACGCTATCGCGGCGGCCAGAGCTTCTACGTCGTGCCGCGCATCAGCGATCTGGCAGACGTTTCGGCCTTCCTGCGTGAGCAGGTGCCCGAACTGAAGGTTGCCACGGCGCACGGGCAGATGCCGCCCGGCGAACTGGATGACATCATGAACGCCTTCTACGACGGGCAGTACGATGTTCTCCTTTCGACCACGATCGTCGAGTCGGGGCTCGATATCCCTACCGCCAATACGATGATCGTTCATCGCGCCGACATGTTCGGGCTGGCGCAGCTGTACCAGTTGCGGGGGCGGGTCGGCCGTTCCAAGGTGCGCGCCTATGCGCTGCTTACGTTGCCGGCTAATAGAACTTTGACGACGACAGCCGACAGACGTCTCAAGGTATTGCAATCGCTGGATAGTCTCGGCGCTGGTTTCCAATTGGCGAGCCACGATCTGGACATTCGAGGGGCGGGAAACCTGCTCGGCGAGGAACAGTCCGGGCACATAAAGGAAGTCGGCTTCGAACTCTACCAGCAGATGCTCGAAGAGGCGGTGGCCGAACTTCGCGGTACCGGAGAGGCGGCAGACAAGGGCTGGTCGCCGCAGATCACGATCGGCACCGCGGTGATGATCCCGGAAGATTACGTGCCTGACCTGCAACTGCGCCTGGCGCTGTACAGGCGTCTGGCCGATCTGGAAACGACCGAAGAGATCGACGGCTTCGGAGCCGAACTGATCGACCGTTTCGGGCCGCTGCCACTGGAGGTCCAGCACCTTCTGAAGATCGTCTACATCAAGGCGCTGTGCCGCAAGGCGAATGTCGAGAAGCTGGATGCCGGACCCAAGGGCGTCGTGCTGCAGTTCCGCAACAAGGAGTTTGCCGATCCGGCGGGGCTGGTCCGCTTTATCGGCGAACAAGGCGTACTTGCCAAGATCAGGCCGGATCAGAGCGTTGTGTTCGTGCGCGACTGGCCGAGCCCGGAAAAGCGTCTGGCCGGCTCCGCCGTGGTCATGACGCAACTCGCCCGGCTGGCCGAAAAGGCGGCGGCCTGACGTCTGATCGATCAGGGATCATCGGTCAGGCGAGGTTTTCCAGTTCGCCGCGTTCCTTGGCGGTGGCGATCTGGCGGAAGGCATCCGCCAGCGTTTCGGCGTCCTGCGCGCCCATGACGGCATATCTGCCTTCGATCAGGAAGCAGGGTACGCCGCGCACGCCCATGCGTGCGGCGGTGGCGATCTCCTCGCGAACGGCCTCTTGATCGGCATCGGTCGGCAGCAATGCCTGCACGACCGAGACGTCCATGCCGCTTTCCTTCGCCGCATCCGTCAGGACGTCGCGATCGCCGACATTGCGGCCTTCCATGAAGTAGAACTCGAACAGCCGCCGCACCAGACGGTTCTGGACCGGCAGGCCGGCGGACCCGGCCCAGCGGATGAGGCGATGCGCGTCGAGCGTGTTGGGCGAGACTTCTATGCGCTCCAGTGCGAAGGCGATCCCTTCCGCGCTTCCTGCTTGCCTGATCGTGTCATGGACCTCGCGCAGGCGCTGCTCGTCGCCGAATTTGGCCTTCATGTATGCATGGCGTTCATAGCCTTCGGGTGGGATCGAGGGGTCGAGCTGGAAAGGTCGCCAGCGTACCGCGAACTCGACATCGCCAACCATCGTCATGGCGCGGTCCAGGCGTTTCTGGCCGATGAAGCACCACGGGCAGACCACGTCGGATACGACGTCAACGTTGATCGTGGTTCTTTCAGACATTTCGGCAGCCTTTCGCGAAATTCGCCGTGGGAATGGTGTTTCACTGGGGCTCGCGCCACCAGGTCGGCAACTGATAGCCGTAGAGCGGCGTGACGTCCGGGTGGCCAATGCGCGACCAGCGCGCGACCCATTGTTCATCACGATGGTAGAGCGGCACAACCCAGGCCCCGCTCAACAAAATGCGATCGAAGGCGCGCACGGCCTCGGTGAAATCGGCGCGCGAGCGCGCGTTCAGCATGGCGTCGATCATCGCGTCGACAGCAGGCTCGGCAACGCCGGCGAAGTTCCATGATCCGTTGGCGTCGCGCGATGCGCTGCCCCAGCGGCCGACCTGCTCGACGCCCGGAGAGAGCGAGGAGGGATAGGTGTAGAGGATGGCGTCGTAATCGAAGGTGAGCAGGCGTTGCTGGTACTGCGCGGCATCGGCGGAACGCAGCGTCACCTGAATGCCGAGCCGCGAGAGGGTACGCTGCCAGGCCAGCGCCAGCTCCTCGCCGCTCTTGCCCTTCAGCATGATTTCGAACGTGACCGGCCGCCCCTCGGGATCCAGCATGCGCCCGTCCTGCATAGAATATCCAGCCTTGCGGAGGGTTTCGAAGCCTTGTCGCAGGAATGCCCGGTCACGTCCGCTTCCGTCTGATTGCGCCGGCGACCAGTCGCCTTCCATGATCGAAGGCCAGACGGCATCGGGATAGTCGGCCAGCAGGGCGCGCTCCTTCTCGCTTGCGGGACGCCCATGTGAAGACAGTTCCGATCCGTCCCAGTAGCTTCTCGTCCTCGTATAGGCGCCCGAGAAGAGATTCCGGTTTGCCCATTCGAAATCGAACAATTCTGTGAGCGCACGTCTCAGTTCGCGGTCCTGGAAGACCGGCCGGCGCGTGTTGAGCACGAATCCGTGCATGCCCGAAGGCAGGCCGCTCTTGAACCGTTCCTTGATCACTGAGCCGGAGACCGCTGCCGGGAAATTGTATTCGCCGGCCCAGCGTGACGCGCTGTTTTCGATGTGAACGTCGATCAGGCCCTTCTTGAATGCCTCGAACAGGGCGTTTTCGTCGCGGAAATAGGTGAGCCGGATCTCGTCGTAGTTGTCGAACCCGCGCTTCGAGGGAAGGTCGCGGGCCCAATAATCCTCGTTGCGACGAAAGGTGATCAACTCGCCGGGACGAACAGTCTCGACCCTGTAGGGCCCGCTGCCGACCATCGGTTCGAGCGTCGAACGATCGAAGGTCTCGGCGTCGATGGCGTGGCTGGGCAGCACCGGCATCAGGCCAAGGATGAGCGGCAGTTCGCGGTCGGGCTCCCTGAAGGTCAGTCTGACGCCATTGGGTGCGACGGTCTCGATACGTGCGACCTTGTCGATCGTGGTGCGATAACGCGGAAGGCCCTTGTCGCGCAGCAGTTCGAGGGTGAAGATGACATCAGCCGGCGTCACCGCCTTGCCGTCGGAAAAGCGTGCCCGCTCGTCGATCTGGAATTCCACGAAGCTCCGGTCTTCGTTGGTCTCGACGGTCTTTGCAACAAGAGGATAGAGCGTGAACGGCTCGTCGTAGGAGCGCATCATGAGGCTGTCGAAGACGAGATTGCCGAAAATGAGATCTACGACCCCGCGTGCGCCGGACCCCTGGACGATGAAGGGATTGAGGCTGTCGAAGCTCCCTTGCACCGCATAGTTGATTGTGCCGCCCTTGGGGGCGTCGGGATTGGCGTAAGGCAGATGCGAAAAGTCGGCTTCCAGCGCCGGTTCGCCATGCATCGCGATGGCGTGGCCCGACCCGGCTGCTGCATCCGCAACCGCCATGAACATAGATGCGAGGACGAACAGGAGAGCTTGTAGGGTTTTCATGATCCTGCGAACATTTGGGGCAGCGATTCGCCGCGCACGGTAACATGCTGTGCGCCATGCCCGACAACAACATGCCCGATATGGCGCAAATTGGGTTGGCGGGCTGGATTCGATGGCAGCGCCGGTGTAACAGGCGGATGAGTTCTGCCTCGGCGAGTCTGCGTGCCGAAGAGCCATCCTGTTGCCTCATTTGGGCAACAGGTAGCGGGCACGCACCAAATGCCGGGCGCCCCGGAGCACGCGAGAGGAACACGATATTATGAGATATTGGAAACGCACGGCGAGCAGACATCTGGCCATTGCGACCGGCTTCATGGCCATTCTTGCCGCCGGCGCCGCACCGGCTGCCGCCCAGCAGCAGCCGCAGGTTCCCAAGGGATGGTTCAAGGCCTGCTCCAAGCAGGAAGACGTCGACATCTGCAACGTCCAGAACATCGTGCTTGCCAGTTCCGGCCAGCTCGTGACCGGCGTCAGCCTGATCGAGGTGAAGGGCAAGGTGAACCGCAAGGTTTTCCAGGTTACCGTTCCCTCGGGCCGCATGATCCCGCCCGGCATCGGACTTCAGGTTGACGGCGGCAAGGCGCAGAAGGTCGACTACGCCATCTGCTTCCCGGACCGCTGCGTCGCCGAGGTTCCGCTGACGGACACCTTGGTCGGCTCGTTCAAGAAGGGATCGGAACTGGTTCTCACCTCGGTCAACTTCCAGAACCAGCCGAATCCGATCAAGGTTTCGCTGCAGGGCTTCACGGATGCCTTCGATGGCGAGCCGCTGCAGCAGTCCGATCTGCAGGAGCGCCAGCAGAAGCTGCAGGAATTCGTCAACAAGAACAACGAGGACTTTGCCAAGAAGCTCAAGGAAGAGCAGGAGAAGGCAAAGGCCGCCAACTGAGCGGCGATCGTTTCAAGTCTTTGATGAAAGGGCGGGGATCATGTCTCCGCCCTTTTTGCGTTGTCGAGGCCGTCGGTTTCATCTGGGATTTGCCCGGGCATTGACGCTTAACCTGTGTGAAACGGCATTGCCCGCGCTCAGGGGGATTCTCACGTCCGATTCGCTCAGTTAGCATTCCTGTTGATTCGGGATGGTGCTCGAACGGACGAGAGGAAATCTTAGATGGCGGTCCAAGCGGCGGAATCGATCGGGCTTCAGTCGGACGGCCCACAGCGTGAGCCTTCCATGGAAGAGATCCTGGCCTCGATCAGGCGCATTATCGAGGACAGCGATCAGGTGCGTAAGCCCGAAGAGGCGACGCTTCCGGAGCCTGGCTCCCATGTCGCTGATCAGGATGATCAGGACGATCTGAAGAGCTTTTCGGATGAGTTGAAGCCGCAGGCGGACGCCGCGATGGCTCAGGAACTGTCCTCACACGAGCAGGTGCCGGCTGATGAGCCGAAGTCTCACCTCTCGGCGAGCGCCGACAAAATGGGCCTGAAGGCGAAGGCCGCCGGCGCTCAGGAAGCACCGGGCAAGGCTCCGTTCGGCGCACCGCCGGTACAGCGCGAAGCTCAGCCGCAGGATCAGGAACCGGCAGGGGAGCGTGAAGACAGCATGGCCCTGGACAAGGAAATCGATGCGGGGTTGTCTGCTGCCGCTGCGCAAGCCAAGCCGGCTACGCCGGCGTCCGCCTCCGCTCAGGTCCATGGTGCCGTTGCCCTTTCTCCGGCGCGCGAAAATGATGATGAGAAGCGCGGGTCGATCATCTCCGAGCAGGCCGGCCGGCAGGTGGCTGCCGCCTTTGACGAGCTTTCGGAGGCATTTGCCGCCAGCCGTCGCAGAAGCTTCGATGAAATCGCTGCCGAGATGATGCGTCCCATGCTTCAGGAATGGATGGACAACAATCTGCCGACGCTTGTCGAACGTCTCGTGCGCGAAGAAATCGAACGCGTCGCCCGCGGCCACTCCGGCTGAGCCGGAACCTCTCCAATCCACCGAATTGCCTTATGCGCCGCCCTCGGGCGGCGCTCGCCTTTGTACGTCCGGCATTTCGCGCAGTTGACTTGCCCGCGGCCATCCGGTTTACACCCTGCCAGACTTCCCCCATTTGCGGACGATCCAGATGCTTGAAAAGACCTATGACGCCAAGGCGGTCGAACCCAAGATCGGGCAGACCTGGGAAGAGGCGGGCGCCTTCCGGGCCGGCGCCGGATCGAAGCCGGGCGCGGAAGCGTTCACAATTGTGATTCCGCCGCCCAACGTCACCGGGTCGCTGCATATGGGGCACGCCCTCAACAACACCTTGCAGGACATCCTGGTGCGGTTTGAGCGCATGCGGGGCAAGAACGTCCTCTGGCAGCCCGGCATGGATCATGCGGGCATCGCGACGCAGATGGTGGTCGAACGCCAGCTCGAGGCGAACGGCGAGAAACGGCGAGATCTCGGCCGTGAAGAGTTTCTGCAGCGTGTGTGGACATGGAAGGAGCAGTCGGGCGGTTCCATCATGAACCAGCTGAAGCGGCTTGGCGCCTCCTGCGACTGGTCGCGCGAACGCTTCACGATGGATGAAGGCCTGTCCGAGGCAGTCGTGGAGGTCTTCGTGACGCTTTACGAGCAGGGCCAGATCTATCGTGACAAGCGCCTGGTCAATTGGGACCCGAAGCTTTTGACGGCAATCTCCGATCTCGAGGTCGAACAGAAGGAGATCGACGGGAACCTGTGGCATTTCCGCTATCCTGTCGCAGGCAAGGTGTTCGATCCCGAGGATCCGACCTCCTACGTCACCGTTGCGACGACGCGGCCAGAGACCATGCTCGGCGACAGCGGTGTCGCGGTGCACCCGGACGACGAACGCTACAAGCAGGTGATCGGCAAGCATGTCCTCCTGCCCTTGGTCGGGAGACGCATCCCGGTCGTTGCCGACGAATATTCCGACCCTGAGAAGGGGACCGGCGCGGTCAAGATCACTCCGGCCCATGACTTCAACGATTTCGAAGTCGGCAAGCGTCATAATCTTCGCAAGATCAACATCTTGACGCCGGAAGCGACGATCCTGCTCAAGGACAATGAGGACTTCATCGAGGGACTTGACGAGACCCCGGAACTCACCCGCACGCTCGACGAACTGGATGGCCTTGATCGTTTCGAGGCGCGCAAGAAGATCGTCGCTCTGATGGATGAAGGCGGCTTCCTGGACAAGGTCGAGCCGCACCGTCACATGGTGCCTCATGGCGACCGCGGCGGGGTGCCGATCGAGCCCTTCCTGACCGACCAGTGGTACGTCAATGCCGCCGAACTGGCCAAGCCGGCGATCGCCAGCGTGCGTGCGGGCCGGACGAATTTCGTGCCGAAGAACTGGGACAAGACCTATTTCGAGTGGATGGACAACATCCAGCCCTGGTGCATCTCGCGCCAGCTCTGGTGGGGTCATCAGATTCCGGCTTGGTACGGTCCCGACGGTCACGTTTTCGTCGCAAGAACGGAAAAGCAAGCGCTCGACGATGCCGTCGAATACTATCTTGCCCTCGAAGGGCCTTGGAAATCCTGGGTCGAGGACAGGCTGGAGAATTTTGCCCCGGGCGAAATCCTGACCCGCGACGAAGATGTGCTGGACACCTGGTTCTCCTCGGCGTTGTGGCCCTTCTCGACACTGGGCTGGCCGCGCCAGACGCAGGAACTGAAGACCTACTACCCGACTTCGGTGCTCGTTACCGGGTTCGATATCATCTTCTTCTGGGTCGCGCGCATGATGATGATGGGCCTTCACTTCATGGAAGAGGAGCCCTTCCACACCGTCTATGTGCACGCCCTCGTGCGTGACAAGAACGGCGCCAAGATGTCGAAGTCGAAAGGCAACGTCATCGATCCGCTGGAACTGATCGATGAGTACGGCGCCGACGCCCTGCGTTTCACGCTGTCCATCATGGCCGCGCAGGGCAGGGACGTTAAGCTCGATCCGGCCCGGATCGCCGGCTACCGCAACTTCGGGACCAAGCTCTGGAACGCCACCCGCTTCGGCCAGATGAACGGCGTGGCCCGCAATGCTGCGTTCCGGCCGGAAGACGCGACACTCACGGTCAATCGCTGGATATTGACCGAATTGACGCGGACGGCACGCAAAGTGACGTCGGGAATCGAGAACTACCGGTTCAACGAGGCTGCCGGGGCGGCCTACGGGTTCGTCTGGAACCTGTTCTGCGACTGGTATGTCGAACTGCTCAAGCCGGTGTTCGGTGGCGAGGATGAGGCGGCAAAGGCGGAAAGCCAGGCTTGCATGGCCTATGTGCTGGACGAGATCTACAAGCTGCTTCACCCCATGATGCCCTTCATCACCGAAGAATTGTGGACGCTGACGGCCGGGGAGGGAGATGCCCGCGAGGATCTCCTGTGCCTCACTGACTGGCCGCAACCGGAATTCGAGGATGGTGACGCGGCTGAAGAGATCAACTGGTTGGTCGAACTTGTCAGCGGCATCCGTTCCGTACGTTCGGAGATGAACGTGCCGCCATCGGCCATCGCACCGCTCGTCATCATCGGAGCGAATTCGACCACGAGAGAGCGCGCTGCCAGGCATGATCCGGCGATACGCCGGCTCGCCCGCATCGGCGAACTGGGCTTCGATACCAGCGCGCCCAAGGCTTCCGCCCAGATCGTCGTCGGCGAGGCGACGGCCTGTCTGCCGCTTGGCGACCTGATCGACCTTCAGGCCGAGGCCGCTCGGCTGGAGAAGGCGATCGCCAAGACAGCCGACGAGATGGCGCGTATCGAGAAGAAGCTGGGCAATCCGCAGTTCGTCGCCAAGGCGGCGGCGGATGTGGTCGACGGCGAACGCGAAAAGCTCGCTGAACTGGCCGCGGCGCGCGCCAAGCTGGAGACCGCCCTTGCTCGGGTGCGCGAAACCGGCTGAGCGCGTTTCGCGTTTCTGCTACCTCCGGCCGGATAAGGGCCCGCTCGTCGTTGAGCGGGCTTCTGGCTGCCATCGGGCCAGCCGTGGGGCACAACCGTACACTGCGGAAAAATAGGCTCTCTGGCCCCTTGAAAGGGCTCTTGGTCCGGCGCACATAAGCACAGTCACCCGGGCCGGGCCCCTCTGGCAGGCGAGGCGTCGCCTGTGATGTCGGACCGAAAGACGATCGCGCTGACGCGGCGCTGTTTGAAACTTTACAGTTCATGTCATTGCAAGACTGCCTTTGGCCCGGCTTTCTGGCGTTCGTCGCCATCATCCTTTTCTTCGACCTGTTCGTTCTGCACCGGAAGGATCATGTGATATCCGGCCGGGAGGCGTGTCTCACGGTCGCCGGCTATGTGACGCTTGCTCTGGTCTTCGCTGGCGGCGTCTTCTATTTTGCCGGCGCCCAGCGCGGTTCGGAGTTCCTGACGGGATATCTGGTCGAGCAGTCTCTTTCGCTCGACAACATCTTCGTCATCGCCTTGATCTTCGCCTATTTCAAGGTTCCGCCGGAAGCGCAGTATCGTGTGCTGTTCTACGGCATCGTCGGCGCCATCGTGATGCGGTTGTCGCTGATCGTTCCGGGCGTGAAGCTCGTCGACAAGTTCTACGTCATCGGGATGGCGCTGGGTGCGTTGCTCGTCTTTTCAGGTTACAAGATGCTCGTTTCGCGTGACGAGACGATCGATCCCGGCGACAGCCGTGTTGTCAAATGGCTGCGCAGGACCGGCCGCGTGACCAACGAGTATCAGGGGTCGAAGTTCTTCGTGTGGAGCAACGGTCTGCTCTACATGACGCCCTTGTTCGTGGTTCTCGTCACGGTGGAGCTAACGGACCTCGTCTTTGCCATCGACTCCATCCCTGCCGTCCTTGCCATATCAAACGATCCCTTCATCGTTTTCTCCTCCAACGTCTTTGCCATCATGGGCCTGAGGGCGCTGTTCTTCGTGCTGTCGGGCATGATGCGCGAATTCCACCTGCTCAAGGTCGGTCTTTCGCTGGTGCTCATGTTCATCGGCTGCAAGATGCTGGTGGCGCATGTCTACAATATCCCCTCGGTTGTCGCGCTCGTGGTCACGATGGCGCTGATCCTCGGCTCGGTCGCTGCTTCCGTACTGATGCGAAAGAAGGGGAGCGAGGTGCCGGACGGGACAGAGCACGGGCCTGCCGAATAGGCTTCGCGCTTTCGCGTGCTTGTTGCGGTTCGGCAACAGTATCGTAAGAAGCTTTCGACTATAGGTCTGCCCGGCAGCCTTGCCCTGTTGCCGCCATAATGGGCTCGCACGGCATATCGGCTGTAGGTTTCGCGAACGGAGCGCGCGATGCCTGAAGGAGAAGCCGCACAAGCGAGCGGCAGGGCAGATGATGGACGTGAAGGCAGTATCGAAGGCCAGACTACCCAGCAGGCATGTCACGGAAGGGGCGGCACGCGCGCCGCATCGCTCCTACCTCTACGCCATGGGGCTCTCGCAGGCTGAGATCGCACAGCCGCTGGTCGGCGTCGCGAGTTGCTGGAACGAGGCCGCTCCCTGCAACATCTCGCTGATGCGCCAGGCCCAGGTGGTCAAGAAGGGGGTGGCTGCCGCCAAGGGGACGCCGCGCGAATTCTGCACGATCACCGTGACCGACGGCATTGCGATGGGCCATCAGGGCATGAAGGCCTCTCTGGTTTCGCGCGAAGTCATTGCCGATTCTGTCGAACTCACGATGCGCGGGCATTGCTACGATGCACTCGTTGGCCTGGCAGGCTGCGACAAGTCCCTGCCGGGCATGATGATGGCGATGGTGCGGCTTAACGTTCCCTCCGTCTTCATCTATGGCGGTTCGATCCTTCCGGGCAGCTACAGAGGCCGCGAGATCAGCGTTCAGGACGTCTTCGAGGCGGTTGGCCAGCATTCGGTCGGCACGATCAGCGACGACGACCTTCTGGAGATCGAGCAGGCGGCTTGTCCGTCGGCCGGCTCATGCGGCGCTCAGTTCACCGCCAACACCATGGCGACAGTCGCCGAGGCGATCGGGTTGGCGCTGCCCTATTCATGCGGCGCGCCGGCCCCCTACGAGATGCGTGACCGCTTCAACTTCGCCGCGGGCGAGAAAGTCATGGAACTCGTCGCCAGGAACATTCGCCCGCGCGACATCGTCACGCGCAAGGCTCTGGAGAATGCCGCCGCGGTCGTCTCCGCCTCAGGCGGATCGACCAATGCAGCTCTGCATTTGCCGGCGATTGCGCACGAGGCGGGCATCGAGTTCGACCTGTTCGACGTCGCCGAGATATTCAAGCGCACCCCCTACATCGCCGACCTTAAGCCGGGCGGCAAATATCTTGCAAAGGACATGTTCGAAGCCGGCGGCATACCTCTGTTGATGAAGACCCTGTTCGAAAATGGGTATCTGCACGGGGACTGCCTGACGGTGACAGGCCGCACTTTGGCCGAAAACATGGAGCATGTTCACTGGAACGACGAGCAGGACGTCGTGCACCCGGCTTCAAAGCCCATCACCCGGACCGGCGGGGTCGTCGGCCTGAAGGGTAATCTTGCGCCGGAAGGAGCGATCGTGAAGGTCGCCGGCATGACGATGTTGAAATTCTCGGGCCCGGCGCGCTGCTTCGATTCGGAGGAAGAGTGTTTCGATGCGGTGTCGAAGCGTCTCTACAAGGAAGGCGATGTGCTTGTGATCCGGTATGAAGGGCCGAAAGGCGGCCCGGGAATGCGTGAGATGCTTGCGACGACGGCCGCCCTTTACGGGCAAGGGATGGGCAGCAAGGTGGCGCTCATCACCGACGGTCGCTTTTCGGGTGCGACGCGCGGCTTTTGCATCGGTCATGTCGGTCCGGAGGCCGCGGCTGGCGGGCCTATCGCCCTCTTGCGCGATGGCGACGTCATCACCATCGATGCAAATGCCGGTACCATCGATGTGGCGCTGAGCGACGTCGAGTTGGCAGAACGGGCGAAGGCCTGGAAACCGCGCCTGACGGATTACGAAAGTGGCGCGATCTGGAAATATGCGCAAACGGTAGGGTCTGCGCGCGACGGAGCGGTGACGCATCCCGGCGCGGCCAAAGAAAAGCATTGCTATGCCGATATTTAGATCCATCAGAACATTGACGATGCTGGCGGCCGTAATGGGTACCTTTGCGGCGGCAACGCAGGCGCTCGCCTTCGATCCGCAATCGCTCAAGGAGAAGGACCGAAGCCCGTGGGCGGTGTTCCGGTTCGGATTCAGCGCCTACAAGCAGGGGCACAAGGATCAGGCCGTCGAGGCTTATCGCTATGCTGCCGAGAATGGTCAGATCGGCGCGCGCTGGAAGCTGGCGCGCATGTATGCCGAAGGCGACGGGGTCGAGCGCAACGACTACGAGGCGTTCAAGGCCTTCAGCCAGATCGTCCGTCAGGACGTCGAGCCCGGCAGTCCCGAGGAGAGCTATGTCTCCGATGCGCTGGTTGCTGTGGCGGGCTATCTGCGACGTGGAATTCCCGGCACGCCCGTCAAGGCCAATCCGCTCGAGGCGCAGGAATTCTACATGCGCGCGGCGGCAACCTACCGCAATCCCGACGCGCAGTTCGAGATCGGCCGTATGTTCCTGAACGGTGAAGGCGTCAACCCGAGTGTCCAGCAGGCGGGACGATGGTTGCAACTCGCCGCGGAAAAAGGCCATGCCGGCGCTCAGGCGACCCTCGGGGACCTGCTGTTTCAGAGCGGAAAGGTCGTGAAGGGGCTGGCGATGATGACGTCGGCGCTCGAGATCGCGGGTCCGAGCGACCAGGGCTGGATACGCGACATGCAGGAGCGGGCGTTCGCTCTCGCTGGCGAATCGGACCGCCGAACCGCCATTGCCCTGGCGCAGACCTACGTCCAGCATGGAATAGAGTGAGGCAGCCCCCGGCTATGCCAAAGACCCTTCGGTCAGGGATGGTCTGAGGACCCGGTCGGTATCGCTTCACGCCCTGCCGTGTTGGTGAGCCCTGCAATCGCGGAGGTTGCAAGGCTCAGTGGACATCCGTTCTGCAGCTTCTTCCAGGACGAATTGTTGAGCACCTTGCCGCACACCGCTAGATAGCGTCCTTCAGGTACGTCGAGACACACAACCGCACCTTGGTCGTAGCGCGTGCCGTTGGCAGCGCATTGGCATTCGGCGGCGACGGACGAGGCATTGGCGAATGCACAGGCCGCCATGATGATCGCCAGAACGGCTGACGGTTTCATGGGACAAAGATATCACGCCGGCGCGCGCAGGACCATCGGCGCAGAGCGCGGTGGCGATAGCGCACTCGTCGAGCGATGAATTCAACGAAAGTGCTGTTCTACCTGGCCGCAAGATCCAGTTCTACGGTGACAGGCACATGATCCGACGGCTTTTCCCACGCTCTCACGTGTTTCTCCACGCCGGCACTCACGAGCCGGTTTGCGGCTTCGGGCGAGAGCATCAGATGATCGATGCGAATGCCGTTGTTCTTCTGCCAGGCTCCTGCCTGATAGTCCCAGAAGCTGTAGATGCCAGCCTCGTCGCTGACGGCACGTATGGCATCGGTGAAGCCGCTCCATGCCAGGTCGCGGAAAGCTCCCCGGCTCTCGGGCTGGAAGAGCGCGTCGTCGCGCCATGCGTCCGGGTTCCTGGCGTCCTCGGGCTCGGGTATCACGTTATAGTCGCCAGCGAGCACCAGCGGCTCCTCGAGTTCCAGCCGCAATCGCGCCCATTCTTCGAGACGCTTCATCCAGCCGAGCTTGTAGGGGAATTTTTCACTGCCGAGAGGATTGCCGTTCGGCAGATAGAGGGACACGACCCTCAACGCGCCGCAGGACGTGGAAAAGACGCCTTCCATGAAGCGGGACTGTTCGTCGCTGTCATCTCCGGGCAGTCGCCGATTGACCTCGTCGAAGGGAAGCTTTGACAGTATCGCCACGCCGTTGAAACCCTTCTGACCGTGGGTCTCGACGTTGTAACCGAGGGCTTCGATCTCCATGCGCGGAAACTGATCGTCGACGGATTTGATTTCCTGCAGGCATGCGATGTCGGGCTGACTGGATTCCAGCCAGTGCAGAAGATTGTCGATGCGTGCCTTCACGCCATTGATGTTCCAGGTGGCAATCTTCATGAAAATCTCGCGACAGATTCAAACAGAAATTGATGGAGATGGGCAGCGCAGCAAGGGATGCTAGCAGAACCGCTTGTCGGAAACACTCCGCAAGTGGCTAAGGGAGGAATAGAATTCATGTCAACTGCCACTCATCCTGTCGATGAATTGCTGCCGACACCACGTCTGTTGACCCTCGGGTTTCAGCATGTGCTCGTGATGTATGCGGGCGCCGTTGCCGTGCCATTGATCATCGGCCGTGCGCTGCAGCTTTCACCTGAAGATGTCGCTTTTCTGATTTCGGCCGACCTGTTCGTCTGCGGAATCGTCACGATCATCCAGTCGCTGGGCGCGACACGATGGTTCGGAATCAAGCTTCCCGTGATGATGGGCGTAACATTCGCATCCGTCGGCCCGATGATCTCCATGGCGATTGCCAATCCCGGCACGGACGGTGCCCGGATGATCTTCGGGGCGATCATCGGAGCGGGGATTATCGGAATTCTCGTGGCACCGATCGTCAGCCGAATGCTGCGCTTCTTTCCACCCGTCGTGACGGGAACCATCATCCTCGTCATCGGCGTCACGTTGATGCGCGTCGGTATCAACTGGGTCTTCGGCGTTCCGGTGGGACCGACGGCGCCGCGCCTTGTCGATCCCGAGCATGCAGCCTGGCTGAAGCAGGCCGCCGAAGCGGCTTCGATCGCCGGATCCACCTTGGGCGACGTGCCCGCGGGCCTGTCGGCCGCACCGAAGTTGGCCAACCCGGCCTATGCGCCGATGTCTCACATGGCCATCTCAGCCTTCGTTCTACTGGTGATCGTCGCCATCGCGCGTTATGCGCGCGGGTTCCTGTCGAACATCGCAGTGCTCGTCGGCATTATCGTCGGCGGAATTGCGGCAGCGCTTTTCGGCATGATGGATTTCGCAAAGGTGGCGTCGGCTGACTGGTTCGCCCTGATCACACCGTTCCACTTCGGCGCGCCGATCTTCGACCCCGTTCTCATCATCACCATGGCACTGGTCATGTTCGTCGTCATGATTGAGTCGACCGGCATGTTTCTGGCCTTGGGCGACATGACCGGGCGCAAGGTGTCGCAGCCGGAGCTTTCGGCGGGCCTGCGAACCGACGGGCTGGGCACGCTGATCGGCGGAATCTTCAACACGTTTCCCTATACAAGTTTCTCGCAGAATGTCGGACTGGTCGGAGTGACGGGCATCAAGAGCCGCTACGTATGCGTGGCGGGCGGCGCGATCCTCATCGCACTGGGTCTGATCCCGAAGATGGGCGCGCTCGTGGAGGCGCTTCCGACCTTCGTTCTCGGCGGTGCGGGTATCGTCATGTTCGGGATGGTTGCTGCGACCGGAATACGAATCCTGTCGGCCGTCGACTTCCGCACCAGCCGCAACAATCTCTTCATCGTCGGCGTGTCCCTGGGCTTGGGAATGATCCCGCTCATCGCGCCCGACTTCAAGATGTGGATGCCGCATGCGATCCATCCGCTGATCGATTCGGGCATCCTGCTGGCCTCGATTTCGGCAGTGGCTTTGAACGCACTCTTCAACGGCGCGTCGGCCTCGCAGGAGGAACTGCGCGAAGCGGCGATGTCTGCCGAAGCCTGATACGACGAAAAAGCATCAAACGGAAAAGGCCGCCCGGATGGACGGCCTTTTCCGGTCAGTCGATCAAGGTTCAGATCGAAAAGCTGGTGCCGCAGCCGCACGAGGCGACCGCATTGGGATTGCGGATCTGAAACGACTGGCCCATGAGGTCATCGACGAAGTCGATCACCGAGCCGCCCATATAGACCAGAGAAATCTCGTCGATCAGCACCGTAGCGCCATTCTTCTCGATCGCGGTGTCGTCATCGCCGCGCTCGTCGACCAGGTCGAACTTGTAGGAAAATCCGGAGCATCCGCCCCCCTCGACCGAAACCCGCAATGCCGTCTTGCCCGGCTCGTTCGCGACGATCCTGGCGATGCGGTCAGCCGCTGCGTCGGTTACCTCGACGCCCTTCATTGAAGTCATTGCGTCAGTGCCCATGGCGTCACCTTGCATTCGCATTCGACCAATAGGTATGAAGCGGATGGATGCAAGTCAACCGGTGGGCCATGGCGGCGGAACGAGAGGTCTTGAACGATATCGGCTTCGGCTACAGGCCGCGTGCCGCCTATGCCTGCGATCCGCAATCGTCGCGCGGGCGACTGGTTCCCGAGCCGGAAAGCCCGACCCGCACACCGTTCCAGCGCGACCGCGACCGCATCATCCATTCCACCGCATTCCGGCGGCTCAAGCATAAGACGCAGGTCTTCGTCGCGCATGAGGGCGACCACTACCGCACCCGGCTCACGCACACCATCGAAGTGGCTCAGATTGCTCGTGCCCTGGCTCGATCGCTCTATCTCGACGAGGATCTGGCCGAGGCCGTCGCGCTGGTTCACGATTTCGGTCACACGCCATTCGGTCACACGGGTGAGGATGCGTTGAACGAGAAGTTGGCGCAGGCCGGAGGATTCGAACACAACGCTCAGTCGCTGCGCATCGTCACGTGCCTGGAACGGCGATATGCCGAATTCGATGGGCTGAACCTGTGCTGGGAGACCCTCGAAGGTCTGGTCAAGCACAACGGGCCTTTGCTGGACGAACAGGGTAGGGGATTGGCCGGCCCTGTACCGGAAGACATCGTTGCGTTTGATGCGCAATTCCCGCTCCGGCTTTCGTCTTACGCCTCCCTGGAAGCCCAGGCTGCCGCGATCGCGGACGACATTGCCTACGACACCCATGACATAGACGATGGACTGCGGTCTGGCCTGCTGACCCTCGAAATGCTGGAGGATGTCCCGTTCTCAGCCTCGATCCTCGCCGAGGTTCGCAAGCGGTATCCGGGCCTCGATACCGTGCGCACGGGCCACGAACTCATGCGACGTCAGATCACGCGCATGGTCGAGGATGTCATCGTCACCGCGCGTGCCGAACTGGCGAGGCTCAACCCGCAATGCCCCGACGACATCAGGGGAGCCGGCCGCACGGTCGTTCGCTTCGGTGAAGACATGGCGCGCCAGGAGAAGGCCCTGAAGGCATTCCTGTTTGCCAACATGTATCGGCACCCCGACGTGATGGCGAAACGGGCCCACGCCGAAACTATTGTCAAGGAGTTGTTCGACGCCTATCTCAACGATCCGCAGGCGATGCCGGAAGGATGGCGCGATCTGCCCGCCGGGGCCTCGGATGCCGAACGTGCGCGTAATGTGGCCGATTTTCTCGCCGGGATGACCGACAATTTCGCCATAGACGAGCATCGCCGTCTGTTTGACCATACGCCGGATATGGGTTAGGCGGTGGCGGCCCTTGTGGGTCCTCTCCAATCCGGATGACGACAGATGAATATTTTCGCCGATTTTCACGAGCGGATCAGAAACGCAATCCTTTCGCTCGGCCTGAAAGCTTCCGACGGAGGAGAGCTCGATCTTGCACGCATGACGGTCGAGCCGCCGCGCGATCCCAGTCATGGCGATCTTGCCACCAATGCGGCAATGGTGCTGGCGAAGGCGGCAGGTCAGAACCCGCGTGCGCTCGCCGAGCAGATCGCCGAAAAGCTGCGTGGCGAACCTGATGTCGCCAATGTGACGATCGCCGGCCCCGGATTCGTCAATCTGACGCTGGACAACGGATTCTGGCAGGCCCAGCTTCGCGAAATTCTCGCCGCGGGCACCCGTTACGGCCGCTCGGAAATCGGGCAGGGGCACAACGTCAATGTCGAGTATGTCTCGGCCAATCCGACGGGGCCGATGCATGTCGGGCATTGCCGCGGCGCGGTTGTCGGTGACACGCTGGCCAATCTGCTCGCCTTTACCGGTCACGAGGTTACGCGAGAATACTACATCAACGATGCCGGCATGCAGATCGATGTTCTGGCGCGCTCCGTCATGCTGCGGTATCGCGAAGCACTCGGCGAGAACATCGGCGATATTCCCGCGGGCCTCTATCCGGGCGACTATCTGATTCCGGTCGCGCAAGCTCTGGTCGGCGAATATGGATCGGGCCTGCTCGGCATGGCCGAGGAGAAGGCGCTCGACATCGTCAAGGACACGACGATCGACACCATGATGAAGATGATCCGTGAGGATCTCGCGGCGCTCAATGTTCATCATGACGTGTTCTTTTCCGAGCGCTCCCTGCACGCCGCGAATGGCGGCCGGATTCGCTCGGCAATCAACGATCTCACGCTCAACGGACACGTCTACAAGGGCAAGCTGCCGCCGCCCAAGGGGCAGAAGCCGGAAGACTGGGAGGATCGTGAACAGACGCTGTTCCGGTCCACTGCCGTTGGCGACGACATCGACCGGCCGCTCGTGAAGTCGGATGGCAGCTTTACCTACTTCGCAGCCGATGTGGCCTACATGAAGGACAAGATGGAGCGCGGCTTCGACCAGCTCATCTACATTCTCGGGGCCGACCACAGCGGATACGTCAAGCGCCTGCAGGCGCTCGCCAGGGCGTTGTCAGGCGACAAGGTGGAGCTGACCGTTCTTCTGTGCCAGCTGGTCAAGCTGTTTCGGGACGGCGAGCCCGTTCGTATGTCGAAACGCTCCGGCGAATTCGTCACCTTGCGCGACGTGGTCGACGAGGTGGGCCGCGATCCCATCCGCTTCATGATGCTCTACCGCAAGAACGATGCTCCGTTGGATTTCGATTTCGCCCGGGTCACCGAGCAATCGAAGGACAATCCGGTGTTCTATGTTCAGTATGCTTCGGCGCGGACCCATTCGGTGTTCCGGCAGGCCGCCGAGCATTTCGGGGAGGGCTCGTTCGATCGTGCTTCGCTCGCAGCCGCGGTCGGCTCGTTGGTCGACGAAGGCGAGATCGCTCTGGTCAAGAAACTGGTCGAATACCCGCGGATGATCGAGAGTGCTGCTCTTGCACTGGAGCCGCACCGGATCGCATTCTACCTGTATGATCTTGCCAGCGCCTTCCATGCATTGTGGAACCGTGGCACGGATAATCCGGACTTACGTTTTCTTAAGGTTAATGATCGAGAATTGACATATGCCAGACTCGGGCTGGTGCAGGCTGTTTCCGACGTTGTGACGTCAGGCCTAGCGCTTTTGGGAGCCGATGCTCCGAAGGAGATGCGTTAAGCTTCGTGGAAAGTAACTGTCACCTTTTGCCCACAATGCGCTGGTAGTGGCCAACTTTCGCGGCGTCAGCGGCGCCCCGACCGAGTGTGAGTGCGGGAAAAAGCATGGCAGATCATGGTCAGCTTAAAGTAAAACGCGATATCGATTCAGTGGACGACGATCCGCTGCTCGAACTGACGCGGATCATGGGCCTGGCGCCTGAAGCGAAGTCTGAGACGCAGCAATTGGACGACTTCGGCATCGATCTCGAACAGGAGCTTCTTGGTGCCTTCGACGCCGGGGAGCCTGCCGATGGGCGGATCGATCGATCCGAGGCTCCGGTCGATACGGGCCATGCCTCCGTGGCTCCTGTCTCTGTGGTGCAGCCGGATGTCCAGTCGGCGCGCGAGGGGGATGTCGATCCGCTCGATCATGCGCTGGACGAAGAATTTTCCAGCATGTTGGAGAATGAACTCACGGTCGACGGCCTCATGCCGGCGGATGGCGGCGCGCCTGTCGCACAGGAACCGCCATTTGACGCTGCGCCATTGCATGATCATCCGGCTTCTGAGGATCCGGCCGAGCTGATGCCTGCTGGCGACGAATTTCTGGATCTCGATCTGGACTTCGACGCCGGTAGCAATTCTTCCGAGGCCGATTCTTTGAGAGAGACCGCCGCGTTGCCGGTTTCCGATGCGGAGCAGCCGGTTTCGACCGGATCGGCGCAGGCTCAGGCAGGTGAGGCGGCTGAATTGCCGCTGCCGAGCCTGGAAGACGAACTTGCCGCGCTTCTCGGCAGCAAGTGGTCAGGCCCAACACAGGGCCCGTCACCTGCGCAGCCGGATCCGGTTCAGATGGATAATAGCGCCGATCCGGACCACGCGGTCGCTGACGAAGAGGCTCTGCAGAATGACGGTCACACCCCGCAGAGCACATTTCGCTCTGTGGACGACTCCAACTTCGAGCCCGAAGTCGCCGCCGATCAGGCGTATGTCGATGAAGCCTATCCGCGTGAGGAAATGCAGTCTCCGAGCGAGACGTTTCTCGCGGCGCCATACGAGCAGCCCGAGCAGCGAGACGATTATCGGATGACAGAGGCCGTGGAGGACAACCACGCGGCCGGAATGCAATTCGATGAATATGAAGCCGCGGCGGTGTCGGATGAACCTGCCGCGCCCAGCGAGCCGGTGGCCGGTCCTGAGCAGCCGCAGGCGCACGATCCCTTCGCGGAACTCGCGGCCATGGCTGCGGCAACGGCTTCACGGGCCTCGATCGGCTATGGAAGTCTGACGAGCAAGCTCAAAGAGGAGGCTCGCGAGCCTGCGTCGGATGCGCCCGCGGCGACCTCGGTAGCGGCGCATACCGATGATATGCCCCAGGATCAGTGGGATTCTCACGATCTCCAGGCGCTTGATGAATTGGCGTCCGCCGATTCCTCGGTCCCGTCCGAAGAGGTCGAAATGCCCGCCATGCAGGAGCAGGCGGCGTACGACGTGCCAGACGCGGTTTCGCCCGCATCCGATGCGTTTCTGACTGACACGAACCATAACGGCGCGGCGTTCGGGCAGGAGCCGGAACCATCCGAGGTGGCGCCGGTGTTTGGCCGCGATTGGCGTGGTTCTGACGGTGTCTTCGGACAGCCTGAATCCGATGGTGATCCGGCGATGTCGGATGAGGATCGTTCATCTGCGGCGGAACAGTTGGATGGCGACGCGAGTACGGCGAAGGCTTCGTGGAACGAATACATTCCCGAGCTTGAGACGGTCGATGTCCCTGAAGGCAAGGTCGAGCTGACCGATGAACTCGATCTGCCCGAGATCGCCTATCGCGATGAGACGCCGCCGCCTGCAGCCGATGATGAACTCGAGCTTCAGCTCGCGTCGGTATTCGACGATCCGCAGGCCCTGGAAGCCGCGACACCACCACAAGCCGCGCCCGCATCTATGCGGGAGACAGCGGAGGGCGCGTTCGTGTCCGCCGATCTCCAGGGGGAGCACGTGGCCGCCCCGGCTGCTCGTGGAAATATCCAGCAAGACGATCCCGCCCATGCCGATGTCGACTTGGGCGACGATTGGCTGGCAGCCGATCTCGACGATTTTGCGATCGATACTTCGGAATTCGACGGCACTTCACCCGAACAGATGCCGCCTCCGGTCGCACCTGCACGCAATCCCGCAGGGCAACGCCGCGGGCTGGTGGTCGCCGGTCTGGTGGCTGGCGTTGCGATCATCGGAGGCATTGCGGCATATGCGTTCTCGTCCGGCGGCGACGGCGGATCGGATGGAGCGCCTGTTCTGGTCAAGGCCGATCCTGAACCGGTCAAGGTTCGGCCGGAGCAGCCGGGTGGTGTGACCGTGCCCAACCAGGACAAGATGGTCTACGACCGCGTCGCCGGCAGCGCGCAGGAGACGCTGACACAGGAACGGCTGGTATCGAGCGGCGAGGAGCCAGTCGATCTCGCCGCGCGCGCAGCCTCTCCGACACCAAGCGAACCCTCTGAGTCTTCACAGTTGCCGGGATCGGGGAAATCCGAGGACCGGATCGTGCCGAACGAGGCGGCGGCAACGCCCGCGCGTGCTGAGGAAGTTGCCGCGGTGGCGCCGCGCGTCGTGCGCACAATGGTGGTCAAGCCGGATGGAACGCTGGTTCCGCGTGAGGAACTGGCCGCGCCAGCCGCGTCTGCTCCGCAGACGGCCGCACAGGCCATGGCGACGGACGAAGCGACACCGGCTTCGCCGACGCCAACCAATGAGACGCCTGACCGGGCCCCGGCGGCCAACGATACGGCAGCTACGGCCGCCGCTGCCGCCGACCAGCCGGCAGCCGCTTCTTCTTCGGACGGCGCGGCTACTGCCGGCAGCGCAGAGCCGTCAACGCCCAATACCGTTCCTGTCGTGCCGTCGCGCCCTTCCGACCAGCCGGTCGAGATCGTCGGCGAGGCCGTTCAGGTGGCCGCGGCCAATCCCGGCGGCTGGTCGATGCAGATCGCGTCGCAGCCGACAGCGGAGGGGGCTCAGGCATCCTATGCCAATCTCTCGCAGCGCTATGCCAGCGTCCTCGACGGTCGGGGTGTCAACATCGTCAAGGCAGAGATCGAGGGCAAGGGCACATACTACCGCGTTCGCATTCCCGCGCAGTCACGTGACGAGGCGGTGGAACTGTGCGAGCGCTACAAGAGCGCCGGAGGCAACTGCTTCGTGGCGCGGTAGTGGCTGCAACTGTTATTGGACCTGAAAACGGCCGTCCGCATGGGCGGCCGTTTCATGTTTGGCCTGCGTGCAGAAGTCATGGCGAGGCGGTAAGATACATTTCATGAGCGAATCACTGTCGAAACCTATGATCCTTGGCTGCGCAGGCACGCGGCTGACGCCTGACGAGCAGGCCTTCTATCGCGACCAACGGCCTTGGGGTTTCATTCTCTTTGCCCGCAATGTCGGCGATGCCGGTCAGATGCGCGACCTCGTGCAAGACATGCGCGACTGCGTTGGCAGGCCGGATGCGCCGGTCTTCATCGATCAGGAAGGTGGCCGTGTGCAACGGATGCGCCCGCCTCTGGCACCGGCATATCCACCGGCTGAAGCTCTCGCCGCGATCTACAGTAACGATCGTGACGCAGGTCTGCGCGCGGCATGGGTGATGTCGCGGCTCATGGCCTTCGATCTGGCCCGTGTGGGCGTCTCCGCCGACTGTCTGCCGGTGCTGGACGTGCCGGTGGAGGGGGCGCACGACGTGATCGGCAGCCGTGCCTATGCACGCGACCCCGAAACGGTGGCCGCCATGGGGCGCGCCGCGGCTGACGGACTTCTGGCCGGTGGCGTCATGCCGGTCGCCAAGCATGTTCCGGGACATGGACGCGCATCTGTCGACAGCCACCTTTCTCTGCCCGTGGTCGATACGCCGCTCGAGATCTTGCGCGAGCGCGATTTCCTGCCTTTCAGGCGCCTCAACGACCTTCCCGCAGCCATGACCGCGCACATCATCTATTCTGCCGTCGATGCGAAGCGTCCCGCCACGACCTCTCCGGTGGTCGTGAGTGAAATCGTGCGCGGAGAGATCGGTTTCGACGGGCTTTTGCTCAGCGACGACGTGTCGATGAAGGCGCTTTCTGGGGATTTCGGCGAGAAGGCGCGGACAATCCTTGCGGCCGGCTGCGATCTGGTCCTTCACTGCAATGGTGTGATGGGCGAGATGGTGGCCGTTGCATCGCAACTGCCGGAGCTTTCCGGTAGGTCCCTGGAACGGGCGGATGCGGCGATTGCGGCGGCCGGCCGCGCGGACGATGCCGAGGAAGATGCCTTGCGGGCGGAGTTTTCGAGATTGTTCGAGGGCGTCGCATAGAGATAAGCCGAAGCGGGACATATCGGATTTGAGTGGCAAGAACGCACGACCGAAAGACGACGAAACGCCGATGGAGCGGCTTTGGGCCGAGCGCGGTGAGGCGGAAGACTCCGCGCGTCCGGCTCTGGTGGTCGATGTTACCGGCTTTGAAGGGCCGCTGGACTTGCTTCTCCATCTGGCCCGCAATCAGAAGGTCGATCTGGCGCGCATATCGGTTTTTGCCTTGGCCGAGCAATATCTGCGTTTCGTCGAAGAGGCGCAGCGGCTGCGCCTTGAGATCGCAGCCGACTATCTGGTCATGGCCGCTTGGCTGGCCTACCTCAAATCCAAGCTCCTGATTCCCAAGCAGCCGCACGATGATGGCGAGAGCGGCGAGGAGATGGCGGCGATCCTGCAATTCCGGCTCAAACGGCTGGAAGCCATGCGCGATGCGGCAGCGAGGCTCGTCAACCGCAATCGCTTGGGGCGCGATGTCATGGCCCGCGGAATGCCCGAAGCGATGGTTCTGGAGCGCCGGACCGAATATTCGGCCACGCTCTATGACCTGTTGACGGCCTACGCTGCGCAGCGCCAGCGACAGGCGGTCAGCAATGTACGTATTGCCAAGCGCAATGTGTGGTCGCTGCAGGACGCCCGCGAAATTCTGACCCGGATGATCGGCAGGATGAAGGACTGGACCGCGCTCGACCGGTTCCTGATCGCCTATCTGACCACGCCGGAAGAGCGGGCTACCGCGATCGCAAGCTCATTTGCGGCATCGCTTGAACTCGTGCGGGAGGGAACGATCGAGGTTCGTCAGGGCGGCGCGTTCGAGCCGCTCTACATGCGTGCGCGGCCAAGGACATCGGAAACCGGAGAGGCGGCCAATGTCTGAGAACGGCAATCTGGCAATGGCGGAGTACGACGACGAAGGTCGGGACGTTGGCGTCACGAACGGCATGCCGGTTGAGCGTCTCCATCTGGCCGAAACCCTCCGTATGGCCGAGGCGATCGTTTTTGCTTCCGCCGAGCCTGTGACTGAAAAGGCGCTTCAGATGCGTCTTCCTGAAGGCATCGATGTGCCAGCGGTCATGGACGAATTGCAGAGACAATACGAAAAGCGCGGCGTCAATCTGGTCCGCATCGCCGATGCATGGGCATTTCGCACCGCCGGCGACCTGTCCTTTCTCATGAGCCGGGACGCGGTCCAGCAGAGGAAGCTCTCCCGTGCGGCTCTCGAAGTGCTGGCGATCATCGCCTATCATCAACCGGTAACGCGCGCCGAGATCGAGGAGGTTCGTGGCGTCGAGACGTCCAAGGGCACGCTCGACACGCTTCTGGAAAGCGGCTGGGTGCGCATGCGGGGACGCCGGCGTACGCCCGGTCGTCCGGTGACATATGGCACCACCACGGCGTTTCTGGACCATTTCGGGTTGACCGAATTGCGCGATCTGCCCGGAATGGAGGAGCTCAAGGGCGCTGGTCTCCTGTCGGCGCGCATGCCGTCCAATTTCTCCGTGCCGATGCCGCCGGCCGATCCCGACGAACTGACCGAGGACGAAGATCCACTCACCGATCTCGATCTGGAGGACCTGGGGCTGTTGACACCGCGCGGTGGGGATGATTGACGGACTTTCGGAGGCGCCGCGGCAGCGGCTCTCTGTCCTTCCGCGCGGCACTGGTGGGCATGGCAAACACGACGACACATTCCGCCGATCCGGCCGATCAGGCGTCCAGACCGCCTGCCGGCGTAACTTTTGCTGCGCGTCTGACATTCGAGAACATCGTTCACAGCTACGGCCATGGCGCTGCGACTTTGCACGGCGTCTCGTTGTCGGCTTCGCCGGGAGAAGTGCTGTGCCTGCTCGGGCCTTCGGGTTCTGGCAAGACGACCCTGCTGCGTATTGCCGCAGGTATCGAAGCGCAGACTCGCGGGCGGGTGCTCCTCAACGATCGCGAGATTGCCGGTCCGTCGGTGTTCCTTCCGCCAGAAAAACGCTCCATCGGTCTCGTCTTTCAGGATTTTGCGCTCTTTCCGCATCTATCGATCCTCGACAATGTCCGCTTCGGCCTGACGGCCCTGTCGGGCGCGGAAACGGTGCGCGAGGCCCGTATCGCGCTATCGCGGGTCGGCCTTGAGCATCACGCTCAATCTTATCCGCACATCCTGTCTGGCGGAGAGCAGCAGCGGGTCGCTCTGGCGCGTGCGCTTGCTCCGCGCCCTGCCGTGTTGCTGCTCGACGAGCCGTTTTCCGGGCTTGATTCGCGGCTGAAGGACAGTGTGCGCGCCGAGACCCTTGCAATCCTGCGCCAGAGCCGCGCCACGGCCATCGTCGTGACGCATGATGCAGAGGAGGCGATGCGCCTCGGTGACCGCATAGCGCTGCTGAAGGACGGCAAGCTCCGGCAGGTCGGGCGTGCCGAAGAACTCTTCCAGGCACCAGCGGATCTGTTCGTGGCCGGCTTCTTTTCCGAGCTCAATCTGTTCCGGGCACGTGTGCGCTCGGGTGGGGCGGATACGCCGCTGGGTGTCTTCGACGCGTCGTCGCTGCCGGATGGGACCGATATTACGGTCGCGGTGCGACTTTCAGGTATCGAGGCGCACGAAAACATTGGCGATGTCGAGGCAAGGGTGATATCCCGGCGCTTCCTTGGGGAAACTGAGGCGCTGGAACTTGCTGTTGCAGGGGCCGACAAGCCTGTCAGGGCACGAATGCGATGCGGCGTGTTGGAGCCGGGAGTTCGTGACGTCTGGCTGTCTACTCGGCGTTCCGACGTTCTGATGTTTGAAAGAGGCGGTCAAAGCGCCTAAATCAGGTAACTGAATAGGTTCGAAAGAGGATTATCATGGGTTCCTTCTCGATCTGGCACTGGCTCATCGTCCTGGTGGTGGTGCTGCTTCTTTTCGGGCGTGGAAAGATCCCCGAATTGATGGGCGACATGGCCAAGGGCATCAAGAGTTTCAAGAAGGGTATGGCCGACGACGAAGAGGCGGATAAATCCGCCAAGACTGTCGAGCACCGCAGCGAAGAGACCGTTGCGACCGGCAAGGAAAAGGCTTCCAAGTCCTGACAAGTATGTCAGCCTTGGCAGGCATATGTCCGCCATATTTGCCGGGAAGTTGAGTCATGTTCGATCTTGGCTGGCCAGAGATGCTGGTGATCGCGATCGTGCTGATCGTGGTCGTTGGCCCCAAGGACCTGCCGCGCATGCTGCGCAGTTTCGGGCGGACGACCGCCAAGATGCGCACCATGGCCGGCGAGTTCCGCAAGCAGTTTGACGAGGCCTTGAAGGAGGCCGAGTTGGACGACGTCAAGTCGACTATCGATTCGGCGCGCAAGCTCAATCCGGCTGGCGAAATCAAGAAGGCGCTGAACCCGATGGAAAAGGCCGCCTCCGATCTCAGGAGCGGCCTTGACGACATGATGAAATCGACTGCGTCGAAAGGGGCATCGTCAACCGGCAAGATCGAGGAACCGGCGTCTCCAGCCGCAGCTTCGGGCGCGGCAGACGGCGACAAGTCGTCCGCTGACGGATCAGTTGCTTCGACAACGGCAAAAAGCCCGGTTGCCAAACCGGCCGCCAAGGCAGCGACTGCCAAGCCGAAGAAGTCGTCTGCCTCTGCAAAGAAGGCGGGCGCAGGCAAGAAAACCTCCGGGGCTCCGACGTGAACGTTCACCAAAACGACGACGATATCGACAAATCGTCCGCGCCCCTGATCGAGCACCTGATCGAATTGCGATCGCGCCTGATCTGGTCGATCGGCGGCTTCTTCATCGCCTTTCTGTTCTGCTTCTTCTTTGCCAAGCAGATCTTCAACCTGCTCGTCATTCCTTTCCAGTGGGCGACAGACTGGGCCGGTCTCGATGCGAGCAAGGTGGACCTGATCTACACCGCCCCACAGGAATTCTTCTTCACCCAGATCAAGATCGCCATGTTCGGCGGGCTCGTGCTGGCCTTTCCGGTGATTGCCGGGCAGATCTACAAGTTCGTTGCACCGGGGCTCTATCGCAACGAACGCGCCGCTTTTCTGCCGTTCCTGATCGCGTCCCCGATCCTGTTCCTGATCGGCGGCGCACTGGTCTATTTCTTCTTCACGCCGATGGTCAT
Organism: Mesorhizobium sp.; assembly: GCA_963966365.1. Taxonomy (GTDB): domain Bacteria; phylum Pseudomonadota; class Alphaproteobacteria; order Rhizobiales; family Rhizobiaceae; genus Mangrovimarina; species Mangrovimarina plasticivorans. The sequence goes on along the minus strand of CAWZZC010000029.1, from coordinate 511,493 downwards.
GTGGTTCTTCCTGTCCATGCAGCAGGTGGGCCCCGACAACGAGATCCAGATTTCGCTCTTGCCGCGCGTGTCGGAATATCTGGGCCTGATCATGACCCTGATCTTCTCCTTCGGTCTGGTGTTTCAGCTGCCAGTTGTCACGACGCTGATGACGCGGGTCGGGCTCCTGACGGCCGATGGCCTGGCGGACAAGCGCAAATATGCAATCGTCATTGCATTCGTGGTCGCTGCCGTCCTGACACCCCCTGATCCGGTGAGCCAGATCGGCCTCGCCGTACCGACGATCATCCTCTACGAAATCTCCATCTGGTTGGCGCGCCGTGTGGAACGTGGCCGCGAACAGGAGCAGACGGATCCGGATGAGGCGGCCGCGCCGGCATCTGAACCCGACGAGAGCGAAACGTCCTGATCGCGCGGCGGGCAGCGTCCCGCCGCTCTCTATTCGGCCTTGCCTCCATTTCGATTGCGGTTTACCCCGTCATCGTCATCTCCGTCGATTGTGCGGAGGGACGCCTGATCGCCTCAACCGGCTCTTGTGTTGGGGGCAAGAGGCAAGTCTGACACTCCGAGGATCATAGTCCATCATGCTCGACATCAAATGGATACGCGAAAACCCGACCGTTCTGGTGCAGGCGCTTCAAAAGCGCGGCTCGTCGGCGGAGGCTGCGCGCTCCTCGGTGGACGACTTGATCGCGAGGGACGAGGCACGCCGTGCCCATCTCGTCAAGCTGCAGGAGGCGCAGGAACGCCGCAACGCCGCTTCGAAGGAGATCGGCAACGCGATGCGTGGCGGCGACATGGAGCGCGCTGAAAAGCTCAAAGCCGAGGTGGCCGAGATCAAGGGCTTCATCCAGAGCGGAGAAGCGAGGGAACGCGAGCTCGACGCGGCGTTCATCGATGCGCTGGCAGTCATCCCCAACGTGCCGCTCGACGACGTTCCGGTCGGAACTGACGAGAACGACAATGTCGAAGTTCGCCGGGTCGGCGAACCGATGCGCGCCAATTCGTCGAAGGAGCACTACGAGCTCGGCGAAGCAATGGGGCTCATGGACTTCGAGCGCGCGGCCAAGCTTTCCGGCAGCCGCTTCACGGTCCTCAAGGGGCAGCTTGCGCGGCTCGAGCGCGCGCTCGGACAGTTCATGCTTGACCTGCACACAACCGAGCACGGCTACACTGAAGTCCAGCCGCCGCTTCTCGTGCGCGACGATGCATTGTTCGGGACCGGCCAGTTGCCGAAATTCAAGGAAGACCTGTTCAGGACGCAGGAGGGCTATTGGCTCATTCCGACCGCCGAGGTTCCCCTGACCAATCTCGTACGGGATGAAATCCTCGATGCAGCAACCCTGCCGCTGCGCTTTACCGCACTGACGCCGTGCTTTCGTTCCGAAGCGGGATCGGCCGGCAAGGACACGCGCGGCATGCTGCGTCAGCATCAGTTCTACAAGGTCGAGCTCGTCTCGATCACCGACGAGAAATCGTCTGTCGAAGAACATGAGCGCATGACCGTCTGCGCGGAGGAAGTTCTGAAGCGGCTCGGCCTTCCGTTCCGCACTGTGGTTCTCTGCACGGGCGACATGGGCTTCGGCGCCCGCAAGACCTATGACATCGAGGTCTGGCTGCCGGGGCAGAATGCATTTCGCGAAGTTTCGTCCTGCTCGGTGTGCGGCGACTTTCAGGCGCGGCGCATGAATGCGCGTTACCGCTTGGCCGGAGAGAAGCAACCGCGCTTCGTCCACACGCTCAACGGTTCCGGCACGGCTGTCGGGCGGGCGCTGATTGCCGTGATGGAGAACTACCAGAACCAGGACGGCTCGGTCACAATTCCTGAAGCATTGCGGCCTTACATGGGCGGAATGGAGAAGATCGGAGCGTAAACAACTTAGACGAGCGGGTGAGGAGCAGACGTTGCGCATTTTGCTGACCAATGATGACGGTATTCACGCCGAAGGCCTTGCGGTGCTGGAGCGCATCGCCCGCTCGCTGAGCGACGATGTCTGGGTGGTTGCCCCGGAAACCGACCAGTCGGGATTTGCGCATTCCCTGTCGCTGTCGGAGCCGCTCAGGATGCGCAAGCTCGATGACAGGCATTTCGCGCTGCGTGGAACGCCGACGGATTGCGTGATCATGGGCGTCAGAAAGGTCATGCCCGAGCCGCCGGACCTGGTTCTTTCGGGCGTCAATTCCGGTTCGAATGTCGCTGACGATGTAACCTATTCGGGTACGGTCGCCGGTGCCATGGAAGGCACCTTGCTCGGCATCCGTTCAATTGCGCTGAGCCAGGCCTACAACGTCTCGGAGGAGGGCCGCATCGTGCCCTGGCACGTCGCCGAGACCCTTGCTCCCGCTCTTCTGAAGAAACTGGTCGCGGCCGACATGCCGTCCGGGACGTTTCTCAACGTGAATTTCCCCAACTGCGATCCCGATGCGGTTCGAGGGACACGCGTAGCGTCCCAAGGGAAGCTGGTGCACGGGCTGTGGATCGATGAGCGGCGCGACGGCCGCGGCTTCCCATACTACTGGCTGCGATTCGGGCGCGAGCCGGTCGAGATTCGTGAGGGCACGGATCTTGCCGCCCTCAAGGATAACTGTATCTCCGTGACGCCCCTGCAGCTCGATCTGACTGCACATGCCCTGATGCAGCCTCTGGAAAAAGCCGTCCTATGAATGCACCCGCCGACGACCGCGAGTGCCTTGCGGCGTTCTATCTTCGCATGCGGGGCAGGGGCATCGAGAACAAGAAGCTGAATGCGGCCGTCGAGGCCGTTCCACGGCGCAATTTTGTGCCTGCGCAATGGCGCGACGTGGTCTGGTCCGACCGCATGATCCCGATCGAGTGCGGGGAGGCCATCGAAGGGATTGATCTGCAGGCGTCGATCATCCACGCCTTGCAGATTGAACCCGGCGACCGTGTTCTCGAAGTGGGAACCGGGTCGGGCTACACGGCCGCGTTGATGGCGAAGCTGGCGACGCGCGTCACCACGGTTGATCGATACAAGACACTGACGGAACTGGCACGGCATCGTCTCCAGGCGCTCGAAATAGACAATGTGCTGATCCGCCAGGCGGATGCTTCGAAAGGAATGTCGGGGGAGGGTCCCTTCGACCGTATCGTCTGCTGGGCCGCGTTTGACAGTCTGCCTCGGCCATTCGTCGAATTGCTCTCCTCGCACGGCGTCATGATCGCTCCGATCGGGCCCGGCGACGATGAGCAGACGCTCGCACGGCTGACCAAGGTCGGTAGCCGTTTCGACCGGCAGGATATCGGGCAGGTGCGTTTCCAGCCGCTCACTCCGGGCGTGGCCGCGGCCATCTGAAGGTCTGCGCGGCTCGCCCTTGCCAAGTAAAAAACGCTGGAATTCCTATCTCTTAACGGCCCGGTAATACTAACGCGCTTTAATTTCCCGCATATCGGTAACGAGTAAGTGCGAGTAGTGCGATGCGGTTCGGGAACAATGGCGTCAACGTGCGCGGGCTATCACGTCTTGCAGCCATTCTGGCGACGGGCTCATTTCTCGCAGGATGCAGTTCGGGTGTCGCCCGCTTCGAGAACGATGTCTATGCCGTCTCCGGAACCAATCAATCCGCAGTCATGAGCGCTTCGGCGGATCAGGCCTATTCTGGCGGCATGGGTGGACCAGTGGACGCGACCCGCACAGGTTCGATAAACCGCGTTGCCGTGCTGCCTCCGGCTGATCTGGGAGCATCGAGCCCTGCTTCCGTGGCAGCGGCGTCGCCATTGCCGCCGCCGGTCAATGCAACTGCACCGGTCCAGCCCGTGACCACCTCCGTTGCTCTCGCTCCCGTTGCCGAACCAGCCTCGTCGTCGAGGGGTGTCCAGGTCGCATCCGTGGCCCCGCAAGTTTCGGAATCTGCTCCTGTGCGGCAGGCGTCGCAGCCGCGTCCGCAGATGTCAGAGTCTGCTGGAGGGAATGGGGCTCCGGCAACCGAAATGGCGGCTCTGCCCTCCGAGGGCGTGCCGCTGCCGCGTTCCGCTCCCAAGACCAATGTCGCAGTGCTGCCGGAAACGCCACGACCCAAGGAGCGGTCCACCGCCTCGCTGCAGGCTGCGGCCGACGACGCGCGAAAGGCTGAGGAACTTGCCGCGAAGCGGGCCTCGGAGGCTACGGCTGTAAGGGTTGCCAGCGCCAGCGCCGACGACGGTGTGACATTGACCAGCTACGCACCGCCTCGCCAGGCGGAAAGTCTGATCGAGGAGTCCGCGGCCGCGGCACCCGATTCGACTGGCATCAGCGGTATGCGCTGGCCAGTGCGCGGCCGGGTGGTCGCAGGCTATGGGCAGAATGTGGGCTCCAAGCCGAACGACGGTATAGACATTGCCGTGCCCGAGGGTACGCCGATCAAGGCCGCAGAAAACGGCGTTGTGATCTATGCAGGCGACAGTCTGAAGGAATTCGGCAACACCGTTCTGGTGCGCCATGAAGACGGTATGGTCACGGTCTACGGACATGCCAGCCAGATCAAGGTCTCGCGTGGCGACAAGGTCAAGCGGGGGCAGGACATTGCGCTTGCCGGCATGACGGGTTCGGCCGACATGCCGAAGCTGCACTTCGAGGTGCGCAAGAACGCCACGCCGGTCGATCCGGCGAAGTATCTGGAATAGTGTTCGATCGCGGTCGCTCGGGCCGACCGCTTTCAAATGCCGATCAAGACGGGGCAAAGGGCGAGGCCGGCCATTCCAGCCTCGCTCTTTCCTATTTCAGTGTCTGTCCCTGGCGGCCCGCCAGGTCCTGTATGAACTGCCAGGCGACACGGCCGGACCTGGCCCCGCGCGTCGTGGCCCATTCGAGTGCCTCGGCTCGAGTCGTATCGGCATCCGCCTTGATGCCGTAGCGCTGCATGTATCCGTCGATCATTTCCAGATAGTCGTCCTGCGAGCACTTGTGAAAGCCGAGCCAGAGGCCGAAGCGATCGGAGAGCGACACCTTTTCCTCCACTGCCTCGGCTGGATTGATAGCGGTTGATCGTTCGTTCTCGATCATGTCACGCGGCAGGAGATGGCGTCGGTTCGACGTGGCGTAGAAGATAACATTGTCGGGCCGGCCCTCGACGCCACCTTCGAGCGCTGCCTTCAGGGACTTGTAGGACGTATCGTCATGATCGAACGACAGATCGTCGCAAAACAGGATGAAGCGGTATTCGCTGTCACGCAGGAGCGACAGAAGCAGCGGCAACGTCGCGATGTCCTCCCTGTGGATCTCGATCAGCTTCAGGGGGCGGGCGTCGGCCTCTGCGTTGATTGCCGCATGGGCTGCCTTGACCAGGGACGATTTGCCCATCCCGCGTGCACCCCACAGCAGAACGTTGTTTGCGGGCAGCCCCATGCTGAAACGCCTGGTGTTGTCCACCAGGATGTCGCGCACACGGTCGACGCCCTTGATCAGGCCGATTTCCACGCGGTTGACGCGTTTGACGGGCTGAAGAAGGCCGCCTGAAGGTTCCCATACGAAACAATCGGCCTGATCGAACTCGGGCGCGGCCGATTTCGGCGGGGCCATCCGGGCCAGCGTCTCGATGAGCATGTCCAGCTTGGCGCCGAGCGTCTCAATGAGGTCCTTATCCATCTTCGCTCGCTCTTTCTCGTTGTCGCGGGTCAGGTTGGCCTGTAGCACGCAAGACGATCCGCCAAAAGCGCTGCCAATGCGCGCGCTATCGGTTGCATTGGCGTGGCGAGCGACTATATTCCGCCCACCTTTTCGCGGGGGCCTAGAGCGGGTCCGGGCACGCATTTTCAGGAGATATCAATGTTTGTAACGCCGGCATTTGCCCAGTCTGCCACGGGCGGGACGCCCGACATGCTGATCAGCATCCTTCCTTTCGTGCTGATTTTCGTGATCATGTATTTCCTGATCATCCGTCCGCAGCGCCAGCAGATGAAGAAGCGCCAGGAGATGCTGGGCGCGATCCGTCGCGGCGATTCGGTCGTGACGGGCGGCGGGCTTGTCGGCAAGGTGACGAAGGTCATCAACGACAGCGAGCTGGAGGTCGACCTCGGCGGCGGCATGAAGGTCACCGCTCTGCGGGGCACCATTGCCGAGGTTCGGGTGAAGGGCGAGCCAGTCGCCAACGAAAACACCAAAAAATAATCGGATTCGGGGCGTCACAGTCCTATACTCGCTCCAACGGACCAACCGATGCTTTATTTTACGCGCTGGAAGACAATTCTCATTTGGCTGACGGTCCTGGTCGGCGTCGTGCTTGCGATACCAAATCTGTTTTCGCAGTCGACTCTTGCCACACTGCCCGACTGGCTTCCAAAGCGTCAGATGACGCTCGGCCTCGATCTGCAGGGTGGATCGCATATCCTTCTGCAGATCGAGAAGGATGACCTGATCAAGGAGCGTCTGGAAACGACGCGCGATGACATACGTCGCCTCCTGCGCGATGAACGCATCGGCTATACGGGCCTGTCGGGAACCAACAGGACGGTACAGGTTCGCATTCGAGATGCCGGCGATGTGGAGCGGGCCAAGGAAGCGCTGTCGCAACTGACCGAGCCGGTCTCGGCCGGCCTGCTTGGTGCAACCACCATTCGCGAACTGGAGTTCGACGAGCCCGAGCCCGAGCTGCTCCGCTACACGCTGACGGATGAAGGCATCGACTACCGTGTCTCCACCGCGCTTTCCCAGTCGATCGAAGTCGTCAGCCGGCGTGTCAATGAACTGGGAACCACGGAGCCGATCATCCAGCGCCAGGGCAATGATCGCATTCTGGTCCAGGTGCCCGGTCTTCAGGACCCCGAAAGGCTGAAGGACATTCTCGGTCAGACCGCGAAATTGACCTTCCAGATGGTGGATCAGACGGTCCCGGTTCAGGAGGCGATCGAAGGGCGGCCGCCGGCAGGGTCGAATGTACTTTATTCGACCGATGATCCGCCGGTGCCCTATCTGATCGAGAACCGCGTTATCGTTTCGGGTGAGAATCTCGTCGACGCGCAGGCCACCTTCGACCAGAGGACCAACGAGCCTGTCGTCTCCTTCCGCTTCGATACGCGGGGCGCGACACGTTTCGGCCAGGCGACGCAAGAAAATGTCGGACGTCTGTTCGCCATCATTCTCGACAATCAGGTGATCTCGGCACCGCAGATCCGCGAGCCGATCCTGGGCGGGACCGGTCAGATTTCCGGCAATTTCACGGTCCAGAGCGCCAATGACCTCGCGGTCCTGCTGCGCGCGGGCGCGCTGCCGGCGACACTGACCATTATCGAGGAACGGACCGTCGGACCGAGCCTCGGCGCCGACTCCATCGAGGCGGGCAAGATTGCGGCGATCATTGCCGGCATTCTCGTCGTCAGCTTCATGATCCTTGCCTATGGCAAGCTTGGTGTGATCGCCAATCTGGCGCTGATCGCCAATCTGACCATGATCGTCGGGATCCTTTCGCTGCTCGGCGCCACGCTGACATTGCCCGGTATCGCCGGCATCGTGCTGACCATGGGCATGGCCGTCGACTCCAACATCATCATCTTCGAACGCGTGCGTGAGGAGCGGACCCAGGGGCGTTCGATCATCCAGTCGCTGGATGCCGGCTTCCGTCACGCGGTATCGACCATTGTCGACGCCAATGTGACGACCTTCATCGCAGCCGCGATCATGTTCTATCTGGGATCCGGTCCGGTGCGCGGATTTGCCGTTACCCTGGCGATCGGCATCATCACCACGGTGTTCACGGCTTTCGTCGTGACGCGCTGGATGATTGCCTTCTGGGTTCGCCGCAGCCGGCCGACGGAATTGCCCCGCGGCCCGATCAAGTTCGTTCCCGACAACACGAAGATCCCCTTCATGTCGGTGCGCAAGTTCGCGTTCACCCTGTCTGCACTGGCATCGATCGCGACGGTCGTCCTGTTCATGACGGTCAACATGAACCTCGGCATCGACTTCCGCGGCGGATCCATCATCGAGGTTCAGGCCAAGAGCAGCGATGCCGATATTGCCGATGTCCGTGCTCGCCTGAGCGACCTCAATCTGGGCGAGGTGCAGGTCCAGGAGTTCGGCACGCCGCGTGAATTGCTCATTCGCATCGGAACGCAGCAGGGAGGCGACAACGCCGAACAATCGGCGCTGCTCAACGTCCAGGACGAGCTTGCAGCCGATTATGACTTCCGTCGTGTCGAAGTGGTCGGACCGACGATCTCGGCCGAACTCGCGAAGGCCGGAACGATCGCCGTCATCGTCTCCTTGTTTGCCATGCTGGTCTACATCTGGCTGCGGTTCGAATGGCAGTTCGCGGTCGGCGCCATCGTTGCGACCTTGCACGACGTCATCATGGTCATCGGCTTCTATGTCGTCATGGGGCTGGAGTTCAATCTGACGAGCATCGCAGCCGTGCTCACCGTGGTCGGCTATTCGATCAACGACACCGTCGTCGTGTATGACCGCATCCGCGAGAATCTGCGGCGCTTCAAGAAGATGCCACTGCCGGAACTGATCAACATCACGATCAACCAGACGCTGTCGCGCACGACCCTCACGGCCGGAACGACCTTGCTGGCGCTTCTCGCACTCTACCTGTTTGGTGGTGAGGTGATTGCCTCCTTTACCCTGGCCATGATTTTCGGCGTGATTATCGGCACCTATTCCTCGATCTTCGTGGCGGGTCCGTTGCTCATACTGTTCAAACTCCGGCCGCAGACCACGGAACGGGACAAAGTTCAGGTGACGGACGATTCCTCGGCCACGCCAACGAAAGCCTGACGGCATGGGTGCGGGCATCGTCATCCGCGAGGCGCATTTTCCGGGACGTCCGGCAATAGACGCCTATGGCAATGGCGGCTTTCGATTCGCCGACATGTCGCATCGCGGATCGATCCAGTGTCTGCCCACCGGGGTCTATGGTTGGGAACCTGTCGATCCGGACAAGTTGAGCGAGAAGGATTTCGAACGGCTGTTGGAAGAGGCTGGTGAGATCGAGATCCTGCTGGTCGGGATGGGACGGGATCTGAGGCCACTGCCAAAGGAATTGCGCGCGTCGCTAAAGGCGGTGAACATAGCTGCCGAACCGATGTCCACCGGGGCGGCCGTGCGCACCTACAACGTCCTGCTTGCCGAGGACCGCGCCGTGGCGGCGGCCCTGATCGCCGTCGACTAGACGCTCATGGCCGACACGAACGCTTATGTGATGGGCCTTGTCCGCGAGGGCGACCAGGACCGCTATCTTTCCGTTCTGTATGCTCCGCAGCAGCATCGGGCGGCACTCGCCACACTGTTTGCGTTCAACGTTGAAATCGCTCGCGTGCGCGATCTGATCCACGAAGCGCTGCCCGGCGAGATCAGGCTTCAATGGTGGCGTGACGCGATCGCCGGCGCAAATCCGACAACCGGAAATCCTCTGGCGGACGCGCTCATCGAGGTCATCAGGCAATATGGCCTGCCGGCAGAGGCATTCGACAACTACATCGAGGCGCGCATCTTCGATCTCTACGATGATCCGATCATCGACCGGACCATGCTGGAGGGCTATTGCGGCGAGACGGCCTCGACGATGATCCAGCTTGCGGCCATGATTCTCGATCGTTCGGCTGCCCCGCAGTGCGCATCGTTGGCTGGACATGCCGGATGTGCGCAGGCGATCGCCGGACTTCTGCGCTCGTTTCCGATCCATCGCCGCCGGGGACAATGTTTCATTCCGGGTGAAGTCCTTGCCGCAGTCGGCTCCGATCATGCAAGCCTGCTGTCGCAGACACCAGGAGAAAACGAGACGCAGGCCTTGCTTGCCATGGTTGCGCTAGGCAGAGAGCATGTTGCGCGGTTCGAAAGGAATGCAGTCGACCTGCCTCAGTCGTTGCGACCGGCATTCTTGCCGGCGGGCCTGGCTGGTGCCTATCTGGACCGTATCGCGCGGGCTCCGCTTTCGGGCGGCAGCGACATTCCGGTCCTCAAGAAGCACTGGATCATGTTTCGCAGAGCCACACGAGGCTGGTGAATGCGGCGAGGCTCCGCCAAGGCGTCATTCCGCAGCGACATCCTGTGCCGCAAGACCGAGCCATGACCGGCAGTCCGCCAGGGCGCGCGCCGTGACGGCCTTCTTCTTGGCGACCGCCTTTTCCTTGCCGCGCAGGCGTTTTCCGTCCGGCTTTGGAACGGTGACGGGTGGAAACAGGCCGAAATTGACGTTCATGGGCTGGAAGGAGCGCTTGCCTGGCTCGTCGTCGCTGACAATGTGGCCCCCCGTGATGTGGCCGAGAAGAGCACCGAACGCCGTGGTCGCAGGGGGTAGATCGATGGCGCGGCCAAGGCGCTCCGCCCCGGCGAAGCGACCGGCGAGAAGGCCGATTGCCGCCGACTCGACATAGCCTTCGCATCCCGTGATCTGGCCCGCAAAACGAAGGCCGGGTCTTGATTTGAGCTGCAAGGAACCGTCGAGCAGAACCGGCGAATTGATGTAGGTGTTGCGATGCAATCCGCCGAGACGCGCGAATTCGGCATTCTGCAAGCCTGGGATCATTCGGAAAATCTGTACCTGCTCGCCATATTTGAGCTTCGTCTGGAAGCCGACCATGTTGTAGAGCGTGCCCAGTGCGTTGTCCTGGCGAAGCTGAACGACCGCATAGGGTTTGACGGACGGATCGTGGCTGTTTGTCAGCCCCATGGGCTTCATCGGTCCGTGCCTGAGTGTTTCCACACCGCGCTCGGCCATTACTTCGATCGGCAGGCAGCCATCGAAATAGGGAGTGCCTTCCCATTCCTTGAATTCGGTCTTGGCTCCGTCGATGAGCGCCTGAACAAAATCCAGATACTGCTCTTTCGACAGCGGGCAGTTGATATAGTCCTTGCCTGTGCCGCCGGGGCCGACCTTGTCATAGCGCGACTGGAACCAGCAGATATCCATGTCGATCGTGTCGAAGTGGACGATGGGCGCGATGGCATCGAAGAAGGCAAGCGCGTCGGCGCCGGTTTCCGCCCGGATCGCTTCTGCAAGCGATGGAGCCGTCAGCGGCCCTGTTGCGATGATCGCCTGATCCCAGTCGGCAGGCGGAAGGCCCTGCAGTTCCTCGCGCACAATGGTGACCAGAGGATGCTGTTCCAGTCTCTGCGTCACACTGGCCGAAAAACCGTCGCGGTCGACGGCAAGCGCGCCGCCAGCCGGAACCTGATTGGCATCGCCCGCAGACATGATCAGCGAATTGGCAAGCCGCATTTCTGCATGGAGCAGGCCGACAGCATTGGTCTGGGCGTCGTCGGACCGAAACGAGTTCGAACAGACGAGTTCCGCCAGACCATCGGTCTTGTGTGCGTCCGTGCCGCGCACACCACGCATCTCGTGGAGAATGACAGGCAGACCGGCGGATGCAATCTGCCAGGCCGCTTCGGAGCCGGCGAGCCCACCGCCGATGACATGGATAGGATTTGTCGACATGGCTTACGACATAAGCGCCGGCGCTGCCGTTTGCAATCACCTGAACGACGAACCGGCAGGCAGAGGTGCAGGCCGGCTCGCATCTGTTGCGGCTGATACCGGACTGCCACACTGGCGGCGAATTGCGGCAGGTCGAATTTACCGCGCTTGCACAAGGTTAGGCAGGACCATAGAGAATTGAATCCATGAAGCCATTGATTCCTGCCGTTATTCTTCCGCTGATTGCTGTTGGACTTGCTGGATGCAATACGCATTCGAGCCAGTATGATGATGTTGCGGCCAATACGAGCACGCAGAGCATCACCGTATGCAGCGGGTATGATTGCTATTGGCGCATCAAGGTCCCAGTGACCAGGCAGGATGCCAATCGCTATGCCGCGATCATGTCTGCGGGCAGGGCCTCGCCCGAAGCCGAGCGCAAAGCGGTGGCGAAGGCTGTCGTCTACTACGAGAAGCGCAATGCCGCCCATCTTGGCCACACGGACACCCCGATGTCGCAGTTCCGCAATGCCGGCAAGAAGGGCGAGATGGATTGCATCGACGAGGGCACGAATACCCAATCCTTGCTGCGCTATCTGGATCGACGCGGTCTGCTCAAGCACCATTCCGCGGGCCCGACGATTACGCGCGGTTTCATCCTGGATGGACAGTTCCCGCACGTCACGGCGGTGCTGATCCAGAAGAACGGGACACGGTGGAGTGTCGACAGCTGGCCGACCGAAGTCGGTGAGGACCCGGAAATCATGACCGTGGACAAATGGGTCAATAGCGGTGATCTCGGCCAGGAACTGGCCGCCGCCGTGCGTTAGGCTGCAAGCCGCAATCCAAAACGCAGATGGTTGCACGGGCGTGCGTTTTTCCGCGAGGGGCGCGGTCATTCAGTGACTGACGCGAGCCGCAGTACAGTAGTACACAAAAAAAAACAACACCCGCCGGGGGAGGAGGTCCGGCGGGTGTCGTTTTTGTCGGCCAGCATTCGGGAGGAGGTGAATGCCGGCCGTATCCGTCAGGATCTGGGAGGAGGTAGACCCTGGCGAAATTCGAATTCGTTACACGGCCTTGCGGGCGACGAAGGGGATGTCACCGCGGGCAATACCGAGATCGCTCAGTTCGCGATTCGAAAGGCGGCTCAACTCACTCACGGTTTCGCGGTAGCGGCGCCAGTTGCGATAATTGCGGATCAGGTTCATTTTGTTTCTCTCTATCTTCGTAACGGCTGTTCTCTTGTATGACTGCAATCTAGGTACGCCCGGTCGGAATTAGAAGTGTGAATGCTGCATGGCAGCAATGCATATTGTGCAATGCAATATGGCTTGCCCGGCTCACGCCCGATTCGGCATGCGTGCGGTGTTGCCGTTGCCAATCTGGTGCCAAAAGTGCTTCACCGCCTGAACGTTTCGCAATGGAGTGGCGCGATGACATATGCCGCAAGGGTCAAGCGTGACATCGAGCGCTGGCGTTCGATCGGGTGGATCGATGCCTCCGTGGCCGATAACCTGGCCGGCGACGTCGACGCGCGCGCCAAACGCGCATTCGGCTTTGGATCCGTCTTGACCATTCTGGCCGCGATCATGCTTGCCGCCGCCGTGCTGATTTTTGTCGCTGCGAACTGGGAGACAATCGCCCGTCCGGTCCGCGTGGTGAGCCTGTTCGCGCTGATCTTTGCCGGCTATGTCGGTGGGGCAGTCATGAAGGCGCGCGGGCTGCGTTGGCCAGGCGAGGGTGCCTGGCTCGTCGCAGGCGCCGCGTTCGGCGCCTCCATCGCCCTGATCGGCCAGATGTATCATCTGTCCGGAGAAGAGGTGGATGCGATCCTCACCTGGGGCATCGGCATCGCGTTTGCCGCAGTGGTCCTGCGTTCCCCTGCATCCAACGTGTTCGCGGTCGGACTGGCAGGCCTGTGGCTTTCCCTGGCCATGATGGATACTGAACTGCGGGATGTCCATGTCCCGACAGTCGGCTTCCCCATTATGGCGGCCGTTCTCTGGGCGCTGTCCCTGTATTGCCGGAGCAGGGCGTCGCGACATTGCCTGCTGGCCCTGCTGGTCTACTACGGACTGCTGCAATGCATTCATCACAGGCCTTGGGATGATGCCGCCGTGATGATGGCTGGCGTCTCGGCGCTCTTTTTCGTTCTGTGCGCCATTTTTCCGCGATTGGCCGAGCGTTTCCTGGCGATCAGGCAGGCTGCCGTTTATGGCCTGATCGGCTTTGGCGTTGCCATGACGTTGCTGCAGGTGTCCAATTCCGAAGCGATAGTGGGGCCGGCATCTCTCGCATTCGCCGGAACGGTGGTGGCGCTGATGCTGGGTGGCAGAAACAGCGCGCCAGTACGCTGGCTGGCCTATGTCATGTTTGGCGCCGAGCTGTGCGTGGTCTATCTGCTGACCGTGGGCTCGATGCTCGGAACGGCTGGTTTTCTCGCGGCGGCGGGGCTCCTACTGGCTGCGACGGCATTCGTCATATTCCTGTTCGAACGGCGTATGCGCTCTGCTCAAGCTGGGCAAGGAGACCGGTCATGAAGGCTTCGCTTCGACTGATCGCATTGGCCGTTCTCGTTGCTCTTGTGCAGATCGGATTCCTTGGCTGGATGATCGCCGGTCGTGCCGGCATTTTGCGCGATGGAGCGGAAATTCGCCTGAAGGTCGAACCGGTCGACCCGCGCGACCTGCTGCGGGGTGATTATGTGCGCCTGGCATACGATATCTCGGCAATACCGGTTCAGCTGCGGACCGGTTCGACCGGCCGTTCTGTGGACAGGGGCGATCGCATGTGCGTGGGACTGGAGCCAAACCCGGACGGCCTCTGGCAGCCCGTGTCGTTGCGAGCCGTCGACGATAGGAACGGAGCGCCGGTCGGTACCGTGGAGATCTGCGGCAAGGTGACGAGCGTTGCAAATGGCCGTGACGTGCGCCTCGAATACGGCATCGAGCGCTTCTACCTGCCGGAGGGGCAGGGCAGGGCGATCGAGCGCGACATGCGCGTCCGCACGTTCATCGTCGTGGCGGCGGTCGATGCTGACGGGCAGGCGCAGATCAAGGCGCTGTATGACGGCAAAAACAAGCTCTATGAAGAGCCGCTCTACTAGCCGGCGTACCCAACGGCCTGGCTTTGTGCCTTCAAACGCGGCCGCGGCTCAAAAAAAGCCGCATTTTTGCGGCGTTTTTTGTTTGAAGCGGATGTGGCTGATGATATAGACCTCCCGCTTTCGGGGGCTGGATGCTTCGAAAGCGGGTGTGGTGGAATTGGTAGACACGCAGGATTTAGGTTCCTGTGGCGCAAGCCGTGGGGGTTCAAGTCCCTCCACCCGCACCAGAGGCCACTCCCGGCAAGAGAATCCGGCAGGCGAAACGGCACGACGCTGTTGCGCTCGGCATTCGTGAAGACAAAGGTTTGATGATGCAGGTTACCGAAACGCTGAATGCAGGGCTGAAACGCGAGATCCAGGTGGTCGTTCCCGCCAAGGATATGGAAGCCCGGCTCATAGAGCGGTTGTCCGACGCCAAGGACAAGGTCCGGCTCAACGGATTCCGCCCCGGCAAAGTGCCGCTTCCGCATCTGCGCAAGGTCTACGGCAAGTCGATGATGGCGGAGGTCGTCAACGATATCCTCAACAGATCCACCACGTCGATCATTTCGGATCGCGGCGAGAAGGCCGCCATGCAACCCGAAGTGAAGATGACCGAGGATGAGAAGGAAGCCGAGAAGATCCTCGCCGGACAGGCCGACTTCGAATTCTCGATCGCTTACGAGATCATTCCTCCGATCGAGATCAAGGACGTCTCCGGCATCGAGGTGACGCGCGAAGTTTATGACGTGCCCGAGTCCGAGATCGAGGAACAAGCCCTGCGCATCGCGGAATCCGCGCGCAGCTACACGCCGAAGAAGGGCAAGGCCGAGGATGGCGATCGCGTTACCATCGACTATGTCGGCAAGCTCGATGGCGAACCCTTCGAGGGTGGCGCAGACACCGGCGCAAATCTGGTTCTGGGATCGAACCAGTTCATCCCGGGCTTCGAAGATCAGCTGGTGGGCGTGAAGGCAGGTGATGAGAAGGTCATCACCGTCAAGTTCCCGGAAGAATACCAGGCTGCGCATCTTGCCGGCAAGGAAGCGACTTTCGACGTCAAGGTGCATGAAGTCGCCAAGGGTGACGACATCGAGCTCAATGACGAGATCGCCAAGTCTCTCGGCCTCGAGTCGGTCGATCGACTGCGCGAGATCGTGAAGGGTCAGCTGGAGAGCCAGTTCGGCTCCGTGACCCGGCAGAAGGTGAAGCGCCAGCTGCTCGATGCCCTCGATGAATCGTACAAGTTCGAGGTTCCCTCGAAGCTGGTAGAGGCAGAGTTCAACAACATCTGGAACCAGGTGACGCGGGATCTGGAAGCCGCGGGCCGCAGCTTTGCCGACGAAGACACGACCGAGGAGGATGCGCGCGCCGAGTACCAGCGCCTGTCCGAGCGTCGGGTGCGCCTTGGCCTCGTGCTGGCGGAGATCGGCGAGAAGGCCGGCGTTCAGGTGAGCGACGAAGAGATGCAGCGCGCGCTGTTCGACTTCGTGCGCCGCTATCCCGGTCAGGAACAGCAGGTCTATGAGTTCTACCGCAACAACCCTGCCGCACTTGCCGATCTGCGTGCGCCGATCTTCGAGGAGAAGGTGGTCGATCACCTGCTCACGGAGGTCAAGGTGACCGACAAGAAGGTGAGCAAGGACGAGCTCCTGGCCGACGACGAGGACGGCGAAGAGGCGAAGCCGGCCGAGGAAAAGCCGGCGGCCAAGAAGAAGGCTGCGCCGAAGAAGAAGGCTGCGGCCAAGGACGCCGAGGCCGAATAGTCGCAAGGCCGGAAGGGGCTGTTGCCGCTTCCGGGCTTGAATGCAGCAATTGCAACATTCGGCGCCGACGTGGACACATATGGCCGCGTCGGCGTTTCCTTGCGTATTCCCTTGTGCGGGGCAAAGATTGCTCCTCCGACACAAAGGACCGCAAGGGATATTGAAATGGCATTTTTTCAGCAGGACAGCGCAACTACGTCGCCTCGCAAGCGCAGGATCTATGCGCTGTACGAACTGGTCTACACAACGGTGGGTCTCAGTGCGGCGTTGCTGTTTCTGATCGGCTCGATCCTGTTCTTCTACAAGCAGTTGGAGACGCCGGCGATATGGTGCTTCGTCATCGGTTCGGCCTTCTTTGCGCTCAAGCCGATCTTGCGCGTCATCCGCGAAACGCAGTTGTGGATGATCGGCGATTATGAGGATCTGGCAGAGCGTGCCTTGCGGTAGAGCGACTGTGATGTCTGTGACAGTTCCCGCAAGGGGCGGGCGATGTCAGATGAGCTGAAGGCCCTTCAGGCTCGCATGGCCATTCTTGCCGACGATGATGTGATCGTGCACAGCAATGCCCAGCGGTTTGGCGGATTCGATGATCAGTTTGGTCATCTCGATATCGGCACGCGACGGTGTTGGGTCGCCTGAAGGGTGATTATGGACGAGGATGATGGCCGTGGACGATAGTTCGAGCGCCCGCCTGACAACCTCGCGCGGGTAGACCGGCGTGTGATCCACCGTGCCAGTCTGCTGCACTTCGTCTGCGATGAGGGCATTCTTCTTGTCGAGGAAGAGTATGCGGAACTGTTCGCGTGCCTCGAAAGCCATAGCCATGCGGCAGTAGTCGATCACGTCGGCCCAGGATGCCAGAACCTGGCGTCCACGAATGCGTCCCTTGAGCATTCGTTCCGCGGCGGCCGCGACCAGTTTGAGTTCCAGTGCCGCCGCCGGACCGACGCCTTTCGTCTCCTGAAGAAGATGGGTCGGCGCGCCCAGCACCTCCGCGAAGGATCCGAACCGATCGATCAGCGCCTTGGCGACCGGCTTCGTGTCGGATCGCGAGTTGACGCGATAGAGCAGCATCTCGAGCAGCTCATATTCAGCAAGTGCGTTGGGACCGGATTCGCGAAACCGGTCCCGCAGGCGGTCTCGATGCCCGAGATAGTGGGGCTTTTCGTTCCTGGATGACTTGCCTGTGCCGATCGAGCCGGTCTGCTCAGCGAAGAAGCCGCGCTCGTCCTCGTCCTGCGACTGCATCATTCCCCCACGCTGTGCCGCCTCGATGGTTCCGCCGGCCACGCCTGACAGGCACACAGACACGTTAGAACACAGAAATACGGGCAGCGTAAGAGGGGCGCGATTGCGATGTGATGCCGTCAGGCAGCCGCAGGCAGTCCCGGACGATCGAGACCCGCGCGGGACAGGGTAAAGATTTCGCAGCCCGTCTCAGTAACGCCGACCGTGTGTTCGTACTGTGCCGACAGCGAACGGTCGCGCGTGACGGCCGTCCATCCATCCGCCAGGATCTTGACGTGCGGACGGCCGAGATTGATCATGGGCTCGATCGTAAAGATCATGCCGGGGCGCATCTCCACACCCTCATTGGCGTTGCCGTAGTGCAAGATGTTGGGTGCGTCATGAAAAAGCCGGCCGACACCGTGGCCGCAGAAGTCGCGCACCACCGAGCAGCGCTCGCCCTCCGCGTAGGTCTGGATCGCCGCGCCGATAGCCCCCGTGCGCGCGCCCGGACGTACGGCGGCAATGCCGCGCAACAGCGATTCATAGGTCACTTCGAGCAGCCGCTCGGCGGCGCGCTTGATCTTTCCGACCGGATACATCCGGCTGGAGTCGCCGTGCCAGCCGTCGATGATATAGGTCACGTCGACATTCACGATGTCGCCTTCCCGAAGCGGCTTCTGATCGGGGATGCCGTGGCAGACGACGTGGTTGATCGAGGTGCAGGTCGACTTGGTGTAGCCGCGATAGTTGAGCGTGGCGGGAATGGCGCCGTGATCCATGCCGAATTCGAACACGAACCGATCGATCGAATCGGTCGTGACACCAGGTGAAACCCTCGAAGCAAGCTCATCCAGGCAGCGAGCGCTCAATTCGCAAGCCTTGCGCATGCCGGCAAACGCCTCTTCGTCGTAAAGGCGAATCTGTCCCGTGTTCTTCAGCGGCGCGGTCGCTGCGTCCTGATAGGTTACCATACCTGCGTTCTCGACTATGTGGGGCCATCTTGACCGAACAGATTTGGCATCGAACACCGGTCGTATCAACCCCTGCCGCAGTCTTCAGGCTGAGGTTTGATCGATTGGCGAGGACAATGGTTTGCCGCATCGGTCGCCGGATCGGCAAAAGGCGAGCGCACAAACGGCGGCTACCAGAAGCAGCCGTCCCTGCTGGCTCCTTGCTCAGCGCTCCATGAAGGCGCGCGACATGCTGTCCCTGATCGGCTTGGTCAGATAGTCGATGAAGGTCCGCTCGGCCGTCTGGATCATGACTTCGACCGGCATGCCCGGCGTAGGCGTGAAGCCTCGAACCCGCGCCAGTTCGCTCGGCGGAAGCTGGATGCGTGCCAAGTAGACTTCTTTCTGCTCAAGCGGCGTAGTGCTGTCTGCGAGAGAGTCGGCGGACACATAGAAGACGTTGCCGTTGAGCACCGGTGTCGTTCTCTGGTTCAGCGCAATCAGCCGCACAGTGGCGTCTTGCCCGGCCTTGACTGCGTCGATGTCCTTGCGCTGGATCTGTGTCTCGATGATGAGCGGTATGTCTGAGGGGACGATCTCGAGGATTTTCTTTCCGGTTTCGATGACGCCACCGGCGGTATGGTAGTACATGCGCACGACCACACCCGAGACCGGAGCGTTGATCGTCGACCGCCGCAAGACGTCCTGTGCCTCGCGCGATTGCTCGCGCACCGCATCCAGTTCCGCCTCCATGCTCTGCAACTCGTCGAGCGCGGCCTCCTTCATTTCGGACACAGCCTGGTCGATCTGCTGCTGGTGCTTTACGATCTGCGCGTCGGTCTCGGAAATTTCCGCATCAAGGCGACCGATCTGCCCCTTGGCGTCGGCCATGGCGCGCTGAATGGCATTGATCTCGGTCTTTCGGGTCAGTCCCTTGTTGAACAGCGTCATCTTGCCGTCCAGTTCCTCGGACAGGAAATGGAGTTGTTCGGCCATCGAGTCCTTCTGTCGTTGATAGCCGAGCTTGCGGAACTCGAGCGCTTCGATGTTCTGGCGCAACAGGCCGATCTCTGCTTCAAGTCGTGTATTCGCGGCGTTGAAGGCGGTCGTCTGGCTGTCGGCGATGGAACTGATGTCCTGGTCGCCCATATTGTCGGCGATGATCGCCGGAAGAACCAACTCCGTGTGGCCGTCGATTTGTGCTTTCAATCGAGTGACGATGGCCTCAAGCCGCGCCTGACGCAGAAAGAGTTGACGTTCCTGAACCTGGGCGGCGGTGCCGTCGAGCCGGAAGAGGGGATCTCCCTTCTTTACATGGTCGCCCTCGTTGACGAGGATCTCCTCGATGATGCCACCCTCAAGGTGCTGGACAATCTTGTTCTCGCCCGTTGCGACGAAACTGCCCTGCGCAATGACGGCCGCCGCGAGGGGCGCCGTGGCCGCCCATGTGCCGAATCCGCCAAAGGTGACGGCGGCGATCAGGAGACCGGCCATGACATGCCCACGGATCGAGCGGGGAACCTCGCTGTACCACTCCGTATCGTGAACTTTCGCAATGCTCGTCATGGTATGGCCTCACCCGAGTTGCTGCTTGCTCTCGCTCTGCGCTGCCAGTTGCGCATTGCTTGGGGCCCCGACCGGCGCTCCGAGTGCGCGCAGAACCTCCTGACGCTGCCCGAACATCGATACCGTTCCGTTCGTCAGGACCAGGATCTTGTCGACATTGTTAAGCAGCGAGGCGCGCTGCGTGATCGTGATGACGGTGATCTTTTCACGCTTGGCATGTTCGAGTGCCCTGAGCAGTGCCGAATCGCCATTGCCGTCGAGGTTGGAGTTGGGCTCGTCAAGCACGACCAGCCGCGGATTGCCGAAGAAGGCGCGAGCGAGTGCAATGCGCTGCTTCTGGCCTCCCGAGAGTGGCGAGCCGTCCGATGCAACGATGGTCTCGTAGCCCTGAGCAAAGGAGGAGATCAGTTCGTGCACGTCGGCGAGCGTGGCAGCCTTGTAGATGTCCTCGTCGGAGGCATCGTCGCGCATGCGCCCGATGTTGGCCTTGATCGAACCGGGGAAGAGTTGCACGTCCTGGGGCAGGTAGCCGATGTTCTCGCCGAACTGGCGCTGGTCCCAGTTTCTGAGATCCATCAGATCGAGGCGCACATTGCCCGAGGTAGGCAGCAGCGACCCGACCAGCATCTTGCCGAGTGTGGTCTTGCCAGCTCCCGAGTCGCCGATAATGGCGAGTGAATCGCCCGGCGCCAGTGAGAATGTGACCCCGTTGAGCACAACGCGCTTTGTCCCCTGTGGCACGTAGAGAAGGCGCTCGACGTCGAGCCTTCCCTGGGGGCGCGGGAGCTTCAAGCGCTCGAAATTGAGCGGCGAGGACTGAAGGAGCGACGAAATGCGCTGATATGAGGCTCGCGAATGCAGGAACTGGTTCCAACCCTCGATCGCGCCTTCAACCGGCGCCAAAGCACGACCTGCGATGATCGAGGCTGCGATGACCATGCCACCCGTTATTTCGCCATGGATGGCGAGATAGGCACCCCAGCCGAGCATACCGACCTGCGTCAACAGCCGAACGCCTTTCGACAAGGAGGCCGACACCACATTTCGGTCCTGGGCGAGCACCTGTGCCTTCAGCGATCCGGCCGTGTCCTGACCCCAGATCTTCACAGCTTCCGGGATCATCGCGAGTGCGTTGATGATCTGCGAGTTGCGCGACATCGCGTCGAGATGAAGGTTGGCTCTGCTCTGGTATGTGCTCGCCTCGCCGAACGCACTGGCCGTCACCCTTTGGTTGACGTAGGCAATCGCCAGCAGGATCAAGGCGGAAACCACGACGATCATTCCCAGATGCGGATGGACCAGAAAGACGGCCAGCATGAAGAGAGGCGTCATCGGGGCATCGAGAAACGAAAGCAGCGTTCCCGACACAAGAAAGGATCGCAACTGCTGCAGGTCGGCAAGTGTCTGATACTCCTTGCCGTTGCTTTGCAGGGAGGCACGTGCCGCCGCGCCCAGAATTGGCGCGCCGAGCTGGGCTGCCACTTCGACCGCGGTGCGCATCAGGATGAAGCGTCGTATCGCATCGAAGACCGCATTCAGGATGACGGCTCCGGCGATGACGAGCGTCAACATGACGAGAGTGTCTGTCGAGCGGCTTGTCAGCACGCGGTCGGAAATCTGGAAGAGGTAGACCGGGATCGCCAGCACCAGAACGTTGGTCGCCACGGTGAAGCCCATGACGATCGCGAGATTCTGGGTGACCGCCTTGCGGCCAGCCTGGAGATTGTCGGCAAGGTTGATCGGGCCCAGCCGCCGATGGAAGACATTCTCGCCGGCCTTTTCGCCCGCCGGCTTGCGTCCGCCACTCGGTCCTGATCCCTGTTTGATAGGACCACGATCCGCTTCGATCGATTTCAGACGGCCGGCGCTGAATTCTGCATCCCTGAGTTCGACCTTGGGTTGCGGCTTCTCCTCAATGGTCAAGTCTTCCTTGGGCGGCGTTTTGCCAGCGGCGCCGGCCGATTTCGGTGTCCTGGTCTCTTCGGATTTCTCGCGCGAGACGTCTGCCCGATCGCTCGACGGGGCAGGGGTCGGCGCGGCGACGCGGTTGCCCCGCCTGGCCATATTGGCGGCGGTGGCGTTCGACTTCATCTCCTGCACGGTCTTGTCGATTTCCGCCATGAGGGCCTGGAAGTCGCGATCCAGGGCTGCCGCCGTCTCGTCTGAGCGCGGTGTAATCCCTGCCGAATGGGAACCGTTGTCAGACGTTTCAGGCTCGGTCGAGCCCCGTTTCGGCAAATCGGTGTTGCTCGTGTGTTTGTTCATGTGTCTGGATCTCGAAAAGTCAGGCAACGACAGACTGCATGATGTCGTTATAGGCCGGGTGGACGTCGTGACCGTCCGCACCGCCGCCGCCGTCATGAGTGGGATTGATGTCGCTTGCGTCGTCCCCGAGGAACGCGACGGCCTCGTTGATCAGCGCATCGGCGTCGGTGTTGAGGGCGAGGTTGTCCATCTTGACAAGTTCCGACTGGACGAGGAACTCGTCCGAGTACTGACCTTTCGCCGCATAGCTCTTGCCGAGCGTATCGTAATCGGTGATCGCAGCGGTGTTGAGCAGCACGTTTGACCCGGTGTTGAGGGTCCAGTCCGCGTTGTTGATGCCGGCCTTGTCCATGGCGAGCGCCACCTGGTCGGAGTCACCCAGGATGTTCATCTGGCATATGTATTTCAGATCGATGATGCTGCCGGTCACGTAGAGCACGCGCAGACCCGCCAGGCCCAGGAAGGCATCATCGGAATAGACCCCGCCGTCGAGGCTCATCTTGCCGGAGGCGAGGGCGTCCATGGTCTTCTTGTAATGGTCGGGCAGACCGTCGAGCCGGCTTGATCCGCCGACATTGACCAGTGCTGCATCGTTCCACAGGAGGTTGCCGCTTGAAGAGACGGAGCCATTGCCGTTGGTGGCGAACCCGTCAACCGCGCCGACGAGATCATCGTCGAGCAGCACGTTTGTCTGCTTGATGATGCTGCAATCATAGACGTTCTTGCCGACCATGATCAGGTCATAGTAGCTGCCGAACTCGGCGAGCGACGTGGCGTTGACCGTCATGTTGCCGCCCGTGATGACATTCGTCATCGATCCGGAAGACGACATGGTGTGCACGTCATTGTCGGTTACGAAGTTGAGCTGCTTGATCCAGTCCATGAAGATCAGATCGCCGTCAATCTTGGTGAAGCCGGCCAGTTTCGGGAGGCCATTGAATGCTGGAACCGCAGTGTCCTGGCCCGCATCGACATGCTTGAAGCTGGCGAGATTGAAGGCTTCCGTTTGCTGCGGTCCATTGCTCCACGCCGACAGGCTTGAACCGATGGAATCGAGATCGCTCCAGGCATTCTGCTGGACGATGGCATTCACCTCGACGCTCTTTCCGCCAATGACGGTTACCTTGGACGAAAGCGTATTGTTGTTGATGACGGCGCTGTTGACGAGCGTATTGCCGCCTGCCTCCAGCGTGACGAAAGGCTTCTGGGCCAGCGTGCCGCCGCCCTGGGCATGGTTGCCCGACGCGGACGCACCGCCGCCGTTGATGCCGGCGTTCTCCGGTCCATCGCTCTGCGACGTGGACTCCAGGAGCGGCGAGCCTTCCGGAAGGTAGTCCTGTAGTGAGGGCATTTCGGCCACGGATTTGCCGTTGACATACGAGCCCTCGATCGCGTCCTTGTGAACGATGACGCTGGTCTTGACATAACCGTCATCGGCCTCGACGGACTTGCTCTTTTCATATGATGCGGCGGCTGCCTTCAGTTGAGCCGTCACTCCATCGACGAAATCGACCATTTCCTGGACCGATCCCGGCGCAGATCCAATCGACAGTGGGTCGTTTGCGTGCACCTCCTCGATGAGCGACGCAAGTGCCGCATCGGGTGCGCCGATCTGTCCGACATACAGACCATGGTCGCCGATCCCGATATAATCGTTGTCGGACAGATAGTTTGCCTGGTCGGCGGCAACCACCAGCTGTCCCGGTGGGTCGATGGAGATGTCGCTCCCGGAGTGCGAATTGGTAATGGTCACCGTAACCGTTTGCTTGACCGCGATGTTCGCATAGTCGGGGTAGTCGACTGGAATGTTCTTTGCGTTGAGCGGAACGTGCGGTGGAACGTGCGCGACCTGATGGCTTGATGGGTGTGGCTCGACCTGCGGCACCGGCGGCCGGTAGTGGAGCTGTGGATCGTGATCCTTGAGCTGATAGGGAGACTTGATTGTAACGGTGGAACTTTCCCAATCAGGGTCTTTCGGATCGGCGTGCTGTGCCTGTTTGAAGCTCTCGTAACTTTCTCGCAGTCTTGCTTGTTCGGATGATATTTGGAACAGCCCGATGAAGTGGGCAATCGCCTCTGTAACCTTGTCCATATACACCGTCCGCACTCCCGGTTCTGGACTGACCCTCGCCTTCGGGAAAGTCGATTACTGAGCCCCTTCGAGTAGGTGGCTGCGCGACATTGCTGCCGCGCAGCCGGTGTTGGTTTGCGTGTCGCAGCGATCAGACGTCGTCTTCGCCGATCACGGTGCTCGACAGATCTCCGCCGACGACCGTCATGTCGATGCCGTTGTGAAGCAGGTTGGCACCCATGACGATCTCCTGATTGAACGCCGTAGTGTCGACCAATGCGTCAGCGCTCGCGGTGGAGGTTCCGGTTACATAGCCGTCATCACCATTGTGCGATCCCCACATGCCGCCGGCTCCGCCGTCGCCATTGGTGATCGTTCCGCCGGCTCCGCCAGCTCCGCCATTGCCGCCAATGGCGCCACCGCCGTATCCGTCACCAGCCTTGGACAGGTTGATGGTGTCGCCACCCCAAGCGAAGCCGCCCCAGCCACCGTCACCACCTTTGCCGAGGCCCATGCCGGCGCCGTAGCCGTTGCCTTCGCCGGCACCTGCGCCAGCGCCGTCGCCGCCTGCACCACCGGTGCCGCCAGCGCCACCGTCACCGGCATCGCCGCCGAGCCCGGCACCCAGGCCGAGAGAGCCGGCATCGCCGCCCCAGGCGTCGGAATATCCGCCGTCGCCGCCGAGACCGCCACCGAGACCGATTCCGCCTGCATCGCCGCTGTCGCCATCGGCCATACCACCTGAACCGCCCTGGCCGCCGCCGCCGCCGCCGCCGCCCGTGCCGCCTGCACCGCCGTCACCGCCAGCGCCACCTGCGCCCGCAGGTCCGCTATTGCCTCCGTCGCCGCCAAGACCGCCGCCAAGGCCGAAACCGTCGCCGCCGTCGCCGGCCGCTCCGCCAGCACCGCCTGGGCCGCCGCTACCAGCGGGACCACCCGAGCCGCCGGGCCCACCAGTACCGCCGGGGCCACCAGGCCCGCCGGCGCCACCAGTCGAGTCGGCATCGCCGCTTACGCCGACGCCGACACCCAGGCCGGTTCCGTTGCCGCCATTGGAATCGGCGTCGCTATCGCCACCCTTGGCACCCGACAGGCCTGCGCCAAGCGCATTGCCGCCATCACCTTCCTGGTCGCCGCCGTCGGCATCGCCGCCGTCGCCGCCCTTGCCGGCACCGAGGCCGACGCCGATTCCGGCACCAAGTCCGAGGCCATTGCCGGCGCCGCTGCCGCCATAGGCTCCATTGCCGCCTTGCGTGTCGCCGCCCTTGGCAAATCCGTAAGCGTCGCCGCCGAAGCCCCAGCCGCCTTTGGCATAGCCATTGCCGCCGTTGCCACCGTCAGCGTCACCGTAGCCGCCACCGCCGCCACCGGCGTCGATGCCTTCTTCGGCATAGGCGTTGCCGCCGTTGGCATCGCCATTCTGCTCGAAAGTGCCGTCGTTCTTGACACTGGCCTCGCCAATGTAGTCGTTGTCCTTCAGGTCGTTGGTCTGTGCATAGACGAAGGCATTGTCATTGCCGCCGCCGTTCAGGGACCCATTGAGGAAGTCGTCGAACGTGACGTCGTCGCCGGGATTGTAGTTGATCTCGCCGTCGCGGTTCACGAGAAGCTTGTCGACCCTGGCGCCGCCATAGATGTCGATGTCGGCATAGTCGTCGTCTGACGGATCGATGTCCTTCAGTTGCACGTCGACCTTGACGTCCACATCCGTCTTGTTCTCGTTGACGTTCTTGTTGTAGCTGGCGTTGAGATTGGCGTTGAGGTTGGCGTTTCCGTTGCCGTTGAGGTTCAGATTGCCATTCCCATTGCCGTTGCCATTCCAGTTTTCATTTTCGCTGGACTGGTGCTGTCCTTGGCCCTGACCCTGTGCCTGCAGGCCCAATTGGGCTTGCGCCTGACCCTGACCTTGACCCTGACCTTGCTTTTGATCCTGATCTTGATCCTGGCTCTGGTCCTGATCGTTCTTGGGGTCCCAGGGCTTCACATAATTTCTGCGGTCACCCATTTCCTTGCCTCACTATCGAGGCCGCCGGCATGACACCATTCATCTAGTTGGGGCCTTGAGCCGCGCGGCTGCTGCGTTTATGAGGAGATCAGCATGCCGAAACGCATTACAGCTCGCCGTTGACGAGTACTTCGGCACAGTTCGGCCTCCCCAAGTGAAGTCCGGTCATTCTGCTGTCTGTCAGGCCGGCCGCGCGTCCTCGTTCAACGAGGAATTCGCCACCGACGGCGTCTGATAAACAGCCAGAATGGCCGCGTTCCAGGTTGTCCGGAACAGCGCAATGGTGCAGCAGAGGCAGCGGGAGTGACGAGTCAGGAATTGGAGCTAGTCATCAAGATTAGCGAAGTGAAGTAGAATATATATTGCAATTCCATTATGTTTTTCTTATTATGAATATAATAAAAAATACTCATTTTGACGTATATGTAATAACGGCGGCTTGAATGGGGTCCCCAATCGGAGGAGGCCTCCTACCACTTTCGTGGTACATCCAAGCCATTCTCGGCCACGTTTGAATTCTTGAAATCCCCCGCCGAAGCGTCATGTGACGCAGATTTCCATTCTGGGTAGATAATTGCACGTGGCATCCTCTTTACCGATGCTAGCTGCAATCAAATGGCTAGATACGATTGGCTATCTGTCAATTCCAGCGGCATCTTGAGTATTCTTGAGGCACCCTGGAGCCCGCAATAGATCGCATTGGCTAATACCGATTGGGGAAGCTGCTGCCATATTGGTTTAGTAGCGTCCATTGATGCCGCGATGATAGGCAATATTGGGGGCGAAAAGGGATCAGTGTCCGAAGTACTGGTCGGCGTGATGGACGGCGCCGGATTGCTCGAGGCCATCCTGAACGTTGAAACAGGGAGATGTCCATGTTCGACACCGTTCGCCAAGGTTCAGTGACCAGGCCCGCCGATTTCACGCCGCAAGCCGCCTCGGGAGCGGAGCTTGTCCGGCCGGTGGCGACGGTGCGCAAGACAATCGCATTCGTCGCTCCGCAGGATCGTATTCCCGAATGCCTGCTTGCGGCGGTTGAGCGGGAGTTCCCAGCCTATCAGGTGCGGTTGATCGAAAACATTGGCGAGATCGAGACGGCCCTGAGCCAATCCGTGGCGCTATATCTCCTCGATGGGGCGATGGTTTCCGACTTCAGGGCCTATTGGTCCGTACGTCGCAGTGATGACGGCAACGTGGCGACCGCGGTGCTGTTCGATGATATGGCGGATGCGCAGGCCTGCTACGCCGAACTCTGTCAGAGCACCTTCTTGAGCGGCGTGCTGCCGATGAACCTGCGTCTGGACACGTGGCTGGCCGCACTGGCACTGATTCTGAGAGGAGGGGAGTTTATCCCGACCGCCCTGATCCGCGGCCGCCAGCAAGGCCATCGGTCGACTGCAGGCAACGGCGCATTCTCGTCCGATCCGTCAACCTTGAGCGGTCCGGCTCATGGCTCAGCTGTCGATGCCGGAAATCCGGACCATGTGGAACCGAACCGTATGCGATCAGCCGCGTCCGCAGCCGAACTGGGGGAACTGACGGAGCGCGAGTTCCAGGTGCTGGAACAGGTTGCCCGCGGCACTTCGAACAAGGTGATCGCGGGACGCTTCGGCTTGTCGGAACACACGATCAAGATCCATCTCCACAACATCATTCGCAAGCTGCGGGTGACGAATCGCACCGAGGCGGCGGCGATCTTCATACAGGCACGGATCAATGGTTAGAACGTCTCTCTCGGCTCCTGAGGCGAAGAGAAATCCCGGCTCTGTTTCGGCGCATGCCGCGGTTGCTTCCGGCTCCACAGCACCGATCGGCCGATTCCAGCAGGTGCTTCTGCTCGTCGGCCAACTGAACTACACTTGGACGAACACCGAAAGTCTTCTCATCTATCTGATGGCCGGGCTGGGCCGGCTCGACAAGGAAACGGCGATTATCATCTTCCTGACGCTGAACACCACGCGTGCCCGTGTCGATCTCGTCGAGCGACTAGCCAAGCTGCCCAGAACGCCAGCAGACTGCCGCAAGGATGTGCTGGATGCCATGAAGCGGATGAACCAGCAGGCCAAGCTCCGCAACAAGTACAATCATTGCATCTATTCCTTCGATGAGAAGGGGGAGCCCGCCCACACCCAGCTCATGCGGATATTCGATAGCAAGGACGCCGTGAAATACGGGAAAATCGAAGCGATCGACGATCAGGAACTCGCCCGAATCAGCGCGTGCATCAAGGAAATCGGGCTTGTTAACAAACAGATCTGGCACATTGTCCGCACGAATGGATTTCCGCAGTAGCCGGCACCCGGTTCGATCGACCGACAGCCTGCTACATGCACTCGAATCCTGCCGACTTACGCAACAATGCTAATATGCTTATCCGAATGATCATCTGATATGGAATGGGCTGTCAGCCGATACTGATCGAGCGGTATCCGTTGACTTCCGCCCCCCGCACAATGGATCCCGTGGCCCGGTCCGGCTTCTCAGGCGACTTTGCAGCCGGTGCCGGGTCTTCCTTGATCGCTGTGAAGACAGGAAAAGTGCTGGCCACAGGGGCGGCCTGTCGCTGGAGAAAGTTGCGGGTGAGGGCGCACCGGAGACGAAGAAGGGGCGGCTACGTTTGTGCTTGCGCTCAAAGCCGCCCCTCTCGGCTGTCACGCTTCGACCCCCGCGTCGCAAGCCCAACGTCCGAAGAACAATTCTTGCCACCAATTGCTCGGCTTGTCGAGCAAGCTGTTCCGATCGGATGCCGAGCGCCACATAGCCTAACGCCCGCCGCGACGACTCATGGCTGCGGCTGCGCTGGCAACGCATTGCTCGTAGAGGGGACTGCCGGGTGTCGCACCCTGACAACTGCCTTGGGACGTTTGGCATCCGGAAATGAGAAACGACACGAACACAATGACCCCCGCAAACGGCAGGCCGCTCGAATCGCGACGAGCCGGGCAAGGCGCCGGGGCAGGGGATCGATCGTGCACGTGCATGGCTCCTTCCATGACCCGCCGCAGGCTCAGCGTATCAAAGGCGTCGATTTTCGTCGAGAAACATGCGTGATCATACGCAGCCTGACAGCCGCATCCGGGCCTGGCGAATGCCGGTGGAGACAGCATCGTCTCGTGCATTTCTGGATGGGCTGCCACGTCTAGGGACAGTCGCAACAGCAGCCAAGCCGCCACCTTGCTCAGATTGCACAAGGTGGTGTGATTAAAGGATATTTTGCTTGAAAATGCTGGCACGCCCAACGGGAGTGCACTTCTAACGAGAAATCAAAGTACTTAGGTTGTCCAACCTCCCAAAATCCGGGAATTGAAAACATTGGCGTTTCTGCGCCGATGTCCAACCCCTCGATAGAGGCCGCCGCCCGGTGGCTCGCTGAGAACCGCGGCACCTTCACCCACCCGACAGTTCCGACCCTTCGCGATCGATTCTCGCTGACGGCCAAGCAGGCTTGTGAGGCCATCCGTCTGTCGCACGAGGTGGCATGATGGGCCCGCGCGATTTGTCACGTGGCCGCAAGCCCTTCGAGCGGCAAGCCGATCCGAAAGAGGTCATCGGGCTGAAGTCTCATTACACGGTTGAGCGCTTCGGCATCGGGTGGGCCATCAATGTCCATCGTCGCGGCCAGCCGACGGAAACCATCATCTGCAATTCGCCGGGCGAACTGAACCGGCACCGCCAGCGCCTGTCTGCTGATGGGCTGATCGGCTTCAACCCGGAGGCGGCATAGCCACAGACGGACTGACGCGACATAGCCCAGCCCGTCTGCCGGGACCGATGCTCAGGGGTTAACCAGACCGACCTGGGGAACATCGAGGCCAGAATGCTAGGAACCGGTAGGCGGCCCGACGCGCGGACACCCGTCACTGCTCCTGGATAGAAAACACCAATGACCCTGCCGCGTTAGCGATGCAGGAACCCGCGTTGAAGTCGGCTGAATGGCTC
Source organism: Mesorhizobium sp. (assembly GCA_963966365.1). Lineage (GTDB taxonomy): Bacteria > Pseudomonadota > Alphaproteobacteria > Rhizobiales > Rhizobiaceae > Mangrovimarina > Mangrovimarina plasticivorans. The sequence continues at coordinate 481,261 of CAWZZC010000029.1, read as the reverse complement.
GACGTGGGCGCCGCTGGAAAGAGGCATCGGTAGAAGGTACAGGCCAACCGCCTTCGCTCCCCGATTGACGAAAGTCACCCAACGGGAAATCCGACATTCAGTAGTGTCTAAGCCTGGGCTCGTCCGAATTGGCAGAACAGCTTTGACCGCACCTTGCTCCCCTCATAGGGGGCGAGGTGTGCCGTCACCCAGGTCTGAACCGATTGGCAGGGACCAAGAAAGAGGGTGCAGACAGCGATACAGGGCAGAGCGGTTGAGAGGATGCACTACATGGGGGCTTTCATTGCAGAGCCATCCAGCATCGCGTGACCATCGCCCACGCTTCGTTGCCATATAGTGAACAATCAATTATACTTCGTTCATCATTAGTGAACGACAGGCGATGCATTGGCCAGCCTTCTCGACAACCTCAAGAGCGATATCGACAGCGCGCTGATCGGCACATTGCGCCCGGCCACACTGTGGCAATACAACTCCGTCTCCGATGGCCAGGGCGGCCAGATCATCACCTATGACACGCCGTTCCCATGCGAGGGCATCCGAGGCAGCTTCGACAGCGTGCTCGCAGGCCTGTCCGGCATTCCCCGCACCCACGCCAAGATTGACCTGATCGCCTCAACGCTGGCGGTGACGCCCAAGCGCGTCGACGTCATCGAGATAGAAGGCGCGTTCTGGACCATCCATGAGATCGAGGTAGATCCCGCGCACGCCGTGTGGGTTTGCGAGTGCGAGAGCAGGAGCGACCCCAATGCATAGAGCGGTGCCAATGGTCGGCGATCCCCACAGCTATAGGACCGGCGTGGGACTGTTTCATTCTCATTTCCTGAAAAATTCGGGGGGTGGAAATGGTTGCTGACGCTGCAATCGCCTTTCTCGAAACCCTGAAAATTCCGGAAGGTCCGAAGGCGGGAAAGCCACTCCGGCTGGCGGAATTCCAGAAGGATTTCGTTCGCGGGGCTCTCGATCCCGTCAACATGGTTGCTTGCCTCTCGATCGGCCGTGGCAATGCGAAAACGGCGCTTGCGGCTGGCGTGGCGCTCGGCAGCGTCATGGGCGAATGGGACAAGCAGCCACGGCGCGAAGTTCTGCTTGCTGCCCGCAACCGCGATCAGGCCAAAATCGCCTTCAACTTCATCGTGGGCTTCATCAACAGCCTGCCGAAGCGGAAGCGGGAACAGTTCAACATTCGCCGCGGCTCCCGGCTCGAGGTGGAGTTTGCCGGCAATGGCGGCGGGCTGGCGCGCTGTATCGCAGCCGATGGCCGTTCCATCCTGGGCGGCGCCCCAACACTGGCCATCCTCGATGAACGGGCCGCATGGGAGCGCGAAAAGGGCGATGCGCTCGAAAACGCCATCCTGTCCGGTCTCGGCAAGCGTGACGGCAAGGCACTGATTATCAGCACGTCCGCACCCGACGACGCCAACACGTTCTCACGATGGCTCGATGAACCGCCTCCCGGAACCTACGTGCAGGAGCATCGCCCGCCCTTCGGTCTCCCGGCCGACGATGCGGAAAGCCTGCTGGTGGCCAATCCTGGGGCCGCTGAGGGCATCGGCGCGAGCCTCGAATGGTTGCAGGCGCAGGCCCGCCGCGCCATCGCTCGGGGCGGTTCTGCCCTGTCGTCGTTCCGCAATCTCAATCGAAACGAACGCGTCTCGACCGAGGATCGCAGCGTGCTTGTCACGGTTGACGAGTGGCTGGCAGCCGAAGTCTCCGAAAACGATCTGCCCGCCCGATCGGGGCCTTGCATCCTGGGTGTGGACCTGGGCGGCTCCCGCTCCATGTCGGCAGCGGCCTTCTATTGGCCCGAGACAGGCAGGCTTGAGGCGGTCGGCACATTCCCCTCGAAGCCCACACTGGCCAATCGCGGCGCGTCCGATGGCGTCGGTAGCCGCTATACGGAAATGGCCGAACGGGGCGAACTCACCACCCTGGGCGATAACACGGTGCCGCCCGGCCAATGGCTGGCCGAGGTGGTGAAGCTGGTCGAGGGCCAGCCGATCGCCGCGATCGTGGGTGACAGGTTCCGCCATGCCGAGTTTGTCGAGGCGATGAACAAGGCCAATCTCCGCGTGCCGTTCATCTGGCGCGGCTTCGGTTGGAAGGACGGGGCCGAGGATATCGAGCGGTTCCGCCGTGCCCTGTTCGATGGCCATGTGAAGACGCTCCCCAGCCTGTTGCTGCGCTCTGCCTTCGCGGACGCGATCACGTTGGTTGATCCCGCCGGCAATCACAAGCTGGCAAAAGCCCGCTCTCTGGGCCGTATCGACGCTGCGGCTGCATCCGTGCTTGCCGTGGCCGAAGGTGCCCGCCGTGCCGCAAGGCCCGTCCAGAAGGCCAGAAAGGCGGTGTGGGCATGAAGAACGGCCGCGCCGGATATTCGGTCTATCGCACCCAGCAATGGCAGGCCCTGCGGCTCGCTGCGAAGCGCAGGGACGGCTTCAAATGCACTGGCTGCGGCTCTCACGGCCGGCTGGAGGTGCACCACGTCAAATCCGTCCGAACTCACCCCGAATTGGCCCTCGATCTGGCCAATCTGGCCTGCCTTTGCGGCCAGTGTCACCACAAGCAAACCATGGCCGAACGCGGTCATGAACCGAAACCCGCGCAAACCGCGTGGCGAAACCTTCTCAAGATGGAGATGAATGATGTTGAAGAGCGCAGAAATTCAGCGCCGGCAGTCTGAGATTCGTCAGTCGCTGGCCGAACTTGTCGGCAAGTCCGAGCTTTCCGACGACGAAACCCGGAGCATGGAAGCTCTGGACAAGGAATACCGTGGCAACGAGGCCAAGTTCCGCGCCGCGTTGATCGCGGAGGACGAGGAACGCGCCGAGGCCGGCAAGGATCTGGAAACCCGTGATGGCAAGGAATTTGCCGATCTGATCGCGGCATTCGAGGTCCGGCAGGTTGTCGCAGCGATCGATCACGGCCACCAGATTTCCGGCCAGACGGCGGAAGTGGTCGCGGAAATGCGGAGCAAGGGCGCCTATACGGGCCTTCCCGTACCGCTGGAGGCGCTGGAGGTCCGCAACACGGTTTCCGGCGATCTGGTCGATCCGAAGCAGACGCGGCCAATCTTCGACCGCCTCTTTCCGATGAGCGTTGCGGCCCGCCTGGGCGTCAATGGCGTGAATATTCCCCACGGCGACGTTGAGTATCCCGTGGCCACCCAGGGCGCTGTCGCCGGCTGGGCGGCTTCGGAAGGTGCAGACGTGACCGGGCCGACCGCCTTCCAGACCACCGAGGCGCTGCTATCGCCCGACCATACGCTGGGCGCTCGCATGGCGGTGTCCCGCAAGTCGCTGAAACAGGTCGGCGGCGGGCTGGAACAGGCCATTCGCCGGGACATGAATGCTGCCATCGGTGCGGAACTGGATCGCGCCATCCTGATCGGCAGCGGTGCGACCGGTGAGCCGACCGGCCTTGTCACTGGCGCCACCAATAGCGGCACCTGGGCGGCCGACTGGTCGACTATCAAGGCTGAAGTCGTCGCGTTCATGGATGCCAACGCCATTTCCGATCCTTCGCAGGTTCGCATGGCGATGACTCCGGCCATGTGGTCGGCGCTCGATGACGCCATCTGGGATGCCGGCAGCGGCATTACCGAATGGGATCGTCTGGCCCGTCATGTTGGTGCGAACAACATCGCGCGCGCCACCCAGCTTACTGCCGGGACGGCCATCCTGACCGTGACTGCTGGCGGCCTGTCGCCGGCCTATCTGGGCCTTTGGGGCGGTGTCGATCTGATCCGCGACCCGTACACCGACGCCGCATCCGGCGGACTTCGACTGACCGGCCTTCTCACGGCCGATCTTGTCGTACCGCGCCAGGTGCAACTGCGCGTGCTGGAGACTGCATAACCATGCTCTACGGCTCCCCGATAGCATTTGAGATTCGCTCCGAAGGCGGCTCGACCCGGCTGTCGGGGCGCTTTCCGTACATGGCGGAAACTGAACTCGGCTCCGGACGGCGGGAACGCTTCGCTGCCCGGGCCTTCGCCTCTCGCATCATGGGCGGGGCGAATATCTTTCTCCTTGCCGGGCATGATCATGAGAAGCCGCTTGCCTCGACCGAGGCGGGCAGCCTGACGCTCCGCGACGATGACGACGCGCTACACATCGAGGCGCGCGTGGTGCCGTCCACGTCATGGGCCAATGATGCCCTTGCGGCTCTGGCTGCCGGACTGACGAAGGGCCTTTCTCCGGGCTTCCGGGTGCCCCAGGGCGGCGACGTGGTGACGCGATCGGCCGAAGGGCTGCTGCGCACAGTCAACCAGGCCGAACTGTTCGAAGTCTCGCTGGTGACGCGGCCGGCATATGACCAGGCACAGATTGCGGCCCGGAACTGGACGCCGGAGAGTGTGCCCAACTCGGCACACATTTCCGAACCGTCCGACGCCGGCCTTCGCCGTGCCCTTAATCGCTGGAGGGCCTGATGTCGGCAACCACGATCAAACAAACGGAAGGCACGCCGGCAGAATATCCGCCCGCTCCGCCCGATCTATCGACCGAGGCGGCAGCACTGGACAGCAATGCCATTTGGCAACGCATCGAAAGCTATATCGCGTGGCGCTTCACGTCGCGCTCGATTGAATGGACGGTTGAAGGCTGCGGGGCCTGGGAACCGCCCCTGACGCCCGCCACGATCGACACAGTGGAAATCTGGCGCGGCAATGCATGGGAGGCCGTCACGCTCAATCCCTCACCGTTGGGCGGCTATTGCCTGACGGGCGGGACTTTTCGTTTCACGGGCACCGTGGGCGCCGGCACGCCTCCCGAGGTGGTCGAGGAAGCCTTCCGGCGCCTTGCCGAATACATGGCCGCGAGCGCGAAGGGCACGCCGGGAACATCCTTCGAATCCGTCACGGCCGGCAGCGTCACCGTGGCCAAGCGGCGGGCTGAAAGCTTCGCAGCCAGGGCAATGAGCAATTCGGGGGCTGGTGATCTGCTCCGCCCATACAGGAGAGCGTGATGTTCGGATGGCTATTCAAAAGCTCGGAACGTTCCGAGGTTATCGAGAAGCGTACGGCCATGAGCGGCTTCACCGCGGAAATCATGGCCGCGCGGGAATCGTACATCTCCGGCCGGCGCGGCATTGCCGAACTGACCGCCACGGCGCAATCCTGCATATCGCTCTGGGAAGGCGCTCTGTCGCTTGCCGATGTTTCCGGGACCGATCTACTGGACCGGCGCTCCCTCGCTCTGGCGGCTCGCTCTGTGGCGCTACGGGGCGAAGCGGTGTTTCTCATCCGCGACAGCCTTATCCCGTGTTCCGACTGGGATCTGCGAACCCGCAACGGAATCCCGACCGCGTACCGTCTCTCAATCTCCGAGGCCGGTGGCGGCAGGACGGAAACCGCTCTCGCTGGTGAAGTTCTGCATCTTCGCATCGCTGCCGATCCGGTGGCGCCGTACTACGGGCAAGCTCCATTGAAGCGCGCCCAGCTAACCGCCTCGATGCTGAATGCGGTTGAAACCGCTCTGGCCGAGGTGTTCGAGTTTGCGCCCCTGGGCAGCCAAATCGTGCCCTATCCCGAAAGCCCGGAAACCGACATGACGGGCCTTGGCCGATCGTTCCGAAGCCAGCGGGGCCGTGTGCTTCTCCGCGAATCCGTCAACGTCTCGGCTGCCGGTGGGCCTGCGCCAGCGGTGGACTGGAAACCGACAAGCGTTTCTCCGGATCTGGAGCGCTCCATGAGCACAGAAACGCTCTCAGCGTCCCGTGATGCCATCGCAGGCGCGTTCGGTGTCTTGCCGGCCCTGTTTGCCTCGAATGCGCAGGGACCGCTTGTGAGGGAAGCTCAGCGCCATCTGGCACAGTGGACGCTCCAGCCCATAGCGATGCTCTTGGCCGAGGAAGCCAGCCAGAAGCTGGGCGGCGAAATCTTCATCGACGTGTTGCGGCCCGTTCAAGCGTTCGATGTCGGCGGCCGTGCCCGCGCTCTGGCTACCATCGTGCAGGCGCTGGCACAGGCCAAGGAGGCAGGCTTGGCGCCGGGGGATGTGAACGCGGCGCTAACATTGGTGAATTGGGGCGACGGCGACCGAGCGGCTTGATGGGAGACGACCATGCTTTCCCGGCTACCGTGGACTCCCCGCCCCGAAATCAGGATCAAGGTGAAGCCGCGCCGGCTTGATAAGAACAAGCGCAGGCACCTCGTCGACACCGTGGCAACAATCATCAAGGCCGGTCGAGAGGACGGGCAACCATCACATTTCTGGTGCGAGGCGGCTTGCCGGCACGGGCTGCGATCGTCCCTGTGTCTGTCTGGCTGGTCATGGGCTGAAGCCGACACCATCGCCGCCGATATTGTCGCCACTGCCTTAAACACGGTAGGCGCTCGCCGCCCGACCTGGCTTCAGGGGCAGCCCGAATATTGCCAGCTTGGCGCCGCCGTCTATGCCCGCTCCCGGTGTCTCAATTGCGGCTGGAAGCTCCCGGAAGGGCATTTCCGGTTCTGCGACAAGCGGTGCGCCAAATCCTTCCATCACAGCATTGACGATGTGGACCGCAAGAAGCGGGAGGCCGCACGGGCAGCGCTCTATCGGGCGGCACAGCGTGAGAGGGCCAAGCCCATTCCCTGCGAGCGCTGCGGCAATCCGTTCAAGCCCGATCGGCCGGGCCGTCGCTTCTGTTCGCGGGTGTGCTCCGGCAGCAGGCCAGTTGCAGGAAATCACATATGGAAATGCACCTAGACTTTCGAAGGCGCTGCGAGTGGTGCAACGCCATCATTCCCGACAACGCCCAGGCACGGCGGACATTCTGCTGCAAGCGGTGCGCCAACGCCTATTTCAATGCCCTGACAGCACAGGCACGGGCAGAGGAACGGGCCAAGCTGAAGTGCGAGCGATGCGGCGGCCCAATCGTCAACGCCATCAAGCTGGACACGTCCTATTGTGAGAACTGCCGCGAGCGGCCGCACCTGAAGCAGTGCCAACAATGCGACAAGCCGTTCCGCACTGGCGATCCAAAGCAAAGGTTTTGCTGCCGGTCCTGCGCGGGCAAAAGCCGGCGATGCGCCCGGATGGGGCTCAGGCGCGAGGCGGTGGGGTAGCTATCTACGCAATGGCCAGCCGTCTGCACCGGTTGTGCGCCTCTCGATGGAATGCTGGAGGCCGGTTAATGCAACACGAGCGAGTGAGTTGTTGGGTTTCCTTCCCTCACGTACTGCCCGAATGTCATGAGAGACGGAGGTTTTCAGGCGCTCAATAAGTTCCCGTTCGTGCTTCGAATACTGTGGATCGAAGTCAAGAGAGCCCTCAATGCGCAAGACCATGCTCCACCACGATTCTGCTTCGGCCAACGTGACATCGCCGGACATTGTGTCAGATAGCTCTTCAATCAGTGAAAGTGTGTCGTCCATCGTGTTCGGCCCGCTCAGTTCCGCCACGTCTGATTCAACTCTTGATCAAACCACATTTCCGCATCGTGGTCGGCACCAGCGACTGATCGGAAGTCTAGATAGTGGCCATATCCATTTGAACCGAGCCACGTCTTGAATTTCAGGAAGTTCGGATGATCAGTCGGACCGTGCGAAACGTTCTCTTCCTTCACCCAAACGCGACAGAGATGGCGAATTGCCTGTTCGGCATCTGCCTTTTTCATGATCCCCCCAGTTAGTCACCATTCACTAGGTCGGAAAGCTCCATTTGGCGCCCAGCAAGTAGTTTCGAATCCAGTTCGATTCGCCTCTTGATCTCTTTGATGTCGGCATCCCGCTTATCATCATCAACGTCTGGATATCTTTCGTAGAGAGCAAGCACCTTCTCGTTCAATGCGATGCTTTGTTTCAGGTCATCCACGCGCCACTTCAAGAATTCGGCTCTATCCATGGTGTCCTCCCAATGTTCCAGCACGTCATAATTGCGTGAAAACGGGAAGGGTGCAACCGCCGTTAGGTGCGGGGAACTTCCATCGGGTGCAGAACCCAATGGGGTTGACTGTGTGTCCATTGGGAACTATAACCAATGGATGGCTACTCCCGGCGAACTCATTGAGACGACAGCGCAGATTCTTTGCATTCCTCGCGCGACTGTAGAGACGTACTATAGGAGCCTTCGGGAAGGCGGCCTTGTCACGAAAGGCGGGCGCGGATCGAGCGCAGCCAAGATGACGGTCAGCGACATCGCAAACCTGTTGATAGCGCTTACCTCAGGCTCTCTTGCAAAGGATGCACCAAACGAAGTTCGCCGTATTCGACAGTTCAAGCGGCGACCGGCAGGCGACACGCTTCGGACTGGTGCTCTGGACGGTCGTATCCAAGGGGAGGAATTTGGCGAGTTCTTCGAACGAATTCTGACGATGGAAGTAACCAGAGAGTTCAGAGATTTGGTGAGAGCCCTGCCTCCGGAACTGTTCCCCAGAACCGAGGAGGCCGAACAATTTGCTCGTAGGCACAACATTCCGGAAGAGATTGACGAGGTCACGGCCTACACCATTGATTTTACAATCGATGACGACTGGATTGAGCTTGACATAACGCGAGGCGCTAGTGGGTTCTCGAACTTTGTGGATGGCGCTTTGTTCTTCGCCGAGAAACCCGACTTCGACAGGGCGCCTGGCGTCGTAACGACGAAAACGCTGTTGGATTGGGCTGTACGTCAGATGGCTGATCTGCTCAGGGATCGCGAGGCTTCGGATTGATGGCCAATCGTCCCGCTCCCTTTCCCGTGCACGGCTATGCTCGCGGGCTTGACTGCCGATACTCCTTCCGTAATCTTTGGCTGGGTTTCGTTCGTGCTCCGAAAGTGAAGCAACTCCGGCAGTCGTGCGGGCAAATGCTCCGTGCGGCTGTCGTTGGAGTACAGACCCAATGAGCAACCGCCCCGCTCCCTTCACCCAAGCTGACATCACCCGCGCCGCCAAAGGCGCGGCAGCAGCCGGTTTGAACGTTCGTGAAATCATCGCGACGGCAGATGGCGTTCGCATCATCTGTGGCGATGAGAAGGCCCGTAAGCCATCAAACCAGTGGGATGAAGTGCTCGATGAAGCGACCTAATCCCTATCCCGGCATGACAAAGGTGTTCGACCGTCACGGCAAAGCACGCTGGCGCTTCCGCATGAAAGGCAAGCCGTCCTGCTACATCCATGGTGAGTTCGGTTCTAAAGAGTTCGACATCGCCTATGAGCGCGCGGTGAAGGGTGAGGGGGCCAAGCCCGAGACACGCCACGCCTCCCACGGCTCATTCGATTGGCTGATTGAACACTACCTGCGGACGCCTGAATTCGCAGCCATAGGTCCAGTTTACAAGCGCAACCTCACGCTGGAAATCGAACGTTTCCGCCGCGAGCACGGTGATAAGCCGATCGCTGGACTGAGGCCGCATCACGTCGAGGCGTTGATTGCCAAGAAAGTGGGCACGCCCGCCGCGGCGAACAAGCTCTTGAAGCTCATTCGCAGGCTGTGCCGTTTTGCCGTGCGTCGCGAATTCATCACCCATGATCCGACCTATGGGCTCAAGGGCTTCAAGACGAATCCGGACGGCTACCACACATGGACGGATGACGAGATAGCGCAATTCGAGGCACACCACGGCATCGACAGCAAGGCTGTGCTGGCAATGCGCTTGATGCTCTACACGGGCGCCGCGAGACAGGACGCCGCCGCTATGGGCTGGCAGAACGTGAAGGGCGGCCGCATCTCCTATCGCAGGCACAAGACGAAGGAAGGCGTCGACCTTCTCATGCACCCGGACCTTTCAGCCGTGCTGATGATCGTCCCGGACGACAAGATGCTTTTCGTCACGCACGGGAAGGGCAGGGCCTACAATCCGGCGACCTTCGGCAACTGGTTCAGGGATATGTGCGCGGATGCGGGGCTACCGCATTGCTCGCCTCACGGGCTCCGCAAGGCCGGTGCGACACGGCTTGCCGATGCAGGCGCTAACGAGTTCGAGGTGGCGGCATTCCTGGGCCACAAGACGACGAATGAAGCCCGCACATACACCAAGAAAGCGAACCGGGCGAAGCTGGGCGATTCCGGCATGGAAAAGCTGCTGAGTGTGTCCAACTCTGTTGAAAGGTTGGACAATCACCGCCGCAAGGGGTTGAAAACAAATGGTAAATAAAGATGGCTGGCACGCCCAACGGGACTCGAACCCGTGTTTCCGCCGTGAAAGGGCGGCGTCCTAGACCGCTAGACGATGGGCGCGCGCTGCGTGGTGGCTTATAGTCAGCTTCCAATTTCGGGGCAACCCGCAAATTTGGATTGCACGCAGTTTTTTCTTCTTCTTTTTTCGGATCTACGAACGACGCCTGCAGCGCCAGTTCCAGTCGCGCTCGGGGCCCACGTCCACATGCACCGAATTGGTGTGGCAATAGGTGCCGACTCCGCCGCGGCCGGGGAGGGAGCGCACGAACTTGGCCAGTTCCCACTTGCTGACGCCGGTCACCTGGACGTCGGCTGCAGCGCAGTACATGTGAAGCGAGTTGCGCGCGCCGCGTGCTCGTCGATTGCGCTCGGGATTGCGATAGCCGGACGTCACAACCAGTCGTTTTCCGTAGTGGCGCTCGATCGTCTTCAGCACCCTCACGAGCGAAGGCTTGAGACAGCCGACATCGACACTGTCGGTTTGCTTCAGCAGACCATTGGGAGCAAGGCGCGCAAGGCCGGCAGCCGAAGCCACCTGAACGGACGCGGGTTCCTCGTACAGGTCGACGTCATCGTCATTTCCCATGCCCGACTTGCGCGTGATCTCGAACAGCGAATCCTGTCGCACGCCGGGCAACGCCGAATCATCGCGGTCCGTGCCCTGCGTCGTGCTGACGGACGCGAGGTGAACGAGGGGCTTGGCCGCTGTTGCCTTCGATTCGGTCGCTGACTGCGCGACGGTCTTCTTGACGACGGGCGCCGCTTCCGCTTCGGCCGGCTGGGCCGAAAAGAGACTGGCCAGAAAGCCGCGGTTCTTCTGCGTTGCCGCCTGCTGGGGGGCGGGTCCCGGTCCGTTTTCGATATATGCCGTTGGTTTGACTTCGGTGGGCGCAGTCGCCTTGGCGACGTCTTCTGCCTTGGCTTCTTCGTTCGTGCGTACTGTGCCGTCGGGGGCGGCGGGAGAATTTTCGGCCGATGGAGCTGCGGGCGTAGAGGAACCAACCGTACTGCTTTGCGTAGACGATCCGACATCGCCGCGCCGACCTGCCGCTGAGGCTTGGTCATTCGTCTGAGGCTGGGCAGAGAACAGGCTGGCAAAGAAGCCGCGCTTTTGGGGTTGCTGCGACGCGTCTGCGGCCTGTGCCGTGTTTGCCGTATCGGCCTTGGCGGTGTCGGTGGCGGCCACACTTCCCGAAGGCTGCGATGCGGTCTCTGTTTGATCGATCACCTTGCCGATCGTTTCAGTCGGGTTCTCGACCGGTACGTAGGCGACTTCCGCTGGCAGAACCGCATCGTCTGCGTCAACGACAGATGGCGGCATTTCCGTGCCGGAGGCGTCTGCGGTCTCACTGGTCCCGCTCGATGCTTCGGCGGCCGCCGTTTCCATTGAGGCGACCAAAGGCGATTGAGATGTTCCGGAAAAGGAGGGATTGCCCAAAACGAGCTGGCTGTCGCCAGTCGCGCTACAAGACGCCAGAAAGCCCAATGCCGCTGCGGCCATGACGGCGCGGCTCGCTCTGCGTGCTGCCGGCTCCTGCAATGCTTTCAAAGGATCCCCACTTCCTGTAGAGGAACGCGTCTGCCGGGCGGTCTCGGGATCGCTCCAATAAAGCGTTTCGATTCCGCCCCCCTCTCACGCGAGGCCTACCGAATCCGTCTCCACTGTACAATAGCTGGCTAGGCGTCAATTGCGGCGAGAACGTGTTAAAATTCTGTTTTTTCGCCTCATTTTGACGTTGATTAGATCACAGAACGTTTCAGTATATTACATAATTGCTGTGCCCAGCGAGCTGTACCTTTCGCTCAATCTAATCGGGTCAGCATGTCCTAGACGCGCGCCCTGACATACTCGCCTGGTGCTTCGGCCAGTGCGCGCTTTCTCTTGCCGCCCGGTTTGCGAGCCGGCACCCGTGCACCGTCCAGACGCTCGATCCAACCCTGCCAATGTGGCCACCATGAACCCGGGTTTTCCTTGGCGGCAGCAACCCAGTCCTCAAAGGTTCCGCTCGGCGGGCCATCCGTCCAGTACTGGTATTTTCCAAGGGCGGGCGGGTTCACGACGCCTGCGATATGGCCCGATCCGGACATGACGAACTCCACATCTCCGCCGAAGCGGGCGCAGCCGGTGAAGACGGATCTGGCTGGAGCGATGTGATCCTCGCGGGTAGCCAGATTATAGACCGGGATTGTGATGTCCTTGAGTGCGACCTTCCGACCCTTCAGTGGCATGAGGCCGCGCGAAAGATTGTTCTCCAGATAGCAGTTGCGCAGGTAGAAGGAATGGTTGGCAGCTGCCATTCGCGTGGAATCGGAATTCCAGTAGAGCAGGTCGAACGGCATCGGATCCTTGCCGCGCATGTAGTTGTTGACGACATAGGGCCAGATCAGATCGCCGGCGCGCAGCATGTTGAAGGCCGTGGCCATCTTGGTGCCTTCGAGATAGCCCTTGTCGTTCATCGCGCGCTCGAGGGCCGAGATCTGTTCCTCGTCGACGAAGACCTTCAGATCCCCGGCATGGAGGAAATCCACCTGGGTGGCGAAGAATGTTGCCGACTTGACGCGCTCGTCGCCCTCCTGAGCCATCAGGGCCAGAGCAGCGGCCAGCAATGTGCCTCCCACACAGTAGCCGATCGCATTGACGCCTTTCTCGCCGGTCTGCTGCTCGATCGTGTCGAGGGCGAAGAGCAGTCCTTCATCGATATAGGCTTCCCAGTCCTTGCGCCCGTGCCTTTCGTCAGGGTTCACCCACGAGATAACGAACACTGTATGACCCTGTTCGACGGCCCAGCGGATGAACGACTTTTCCGGATTGAGATCGAGGATGTAGAACTTGTTGATCCAAGGCGGACAGATCAGGAGAGGGCGCTTGAGGACCTCCTTGGTCGCCGGTTCGTACTGTATGATCTCGGCCAGTTCGCTGCGCGCTACCACCTTGCCGGGTGAGACGGCGATGTTGCGGCCGATCTCGAATTTCGAACAGTCGGCCTGACGCAGCTTGAGGTCACCCTTTCCCGCCGCGATGTCCTCAGCGAGCATCTGCATTCCACGCACCAGGTTTTCTCCGTGCGTGGCAACCGTCTCGCGAAACAGTTCCGGATTGGTCAGGATGAAATTCGACGGCGAGATGGCCTGGCTGATCTGCCGGACATAGAAGGAGGCTTTGTGTCTGGTGTGCTCGTCCAGACCGTCGGCCCTTTCGACGAGTTCTCCCGCCCAGCGCGACGTGACCAGATAGGCCTGCTTGAGAAAGTCGAAGAACGCGTTCTTGCCCCACTCCTCGTCTCGGAATCGCTTGTCGCCTTGCTCCGGTTCGACCGTTTCGACAGGCGTTTCGCCGCCACCGAACCGCCGAATGGAGTTTGACCAGACATTCATGTAGGCAGAGAAAAGCCGTGTCTGCGCCTCGATGGCGCGGGTCGGATCAGACAGCCAGTATTCGGTGAGCTTGGAGAAGGTCTTCACCATATCGGCGGCGGGTTCGGCCATGCTGTCACGCAACTCGCCGCGCTCGCGCGGTGTCGCCCATGCCGAGGCTGCCTTGCCCGCGTTCTCGATCATTCGTGCAAGATTGAGTGCGAAGAGTTCGGGGTCCTTGACCAGATACTGATCGACTGGCGAGGCGGAGCCGGGATCGTTCGGCCGCTTGTCTTCCGTCTTGCCCATGCCGCGCAAATCTCCTCCCGAAGGTGTCCTGCAGTCACATTATCATGCGGCGACCCAAATCGCGCAATTGCCTGACGTCCCGGCATATGGTCCCTTATGCAGGTCATATGGGAATCGCCATGCTCTGTTTGCCCGATCGAACTGAAATTTTCGTGACCGTCGCGCGTCGGACGCTTGTCGCGGCCATCGCCCTGCCGCTTGCAGCCTGCGCATCGGGCACCATGGAGGACGCGGCGCCACAGGGAGCTCTTCCTCCGCCAGGAAACCCCTCGACGGTGAGCGCTCCCTCGGCGGATGCCGTCCCGGTCCCGACGGCCTCGTCGGCGATGCCCGTCGCGCCGCGCAACACGGGCACCTATCCCAACCTCAACATTCCGCCGCGCACCGCCGCACCCCAGATGTCGGATGAAGAAGCGAGCAGCACCAAGCAGGAACTCATTCAAACGCGTGCAGGCCACAAGGTCGCCGGCGGCAACGGTAGTCCCGGCGCTGACGACCTGCGGAAACTGCGCGAGATCGGTCGTCGCCAGAGTGCCGACACGGTGGGCCAGGCAGAAGCGGAGTGAGGTCTGTAGCGGCGCAGCCGCCCTATGTCTCATCTGGGCGGAATTCTTCTTGGAGCATGTAGTTTCCGGGTGTATATCGCCGGCCAATAGCCCTCGCAGCCGGCTGGACCCGATATGGACGAATTTCACAAGACACGCAGACTCCCTCCCTACGTTTTTGAGCAAGTGAACCGGCTGAAGGCCAGCGCTCGTTCCAAGGGTGCCGACATCATCGATCTGGGAATGGGCAATCCCGACCTGCCGACCCCGCAGGCAATCGTTGACAAGTTGTGCGATGTCGTCCGCGATCCACGCACCCATCGCTACTCGACATCGCGCGGGATTCCGGGATTGCGTCGCGCCCAGGCGGCCTATTATGCGCGGCGTTTCGGTGTCAAACTCGATCCTGAAACGCAGATCGTTGCGACCCTCGGTTCGAAGGAAGGCTTTGCCAACATGGCCCAGGCGATCACGGCGCCCGGCGATGTCGTGCTTTGCCCCAATCCCACCTATCCGATCCATGCCTTCGGCTTCATCATGTCGGGCGGCGTCATCCGCTCCCTGCAGGTCACGCCTGACGACAACTTCATTCCGGCTCTGGAACGCGCGGCGCGTCATTCGATTCCCAAGCCCCTGGCGCTGATCCTCAACTATCCGTCGAACCCGACGGCACATGTGGCATCGCTCGATTTTTACCGGGACGTGGTCGCCTACGCGAAGAAGAACGACATCATAATCCTTTCCGATCTCGCCTATTCGGAGATCTATTTCGACGGACCGCCGCCGCCCTCCATCCTCGAGGTTCCGGGTGCGATCGATATCGCGGTGGAATTCACGTCCATGTCGAAGACCTTTTCCATGCCTGGCTGGCGCATGGGCTTCGCCGTGGGCAATGAACGCCTGATCGCGGCGCTGGCGCGGGTCAAGTCCTATCTGGATTACGGCGCGTTCACGCCGATCCAGGTCGCGGCAACGGCGGCGCTCAACGGCGACGGGTCCGATATCGCACAAGTGCGCGAGGTTTATCATCGCCGGCGCGACGTGCTGGTCGATTCTTTCGCGCGAGCGGGCTGGGAGGTTCCGGCCCCCGCGGCCACCATGTTCGCCTGGGCACCGATCCCGGAGCCTTTCCGAGAGCTCGGGTCGCTGGAATTCTCCAAGCTGCTCGTTGAGAAGGCCGATGTCGCTGTTGCGCCCGGGATCGGCTTTGGCGAACACGGCGATGATTTCGTGCGCATCGCGCTGGTGGAGAATGAGCACCGGATCCGACAGGCGGCACGCAACATCAAGCGCTTCCTGTCGACTGCGGGGACAACCGATCACAACGTCATTCCGCTCAGCGCGCGTCGCTGAGCCGGGCACGGGCACCTCGTTTCGACAATCTGTTCGAACCGGCCCGGGGCATTGATTCAATGCGGCCAGCGCGTCCTGTGTGCGCCCAACATGGCGCGTGACGCCTGGCGGCCAGCAAGAAAGAGAAGGATATCAGTTCCATGAGCGAAGCATTGCGCGTTGGAATAGCGGGCCTGGGAACGGTCGGTGCGTCTGTGGCGCGGGTACTGACCGGAAAGTCCGCTGAGCTGACCCGTCAATGCGGACGCCCCATCGTCATAAGCGCCGTATCCGCACGCGACCGGTCCAAGGATCGCGGCATATCGATCGGTGATGCGCAGTGGTTCGACGATCCTGTCGAAATGGCGAAATCTGCGCCGATCGACGTTTTTGTCGAGTTGATCGGTGGTGAGAACGGGACGGCACATGCCTGTGTGAAAGCAGCCCTCGAAGCGGGCCGGCATGTCGTGACGGCCAACAAGGCACTCCTTGCCGCGCATGGCGTGGAGATGGCCGAAATCGCCGAGAAGGCGGGCGTCCTGCTGAACTATGAGGCGGCAGTTGCCGGTGGTATCCCCGTCATCAAGACCATGCGCGAGGCGCTCGCGGGAAACACGGTGACACGTGTCTTCGGCATCCTCAACGGCACGTGCAACTACATCCTCACGAGGATGGAGCAGGAAGGGCTTTCCTTCGCAGACTGCCTGGCCGAGGCCCAGAGGCTGGGATACGCGGAGGCTGATCCGACATTCGACATCGAAGGGCAGGACACTGCGCACAAGCTGGCAATCCTCACCAGCATCGCCTTCGGCTCGCGGATTTCCGCCGGCGATATCTACCTGGAAGGGATCACCAACATCACCCAGGCCGATATCCGGGCTGCGGCGGAACTTGGCTACCGCATCAAATTGCTCGGTGTGGCGCAGAAGACCGAAAGCGGTGTCGAGCAGCGCGTGCATCCGACCATGGTGCCGACGTCTTCCGTTATCGCACAGGTCCACGGTGTGACGAACGCGGTGGCCATCGAGACTGATATTCTTGGCGAGCTTCTCCTGTCGGGGCCGGGTGCAGGTGGCGCGGCCACGGCTTCGGCGGTGGTCGGCGACATAGCCGACATCGCCAAGAGCCGGCCGGGATTTCAGCACGGCCCGGTCTTCGGATGGCCGGCCGCAGAACTCGCGCCCTACAAGAGGGCGCGCATGCGCGCCCACGCCGGCGGCTATTTCATTCGCCTGACCGTCCATGACCGTACGGGCGTCTTCGCGGCAATCGCCCGGCGGATGGCGGACAACGACATCTCCCTTGAATCGATCGTGCAGCACGCCAATGGCGAAATGGATGCCGACAAGAAGACTGTCATTCTGGTCACGCACGAAACCACCGAGGCCGCAGTCCGCAAGGCGGTGAAGGAGATGACGCAGGACGGTCATCTCGTCGACAAGCCTCAGGTCATCCGTATCGAGCGCGCCGAATAGCAGCTGTCAGGTGGCTGAACCCTGTGGCGATCGCCCGCGCAGATGGCGGGAGATGCGTCGAGGGCGTGGCAACCTGCAGATGGTGTGTTCTTTCAATCGATTGTTATGGTGACGGGTCGCCAAAAGCCTTGGCGATCCTCTTGCCGAGCATGGTCCGGTTTGCCAAAAGGATGCCAACCAAGCCCCATTGCGCTGTCCAATATCTGTCTTCAGGAATTCGTCCATGTCCAAGAATGTCACGGCCGGTCTCGATCGCATCCTCACCCTTGAGCTCGTCCGCGTGACCGAACGCGCGGCGGTGGCCGCTGCCCGGCTAAGGGGACGCGGCGACGAGAAGGCGGCCGATCAGGTGGCTGTCGATGCCATGCGCTCCGAACTCAATCGTCTGCCGATCAAGGGCACCGTCGTGATCGGAGAGGGCGAGCGCGATGAGGCACCGATGCTCTACATCGGCGAAGAGGTGGGGACGGGAGAGGGAACCGAAGTCGATATCGCTCTCGACCCGCTCGAGGGTACGACGATTTGTGCCAAGAACCTGCCCAATTCGCTTGCGGTCATCGCGATCGCCGAGCGTGGCAGCTTGCTCTATGCGCCCGACGTCTACATGGACAAGATCGCCATCGGGCCCGGTTATCCGGCAGGCATCATCGACATCGATGCGCCGGCAGCCGAAAATCTCGGCAATCTGGCCAAGGCCAAGGGTGTGCCCGTTTCCGAAATCACCGCGTGCATCCTCGACCGGCCGCGCCATGCGCGGCTCATCGAGGAGGTGCGCGCCACCGGAGCTGCGATCCGCCTGATCGGCGATGGGGACGTGGCCGGCGTCATCCATACCACCGATCCGGACGAGACCGGCATCGATATCTATCTCGGGATCGGCGGAGCGCCCGAAGGCGTGCTGGCGGCTGCCGCGCTGCGCTGTATCGGCGGCCAGATGCAGGGACGGCTGCAGTTGAATACGGACGACAAGATCGCCCGCGCCGCCAAAATGGGGATTGCCGACCCCAACAAGGTTTACGCAATGGACGAGATGGCGAGGGGCGATGTTCTCTTTGCCGCTACGGGCGTGACAGACGGCAATCTTCTGTCGGGCGTCAAGTTCGGCCGCGATTCCATCAATACGCACACCATCGTCATGCGCTCGTCCTCCAAGACAGTGCGTGAGATCAAGGCGCGACACCAGGACCTGGACAAGTTTTGATCCTGTACGCTTCGGTAACGGCCAGCCTCGCAAGCGCGAGCGACGGAACGAGGGATGACTGAGCGGCGTCTATTCCTGGACGTTCGCCGCTCCGTGACCGGGCATGCCTGGGAGCATCGCCTGAACGAGCGGCAGGAGAACATCGCGCTCGCGATGGCACAGACACATGGCGTTCCCGATATCGTCGCGCGCGTCCTGGTTGGACGCGGCGTAATGGCCGACGACGCGCCGCGCTTCCTGGATCCGACGATACGCGACCTGCTGCCGGATCCGGCCTCGCTGACGGATATGGGCCGGGCAGCCTCCCGCATCGCCGAAGCCATACGCCGTCGCGAGAAGGTGGCCATCTTTGGCGATTACGATGTGGATGGAGCCGCTTCCTCAGCGATGCTGAAGCGGTTTCTCGATCATTTCGGTATCGACAGCGAAATCTATATTCCGGACCGCATCTTCGAAGGATACGGTCCAAATCCCGACGCGATGCGCGATCTGGTCGCACGCGGCGCAGCGCTGATCGTTACCGTCGACTGCGGCACCAACAGTTCGCTTTCCATCGCCGCGGCCAACGAAGCGGGCGCCGATGTCGTCGTTCTGGACCACCATCAGGTCGGCGGTGCGCTTCCGCCCGCGGTGGCGGTCGTAAATCCCAATCGCGAGGACGATGTTTCAGGGCAGGGCCATCTGTGTGCGGCCGGTGTCGTCTTTCTGGCGCTGGTCGAAACAACGAGGCAGTTGCGGGCCGGCGGTTCCCCGCAAGCGTTGCCGGATTTGCTCTCCTTTCTCGATCTCGTCGCGCTGGCGACCATTTGCGATGTGGTTCCGCTCGTCGGCGTCAACAGGGCTTTCGTCGTCAAGGGTCTGCTGGCCGCGCGGTCCAGAACCAATGTGGGTCTGACGGCCCTGCAGGCCGTCGCACGGATCGGCGAACCGGTGAACAGCTTTCACTGCGGCTTCCTCCTTGGGCCACGTATCAACGCCGGCGGACGCATCGGTGATGCAGCACTGGGGGCGCGTCTGCTCGCCACCGAGGACACCGTGGAAGCGCAGGAGATCGCCGAAACGCTCGACAGGCTGAACCAGGAGCGCCAGGCAATGGAACGTTCCATGCTCGAGCAGGCCATGTCGGAAGCGGACGCGGAAATCGCGTCGGGCCGCGGCCCTTCCGTTCTCGTGACGGCAAGCAGTGATTGGCATGCCGGCATCGTCGGCCTGCTCGCCTCGCGGCTGAAGGATCATGCGCGCCGACCGGTGTTTGCAATTGCCTTCAATGCCAACGGCGTGGGGACCGGTTCCGGGCGTTCCGTTCCGGGGTTCGATCTCGGTAGACTGGTGCGTCGGGCGGTCGATGCCGGGTTGCTGGTCAAGGGCGGGGGGCATGCCATGGCGGCCGGCATCACCGTCGAACACGAGCGGCTGGGCGATCTGCGTGCCTTTTTCGAGCAGGAGGCCGGAGATGACGTGTTTCGGCTGATCGACGAGGCCAGCTTGAAGATCGACGCAGCGTTGAGCGCCGAAGGAGCCAATCTGTCGCTCCTCGAGATGCTCGAACGCGCGGGGCCTTTTGGTGCCGGTCACCCCCCGCCGCAATTCGTCCTTCCGCGGCACACCATTGCCTCGGTCCGGGAGGTGGGAACCGGCGGCCACTTGCGGGTGGACCTTCGTTCACAAGCTGGCGCGTCGCTCCAGGCCATGGCCTTCAGGGCAGCGGAATCCGAACTTGGGCGTTTCCTCATCGCCCACCGAGGCGATGTGGCCCATCTTGCCGGGACGGTGTCGGCGAATTTCTGGAACGGAGTGAAATCGGTTCAGTTTCGGCTGACCGACGCGGCGCTGGCCTGACTGACAGCAAGGCGTCTCAGGTGAGCACGGTCTGCAGTCGCGTCAGTTCAGCCAGATTGGCTTTTGTGGCCTCGTAACCGATCCTGATCGCCTCGTCGGCACGATGAAACTCGGTCAGTCCGATGTGGCCCAGCTTCGGCTGAATGGACAGGTCGGGCGGATCGCCCGCAAGCCGGGCCCGCGATATGCGGTCCTGTATGATGTTGAAGGCCTCCACCATCACGCCGGTGATGCCGAGCCTCGCATCGCGCGCTCGCACCTCGTATGACTTGTCGTGCGCGCTGCTCCCCGCATCCTTGTCGATGACCAGCTCGCCCGCGCTGTGCCGAATCACGGCCGCGCGGCCGAACAGGTCGTAATGCAGGTTCACTGCCAGCACGAGGGGCTGTTCGTGGGCCCGGCAGACGGAGACGGGAACCGGGTTCACCAATGCTCCATCTACAAGTACGCGCTTGTTCGCGAGCACCGGCTCAAACACACCGGGTAGGGCATAGGAAGCCCGCATTGCGGTGATCAGGGACCCGCTCGAAAGCCATATTTCGTGGCCGGTCCGCACTTCGGCGGCCACGCAGACGAATGGCCGGTCGAGCATTTCGAACGTCACGCCGTCCAGATGCTCGCGCATGCGCGCCGTCAGCTTCATGCCGCCGAACAGACCGTTGCCACGCAGATTCAGGTCAAGCAGGCCGAACATCCGGCGACGTGTGATGCTGCGCGCGAAGTCTTCGAGTTCGTCGAGCTTGCCGGCGAGATAGCATCCACCGACGAGGGCACCGATGGAGGTGCCTGCGATCATGTTGATCCTGATGCCTGCCTCATCGAGGGCGCGAATGACGCCGATATGCGCCCAGCCGCGGGCTGCACCACCTCCGAGGGCCAGGGCGATGCCGCCACGACCTTCTTCTCCCGGTTCCGGCGCTGGACCATTCTGGTCAACACCCGATCCTTGTCTGTCCTCGCCGCGTGTGCGCAGGGATGCCCATTCGAGCATCGTGATCTCCGTGCCGCCCCTTGCCCCAAATTATAGTTCAGCCGTAACGGAAGTGTGAATATGCCGTATCCCACATGTCGCACATTCGTTTGGTCAGGTCATTCGTCCAGCCAATAGGTTGCCTTTGCATCAAACAGCGGTGTGCTCCCGTCATGCATCAGTCGAATGACGCCGCCATCCGACGCCACCGTCCGGTAAAAGCAGGAACGCCTGCCGGTGTGACAGGTTGCATCATGACCGCCCACCTTCACCTTCAACCATATGGCGTCCTGGTCACAATCCGTGCGCATCTCGACGACTCGCTGAACGTTGCCGGACGTTTCGCCTTTCTTCCACAACGCCCCGCGCGAGCGCGACCAGTAGTGAGCGATGCCGGTCCGCACGGTCGCCTCGAGCGCTTCGGCGTTCATATGCGCCACCATGAGGAGTTCTCCGTCGTCTGCATCGGTGACGACGGCGGTCACAAGACCATTGGCGTCGAAGCGGGGCGTGAAGTCCGTCCCCGCCTCAAGTTCATGCTTGTCCTTGGGCGGCTGAGCGAACGCGGGACCAGTCATATGTCTTCACCTTGGGGCAGAACGGGCGGAGGCGTCCACTAGATCCTGGCGCTGGCACGCAGCAGAGACATGAAGCGGGCCTGCTCTTCCGGGCTATCCTTGAAGATCCCGGTGAAAGTGGAGGTCAACGTCGTTGCGCCCTGCTTGCGAATGCCGCGCATGGCCATGCACATGTGCTCGGCCTCGATGATGACAGCGACGCCGCGCGGTTCCAGAACCTCCTGGATGGTCGATGCGATCTGCGCCGTCATCGCCTCCTGCGTCTGCAGGCGGTGGGCGAAGATGTCGACCACCCGTGCGATCTTCGACAAGCCGACGACGCGCCCGTCGGGCAGGTAGCCGACATGCGCCTTGCCGACGATCGGCACCATGTGATGCTCGCAATGCGAATGGAAGAAGATGTCGCGCTCGATCACAAGGTCATCGAAGCCGGCCACCTCCTCGAAGGTGCGCCCGAGTTCCTCAGCCGGATCCTTGCCGTAGCCGTCGAACATCTCCCGATAGGCCTTGGCTACACGCTGCGGTGTGTCGAGGAGTCCTTCACGGTCGGGGTCGTCGCCGGTCCACAACAGGAGCGTGCGAACCGCCGCCTCCACCTCTTCGCGTGTTGGACGCACCGGCTCGGCGGTGATGTCGGGCTTGGCAAGCGTATTCAGTTTCTTCACGATCGCATCCATGAAAAGCGTCTCCCGTAGTTCCCCTCGAAGGAGGAACGAGTTGAACGGACCACAGCCTTTTCAGGGTACGCGCGGCCATTGCATGGCGGGCCTGAAAGCGGCGTCCTGCTTCCGTGATCGCCGGCGGAAAGCCACCTTGCCGCATCCGGAACGAAACCACTATATAAGCCTCAGTGCGCCGATTGAAAGGTGCTGGCATACTGTACGGCGGCTGCGTGGAAGAAAATCATGATCGATGACGTCTACAACGCGAAAATTCTGGGCTTTGCCGGCAATATCCCGCGCATCGGCAGACTGGACGATCCCGACGCTTCGGCCACCGCCCATTCAAGGCTCTGCGGCTCGACCGTGACGGTTGATCTGAAGATGGAGGGCGAGGTCGTAACCGACTTTGCCCACGACGTAAAAGCATGCGCTCTGGGGCAGGCTTCGTCGTCCATCATGGCGGCGCATGTGGTCGGAGCGACGGCGTCCGAATTGCGGGCCCTGCGTGAGACGATGCTGCGCATGCTGAAGGAACAGGGCGCGCCCCCCACGGGCCGCTTCGATGACCTCAAGTATCTGGAACCGGTCCGCGACTACAAGGCGCGGCACGCCTCAACGATGCTCACCTTCGACGCCGTCGTCGATGCGATATCGCAGATCGAGAAAAAGCGCGCGGAGGCCGTCGCCTAGATACCGGGCGTGGCAGACCGGATTGTGGCTGAGCATGGCGAACAGGACCCGCAATTTTGACGGCCCCTGGCCGAAAACACCGGGGCGGTTGCTCGGCACGGCCTTGGTGCGCCTTTATCAGCTCACCCTTTCGGGTTTTGTCGGCAATTCCTGCCGGCATCTGCCGACGTGTTCGGAATACGCCTACGAGGCGATCGCGCGGCATGGTTTGTGGTCCGGCGGCTGGATGGGTCTGTTTCGTGTCGCTCGCTGTGGCCCGGGCGGAACGCATGGCCTCGACCAGGTGCCGGTCCGGCTGAATAGTCACTATGTCTGGTATATGCCGTGGCGGTACTGGTCAGTGTCTGCCCGAGCAGGGAAGGCGGACGGCGCAGCAATCGACCGAGACTTGCCCTGAACGTCCTCTGCAGGCACAGTAGCCTGCGCTAATCTATCGAGAGGGAGGCCGGCATGGCTCACAAGTTCGAGATCTACAAGGACAAGGCGGGAGAATTCCGCGTTCGCTTCAAGTACAACAGCGAGATCATGTTCTCCACCGAAGGCTATTCGTCGAAGGCGAGTGCGCAGAACGCCATCGATTCCATAAAGAAGAACGGCCCCGACGCTCCTGTCGAAGACAACAGCTGAAGTCATTTGCTGACGGTGGTGCGGGCCGGCATGGCCCGCCGCTTCCCTGCTCGGGCCTTTACGTCGGGCGCCGGTCCAGTTATCTAGTCGCGCCGCCGCTGGGAGTTCGTGTTTCCTGCGGCGTTCTCATTGAAGCCACCCGCGCTCGTAGGCGGGACTGGATAGAAAGGACGCGCAATGGCCGACGCCGTTACCCTGACATTCCCCGACAACTCTATCCGCGAATTTGCTGCTGGCGCGACTGGCCGCGATGTCGCCGAATCGATTTCGAAGTCGCTTGCCAAGAAGGCGGTTGCAGTGGCGGTCGATGGCGAACTGCGTGACCTGTCCGACCCTGTTGTCGATGGCCGCATCGAGATCGTCACGCGTGACGATCCGCGCGCCCTCGAACTCATACGTCATGACGCCGCCCACGTGCTGGCCGAGGCCGTCCAGGAATTGTGGCCTGGTACGCAGGTGACGATCGGCCCCGTCATCGAGAACGGCTTCTACTACGACTTTGCGCGCAACGAACCCTTCACGCCCGAAGATTTCCCCGTCATCGAGAAGAAGATGCGGGAAATCATCGCGCGCAACCAGCCATTCACCAAGGAAGTGTGGGATCGGGACAAGGCCAAGGCGGTCTTCCGCGACAAGGGCGAGGCCTACAAGGTTGAACTCATCGACGCCATTCCTGACGATCAGGATCTCAAGATCTACTTCCAGGGCGACTGGTTCGATCTGTGTCGCGGACCGCACATGGCCTCGACCGGTCAGATCGGCAGCGCCTTCAAACTGATGAAGGTTGCCGGCGCCTATTGGCGCGGCGACGCAAACAATCCGATGCTAACGCGCATCTACGGCACCGCCTGGGCCGACCAGAAGCAGCTCGACGACTATCTCCATATGCTCGAAGAGGCAGAGAAGCGCGACCACAGGCGGCTCGGACGGGAAATGGACCTGTTCCATTTCCAGGAAGAGGGGCCAGGGGTTGTCTTCTGGCACGCCAAGGGCTGGCGCATGTTCCAGAACCTCATCGGCTATATGCGCCGCCGCCTCGGTGTCGATTATCAGGAGGTCAATGCGCCACAGGTGCTCGACAAGGCGCTGTGGGAAACCTCGGGCCACTGGGGCTGGTACCAGGAAAACATGTTCGCGGTTAAGTCGGCTCATGCCCTGACGCATCCCGACGATCCGGAGGCCGACCAGCGCATTTTCGCGCTCAAGCCGATGAACTGCCCCGGCCATGTCCAGATCTTCAAGCACGGCTTGAAGTCGTACCGCGATCTGCCGATCAGGCTTGCGGAATTCGGTAATGTCCATCGCTATGAAGCGTCCGGCGCGCTGCACGGCCTAATGCGCGTGCGCGCCTTTACGCAGGACGACGCCCACATCTTCTGCACCGAAGACCAGCTTGAGACCGAGATCCTCAAAATCAACGACCTTATGATGTCGGTGTACAAGGATTTCGGCTTCGAGGAAGTGGTGGTGAAGCTCGCCACCCGACCGGAAAAACGCGTCGGCACCGACGCCATGTGGGACCACGCCGAAGACATTCTGAGACGTTCGCTCGCTCGGATGGCGCGGGAGGACAACCGCATCAAGACCGGTATCAACGAAGGCGAGGGCACCTTCTACGGGCCCAAGTTCGAATACACGCTCAAGGACGCCATTGGTCGCGAATGGCAGTGCGGCACGACCCAGGTCGATTTCAACCTGCCGGAACGTTTTGGTGCCTTCTACATCGGAGCGGATTCGGAAAAGAAGCAGCCGGTTATGATCCACCGCGCCATTTGCGGTTCACTCGAGCGGTTTCTCGGCATCCTCATCGAGAGCCATGCCGGCCAGATGCCGCTATGGTTCGCGCCCGTGCAGGTGGCTGTGGCGACGATCACGTCCGATGCGGATGACTATGCGCGTTCAGTGGTTGAAAAGCTGCGTCGGGCCGGACTCCACGCCGAACTCGATCTGCGCAACGAGAAGATCAACTACAAGGTCCGTGAGCATTCGCTGGCCAAGGTCCCGGTCATTCTCGTGTGCGGCAAGCGCGAGGCGGAGGAGGGAACCGTGAACATGCGCCGCCTCGGATCGCGCGATCAGCAATCGCTGGGACTGGCGGAAGCCATCGAGTTGCTGTCGTCGGAGGCGGTGCCGCCAGATTTGCGCCGCCGCGCCTAGAGTGCGGAGTGACGACAAGACGGGCATCATGCAAGGGTGGCGGCTCGCTCGGGGCGCCACCTTGATCAAGGGCGCTCGAAGATGTCGGCAAGGGCGATGCATCGAAGTTCGGCTTCTGCCGTTTATTCTGTTACGCACTTGAGGCGAGTTCCGTAAGCCGGAACACAAAATCTCTCTACCATTGCGTTAGATCAAATGACCGGACCTCATTGTTGACTATTGGGGTCGAGAGACCAGTCGGCGATGACGCGCAATCGACCTGCCAGCTGGTCTGGTTGGATCGAATGACAGATTCGATCGTTAAATCGAGAGATCCGCGCTATGATCCTCCCAGCATTTGGCGCGGCTCTTCGAAAGGAGACAGCAATGAGAAAGAAACTTGCGACGCTTCTGCTCGCACCGATGGTTCTTGCCGCTACATCCGCTGCCAGTGGGGCCGACGTGGCCGTCGTACAGCCCAATCAGGGCGCCTATGGTGGCGCGCGCGTCGGTTATCTCGACTGTGGCATCAGCGGCGGTGTCGGCTATCTGCTGGGCTCCGCCAAGACTGTCGACTGCATCTTTCGTCCAAGTGCCGACAGCGCTGCATCTGAGCGCTATGTCGGCGTGATACGCAGGTTCGGCGTCGACGTTGGCGTGACGACTGGCACGAGGATGCTCTGGGCAGTTTTTGCGCCCACCGCCGGTTATCACCAGGGCTCTCTTACCGGGCTCTACCAGGGTGTCACCGCCGAGGCGACCGCCGGCATTGGCGTCGGAACCAACGTCCTGTTCGGCGGTACGGCAGGATCGGTGCATCTTCAGCCGATCAGCGTGAGCGGACAGACAGGACTGAATGTAGCGGCCACTGGTACGTCGATGACGCTGACCGCGGTCAACTGACCTCTTGCCGGCCTGACGAGGCGCCGCGTTTAGTCCGGTGCCTCGTCGGTCGAACATTCATAGAGCATCGCACCGGTCTCTGCGTCACGACCGGTGAGACTCACGTCGTAGCCCCACAACTTGCGGATATGCCGCAACGTCTTTTCGCGGCTCCCTTCTTCCAGGACCAGCCCGTCCCTGACATTCTGCTGGAGACGGAGCTGACGATCGCCCAGCAGGTCGACGTCGACGACCTGCACGTCGGGTCGTCTCGAACTGATGTCGTAGGATCGCGCGAGCGCACTGCGAACCTTCTCGTAGCCCCGCTCGTTATGGATGGACGTCACCTCGAAATGTGACGCGTGCGCTTCGTCGGCGAGTACGAAGAGACGCCATTTTCGGATCAGCGTGGGGCTCAGATATTGCCGGATGAACGATTCGTCGCGATGGTTGGCCCATGCCTCCAGTAGGGTTTCGCGCCAGTCGCCATTGCCCGCGATGTCGGGAAACCAGTCGCGATCCTCTGAAGTGGGGTTCATCGTGATGCGTTTTATGTCGTGCATGATGTCGAGGCCGAGCGCGTAAGGATTGATCCCCGAATAGCGCGGGTCGTCGAAGCCGGGCTGGAAGACCACATTCGAGTGGCTCTTGAGGATTTCCAGCATTGCGCCTTCGCTCACCAGTCCCTTGTCGAACAGGCTGTTCATGATCGTGTAGTGCACGAAGCTGGCGCAGCCTTCGTTCATCACCTGGGTCTGCCGCTGCGGATAGAAATATTGCGCGATGATGCGTACGATCCTGATGATCTCGCGCTGCCACGGTTCCAGGACGAGGCTGTTCTTCTCAAGGAAATAGAGAAGATTCTCTTCAGGCAGATTGAGCGACTTCTTGCGTTCGCTCGCTTCCGCGTTGGCGTCGGCCAGTTTGGACTGATCCTTGGCGGGCGGGAGGGTGCGCCACAGATCGTTGTATGTGCGCTCCTCGTATTCCAATCGTTCGCGCAGCCCCTCGCGCTCCTTTTCCGAGGAAAGGCGCGGCGGGCGCCGGTAGCTGAACACCCCCTGATCCATCAGTGCGTGGCCCGCATCGAGAATGGATTCGACGGCCGCAATGCCGTAGCGCTCCTCGCAACGCGCGATGTAGCCCTTGGCGAAATCCAGATAGCTCAGGATACCGCCGGCATCGGTCCATTGCCGAAACAGGTAGTTATTCTTGAAAAAGTGATTGTGGCCGAAGGCGGCGTGGGCGGTCACGAGCGCCTGCAGGGCCATCGTATTTTCCTCCATCAGGTAGACGATGCAGGGGTTCGAATTGATGACCATTTCGTAGGCCAGACCGCGCAGGCCCTTGCGGTAGAGTTGCTCATGCTGCAGGAATTGCTTGCCGAAGGACCAGTGCTTGTACATCAGCGGCATGCCGATGGACGAATAGGCATCGAGCATCTGTTCCGAGGAGATGATCTCCATCTGGTTCGGATAGGTGTCCAGTCCGAGCTCTCCTACGGCAACGGTCTCGATGGCGTCATAGACGCGCGAAAGACTCGCGAAATCCCAGTCGGAATTGGAGATCAGGGGGGCGGACCGATTGGTTCTTGTAGCCATTGGGTCTGACCCTAGCTGTTCTTCGCAGATGAATTCTGACGCGCAAAAAGCTCTCGAAAGACCGCGTAGATGTCGGCTGGCCTGGCGATGCGCCGCATTTGGAAATTGGGCCATGCCGCGTCGACCCGGCTGTAGGCGCGCCAAAGCGACGTCCCGTTCTCGGTCGTGCCGAAGATGTCGCTCTCGCGTTCGTCGATGATTTCGACATAGGCGAAATACTGGCACCGCTTCATGATCTCAGTGTTGAGCAGACCGATGCAACGCTGCGAGTCAGTGGCAAAGTTGTCACCATCCGACGCCTGCGCGGCGTAGATGTTCCACTCCTGGCTCGGGTAACGCTCGTCTATGATCTCCACCATCTTTTCCAGTGCCGTGGAAACCACCGTGCCGCCGCTTTGCGGGCTGTAGAAGAAGGTCTGCTCGTCGACCTCATGGGCTTCGTGCGTATGCCGGATGAAGACGATGTCGGTCCTGTCGTAACGGCGTTTGAGAAAGAGGTGCAACAGAACGAAGAACCGTTTGGCGAGATCCTTTTCGCGTTCCGCCATCGAGCCCGACACATCCATCAGGCAGAACATGACGGCGTTGGCGTTGGGCAGAGGCTGCGCCTCGAAGCGGTTGAAGCGGATATCCACCGGGTCGACATAGGCAATTACCTTGCGTCGCCTTACCAGTCTTTCCAGCTCCGCCTTCAGTGTGCTGATCCTGTCGCGCGTCGACGCGTCGGGTTGCTGAATAGCCTCCAGTTCCGTCAGTTCGCTTTGTATCGCAACCAGCTCGGCCTGCTTCGGTCGCCTGAGTGCTATGCGACGGCCGAGGCTGTTGCGCATGGTTCGCATGACGTTGATGTTCGTCGGAGCGCCGGCCGCCGTGTAGCCGGCGCGACGCGCCTTGAACGCGACGACTTCCTTGAGGCTCAGTTTGACCATGTCGGGCAATTCGAGGTCCTCGAAGAAGATGTCGAGCACCTCGTCGCGCGACAGGACAAAGCGGAAATCGTCTTCCGTTTCCTGTCCGGATGCATCGGGACTGCCGGCTCCGCCGCCTTTCTCCGGCTTCGGGATGCGGTCGCCGGGCGTGAACTCGCGATTGCCCGGCAAGACATGATCGCGCCGTCCGCTGTCTCTTGCGTGTTCGAAACGGGGCTCGTCTGTACCGCGCGCCGGAACGGGCACGGATTGTTCGGAGCCGATGTCGGCGATCTTCCCGGTGGTGACGTGCCTTTTTATGTGTTGCTTGAGTTCTTCGCGTGCCCGTCGCAGGAAACGCTGACGATTGCCGAGGCTCTTGTCCTTCGGATTCAGACGACGGTCGATGAAGTTTGGCATGGGGCGTCCTGCATCTTGAGCCTCAGCCCGCCTTGTTCACTCTCATGTACCAGTCGACGAGCCGCCGAACCTGCCGTTTGGTGTAACCACGCTCGACCATGCGTTGCACGAATTCATCATGCTGCTTTTCGGTCTGCGAATCCTTCTTGGAGCCGAAACTGATGACCGGCAGCAGATCCTCCACCTGCCCGAACATCCGCTTCTCGATGACCTCACGCAGTTTCTCGTAGCTGGTCCATGACGGATTGCGGCCCTGGTTGCGGGCCCTGGCGCGCAGCGTGAACTTGACCACTTCGTTGCGGAAATCCTTCGGATTGGCGATCCCAGCCGGCTTCTCGATTTGCGACAGCTCGTTGTCGAGCACCTCGCGATCGAACAATTGGCCGGTGTCGGGATCCTTGTAATCCTGATCTTCCACCCAGGCGTCGGCATAGGCGATGTAGCGGTCGAACAGGTTCTGGCCGTACTCGCTATAGGATTCCAGATAGGCTTTCTGGATCTCGTGCCCGATGAATTCGGCATAGCGCGTGGCCAGTTCCGATTTCAGGAAGTCGAGATAGGCGGCCTCGGTCTCCTTGGGGAACTGCTCGCGTTTGACGGCCTGCTCGAGAATATACATCAGGTGCACGGGATCGGCCGCGACCTCGGTCGTGTCGTAGTTGAACGTCTCCGACAGGATCTTGAAGGCGAAGCGGGTCGAGACGCCGGTCATGCCTTCGTCGACGCTCGCGGCATCGCGGTATTCCTGCACCGAGCGGGCCTTGGGATCGATCTCCTTCAGGTTCTCGCCGTCATAGACGCGCATCTTGGTGTAGAGCGAGGAGTTCTCGTGTTCGGCCAGCCGGGTGGCGACCGTGAAGCGGCTCAGGATGTCGAGCACCTCCGGCGCGCAGGGCGAACTCGACAGGTCGCTTTCGCGCAGCAGCTTTTCGTAGATCCTCTTTTCCTCCGTCACCCGCAGGCAATAGGGAATCTTGACGACAAGGATACGGTCGAGAAAGGCCTCGTTGTTGCGGTTGTTCTTGAACTGCAGCCATTCCGATTCATTCGAATGTGCCACCACGATTCCCTGATAGGGGAAGGCCCCGAAATTCTCCGTACCGTTGTAGCTGCCTTCCTGGGTGGCGGTCAGCAGCGGATGGAGAACCTTGATGGGCGCCTTGAACATTTCGACGAATTCGAGCAGCCCTTGCGTCGTCTGGTTCAGACCGCCGCTGTAGGAATAGGCATCCGGATCGGACTGGCTGTAATGTTCGAGTTGGCGGATGTCGACCTTGCCGACGAGGGCGGAGACGTCCTGGTTGTTCTCGTCGCCCGGCTCCGTCTTCGCGATCGCGATCTGGCGAAGCTTCGATGGCATCAGCCGGACGACGCTGAATTTCGAGATATCGCCCGCCAGTTCGTCGAGGCGCTTGGTCGCCCATGGGGAAATCAATCCGGTCAGTCGCCGCCGGGCGATACCGTACTTGTCCTCCAGCAGATCGCCCATGCGCTCGGGATTGAAGAGCCCCAGCGGCGATTCCAGGATCGGGCTCATCTGGTTGCCGACCTTGAGCGTATAGATCGGATATTTCTCCATCAGCGACTTCAGCCGCTCGGCCAGTGAGGATTTGCCACCTCCGACCGGCCCGAGGAGATAGAGAATCTGCTTGCGCTCCTCCAATCCCTGGGAAGCGTACCGGAAGTAGCCCACGATCCGCTCGATCGTGTCCTCCATGCCGTAGAAATCGGCAAAGGACTGATAGGTCTTGATGGTTCGGTTGGCAAAGATGCGCCCGAGGCGCTCATCTTTGCTGGTGTCCACCAGCGTCGGTTCTCCGATTGCTGCCACCATCCGTTCGGGGGCGGTGGCGTACATGAACTTGTCGTCGCGGCAGGCGAGCAGATATTCCTGCAGGCTCATCTCCTCCTGTGCCGCACTGGAATAGATCTCCGAAAAGAGTTCGAAGACGTCGGATTCATTCCCACGCATCGCTACCTCGCCAGGGTTGTCTCCTCCCTGCATGCCAACAATACTTCACATCGAACCGCTTCGCGCCATCATCGTTCCTTCACATTTCGGGGAGCGGCCCACTTCGAATGGTCTTGGCGGCTGCAACCGTCTCCTCCCGATCTCTATCGAGAGTGTCCCATTGCCTTACGGAGCTTCCCAAAATTGGCGCCATCGCCTCTTGGATCCTCTTGACGGCACAACCGAAATGCACCTGCGGATCAATGCGGTCCAACCCGTGCAAATCCTTGCTGGAAGAGCACGATCATGATGATTCGACCTGTCGGCAATGTACCATAAAATATTGAAAACTAGAGAGAAAATATTGCCCCAATTGCGAGGCTCCATGTCTTGCGAAGGCAAATTTTGTAGTGCTGTGGGTGACTTAGCGCATCTGATGTGACAGCCCCTCTCGCCCAATCGGGCATCTTGTCTTATATGCGCAGGCGCAATCCCGCCGGTCGAAACGCTGGGGAAATGAGGATAGGCGATAGCCCGCATGGCCGAAGCGCCGTAACAGAAAGAAAATGCCCGGCCGCCAGTGCGGCAATCTTGGAATCAGAGAGCGATGCAATCAGACATCTACAGCGGGAAGGTCTTCTCCGTCGCACCCATGATGGAATGGACGGACTAGAGCCTGTAGGGCTTACAACGCAAGGTGAATAGCGGCGTCGTCAGAATCTGGTTGCACTTGGTAGCACCCGATCTGGCTCAGGCGTAGGCCTTGGACTTGTCCTCAAAGGCCTCTGTGAACTCCACGAACCCCGCTCTGGTGGCGATGAGGCAGAGGACGGCATCGAGTAGGATGTGGTCCTTTTCGAAGCATCCCACCTCGGACTTCACGAAGTCGAACGCAGCCATCGCGTCTGCCGGGGTGACTGGCACGGTGTCCGGCAGGTCGAGGATGCGTTCCTCCACGATCTTGATGCCCCACAGGCCGGACCCGTAGAAATGGCCTTCGACCTCATCGTGCGCCTCGATGCCGATCCGGCCGTAGGTCTCATCGTAGTCTGCCGCTGCTGCATCGGCGAAGCCCAGCTCGATCGCGTCCACGAGCGACGTGGGGGCCGCCTTGTGCATCCCGCGCTCGATGTATTCTTCTCGCGTCAGCCGCATCACGCCTTCTCCTTTGCCGGGTAGTAGCCGAGGCCTGGCCCGCTCGATGACCCGCTGCACTGCACCAGGGAATACACATGACCGGGTCGCGCCGGCTCGAGCATGATGGTGTAGTCGCCGCATGACACGTCGGAGATGGCGATGCCGTGGCTGTCCGTGAGCGCCTGCAGGTCGCTTAGGAATGCTTGGTGCCTAAAGAAGTCGCGGCATACTGCGTCCTTCATCCCCCGCATGGCCTCGCTCTGTGCCTGCGCCATCCTGATTCCTGCGGCAACATGGAACGCCAGCACCTCCTCATCACGCAGCGTGGCCATAAACTCCCGGCGGGCCTTCTCCTCCTCCCTCTCCGGACGGCGAACCCCACGCCAGGCCATCAACCTGTTCCTGGGATGCCGATGGTCATGGTCATAGTCGCCGTTCGGCAGGTAGGTGTCTGGCCACTCCCAGAAATTGATGATCTCGCCGTCAGGCGCCACGAAGTGGTCGATGTAGTCCAGCTCGCCGCAGTCGTAGAAGATCGAGACCTTCCACCCGTCCTTGGCGTCGAACATTTCCTCGCAGTACCACTCGCCGTTTTCATCGGGCGCGTTCGTGCTATCGGCGATGTCGATTAGCATGTCGATGTCGTATTTCTCCCACTGGTCCATCACTCTTGCTCTCCAGGCTTGCTCTTTTGACGAGGATTTCTCTCGGCGGCGAGAGGAACAAGCGCTGAATACTTGCCATCAAGCGACCTGAAGTCTTTCCTGTTTCGATGATTGATTCGGATGGAGAAGACGCAAGAGCCTTCCTCGACAACCTGCGCCGCGGCGATCTGGTGGCGCTGCTCCTGCACGCCCGCTTCGAGATAGGGCAGACCAAAGGAGTCTGGGGACAGTTGGAGACGTACGTGACGGTTCGCGCGCCGCAGCCGTTCGCTGATGCGATCGCGGCGCTGTCCGAGCACGACCGCAAGCGCATCGCCGAGGCGGCCGTGAGCCGGCACGATACGCACAACGCATTCGACAGGCCTACGGACATCTCGGTGAGGCCGACATGGGACGCCATGGAAGGCTCGGTGACGCTGCTCCCCGAACTGATCATCCACCGCGAGATGATGATTTCCGTGGCGACCGGAGGGAAGTCCATCCAAGAAGTCGACGACTATTACGGGGCGCGGCAGGCCCGTCTCGTCGAATGCTGCGCGGGCGCGGGCATCCGGTATGAGAATCCGCATGCGTCCCTCTGGGACTGGTACCATTTCTGGAAAGAGCAGGGCTGGGAAAGCTGGGCCGAGCGCAGGAATTACGTCCGGAAGCTATTCGCCGACCCGGTGAAGAAAGCTGTCGGACGGGTGCACAATCCCAGCCCGGTGAGCGAGCGCCAGCCGACCGGGTGGGAGCTTGTTGACCGTCAGCTCGCGAAGGCGCGGACGCAATACGACCGGGCTTCGGCCGAGGAGGATTGGCAGGGAGTCGGGCACACCTGCCGTGAAGTCCTCATCTCGCTCGGGCAGGCAGCCCACGATCCCGAGGTGCATCCCGTTGTCGACGAAAACGGCACCAGCATCAGCCGGACGGATGCTAAACGGCTGCTCGACGCGTGGCTGAAGCACGAGATGCCGGGCGGCAGCCACAAAGAAATCCGAGCGCACATCAGGGCTTCGCTGGACTTGGCCAACAATCTCCAGCATCGGCGGACGGCAACGCGACAGTTGGCGGCGTTGTGCTTGGAGGCGACGGCGTCAGCCGTGACAGTGGTGGCCATTATCGCGGGGAGGGCGGCGTAGCTAGTGAAACAGATCGAAGACAACGCTGATCGCCGACAGAGAGCATGGTGCATCCACTGCGGAAGCTGGATCAATCAAGTTGTCACGAACAAGGACCACGCGCCCTCAAAGGTCCTGCTCGACAAGCCTTTCCCCACGAACCTGGCCCTCATGAAAGTTTGCCAGCCGTGCAACTCCAGCTTCGCGGAGGACGAGGAGTACGTGGCGGCGTTCCTCGGCGCCATCCTGGCGGGGTCGACCGACCCTGAGGCTCAGGTCATCGAGAGGGCGGCTCGCACATTCGCCAACAACCCCAGTCTCCGCAGCCGCATCGAGAAGGCCAAGCAAGTCGATCGCAACCTCTTCGGGGAGGAAACCATATACTGGGCACCGGAGAACGACCGCATCCAGAACGTCCTCGTTAAGAACGCCCGCGGTCATGCCTACTACGAGATCACCGAGCCGATGCTGGAGAAGCCGTCCCGCGTGTGGTTCGGTCCGCTGGCGCACCTCGACGAACGGCAGATGCAAGTCTTCGAAGACGTCTCGTGGCCGAATGGCCTCTTTCCCGAGGTCGGCAGCCGGATGATGACGCGGTTCCTCACGGGAGAAGACCTCGATGAGGGCTGGGTTGTCGTGCAGGAGGGCGTGTACCGCTACGCGGTCATGCAGACGGGCGGCATGCTGGTGAGGATCGTAATGCGGGAATACTTGGCGGCCGAGATCGTGTGGGAGGACTGACAGCCCGTCACCCGATCCGGCCGTTCAGCTTGCGGCAATCCTCGTAGGCTTCCTTCATCCGCGCATCGAGATAGTCAGCCAGCGCCTGCAGGCCCACGCCCTTCGCTGACTTCTGCGAAGCCTCCAGCGAGACTACGGGAAGGGCGATGTCGCCGGACTTCACCTTGCGGAGCAGCTTCTCGGGCGTGAGGTGTGAGAAGTAGTCCGCGCAGACCTTCTCGACAGGAATCACGGCGACAGGCCCGTACTGGGCCATCAATAAGAACTGGGTATTCAGACGCGGTGCTACGTTCATGACTGTCCTGTGCAGCCCGCTGAAGGACTGCTCTGATAAGAATGCTGTCGCGAAACCAGTGCAGCGTCAACTGACGTGCATGCCGCTCTCTGGCGGCCCCGTAACCGGGCGGCTGACAGCCCCACTAACCAGACCGCATGCGCGATAGGCTCAGGACGTCGATGGCGGTGAGATAGCCGGCACGGGGAAGGGCGTCAACTCTGAATTCCTCTCGACGGCAAGAACTCAGTCCTTGGTCAACCCGACGACTCGTACGCTGGGACCCCGGCTACTTATCGGGGTTGCCGAAAGCTGACTCAGCATACCGCTCCCGCAGTTCTGAGGCGAAGACGTCCCGATCGTTCAGATTCTTCAACAGGCCGTAACGCTCGATCAGCGGCTTGAACTTCTTGATGCCGTGCTTGGAGAGGCCGTTGTAGAACAGGATTGCCACCTCTGCGTCGGACAGCTGCGCACGCAGGATCTTGGCGTAGAACTTCTGGTTTTCGATATCGGCACCGTCAATGAAATTGACGATGTTGTAGAGCATTCGGAAATAGTGGCCGAGTTCGGTGTTATGCCGCTCGTAGAATGCGTCATAGGCGCTATCGAATTCATGGCCGCCATATAGAGCCTTCGCTGGTGGGTTGTATGTCTTACGGAGACGGCCGAGGAAGACGGGAAAGACGTCCTTTCCCCTCGTCACGACCGGGACCATGTTCTCTACGCGCTGGAGGTCGATCTGGTTCGTGATGTCCGTGAACAGACGCACCATCTGGAAGTAGGTGCTCTCAAAGGCCTGCTTCTTCGTCTCCTGGTTCTGGAGCGAAAGCTGCTTTTGCTGCTCATCAAGGATCGTCTTCGTGTAGGCGATCTCCGCCTTCGCGATCGAGATTTCATGGCGCTGAAGAAAGATGGCATAGATCACACCGACAAATGCGAAGCCGGAAAAGACGGAATTCACTGCTCCGAACATGTCTCCGAAGAGACCCCGTTCATTCAACCCGAGCTTGAGCCCGTAGTACAGATTTCCTGCCCAAAGCGCGGCTGCAAATAACAGCGCAATGACGACCGGGAACAGCGGTGCCGATGCGGTTTCTTTTCTCTCTGGCATACTCATCCCCTCCCAGCCCACGGCTTCATAGCACATTTGCGCCGGCAGGCGTGCGGCGTCACCATTATCTCTGTCATCTATTGGGAGACGACGATGCTGGTATGGACTGCTGAAAGAAGGACTGAACTTGCGAGCCTGTGGCTCCAAGGACTCGGCGGAAAGGAAATCGCGAAGCGCTTGGGGGCGACACAGTCGTCCGTGAGCACGCGGGCAGGGCGCATGGGGCTTCCGGATGCGCGAACGGTCAAGCGGGAAGGGATCATCGGCGCGATGAAGCCTTGCATGTGCTGCAGGCTGCCGTTCTACAGTGAAGGGCGGCACAATCGCCTTTGCTTCGATTGCAAGGGCGCAGAGGATTAGATCCTTCCCAGGTATGGGATCGGAAAATTTCGCCACAGGTGTCGACGCCGCCGCGAGATCCTGCGAAATAAGCTGTCCCTACGGAGTTAAGAGCATGGGACACAATCAACACAGAAGCGCGCCTTGTCCGGCACATGGTGCCGCTATTCAGCTTGGTGCTATCGGCGCTGTGGCGACTGCGGTTGCAGTCAACGCTCACCGGGACGGTATGGCCGCGATGAGGCAGGCGCGGGACGACAGGGCGGCCAAGCTCTGGACCCAGCGTCTGGCTTCATCCAGGGTTTCTGCAGCGAACGCGCTCGCGGTTGCCCGTGAAGCCGTCCGTCGTGTCCACGACTTGGAAGCCGAAGTTGCTGAACTGCGGCGCGCTGTGAATAGCCGCGACAAGCTGATCAGGAGTCTCGCCAATGCAGGATGATCTATACGAGCAGTTCGGCGACATTATGCATGAGATTCCCGAGATCGAGACGCCGCTGCGGGCGTGGCGGGATCGGCAGGGACGGGAAGCCGTCCAGCGAAATCTTCGGCGGCGGCAGACGGAAATCCTGTCGAAGAGCCTCGGTGACTACGGGTCAGACAGCAACGCTTTCAAGGACTGAGTCCTTTCTTCCAGCTTCACGAAACCTTCCTCAAATACCATCGTTCACTAATTGTTCTTGATTCCGCGGTAGAGGTGGGATTGAACTTGTGGGTATCGATTCGTGGCGATTGCGAATCCTTGGCCTTACGCCGACTGTTCGCATTCCGTAGGAGGGCTTCGTGCGTAGCGTAGAGATGTTCAGTGGTTGCGGCGGACTAGCCTTGGGTCTTGCCCGGGCGGGATTCGAGCATCTGCTCCTCGTCGAACGCGACAGGCATTCGGTCGAGAACGTCCGTCACAACGCCGCGCGCGGCATCGAACACGTGGGTCACTGGAAAGTTCATTCCGATGACGTACGCGCCGTCGATTGGAAGTCCTACCGGGGCAACGCCGAGTTCGTTGCCGGAGGCCCGCCCTGCCAGCCCTTTTCCATCGGTGGTCTGCACAAGGGCGAGGAAGATGCGCGCGACATGTGGCCGGAGGCTGTGCGCGCGGTCCGCGAGATCGGCCCCAAGGGATTCCTGTTCGAGAACGTGCGAGGCCTGCTGCGCCCGAAGTTCTCCGAGCATCTGGAGTGGATCAGGCTTTCGCTGACCGAACCACTGCTGGA
This sequence comes from Mesorhizobium sp., assembly GCA_963966365.1. GTDB lineage: Bacteria > Pseudomonadota > Alphaproteobacteria > Rhizobiales > Rhizobiaceae > Mangrovimarina > Mangrovimarina plasticivorans. Next base: position 443,110 of record CAWZZC010000029.1, on the reverse strand, counting down.
TCAGCGCCCTCACGAGGACCGAGCTTCCCATCTGGTGCGGCTGCGCGAACACGAGACCGAGGGCACCTATCACGTTGCCGTCGTCAAGGTGAACGCGGCCGACTACGGTGCGGCGCAGAAGCGGCACCGGGTTCTTTTCATCGGCGTGCGACGCGATCTTGCCGACGCCATCGAGGCGCCGCAGCCGACGCATTCCCGTGAGCGGCTTCTGTGGGATCAGTGGATCACCGGCGAATACTGGAAGAGACACGGCATGAGGAAGCCGGTGGGCGGTCCGCCGAACGCGATCGATGCCCGGACGGTGCAAGCACTAAAGGCTTCGAAGACTGCCCCGCAAGGACTCCCGTGGGTGACGGTCCGTGACGAGATCGCTGCCCTCGGTGATCCGGTTCGTGGGTCTAAAATCGTCAACCACGTCCACCAGCCCGGTGCTCGGTCATACCCAGGGCACACGGGAAGCCCGTTGGACGAGCCTGCCAAGGCGCTCAAGGCAGGCGTCCATGGCGTGCCCGGCGGCGAGAACATGATCGCCTTCGCCGATGGCAATGTCCGCTATTTCACCGTACGAGAAGCCGCCCGGCTGCAAGGACTCCCGAACGACTACGAGTTCGTCGGATCCTGGACGGAGAACATGCGTCAACTTGGCAACGCGGCACCTGTTCAGTTGGCGGAAGCGTTCGGTCGCTTCCTGATGGGAATCCTAGGCGAGTCACTCACCGAGCGGCGCAGGGCTGCCTGATGGCAGAGGGCTACGGCGAGTTTGAGGTCGATATAGCCGCACTCATGCGGGCTTCGCTCCCCGCCTACTTCGATGACCTGACGGCGGTTCCGCTCGTGCCGGAAAACATTATGGAAATTCCGCCTCAGGCACAGGGTGCTTACCTTCTGCTGCTGAACGGAACCATCGTCTATGTTGGCAAGACAGACGCGCAGGCTGGCTTTCGCTACCGCCTGATCCGGCACTTCAACAATATCCAGCACCGCAAGAAGCTCGATCCGAAAGAGGTCTCGTTCAAGGCCGTGCGAGTGTTTGTGTTCAACATGTTCGATCTCGAAACTATGCTGATCGAAGAGTATACACGGACGGCGAACCTCCGACCGATATGGAATACGTCAGGCTTTGGCTCAAATGACCCGGGTCATCGACGCGAGGGGCAGGATCCAGCAATCTTTGATGTGCGGCATCCAATCGACATTGACCGCGAGATCACTGCTGTAGAACCGGGTACCCACGATGTCCTTTTCGTCCTGCTTCAACTGAAGAGCGCCCTGCCGTATTTGCTTCGGTTCGAGTACGACGGGCCTAAGAAGAGTGACTGGCGCTACGGCCACGCTGATATGCGGGACACCAAGGTGACCATACATCCAGGCCCGCAAACGGCTCGTTCAATCCTGCAGCGGTGCCTCGGCGCAATGGGAGGAGCTTGGCAGGCAACGGTATTGCCGGGTCGACTGATCCTCTACAAGGAGAAGCTGAGCTATCCCTCCCAAATCGAGGCATTCTAAGCGTCGCCGTGACTGACCCCATCCGGAGTGCGCAGATGGCGCTGGTGCGAGGCAAGGACACCAAGCCCGAAATGGTTGTCCGTCGGCTCGTCCACGGCATGGGCTACCGCTTCCGTCTTCACCGCAAGGATTTGCCGGGCAAGCCGGACATCGTTCTTCCGCGTCTCCGAAAAGCCATCGAGGTGAGGGGCTGCTTCTGGCACCGCCACACCGATCCGGCGTGCACCCGTGCAAGGATACCGAAGACACGACAGGACTTTTGGATTCCCAAGCTGGAAGGTAACGCGGCTCGTGACGCCGCGAACGAGGAAGCGCTGCGGGCGCTGGGCTGGGACCTGCTGGTCGTCTGGGAATGCGAGACCGTGCCAAGACGGCGCGATGAGCTGATGGCGGCGCTCCGCCAGTTCGTGACGTCGCCGTTGCCATAGATTTTCCCTCTACGTTTTTGTCCCTTGCATAGCCCGAACTGAACCTTCGCCCGAATGGGGAGGTTCACATGGCACAGGGGCATACACCGGGCGACAAGGTCGTCGAGCGCATAAAGACGCGGGCAAAGACTCAAGGGAAATCGTCGGAGGCGATGCTGAAGCGCTACGTGCTGGAGCGGGCGCTCTACCGCTTGGTCGAAGCCTACGGGCCGAAGCTTCTTCTCAAAGGCAGCATGGTTGCCGTGATCGACGACCCGGAAAACGCGAGGCCCGCGCCTGATGCCGATGTCCATCTTAAGCAGCGCGAAGACCTGGAACTGGTTGTTCCTGACCTGCTGACCCGCACCTACTACGACTCTTCGTCGCCGACAGGACTCGTCGAGGACCACGTTGAGTTCACCCGCATCCGCCCGGTTCCACTGCATCACTCAGAAGGGGCAGGGGTCAAGTTCAAGATCGAGGCCTCGCTTGGACAAACCCGGATTAACGTGGCGATAGATTTTGGCTTCGGTCACGGCGTCACTGCCCTCGAGATCAAGCGTATACCGCCGATGTTCAAGGGTCTGCCGCCCGTCTTCGTTTCGTGCCAGCCTGTCGCCGACGCGATCGCCGATAAGGTGAAGGCCATGTACGACTGGGGCCTCGATAGCACGCGGGTGAAAGACCTCTACGACATCGCCGCCCGCGTCCGGGCGGGCCAGTTCGATGCGGGCGAGGTGGCCAGGGCGCTGGCCGTGCGCGATATCGACCTGTCGGAAGTCCCCGCCGGGATTACGGCCGGGTACGCCGAGAAGCAGGACGAGACGTGGCAGGCATGGCTGCGCAAGTCCAGTATCAAGGACTCGCGTAGCCTGGCCGATGTCGTTGCCGAGATCAGGCGGCCAATCGAAGCTTCACTGCTGCGCGCCGCTCGCCTGCGGGCAAAAGAGCAGACGCCTGCTCCCCTTCGTCTCGTAGCCGCCCGGTAACGGCAGGACCCTGGTCTTTGCTCGGTGCGGCCACGCCGACGATGCCGGACCTCTGTCCCAGAGCCCAGCGACCACACTGATCTGGAGAGGCCGACGCCAGCTTGGCGAGGTCGCCGGACTTCATGGAGAGAAGGGCGAGGGAGACGTGATCCGGAATCCTGCCCAGGTCAAAGGACTCCTTGGCGGCGGTGTCGCCCGAAGCGTAGGCATGCACGAGTTCGCCGAGCGTTCGGACTGCAAGCGGCGTTTCCGGTCGCGCATTCAGTTCCTCCCGCAGCTCTTCGACTTGCTCGTCGACGACCTCCTCGAATTCGGCGGACGGGGCTATCGGCGCGCCACCGCCGACGAGGCCGCGCAGAATGTTGCCAGGCGCCGCGGACAGCGCACGCAGGAACCGCATGACGTGGCGGATGATGGCTCTCAACATGTGAAGACTCCTGTTTGTCGGCCGACAGAATCCTGATCAGACGAGCAATCGACAACGGCGCGAGGCAGCTCAGGTATAACTGTAGAAATTTCTTCTATGTCCTTGCAGCCGGCGGGCTCACGCTCATGGAAACCATGGGAGATGAGCATGCCGGACTACCTTGTTTTCAACTGCGACGACCTGCTGACGACGAGCACCCCGGTCGGGATCTATGGCACACATGAGTGGGACGACGCGCTGCAATACGCCGACGAGATCAAGGGCTACGTCGTCCTCCGCACCCCTATGCGGGACTGCGTGATTTGGGCCTCGCCACGCCTCGACGTCTACCGTTTGATGGCGGCGATGGTCAGGTCTTTCGATCCTGCATCGAAGGATCACCTCAGGGAGCGCGTCGACGTGATCAAAGGACTCATCCGCACCCACCGCATGTCGGAGGTGGCGTGATGGCTGGCCGTCCGATGACACCGCCGGATACCATTCGGCTGCGCAGGCAGGCTTGGGAGCGCGCCGTGCGCTATTCCGGTCTCAAGCAAGATGAAATCGCTGACGTGATAGGCATGTCGCTCGGGACCGTGCGTTCGTATGGATCGGCGACAGGCAACGTGCCGACGGCAGACGCGATCGCCAAGCTGCGGCGGCACAGCCTCCTGAAAGCCATGGAGACCGTCGCCGAGCGCTACGGCGACGAGGCGATCAGGATAGCCGGAATGCGTTCATAGCATCCGCAGGCGACTATCCCTGCATCCTTTGCTAGCCTGCGCCACGCACTTGAGAAGGGTAGGGGCGCAGGGTGAAGTCAGACGTAGGAAAACGACCCGGGAGGAACGCTCAGTGTCCTTGTGGGAGCGGCAGGAAGTTCAAGCACTGTCACGGGAAGAACTATCCCTATCCGCCATTCGAAAACATCGCGTCGATCGCTATCGATAAGGAGCGACAGCGCACTGTCTTCGTAACCAAGGACATCCTGATCAACCAATTACATCGCGATGGGCCTATGATCGCGCGGTCTTTCGATGCGCTGGCGAAAAAAGACCTTGAGGAGATCAGCGCGGTGATCGCCGATGCGATCACGCTGATATACAGGCACATTTCACCGGAAGACGACGACTACATGGCGACCTGCGCTGCATTGCTTTCCAGCGCGATTTCGACCTTCATGGCAAGTGTGGAAGTTGCGCGGCACGGTTATCGGCGGCCCTACGGGGCGATCTGTCGCCCGGTGGTGGAAACGCTCAGCACGATCCTGCAGATCGCCACGGAGCCAGACGCCCTCTCGAAGTTCCACGACGGAAAGCTCCAGTCAACGAAGAGTATCGCAGCCGCGAAGAAGGTGCTTCCGCCGTTTGGAATGCTGTACGGCCTGCTGAGCAACCAGTTCGTCCACATCAGCAAGGCCCATGCGACATTCGAGGCAACCATCAAATACACCGAAAAGGACCAAGCTTTCGCCTTCGTAATCTCAAACCTGCGGGTCAACGCATGGTTGATCTACGTCGTCTCCGAACTCGTCTTCCATTCCGATGTCGCTCGACCCAGATACTGGAAGAACCTCGGCTCCGGGATGTTCGCCTACGATCCTTCTGAAAGCGAAAGGGATTGGTTGTCCGGGTTCCTTGGTGGCCTAGTTACGGACGACGCGATTCAATCAGCTTCCGAACCGCCTCCAGCTTGAGACGACAGTCCTCTCCGGCCTCGGCGACCTCGATCAGGAAGAGGGCGACGTCGCGCTGGGTGCGCCATGTCTCCGTGGCCTGCGGTTCTGGCATGCATCGGAGCAGGGATACGGGGACGGCCGTACTCGTCGTCTGGCACCCGGCAAGCGTCAGAACCAATAGTACGACAGCGAACGCGGCTGTCGCCCGCACGCATGTCGGCCACGGGGACCTATCCGTGTCGTTCATGGCCGTCCTCCGAACCGTCTCTGTCGCACGTCTTCGAGCAGAGGAGCCACCGGTCCGTTGTCGGAATCGGGAGCCGAACGGACTGCCGCCTCGGCCTCGCGGGCGGCGGTCTTCGATGCGGACAGCTGTTCGTAAGCCTCCTCGAGCGCGGCCATGCCTTCCTTGTATTGCCGTGCCTCCTCGCGGGCGTTGGCGAGTTCCTGCCGCGTCTCGATGAGCTCGGTTCTGAGCCCGGTGTAATGGAGCCAACCGAAACCAACGGCGGCGAGCACCGCCAGCACGCCAAGGACTCGCGGGTTCAATATGAGAGCGAGGAGGGCGTTCATTCGCCACCTCCATGTCTACCACCGCGCCCCTTGGTCACGAGCAGCGTCAGCACGTCGAGTAAACCGGGGACACCCTTGCTGGTGCGGTGATCTCCGAGGCCGACGGCGAGATACATCCCGATCCCGGCATAGCTCGTGACCCCGTATGCCATGACGACCTCCGCCGTCTGCGGGTGCTGCGCCCACATCCCGAAGAACGCGAGGGCCGCCAGCGGAATCAAATTCCCGCAAGTGATCCGCTTCGAGAAGCGCCGGGTCGGCTTGTTCGCCACCAGGCTGACGTCGTTGCGGGCGTGAGGAAGGCGTGCTCCATACATCAGAACCTCCGCCCGAGCAGATCTGAATACTCAGGGATGGCATTGAAGCATGGGCATTCCTTGGTCCATTCATTCGACGAGATTCTGCCGTCGCCGTTCATGTCCGGCGACAGGTCACGGTGCCCCAGAATCCGTTTGATCGGGTACTTCGCAACGAGGTCGGCAAGTAGCCTGCGCAGCGCTGACTTCTGTGCTGTGGTGCGGGTGTCCTTGGCCTTTCCGGAGGCGGTGACGCCGCCGACATAGGAGATGCCGACGGACCCGGTGTTGTGGCCCTTCACGTGAGCCCCGATTTTCTCAATGGGGCGGCCTGTCCAGATTTCGCCATTCAAGCCGATGAGAAAGTGATACCCGATGTCGCTGAAGCCGCGCGCGAGATGCATGCGGCGGATGTCGGCGACGGTGAATTGCTTGCCTTCCGGCGTTGCCGTGCAATGGACGACGACGAGGTTGATGGGGCGCATGGCTGCCTCCTGAATCCTTGGTGGAAATCAGGAGACGGCGACACCGTGCGACAGTCGCCGCTATTCGGCGATGACACCTATAAGTGTCATTCTCAAATTGAGATGATGTGCCGGGAATGCGGTGCGACCTGGATCAGCGTCGCGGAAAACTGGGATACTCAGAATCCGAGCTTGTCTTTGAAGAAGGCAACGGCGATCGTCACGACGCCGCCGCCCAGAACGCCGAACCCCGTGCCTATCAGCTGCGTGCGACCCTTCTGTCTCGCCGCGTCGAGTTCGAGGACCGAGACTCGGCCGTCGATCGCGTCGAGCTTCTCATCGGTTTTCGTCTGCCTTTCGAGAGCGGACTTCAGCATCGCGCGCATCTCTGCCTGCGTTTCAAGCATGCGGATGAGCAAGTCGCGGTCACGGTCGGGGGTGGTCATCGGGCGGAATCCTGGCGTCGCGTTCTACGAACACCAAGCAGGGCCGCGCCTGCCAGAGTCGACGCTATTCTTCCAGGAGATGTCCGGCGTGCCGGAGTGCGTGTATGGCTTTCGAGACCGTCCAGTCCTTGTCTTTCACAGCCTCAAGCATCTCTTCGACCTGGAACAGGAGCCCAGCAAGGGCCGGGGCTTCCCGTCGCCAGGCGTGCGGCGCTTTTCGGATTGCCTCGACAGCCTGCAGGCAGGTGGTTCCTGCATTGAGAACCGCAACCTTGGCGAGGGGATAGGAACGCTCCCCCAAGGATTCGGCTACACGCTCGCATGCGTCGTCGACATCGGCCAGGGCGCGGAACAGTTTCTGCAGAGTGGGATCGGTCTCTCGTTCCGGACACGCCGGGAGTAGGACGTGAAACCGGAACTTCGACTTCAGGCGCTCATGCAACGTCAGCAATCGGTTCAGCCCGAATTTTTCGTATTTACCACTGCGAAGGCCGCCGATCTCGCCTGCGCGCAATGACGCGTATCGCCGGGTCAGCTCGTAGCTGCGGAGGTTCTGCAGGTGCATGGACCGCACGGCCGAGTCCACCATCTGCCTGCGCAGTTCTTTCGACGATTCAGGAATCTGCTTCGATTTGCCGCCCGTGTACGGGCCAGAGGTTTCCAGTTGCATCTGCCGCTCTCGTTGTTCCGTAGAACAGTCTCTCCGCCGGCGAAGAGAGCGACAAATGCGCAATGTCACACTTGTATGAGCGGCTGCGAGAGCAGGAACGGCCAGTAATCTCCGCTTCTGTTGTCGAGCGCCTTCCAAGACGCGCCACCGTCCCGGGATTGATGCACGTCCCGGGGGATGCCGCTCTGCCAGTTTGTGCCAACGACGAGATACCCCTCCCGTCGAAGGTCTATGATGTCGGCCCCGGCGTCGATCGTGGCATAGACGAGGCGGGCGGGGCCTTCTCCATCGATGTCAAGGGCATATATGCCGCCACCCGCCTCGGGGTTGGTCCGGTCCACAATATAGATCTTCCCCCGGTATGCGCGGGCGGAGATCGAGGGCGTTAGGATGGAGCCGAACCCGGGCGGCAGCAGGTTGAAGTTGGACGGGTCGTCCTGCGGTTCCTGCCGATACGCCGCCCATGGCCCGGACGTGTATTCGGTCGTCTGGACCTTGCTGCCGTCCATAATGAAGGTCGCCTGCGGGTACGTGAACCGGGTGCGCTGGAGCACGCGACGGATGACGGGCGCTCCGAATCTGATCTCAAGCAACGCCACGCCGTAGCATCCGGCGACGGCGATGACTGCCTCGCTCTTGGTCTCGCCGTCCTCGGTAACGAAAGTCGACGTCCCGTCCCACTTCACGACGTAGTGACGAAACCGGGCCATCATGAGCGTTCGACCCTTCTCTGCGGTGACCGCGTGAAAAGCGTGGATATGGATGTCGTCGTGAAACACCGGAGGGCCGGGGATGTCGGCCGCGCGGATGCGCGAGTCGTCGAAAACCGTGTCGGACTCGACGAATGAGCCCGATGCAGAATCGATGATGCCGAACGGCTTGGCCTGGTCAGACTCGGTGTAGTTCCACGCGCCCCATAGGAAGAAGCCAGGCGTCAATTTCATAAGCGAGGGACTGTTCCAGCCGATGCTGCCGCTCCCTCCGACGCCGTCCGACTCAGCGGCGAACCCGACTGCCCGTCGGCCGTCTCGATAAATGATCGCCGCCGACCCGTCCCCAATAGCCACGGAATCTGTCGAGAATCCGGATGGAATTGCTACCGAAGGCAGCGGCGACCCGGTCCAGTCGGTCTGACTGAAGCCGCCAGAAGTCGTTGACAGGATTCGGTTTCGAAGCAGGTATCTGGTCCCGCTCCTCGATGCCATAAAGGATTCAAGCTCGATCGGCGGGTCGGGCATCGGGACGGGGTATCGGCCGATCTTTACTTGCGGAAAGGCATCGGTTCGGAAGGCAGCGTCCGCGTTTCCGACGTACCCCTGCCCACCACCAAAATTGGATTGAAGGACGTGCTGGAAACGAACGTCCCCGGCTGCGTCAATCACGGGACGCCAGAGGCCCCTTGGGTTCAAGTAGAAGACGCCCGAGGGGCCTTCCGCAGCAGACCGCCCACGTCTCATCATCGTGCGCCGTGCCAGCATCAGAAGCGCACCCCGGCTTCCATTCCGAGCACGTCGCCGGACAAGGGGTCATGGACGAAAGTGAAGGCGTACCGTCCGCCATAGTCTTCGGGCTCGGAGCCGTCGGCGAGCGTTAGGTCTGGGGTCGAGCGGCCCTCGCTCCATTTCGCGCCGGTGATCGCGGGGAAGGTCCCGCCTGATGTGACGCTGACGATAAGGACGCAACTCCATGTACGCATGCGCTCGGGTGCATCCTGCCGGGGTGTAGCGGCCGCGGGGAATGAAGGATTCGGAACGGCGATCGTCGTTGTTCCGGACACGGCTACGCGCCACACCTGCGCCCGGGTCGGATCAAGCGTTAGGGTCTCCCCGTCGCCGAGCGAGAGCGCGACCAGCGTCTCCGTGTATGCCCGGTGCTCTACGGCATGCAGCTCATGCCAGCCCCGGTCCTCATGCCTGCCGACAGGTGCTGGGAAGGCAGGAGGCTGTGCGCCCGCTGTGGCGACCGCCGGCGGCTGCGTCACAAGGACGGGATCGCCGCCGTTCACGCCTGCCGTAGACGGAGCCTTGTGCCCCTGTGGCCGCGCTGGGGCCTGCGCGCGGCGAATGCCGGAAGTCAGGTCCTGGGTCACTGTCAGCCTCCGAGATCGATCTGGCGAGGACCCTCGAACGGCACCGCTGCGGCGATCTCGGCCTCGAATACAAGCTCATCGTCGGCGGCGAGAGGGACAAGATCGAGAACCATGTAGGTGGGGCGATCTCCGAGCAGGCGGGCCGGATCGGTAGCCTTCGGGTCCATCCGGTCGGGCGGGCTGTAATCGTTGGCTTCAAGGTATTCGATCTGATTATCTACCGGGTCGATCACCCGCACGCGCACGATGCCGCCTGTCGCCATCGGCTTTACGCCTGCCGCCGACACGTCCGGCAGTGCGATCACATCCCAGGCTTCGCCTGTCTGGCTGGCGGCGTTCGTCCCGGCCGGAGCCGGGGTCTCCAGCCCGGAGCCGGGCGCGCAGCGAATCGTGATCTCGCAGAGATCAGTTTCGGCGATCTCCATGCGATAGCTGACGACCTTGCCTGTCACGCTCCCCCCCTCGATCGCGAGGTCGCCCTCGTTGATGGAAAGGGTGATGTTCATACCGATCCACAGGCCTGCTTCGACCGCGTCGTCGAGCAGCGCTTGGAAAGTCACCTCGGCGCAGCGCATGGCCTCCGCAAGCACGGCGCGGCCGCGCATGGCGGCGGCGAGCAGGGTCTGCATGCCGCGCTCGGTGGTCAGGTAAGTGCCTTTATCAGGACCGCCGATCGGCGAGTTGTCTGAGGCTTGCCGATCCCAGTTTTGGCGCAGGGTCGGGGGAAACGTGGAGTGGTCGAAATACGTGAAGTCCGCCGCCCAATAGGCACCCGACACCCCGGCGACGAGCCGCTTGTATTTGCTTCCGCCCTTCCTCACCTCGTCGCCGACGGCGTAGGCCGTATCCGGCGTCCATTCAGGGGTGACGTCATCGACGGTGACATCCTGGCATTCCAGGGCGATCACGCGGCGGCCGCCGTTGCCGATGTCATGGTTCTGCACGCCGGAAATCAGAAGGATACGGACCGTCTCCGCGCGGGCCTGTTCGGCTGACCATGTCAGCGTCAGCTCGCCGTCATACCATGCGCGCTCCAGCTCGACGTCACGGGCGATCGGGGCGGTCAGGTTCGCATCGGTGACGTAGCTGTAGACGTCGGAGGAGGCTTGGAACGGCCCGGCGATGACCGGACGCAGCGCATCATCCTCAGGGTAGACGCGCGTGAGTTCTGAATCCCGAACGACATACCCGTTGTCGGAACCCACGCCGTCGCCGATACGAGGCCAGCGGTTCTCAAACTCCTCGGAGGTGAGTGTGTTCGGCTGGCCGCCGTCGAAAGCGCCGTTGACCGCCGATGTCGCGTTGATCGTGCCGGACCGCCTCTGCGTCCATGACGCGGTGACGATGACCTCGACCTCGCGGATCGGCGGCTCGGCAATATCGCCCGACAGGCTGCCGTCGATCCATCGCCTGCCCACGTTCCATGTCGGCAGACCCACGCCGAAGATGTCATGCAACTGGCATTCGTGCGTGTCAGGACGGAACGCGACGACGCTGGAGAGCCCGTCAAGGATTTCGACAGGATCGTCGCGCAGCGCCGGATCGACGAGAACGGAATCCCATCCCGGTCCGTCCTTCGTCGCCTGCAGTACGGCATCCTGCTTCTGCTCCCAGTCGCCCGGGGCGCAGGTAAAGCGGAAGACGGACCGCATGGGGTCACCGCCGAGCGGGAAGGACGACACCTTTCCCTTGGCGAGAAGTTTCAGCGTACCATCGGCTTGCTCTCGTGACAGGATTCCCCAGGTTTTCCGGGTAGGTTTCGAGAGCCCTTCGGCAGGCGGCTTCACGGTGAGCGCGAAGGTGACGAAACCATCCTCGTCGGCTTCTATGACGGCCTTCTCGATCTCCTCATCCCTGCGGCGATGGAACACCTGGTCGAACACTTCCGCTTCCTCGACCCACGCGAAATACGGATCTCCATGCATGCGTCAGCCCCCCATTTCGTCGGGGTACTTGCCGCCGGGGTAACGTTCGACGAAGGACACGCTGCCCGAGTGCAGCACGCCATATTCGTCGGTGTCCATGTCCCAGCCTTCGCAGATGCTATGCAGGATCGGGCGGTAATTCTGCCACGCAGCGCCCTCCGGCATGACGGTCTCGTCTTCACCCGGATCGAGCTCGAAACCTTCGGCGGAGCGCCAGACGATGGAGCCGGGGACGTGACGGCGCTCCCGCATGGCCGCGGCGGGCTGTTCGATCTCGACGACGGAATTGAGAGTGATGACATCGCCTTCCCAGACGCCGCCAAGCGCAAAGGGGACGACGTCGCTGAAGTTGATTGACGTCCGATACTTCCGGAATGCGGGACGCGAGCGGTCGACCGTCTCGCCGTCGGCAAGCGTGACGAGGCTGCCAGACGACGCGGGCGCGAGACTCTGGGTGAGGCCACGGCCGGAACCGGGGGAGACGCCGATTTCCTCCAAATCGAGATTTGTTTCAGTCGACATCAGTATCCCCTCCACCTCGGTGCGGGTCCGCGCGAAGCCCGAGCGACCTTCCGCAGGTCGCGCTTGATACCGCGCATACCGTCGGCGTCGGCGTAAATGCCGCCGTTCGTGCGCTGGCCCAAGAGGTTCAGGTGCAGATCGGAGAGGCCACTGGCGCGTCCGGCCCCGGCCGGAACGAGGTCGCCTACAATACCGCCCGTCGCGAAATGCGTCTGCGGCAGCATGAGCGCGTTCAGGGCGTGAACGAATCCTTCGCCGTAGTGGCGGACAGCGCGGGCGTTGATCACGCCTTCGCCGTTTGACAGCCACGCGCGAATGGAATCCGAGGTGCCGGAACCAGCGCCGCGGATGATGCCGCCGGTTCGCAGGCGAGGCGACAGGTCGGCCGTGCCGGCTGAGCCTTCGTCTTCGCCCAAGCCGAACCATCCCTTCACGCTGTTCCATGCGTCGGACGCGCCGTTCTTCACACCATCCCAGAGGTTGGCGAACATGTTGGTGACGTTGGAGATCATGTTCCGGAAGAAGTCGCCGAAGCCGCTCCACACGGAAACGAGGCCATCCCAGGCGCGACCAGGCGCAGAGGTCAGCCAGTCCCAGAATTGCGAGAGCTTCGTTTTCGTACTGTCGAAAACTCCCGCGATCCAGTCCTTGAATCCTTCCCACTTCTCGACGAGCGCGCCCCAGGCTTCACGCGGGGCGGCCTTCAGCCAGTCCCAGAACTCGGCGACCTTTTCCTTGGCCGCGTCGAAGACGCCGCCGATCCACTCCGTGAGGCCGTCCCATTTCTCGACAATCCAGTCCCACGCCGCCCCAGCTGCCCATTTGATCTCGTCACAATAGATGTATGCGAGGACGACAAGGGCGGCGATCGCCAAGCCAATGGCAGCCACTGAAGCAGGGATCGCCAGGAGCGCGGCGCCGAAGGCCTTCAGCCCGGTCAGGATGGTGCGAAAGGCGGTGGACTTGCCGATCTTGCCGAGCAGCCCGACGAGCTTTTCGCCGCCGTTCCAGATTTTACCGAAGGTCCCAGCGAGGTTGTTCACCGTAAGCGAGACTGCGGCGAAGGTCGCGGCAATATTTGAGACAATGTCGAGCAGCCCCGTCGCGTGGGCGACGAAGAGGACGATAGCGAGCTCGCCGCCGTTGTTGAAGCCGAGGGATTTCGCGATGCTGTCGAAATACCCCCACAGCGTTTCGAGCATAGGGCCAATGGTTTCGTAGGCTTGGACGACCTGATCTTTGAGCCAGGTCGCGTCCTCGATCAGCCCGTCGTAGATCGCCTTCGCTTCTGCCTTCCACTCGTTCAGGAATGCGAACGGGTTGTCGGCGGCGATCGCGTTCCCCGACAGCATGGACTGGATGGCTTCCATGCCCTTGGTGAAGAGGAACGTGGCGTCGGCGGCAAACGACGTGATTTCCTCGCGGTGCTCGACGATGATGCCCGCCACCACGCCGATCGCGACGCCGAGATTTGTCATGGTCTTGCCTACGTTCTCGGCCCACGGAACCTTTACTTCGCCCTGCCCGGTGATCCCGGCGCGCAGCGAGGCGAAGGCCTCAGCCACAGCGGTCGCGGCCTCCTGCAGGGAAGGCAGCTTCGCGTCGCCGAAACCCGCGGCCTTCAGGATGTGCTGGCCAAGCGCCAGCGCGGATGCGCCAGCGTCCCTCAAGGATTCGCCTACCTGCTTCAGCCAGGGGGCGCGGGTCGCCGCGCCTCCCGCGAAAATGTCGAGGAGATCGAGGACCACGTTCTTCACGGTGGTCATCGCCGGGACGAGCTTTCGGACCCACTCGCGCTGCACGCTCGAAGCATCTCCGGCGATGGCGCGGCCGAGGTCGGCGGAAATGCCCGCGATCTCGCGCAGCACCTTGCCCGCGAAGGCGGCGATGCTGTCGCCGTTCTCGGCGAGGTAGGTAGCGATAGCATTCGAGTTCTGCGTCAGGAACGGTAGCAGGTGGTCGGCGATCTTGTAGGCGATGCCGCGCAGCGCCTCCGTCACCTTGCGGTACTGTACAAGCAGCCCCCGGGCCGTCTTCGTCTGCTGATCGGTGACGACGGTGCCGAGGCGGTCGGCCTCCTTGGCGTAGCCTTCCAGTCCCTTGCTGCCGTTCTCGAGCAGAGGGAGCAGCTTTGCCGCTGAGCCGCCGAAAATGTCGACGGCGGCCGACGCACGCAGCGTCTTCGACGGCACGGCGGCGAGGCCGTCGGCCACCTCCGACAGCAGGCGCTCGGTGGACTTGATATTGCCCTCCGCATCCCTGATCTGAATGCCGAGCTGTTTGAATGCCTTCGCCCCGGAGCCTTCGGCATCCTTCGCCGCGTCGATCACCTTCTCCGACAGCGTGGACATGCCACTCGACAGGTCCTGCATGTCGCCGCCCAGCAATCGGGTCGCGGTGGCGAGGCGGGAAAAGCGCTCCACGGGAACGCCTGCCGCGTCCGCCAGGCGGCCCAGTTCGTCGAGGCTCTTGCCCGTGGTGATGCCGAATGCCTGCACCGCGAGGAAAGCGGCCGTGCCGGTCCCGGCAACCTTCCCGGCGACGTCGAAGGCGAGCTTGCCGATGCGGGCCAGCAGGGACACGCCCGACTTCAGGATGGAAATGAGGCCACCCGCTGCGCCCTTGATGAGGTTGAAGGAGCGCGCGCCGACTGTGCCAGTTGTCCGGACGGTCACGGTTGCCCCCTTCATCGACTTCTCGACACCTTCGCCGACGCGTTCGCCCGCCTTGCGCATGGACGCGGCCGACCGCTCGAAGTTCGCCTGCATTTGGGCGAACGACTTCTGGATCTCCTCAAGACCCCTCACGCGGATAGTTGCGGCGATCTCTGGCCCGGCCACTGTCAGTCCCTCTTTTGCCAGACGTCCGCGGCCTGCGAGACGGCGGCGGCGGTGGCCTTGGCCTCGTCGTTGCTGGCGCGGCGCCTATGCTGTTCGGAGGGATTGTCTGGCCGCGCTTCCGCGACAGTCGACGCTTTTCTTATGAAGCTCTCGACATCCTTCTTCTCGGCCCGGGAAGCTAGGATGCCGATGTTGACGTCTTCGATCCGGTTCTCGGCGTGAATCCGATTATAGACCTGTACGCGCCAGACGATCTCGCGCGGGGTCATCGACCACGGATCAGTGTAGCCGGCCTCCTGCAGGCGGGCGCATTTCATGTCGAGAAGTTCGAAGAAGCCGAGCGGCTCCGCGGTCTCCTGCGCTTGCCGCGGCTGGAGCTGGGACGGGTGGCTTACGCGGCTTCGAATTCGAGGCTGGGCGCGACCTTCTTCACCGCCGCGCGCAGCCTCTTCATAAAAGCCTCGCGCGCCTCCTCGCCGCCTTCCGGCATGGTGAGGTCAACGACCGTCTCGAAAATCGTGAGCAGCGTGTCGGGATCGAGGTTGGCGACTTCCTCTCGGCCTTCGGGCGTGTCATCGCCCAAAGCGTGATGGATGGAGTCGATGACGAATCCGGGAACCTCGACGATCAGCTTCTGGATCTCCGCGAAGCCTGCGAGGATCACGGACTGCACGGCCGGGTAGCTGACGGCCAGCTCGGCAAGCCGCATGAAGCCGACGCCTCGAAGATGGACTTTCTGGTCGTTGCCCAGATCGACGGTGCGCCTGCGCGCTACCGCCTTTAGGGCGTGGATGTTGTTGACGCCAGTGCTCATATTGCTATTCCCCCATGTTGTCGTTCAGTCTGCAGCAGGCGTTCCTGCGAGCCTTAGCTCGCAAGGTCGACCAGGATTCCCACGCCGTTAGACGTATCGAGCGCTGATCCGGAGATCGTGACGTTCGAGAAGTCGCCGTCGCCGATCAGCGACAGGTCGCCTTCCGGTTTGATGCGGCAGTCGAAGAGATGCATGACCTCCTTCTTGCCGACCGCGCCGACCTGCCGGACCATGAGTTCGACCTCGATTTCGGTTTTGGAGGCCACCTTGGCGGAGACGCGCTTGTCGGTGGCGGCGATGGCGGCAGCGTCGTAGGTGACGGCAACGGGAGTGTCGGCCTCTACGCCCCCAGGCAGCGCGATGACCTCGATGCCGCCGAGCGCAGCGTCGACGACCTTGTAGTGGGTGTCAGCGATCCAGCTGGCTGGGAAGGCGACATTGGAGATGTCATAAGCTCCGACGAAGAAAATTCCCGGTCTGACCTTCGCGATGTCGAACGTGGATTCGACGGCTGCCGTCTGAGTCATGTATTCGACCGCGCCCGCAACGGACACCGCACGAACGAAATCGGAAAACTGGTAGCAGACGAAGTTGATGGTAGAATCGACCTGGTTCGGGACCTCAATCGCCTTCGTGCGGACACTGTTGTTCTTGCGGTACCGGGAGACAACGGTTGGCGTGATGTTCAGGGTGAAGCTGTCGACGTCGCCGAATTGCTGCCAGTGCTCGTCGCCCTTAAGGCGGAACAGGACTTCGGCGAACTTGATGGCGTAGAGTCCGGCGCTGAGAACGCTGTAATTTGCGGCCATGATCTGTGTTCTCCGTCTAGCGGGCTAGCAGCTGCCCGGGATTGGCTTCAGTGGTGTGGTACGTGACCTCGTAGTCCTTGCGGAGCACGCCCAGCGCTGCGCTACCCTGATGGCTGAGCGCTGCGACAGTCGACGCTAAACGGAGATCGGAAACGCGGGGGGCGCCGCTGCCGGCCGTCAGGAACGGGTCGGCGCCTATCAAGGATTCAATTCTGTCGCCAAAACTGTCCAGGTGATCATCGAGGTCGTCGCGCAGCGCGGTGTCGACGAAGAAAACGCTGAGGATTGCCGTGCGTGTCTGGACGCGGCGACCGGGAATGCCCGCCTTCGTGTCGACGCGCTCGCCGTCGACGACGACCATGAAGCAAGGCCAGTGCCGCTTGTCCGTCGGCAGAATGCGCGTGCGGTAGACGCGCCCGTTCACTTCCGGGACACCTGCTTCCAAGACCGCCTTTACAGCGTTTGCGATATCGCCCTTCGCCGTCATCTGCCCGGCTCCCTAAGCAAGAGGCGAACGAATGCGGACCCATCAGGAGCCGGCTCGCCGATTTCGTATTCGACGCCCTTGGTCTCAAGCAGGTCGCCCTGAAGGATTCCCTGCACGTCAGCCGCCGCGACGACAGCCGAGACCTTCGCAGATACGGTGGCACGGCCGAATGTGTCTTCCCGGGCGATTGAGCGCCGGACATAAGCGCGAAGCTGCACAGGTTCGGAGCCGTCTTGTGGTTTCCAGAGGGCCACTTCTCCAAAGGCATTGAGGATCGCGTCAGCGAGGTCATCGAACTCCCGGTCAGCGTCGATGGGGAAGGGGGTGACGGGGTTGAGCATTAGATGCCGCCCTCCAGCGTAGCGATCCGGGACTCGAGCGTGTCGAGCCGCACGCGCAGCGCGGCCATGTCGTCGTGAATGAAGCGCGGGACGGGACTGGACGACGGCGCGAAGCCGAGCTTTTCGGCTGCTGCACCCCAAACCTTGATCGAGACGATCCTAATGGCCATTTCGGCGTAGCTGCCCGGCTCGAAAATGACCGTAGCCCGTCCGTTTTCGACGCGATACGAAGAGTCTGGGTAAGCGTCAGGAAACAAATTCCCAACGGCAGCGGAGACTTCAGTCATGATGTCGCCGAGGAACTGGCCCACTGACACAGACGAAGATACCGCAAAGACCGCACCCGTGTAGGTGCCGCCGAGCGGATAGCCGAGAGGACTGAAGACCCGGCCGTCCGCGCTCTCAACTGTGACCTCGAAGTTGAACGCGTCATCATTGACGACGCCGTAGAAATCCAGCGTCTCGGCTTCGTCGATCGCCGTGCCGGAGGTCGCGATTGCATGCACGCTGTCGGCATCGAGACTGTCGTCTGCCGCGCGCAGAGCGTTGACAGCTGCAGCTGTCGTCTGCGAACGGACGAACGGGCCGTTGGTCATCCCGATTTCGGGAAGCTCGGTCTCGAAGCCCGCGTCGAGGACCTCTTCGGATTCGACGGGAAGGACAAAACGGCCGGCGGCGTCGAGATGCGCGGTGCCGAAATACCCCGGGAACAAGTTGTGCAGGGCGCTCGTCATGTTCTGCAGGAGCGTCGCGAGCGTGTCACCCTCCGTCACCGTAAGCGGCAGGGATTCGTAGTAACCTTCGTCGCGTGTCCCGCGGTTGAAATAGAGGTCAACCCCGGAGATGTGTGCGGGAATGACGTCAGTTTCGGACATGCCTGAAACCGTCGATGTGAGCGACCCGGAGACCGAACGAACTGCGTCAAGCTCATGGCTCAACGCAGTCTGGCGTTCGGCCTTCACGAAAACCGGGTTGACGAAGCCGACAGCTTCTGAAGTCGCGTCGGACACTCCGACGACGGACAGGTTGTCCGTTCCCTTAACGGGGATGACGATGCGCCCTTCGTCGTCGAGGCGCGGCCAGCCGAAAAACTCGGATGCGGCGGTGCTGCGGGAAATGCCGAGAGCCATGCTCTGAAGCAGCTCGGCGACCGTCATGCCTGGAAAGGCCTCATAGTTGAAATCGACGTAGACGCCGATTTCCCAGTCCTCGAGCCAGACATAAGAAGCCGCGATGCCCGAGTCTGAAAGGACGGTGAAAGGCGTGAGTCCGGAGACCGTCCCGGTGAGGCTGCCGTAAACGACGTCCTGCACCTTCGGCTGCACGGTCAGCGACTTGCCGCCCGCCGGATCGTAAACGGCCGCCGCGTCGAATCCGCGAAGCTCCAGGCTCAGGAGGTCGCCGAGCGCCGTATCACGGTTGTCGAAATTGCCGAACTGGATTCCCGTATCCTTGAGCTTGATCACATCGCTGTCGAGCGCATCGACGCGGCCCTCAAGCTCGGGGTCAGCCCCGCCGCCCGCAGGAAAAGGAACGCCATTAATCACAGCTGCGCCTCCTGAATTCGGAAATCGAAGGGATCACTGACGCCAACGCAGGTGACGGTGGACCCGGGCGTGACGGCGTAAGGCCAGAAACCTCCGGGAAGTGGGAGGGAGTGGTCAGCGTCAACCTCGGCCGACGTGCCTGCGGCGACATGGAGCTGCGCGCCTGCAGGCACGTAAATCCAGATCGCGTTCGTCCGGCTGCCGAGGACATGTTCCACCGGGGCGGACGCTGAGTATTTGAAGATGCTCGTCGGAGAGGGTAGCGGCTGCATCTCCACGACATCGATATGGCCGAAGGCTTCGGCGACGGGGAGGTTGCTCATGGATTCATGTCTCCGCGAATGCTGGGCTTGCTGTGCGGGCATTCTCGGAGTGCGCGATTGCGAAAGTCGACGCTAAATGAAAAGGCCCCTGGTGATCCGGAGGCCTCTCGTCTTCAGGATGCTGCCGATGTTAGGCTACGGCTTCGTCTTCGTCGGCAGGCGCGGGCTTACTGCCTTTCGGTTTCGAGTCCTTGCCGTTTTTGAAGGGCGTCTTCTTGATTTCGGGTTCTTCGATCTCAGTTACTGTCTCCGCTTCCGACGACCAAGGATCGGCGGCTTTCTGCGCGATCAGGCGCTTGGCAATGTCCTCGGTGACTTCAATGACGTCGTCCGGGGCGTAGAGCGTGCCCGAGACCTTGACGGAGCAGTTCAGGGCGACGGCGACGAGCTTCGGCTCGGCAGGTTTCGACATGGTGACCTCCTGTTCTGTCGACAGGATTCCAGAGTCATGGCCGGCGACGAGAGCGACAAGCAAAAGGGAACAATGGACTCTCCGTAAGCAGATGGTAAGAGAGTTTCGGGGTTTCTGTTGGCGGGGATATAATGACTGGCTTGGACCGCGCTATACTACGCAGGATCGAGGCTGAGAGTGTGATCACGCACATCAAGGCCGATATCCGCAGCGACTTTATACTGGCGCCTCACTACAACCTCGTGTTCAACCGGGCAGGCGACGAACTCTGGGATCAGCTCAAGCAGTTGCTACAATCGGGCGCATACGAGCCCGAACTTCCGATCACGATGAGCATCCCAAAGGAACGCTGGTTCTCGCGCCCCGGCAGCATTCTCAAACCATATGACCGCTTCCTGTACCAGGCGCTGATTGACCACGCGCTGACCTCACTGGAGGAAACGCTCGACCGGAATAGGACGTTCAGCCATGTTCCGTCGGAGGAAGACGACGAAGTATTCGTCCCCAACCACGAATGCTGGGACCGCTTTCAGGAGAAGATTACGGAGATTTGCGGAAGCAGCCGATTCATAATCAAGTCGGATATTTCCAACTATTTTGAACGTTTGCCCCAGCACCATCTCGTCAACCTGATGACCGCAGGCAATTGCGCTCCCGAGATTGTTAAGCTGCTCGAGGAGATGATGCTCGCATTCCGCGAGCGGAATTCGTTCGGCATCATTCAGGGGGTCTTTCCCTCGGATGTGCTGGGCAACTTCTTCCTGTCAGACTTGGACGGCTATTGCGAGATCGGGAACATCCCATCGGCCCGGTACGTCGACGACATCTACATGGGGTTCGACACCGAGGCTGAGGCGCGGCAAGGGCTTGGCAAACTGATCGAGAAGCTCCGCAAGGATGGTCTCCATCTCAACGAATACAAGACGGGGATCAGGCGATCACGAGACGTTCTGCGCGAGGAGACGACCATTGACCGTCTGTTCGACGAGATCCGTGAAGAGGTGAAGGACGACCAAACCTACGAACGGGCCAGCCCCTATGCCTTCGAAGCGGAATGGGACGAGGATGACGAAGTTGACGATGACGAGAACGAAGACGAACTGGAGAACGCGGCCGTCGAACGGCTGATGGAAAACATCGACGAGTACGAGGGGCAGGCCGATAAGATCGAGAGGTTCTGCCTGCCAATCCTGCGCACCGCCAATTCGGATTCCGCAGTCGACTACGTGCTGGAGAAGCTCGAGGAAAAGCCGCATCAGACCCGGTTGTATTTTTCCTACCTGACCACGTTCGTCCGCGACAGCGCGGTTGCCGCTGCTATGGAAAGGTTGGTCGACGTGAACGGATCGATGTCGGACTACCAGAAGATTTTCCTTCTCGCAGCCCTCATGCGAGCGCGCGGGATTGGCAGGCCCGCTGTCGTAGCGGCCGTCCAATGGCTGCAGAATCCGCACGTCTCCCGGGAGGCGCGGGCCATGGCAGCGATCTTCGTGGCCCGTCATGGAGGACCGACGCAGAAGCGCGCAGTGAGAACCTGGTACGAGAGTGAACAGTCGGATTACGTCCGGAGCGCGATCCTCTATTCGTCCCGATACCTGTCAGCCGTCGAGCGTAAGACTTGCAAGCGGGCGTGGGGCGGCCATGGCCCGGTGAACGCGCTAATCAGCTCAGCGCTGTAGGGGTGCCCGAAAAGAGAAATGGCCCGCGCATGGGGACGCGGGCCTCGTTCTCGGAGCGGCTCTCGGGGAGGCGTTAGAGCACGCTCATCGAGAAGGTCGAGTTGGGACGGGTCGGGACGACCAGCGGAGCGCTCTGGGTCATCACGAACCGGGCCGACGGGTTCTTCTCGACCCAGGAGGTCGGATAGAATTCTGTGGCGATCAGGGCTTCCTCGTCGAGGATCGCGCCAAAGGCACGGACGCCGCCGAGGTCACTGGAAATGCCGATGACCGTTCCGGCCGGGAGCAGGGGCTGCGTCACACCGTCCGCATCGGTGTAGTACTCCGAATAGACGTAATAGTTCACGCTGCCGATGCTGCCGACGTACTTGGCACCCTTCGCGAGCGAGATCGTGCCAAGCTCGATCGGGCCGACCCCGACCGCGCGCCTGTTGTCCAGAGCCTCGCGGACGTCGGCGTTCTTGCGGAACGCGCGCCAGGCGAACGGATCCATTACGATGCTGTCGATGTCCGCGCCTTCCAGCTCGTGAACCTTCTCGATCGCCTCGTCGATGTCGTTTAGCGGATTCGAAGTCCCGGCCGACCAGAGATCGGAGCCGGCAAGGGTGATCTTCAGCGCGCTGTTGCGGTTGAAGTTCACGAACTGTGTTTCGAATCCTTCACCTTCCACCGTGATCGTGCCGGACACAAGGGCCGACGCCGCCATGATCTCCTGAACGCGGGTGATCTGAGCCGTGTGGTCCATAAGAGTCTCGGCGACGGCAAGGGCCCGGCGCTGCTGCAGCGTGAGCTGCATGCCGCCGATCTGCTCGCCCATCGCCCTCTTCAGGGTGTCTCTGGGCTTCAGGGTCGTGAGCGGCTTGACGTAGGCAGGCTTGAACGTATCCGTCCTGTAGCCATCGCGCTCGATCGTCTTGGCCTTCGTCTCGGGGCCGACGAACGGGGCGACCTTGCGGTTGCCGATCTCGACGTCGAAATGGACCTCTTCGGCCTCTTCCGTCTGGATCGTCTTGAACCAATTGTCCAAGAGGAAGGTCTTCGGCCTCAGCAGCGTGCGGACCGTCGCCAGCATGGCGTTTGTCGAGTAAATTTCCATGGATGTCTCCAGTCCCTGATCGAGTTCGTTAGACGACGTACACACCGCCGGCGCGCAGGTCGTCGAAGACGGAATCCTTGTCGTGCCCGGTGCCGTAAGTGAGATTCTTGCCGAGGAAGTCCCCCGCTACGTAAGCGGTCGCCTTCTTTGCGGCCGAGGTCGCGTCGACCGCGTAGGTCAGGATTGCGTACGGAGTTTGCGATCCGTCCGTGGCGTCTGCGGCGGACAGGACGCATTTGCCGACGTCCGCGCTGCCCGTGTCCGTGATTTTGCCGAGCACCGCGCCGACGGGCAGGTTCTGGCCTGCCGCAAGCTGGATCGGCTTGGTGATGACCGGATGATCGCTGGCGCGGATTTCCTTGATCGTCAGGCTCTGGGTGCTGAAAGAAACGTCCATTTTCGGTCTCCGTGCCTAGCTGCGGCTGTCGTTGGTTGGGGCAGGGCGATTACGCGCCTTGCAGGTGCTTCGCGGCCCAGGCGAGAGAGGCGATCGCCTTCTCGTCCTCACTGCCCGTCGATGCTGAACCGGAGCGGATGCTGGGGTTCTTCCCGGACAGGGCGGCCCCGAGCTTGCCCTTCGAGGCGCCTGCCTTTGGAGCCGCGTTCAGGATTTTCGCGGCCGCGCCGACGGACATGTTCGTCTCGAAGGCGAGATACTCGGCGAGTTCTCCACGTCCGGAGGCGGCGGCATGCCGGAGGATTCCCGCGATGCGGGTCTTCTCGCCGGAGGCCTTCGCCTTGCCTTGGGACTTCGGCTGCTCCTCCTCGTCGGCGGAGTCCTCTTCGTCCTCGTCTTCCGCGCCGGTCTCCTCGTCGTCGTCCTCGGCTCCGGTGTCCTCGTTGTCCGCGGGCTCGTCGTCGTTCGCCTGGTCTTCGTCGTCGACGAGGTCCTCGTCTTCGTCCTCGGCGACGTCCTTGTCCTCTTCGTTCGCCTTGGCGGCGATGCGGGCAGAGGCCTTCGTCGAGCGTGCGCGGGTCAGTGCCATGTCTGCGTCTCCGGTTCCGTCTGAGGCTTCCGCCCCTAGTTCTGCGATGAGGTCCTCGAGGTTGCCGATCCGGTCCGCGAGGCCTGCGTCGACAGCCAGCTGGCCGACGAAGCAATCGCCTTGTCCGAAACCCTCCAGCACGGCGCTGCGAGATACAGCTCTATTTCGAGCGACGGCATCGACGAACACATCGGCAAGGGCGTCGACTTGGCGCTGTTCACGAGTGCGGCCGTCTTTCGAAGCGGGATCGGTTCGCTTGTACGGGGACTGCGACGAGACGATCTCGATTTCGGTCACGCCCGCTTTTTCCATCGCCTTCGAGTAGTCGCGAATGGACTTCACGACTCCGATCGAGCCGAGGAGGGAGGTGGGTGAAACGACGATCTCGTCGCATGCCGAAGCGATCCAGTAAGCCGCGCTGGCGCAGTTGCCCGTGGTGTAGGCGATGATGGGCTTGTCGCCCCTGAGGTCGTAGATGTGCTGAGCGACTTCGGCGCACCCGGTGACTTCACCGCCCGGTGAATCCACGTCCAGGATGACCGCCTTCACTTTCGGGCTATCAAGCGCGGCCGCAAGTTCCTTCAGCAGGATCTCATATGCGGAGGAATCCGAGATGAAAGACCACCAGGAGAGCTGGCGCATGAGAACGCCGGAGACCGGGATGACGGCGACATCGCCGTACATCTGAGTTTCCCACGACCCTTCCAGGTGCTCTCCCCATTTGCGGGCGATCGCATCGAAGGATTCATCGCGCCCTGAGGCCTCCGACATGATCGAGCGCAGCGCGCCCTCGGTCAGGAGCCAAGGTTGTGTCGGGTCGACGGTTCTGAGGAAACGGTTGAACATGCGTGTCTCCGGGTATGGAGACAGCAGGCGGCGAGGTGGTGCGACAGTCGACGCTAAAAGCAAAAGGCCCCGCGCGGGGCGGGGCCGAAGCCGTCAGGGCAGGGAGGTCAGGCTGCGGGACGTATGGCCAACACGTCGCGCACGATCCAGTCGGCGCCGACGCGTCCCATCGGCAGATCCCACGTCCGACCCTCGCGTTCGATGCGCACCGTGAGCCAGCGACCGCTCCCCCCATCGATGAGGATCTCATATTCTCCGTCCGGCAGCGGCTCGCTGTCGTCGATATGTATGACGAAGCGGTTGAAGCGGCGGTGGATTTCGTCGTGGACGCGCTGCCATGCCGGGGTCCGCTCGCCGTCGGCATCCGGTGGGACGAGGCGGCTGGCTTCGGTCGCGATCTGGCCGCGAGCCCAGTCGTGGGCTGCATCGCCGCTGAGGACGCGGGCGTTGAAGCGGTACTGGCGGAGCACGGCGGTGACGCTCTCGGCCATGCCGTCCTCCAGTGCGGCGGCGGCCGCATATTCATCAGTAAGCTGGTTCGTCATCTTCATTCTGGCCTCCCATTCATAGCCATGTCGGCGACATTGCCGACTTCACGATGATTGGAGCTGCCGACGCATTTTCATAGATCGGAAATCCATTAAAATTCCGCGTCATAGCCAATCTTGTTGACAGGACCGCATCGCGTCTTCGCTGGTCCGTCAAAAATTTCTTTCCTGCACTGCAGGAATACGCTCTCTCTATGCCGCTTTCGCCGGCGGAAAGACTAAGGACTGCTGCGACAAGCGACGGAGTAGCATCCACGCGATCTCTAGCATCCATGTTTTGTACGGCTGATCGACCGTTAGCGTAGAGCCGCCGCACCCGATTGCCCGGAGCGCGCACTCGGCGAGGGTCCGCCCTTCATCATCCAATTCAGTCCAGCGACGGCGGTGGCGGCGATCGAGTGCGTATCGCGCCGCTGACATCCAGAAGTCGGGCATCTCGTCGATGACGGTGCCCATCTTGCAGTCGTAGACGCAATCCAGGTGGCGCACGAGCGACGCGCAATCGCGCAGGTAAAGGGCCGCTGCTACATCCGGTTTTCCGGTGGCTTGGGCATCAGCGAGTGCGGCAGACATGACGGCCGCTAGCGATCCTTCGTCCTCACCCTGGGCGATGCGGTCCATTTCGAGAATCGTCTCTTCTAGCAGGGCTTTGGTGGATGAAGTGAGCGGATCGAAATATCTGGGGAAGACGCTGCCTGTCCATCGTCCGTGCGCCAGCAGAAGTTCGGCGGTTCCGCGCCCGTCCGAGACCTGGGTGTACTCTTTCACTTGTACGCCTCTAACGCGCGCGGTGATCGCGTCGGCAGCTCTCCCGAGGATGACAGCGCATGCCTTCGAGCGCATGAGACGCCGCGCTCGGGCGTTCTCGAGTGCCCGGTTGCGGATGCTTCGAGCATCCGATCCCATGGTCAGCATGGGCCGGACGTGGCCCATGCTTTCGTGAATTTGCGATGCCGTCGCCATTGAGCGTCCTCCGATCCGATTCGTAGATTGCCGAGGGAGGATGCGAACAGGATGGCGTCAGGGCAATAGCATGAGTCCGCTGACGGCGAGCGTGCCGATGGCAAGGAAGCCACAGACATAGAAGGCGAA
The DNA here is from genome assembly GCA_963966365.1 of Mesorhizobium sp. Lineage (GTDB taxonomy): Bacteria > Pseudomonadota > Alphaproteobacteria > Rhizobiales > Rhizobiaceae > Mangrovimarina > Mangrovimarina plasticivorans. Next base: position 417,319 of record CAWZZC010000029.1, on the reverse strand, counting down.
GGCGAGTGTTGTTGCAAATTGGGACCAGTCGGAGCGGCCCCGGGGCTCAATTTCCATTTGGGTATCTCCAAAGGCCGAAATGGCGCGGCTGCAACCAACTCCCGAAATGGCCGGCGAGATTGTGACGAGAACTATTTGTCCTCGTCGTCTGCGGGTAGCTGTGGCGCCGTTGCGACGGTCTGTGCGATGGTCGCGACGTCGAGGCCGAGGTCGATCATGCGCTGCTGCTCCACGGCGCGTTGCGCGAAAACCTCTTCCCAATCGAGACCTTGCTCGGCGCATTCCTGCTCGTATGTGGAAATCGCGGAGGCGATGCGGAGTTGGGCGGCCTGTGCCTCACGGACCGGGTCGAGCCAGCCCTGGCCGTCGCCGAGCCAACGGCAGCGCGTCCACGCGGATCGGTTGTCCCACCAATCATCGTCAGCTTCGATCTCGCCAGCGTCGATCGCTTCTTCGAGCCAGAGTTCGTAAACCGGGTCGCACCACTGAGCGATCGTAGCAGCACGGGCATTGGCGAACACCCGCCACGCCTGCATCAGGGCGGCACGGATCGACGAATAGCTGCCCTTCGTGAAGTCTCTCATCAACAACTCGTAAGGCAGGTCGAGGCCTGCCGAGATGTGCTTGATGATCGAGTCCACGAACGGGCCGAACGCGCTATTCGGCCGCGATGGGTCGTATGACTCCAGGCTTTCGCCCGGGAACATCGGCAGCACCGCGCCTGAACGGAGCTTGAGGATGAAATCGGCACGTTCGCGGAGGTAACGCTCGGTGTCGCCGCCGAACAAATTCACCGTCTCCTCGAACGTCATGTCCGGAGATTTGGTGACCGTCGCGATGAGCGCGTTGGCGACGGCAGCGTCCAGCTCCGCCATCTTGTACTTGTTGAGCGTTTTGAACTCGGCCATTACGGCCGACAGGGCGGTCAGGCCCCGGTGCTGATCTGCCTTTTCTTTGTCGAACATGTGAAGGACGAGCCTGCGACCCCATTCGGTCTCGACCGGAATCCGCTCCCACTCCCAATTGTTGACAAAGCCGAATGCCGCATCTGCAGGGTGGGACTTTTGGACGTGGATGGCGACGGGACCCCCGTACTGATCGATCTCGATGCCGCCGCGCATGGTGTCGCTGTCCGGAGCCCATTGTGGGTTTGAGATGCGATCGGGATCGACAGCAAGGAACCGGGTGCACCATTTCGACAGGGAGTCGTCGATCCACAGGGGCAATGCCACGCTCTCGCCCTTGATCAGCTTTGTCATGAAGTGAAGACGGGTCTGAGCGTGGAAATTGCCCGTGCGCGTGACATCGAAATAGCGGCTGTTGAGGTACGCTGCGAACAGGCTGCGCGTCTTGCGGCTCCACTCGTCCGCCCATTCCTTGGTCTTTCCGAGCGCGATCCAGTCAGGATTCGGCCGCGGCATGAGACCCTTGCCGATGACAGAATCGACGGAGGCCTTCACTCCGGACCTCGCAAGCGGTTCGTTCCGGACGAGGTCGTCGGACCTCGGAACGATGGTGCCGAGTTCGGGAAGCGTGGCGCTGTCAGCAGATTCCTGGCGCGGCGACCAGTTGCGCAGTTCCTTGTCACGCGAGGCGGCGTTGTGGGCCGTGTCGCCATAGGCGCCGACGGAGACGCGCCGCATCGGCGACCCGTCGATCGACAGGATCGGTGATGCTTCAGAAACGGTGGTTAGTGCGGTCGCTTCCGTCATGATCACCCCTCGAAATAGAACGCCTGGCGGCGCGGGCCGCCCTCAAGGACGGAAATCTGGTCCTTCAGGCGGGCGATGTACTGGTCGAGCGAGGCGGCGTCGCCTGGCGCCCATTGGGCCGCGTTGCCGCCGCCGTCGGCAGATGCGGAGGCCATGGTCTTCTGTTTGCCCATGCGCATCTGGTGGCGGGCAAGCTCTGCTTCGGCGAGACGGAGTTTCAGGGTCGGCAGGTCAGACATCGTGATCCTCGGTCATGGCGCGCGGCATGGGTACGACCCGTTTCGGCACAGGGTTCTGGGCCTCCGATGATGGATTCCGACGGCGTGCGACAGTCGCCGCTATTCCGACCATTCCGGCCTGCTGCGCGGGTTGGCGGCGGGCGACGCCGACCTTTGCCGACGGCGTGACGGGTAGGGGAGTGCCGCGGGCCTCGGCGGCCTCGGCCGCGCGCATCTCGGCAAGGGCTTCAGCGATACGGCGCTCGTACCGGGCGAAATCATGCTCCTGGAAGCGGTCCCAACCGATGAGGGAGGCCGCGGCCCGCGCGTAGTTGTGGCAGTCGAGAGCCTCGTTGCGGCGACCGGGCAGCTTTTCCCATCGTTCAGTTATCTTGCCAGACTTCAGGCGGGTGACAATGTGTTGCTCGGCTACGAGCTGCTTGCAGAACTCGATCGACATCCGGTCGCCCATGGGAATGTTGACCCAACCGAAGGGCAGCGGGTCGCCCTCCTTCGGGCGCTCCAGCTTCAACGAACTCATGAATTCGCCCTTGAGGTAGGACACGCCGACATAAGCGATGCGCAGCGCCCCGACTCGGGTCTTCTTGTCGGGGATGCCGGGGATGGCTTCCTTCTGGATGTCCACCTTCACGGGGACATCCATGTCGTCCCGGCCGTTCACGGCCATTACGATGGCAGGGTTCTGTGTGCGCACCCAGTTCTTCACGATAGCGGGCCACTCGCGAGCGTCGATCAGGAACTTCTCCAGACCGAAAGTCACGCCCGCCCGGTTTTTGTAGGTCCGCAGGACCGCGTCGGAGACCTGCTCCCATGTTGATGGCTCGTTGTAGCCGCCAGAGATGCGGAAATGGTCGACGGCAAACCGGCGGCGATCACGGCCCCAGCCCCAGATGCCGACCTCTACATGGTCCTGGCCTACGTCGGCACCCGCCGTCAGGAACAGAGCCTCGTCAGGAACTTCTTCCTGCAGGTAACCGGACACGTCGCGGCGGCCGTGCAGTACCTCCCAATCGACACGGGTTCCGACTTCCATCCAAGGAAGTGCCAAGATCGTGTTTCGGAATTCCTTGCTGGATTCGATGTCGCCTTCGGCGGCTTCCCACTTCTCCGCGATTTCATCCCAGCCTAACCAACCTACCGGGCTGTAAAGCGATGACAGCTGATATGAGCGGCGTGTCGGGTCGACGTTCTCCAGATCGGTGCGGGTCGCCTTCCAGCGGCCCTTCGCCAGCATCTCCGTCTTCTGCCATTCCTGGATCGGCTTCTTGCAGCACTGGCATTTGTAGTAGACGGACTTGGGATTGCCCTTCTCCCAGCGCAGGCGTTCGAATTCGAAGGTGATCTCATCCTGGCAATGCGGGCAGGGCATGAAGTAGCGCCGCATGTCGGCATTCTTGTAGGCCCGCCAGATGACGGACGTGGATTCCTCGACAGGCGTCGAGGTCATCAGGATCTTGCGTTTGTTCCGGAACGTCCTTGTGCGGGCCAGGGCCAGCCCGATCGGCGAGCCTTCGCCGGGGATGGTCAGGGGATACGCGTCAACCTCGTCCAAGAACAGGAACCGGACAGGCATGGAGCGCAGGCCCGCACCCGAGTTCGCGCCGGTGATGACGAGGATGCCGCCCGGGAATTCCTTCGACAGCGTGGTGTTACCTGAGTCACGGGAGCGCGAGTCCCTGACCTTCGATCGCAGGCGAGGGGACTCTTGGATCAGGGGCTTGATGCGCTGGCTCGAAACGCGTTTGCCCATCTCCACGGTCGGCTGGCACAGGAGCATCGGGCCGGGTGCCGCGTCGATGACATAGCTGGTGAAGTTGAGGCCAAGCTCGGTCTTCCCCAACTGAGCGCCGAAACAGAGGGCGACCTCCGATACAGACGACGACGTTGACAGGCAGTCCATCGGCTCGACGAGGTACGGGGTCCTGTCGTTGTTCCAAGGACCTGGTTCGGCGGTGGCCGTGCCGGACAGGACACGGTAACGCTGCGCGTGCTGCGAGACAGGCAGTCGCTCGTCTGGCCTGAAGCCGATGACGAACCCGTCGCGCTCGACATCTTGGGGAAGGGCGAGGCCGGGCAGGAGCGAGGCTGCGGCTTCCGCGTCGGCGACGCGCTTCAGGACTTCCCCGATGCTTACGGGCTCGAAGGATTCAATGGAGGGCTTCGCCGTCAAGGGGCCTCTCCACACGAGCAGTCAGGTGAGCGTTCACTGCGTCTTCCAGAGCCACGCGCAGCGCGACGGGATCGGCGGAAAAAATCGCGGCGAGCTGCGGGGCGACCCGGGACGGCCAGTCTTCGAGGGCCTTGCGCTCGTCCGCCCATCTTTTCGCGAACAGGGCGCGGGATGCTTCGGCGTCGACCAAGCGGCCTGCCTTCGTCTCGTATTCAAGCTGGCGGAGCAGCGCGAGGTAGTTTTCCTTGACGCGCTTGGCTTCCGCATGGCCGAGCGGAGCGTTACCCTTGGCGTAGACTTCGAGGGCGGCGATCTCCTCGTCCGTCATCTCCGTCGACGAGTCCTCCGCGATTGCGTCCGTTACCTCGCTGTTACCGCGGGTAACGCCCACGCCGTAGCCGGCGAGCGCCTTGTTCGACGCTTCGACGACGACCTTCCCGGCCTCGTCAAGGACGAGCAGACCCTTTTGTTTCCAGGATGTTACGGTCTTTCGTGAAACTGAGTGGAGCCGGGAGAATTCGGCCTGGCTCATGGTCTCCGGCATCGCGGGCCTCCGGCGGTGTTACCCCGTTTTGGAGGCCTGTCACTGGCGAGATGCGGGGAGAAACCAGCCTCCGATAGATTTCGTCTCCAGAAGAACCTACCCGGGTGGGGGCGCCACAGTCGGCTCTATTCGAACGGCCAAGGATTGATGCCCTGGAAGTCGCCGCCATGCACCAAACGGCAAGGCTTGCCGCTTATGGTACGCGTGACGAATCATGGTTGGGGAAGGGGCGCTTATGAGCTGTTTGCCAGCGAGCGGAAGAATCGATTGCCGTGCCTGCTATCCTGCGGGCGAGCACCCGTTCAACAGGGCAACACGCGAGGACAGGGACGGGCAATGGCGCATCACTGCAAACCCGTTGGCGTGGGGCAATCCTAGTCCGGCAGTGGTTGTCCTAGGCTTCTCGAAGGGGCCGATGCAAGTAAGCGCCCTGCAGGTCAGGCACGAGGACATCGCCTACAAAGGCGGACGACTCTCGGTGGGCAAGATTCTTGCACATATCGGTCTGGTACAGCGGGGCGACCCGAGAGATCAGGAACGGCAAGTCAATCGCATCATCGCCGATCAGGCAGGCCTGTTCCACTTCGGCTCTCTCATCAGATGCACGGTGGAGCGCAGAGACGCAGACGACGGCTGGACAGGAACGGGAGGCGACATGCTCGGAGCGTTTATCGCGACTCCGTTTGGCGCAGAGATTGCATCTACCTGTGCCGAACGGTTCCTGAAGGACCTGCCGAGAAGTACAAAACTGGTCGTCATGTTCGGCATGGGGAAGAAGCAGAACTATGTCCAGGATGCCCGGAAGCTGATCTCGAAAGCCCGCGGCACTTACATGCGTACCGTGAACGATATCGCATATGAAGATGACCACATCGTCGTCGTGCATGTCGAGCATTTCAAATCGCAGGGAAACCTCATCCCGAAGTGGCTCGGGGAAGGAGAACACGCCGGCGACAAGCGAGCCAGGTTCGGCCGCATGGCACGGGAAGCCGTAGGCCATGCTCTCTCACGCTGACCTGAATCTACTTGCCGCAGTTTGACATCGAGGTTGCGCCCGATAGTGTCATCGCAAAAGGAAGGCGCATGACCAGACGCAGATCATCCGAAATCGCATACGCTCAGGCGACCATGTTCTCTCAGGGCGCGAATGACAGGCCGCCTTCATCGGAGCGGTGGAAGGATGTCGAAGCCGAACGCCTGCGAAAGTTGGGCAAACCGGACCTCGCCGAGGAACTCACCCGTGTCCACCGCTCAGGTCGCGATGTCGAAGCCGAGGCAGCGGTCTTGGCGGAGAAGCGCGCCAGGGATGCCGCAGCGGAGGAAGAGCGTCGCAAACAGGCTCGTGTCGAGCACGCCATGGACGAAATGTTCCCGGGACGAAGAAGCCGCAGGGGATGAGAGCAATAACGGGGCCTAGCCGAACGTCGCCTCGAACGCGTCCTCAAGCTGGCCGGGCAGCTCCCGTTCGACCACTGCGGCGACCTCGTCATGGAAGTCAGCCTGCTTCTCATAGCGGACCTGCCGGGTTTCTATCGCGATGGCCTCGACCTTGCCGTAGGCGTTGCGGACGAACAGGCCCTTGAGCCCCGCGCGGGTGGTCATCCACCACCCACCGGTGGCCTCAACCATTTCCAGATAGCCGTCAGGAAAGTTGCCGTGGCGGTCGAGCCGGGCACCGCGACCGGGAACGAGAACCCCACCAGGTTTCGTCAGCGTGCCGCCCTCGAACAGATATCGGAGATATTCGCCCTGTTCGTCCTTCACGTAGACCGTCGCTGACGGCTGCTTCGACGAGCGGCGGGCGGAGGTCGCCGCGAAGGCATCCAGCGTGAACGCCGTGGGATTGTCTACGGTACGGTCGAGGACCTCGACGAGTCCTTCCAGCACCTTGTCGGCAGTGGCGTCGATCGCCTTCGCAGCCGCCTTCGGGAACTCGGCCGACAGTTTCCGAACGTCTTCTTCGAACGTTTGAGTGTCTACCTCTACCGTGATCCCGAGCATCAGGCCTCCCGCAACTCGACTGCGACGCACTCGGCGGTAACGGTGAAACGGACGTCACGCTGCTTCACGAACGCGAACGACTCGGAGACCGGGGCGGCAGCGGCGTAGCACATGTCTTTGCTCTGGAAGCCGGGCAGGGCGACCCGACGGCACTCGGCAGTGGTGCCATTGCAGACCGTCATCAGCAAGACCCAAACGTGAGGTGACCACATTGCCCCGGTTCCCGTTCCAGGATTCGAGGCTCTTGTGGGCATGCGCGACAGTCGACGCTAAACGCAAAAACCCCGCCGCGGGAATGGGTGGCCGCAGCGGGGTTCGGAAGGCTCAGGGCTGTTTCACTTCCTGTCGCATGATCAGCATGAGTCCTGTCGACGAAAGCCGCAAGCGGCGGACGGAAGAAATTTCAGAAGAGGGAGGGTAGCTGCACCTGCTTCCGGTATTTCTCTGCCAGGGCGACCACGAGAGCCGCATATGCCGGGCTAGATGCGATGCTCTCGGCGCACGCGGACGCGAGGGCATGTCCGAGGGCGACGTCGCCCTTGTCGAATCCTTTTGCGCTGGCTTCGGTGGCGTGATCAGGATCGTAGCCCGCGACCGTGCGGATAGCATCATGTGCCGCGCGAATCGCCTCTGGCGAGGGCGATGAGCCACGGGACTGTCGTTCGTATTCTGTGAATGTCCTGCCGAACCGGGCTTCGATGACCTTTGCGCAGACCTGCCGCAGGCCTCCGCGTCGACGCGTTGCTGTCTGGTGCGTGTGCCGCAGCGCGTCCGGCGTAGAGTTCCATGCGTCGACGAAATCGTCGCTGTCGTCCCAGATGTTCGGCATGTCCGTCACTACGTGAATCTCCAGATGTTGGATTCTCATTCAGAGAGTAATGGGGGGAACAGGCAGCGCGGTGCCGTCACCATGTGATGTGCTGGCTGCCAGAAGCCTTCTGCTTCGTGACCCCGGACTTGTCGACAAGACCGTCCAGAACGTTCATGGAGCCTCCACGGCCCAGACGACGGATGACGAGCGCGCGGGACTGCTCCGGGTCATAGCCGGCATCCAGGAGCAGCGCGACCGCCGCCCGAAGGATTCGAGACACCGTGGCCTTTGGGTCGACAGGCTCGGGTCGAAGGTCTGGCTCGAGCATCAGTTCAGCGAGGACCTCATCCTGCTCGTGTTCAGAAAGACAGCCCTTGGATATGAGACGGCGCAAGGCTGCCCGGCGCGATTCTGACGCAGACCGTGCCTCGGCTTCCTGACGGCGCAGATGCTCGGCGAAGGCAGTGAAGGCGCCCGACAGGGCGATGTCGACGGCCGAGGCCTCCGGAGTCCCGGTGGACTTCAGCCTTCGGCGGTATCTCTGCTGTCTGCGCCGCTGCGCTGCGTTCCTGTCATCCGGTTGTCTCGGCATGACGACCCCCATTCCTACACGTCACTACGATGCGTCACTACGGGACTCTGAGGATCGGCGAAGCAAGGAACAACGTAGGGGGCAGCTCTCAGCTTGGGCCGACCGAACTACCGTCTGCCCGAACTGTGCGTCACCGGAGCGGTCAGGCGCCTCGCGATCTCCCGGCGTTCTTCTTCGCGACGACGCGCTTCGCCCTGGAAAAGGAACAGAGGTGGCAAAGGACGTTCGAGTTTCGGCTTTGCAGCGGTTTCTTGCACTGCTGGAGCCATAGTTTTCGCCACCATGGGTCTCGAGCCGTCGGACACGATGTCATCGCTCCTCGAGCTGTTTACGGACACCGCAGGCCAATGCCGTGAAACCGAGGGCACCAGGATGGACTCAGTTCTACCGCCGTCACATGTGACGCTCTTCGTGGCCGTGGAGGTGGCACCAGCCTGTGGTTTCGTCTTCGCGGCAATGGCTGTCCGCTTGACCGGAGGTTTCCGGATGCCGTCAGTGGCCTTCATGTCCTTATGTCCTCCCTCGAGTCCTTCGCCTACTACACAACGAGCCACATCCTGCACTGCCTGTGTCATGTCGTGGAACACCGGGGTTACACCCCCCTTTTTATCTAGACACCGTCCTGGACGTCGACCGAGACAAAAACGCCAATGCCTGCTGACGGTCTTCCGGTTCAGGCCGGAGGCGCGTACGACCTCGGCCTGCGTGAACGGCGCACCCGAACGCTCGACCGCGTCCATGGCCTTCAGAATGGTGTGACGAGCAGCTTGCATTCGCGCTTCAGCAACCACCCTGCCAGTGATGGCCTGCTTCTCCTTTAGAGAAGACGCGTCTGCTACGAGGTGCTTCATGCTGCCACGGTTGCGGAAGCTGATCGCCTCGTCTGCTTTGTGAGGAGACCAGCGGGACGCGGCATAGCCGATAACCTTGTCCAGGACGTACGCGCCCCGGGCCGGCTCAACGAGTCCTTCGCCAAGCAGAAGGACTCGATCCATCGGCATGAGGCGCGCGAGCATGCCGGCGAGAAGGCCGCGATCGGCGAGGGACGCAAGGTATTCCCCGTCCTTCCGCTGGTGCAGATCCCGCAGGATGCGCCATGCCTCCCTGGAAGCTGCGGAAAAGAACTCGTTGGAGACTGCGGCCGGCAGGCCGGATTGCTTCTCGGCTGCGGCGCGCGCGAGCTGCTCCTGACTGACCTTCATAGCGTCGCCGAGGATTTCGGCGTAGCCGGACAACGACGGGAAGACCTCATCGTTCATGTTCACGGAATCCCACCAAGGGGAGACGGGGGACTTGCCGCGCACGAGCAGCGCCTTTGCGTTCGGGTCAGCGCCGAGGCCCTTGAGGACGTTGCACAAGCCTCGGTAGACGGCATCGAGCAGGCGCTGGGGCCCCTTTCGACCGGTTGCCTTCATGTTGACGGCGTCCGGCAGGATGAACCACAGATGCGGCCGCACGAGCATCGAAGCAACGCGATCCCGGAATACGCCGTCGGCGTCGCGCTGGGACAGTCGTACGGGAGCCATGTCTCCGGCAACCAGATGCGGCAGACAGGGAAGTCTGCCTTCGTGGACGAGATACTGGAGCTGCCGGCGCAGGTGCTCGAAGGATTCGAAGAAGGTGTCGAGGTCGATTCTGATCAGGCTGACCATTTCGCGGTTACCTTCGACCCAGGCGTAATCCAGCGACAGGAGCTTAGACCTGTGCTGGTTCATGATGAATCCCTTCTCGTTCGCGGAGCGCAGGAAGCGGCCCTTGCGGCACCCGCGAACGAAGAACTTGCCTGCTTTGCCTAGCCGCTCGGAGCGCAGTCCCTTTTCACGGAACGGTGTACGCGTGCGTCCGCCAATCTCTACTGGCGCGGTGCTTTCGAAGCCGTATTTCATCCGGCGGCGGACTAGTTCTCGCTCGGAGCGCGCCTGCTCGGCAATGCGTTTCGACGACTTCGTCTTATCTTCGAGCGCTAGCAGAGCCTGCTTTCGTTCGTCCGCGTCGATGATCTGCTGCGCGGCCTCGAGAGCCGCGTCGGCCGCTGACTTCCTGGCGCGTGCGCGCTTTGGTGCGTCGGCACGGGATTTGTCCCGTCGACGCTGGGTTTTCGCCTGCTCGATATGATACCGGGTCACATGCATGTCGACGTCGACATAGACGGACGCGCGCGAAGGCTTCGCCGCCTGCGCCCTTCCGTCCCGATCGTGTTGCATGATCCCATTCATGACATTGACGGTGCGGCGTCATCTCGACGGGCACAATAGCCGGCGGAACCGTCGAGGATTGAATTCACAGTCCCCAAAGGATTCGCCCGCGGACTCACTGGCACCCGTCAACGGGATTGGGGTCGAGAATTATTTCCGGGCCGACCCGCGAGGGAGGAGAAGCCGGCTTGACGCCGGGGCAGGGAGCCCTGTAATCGACTTCCAGCGATCGCATTTTCTTAGATCTTCGGGTCTACAACGGTTGCAACAGAGGAACCGAACCATGAGCCCGCTCTCGATACGCATAGCCATCTGAACTCATCGCGCCGCGAGGCGCGAACGGCATGCATGTATCAAAGGAGAGCGTCATGGGTTTCACCCGTAAATTTTACATCAGCGACACGCATTTCGGCCACGAAGCCATTCTTGGCCACTGCGCGCGCCCGTTCTCGAGCGTCCGCGAGATGGATGAGTTCATGGTCGACGCATGGAACTCGGTCGTCGGCCAGGACGACATCGTCTACCACTTGGGTGATTTCAGCTTCGGTTCTCCTGAGTACGCCAAGCACATTTTCGGGCAGCTCAACGGCCGCAAGGTTCTGATCCTCGGCAACCACGACTGCCGGCGCGGCCCCCTGGACCCGCTGCCGCATGTGATGGCGCTCGGCTGGGATCAGCCGCCGACGGAGTCGCTCGAAGTGAAAGACGAGGGGTGCCGGGTGTTCCTGTCACACTACGCGCACCGTGCGTGGCAGGGAAACCACCGGGAAAATTCGTACCATTTCTACGGCCACAGCCACGGCCGACTCGACCATATCGGCCGCAGCCGAGATGTCGGAGTCGACCTAGCGGACGTTGCGTTCACGCCGCGAACGTTCAGACAATTGGTGGCCCCGTTGGCCGCTCAGGATCGCAAAGCCGCGTAAGGCCGGGTTCGCGTCTCCAAGAATTGAATCCTTCGCACGCTGGCTTTTCGCCGGCGCGGCGGAGCCATGACACAAGGACATCTCAATGGGAAAGGCAACCATCCCCGACATCGACATCGACGAAGAACTTGATGATGCGATCAAGCGCCTCGAATCCGCCAGCCGTCGCCAGCTGAAACTCCCGAAGCCGCGCAGCTTCGCGGAGGCGGTCGCGGCATGCATGCTCGTGCACGCCCTGCGTCCGTTCCACGGATGGACCGAGCGCGAAACCCCTGCGCTTATCGGTATCGTAGCCCCGGAGGAATGGATCGACACGCTGCGTGATGTGCTCGATCGCATCCTTTCTGACGGCAAGTCCTACGGCACGAACGCTCATATCGGCGCGTGGAAGGCAGAGCCCCGCCCGTTCCGCGACGATCGCAAGGATGTCCTGCGGATGACCAGGGCATTCGCACTGGTCTCTGACTGTGACTATCTCCCCCAGGGATTCGCGCTCGCCGCAGACGGCGTTGCCATGATCGACCGGGTCGACCCGCGTCATGTCCAGGCGGCTGCGCACCGCTTTCTCGGCGTTCGCATGACCGCAGAGGACGCCGTCATCATCGCGGCGGCACCGCCGGACATGATGACGGCGCTCCGCAAGGGGCGTGCCATCCGGGACGTGCTGCGCCGCCTGCGCGCCGCTGCGGCTGCCGATGACTCGGCTGTGCCCGAGGTCGCGCAGCCCCGGCCGGAGTCCGTCGCACCGACGCTGGACGACCTGCACGGACTCGGCGAAGCTGGCGAGTGGGGCCGGGAGCTTGCGGTCGACCTTGCTGACTGGAAGACCGGCAGGATCGCTTGGGACGACGTGGACCGCGGCATCCTCCTCAGCGGCCCGCCCGGAACGGGCAAGACGACCTTTGCAGGTGCGCTGGCGCGCACCTGTGGAGTGCACCTCGTCCTTGGATCAATTGGCAGGTGGCAGGCGAAAGGACATCTTGGCGACATGCTGAAGGCAATGCGCGCGGCGTTCGACGAAGCGCGCAATAACGCTCCCAGCATCGTTTTCATCGACGAGATCGACGCGGTCGGCGACAGGGAAAAGTTCAGCGACCACAACGCGCAGTACTGCACCGAGGTCGTGAACGCGCTGCTGGAGTGCATCGACGGAGCCGAAGGCCGGGAAGGCGTCATCGTTGTCGGAGCGTGCAACCATCCGGACCGTCTCGACGCCGCTCTCGTCCGTGCTGGCCGTCTTGACAGGCACGTCGTGATCCCGCTTCCGGACGCGGCGGGCCGCGAGGGAATCCTTCGGTGGCACCTCAAGCAGGCGCTGGCGGACGAAGACCTGTCGTTCGCGGCCGAGCGGACGGAGGGCTGGTCCGGCGCGGCGCTTGAGCAGCTCGTGCGCCAGGCCCGGCGGGTGGCTCGCCGTGCGCGCCGTGACATGCGCCTCGGCGACCTTCTCGAGGAGCTTCCATCCCTCGTTCCCGTACCTGCAGAAGCCCTCTGGCGGATCGCAGTTCACGAGGCCGGGCATGCTGTCGCTGGCGACACGCTCGGCCGCTGGAAGATCGTAGCGGCGGAGGTACTGCTCGCAATTCCTATCACGACTGCGTCCCACACCCACAAGAGCGGCGGTGTCGTCTTTATGGAAGATGAGTTGTTCCTGTCATCCGCGGAACGCTACCGGGACCGTATCGTCCGCTACTTCGGCGGCATGGCGGCCGAGGAGGTGTTCTTCGGCGAGCGCACGGACGGCGGCGGCGGCCTTGTCGGCAGTGATCTCTACAATGCGACCGTTGCGGCGACCGCTATGGAAGCATCGCTCGGGCTGGGAAGCGGGTTCGCTTACCTGTCCGGCCTGAGCGACGAAGACCTGCTGTGGATCGTCCGGCACGATCATCTCGTCCGGGCGCGAGTCGAGAAGACGCTGTCCGAGTGCTACCAGCGAGCGGTCGAGATCGTGCGGGAGCGGCGCGGCGACATCGAGCGTCTCGCAGAGGCGCTGCGCGACCGTGGCCGCCTGACCGGGGCGGAGGTTGTTGAGGTGCTCGACGCGCAGCCGCAGCTCACGCTCCTGCCGCGAGCCTCCTGAACACAGATGCGGCCGCCGTCCCGAGCAGGACGGCGGCCGATGTAACTTAAAGGTGTCAAACTCAAATTGAGATGACGTGCGGGCGAGGGGATTTCACTCGCCGACGATGCATTTCATGCTGCATTGCGCTCCTCGTCCCAAGGCTGAGCAGCATGTGCGAACCATTTCCAGTTCTCATACTTGTCACCTGTCTGCCGCAGGTGCGTGTACCGCTTCAGGGACTGCCAGGATTTGTGTCCGGACACCGATGCGACCTGAGGAATCGTGCGTCCAATCTCGAACAGCCGGGACACGCCGTCGTGCCGGAGGCTGTGGAACACCAGCTCCTCGTCGATGCCGAGCAGCCTGCGCGTCCGCGTGAAGGCCGCCGTCACCGCATCGGTCGTGTACGGGAAGATGCGGTCCGATATCCGGGGCATTGCCTTGATGATGGCTACAGCTTCCGGAAGGAGTTCCACCCAGATGTTGTTGCCCTGCTTTTTCTTGGGGTCCTTCATGTCTCGGACGAGGATGCGGCTGCCATCCTCGTCGAGGTCGTCCCATCGGATCGTGACGATCTCTTCCTGCCGTCGGGTTGAGGCGAGAGCAAACGGAATGATGCGATCCATCGGCACCGCATCGGGTGCCCATTCGCGCTGGGCAATGAAGTGGTTGCACATTCTGTCCAGTTCATCGAGCGTGGGTCTGCGGTCTCGCTGCTGCGAGGGCGTGATCGTCCCAAGCTCCTTGAGGACCGCTCGCGCCTGATTGAACGCCGTGAAATCCAGCGGGTAACCCCATGCTGGGGAAGCAAGCTCAAAGATCTTGGACAGATGCGAAAAATAGGTGCCGACGGTCGAGGCACCCCGCTCCTCTCTAAGTTCCTTGCCGAAGGCGACCAGCACCTGCGTCGTGACCAAGTCGCAGGACATCCCGGCGATGTCGTAGGTCTTGATCGTCTTCAGAACCTGCGACTTGGTCCGTCCTGGCGTTTTCTCGGTCTGCTCGAGATACTTGTCGATCGCGTCCGTCAAAGTATGACTGTCGCCTTTCGGGGCCTTCATCGCGGCTTCGAGACCACCGGGTTTGCCGAGAGCCTTTTCTCGCTTTTCGATCCACGCTTTGGCCGCGTCGCGTCTGCTGAACGTCTCGGCCTCCGAGTAGACGACCTTGCCGTCTCGCTTTATCCGGATTTGGCCTGTATAGCGTACGCCCTTAGCTCGTTTCCGTTCGATGATGGTTCCCATGAGTGCAACCGCCCAAGAATGAGTGCTACCGTGGTTGCACTTGATAGGGAAAACGGGCGGAAATGTGAAGAGTTGGTCGGAAATGAGCATGCAGGAAAGCGTCAGTAAGCCCGGAAATCTACGGAAGTCCAACATCTATGGGGGCAGGGTGTTCGCCATTGCCCCCATGATGGACTGGACGGACCGCCATTGCCGGTATCTCCACCGGCAATTGACGCGCCGGGCGCTGCTCTACACGGAGATGGTGGTGGCCGATGCGGTCATCCATGGCGACCGTCGGCGGCTTCTGGGATTCAACAACATCGAGCATCCCGTCGCCCTTCAACTCGGCGGCAGCGACCCGGTCAAGCTGGCAGAGGCGGCGCGCATTGGCGAAGCATTCGGATATGACGAGATCAATCTGAATTGCGGCTGCCCTTCGGACCGAGTGCAGTCCGGCACGTTCGGCGCCTGCCTGATGCGCACGCCGGAACTCGTCGCGAAATGCGTCGAGGCCATGAAGGCCGCCGTCGACATTCCCGTCACCGTCAAATGCCGCATCGGTGTCGACGACCAGGACCCGGAGGCTGCGCTCGACGCAATGGCAGAAGCCGTCTTCGCTGCGGGGGTGGACGCCTTGTGGGTGCACGCGCGCAAGGCCTGGCTCCAGGGGCTGAGTCCCAAGGAAAACCGCGACATACCTCCGCTCGACTATGACCGCGTCTACCGGCTGAAGCAGAGATACCCGGAACGTTTCATCGGCATCAATGGCGGTATTCAGACGCTGGACGAGGGGCGCGATCATCTTTCCCATGTCGATGGTGTCATGCTCGGACGCGCCGCCTACCACAATCCGGTGGTGCTTGCCGGCGTCGATGTGCATGTCTTCAACGACGGCGTCGGAGCAGCCGACCTCGAGGCCGTCATGGAGGCGATGTGCAGCTATGCTGCCGAACATATTGCCGCCGGCGGCCGGCTGTCGCATGTCACGAGGCACATGATCGGTCTTTGCCATGGGCTGCCGGGCGCCCGGCAATATCGCCAGATTCTGTCCAGTGACGCTGCACGACCCGGGGCCGGCCCAGAAGTGCTACGCAGGGCATTTGCCGCGGTTGAAACAGGAGTGCGTCCGTCGGCTGCCTGAAAGCATGTCCCGCTCAAACCTGCCTTCACCCTCATAGAACATGACGGCCCACGGACTGCCGGTTCGGGAAGCCTCAACCCCAGGAGCAGGAATCGTTGCAGATGCCAGTCGGTGAAATCCTGACTTTTGCCGGTGCCGTCTTGGCCGCCGGCGCCCTATCGGGCATCCTCGCCGGTCTGTTCGGTATCGGGGGTGGGGCGGTTCTGGTCCCCGTCTTCTACCAGGTCATGGGACTGCTTGGCGTCGATGACGGCGTGCGAATGCATGTTGCCGTCGGTACGTCGCTGGCCATCATCATCCCGACATCGCTGCGCGCCTTCCAGGCTCATCATGCGCGAGGTGCCGTCGACATGCAGCTCCTGAAGAGCTTTCTCATCCCGGTGCCGCTCGGTGTGATCCTGGCTTCACTCATTGCGGCGTCCATCTCCAGCGCCCAGTTGCGGTTGATCTTCGCGCTGATCGCGGCGGCCGTGGCCGTTCGGCTCATCTTCAATCGAGAGACCTGGAGGCTCGGCACCACTATCCCGAAATATCCCTGGCGCGGCCTTATCGGCGTGCTGATCGGGTTGCTGTCTGCTCTCATGGGCATCGGCGGCGGTGTCATGAACAACACGTTCATGACACTCTACGGGCGGCCGGTGCATCAAGCCGTCGCCACGTCATCGGGGGTCGGTGTACTGATCGCGATCCCCGGCACGATCGGCTATATCTGGGCGGGATGGGGGGCGCCGGGTCTGCCTTTCGGTTCGACCGGTTTCGTCAACTGGATCGCCGTCGCGCTCATCGTCCCGGTCATCGTCTTTGTCGCGCCGATTGGCGTACGTCTGGCGCATGCCATGTCGAAACGGCACCTGGAACTCGCCTTCGGGATCTTCCTCTTGATCGTGGCGCTTCGCTTCATCGTGAGCCTGTTCGAGTGAACGTCAATCGATCAGCATCATGACATCCTGGCGGATGTCGAATCCCGTGAGGTTTCCCAGGAAGTTCATGCCGAGCAGGCTTTGTGGCAGGGTGCCGGGAGCCGCGACAAGAACCGGCAGTCGCGTGCGCGAGATGGATGCGATACGGATTTCGTCTACACGTGCGCGTGCCGCCTTCGCGATGCCGTTGGCGGTGGATACGGGAATGGCGAATACTAGGCGGTCGAGGTCGATTCCAATGCGGCCCGCGTCCTGTGCCGTGAGAACCGTCATGGTGGCGCCGGTATCGATCAGGAAGCGCACCGGCTCGCCGTTGACAATGGCACGCGCTTCGAAATGACCATTGGGAAGCTTGTCGAGCCGCACTGCGTTGGTGTCGTCATCAAGACGCATGGCGATCGGACTGCCGGGAACAAGTCCTGCCGTGACTCGGCTGGCGACGTCCTGCACTTCGTAACGGAACTGATAACCGGCAAGCAGCAAGAAGATGATCGCAAGCCAGATGGCAAGGCTGCGCACGGCGTTGCCGAAGCGAATGCGTGACGTGAGAACCGCGCCGCCGATCACGAGCGCGAGCGCAGCAAGATAGATCATCTGGCCGAAGCGCTCGTTGGCCATGCCCAAAGTCGTTCCGGCATCATTGTTGAGCAGGAGCAGGATGAGACCGCCTGCGATCACGGCCATGACGATCCAGAAGAGACGCGGCATGTCTTTATCCGAGGCGTTCGCGTTCGCGCCGCAGACGTGAACGGCGCGTTTCGCGGCGTGGCCTGCGCTCGATCGTGTCCAGGCGGGCGGGAAGCAGATCCATGACTGCGCGGCGCTCACGGGGGCTCATGCCGGTCCATCCGGCAATCTCCTCACGCGTCCGGCCGCAACCGAAGCAGTAGCCCGATGCCTGGTCGATCGAGCACACGAGGATGCAGGGGGATTCGATCACGTTCATGGCCTGTCCTTGGCTCCGATCCCACCACATGGTGCCGATGGCTGGGCAGCGCAAGGTCGCGCGGTGGCAGCTCCGCGTCAACCAGTACGGTGCCGTTTCCGCCATTGCCATTGTGTTGCGCTTGCACTGCGTCTATTCCGGGCCTTGATCATCATCCATGCGACCAAGGCAGCCATGGCTACTGGACTTCCCTTCGACGACTTTCGCGCGCTGATTGCCGACCTTCCCGGACCGGATCCGGATGCCGGCCGCCTTGCCAGGGACACCATCGGGCGCATAGGTGCAGGCGCCCTTGGCCGTCTGGGCGAACTCGCGGCATGGTATTGCGATTGGTCGGGCCGATCGCCGGCTGTCGTCACGCGGCCGCTGGCAGCGGTATTTGCGGGCAATCATGGTGTCGCGGCCCGGGGCGTCTCGTCCCGGCCTCAATCCTGGACCGCAGCCATGGTCGAGCATTGCACGGCAGGAGGAGCAGCAGTCAATCAGGCGTGCATTTCAAGCGACGTTGGCCTGAAGGTGTTCGATCTGGCGCTCGACTTGCCTACTGGCGACATCAGTCGTGAAGCCGCGCTCGACGAGCGCGCCTGTGCGGCCACGATGGCATTCGGCATGGAAGCGGTCGCTGGCGGGGCCGACCTTCTGTGCATCGGGAGCTTGGGCGCTGCAAGCTCCACCGTTTCGGCGGCCGTGCTCGCGGCGCTTTATGGCGGTGGCGGTGCAAGCTGGGTTTCCGATGGCCAGGGTGGCGAGGACATTATGAACGGCCGCAAGGCGGCAGTCATCGATGAGGCGTTGGCACTTCATGCCGGGCATCTGAAGGATCCGCTCGAAATCCTGCGCCGTCTCGCGGGCCGCGAATTCGCCGCCATGGCCGGCGCCATCCTTGCCGCACGGGTCCAGCGTATCCCCGTCATACTCGACGGGCTGGCCGCGACTGCATCCGCCGCTCTGCTGAAGGCGCTCGACGGATCGGCCATCGATCATTGCACGCTCGCCGCCGTAACCGGAGAACCTGGCCACGCCCGGGCCGCCGAGATGCTCGGCCTTCGTCCGATCCTGGATTTCGAATCCAGTCTCGGAGCAGGGGCGGAGGGCGCGCTTGCCGCCGGTGTCGTCAAGGCGGCGGCGCAACTGCATGCCGGCGTGAAACCGCTGGGCGCCATGCCCACGGCGGGTTAAGCGGTCGCCCGCTGCGATTCGGCCGGCTTGGGCTGCGATGCCATGACGCGCGTGGCGGGAAAGATCGCGATCGCTTCCGTGCCGCCTCGCATCTTGGAACGGATGTCGAACTTGCCGCCATGAACGCGCAAGAGGCCCTGCACGATCGGCAGACCAAGGCCGGTGCCCTGTTCGGCATTCTTGATGGCGATCGAGCCCTGGCCGAAAGCCGATAGAACGATGGGGATTTCGTCCGGAGGTATCCCCGGTCCGTTGTCACGCACGGAGATGTATTGTCCGCCGCCGACGGTCCAGCCGACCTGTACCCTGACTTCGCCTCCCGACGGGGCAAACTTGATCGCGTTCGACAGCAGGTTGAGAGCGATCTGGCGAACGGCGCGCTCGTCAGCATTCAGTTGCGGCAACCCCTTCTCGTAGTCCTGGATGAGCTTGATCGATTTTGCCCGCGCCTTGAGTTCGAAGAGGTGGCAGCATTCCTCCACCACCTCGGCAAGGTTCAGCGGCTCGGCATGAAGCTTGTAGCGCCCCGCCTCGATCCTCGAAATGTCGAGGATTTCGTTGATCAGTTCGAGCAAATGCTTGCCAGAGGTGTGAATGTCACGTGCGTAATCACGATAGGTTTCGTTTTCCAGAGGTCCGAGAACCTCTTGAGACATCACTTCCGAAAAACCGAGGATCGCGTTGAGTGGAGTACGCAATTCGTGGCTCATGGAGGCAAGAAAACGGGATTTTGCAAGGTTGGCCTCCTCGGCACGGCGGCGTGCTTCGTCCGAGATTGCGTTGGCCGTTTCGAGCTCTGCGATAAGTCCGTCCTTCTCGGTACGGAACGAAAGCAACATGATGGCCGAGCGCCGCAAATGCCCCGCCACATAGGCGAAGAAGGGAAGGGCGATCAGGAGCAGGCCTGCCATGATCAGATCGACAGGTGCCCACGAGCGAATACTTGTCATCGCATAGAGAATGGCGGGCAGCACGAAGGTGCACAAAAACGCGCCGCTCAGCGCGAAGCTGAAGATGGCCGAGGTCGCCATAGCCAGGAGCAGGATGACGGCCTTGATGACAGGGAATTGATCGATCTGGCATGTCTGGCAATCCGTCCAGGCGAACCATGCCCAGCACAGGCCCGCGAGGCAGTGCGCCGCAAGGAAGCGTCGCCGGATGCCCGCCAATGCATCGTCCCGGTACTGGGCGCGAGAGGCACGTCGTGCGAAGAGGGCGATCATGGCATAGACGACGGAGGTGATCGCAGCCCAGGCCGCGATGTGCGGCTCCATGCCGGCGACCAATCCGGCTGCGGCCGCGGCGACCGTCAGCAACGGAATTGTCGTGGCGCTGCCCATGGTGGCGCGGCCATGCAGCGCAAGCATTTCGCGGTCAAAAGCGGGGTTTCCGGGCCGGTTGGCCAGCTTGTCGCGCGTCTCGCGCAACGCTCGCGCCAGTTCACCATTGCGGCTCGTGCGGGTGCGGTCCACAATGTTCTTGTCTGCCGTTGTCGACCGGTGCGGCGCCATGGAGTCCGGGATTTTGGTGAATGATCCTCAACATCGAAACATGCACTCATATGGTTAAGACTCTCTTCAGCCCATGAGATTTCGCTTGGTGAGGGGCGCGCGGCCGGTCAGTCGCCGAGGATTCGCATGGCGGATAGTTGATCTCGCGGCGGTGATGATTCTGTTTGCTCTGCTTCTGGTCGTCGCTGTCAGACTGGACCGCGTTGCGACGCGTAGCTGGAGCGGCAATGTGAGCGTCCACGACGGTGATACGCTCAGCCTCGGCGGCACGCGGATCCGGCTGCGCGGCATTGATGCACCCGAACTCGATCAGATCTGCGCTGGACCCGACGGCCGTTACCCTTGCGGGCGCCGGGCGCGGGACGAGTTGAACCGCCTTGTCGCCGGTGGGCCGGTCATATGTCGGGGATGGGAAGAGGATCGCTATGCACGCCTCCTGGCGGTTTGTGTAGCGGGCGAGGCTGATCTCAACGAAGCGATGGTGGCCGGCGGATGGGCCGTCGCCTATGGTGACTACGGCTCTGTCGAAGCAGAGGCACGGGCGCAGGGCAGAGGGCTCTGGGCCGGAACCTTCGATCAGCCGGGCGACTGGCGTCGGAGAAGGGGCGGGATGGTCGAGTCCAAGCACGATCTGCTGTCCAGGCTCGTCAGCTGGCTGCGCACCGTGATAATGACGCAATAGGGGACGCTCGATCCCCGGTGCTTCAGGGAGGTTTCAATTGAGACTGTTCGACGGTGGAAGGGCTCCAAATCCGCGGCGTGTGCGCGTCTATCTGGCCGAGAAGGGCATCGAGGTTCCGCTTGTGCCGGTCGATATGGGGGCGTTCGGACATCGGTCGCAGGAAATAGCGCAACGTAACCCGTTGCAGCGACTTCCCGTCTTGGAACTCGATGACGGCTCGGTCCTGACGGAGACGATTGCCATCTGCCGGTATTTCGAAGAACTCCATCCCGAGCCGCCGCTCTTTGGCACAGGCGCATTGGGACGGGCTTATG
Organism: Mesorhizobium sp.; assembly: GCA_963966365.1. Taxonomy (GTDB): domain Bacteria; phylum Pseudomonadota; class Alphaproteobacteria; order Rhizobiales; family Rhizobiaceae; genus Mangrovimarina; species Mangrovimarina plasticivorans. The sequence goes on along the minus strand of CAWZZC010000029.1, from coordinate 396,148 downwards.
TGGAGATGTGGCAACGCCGCATGGAATTCCACCTGCTTCTGCAGGTTGCTCATGCCTTCCGTCACATCCATCCGGCAATGAAGGAATGGGAGGTGCCGCAAATTCCGGAGTGGGGCGAAGCCAACAAGCCCAAGGTCCTTGAGTTTCTGGCCGTTCTCGATCGTGAGTTGGCTGGACGGGAGTTCGTTGCCGGCGAAGCGTTTTCGGTTGCAGACATTACGGGCATGATCGGCATCGACTTCATGAAGCCGGCCCGCATCGAGCTTCCGCCCGAACTCGGCAATGTGCGGCGTTGGCATGCGGCAGTGTCGTCACGCCCGAGTGCGCGGGCCTGACACGAGAATGACGGAGTCTAAGCTGGCGGAGCTGACTGCCCGTATAGGGCGCTGCACCGTGTGTCGCGACAACCCCGTCCGTCAGCCTCTGCCGCACGAACCGCGCCCGGTCGTGGTGGCGTCGGAAACAGCCCGGATATTGATCGCCGGCCAGGCACCGGGGATGCGGGTGCACGAGACCGGCCTGCCGTTCAATGATCGCTCCGGCGATCGGCTGCGTGACTGGATGGGGGTGTCGCGTCAGCAGTTCTATGACCCGGACCGGTTTGCCATCGTGCCGATGGGGTTTTGCTTTCCGGGGTACGATGCGAAGGGTGGTGATTTGCCTCCGCGACGCGAATGCGCACCGCTGTGGCGGCAGGCTCTGATCGATCAGATGCCGCAGATCGAGCTCGTTCTGGCTGTGGGACAATATGCCCAGAAATGGCATCTCGGCAGATCCTGCCGCGCCACGCTGACACAGACGGTCGCAGCGTGGCGGGATACGTTCGCAAGACCGGGTCCGTTCAAAGTTCTTCCGCTTCCGCATCCGTCCTGGCGCAATACGGCATGGCTGAGGAAAAATCCGTGGTTCGAGACTGATCTTCTGCCAGTGCTCAGACGCGAAATTGCGATCCGGATTGGTTCATAAGTCGATATTATTCGTCAGAAATAGACCGCGCTGTGAGAAAATTTTTCTTGTCCGACCCGATCCGTAGGCGCAAAATGGCAACCTGTTCTCTTTTGGAGCCTGATATGGACCGCCTCGATCGGAAAATTCTTCGTCTGCTGCAGGAAGATTCCACTCTTGCCGTTGCCGATGTCGCCAAGAAAGTCGGTCTTTCGACGACGCCGTGCTGGCGCCGGATCCAGAAGCTCGAAGAAGAAGGCGTCATCCGCCGCCGCGTGGCAATCCTCGATCCGGTGAAGATCAACGTGCGGGTTACGGTCTTTGTCGCCATCCGCACCAATTCCCACAGTCACGAGTGGCTGCGGCGGTTCTCCGAAGTCATTCAGGACTTCCCCGAAGTGGTCGAGTTCTATCGCATGAGTGGCGATGTCGACTATCTGCTGCGGGTGGTTGTGCCCGATATCGCCGCCTATGACGCGTTCTACAAGAGACTGATCTCGAAGATCGAGATCCGCGACGTTTCCTCGTCCTTCGCCATGGAGCAGATCAAGTATACGACCGAACTGCCACTCGATTATCTGGTTCTGGACAAGGAAGCCGCGTCATCGGCAGCCTAGGCTTCACCGCTTGCCTTTCAGACGCGCGAGCGTCTTGTCGGCGGTCAGTTCCCTGACGGCATCGCGTCCGATCCAGCGTCGCGACCATTCGTCCGACAGCGCCAGCTTCTCTGCCAGAGCAAGAGCAGGGCGATGAAGCGCGGTGGAGCGCTTGCCGATCTGTCGCAGCGCCCAGTTGACGGCCTTGCGGACAAAATTGCGGTCATCGCCGGCATGGAATTCAATCAGTGCCAGCCAGCGCAGGAAGATTGCGTCGGGTTCGTTCTTCAAGTGGACGGCGCCCCAGGCAATCATTGAGAACGCAGCGCGTCGCACGAATTCACGCTCGTCTGCCGCAAAGTACGAAATCAGCGTGTCGCAGTGGCCTGCATCGCCGAAGAGTCCGGCGGCGTGGTCGACGATCTCCCAGGAATTGAAGTCTGCAGCCCAGCGAATGGCCTGCTCGGCCGTCACCGCTTTTGGATCGTCGGTGAAGCAGGCTAGAAGGCGCGCCTCGCGGATCCCGCTACGCCACAACAGATCGGCCCGCTTGTGGTCGCGGCCGATCTGCCGGGCGAGCGGCTTCAGCACCGAATTGGGAAGGCCGAATGCATGTTCGGTGTTGATGCCGTAGCGCGCCATGCCGGCAAGGTTCTCCCGCGAGGCATGGTTGCGCAAATGGGTGACGATCTCCTCGGCAGATGCGCTTCTGGAAAGACCGCCCATGCTGCGGAGAACTATCGCTCCAGGCGCGCAAGCAGGGACGAGGTGTCCCACCGCTTGCCGCCCATTTCCTGGACTTCCTTGTAGAACTGGTCCACCAGGGCCGTCACTGGCAGCTTGGCGCCGTTGTTGTCGGCCTCCGTCAGGCAGATGCCCAGATCCTTGCGCATCCAGTCGACAGCAAAGCCGAAATCATAGGTTCCGGCGTTCATCGTCTTGTGCCGGTTTTCCATCTGCCAGGAGCCCGCCGCTCCCTTGGAAATGACATCAACCACGGCTTCGACGTCCAGACCTGCCCGTTTGGCGAAGTGGATACCCTCCGACAGCCCCTGGACCAGTCCGGCGATACAGATCTGGTTGACCATCTTCGTCAATTGACCGCTGCCCGCCGGCCCCATCAGACCGACCATGCGGGCGTAGGAATCGATGACCGGTCTGGCCTTGTCGAACGTTGCCCTGTCGCCGCCGCACATGACCGTCAGCACGCCGTTTTCAGCACCGGCCTGACCGCCCGACACCGGCGCGTCAATGAAACCGATGCCATGCTCTGCCGCTTGCTGTGCAAGTTCGCGCGCCAGATCGGCCGAGGCTGTCGTGTTGTCGATGAAGATCGCACCCTTGCTCATGGTGGAGAACGCACCATCGGGTCCTGTCGTGACGGCCCGGACGTCGTCGTCATTTCCAACGCATGCGAAGACAAAATCCTGATCGCGGGCGGCCTCGGCCGGCGTAGCCGCAGCCTTTCCGCCGTACTCGGCCACCCATTTTTCGGATTTCGCCGCGGTCCGGTTGTAGACGGTGACGTCATGGCCGCCCTTGTTCTTCAGATGTCCGGCCATGGGGTATCCCATGACGCCGAGACCGAGAAATGCGACTTTTGCCATGCGGCTGCTCCTTGTTTGTCTTGATTGGCGCGTTCAGCGTTTGAGGTGACGGGTCAATCGCCGTTCGATCCATTCGATGGCATGGCGCAATGTCTCCACGATAGCCAGATAGATCAATGCCGCCCACAGATATGTCTGAAAATCAAAGGTGCGCGAATAGGCCCGACGCGTCTCGCCCATCAAGTCGTAGACGGTGATGATGGCGACGATGGCCGACCCCTTGATCATCAGGATGATCTCGTTGCCGTAGGGTCTCAATGCGACGATCATCGCCTGGGGCAGGATGATCTTGCGGATCGTCTGCATCTTGGAAAGGCCGAGCGCTGCCGCGCCTTCCCATTGGCCACGTCCGACGCTTTGGATCGCGCCGCGCAGGATCTCGGCCTGATAGGCGGCGGTGTTCAAGGTGAAGGCGAAGATGGCGCAGTACCAGGCTTCCCGGAAGAAGCCCCATAGACCTATTGCATCCAGTTCCCTGTTGAACTGTCCAAGCCCGTAATAGATGAGAAACGTCTGTGCGAGCAGAGGCGTGCCGCGAAAGAAGTAGACATAGCCATAGGCGATCGTCGACAGGACGCGGTTGCGCGACATGCGCATCCATGCGACCGGGACCGACAGAATTGCGCCGGCAACAACCGAAATGCCGACCAGCGCCAGGGTGACACCAAGGCCGGACAGATAGGACGGCGCATATTTCTCGAAGAGTTCCGGATTCCATGCATCGACCAGGAAGGCGGCAAGCCCGAGTCCGGCCAGCGCCCACATTGCGACGAGCGCAGTGCCGAGGATGCGTTGCCGGGACCAGCCGCGCGGCGGTGCGGGAGGCTTGTCGATCGTGCTCGTCGGCGCAGCCATATCGCTCATGAGTGCTGCCCACCCTGGCCGACGCGTTTTTCGATCAGCGCGAAAACAACGGATGAAAGCATGGCCAGGGCCAGATAGAGCAGACAGGCCGTGCCGAAGAAGAGGAATGCCTGCCTCGTAACCCTGGCGGCAATGCCCGTCTGGCGCAGTATGTCGGCAAGACCGATAACGGAAACGAGCGCCGTATCCTTCAAGAGTATGAGCCAGAGATTGGACAGACCCGGTAGTGCAATGCGCACGAGTTGCGGCAGAATGACGAAGCGCATGGTCTGGCCATTGGTCAGCCCGATCGCGTAAGCGCCTTCATACTGGCCGGCCGGAATGGCGCGAAAGGCCGACAGAAAGACCTCGCTGGCATAGGAGGAAAAGACGACTCCCAGGGCGACCATGCCGGCAACGAAACTGTTGATCTCGACGCTTGCATCCGGGTCGAATAGGTGCAGGACCTGCTGGAGCCCTATCTGGGCGCCGTAGAAGACGAGAAACAGAGTCAGCAGTTCCGGCAGTCCCCGGAAAATGGTGGTGTAGATATTGCCGGCAAGCCGCAGGCTCGGCTCGGTCGAGCGCTTAGCGAGCGCCACCAAAAAGCCGGCCAGCAATCCGATCGGCAGTGTTGCCAGCGCCAGCGATACGGTTATCGCCACGCCAGATGCAATCTGGTCGCCCCAGCCCTGCGGGCCGAAACCGAGCAGCGTGGCATAGTCTTCCATCGAATCCTTCCAGCATTGGCGGCCGGCGCCGTTCCTGGCCGGGACATCGCAGCAAGATCGAGAGCAGCCTTGCCGCGTTCATCCAAGGCGCGCCGTCTCCGGTCGGCATGCGACGCAAAACGGTGCGACCAAGTCTTCGCACGATGCGCCGGCGTGATGCAGTGCATTGCGCCGGCCATCGTGTCGACCTCCCTTATTCCCCGTAAATGTCGAAGGGGAAGTATTTCTTGTTGATCTCGGCGTAGGTGCCGTTTTCGCGAATGGCCTTGATCGCGGCGTTGAAGCGGTCGCGAAGCTCGGTCTCGTCCTTGCGCAAAGCAATGCCGATCCGGTCGTCGCTGCTCACGGGGTCTCCTTTGAACTCGCAACATGCTCCGTCGTCGCTGTTGATCCAGTCATACTGGACGCCGAAATCCGCCAGGACGGCATCCACCCGGCCGGTGTCGAGATCGGCCCAGGCCTCGAGCTGTGTCGGATAGGCCTTCACGTCGGCGTCGGGATAGGTCTCTTCGGCAAAGATCGCCGCAATCGTGCCTTCCTGCACGCCGATGACCATGTTTCCGACCGTCGACGGGTCCGTGTCGCTGTCTTTCGGCGCGATGAAGACGAGCGAGTTCACGTAGTAGGGGTCAGTGAAATCCACCTTCTCCAATCGATCAGGCGTGATCGACATCGAAGCGACGATGGCATCGAACTTGCCGGCCTGAAGGGCGGGTATGATCCCGTCCCAATCCTGAGTGACGAATTCGCACGTCACCTTCATTTCTTCACAGAGCGCCTTGGCGATGTCGACGTCGAACCCTTCGAGCTTCCCGTCTGCGGTAAGATTGTTGAAGGGCGGGTAGGCGCCTTCGGTGCCGATCTTCAGGACCTCTTGTGCATTGGCGGCTCCGACCGATGCCGCCAGGGCGACGGCCGATACGGCGAGCATCAAACGCTTGGTCATAGGCATACTGTTCCTCTCTCTTATTGTCCGCCGCTGCGCTGCGACAATTGTTGAGGCGCTTCCCCCGCAAGGTCGCACCTTGGCCGGATATTCCCATTGTTACTGATCGAATTGCAACCGCCAAGCATATGATGACGACGTTGACCTTCAAATCAGACCTACCGCCTATGCTGGATCTGTGGGTGTCGCGATTCCCAGATACCGGACGACGAAGTTGGCGATTGCGGCAATGTCGTCGAGATCGAATACCGGCAAACCAAAGTCGTCTGTCGAATGGTCTGCCGCGATGGCGACGATGTTTGGAAACCGGCCAGCCATGGATGTGGCGTCGGCGGCATCGTTTCGGCGGGCCTCGATCTTGGGATGCCCCTCGCGCTTGTAGCCCTCGACGATGACAATGTCGCAGGGCGACAGTCGCGCGACGATTGCATCCAGCGTCGGCTCCTGAGCCTCCTGCAATTCGTGCATGAGCGCCCAGCGCCGGTCGGATACCACGGCGACTTCCCGTGCGCCGGCGCGACGGTGCCGCCATGAATCGGTGCCTTCATGGTCGATGTCGAAGGCGTGATGGGCATGTTTCACGCTCGCGACCGTGTATCCGCGCAGTGAAAGTTCGGCGATCAACCGCTCGGCCAGCGTCGTCTTGCCGGAATTCTTCCAGCCCGTGATGCCAATGATCCGCTTCATGCGCCTGTGCCCGATGCCCGATCCGCCAGTTCATTCCATGCAGTCATGGAGTGCTAGGTCTGTCAATTGTCGTCGGAAACCGGAAGCCTCCCGGCAGTGCGATCGACATGCATGCCGAAGAGCGTCGCGCCGAGCGCGAAAAAAGCCGAGACAAGCATCACCAGGAGGAGAGGGTAGGCTCCGCTTTCGGGCGATAGCAGCACGCCGGCCACCACCGAGAGCGCCGCACCGCCGCCGATCTGCATCGCGCCGCCGAGCCCGGACGCCGACCCCGCAAGATGAGGACGCACGCTGACAATGCCGGCATTGGCGCTCGGCAGCGTCAGGCCGTTCCCGAAGCCGAGAAGGGTTGCGGGACCGAACAGCGAAAGGGCGTGCACGAATCCCGACGCAAACAACGAGATCGAAACGATCATGCCGGCCGCAACGACAAGGTTGCCGGCCAGCATCATCCTGTTGATGCCGAAACGACGGGCAAATCGGGCGGACAGAAAATTGCCCCCCATGTAGCCCAGGGAAATCAGCATGAAGTACAACCCGTACTCGGACGGCTTCAAGCCGAGGATCGCTGTCGAGATGTAGGGGCCGCCACCCAGGAAGGCGAAGAAGGAGCCCGATGTGAACGCAGCCGTCAGGGTGTAGGCCCAGAAGCGGCGCGATGCGATCAACTCGGGGTAGGACCGGAACTGCGCGATCATGCTTGACGTTGTCGCGTGGTTGGTCTCGTTGAGATCCACATAAAGAATGGCGAACGCGGCCAGTCCGAAGACCAGCGTGAGCACGAACGTCGATTGCCAGCCGTACCATTCGTCGAGAAAGCCGCCGATGACCGGTCCGATCATGGGGACAAGCGCCATCCCCATGGTGACGTAGCCGATCTTGCTCGCCGCCTCCTCGGTGCTGACCGTGTCGCGTATGACGGCGCGCGAAAGGACCATGCCGGCCGCGGCGAATGCCTGGAGAACCCTGCAGGCCAGAAGAGCTTCGATTGTCGGCGCAAAGAGCGAGGCGACGGTACCGAGCAGGAAAATCATCATTGCCCCCAGCATCACCGGACGGCGGCCGAAACGGTCGGAGGCGGGACCGATCAGCAGTTGCAGACCGGCTGTGGCTCCCAGATAGAGGGAAACGATGAGTTGTACGATGGCGGTGTCGGCGTCGAAATGTCGGGCAATGCTCGGCAGCGACGGAAGAAAGACGTTCATCGCCAAGGCTCCCGTAGCGGTTGCCATGACGAGCGTCAGGATATGGGGGGAACGCGGCATGCCCGCGTTGCGATTGGTCATCGAGTCAATGCCATTGGCCGGCTCATGTGCTCTTCCTCCGCTACAGGCCATCGTTCGCGACAGCCGAAGCCGTGCTTTCGGCCGCCGGGCGGTGTTTACCCACGACGCGTTCGCGATGGAAGGCATAGAGCCCGGACAGGACGATTATTGCAGCGCCGGCGATCATGGCCGTATCGGGGACATCGCCAAACATGACTATGCCGAGCGTGATCGACCAGATGAGAGCGGTATATCGAAACGGGGCGACAAAGGATATGTCGCCGAGCCGCATCGACATGATGACGAACTGATAGCCGAACAACAGAAATACGGCCGCAGCGACCAGAAGACCGGTGCTGCGAATGTCGAGCGGGGCCCATCCGCCGAAGGGAACGACCAGCACGGCGCCCGCAACCGTTACCGCGGCTGCAGTCGCGGTCGAGACGAACAGCGATGGGACATCGTCGTCGATACGCTTCGTGGCGAGATCGCGCACGGCGCAACAGCACACGGACAGGAGGGCGAGCAGGGAATAGGCGCTGAACCCCTCCACGCCGGGCCGGACGATGATCATGACGCCGAGAAAGCCGACCAGGATTGCAGACCAGCGCCGCCAGCCGACAGGCTCCGAAAACACCAACGCCGCGCCCAACGTCACGGCCAGCGGAAGCGCCTGCAGTATGGAGGTGGCATTGGGGAGCGGCAGGTGGGCGAGGGCCAGCAGAAATGATCCAGTGGCCACCACGTCGCCCAGGATTCGTAGCGCCACCATCGGCCTGAAGAGCTTGTCCGGTGCCTTCAGTGCTCCGGCCCGCCAGGCGAGAATTCCGATGAGCAGAGTGGCGATCACGCCGCGCACGAACATGACCTGACCCATGTTCATCGACTGGGACAGCAATTTCGTGATGGCATCATTGATCGTGAAACCGGCCATGGAGACCGTCATGAAGATCGAGGCGCGAAGATTGGCAGACGGGACCACGAGCATTTCCGGTGTTTTCTTCGCATGTAACACCGGGCGTCAAATTAGCAACGCCAAACCAGTGGTCCAGATGCCCGTGCGCGCCGGCATGTGGCTCAAATGCAGAGATGGCGGAGACTGAGGGGGCTCAGCCGCCGGTTACACTCATGTGACGCGACACCGCGGGGCGGTTGGTTCGGCGGTCGATGATGAAGTCGTGCCCCTTGGGCTTGCGCGCGATCGCTGCGTCGATGGCCTGCTTGAGAAGGTCGTCGCCTTCCGATGCGCGCAGGGGCGCACGCAGATCGGCGGCGTCTTCCTGCCCCAGACACATGTACAGCGTTCCGGTGCAGGTCAGCCTGACGCGGTTGCAGCTCTCACAGAAATTATGCGTCATCGGCGTGATGAAGCCGAGACGCCCGCCGGTCTCGGCGACATCGACATAACGGGCCGGGCCACCGGTCTTGTAGGCGATGTCATTCAAGGTGAACTGGCGTTCAAGCCGGGCGCGCATGACCGACAGCGGAAGATACTGGTCCGTGCGATCGGCATCGATTTCGCCCATCGGCATGGTCTCGATAAGGGTCAGGTCCATTCCCCGCCCATGGGCCCACCGCATGAGTTCGGGGATTTCCTCCTCGTTGAAGCCCTTCAGCGCGACCGCGTTGATCTTGATCTTCAAGCCGGCACGCTGCGCGGCGTCGAGCCCCCCGCTCACCTTGGCCAGATCGCCCCAGCGGGTAATGGCGCGAAACTTCTGCGGGTCAAGAGTGTCCAGCGAGACGTTGATGCGTCTGACGCCACAGTCGGCGAGCTCGTCGGCGAAGCGGGCGAGTTGCGATCCGTTGGTGGTCAATGTGAGCTCTTCGAGCGCGCCTGTCCTGAGATGCCGGGACAGCTCGCGGATGAGATGCATGACATTCTTGCGCACCAGAGGCTCGCCACCCGTCAGTCGTAGCTTGCGCACGCCCTTTTCGATGAAGGCAGTGCAAAGCCGGTCGAGTTCCTCCAGCGACAGGAGATCCTTCTTGGGCAGAAAGGTCATGTCCTCCGCCATGCAGTAGGTGCAACGAAAATCGCAGCGGTCGGTCACAGACACACGCAGATACTCGATCTGGCGACCGAACGGGTCGATCATCGTGCTCCCTGCCGGGAAATTGTCGTCGACGGCTTCCAGCACACCTACCTCCGCTTCTCCCGCACACCATGTCGTGAAGCTACGGCATGGATCAAGACCATGATTGACGACTTTGGTAACATCCGCGCTATATCTCGCGCAATATATCGCTGGCCGCGATCTGGAATCAGTGGCCGGCCGTGCCGGCTTGAAAGGGTTGCCATGATACCGCCCAAGGAACTTCGCGTGTCCAAGGACAGGCGTCTGCTGACGGTCACGTTCGCCGGCCGGGAGCCTGTTGAACTGCCTTCCGAAATGTTGCGGGTCCTCTCGCCTTCAGCCGAGGTGCAGGGCCATTCTCCCGACCAGAGGGTAACGGTTCCAGGAAAGCGTAATGTTGAGATCCTGCGCATCGAGCCCGTCGGCAATTATGCCGTGCGTATTGTCTTCGACGACCTGCATGATAGCGGAATCTATACGTGGGATTATCTCGCAACACTCGGCGCAGAGAAAACGGAACGCTGGCAGGGCTATCTTGGCGAGCTTGAGGAGAAGGGCTTGAGTCGCTGAAGTTCGGCTGGTGCGGTTGTCACACAGATTTCGCCGTCGACATGCTAGCGGAGCGTTCGCAAAACCGACACTTGAACTGGCGTTCATCGCGGAGCGTCAAGCATGGGATGCAGGCCTTGGCTGAGATCACGACCGTAGAAGAACTGGAAGCGCTTTATGGCAAACCGGGCGAGACCTCGATCGTCAAGGAACTCGACCACATCATTCCCGAATATGCGGCATTCATAGAAGCCTCGCCATTCCTGGCGCTTGCCACGGCGGGACCGGAAGGGCTGGACTGTTCGCCGCGCGGCGACCTTGCCGGTTTCGTACGGGTGCATGACGCACGCACACTGATGTTGCCCGACCGTCGCGGCAACAACCGCGCCGATTCCTTGAAGAATATCGTGCGTGACGGACGGGTGGGCCTGCTCTTTCTCATCCCGGGGGCAGGGACGACGTTGCGGGTCAACGGGCGTGCGCGGATTGTCGTCGATGACGCGCTGTGCAAGTCCTTTGCGGTTGAGGGCCAGGCGGCGCGCTCGGTCATCGTCGTCAATGTCGAGGCTGTCTACTTCCAGTGCGCACGCGCGATCGTGCGCTCGGATCTTTGGAATCCGGGAAAGCATGTCGATGCCAAGTCGTTGCCGACGCCTGGCCGCATTTTGGCGGTGACCAGCCAGGCGAAGATCGATGGCGACGCCTATGACGCCGAATGGCCGGGCCGCGCAGCCGCCACGATGTGGTAGTGACCGGCCTCAGCCTTTGCCGCGCAGGTCCGCAACATTGGGCAAAAAGATCGTCAAAAGACCGATCAGCGGCAGGTAGGAGCAGATCCTGTAGACGTACTCGATGCCCTTGGCGTCTGCGATGAGTCCGAGCACTGCGGCACCGATGCCGCCCAGACCGAAGGCGAAGCCGAAGAAGATGCCGGCAATCATCCCCACCCGTCCGGGAACCAGTTCCTGGGCGAACACGACGATCTGTGGGAAGGCCGACGCCAGAACGAGACCAATGATGGCCGTCAGGATCGGGGTCCAGAAATAGTTCGCATAGGGCAGGGCGAGGGTGAAGGGCAGCACGCCGAGGATCGAGAACCAGATCACTGCCTTCGAGCCGAACCGGTCGCCGATCGGCCCACCAAGCACGGTTCCCGCCGCCGCTGCTCCGAGGAAAACGAACAGCAGAACCTGCGCTTCGCGGACGGTGAGACCGAACCTGTCGATCACGTAAAAGGTGTAGTAGCTGGAAATGCTCGCCATATAGACGTGCTTGGAAAAGACCAGGAGAATCAGAATGACAAGCGCCCCGGCAACACGCCGTCGCGGCAGGGTAAGACCGGTGGCTGGCCGGAGCCGTGCTGCATTCGCGGCACGATAGGCATTGTACCATGCACCGACCCTGGCCAGTATGATCATGCCTGCGAGCGCCGCGAGAGAGAACCATGCCACGCTGCCCTGTCCGCGCGGGACGACTATGAAGGCAGCCAGCAACGGGCCGATTGCCGTGCCGATGTTGCCGCCGACCTGGAAAAGCGCCTGAGCGAGCCCGTAGCGTCCGCCTGATGCCATCCGGGCAACGCGCGATGACTCCGGATGGAAGATGGCCGATCCGATGCCGACCAGGCAGGCCCCGGCGAGCAGAAGCGAATAGTTGGCCGCGGTCGCCAGTAGAAGCAGGCCGCACAGCGTCGAAGCCATTCCGAACGGCAGCGAATAGGGCATAGGCCGCCGATCCGTGTAGAGCCCCACCAGCGGCTGCAGGAGAGAAGCCGTGACCTGAAAACTCATTGTGAGCAGACCGATCTGCCAGAAATCCAGCCCGTAGTCGGTTTTCAGCATCGGATAGATTGCGGAGAGCAGCGACTGCATGACGTCGTTCAGGAGGTGGCAGACGCTGACAGCGAGAAGAACGGCATAGGCCGTTTGTTCGACTGGTGTGCTGCGTGCGTTGAGCGTGGCTTCGGCCATGTCTTGCGCCTGTGGGACTGAATCGTTGGAACTGTGCAGCCGTCATTACACCTCTTGCGGCTTGTCCTTCTTTCGTGGTTTGGTCCAAATATTATGCGAGTGGGCCAATCACGAGATCGAACTTTCGGCGCTGACATGACGGCAGCTTCCGACCTCGATGCGAGGCATATCGAGCGACTGGAAGTGTTGGAGAAGGCGAATGAGCCGGTTTTGGCCTATGCCTTCGACTATCCCGCCGGACATGAGGTGCCGCGGCACAAGCACAGCCGGGCGCAGTTGCTGCATGCGCGAAAAGGCGTGGTACTGGTCACCTCTGTGGCGGGGCGCTGGATGATTCCGCCTGAACATGCGGTTTGGATACCGGCCGGAATCGAACATTCGGTTGCCATGCTCGGTTCCGTGCAGATGCAGTCGCTCTACGTGCTTCCGGAGTTGGCCGGCGACGGGGCCGATGTGCTGAAGGTCGTTGGCCTGTCGGATCTCATGCGCAGTCTCATGGCCGAGGCAACGACGATTGGAGGGGCCGAAATCGATTCCCAGCGCGACCGGATCCTGATCAGGCTGCTCCTTGCTGAAATTCCGCGCCAGGCCGAACAGCCGCTGGGACTGCCGTTCCCGGCCGACGCGCGGATGGCTATGCTGTGCCGTCGGTTCTTGGAACATCCCTCGCCAGCCGTAACCATTGATGCCTGGGCGCGCGAAGTCGGCATGAGCCGCCGCAACTTTACGCGAGCGTTCAAGCGCGAAACGGGTGTCAGTCTGTCGGTCTGGCGGCAGCAGGCAAGTCTGTTCGCTGCGCTGCCGCGACTGGCGGCCGGAGAGAGCGTGACGGGCGTCGCCCTCGATCTCGGCTATGAGAACGTGCCGGCCTTTACGACGATGTTCAAGAGGATGCTGGGCGCGCCGCCAAGAAGCTATTTCCGCGATGGGGCAGGGTTGTCCGCCCGTCGGTCAGGCGTCATTCGTCCGCCAGCATATCGATGATGCGCCGCATTTGGTCGCCCATGGCATTGCATTGAGCCGGCGTTGACTGCTTCATGACCCGGTCGATGAGCCCGGTGTAGACTTCCAGTGCCTTCAGCAGCAATGCCTCGCCGTCCTCGGTGAGATAGAGCCGCATGACGCGCCGGTCGGATGCGTCGCTTTCGCGCCTCAGAAGCCCTTGGGTCTCCAGTTGAGGCAGAAGCATCGTGATGTTGGACCGTCCGACGAGAAGGCGGCGCGCCAGCTCATGCTGCGACATCCCGGGATGTCTGTACAGATTCATCAGCATGTCGAGTTGAGCGATCTTGATTCCGAAGGGCGCCAGAAGGCGCGTGAGCTCACGCACGACGGCCTTTTCGGCACGCACCAATGCAATCCAGTTCTTGAATCGGGGGTTGTCCCAGGGCAGGTCTTGTTTTTTGTTCATTCTTGAACTAATATGTTCATGCTTGAACCAATTGGTCGGAGGATCAACATGGCATCTTTTCCTCTTACTGTCATCCGCGGTGCGTTCGCCGTTGCCGACCATCTGTTACCGCGTCTCGCCGGCCGTGTCGCCTTCGAGCTGTTCTGCCGGACAAAGAACCCCGCCCGGCCACCCATGAAGGATAGGCAATTGCTCGAACGTGCAGCGCCGTTCATGGCAGAGGCGCGGTACCATTGCCTGGCCACGCGATCGGGCCGCGTAACCGTTCACGAGTTTCGCCCTCCGCAAGGCGTAGCGCAGACTTTCAGGGTGCTGGTCATTCACGGCTGGAACTCGCGTACCGAACACATGACCACCTTGATCGAGACAATGCGCGGCAGGGGCGGTCGTGTCTTTGCGCTGGATCTGCCCGGGCATGGCCGGTCATCGGGACGACGGCTCAATCTGGCGACAGCCGTTGATGCTGTGGCAACGGCTGCCCAGTGGTTCGGTCCGTTCGATGCGATGGTCGGTCACTCTTTCGGGGGCACAGTGGCCGTCAATGCCGCCGTCGGCTCGATCAAGGGCATCGAACCTGTCGAGACATCACGCCTGGCGCTTGTTGCCGCGCCAAGTTCCATGCCCGCCTTCTTCGACGGGTTCGCCCGGATGTTCAACCTCGGGCCGCGTGCTCAAACTGCCCTGGCCGACGAAGTTGCCCGCATATCGGGCCGGCCGCTGGCGGAATTCGTTGGCGCGGAGCAGTTGTCCAGGCATGCAATTTCGACCCTTGTGATCCATGCTCCTGACGACAAGGAAGTCCCGTCCGATCATGCCGAGGCCTATGCCAAGGCAGGGCCGCATGTCAGGCTGGTATGGGCCCACGGACTCGGTCATCGCCGCATCATTGCCGGTCCAGGGGTGCTGACGACGATTGCCGACTTCGTCTCACCCGTCGAGCCGTCCGAGCCCATGCGCAGCCGTATGCACCGCGACGCGGCGGCCTGAAACGGACCGAATCCCGAATATCGCTTCTACCGCTTGACCACCACGCGTGTGCCTACACCGACCTGGCTGTAGAGATGGATCACATCGTCATTCGCCATCCGGATACAGCCCGACGAATTGGCTTGACCGATCGTCCAGGGCGCGTTGGTTCCATGGATGCGGTAGAGCGTCGAGCCGATATAGAGCGCCCGCGCACCCAGCGGATTGTTGCGCCCGCCGGGCATGTAGGCGGGCAGCTTGCGCCCCTTGGCCGCCTCGCGTCGGATCATTTGCTGCGGCGGCGTCCAACCGGGCCACTCCGCCTTGCGCGAAATGCGGTGCGTTCCTGACCAGGTAAAGCCATCGCGGCCGACGCCGACGGCATACTGTATGGCGCGACCATCACCCAGCGTGTAATAGAGCCGTCGCTCGGATGTATCGACGATAATGGTGCCCTTGGCGTATCCCTTGTCATAACGCACGGTGCGTCTGGGGATAGGCGATTTGTCCGAAAAGCGCTTGGCCCGCGTCGACGGCGGTTCGCCGGCTCGAATGATGCGGGCAAGCAGGTTTTCCGCATTCGCTTCCAGGATAAACGGTCCAGGCAATGCCGACACGATGATCAGAGCCAACAAGATGGCGGTCGTGCGTCGCATTACTCCCTCCTCTCCGGGTCCCCCGCAAGGCAGTGAACCGCGTCGGCGTCGGTGCGTCAACCGTGGCGCGCAACCGGAGAGGAGGGGGACGCTTCACCCGAGGTTGAGTTCCTTGAAGAAGTCGTTGCCCTTGTCGTCGATGACGATGAAGGCCGGAAAGTCCTGGACCTCGATGCGCCAGACGGCTTCCATTCCCAGTTCCGGGTATTCGACGACCTCGACATGCTTGATGCAGTCCTGAGCCAGGCGGGCGGCGGGACCGCCGATCGACCCGAGGTAGAACCCGCCATGCCGTGCACAAGCCTCACGCACCTGGCGCGAGCGGTTGCCCTTGGCCAGCATCACCATGGATCCGCCAAAAGACTGGAACTGGTCGACATAGGAATCCATGCGGCCTGCCGTAGTCGGCCCGAAGGAGCCCGACGCATAACCGGCAGGGGTCTTGGCCGGCCCGGCGTAGTAGACCGGATGGTTCTTGAAGTAGTCGGGCATCGCTTCGCCGCGTTCCAGCCGTTCGCGGATTTTCGCATGCGCCTGGTCGCGGGCGACGATGATGGTTCCTGTCAGCGAGAGCCTCGTCTTGACTGGATGGCTCGAAAGATCCTTCAAGATAGCCGGCATCGGCCTGTTGAGATCGATCTTCACGACGTGAGAGGTGAGCGATTGCTCGTCGATCTCGGGCATGTATCTTGCCGGGTTCGTCTCCAGCTCCTCGAGATAAATTCCCTCGCGGGTGATCTTGCCGAGCGCCTGCCGGTCCGCCGAACACGACACGCCCAGGCCGATCGGCAGGGAGGCACCATGGCGCGGCAGCCGGATGACGCGCACGTCATGGCAGAAATATTTCCCGCCGAATTGCGCACCCACACCCATCTGTTGGGTAAGCTTGTGAACCTCCGCCTCCATCTCGAGATCGCGGAAGGCATGGCCGGCTTCGCTTCCTGCCGTCGGCAGGCCGTCGAGATAGCGCGTGGATGCCAGCTTCACTGTCTTCAGGTTCATTTCCGCCGACGTGCCGCCGATGACGATGGCCAGATGGTAGGGAGGACAGGCGGCGGTACCGAGCGTGAGGATCTTTTCCTTGAGGAAGTCGACCATCCGGTCGTGTGTCAGCAGTGAAGGCGTGCCCTGGTACAGAAAGGTCTTGTTGGCCGAGCCACCGCCTTTCGCTACGAAAAGGAACTTGTAGGCGTCCTCGCCTTCCTCGTAGATATCGATCTGGGCCGGCAGATTGTTGCGCGTGTTTTTCTCGCTGAACATCGAGAGCGGCGCTAGCTGCGAATAGCGCAGGTTCTTCTTTTCATAGGTGTCAAGAACCCCCTGGCCGAGCGCCTCGGCATCTCCGCCGTCCGTCCAGACGCGGCGTCCCTTCTTGCCCATGATGATCGCGGTTCCGGTGTCCTGGCACATCGGGAGCACGCCGCCGGCCGCGATATTGGCGTTCTTCAGCAGGTCGTAGGCGACGAAACGGTCGTTGTCGGTTGCTTCGGGGTCCTTCAGAATCGCTGCGAGCTGCTGCAGATGGCCGGGGCGCAGCAGATGGTTTATGTCGGCGAAGGCCGCTTCGGAAAGGAGCCGCAGACCCTCGGCTTCCACGCCAAGAATGTCATGTCCGCGAAACCGGTCGACATAAACGTAGTCGGAGGTCAATTTTCGGTAGGGGGTCGTGTCCGGGGCGAGGGGAAACAGGTCGGCGAGAACGTCATTGGACACGGACACGGTCATGGCTCCTTTGGCTAGCCGGATTTTGTCTGAGCGGTCTTTTACCGGCAGCATTCGAAAAGTCCATCGCGGCTTTGGCGTGCAGTGGCGTGGGGCCCGCCCGACGCGTTCAAATTTATTCGAGTTTTCATAAATGCTTAACGATGTGGGCTCCAATCACTATGATAAGTGCGCCCTCGACTGGTCCAATGCTTCCAATGCTCGCATGATTGCGTTGGCTTTCTGTTCGCACCGCCACAACGAAACTGGGCACCGACCATGATCTTGCGCTTGAGGATGAAACAGTCCGTTCTGTCAGTCAGTGTACTGGCCGCCTGCCTTGCGGCCGGAGCAGCACCGGCCAGTGCTCAGAATCTCTTCGAGGTCCTCTTCGGTGGCGGCCTGCGTCAGCAACAATATCGGGACCATCCCACGGAACGGAACCGGTATGGCCATCAAGATCGCCGCCAGCCGCAGGCACAGGCGCCGAAGCCGCACAAGCCGATCAAGAAGATTTCGGCGCCCTCCTATTATACTTACCGCACGGATGCGCTGGTCGATGTGGATTTCACTTCGATCATCAGCGTACCGAAGCCCGTGTCCTTTGAGCCGGTGCTCCACAACGACAGGTTCGCCGAAGCCGTCGGCGAACTTGCCGGATTTGAGCTCGCCGCCGAGAAGGACGTGGCTGACGCCCTGCGCCGGCACTATGCGGAGAATCAACGCTTCATCTGGGTGAGCGGCACCGGGATCAACACCCGGGCGGCACAGGCGCTGCGCGTGCTCGCGGACGCAGACAGCTTCGGCCTTGATCCGGCCGAATACGCGGTCGCCGCGCCACCGCCGGGCTTTTCGTTGGACGCGATGCGCGAGCGCAACCGAGACCTGATCCGTTTCGAGATGACGTTGTCGGCGCGTGTCCTGCGCTATGTGCGTGATGCCCGTTTGGGACGCATCGACCCCAACAAGCTCTCGGGATACCACGACTTTCCGAAAAAGGCGCTGAATCTGGCGCAAGTGCTCGCCAAGCTCGCGGACACGCAGGATGTCCGCGGCTATCTGGAAGGAATGCACCCGCGCAACGAAGCGTACCGAGCCTTGCGGGTCGAACTCGAAACCTTGCGCGCCAGCGATGAAGACGAAATCGTCGTTGATCCCAAGCTGTTCCTGCGACCGGGCAACTCAGACGCAGAACTGCCCAAATTGCTGGAACTCATCCTGCGCAAGTCCGACGAGGCATTTCGCGCCGAGCACGGCGCCACCATTGCGCTGCACAACGACAGCGAGACATACTCGGACGATCTCGTTCCAGTCATAAAGGCCGCGCAGAAGGCGCATGGCCTCAGTCCGGATGGCATCATAGGTCCACGCACCGTAACGCAATTCGCCGGCCGTTCACGCGGCAACCGAATTCGCAAGGTGCAGATCGCGCTCGAACAGTTGCGCTGGCATCCGTCCGATCTCGGCATGCCGCATGTCTTCATCAATCAGCCGGCCTACACCGCGGCCTTTGTCGATGACGGCAAGACCCAGATCGCAATGCGTGTTGTCATCGGCAAGGTTTCCAACCAGACGAGCTTCTTCTACGACGAGATCGAGCGGATCGACTACAATCCCTATTGGGGTGTGCCACAGTCCATTATCGTGAACGAGATGCTGCCCAGGCTGCGCAACGATCCGGGCTATCTCGATCGTGCTGGCTACGAGGTGTTCGATTCAAAGGGCCGCCGCATACCGTCGTCCGCGATCAATTGGGCTCAATATGGCGGAAAGGTGCCTTTCAGCGTCCGCCAGACCCCGAGCGAGGCGAACGCGCTGGGCGAGTTGAAGATTCTCTTTCCCAACAAGCATGCGATTTACATGCACGACACGCCGTCGAAGAGCCTGTTCAACCGGGATGCCCGGGCATTCAGCCACGGCTGCATCCGCTTGCAGGATCCGCGCGGCATGGCGGCGGCCGTGCTCGGCACATCACGCGACCACGTTGCGGCAAAAATCGCCAAGGGCCATTCGTCCGAAGCAGTGCCACAAAAGATTCCTGTATATGTGGCTTACTTCACGGCGTGGCCGGACGATGCGGGAACAGTGCACTATTTCGCCGACGTCTATGACCGCGACACTCATGTGATGAAAGCGATGGAGGCGACCGCAGCGGCTCGAGGGGCTGCGGGCTGATCGTCCAGCGTGCAGCAAACAAGGCTGGGACGACACCTGGCTCCCGACGCGTGGTCTGACGGCCATGCGTTTCCGCCCTTATGCGGGCACGAGCGTTGGCCCGTATCTTAGGTCGGTTCACTTGAAAATTGGAATGGTGGGCGCGACAGGGATTGAACCTGTGACCCTTCGCGTGTGAAGCGAATGCTCTCCCGCTGAGCTACGCGCCCGATCCGGATAGGGACATCTTCGTCCACTCCCGGAAGTTGGCGGCGATATAGTGGCGGCGACGGCACAAAGTCAAGAACGGTTGGCGGTGAAATCGTCAACCCGCGGCGGCACGCAGCATCCGCGCCGTCAAATCCAGGGACAGCGCATCGAAATGAGCGATGACGGCACTCGGCTCGAAATCGCCGACGTGACGGTCGCTGTATCCATGTTCCACGGCGATGACCGGGATGCCGGCTGCCTTTGCCGTGTCGATGTCGGTTCGGGAATCACCGACCATGACGGCACTGTCGGCCGATCCTCCGGCGCGCAGAATCGTTTCGGTGAGATGCCGGGGGTCGGGCTTGCGGAATTCAAACGTATCGGCGCCGCAAATGACGGAGAAGTGCGGTGTCATGCCAAGAGCGTCGAGCAACCGAATCGCCAGTGCTTCGCGCTTGTTCGTGCACACGGCGAGTGTGTAGCCGCCACCAGCGAAGCGCTCCAGCATGGCGAGCGCGCCGGGATAGGGAGCGGATCGGCCCGGAATGTTGCCCGTATAGTGATCGAGAAAGGAGCCTAGCAGCATCTGGAGCTCCGTTTCGGGCAGGTCGATGCGCCGGGATGCATGTACGCGTTCGATCATCGCCCGCCCGCCATGGCCGACATAGGGACGGATGCTCGCAAACGGTACGGGTTCGCGGCCCGCCGTTGTCAGTGCGAAATTGAGGCTATCGACGAGATCGCCCGCGGTGTCGACGAGAGTTCCGTCGAGATCGAAAACGATGGTTGGCCTCGGTGCGTTCATCTGCAGACTATTCCTTCGCTGGGCAGACCGGTAACGTGTAAGCCCGTTGCTACCCGCCCAGGCATGGTTCTTCAAGCGATCCTTCCGCAGGGTCAGCGGAAGGACTTTGCCCTGACCGTGAGAAATGCTAGGAGCGACATCGCATTTCCATCGTGGCGGAACTGGACATGGACGCGAGGCAATTGAAGATTGAGGCTGCTCGGGCAGCGCTGGACCATGTCGAGAACGGCACGACGATCGGAATCGGAACCGGTTCGACAGCGGAAGAGTTCGTGCGTCTGCTTGCGGCGCGGGTGGCCGATGGGCTGCAGATCGCCGGTGTGCCGACTTCGGAGCGTACCGCCACGCTTTGCCGTGAACTGGGCATCGCGCTGACGACGCTGGACGAGGTGCCCCATCTCGCTCTCACCGTCGACGGAGCGGACGAAGTCGCTCCTGATCTCTGTCTCATAAAGGGGGGAGGCGGCGCGCTTCTGAGAGAAAAGATTGTTGCCGCCGCTTCCGACCGCATGATCGTGATCGCCGACGGTTCGAAACTCGTCGACACGTTGGGCCGGTTTCCTCTACCCGTCGAAGTCAACCGCTTCGGTCTGGGTGCAACGCGATTCGCCCTTGAAGCAGCCGGACACCGCCTCGGCCTGACGGGCTCCATCACCTTGCGCATGGACGGCGATACGCCCTTTGTCACCGATGGTGGACATCTTATTCTCGATGCATCATTTGGCCGTATTCCCGATCCAAGAGCGCTGTCCGATGCCATGCATGCCATCCCCGGAGTCGTGGAACATGGCCTGTTTATAGATCTGGCCAGTGTCGCTATCATCGCGGCAGGCGATGAGATCAAGACACTCGAATCGACCCGATAAGAACGGAGTTTCCATTTCATGACCTTGTTCAGGACTGTCAGGCGCCATTCCACGGCGATCGCCACGGCTGCGCTCGTGGCCTGGTCCATCCCTGCCTTTGCGCAGGAGGTTTCCGAAAGCCATCTCAAGGCAGCGCGAACGGCTGTGGCGACCATCAATGCGACTGACGAGTTTGACGGCATTCTTCCGCAGGCCGCCCAGGCATTGAAGATCGAGCTGATCAACAAGGACCCCAACCTCGAGGAGCTGATCGATCAGACGGTCGACGAGAAAGCGCTCGAACTGGCCAGCCGCCGCGCCGACCTCGAGCGTGAAGCCGCCCTGGCCTATGCGCGCGTCTTCAGCGAAGAGGAACTGAAGGCCATTTCTGATTTCTATCAGACCGAGGCGGGCAAGAAGCTCATCGCTCAGGGACCGCTCGTCATGCGCAGCGTCTACCAGGCCGCCGAGATCTGGCAGCGTGGCCTTGCCCGCGATCTGGCTCAGGAAGTTGCATCGGCTTTGCAGGAGAGGGCACCCGGTGCACGGGTGTCTGGCGAGGACGCCCCGCAGGATGCCCCGGCCCAGTAGTTGCGATTTTGTTTCGACTGAAAGCCCGGTTCGAGCCGGGCTTTTTTCGTTTTTGGGCAGGGCTTGGAACGACCGTCGTTGGCGAGGGAGGCAAGCTCCTCTAGCATGTCCCACTTACACGGAATCGGTTGAGTGAAAGCCCCATGTTCCAAGCTATTGATCTGGCGTGCCTATCTTTGCCTATCCGTCTGAAGCGAACGCGCGCTGTGACTTGAAGCGGGCTGGACAGAACAAAGGAACCAATCGGCGTGGCCAAATTCGATTATGATCTGTTTGTCATTGGAGGGGGCTCAGGTGGCGTCCGCGCCGGTCGTGTCACCGCCGGGTTGGGCAAGAAGGTCGGCATCGCGGAGGAGTACCGCTACGGCGGCACCTGTGTCATTCGTGGATGCGTGCCCAAGAAGCTGTTCGTCTATGCCTCGCAGTTTTCGGAGCATTTCGAGGATGCGGCGGGCTATGGTTGGACGGTGCCGCCGGCCAGCTTCGACTGGCCTACCTTGATTGCCAACAAGGACCATGAGATCGCCCGACTGGAAGGTCTCTATCGCAAGGGACTGGACAATGCCGGCGCCGACGTCTTCGATTGCCGGGCCGAACTTGTCGACGCTCACACCATTCGCCTCGTCGGGCAGAACAGAACCGTAACCGCCGATCAGATCCTGATCGCGACGGGTGGCCGGCCCAATCCGCACACTGCGCTGCCCGGTCACGAGTTGTGCATCTTTTCAGACGAGGCATTCCATCTGGAGACGTTGCCACGCGCCATCACGATCGCCGGTGGCGGCTACATCGCAGTCGAGTTCGCCAACATCTTTCACGGCCTGGGTGTCGAGACGACGCTTGTCTACCGGGGCCAGGAAATATTGAGCCGCTTCGATATGGACGTGAGGCGTATGCTGCACGAGACCATGGAGAACAAGGGTATCCGGATCCACTGCCATAGCGTGTTCGAAAAGATCGAGCGCAATCCCGACGGGCGTCTGGCAGCCCATCTTTCCAGTGGCGAAACAGTCATTGCCGATCAGGTGATGCTGGCGCTCGGGCGCATTCCGAACACCGAAGGCCTGGGGCTGGAGGAGGTGGGTGTTGCTGTCGGACCATTGGGGCAAATCCTGGTCGACGAGTATTCCCGCACGAATGTCGACAACATCTGGGCCATCGGTGACGTGACGGATCGTGTGCAGCTGACCCCGGTCGCCATCCACGAAGCGATGTGCTTTGTCGATACGGCATTCCGTAACAAGCCGAGCAAACCGGATCACGACGATGTACCGACGGCTGTCTTCTCTCAACCGGAAATCGGAACCGTTGGATTGGCGGAGGACGAAGCCGCACGTCGTTTCCCTGAAATCGAAGTCTACAAGGCAGCTTTCCGGCCGATGCGCCATACCTTGTCGGGACGCGAGGAGAAAATGCTGATGAAACTGATCGTGGATGCTGCCAGCCGCAGAGTGGTCGGTGCGCATATTCTGGGCCCGGATGCCGGCGAAATGGCGCAGCTTCTGGGCATCGCGGTCAAGGCCCGTCTGACGAAAGACGATTTCGACCGGACAATGGCTCTCCATCCAAGCGCCGCGGAGGAACTCGTGACCATGTATAGTCCGACATACCGCGTGAAGGACGGCGAACGCATCGGGAATTGATCGATCGGGCCGCGCGATAAGGCTGAAAAATGCAGGATCGACGCACCGATCAGGGCAATCGCTGCATGTCATGGACCGCAGAGACAGGGCACGACGTCGAGACCCTGCAACGGCTGTCCGATGACGGTCGGCTGATCGCCTATTTCGGCTACGGTTCGCTCGTCAACCGCGCCACACATCGCACATCGATCGTCGCCGCGTTTCCAGGCCGGCTGCGTGGATGGCGCCGCGCCTGGAGACCACGTCC
The DNA here is from genome assembly GCA_963966365.1 of Mesorhizobium sp. Classification (GTDB taxonomy): domain Bacteria; phylum Pseudomonadota; class Alphaproteobacteria; order Rhizobiales; family Rhizobiaceae; genus Mangrovimarina; species Mangrovimarina plasticivorans. Next base: position 372,702 of record CAWZZC010000029.1, on the reverse strand, counting down.
GGACATGCCGGGCTTTCCCGCGGCCTTGTTGACCGTACGCCCGGTGCCCGATGGCATTGTGGATGGACTTCTCGTCTTCGACCTTGTCGACAATCTGGCAGCGGTCGATGCGCGGGAGGCTCGATATCGCCGTGTGGAATTGCGTGCGAACCAGATCGAGGCGCTGTTGCCTCCGGTGCGTTGCCCCTTCTATGTGTACGAGGCCGACGAGGCGCTTCCGCCACATCGCGAACCGCCGCGAATTCTGCGCTCCTATCTCGATGCCGTGATGCAGGGATTTTTCACGGAGCATGGACTGGAGGGGCTGCGCCGCTTCCTGGATGAAACCGACGGATTCGATACCCCGATCCATGAGGATCGTGATGCGCCGATCTATCCCCGCTGGGTTAAGCTGTCACAGCAAGAGCGCGATCTATTTGCACAACTGCTCGAAGAACGGCGGCCACACCAGGAACGATGAAGAGATGGAACGCCCGCCGGGCCCCGCAATTGGACACGCTGCGGGGTGGCACGGGGGCGTTGCTTCCTGTATAGAGCCGCATCCTGCACTCTTGCAGGCATTGGGATGGAAGTAGGCTCATCCCGGACATAATGATTAGGTGCTGTCATGACGAAGTGGTCTCCGAATTCCTGGCGCAACAAGCCGATCCTGCAGGTTCCCGCCTATCCGGATGCGGCCGCTCTTGCCGAGACCGAGAAGCAGTTGGCAACCTATCCGCCGCTGGTTTTTGCCGGTGAGGCGCGCAAACTGAAGAAGCAGCTCGCCGCCGTGGCCAATGGCGAGGCGTTTCTGCTCCAGGGGGGCGACTGTGCCGAGAGCTTCGCCGAGCACGGTGCCGACAACATCCGCGACTTCTTCCGCGTCTTCCTGCAGATGTCTGTGGTGCTGACCTATGCCGGTGCTCAGCCTGTTGTGAAGGTCGGCCGGATTGCCGGTCAGTTCGCCAAGCCGCGTTCATCCGATACCGAAACGAAGAACGGCGAGACGCTGCCGAGCTATCGCGGCGACATCATCAACGGCATCGAGTTTGACGAAAAGTCGCGCATTCCCGATCCGGCCCGCCAGGAGATGGCGTACCGGCAATCCGCCGCCACGCTTAATCTGCTGCGCGCTTTTGCGCAGGGTGGCTTTGCCAGTCTCGAGAACGTGCACAAATGGATGCTCAGCTTCGTTTCCGACAGCCCGCAATCAGAACGTTACGAGGCGCTCGCCAATCGCATCACCGAGACGATGGAGTTCATGCGGGCCGTCGGCATCACGTCGGAAACCAATTTCGCGCTGCGCGAGACGGATTTCTACACGAGCCACGAAGCCCTGTTGCTGGGCTACGAAGAGGCGCTCACGCGCGTCGATTCCACTTCCGGTGACTGGTACGCGACCTCCGGCCACATGATCTGGATCGGCGACCGCACACGCCAGCCCGATCATGCGCATGTCGAATATTGCCGCGGCATCAAGAACCCGCTTGGCCTGAAGTGCGGTCCATCCATGACACCTGACGGCCTGATCGAACTGATCGACCTGCTCAATCCGGAAAACGATCCGGGACGGCTGACCTTGATCGCACGCTTCGGCCACGAAAAGGTCGGCGAGCATCTGCCCAAGCTGATCCGTGCGGTGGAGCGCGAGGGTCGCAAGGTCGTGTGGTCGTGCGATCCCATGCACGGCAATACGATCACCGCGGCAGGCTACAAGACGCGTCCCTTCGACCGCATTCTGGGCGAGGTCCAGAGCTTTTTCGATGTGCACCACGCGGAAGGCACGCATCCGGGCGGAATACACGTCGAGATGACGGGCAAGAACGTGACCGAATGCACCGGTGGCGCGCGAGCTATTCGAGACGACGAGTTGCAGGACCGTTATCACACGCATTGCGATCCGCGGCTGAATGCCGACCAGGCGATCGAACTTGCTTTCCTGGTGTCCGAACTGCTCAAGAAGGGCAAGAACGATCGGCCGGTGCGTCAGGCTGCGGCCGGCTGATCCGACACATTCGTTTGAACCGAAAGGGCGCCTGCACCGCTGTGGCGCCCTTTCTCATTCGCGGAACAAACACATTAGCCTGGCCGTGGATTGGTGACACACCGACCCCGGAACGCTTTCGTTCATCTGAACGCAGATTGAAAAATATCCGCTTGCCTCGACAAGGCCGGCAGGGAACTCTGCGGCTACAGGAGGAGGATCGATGAGCGATATTCATACGGGCGCCTGCCTTTGCGGCGCCGTGCATTATACGATTTCCGGACCGTTACGTGGGGTTGTCTATTGCCACTGTTCGCAATGTCGCCGCCAGACCGGGCACTTCTACGCCGCCACCAACGTCTCCGACGATCAGATCGAGATTGAAGGAAGCGATGGCCTGACTTGGTATGCGGCGTCGGCGACGGCCCGCCGGGGTTTTTGCCGGACGTGCGGCTCGGCGCTCTTCTGGAAGCCGAACGGCCGCAACGAGATTTCGGTCATGGCAGGATCGTTCGATACGCCCAGCGGACTGAAGAGTGACAGTCATATCTTCGTCGGTGACAAAGGTGACTACTACGACATAACGGACGATCTCATGCGGCATGAGGGCTCGGGCCACCCTGCTGCCAGCGTCGTCGATTGAACGTGTTTCATGGCTCCGGTCACTTTTACTGAACGATGAGTTGCCGTGGTGCGACCTCCCGCCGGGCGGTCGGCCGCGTTAGATTGGGACAAGGAGACTGGTCCCATGAACGCACAGACACAGAAGATGCCCACCCTGTTCATCTCGCATGGCGGGCCGAACATCGTGATCGACGACATTGCCGCGCGCCACTATCTGGAAGGCCTGTCGACCCTCTTTCCGCGGCCGAAAGCCATCGTGATCATGTCGGCCCATTTCGAGGCGGACGGAGTCGTGGTCGTCACCGATCCGGAACCGGAAATGATTTATGATTTCGGTGGCTTCGCTCCCGAACTTTATCAAATGCAGTATCCGGCTCCGGGTGATCCGGAATTGGCGATGCGCGTGGTTCGCCTGCTCGATGAGGCCGGGCTTGAGCCGGCAACGCTCGGCAAACGGGGCTATGATCACGGCGTTTGGACACCGCTGAAGCTTGCATTTCCGCAGGCCGACATCCCGATCGTTCAGCTATCGATCGACCCGCATCGAGACGCGGCCTGGCACCATGCCGTCGGCGCGGCGCTCTCGACGCTGCGCGCGGAGGGTGTTCTCCTCATTGGCTCCGGTCACATCACGCATAATCTGCGTGCCTATTTCAGCGCCGCGCGGATGGGGCGGCCCATCGATCCGGAAATGCCGGGCAAGGTGAACGCCTTCAGGAACTGGTTCGCCGACCGGTTTGAGAACGGTGACCGCGAGTCCATTCTGGACTGGAAAGGTCTGGCGCCTTACCCGCTCGAAAACCATCCGACAGACGAGCATCTTATGCCGCTCTTATTCGCTTTCGGGGCAGCCGGTGAGGGCGCACACGCCGAGCGTGTGCATGATTCCGTTGAACAGGGCTTCTTCGCCTACGATTCCTGGCTTTTCCAGTAACTCCACTGGATTCCATCCTGCGCTGTAGCAGCCTAATCTTAGCCGTCCGGCGATTCGGAAGGAGCGAATGTGGAACGGCTTTTGAATGCAGCGCTCAATTCGTGGCGTGCATACCGGTATCTGGTCCGTCACGAAACGGCATTCCGCCAGGAAATGGTGGTTCTGGCACTCGCCTTGCCGATAGGCTGGTTCCTGGCTGCGTCCTGGCGCGGTTATGCGGTTCTTGTTGCGGCCGTTCTGCTCGTGATTCTGGTTGAAGTCCTCAATACGAGCATTGAGGCCGCATGCGATGCCTTCTCGCGCGAGTTCAATGTCGACATCCAGTTGGCCAAGGACTGCGGATCGCTTGCGGTGGCCATATCGATCGTGATCGCCGCCGGTGTCTGGCTCTTGGCCGTCATTGATCGTCTCTCGCCACTGCTGGACGTGTGAATTCAACGGTCCGCGGTGTCGCCAAGCGAACTGGCAGGAGCGGCAGCCGGCAAGATTGGCGTTGCTGTGTCTCTCGGATACTCTGCACCGATTGATGACGCGGGGAGGGCTGTGATGCTCGAGTTTTCAAAGATTCGCGACCGTGCAGCCCGCCGCAAAGGCGGTGACCGGGAATTGCAAACGTTGCTGGGCCAGAGACCCGACAATGCCGCCGTATCCAGGCTGTCCGACGACAGAATTCTCTCGGTCATGGCTGAACGCATTTTTTCTGCCGGATTTGTCTGGAGAGTAATCGAGCAGAAGTGGCCCGGCTTCGAAGAAGCCTTTCTCGGTTTCGAGCCCAGGCGGCTGCTTTTTCAACCGGACGACTTCTGGCACGATCTTGCCTCCGACAAACGGATCGTACGCAACCCGCAAAAGATCAGGGCCGTTCGTGAGAATGCCGCCCTTGTCGACCGGGTATCGCGCGAGCATGGCGGATTCGGCCGCTTCCTGTCCGAGTGGCCGGCCGACGATCAGGTCGGATTGATGGCCTGGCTGGCGAAGAACGGCACCCGGCTTGGCGGCAACACTGGACAGTATTTCCTGCGTTGGGTCGGCTGGGACACGTTCATCATCTCTGGTGACATGGTCGCAGCGCTACGCGACGCCGGTCTCGGCATCGCCGAACGCCCCAATTCGAAGAAGGATCTTGCCGCGATCCAGGCGCAGATGAACGCATGGGCGGCTGAAACCGACCTTCCCAAAGCGCATCTGTCGCGCATCCTCGCCATGTCCATCGGCGAGAACAGGACGCCCGAGGCCTTGCGCGAATATATGGGCGAGTGAGAATGGCCGTCGCGTTGTACCAGTTGCCGTCCAGCATCGGTCGGGCTACACCCGCGACATGAGCACCAACATGTCACCGCCGCCCGACGTCCTGCGTATCGCCGTCGCCCAGCTCAACCCGATTGTCGGCGACGTTACCGGCAATCTCGCCATGGCGCGGGAGGCCCGGGCCGAGGCGTCGCGGCATGGTGCAGACCTGGTCCTGTTCACCGAACTCTTCATTGCCGGTTATCCGCCGGAGGACCTCGTGCTCAAGCCGGCTTTCGTTGCCGCCTGCGAGCGCGCGGTGCGCGAACTCGCGACCGACACGTCGGACGGCGGCCCCGGGGTGATCATCGGCACCCCGCTCAAGCGGCCGAGTGGACTGCACAATTCGATCATGGTGCTTGATGGCGGGAAGGTGATCGCGGAGCGCTACAAGCTCGATCTGCCGAACTACGGCGAGTTCGACGAGAAGCGGGTTTTCCAGGCGGGCCCGGACATGCCGGGGCCGGTCAACTTCCGTGGTGTCCGGCTGGGCATACCGATTTGCGAGGACATCTGGCACGACATAGGTGTGTGCGAATCCCTCGCCGAGAGCGGCGCGGAGATCCTGCTCGTTCCCAACAGCTCGCCCTACTACCGCGGCAAGGTCGATGTGCGCCATCAGGTCGTCATCCGGCAGGTGATCGAGAGCGAATTGCCGATCCTCTATGCCAATCAGCTCGGCGGTCAGGACGAACTCGTTTTCGACGGCGCTTCCTTTGCGATCGCGGCGGACAAATCGCTGGCCTTCCAGATGAGTCAGTTCGAAAGCGCCATTGCGGTCACGACCTGGAAGCGGACAGACGATGTCTGGCAATGTACGGACGGGCCGATGTCGCGCATTCCAGAAAAGGAAGAAGCCGACTACAGGGCCTGCGTCATCGGGCTGCGCGACTATGTCAACAAGAACGGCTTCCGCAATGTCGTTCTTGGGCTGTCTGGTGGTATCGATTCGGCCCTATGTGCGGCTCTGGCCGTCGACGCGCTGGGCGAGGATCGAGTGCGTACCATCATGCTGCCCTACCGATACACATCCGCTGATTCGCTCGCTGATGCCGAGGCTTGTGCGCGGGCACTGGGCTGCCGCTATGACATCGTTCCGATCGCGGAGCCGGTAGAGGGGTTCACCAATGCGCTGTCACAGATCTTTGAAGGCACGAATGCCGGAATAACGGAGGAAAACCTGCAGAGCAGGACGCGCGGCACGATCCTCATGGCGATTTCCAACAAGTTCGGCTCGATGGTTGTGACGACCGGCAACAAGTCGGAAATGTCGGTCGGCTATGCAACGCTCTATGGCGACATGAACGGCGGCTTCAATCCGATCAAGGACCTCTACAAGATGCAGGTCTATTCGCTGTCGCGCTGGCGCAACACCCATGTCCCGCCGGGTGCGCTCGGTCCGTCGGGCGAAGTGATCCCGCAAGACATCATCGACAAGGCGCCGTCGGCCGAATTGCGGCCTGATCAGACCGATCAGGACTCACTGCCGCCATATCCTGTCCTCGACGATATTCTGGAGTGCCTTGTCGAGAACGAGATGGGGGTCGACGAGATCGTCGCACGCGGGCATGATCGCGAGATCGTGCACAAGATCGAGCATCTGCTCAATGTAGCCGAGTATAAGCGTCGGCAGGCCGCCCCGGGCGTGAAGATCACCAAGAAGAATTTCGGACGAGACCGGCGATATCCGATCACGAACCGTTTCCGGGACCGCAGCTAGCCGAGATATCTCGGCAAATTCCGGCTTGTCAGGTTGGCCCGTGCCAGATGGCAACGTCTGCCGGGCCAATCATTATGCCAGGCGCGTTTCGCGCTTTGAATGGCCTGGGGCTGTCCCCTAGGGTGGGTGCATTCTTAACCTGAGCGATACGCTCGCCAAGGCGTTCGATCCGGCAAGATGCGAGTTCCCATGCAGTTCCTGATCTTTCTTCGCGACAACGCACGCTGGCTGGCAGGCGGCTTCCTGCTCACTTTCTTCTCATCCTTCGGCCAGACATTCTTCATTTCCCTGTCGGCAGGACACATTCGTGCCGAGTATGGCCTCAGCCATGGCGGCTTCGGAACGCTCTACATGCTTGCGACCCTTGCAAGTGCACTGACGCTGCCGAGGCTTGGGCAGATCGTCGATCAGCACTCCGCGCAGAAGGTCGCCCTGTTCACCATTCCGATGCTCGCTCTGGCCACAGTGGTCATGGCGTTTTCCCATCACATCGCACTGCTCGCCGTAACGCTCTATCTGCTGCGGCTCTTCGGCCAGGGAATGATGACGCAGAACGCGTTCACCGCAATGGGACGCTGGTTTTCGGCACAACGCGGACGGGCCGTCTCCATCACTACGCTCGGGCACAACGCAGGCGAAGCGGTATTTCCACTCCTGTTCGTGCTCGTCTCGGGCCTCGTCGGATGGCGCAACTCCTGGCTCGTGGCCACCGCGGTACTTGTCCTGATCGGCTTGCCGGCCATTGTCGCTCTGATCGCTCAGGAGCGGGCGCCACGTCAGAACGATCCCGTCTCCACCAAGCCGGTGGTGCGAGACTGGTCGCGGGGCGAAGTGCTGCGCGATCCTGTGTTCTATCTGTTGCTGATGGGCGTGGTCGCACCGGGCTTCATTGGCACGACCATCTTCTTCCACCAGGTTTATCTGGTCGAACTGCGCGGATGGTCGATGGAGATGTTCGCCACCTCCTTTTCCTTCATGGCGCTGATGACGATCACTTTCGTTCTGATTTCCGGCTATCTGATCGACCGTTTCTCCGCAATCTCGCTATTGCCCGTGTTTCTCGTCCCGCTCGGCGCCTCCTGCCTCATCCTGGCGTTCTTCGACGCCCAGTGGAGCGCATTCGCCTTCATGGGGCTGATGGGTGTGTCGTACGGATTCTCCTCGACATTGTTCGGCGCTTTGTGGCCTGAAATCTACGGCTTGAAGCATCTGGGCTCGGTGCGCGCGATAACCGTGGCCATACTGGTCTTCGCCACCGCTGTTGGACCGGGACTGACCGGCCTGCTGATCGACTGGGGCATTCCTTATGATGCCCAGATAGCCGTGATGGGATTCTACTGTTTTGCCATGGTCTTTCTGATGACCTATGTTTCGGCGCGCGTGAGAGGACGCATCTTGCAAGCACCGGACCTTTCGGATACCTCGCAAGCATGAGTGTGACCGTCCGCTTCGCGCCGTCCCCGACCGGCAATATTCATATCGGCAACCTGCGCACGGCGCTGTTCAACTGGCTCTTCGCCCACAAGCATCAGGGCCGGTTCATACAGCGCTTCGACGATACGGATCTCACGCGTTCGACCCAGGAGTTCGCCAATCAGATCCTGTACGACCTTCACTGGATAGGTATTTTTCCCGATGCGGTCGAATATCAGTCCAAGCGTTTTGAGGCATATGATGCGGCCGCCGAACGCCTGAAGGCCGCCGGCCTGTTATACCCCTGCTACGAGACGTCGGAAGAACTCGAGCTCAGGCGCAAGATCAGGCTATCGCGCAAGCTGCCGCCTGTTTATGGGCGCGAGGCGCTGAAACTGACCGAAGATGAGAAAGGCCAGTTCGAGGCGGAGGGGCGCCGCCCGCACTGGCGATTTCTTTTGCCGAATTTTGCGACCGATCCGCACGAACCGCAGCGCACGGAAGTGAGTTGGAACGATGTGGTGCGCGGTGAAGAGACCGTCGATCTGTCGTCATTGTCGGATCCGGTACTGATCCGGGAGGATGGAACCTACCTGTACACGCTGCCGTCTGTGGTCGACGACATCGACATGGGCGTGAGCCATGTCATCCGTGGCGATGACCATGTCACCAACACGGGCGTCCAGATCGCTCTGTTCGCGGCATTGGGTGGGCAAGCGCCTGCCTTCGGCCACCACAATCTGCTGACCACCGCAAGTGGCGAGGGGCTGTCGAAGCGTACGGGCGCATTGTCGATTGCCAGCCTTCGCGAGGACGGACTGGAGCCGATGGCTGTCGCGTCGCTCGCTGTGCTCACCGGCACATCAGGCAATATCGTCGCCGCACGTACGCTGGATGAGCTTGCGGCCGGATTCGACCCCGCTACCAGTTCACGCTCGGCCTCGAAGTTCGATCCGGCCGATCTCGTCATCCTCAACCGTACACTGGTTCACGAACTGTCCTTCGACGCGGTGCGCGACCGGCTTACGGCGCTGGGCATCACCGGCGACGACGCTGAGGCATTCTGGCTCGCGGTGCGGGGAAACCTCGACAGGGTGTCGGACGCCGCAATTTGGTGGCGCATCGTTACCGAGCGTCCCGAGCCGGGCGTGACCTTTTCCGATGATGACCGTCAGTTTCTCGGCGCGGCGTTCGATATTCTGCCGGAAGAACCCTGGGACGGATCGACCTGGAAGCAATGGACGGCGGCAGTCAAGGATGCAACCGGCCGCAAGGGCAAGGCGCTTTTCATGCCATTGCGTCTCGCACTTACGGGGCGTCAGTCTGGGCCGGAGCTCGCAGATCTATTGCCCCTTCTGGGTCGGGAAGGAACGCTGGCCCGACGACCCTGACCTTGCGCCCGTCATGAGGACTGTCCGGCGTTCTCTCGGCAGTCCCGCCTGACTGTTCCTCGACATCGCGTTGCACTAAGCTGGACTGGCCTTCAGGTGCTGCGGCATTTGGCGATGCGGCAGCCTTCGACCCGTCGCCGGCGTCTCCATCGATGATCGAGCTTTGCGGGGCAGGGCTGCAACCGCATTGCGGCGGGCGTTCAAATCCCGGCTGGCGATAGAGGAAGGCGGTCGGCAACTCCTTATAGAGAGTGCCGGCGCGTGAAATCATGTCTTCTGCATTTTCACCTGGAACCCTGTGGACATAGAGTTCAGCTTCTGTGCCCGGACAACGCGACGCGCAACTGGCGGCATCGTTTTCAAAAGCAGCGGACGGGACATCGTAGGAAATCGGGAAGTAGTAGCCGTCGCATGTGCGAACACACATCGTGCGATAGCGTTGACCGTCTTCCTGCAGGGCAGGCGGCGACACCCGATAGATGCCAGGCGCCTGGCGGACGAGACTGGTGCCATCGCGCCGATCGTTTCGGCACTCATTGGCTTCGATCGATGCCAGGAGACGTCTGCGCTCGCGTTGGCCGTCGAGACTCCCGCCCGCAAGCGCATTGTGCTCGCGGTGCAGCTTGGCCAGATTGCGCCGCATCCGTTCGAGCGTTCTGTCCAATGAACCGCAGGCGCTGCCAGACTCCTGCCGGGTCCTGACGATGCTTCCGCCACACCCTGCACGCCGGCGTTGTTGCTGCACCTTGTCAATCTGCCGCTGCTGGACTTCAATTGCCTGGGCGTATCGCTGGGCTATGCGCCTGTCGCCTCGGCTGTCGGTTGCGAGTGCCGCCAGCCTCGTTTCGAGCTGTTCGCATATTTGCGAAGCTGCCCGGGCCGGGGCCGCCCCGGCCGACAGGATGACGGCAATCGCGACGATGGCGGCACACTGGCGTTTCATGGCCGAACTCCGCCTTGCTCCTTTCAGACCTCTGTGTTTGCCGGCTGGGAGGCCTCCACGACCGCAAGCGCCGTCATGTTGACGATACCGCGCGACGTGACGGATGGCGTCAGAATATGGGCCGGACGGGCTGTGCCGAGAAGGATCGGACCGACATGCAGGCCGTCCGTCATCGTCTTGATGGTTGTCAGTGCGATGTTTGCGGCATCGAGATTCGGGAAGACAAGCAGGTTGGCTTCACCCTTCAATCTGGAATGCGGGAAGACGCGCTGGCGCAAGACGTCCGAAAGGGCCGAATCGCCATGCATCTCGCCATCCGCTTCCAGTTCCGGCGCCAGCTCGGCAACCAGCTGCGCTGCCCGGCGCATCTTCAGTGTGCTCGGCGTATCGCGGGAACCGAAATTCGACAGAGAGAGCAGGGCGGCCTTGGGCTCGATGCCGAAGCGCCGTATTTCGTCTGCCGCCAGAACGGTCATTTCAGCGATTTCCTCGGCCGAAGGTTCGACCGAGACATAGGTGTCGGTGAAGAATGTCACGCCGCGCTGCATGATCAGCATCGACAGCGCCGAAAGATCGCGCACACCCGGTTTGCGCCCGATGATCAACCCGACATTGCGCAAATGCCGTTCGAAGCGGCCTTCGAGGCCGCAGATCATCGCATCGGCTTCGTCGCGCATCATGGCAAGAGCGGCGATGACCGTGTTGTTTGTGCGCACCATGGTACGGGCGGCTTCCTGTGTCACGCCGCGACGTCCCGCAAGCCGGATCAACAGGTCGACATATTCGCGATAGCGCGGATCGTCCTCGGGATTGACGACGTCGAAATCCGTCCCCGGCCGTATCCTCAGTCCGTAGCGCTTGAGGCGGACGTCGATGACGTGCGGGCGGCCGATCAGGGTCGGCTTGGCAATACCTTCCTCCAGGACCACCTGCGCCGCGCGCAACACGCGTTCGTCCTCACCATCTGCGTAGATCACCCGCTGTTTCGCAGCCTTGCGGGCGGCAGCGAAGACCGGCTTCATGATCAGTCCGGAACGGAAGACGAAGCGGTTGAGCCGATCGGCATAGCCTTCCCAGTCGGTGATCGGACGCAGCGCCACGCCACTCTCGCCGGCCGCCCTGGCGACAGCCGGTGCGATGCGCAGGATAAGCCGCGGATCAAAGGGCGAGGGGATCAGATATTCGGGACCGAATGTCGGCGTATCTCCCGAATAGGCGCGCGCGGCGACGTCAGACGGTTCTTCGCGCGCCAGCGCCGCGATGGCCCGCACCGCGGCCATCTTCATTTCTTCATTGATTGCTGTCGCGCCGACATCGAGCGCACCACGGAAGATGTAGGGGAAGCAAAGGACGTTGTTGACCTGATTTGGATAGTCGGAGCGACCCGTGCAGATCATCGCATCCGGGCGCGCCTCACGTGCCACCTCCGGCATGATCTCGGGCACCGGATTGGCGAGCGCCAAGATCAACGGTCGCTCGGCCATCTCGGCAAGCAATTCGGGCTTCAGGACTCCGGCCGCCGAAAGGCCGAGAAACACGTCGGCACCGCCGATGACATCGGCCAGGCTACGCGCATCCGTATCCTTCAGATAGGGCTCCTTCCATCGGTCCATCTCCTCGACGCGGCCCTTGTAGGCGACCCCGTGCCGATCCGTGACCCAGATGTTTTCGCGCTTGGCGCCAAGCTCGACCAGCAGGTTGAGGCAGGCGAGCGCGGCTGCGCCGGCGCCGGAGGCAACGATCTTGACCTTTGCGATATCCTTGCCCGCCAGTTCCAGCGCGTTGAGGACCGCGGCCGCGACGATGATCGCGGTGCCATGCTGATCGTCATGGAAGACGGGAATCGCCATGCGCTTCTTGAGCCGTTCCTCGACTTCGAAGCACTCCGGCGCCTTGATGTCCTCCAGATTGATGCCGCCGAATGTCGGCTCGAGCGATGCGATCGTCTCGACCATCTGGTCGATCTCCGGGGCATCGATCTCGATATCGAACACATTGATGCCGGCAAACTTCTTGAACAGGACAGCCTTTCCTTCCATCACCGGCTTGGAGGCGAGTGCTCCGATGTTGCCGAGACCCAGCACCGCCGTTCCATTGGAAACCACGCCCACCAGGTTAGCGCGTCCCGTATACAGGGCGGCTGTTGTCGGGTCTTCGTTGATTTCCAGACAGGGAACCGCAACACCGGGTGAATAGGCGAGCGCCAGGTCGCGCTGGTTGCCGAGCGGCTTGGTCGCCTGAATCTCGAGCTTGCCGGCAGTCGGATAACGATGGAAGAACAGGGCTGCTTCCTCGAATTCCGATTTGGTTGCCTTTGTCGTCTTGTCAGTCATGGGTTCGGATCATCCGGCTTGCCTGTGTCGGTCGCACGCTATCACGACCGCCCGGCATTTTAAGGTGCGAAACGGCGAAACAGCTTCCTGTTCCACCGTGGCAATAGCCCACTGTCATGCAGGCCTTGTGAATGTGATGGCCGCGCTCAGGAATCGACCACCGTCAGGCGCTGTTCGCCGAGTCTGTCGATGCCGAGATGCATCGTGTCGCCGGTCTTGAGGAAGCGGGGCGGCTTCATCCCGAGGCCGACACCGGGCGGAGTTCCTGTGGTGATGACGTCGCCGGGTTCCAGAAGCATGAACCTGGAGAGATAGGCGATGATCTCGGCGACGGTGAAGATCATTGTCGAGGTGTTGCCCGTCTGCATGCGCGCGCCATTGACGTCGAGGAACATGGCGAGATCCTGAACGTCGCCGATTTCGTCCGGGCTGACCAGCCACGGCCCGAGTGGCCCGAATGTCGGCGCACTCTTGCCCTTGATCCACTGGCCGCCGCGTTCCTTCTGATACTCGCGTTCTGAAACGTCGTTGCACAGCGCGTAACCAAATACGTGGTCTAGCGCGTCCTTTTCCTCGACATAGCTGCATCGCTTGCCGATGACGACGGCAAGTTCGACCTCCCAGTCGAGCTTCTGCGATCCCCGTGGCAGGATCACATCGTCGTTGGGTCCGGAAAGCGAGCTGGGTGCTTTTGAAAAGACGACCGGTTCGGTCGGGATGGCTGCGCCTGTTTCCGCGGCATGATCCGCAAAGTTGAGCCCTATCGCAAGAAAATGGCCGACCCTCGAAACCACCGGGCCAAGCCGTGCATCCACCGGTGCCTTCGGAAGTTGAGCGACATCTGTGGCGCGAAGGGTGTCCCATAGGGACGGCGAGACGGTCTCCGGCCCGTAGTCCGCCACGAGACCGGATACATCCCTTATGCCACCATCGCTGTCGATCAAGCCTGGCCGCTCCGATCCTGGAGGTCCAAAACGTACGAGTTTCAAGGAATTATTCCTGTCTGTTATAGTGACGCTGAAACATCCGCTCAAAATGCGCTGTTGTAGAGGCCACCGTCGAGAATCAGATTCTGGCCGGTAATGTATCCGGCATGTGATGAGCATAGAAAGGCACAGGCCTTGCCGAATTCCTCCGGTGTGCCGAGCCTGCGCGCGGGAATGTCGTTTGCGACCTTACCTGCCTGCTCATCGACACTGACGCCGGCCTTGGCTGCGGTGAATTCCAGAGTCTTGCGGATCCTGTCGGTATCGAATTTCCCCGGCAGTACGGCGTTGATGGTCACGTTCGATGGTGCGACGGTCCGGGCCACGCCAGCGAGAAAGGCCGTGAGGCCCGCCCGCGCTCCGGATGACAGGTCCAGTCCCGAAATCGGCTGATAGACCGAAAGCGACGTGATGTTGACGATGCGGCCGAAACCTCGCTCGACCATGCCGTCAATAACGGCTTGGATCAGCTCGATTGGCGTGACCATGTTCTGCGTCACGCCTTCGATGAGCGCGGCGCGATCCAGTTCACGAAAGTCTCTGGGCGGCGGACCACCGTTGTTGTTGACAAGAATATCGGGAGCGGGACACGCCGCGAGCAGGGCGGCCTGTCCCTCTGCGGTCGATACGTCGGCCGCCACCTCGGTAACGGTGACGCCGTAACGTTCCCGAATCTCGGCGGCTGTGGCTGCTAGGACGGCTTCGTTGCGTCCGTTGATGACCAGATCGCACCCGGCTTCGGCAAGCGCCATCGCACAGCCACGCCCCAGACCTTTGCTCGAGGCGCAAACAATCGCCTTCCTGCCCTTGATGCCGAGATCCAACAGTCAATCCTCCGTACCTGTACGAGCTGGCGCGCACACTATCCCACGGCGCCCGATGTCCTCAACCGTCATATGATTGTGACATGAATCGTGTCTTGGAGAGCTATCGCACATTTCAGGCTTGGGAACACGCAAATGACCGGCACACCGATCAGAAAGTTCCGAACCCTGTTCATTTCCGATGTGCATCTGGGCTCGAAACCCGCCAAGGCCGAATTCCTCATCGATTTCCTCCGTTTCCACGATGCGGAGACGATCTATCTCGTCGGCGATATCGTCGACGGATGGAGATTGCGGCGATCCTGGCACTGGCCGCAGGCGCACAACGACGTCGTGCAGAAGATCCTGCGCAAGGCGCGCAAGGGAACCCGGGTGATCTACATCGCCGGCAACCACGACGAGTTTCTGCGCTCGTTTCAGGGAGTTCATTTCGGCGGCATTGTCGTCGCCGACCGCGCCATCCATGAAACGCCGGATGGTCGCCGTTATCTCGTGATCCACGGCGACCAGTTCGATTCGATTGTGCACAATGTGCGATGGATGGCCTATCTGGGCGACAAGGCCTATGACATTTCCATAATCATCAATCGAGTGATCAGCGCACTGCGGCGAGCGTTGGGCTTGCCCTACTGGTCGTTCTCATCCTGGGCGAAGGTGAAGGTCAAGAAGGCGGTTTCCTTCATCAGCACCTTCCAGAAAGTCGTCGTTCAGGAGGCGATGCGGTCAAAGGTGGACGGCGTGATCTGCGGCCATATCCATCACGCGACGATCGAGCGGATGGGCGATATCGAATATATCAACACCGGCGACTGGGTGGAGAGCTGCACGGCCGTCGCCGAAGGGCATGACGGCTCGTTCGAGATCCTGACATGGACCAGGGTCAAGGGTGGAAAACTGCCCGATGGATCGCAGACCGTGGTGGTATTCCCCGACAAGGCGTTCGAGGCGGCCTGAAGCGCTCGCCATGTCGCGCGCCGGACGCTTACCCCCAAAGGGCCGGTTCGGGTGGTGATATGAGCGAGCCGGCATAGGTCAGGCCGGGTGAGCGGTCCTTTGCGAGAAGCAGCGGGCCGTCGAGGTCGACATAGTCTGCATCCTGCGCGAGCAGAACGGCAGGCGCCATCGCCAGCGAGGTTCCGACCATGCAGCCGACCATGACGCCGTACCCTCGGGCGCGAGCTTCCTGTCGCATCTTCAATGCAGCGGTCAGCCCGCCCGTCTTGTCGAGCTTGATGTTGATCGCATCGTAGAGACCGGTGAGTTCGTCCAGCCGGTCGGCGGTATGGGCGCTTTCATCGGCGCAGATGGGCACAGGGTGGGGAATGTGCCGCAGGATTTCATCCTTGCCGGCCGGCAGGGGCTGTTCGACGAGCGCGACGTGAAATTGTGCGGCGACCAGAAGGTTCTCCTTGATGTTCTCTTCCGTCCATCCCTCGTTGGCATCGAGGATGATGCGGCTGTTCGGTGCTGCGCTGGCAACTGCGTGGATACGCGCGGCATCGTTGGTCGAGCCGACCTTGACCTTGAGCAGTGGGCGTTGGGCGTGAGCGCGAGCCTGGGCGGCCATCTCTCCCGGCTCGTCCAGGGAGATGGTCACTGCCGTGACGACTGGACGGGGGATGATCTGGCAGGCCTTCTGTTGGGCACGATGCCCGAACACCTTCGATTCCAGATCCCACAGCGCGCAATCGATGGCATTGCGCGCTGCCCCCGGTGCCATCAGGTCGAGCAAGGCTGTCCGATCGATGCCTTTTTCGATTTCCCTGCGTGCGGCTTCCAGGGCGTCCGCCACACTGTCCATGCTTTCGCCGTATCGGGCGTAGGGCACGCACTCGCCCTGGCCGGTATGCTCGCCCTCGCTGATTCGGCAAATGATCACGTCGGCCTGTGTCTTCGCGCCGCGCGAAATCCTGAACTGCCCGGCAATCGGGAAGCTTTCGACCTGAAACTGCAAGCGACGCGGCATGTGATCATCCCTGGCAATGGTCCGCATTCATGTGGCAAATCGACATGGCGGAAATGAATCTTTATGAACGGTGCATGTTGACCGAAGACGGTACGGATGCAAGCCCGCCCGAAATGGGGCGCACGGAGCCTTCTCCTCGATTCGAGGTGCACGAGGCGGCGGGTGTATTGACCGTGCACCTTGCCGGTACCTGGACTACATCCGAGATCGCGGCGGTCGACAAGGGAATTCGCCAACTCGAAAAGCACCAGGGCGTCCGTTCCGTCGTGCTCGATCTGTCGAATGTAGGTCGCATGGACACCGCCGGGGCCTGGCTCATCAAGCGCCTTGCGGTCGCGCATGAAAAGGCCGGCGCGCAGGTTTCTGTCGAGGGAGAGAACAAGGCGGCTGCAATCCTGCTCAGCGCTGTCGACGATGCCATCCGGCAGGAGGCGGAACCGGACGCGCAGAGTGGTTCGAAGGGGCTAATGTTCCTGTTCGAATTGATTGGCAGGAGTGTCTACAGGCTGGGGGGGGAGTTCGTCCTGGGCATGCACATACTCGGGGCGACGATTCGCGGGTCACAAATGAAGATGGGGCGGGGCCACGCGGTTAATCCGGCTGCCGTCGTCAGCCAGATGGATCGCATGGGTGTAGGGGCCCTGCCTGTGGTCGTGCTCATGTCGGCAATCGTCGGCGCCATCGTGGCCCAGCAAGGCGCGTTCCAGCTTCGCTATTTCGGCGCGGAGATCTTTGTCGTCGATCTGGTCGGAATCCTCGTCCTGCGGGAGATGGGCGTTCTGCTGACGGCAATCATGATTGCCGGCCGCTCAGGCAGCGCCATTACGGCCGAAATCGGCTCCATGAAGATGCGCGAGGAAATCGATGCGCTCACCGTCATCGGACTCAACCCGATCGGCGTACTCGTCCTTCCGAGGTTGGTGGCCCTGGTCGTGATGCTGCCGTGCCTGACGATCGTCGCAAATTTTGCGGCAATCGGCGGAGCCATGGCGGTCAGCTGGGTCTACTCCGGCATCACGCCCGAAGCCTTCATCGATCGGATGCGCGACGCGATTGATCTGTCGACCGTGCTCGCCGGCCTGATCAAGGCGCCTTTCATGGCGATCATCATCGGCATCATCGGTTCGGTCGAGGGCATGAAGGTGGAAGGCAGCGCCGAGTCGCTTGGCCGCCGCGTAACGTCGTCCGTCGTCAAATCAATCTTTGTCGTCATCGTCGTCGATGGCCTGTTCGCCATGTTCTACGCGGCGATCGATTTCTAGGGCCATGATGATGACGAGTGACACGGGCAACGCGAAGCCGAACGGATCGAAAGAGGTCATTCTCTCCGTGCGGGACATCTCCGTCTCGTTCGGCTCGCAAACCGTTCTCGATGGATTGTCGCTCGACGTCTATCGAGGCGAGATACTGGGTTTTGTCGGCGCGTCAGGTTCCGGCAAATCAGTGCTCTTGCGCACCATCCTCGGACTGAACAAGAAGCAGTCGGGAACGATCCGCCTCCTGGGCGTCGATCTCGACAGCGCCAGCGACGCCGAACGCATGCGGCTCGACATGCAGATAGGCATGCTGTTCCAGCAGGGCGCGCTGTTCTCCGGGCTCAATGTGCGCGAGAATATCCAGGTCCCGATGCGGGAATATCTGGACTTGCCGCAGCGGCTGATGGATGAACTGGCGATGCTCAAGCTCGAGCTCGTCGGCCTTCCTGCCAGTGCGGCCGAAAAATATCCGTGGCAGCTTTCCGGGGGCATGGTGAAACGCGCGGCGCTTGCCCGCGCTCTCGCCCTCGATCCGGCGATCGTGTTTCTGGACGAGCCGACGTCTGGACTGGATCCCATCGGCGCGGCCGAGTTCGACGACCTCGTGGCACAGCTGCGCGATACGATGGGCCTGACGGTCTACATGGTCACCCATGACCTTGACAGCCTGTTTTCCGTCTGCGACCGGATAGCGGTGCTGGGAAACAAGAAAGTTTTGGTCGAAGGGACCCTCAAGGACATGCTCGCGGCCGAGGATCCGTGGGTCAAGGCGTATTTTCGCGGCAAGCGCGCACGGCGCATCGTCGTTGACACAGATGCCGCCGGACATACCGCGGAGAGCGCACGCTGATGGAGACCAGGGCCAATTACGTCATAGTCGGCATGTTCACCGTATTGGCGGTGCTTGCCATGTTCGGATTCATATATTGGGCGGCGGGCATCAGCATCAATGGCGAGACGACCATGCTGCGTGTGCGCATACCGGGTTCGGCCGCGGGGCTCGGACGGGGCAGTTTCGTCCTCTTCAACGGTGTCAAGGTTGGCGATGTCAAGCGCGTCTATATCGACGTCACGAACCCCAACGTGGCCATCGCCGACGCGGAGGTCGACCGGCTGACCCCGATCACGCCATCGACCGCAGCCGACATCGGCATCGCCGGATTGACGGGACAAGCCAACATAGAACTGCGTGGTGGCAATCCGGAGGAAAGGAACCTGCTGGAGGAAGCCGAGGCCAACGATACCATTGCCGAGATTACAGCCAATCCTTCCGCCGTCACCAGCCTGCTGCAAAGCGCGCAGGACATCTTCACGCGCGCCGAACGCGTGATGAGCCAGCTCGAGGACTTCACCAAGGATGCGCGCGGGCCACTGACAGAGACACTTGAGAACGCCCGTACGTTCTCGCAGGCGCTCAGCCGCAACGCCGACGGAGTCGACACGTTCCTGTCGAACTTCTCCGAACTATCGGCGAAGCTAGGAACGGTGTCCGACCGGCTCGACACCACACTCACTGCGGCTGAAGAACTGTTGCGCTCGGTGGATCGCGAGAAGGTTTCCGCGATCGTGAGCAATGTCGAGCAGTTCACCCAGAAGCTGAGCTCCGCCACGAATGACCTCGACGCGGTCGTTGCAAATATCAACGATACGGTCGCCTCGATACGCGAATTGTCCGATGGAGCCGGCAAGACGCTGGCGAGGGTCGATGACATCGTTGAGAGCGTCGATCCGGAACGGGTAAGATCTGCGATGGACAATATAGACGGCACCGTCGCGGATGCGCGCGAAGCCGCGTCGAACATCCAGGACATGACGGACCGGTTCGCATTGCGTGGCGACGACATCGATCGAATCATCTCCGATGCGCAGGAGATCTCTGCCAGATTGAACCGTGCCTCGGTACGCGTCGACGGGGTGCTCGCCAAGGTCGACAGCCTGCTTGGCTCGGGCGAAGCGGAAGGGGTGATGCAGCAGGCGACCGATACCTTGAAGTCGTTCCGGCAGGTGGCCGACACGCTCAATGCGCGATTGGGGCCCATTACGGACGGGCTGTCGCGGTTCAGCGGCCAGGGCCTCCGCGACGCCGAGGCGCTTATCCGTGACGCGCGCCGCTCCATCAACCGCATCGAGCAGGCCGTGAGTGACCTTGAGCGCAATCCGCAACGCATCATTACCGGTGGAGCAGGGGGTGTTCCGCAGGTGGATGGCCGCACGCGGCGTTGACAAGGACGCCCGCTCACCGCAAGTAGCTAATTGAGTGACCGGTCTGCAGGAGAGGGACCGTCGCTGGGGATGACAACGGGGACAATCGGGTGATCGGCACTCGCAACACAGTCCTGGGGATGATCGTGGCCGCAGCGCTTTCGGGCTGTGCCCTTCTGCCTGGTGGCGGACCAGCCCCGCTCGACACGTTCGAACTGACGACACCGCAAATCGCTGCCCGGAGCGCA
Organism: Mesorhizobium sp.; assembly: GCA_963966365.1. GTDB lineage: Bacteria > Pseudomonadota > Alphaproteobacteria > Rhizobiales > Rhizobiaceae > Mangrovimarina > Mangrovimarina plasticivorans. The sequence continues at coordinate 352,612 of CAWZZC010000029.1, read as the reverse complement.
TCGCGTTCGCGCATACAGGTGATGGTCGCCGAACCGACGGCACTCAAGTCTCTCGACAGTCAGAACATCGTCATCACACCGTCTTCGGGCTCCATCGCCTTTCTCAAGGGGGCGCAATGGAGCGATCGACTGCCGCGCATCATTCAGGCCCGGCTCGCCGAAGCGCTGCAACGCTCCGGTGGCTTCGGTGGCGTCGGAAAGCCCGGCGAGGGCCTGGCGATCGATTATCAGATCATTCTGGAGATACGATCCTTCGACGTCAGTCTTGCCGGGGGCGAGGGTGCCAATGTCGGCATCTTTGTGCGCATCCTGAACGACCGCAATGGTGTCGTACGGGCAGCGCGTCTCTTCGAGGCGAGCTCGCCCCTGACCGGCAGATCGAATGCCGAATATGTTGCCGCCCTTGACCGTGCGTTCGGGCGTGTCGCCTCGGACATCACCGACTGGGTCAATACGACCATCTGAACATTACCGAATTTCGTACAGGGCAGGTTGGCAAGGCATGCCTGCCGTGCCGGTCCGGACATGAAAAAGACGCGACGGGAAGACCCGCCGCGTCTCGTCGTCTTGCGCGACGGTCAGCGCGCTCTCAGCGCAGCCGACCGCTCGCATGTGCCAGCATCGTGTAGACCTTGCCGGTATCGGACGTGAGATAGGTCTGCGTCATCATGTTGTCGCGATCGTTGCGCGCAACATCCTGCAGGAGCTTCTCAAAGTCCTCACAGTAACGGTCGACTGCACCGCGGAACTCCGAATCCGACTGGTACTTGCGGCGAATGTCGTCGAACGTCTGCTGTCCCTTGAGCGTGTAGAGCCGGCGCGTGAAGACATTGCGCTCACCACGCCGGTAGCGCTGCCACAATTCGATCGAGGCTTCGTGGTCGATCGCGCGGGCAATGTCTACGGACAGAGAATTCAGCGACTCCACAACGTGCAGAGCCGAACGGTCGACCTTTCCGGCCGGCTGTGCCGGCCGTGGAGCCTCGTCCTGCGAGGCACGGCGGAGCAGGTTCTGGACCCATCCGCTCTGACCGGCATCGCCACCGTTCTCCGAACGGGCAGGGGCGACGGTGCCACGCAGCCCCCCGTTTGTGGCAGGAGCTGGATTGTTTGCAACAGGCCGCGCAGCGGCTTGCGGAGCTGGCGCAGACGCAGGCGCGGCTCGCCGTTGCGGCGCGTTGTCCGACACATCGTACATACGGCCCGACTTGGTCACGATGTCCGAGAGTTCCTTCAGAGCGTTGATCTGCTCTGCAACGGCGCGACGGATCGCGCCGGTCGAACGCTTGGTTTCCTCCGGCAGCTCCAGAACACCCTTTCGCAACTCGCCACGCGTTTCCTCGAGTTCGCTGCGGATCGACTGGGCTGTGCGCCGGATTTCCTCGGTTGCGCCGGCAAAACGCTCGGTCGCTCCCTCGATGACCGACGAGATCGAACGGCCGAGCTGTTCGGTGCTGGCGCGTGTGCGGCCTTCCGCCTTTTCAATCGTCTTGCCGACAAGCTCCTCGAACGAACGCATCATGCGTTCGATGTCTTCGGATTTCTTGACGAGCCCGACCGCCAGTTCCTCCAGCGCGCCCTGACGATCCTCGAGTGTCGTGCTGAGGTTCGACTGAGCCGATCCGATCAGGTCCTGGGCGCTGGAGAGCACGCGGCTGTGCTCGTCGAACCTGTTGGCGATTGCCGCAATCTCCTTCAGCGTCTGCGACGCAAGTTCGGTAAGCCGGCTTGCGTTTGTGTCGATCATGCGGGCCGAACTCGAGAATGTCTGAGCGGCCTTTTCGGCGTTGGCCGCAAACGATTCTGTCGAACCTGAAAGCTGCTCATCGAGCGCGCTCAGATTGTTGGTCGCCGCATTGATCAATGTCGACAAGCGGCCGTTTGAATCGGTCAGCCTGTCGATGAGGGCATTGACGTGATCGCCAAGCGTTTCGCGCGCACCCTCGACGGCCGTCAGGGTTTCCGCAGTGCGGCTGGCGATGGCGTTGACCAGGGCGGCATGCTCGGCACGCAGCTTCTCGGTCGCCTTGTTTGTGGCGTCCTCCAGGCTCTTCTGAAGCTCACCGCCGGATTGAGCAAAGCTGTCGGCCAGCGGACGGGCCTGTTCCTCCAGGACCTTGCCGATTTCAGCGGTCCGGCTGGCCAGAAGTTCGTTCAGTTCGCGTGTCTTCTCATCGAGTGTATCCGCCGCGCGGCCTGTGCTCTGGCTGATGTGATCGTTCACCGCAGTGAAGGTCTCGGCAATTGCGTTGGCACGGGAGACAAGCTGCTCCTCCGTCGTCGACACCTGCTCGACCAGTCTCTGGCCAACATACTCGGCCCCCGAGCGCAGCCTTTGTTCGGCATTGTCGAGCTCGGTGTTGATACGGCTGACAATTGCTTCGGCGCCACCGCCAAGCCGCTCTTCGACACCGGCCAGTTCAGAGCCGAGGCGCTGGGCCAGGCGTTCGGCACTCTCGTCAACCCTGGACTCGACACCTGCGATCGACGCGTGGATCTGCTGGGCGCGCGACTCGACCTGCTGGACGATATCCTCTGTTTGCCGGGCGATCGTGTGAGCAGTGTTTTCGGCTCGCGCGGCGAGCTTCTCGTCGGCCTCGTCAAATGTCCGCGAAATCTCCGAAGCGCGTGAAGACAGCATGATTGCCGTTTCGCCCGCGCGCTCGGAGAGGCGACGGTCGGTGTCTTCGAAGATGCTCGCCAGTTCACCCGCCTTCTCGGTGAGACGGTTCGAGGTCTCTTCCACACGACCTGAGAGCCTATGCTCTGCGTTGTCGAATGCGGCTGCGATTTCATCGGCGCGCTGCGACAGCGTGAGCGAGCTGTTCTCCACGCGCGCGGCAATGCGCTCATCGGCATCGACAAATGCCTTCTCGGCATCCGCGGTGAGCGTGGAGGTGATTTCCACGACGCGATCGCGCAGTGAACCGGCAACCACAATCGCCGAGTTCTCGATGGTCTGGCGGACGTGGTCGACGCCCTTCTCCAATGCCTCGCGGATGGTCGATGTGCGCTCCTCTATGACGCCCGTCTGCTGGCGGAACGTTTCTTCGATGCGCTGAAGATCGGACGTCAGCGCGTCGCTGACCTCGCCGCGGCTCGATGCGAGAAGCTCCACATGGGCCTGCACCGCCGCATCGACCGCCGCACGCGTTTCGGCGAGCTTCTGCAGATCATGTTCGAGCGCGCGGGCCATGATCTCCCGACCCTCGGACAGCTTGTTGACGTGGCTGGTGATCGAAAGGTCGATGTCGGCGCGCGTATCGCCAAGCTTCCGCAAGTCGTCGGCCATGGCCGCAGCCATCTGATCGCGTGCGGACGACAGACCGGACAACTGTTCGGCAACAACGGAATCGATCATTTCGCGTGTTTGCGACAGCTTGGCCAGATCGGATTCGAGCGCCTGGCTGAGGCCGTCGCGGCCCTGGGCAAAGTGGCTGACGTGTTCGGCAACCGTAGCGTCGATCATGCTGCGCGTTTCCGCGAGCCTTGCCAGATCCTGTTCGAGCGCGGTCGTGAGCTGATTGCGACCTTCGGCCAGACGGGCAACCTGATCGGCAACGAGATTGTCGACATCGGAACGCACCGAGGCAATCTTCTCGAGATCGGCATGCAGGGCTGCCGTCAGTTCGTTTCGTCCCGATGCGATCTTGCTGACCTGATCCGTGACGAGGCTGTCGATCTCGGCCCGGGTCTCACCGAGCTTCTGCAGATCGGCCTCGAGGGCCTGGGCCAGAGAGGTGCGACCGACATTCAACTGGTCGAGATGGCTTGAAACGATCGCGTCGATGCCCGTACGCGCCTGCTCGACACGCGCCAGATCGTCCTGGAGGGCCTGGGTAAGGGCATTGCGACCCTCGGACAGCTTGTCGAGATGCAGCGAGACTTCGCCGTCGATGTCGGAACGCGTCGCCGCCAGACGGTCGAGATCGTGCTCCAGCGCCTGCGTGAGGCCATCGCGGCTTTCCGACAGTTTAGTCAGGTATCCTGAAACGATCTCGTCGATCGTGCCGCGCGAGTCTTCCAGCTTCTGCAGATCGGCTTCGAGCAACTCGACCATGCGCGCTCTTCCAGCCTCGAGTCTTTCGCCGAAGTCGGCCGCACGCGTTTCGAGCATCGTCGACGTCGACATGACGAGGTCGGCCATTTCATTGCCGATCTTCGCCTTGCCCTGGTCGATGGCTTGCATGAGGTCGTCGCGGCCGCCCGTATAGGCCTGGGCGATTTCCCGCGTACGCTCGACCAGCGACTCGTTGATCTGGCGCGTGCGCGCTTCCAGCGCAGCGTTGAGCCGCTCGGTGCCCGTGTCGAGCGCCTGGACGCGTGTTTCGAACTCGCTGATGAGCGCCTGACCGCGCTCGGCCAACGTGCGCTCGATGCTTTCGAGGCGCGTATCGAATTCGTCGGTAAGAGATTTGGTCGCACCGCCAAGAAGCGACACCATACCGGTGGTGCGTTCGTCCAGCATATCCGAGAGCGACCGTGTGACGGTGTCCGTGCTTTCGGTGAGCGTGGCGATGCGGGTGTCGAGCAGGCTGGCAAATGCCTCGCCGGAGGTCGTGATACGATTGGCGATCGTGTCCATACGTTCATCGATGGCGCTGTAGATCGCGGATCCGCTTTCGTTGACACGAGTGATCAGGGTGTCGCCGGCATTGGAAATGGTGAACTTCAACTCCGTGGCGGCATTCAGCACGTTCTCCTGAATGATGCCGCTGGCTGCCGACAGCTCGTCTTTCAACTGCTGGTGGGCGCCGGTGATCGACGATCGCACCCGCTCGGCATGACTGATGACCGATTCGCGTTCGTTGCCCAGTCCGTCGACAAGCGCCCGAATGCGGCGTTCGTTGTCCGAATAGGCGCGTTCGAGCTCATTGACCTCCGTGTGGACGAGTGTCTCCAGTTCGACGGCACGCGCCAGAGTGCGCTCGATGCCGTCGCCCATCGCCTGCACCTCGCGCCGGACGGCCTGTCCGACCATCATCACCCGCTCCTGCGCAAGCGATTCGGGCTCTGCGAGCCGGAAGGCCGCTTCCGTCATGGATTGAGCGGCCAGACGCATTTCCTGCGCCCGGCGAATCATCACCGCAAAGCCCCAGAACAGAACGACGGGCAGGAATGTCCCGACAGCGGTCCCGATAACGCCCGGCATCGCGGTGAGCGCGGAGAACGTGCGGATGTTCCAGATGTCCGGTGCATAGAGCGTATGCCCCAGCGCGAGACCGCCACCGATCCAGAGGATCGAAAGAAGGGCTGCGCCCCAGTAGACCGTCCGTGGCGCACGTCGATCGAGCGCGGAGAAGGCCGTGTGGAAATCCTTCTGCCGATCGTCATTGGCGGCTGACAGGGCAGCAGCCGCGCTGCCGGCCTCGGGCACCGCCGGCCGCAATTCCGAACGCGTTGATTCTTCGAATGGTCTGGGGGATTGGGACTGCGGCTTGTCCTCGCCTACGACTGCCGCCTGCTCGGCCTCGGGGCGTGGTGTACCGTTCACCGGCTGAAATGGCTCAAAGGTATCGGCGTCTGCGCGGCCTTCGCGCGCCAATTCTTCCGCAGCCTGAGAAATCTGCGCCTCCAGTTCTTCCATGGAGGCTGTCAGGTCGATGTCGGGGTCGTTGAGATCCAGGTCGAGGGCTTCCTCGAGCTCCCGCTCGACATCGCTGTCCAGAGCCTGCGTCATCGTGGTTTTGCGAGCCATGCCGTCTCTACCCTGTACTGTTTACGCCCGGAACCGCCGCTTTCCGGTTCATAATGCCCCGTATGTGCCGCGCATCTCCGGCGCACGTATCGTAGTGGCACACCGGGGTAAAGAAAACATGCATTACGCGGCATGCGTAAAAGTTTAAACATAAGGTTAACGCCAGGGCGGGCGGAATGCCGAAATTCCGCCACATCTGCGGGTTTGTCGTTAACCGGTTATCCACTGGCGGCGGACTAGTCTGGCGATGGTGGAACGCCCGAGACAGGCATCGCGGGAACCCGGCCCGCCTCAGCGCCCCTGGTGACACAATCTGCCGACCGGGCCGGCAAGTTAAGAGTAAGCGTTATGGCGTATCCGAGTGTGGACACCGTGGCATTCTCAAAGCCCGGTGGAGAGGTTTGTGTTCCGTCCCGACAACGGCCGATCGACCTGGTCCATTTGGCTCGTCAGACCATGGGTGATCGCGACCTTGAGCAGGAGGTCCTGTCGCTGTTTCTCCAGCAGGCTGTCTCGGTCAAGGACAGGATTGCCGGCGCAGAGCCGGCGCAACGCAAGTTTCTGGCCCACGGGCTGAAAGGGGGCGCGCGCGGTGTGGGAGCGTTCGCCGTCGCCGACGCCGCACAGAAGGTCGAGGACGAGCCACAGGACAAGGGTCACCTCCGTCGTCTTGCTGGTCGGATCGACGAGGTTCGCGAATTCATGGCATCCATCAACCGCTGATCTATCGGGTGGACGCATCCGTATGCGTCCGCGCGTCCCGTTGACAAGGTGGCTGGAAACGCTAATTCGGCAAGGCCAACCAAGCAGGGCGATGCCGAATGACCAAGCTGACCTATATTGCGCATGACGGAACGCGGTTCGATGTCGAGGCGGAGAACGGCTCGACAGTCATGGAGAATGCGATCCGCCACGCCGTTCCCGGGATCGAGGCCGAATGCGGTGGCGCCTGCGCATGTGCGACCTGTCACGTCTACGTCGATGATGCATGGACCGATGTCGTCGGTGAGCCGGAGGCAATGGAAGAGGACATGCTGGATTTTGCCTTCGACGTGCGGCCCAGTTCACGCCTGTCCTGCCAGATCAAGGTGACGGACGAACTCGACGGCCTGATCGTTCGCGTGCCCGAGCGTCAGGCCTGATCGAGCAGGGAGGCTTGTCAGGAGCGCTGATTTCGGCAAGGCTTTGCGGCAGGGTCGACTGTCGCAGGGCTGTCCATGCAGAAAGAGGCCGATATCGTCATCATCGGGGCCGGTCCCGTCGGCCTGTTTGCCGTGTTCGAGCTGGGCCTGCTGGACCTGCAATGCCATCTGATCGACATTCTCGACAGGCCGGGCGGCCAATGCACCGAGCTCTATCCGGAAAAGCCCATCTATGACATTCCTGGCTGGCCGGTGATCTCGGCGCAGGGCCTCGTCGACAAGCTCATGGAGCAGATCGCGCCATTCGATCCTCAGTTCACCTTCAATCGGATTGTCACGAGCCTCCAGCGACAGGATGGCATCTTCCGTCTGACGACGGATGAGAATGAAACCTTCCATGCCAAAGCGGTTGTGATTGCCGCCGGCGGCGGCTCGTTCCAGCCGAAACGGCCGCCAATTCCCGGCATCGAAGCGTTCGAAGGCAAGAGCGTCCGCTACTCGGTACGGCGCATCGATGAATTCAGAGATCAGGATATCCTGATCGTTGGCGGAGGCGACTCGGCGCTGGACTGGACCCTTAACCTGCAGCCCGTCGCACGCTCTGTCACTCTCGTCCATCGCCGTCCCGACTTTCGCGCCGCCCCAGACAGCGTCAACCGGATGCGGGCACTCGAAGCCCAAGGCAAGATTCGATTTCAGCTCGGGCAGGTCACAGGGTTGCTGGGGAGGGATTCACGTCTTTCGTCCGCCGTGGTCAGGGATCCTGAGGGCAGGGAGATCGAAATCGCCTGCACGCGCATGCTGCCCTTCTTCGGGCTGACGATGAAGCTTGGCCCGATCGCCGAATGGGGGCTGGACCTGCATGAGAACACGATCCCGGTCGATACGGAGAAGTTCGAGACCTCGACGCCGGGAATCTTCGCGATCGGCGACATCAATTGGTATCCCGGCAAGCTGAAGCTCATATTGTCCGGATTCCACGAGGCCGCACTAATGGCGCAAGCGGCCAAACGTGTCGTCAATCCGGATGAGCGCGTCGTCTTTCAGTACACGACGTCCTCGAGCAGCCTGCAAAGGAAGCTCGGCGTCATCTGAGAAGGATGGCGCCGGCGCGCTATCGGCGGCGTCTGGCGCCCTCGATGCGCTCCAGTCGGTAGGTCAGCAGGCGCAGCAGCCGATCCTCGAAATTCTTGCTCTCTATGCGATCGAAACGAGCCTGTGCGCGATCATGCTTCTCAAGGATGCGCTGATTGACCCGCGCGGCCTGCTGCCGTACCCGGTCGCAATCGCGCATCCGGCCGATTCCCTTCAGCGCCTGTTCCAGTTCTCGGGCATGGCGCTTGGCGATCTGGACATGAAACTCCTCATGGCGCTTGATGTCTGCCGAAAGGGTGTCCCAGATCAGCCGTGTATCGTCGTCCGCGCGGCGGCGTTGGCGCCAGCGGGGCAGAATGATGTCGGCCTTCAAGGTGACGCTTGCGTCTTCGATCTGACACCACCGGTCGGTGCTGGCAAACGACAGCTTGGTGGAGAATTGCATGCGCGTCGCGCCGGGGTGCCTGCGACCAGCGCCGTTGATCTGCGGTCCGCGCCTGGAAAGTTCCTTGTCGATTTCGTCGATCGTCGATCCGCCGATGGAAAAATAGCTGTAGCTGCGCGACACGGACTGTGCCGTGACCGTCCCGGGGACCAGAGCGAATAGGGCGAATGCGAGAACTGTTCTTCTAATCATGGACGATCCCAGCTATTTCCACCATGCGCTAGCATTTGCGAGCGCGCAAGACGAAACGGTCGGGTGCAATTCATTCGGTACCCCGAGAAGGAATTCGAGGTCCATGCAATCGTTTGATGCGCGGCAATGGCAATTGGCACACGGCCGTCGGCTCGAACTGGGGCCGAAGGCGGTGACAATGGGCATCCTCAATGTGACGCCGGACAGCTTCTCAGATGGCGGCAGCTACGTGGATACCGCAGTGGCACTCGACCATGCCAGGTCGATGATCGGCCAGGGTGCGGCAATCATCGATGTGGGAGGAGAAAGCACCCGTCCAGGCAGCGCCTCGGTATCGGCCGAGGAGGAGGAGCGCCGTGTGCTTCCGGTCATCGAGGCTCTTGCCCGTGATACAGATGCATTCATCTCCGTCGACACCTATCGCGCATCGATGGCGCGCAAATCGATCGAGGCCGGTGCCCACATCATCAATGACATCTGGGGACTGCAGTACGAGCCGGCCATGGCCGAGGTTGCGGCAGAGACAGGCGCGGGCCTGATTGTCATGCATAACAGCCGCGATAGGACAAAGTCGCCCGATCCAATCGACGATCAGTTCGAATATCTGAAATCCTCGCTCGAGATCGCGGTAAGGGGGGGGATAGCCGATGAAAACATCGTGCTCGACCCCGGGTTCGGTTTCGGCAAGGACGCAGAGGAGAACATTGAGTTGCTGGATCGCTTCGGCGAACTTGGCGCTTTGGGCTTTCCCCTTCTTGCCGGCACATCGCGCAAGCGTTTCATCGGCAGCATCACGGGCAGGGACGCGGCTGAACGAGACGCCGGGACTGCCGCCACGAGTGCGATCTTGCGGATGAAGGGCGCGGCAATTTTTAGAGTGCACGATGTCGCAATGAATGTGGACGCCCTGAAGGTCGCGGATGCTATCGTCGCGCGACAGACAGCAAGCCGGAGCCAGTAGGTGCCAGCCATGTACACCATCACCTTGAAAAATTGCGCCTTCTTCGGTCGGCATGGCGTGCACGACGAAGAGGAAATGCTGGGACAGCGCTTCTACGTGGATGCGCGGCTGACGATCGATGCCGGAGAGGCTCTGGAAGGTGATTCCATAAAGGGAACAGTCGATTATGGCGTTGCCTTCAAGGTGATCGAAAGAATTGTCACGGGAGAGCGTCGCTTCCTGATCGAGTCGCTGGCGCATGAGGTCGCCCGCTCGATGGTCGAGACATTTCCCGAAATATCACGCGCCGAGATCACCGTGCGCAAGCCAAACGCACCGGTGCCGGGCGTCCTCGACTATGTGGAGGTGACTGTTGCCTGGCCGAGATGAGGCCCGCGCCTTTCTGGGGCTTGGGGGCAATATCGGAGACCCCCTGAGGGCAATGGCGGAGGCGCTGAGGCTGATCGATGCCGATCCCATGACACAGGTCACGGCCGTGTCTTCCGTGTACCTCACGCCGCCATGGGGACCGGTGAAACAGCCGGACTTTCTGAATGCCGTTGCGGAATTGCGCACGGGCCTTACCGCGAGACGGCTTCTGGAATTATGCCTGAATGTCGAGCACCGGTTGAAGCGGGTGCGCAGGCAGCCAGGCGGTCCGCGCCCGATCGATGTCGACATCCTGCTCTACGATGAGGAACGGCACGATGAGCCCGATCTGCAGATCCCGCATCCGCGGATGCTTCAGCGCGCGTTCGTTCTCGTTCCCTTGAACGAAATCGCGCCCGATCTCGTCATCGAGGGATCCAGCGTGGCGCAGAGGATGACGGATGTGGACCGTACGGGGATTTCCGTGGCGACGGCAGGCGGGGAATGGTGGCGCGGATAGACAGACGCGCCTGCTCCGCGCGCGTACCTGCCTAGTCGCGGGCGATGGCGCCGACAGATGTGGTGTCGATGCGCTTCAGATTGACGCCGATAACCGGAACGAGTTCGTCGGCAACGCGCACTGAAACAGTCACGTTCATCGTGTCTGGCCCTTTCATGCTTGCAAGCATGGCGCCATTCAGCTTGTTGCGGTTCAAGCCCATGACGACCCGGTCCTTGCCGACGGTGCCGGAGACGATGTCGAGCCCCTTGCCCTCGGCTCCATCTAGAAACGACCCCCGATAGCTGCCGCCTCTTCGTTCGATGACCGCCGACATCTTCTGCGAGAAGATGCCGACCCGGCACGTGCCATCAAGCAGCATTCCCACCTTGTCGTCGGGCGCATCGCCGACGAGCGTGCACGTGAAGCGGGTTCCCTTGTATTTGCCGGCAACGATCTCGCCCGGTCCGGTCCATTCTCCCTCTACGGTGCGGAAGAACTGATGATCGGCATCGGCGGCAGTCGCCGGGACCAGGGTTGAGGCCACTACAACGCCTGCCGTCAGAACAGACCGGATTGGACGCGAGAACATGAGGCGCACCTGATGAGTGGGGGAATCGATTGGGTCAATTGTGCGACCGGAATGGTTAACGGAAAGTCTAGAGATTTGCCATCGTGCGCAACGGTCGCGGTTCGGCGGCCCTTGTGCACTTCATTGTCGTTTGCGCTTCTTCGGCCCGTCCTCCTCCTCGGCCTTGGCGAAGCGAACAAGTGCCGACAGAAAATCGCCCAAGCGGGGGCGGCGTACGGCGACAAAGGGCAGGGGCCGGCAGGTCTCCATTGCCGCAATCCCGATCCGGACCGTCATCATGCCATTGATCACGCCTTCGCCCAGTTTCGCTGACAGCCGCGCGGCTAGTCCATGGCCGAGCACCTGCTGTATCAGGCTGTCGCCGGCCGCGATCGATCCCGTCACTGCGAGATGCGCCAGGACGCTGCGTGCCAGACCGAAAAAGCCTATCGTGCCGGGCCTGGCTCCATAGACCTCCGAAATGCGGCGGATCAGCCGGGCCGACTCGAAGACGACATAGAGCAGGTCGACAAGCGCTCGCGGACTGACGGCGGTCACGATCGAGACGCGTTTCCCGGCATCGAGGATCAGCTGCTGCGCGATCCTGTCGAGCGGTGCGAGAAGTTCGCTTTCGGCAAGTCGGATGAGATCGGGCCCGTCGATCACGTCGTCGCGCAGTTCAACGAGACTGCGCCGTCCTGCGGCCGTCTGTGGCTTGGCGGCAACGAAGCGTACGATGTCGTCCACGGTTGCTCGGGCAGCCCGCGAGTCGCCCAGGGCCAGGGCCTCCTCGGCCCTTCTGCGCAGTTTTTCTACCGACGCCAGCCGGATCATCGCCCATATTTCGCGAAGCACGATTACGCCAAAGGCGACCAGGGCTGTTGCCGCGGTACCGAGCGCGATCCATCCGAGCCAGTCAGCGCGGTCGAACATGTCGCGAATCAGGCGGTCGGTCCACATTCCAACGGCCATCGATGCGAGGATGCCAAGCGCCCCCATCAAGATGCCGCCGAGGCGCCAGCGGCCCGATCGCGCCGGCGCGGTCTCTGTTGCCGTGGATTCACCATCCTCGGTGTCGAATATGTCAGTCTCGACCGGCGCGACGATGGCCTCGCTGAGATCGATGGCGCGCGGTGCCCTTGGCTGATCGATCGTCGGGCGGTCCGCCGCAGCAGGCTCGTCCGCATCACGGAGCTTGGTTGGAGAAAGATCGAATGCCGCAGGTTTGCGTTCGCTCGTCATGCCAGGCGATCTCCGATCAGAAACTGCAGTGCCCTGTCGAGCCGGATATGTGGCAGCGACAACAACAGCCCATCGGCGTTGCGCTCCAGCCTGGGCGGGCGGAACCGCACAAATCGGACAGCCTCTTGCTGGCTAGATGTCGTGGTCGTCTCGAAGAGCTGTGCCGGGCTTTCGGGCAGGTCGCCGGGGAATATCGCCGTTTCCGTATCCCCATCGAACGTCTTGTCGCCGATCGTCTCGCCGGCGATCGGCGTTCCGATGATGACCGGCAGTTCCTGGCGCTTCTGTTTGACCGTGCCTTCACGTGTCGCACGCACCGCGGCCATGGCAAGAACCTCGACGGCAGCGCCGGACAGGTTGGCCCGCTCCATCGCCCGGTCGGCCAGCTTGCGCACGATCGCCTGCAGTCTGTCGTGGCTTTCGTGATGAATGTGGTCGGCCTTGGTGGCGGCAACGAGGAGACGCTCGATTGGCCGTGTGAAGAGGCTCGTCAGGAAATTGCTGGAACCGGGACGGAAGCAGGAGAGAATTTCCGTCAGTGCGCGTTCGAGGTCGGCCATCGCGGCGGGACCGGCATTGAGCGCCTGCATGGCATCGATAAGCACGATCTGGCGATCCAGCCGCGTGATGTGCTGGCGGAAGAACGGTTTGACAACGTGGGTTTTGTAGGCCTCGTAGCGCCGCTCCATCATTGCGCCGAGCGAGCCGGGGCGGTGGCGGCCGTCGCCGATGCCCGGCAGCGGAGCGAACGTCAGGGCCGGTGAACCTTCCAGGTCGCCTGGCATCAGGAAACGCCCTGGCGGCAAGGTCGACAATGCGCGGCTGTCGGCGCGGCAGGCTCCGAGATAGGCAGTGTAGGCCTCGGCCAATCTTCGCGCCACCATCTCGTCAGCCGGATCGTCCGGCTTGAAGGTCCCCGAGAGTTCCAGCCATTCCGAGGCGAGGTCGGCGCGCACCGGAAGTGCTGCCAGACCGGCGCTATCACGGGAGAATGCCGCGAAATCCTTGCCGAGCAACGGGAGGTCGAGCAGCCATTCGCCGGGATAGTCGACGATGTCGATCGACAGTCGACCGCTTGACAGCATGCGTCCCCAGGCAGACGCCGATTCATAGTCGACCGTCAGCCGCAATTCCGAGATGGCGCGTGTGGACTCTGGCCAGACGCGCTCATCCACCAAGGCCGAAACATGATCCTCGTACTGGAAACGCGGCACAGCGTCATCGGGCTGTTCCTGCAGATATGCGCGCGCGATGCGACCCGATTTCTGCGCCTCGAACATGGGCAGGCGCCCGCCATGGATGAGATTGTGTACGAGGGCCGTGATGAACACGGTCTTGCCTGCACGCGAGAGGCCGGTGACGCCGAGGCGCAAGGACGGCGATACGAGGGACGCCGCGCGGCCGGCAAAAGTATCGAGCGCGATGCGCGCCTCGTCGGTCAGACTGGTCAGCGATGGCAAGTTGTCTCTCCGGATCGACATTCATATAGGCTGGGTACGGGGCGATTTGAATGCCGTCCCTCGGGAGGATCACAGTGCTGACGGGATCACGAAACGGTCGAGCCGGCTCGTTGCGCGCGACGCCATGGCCGGATCGCCGTCAATCGTGATGATCGCCAGGCCAGCCGTCGGAAACCCCTTGGCGAGCATCGAGCGGGCATCGGCATTGCCCTTGCCAGAGAGTTCCGATGCAAGGTCTTCGATCATCGGATTGTGCCCGACCAGGAGAACGTCTGGCGCTGAGCCCGCATCATGGATGACATCGAGGTAGGAAGATGCATCGCCTTGGTAAAGCGAATCCAATACGAGCGCTTGCGAGGGATCTCTGTCGAAGGCGCCTGCAACTTCCCGCCAGGTCTGCGTGGCCCTGAGCGCGGACGAGCAGATGATGCGGCTGGGAAAGGGTCCCAATGCGCGCATGGTCCGGCCGATCAGTCTTGCCTCATCTACTCCGGCGGGCGAAAGAGGTCGCTCGAAGTCGGTTGCGCCGGGCTGCGGCCATGCCGCCTTGGCGTGTCTGAGAAGTAGCAGGCGGCTCATGGAAGTGTTCCTCTGGAAGGCGCGGCAGGGTGGCGCACCCTGCACAAAGACTTAGTCCAGCCGATGTAAACGATGCAATGTGTTGCAGCAAAGACACGCATCGGCATCCACTTCGAATCACCCAAGGGTAGAGCAGGCAAGCCACCAATGGGTGAATATGAGAGACCTATGTCCATCCTAACAAAAGCGTGAGCATCAGGTTCTTTGTGCTTGTGCCTTCAACAAGGCCCGAATATATAGGCGCCGGTTCATTGCTGCGGGGTGACTCGAATGAGTGAAACGATGGCCAAGAATTATGTACCCAGCGAGGACGAGCCGTTCATGAACGAACGGCAGAAAGCGTACTTCCGGGCAAAGCTGATCGCCTGGAAGAACGATATCCTCCGTGAAGCGCGCGAAACCCTCGAAGTCCTGCAACAGGAAAACGCCAATCTCCCCGATCTCGCCGACAGGGCGTCGTCAGAAACCGACAGAGCAATCGAGTTGCGGGCGCGGGATCGCCAGCGCAAGTTGATCACCAAGATCGACGCGGCCCTGCAGCGTATCGATGAAGGCACTTATGGATACTGCGAAGAGACGGGTGAGCCGATCGCGCTCAAGCGGCTGGATGCTCGTCCCATCGCTACGCTTTCGATCGAGGCTCAGGAACGCCACGAGAGACGCGAGAAGGTTTATCGAGACGACTGATCTCGCAACAATGTTGTGAATAAAGAACGGCGGCCTGCGGGCCGCCGTCTTCGTTTGAGGAATGCGTCAGGCGGCAATTTTTGGAGCAGGACCGACATAGAGCGATTGCGGGCGTATCAGCCGTCCCGTCATGAGCTGCTCGCGTGCATGGGCGATCCAGCCGACAATGCGTCCTGCAGCGAAGACGCAGGTAAATGCCGATGCCGGAAAGCCGAGCGCCTCGAGCAAGACGGCCGTGTAGAATTCGACATTGGTCTCCAGCGAGCGTTCCGGCTTCTTCGTGCGCAGAAGCTCAAGTGCGGCAGTCTCCACTGCTTCGGCAAGCTCGATCCGTCCCGCCAGCCCGTCGCCGCCGCTCAGGCGCGAGATCGCCTGCTTCAGCGCGTCTGCCCGGGGATCGCGCACACGGTAAATGCGGTGGCCGAACCCCATCAGCCGTTCGCCTTGTGTCAGCGCTTCGGCCAGCCAGGCCTCGGCCGCCTGCGGCGTGGCAATGGCATCGAGCATTGCAAGCACAGGTCCCGGCGCGCCGCCGTGCAATGGCCCCTTGAGGGCACAAAGGCCCGCGATTGCCGCCGAACCAAGCCCTGCCTGGGTCGAGGCAACGGTCCGTGCGGCGAATGTCGACGCGTTCATGCCGTGGTCACTGACCGTGACAAGATAACTGTCGAGACCGCGAGCGGCATGATGAGAGGCAGGCTCGCCCCTGACCATGCGCAGAAAATCGGCCGAATGACCGTTCTCCGCGGCAGGGGCGACCGGCGCCTGTCCGGACTGCACCCTAAGGCAGGCCGCGGTTATGACGGCGGGCGCTGCGATGAGGCGCAAGGTCGTGGCCAAATCGTCGCCATCTGGCAGCAGTGAGAGCCCCGTACGCAGCGCTTCCACCGGTTCCCGGTCCTGCAACGCGGCAAGGTGCGGTGCGATCCGGGCAAACACATCCAGCCTTGCGGCACCGAGCGCGGCGCGCAAGTCCTCTCCCGAGGGCAGCCCTGCCACGAACCCCTCGAGCAGCAGTTCAACTGCTTCCTCGAATGTCCAGACACGGGCCAGTTCCTCGACCGCGTGTCCGCGGATGACAAGCCGTCCCTTTGCGCCGTCGACATCCGAAAGCACAGTTGTGGCGGCAACCACGTCGTCCAACCCATTGCTCATAGTCATTCTCCTTGCTGTCGGGCGGAAGATGTGTGCATCCTCATGGTGCGTCAATCTTGATCAATTGAATCAACATGTCTGTCTGGATACCCCGCGAAAAAGCCCTCGAACTGCTGGGCGTCAGGCCCCAAACGCTCTATGCCTATGTCAGCCGGGGGCAGGTTGGCGCCCGCCCGGACCCCTCCGATCCGCGGCGCAGCCTTTACAGCGCCGACGACGTGGAAGTGTTGCGTGCACGACGGGCGAGGGGGCGGCAGGCCCGCCAGGTGGCGCAGAACGCGATCGCCTGGGGCGAAGCCGTCCTGCCGACCTCGATCTCGACCATCGCACACGGACGTCTCTATTACCGTCAGAAGGACGCTGTCGATCTCGCTTCCCGGGCGACGCTCGAAGATATTGCCGCGCTCTTGTGGAACGTCGAGCCGGGCTCCATCCGGTTCGCCGGCATGCTTGACCCGGAAGGCCGAAGCGGGCCGACACAAGCAGCCATGGCATTGCTTGCCCGCTGCGCAGCAAAGGGCATGCCGACGATAGGGCGCAGCCGTCCCGCACTGGCAGGTGAAGCGGCCTCGCTCCTTGCCGGCGTAGCGGCAGCGCTTGGTGCCCAACCCGCCAAGGGCCAGGATATTGCGTCATCCTTCGCAGCTGCCTGGAACTGCGGCGCCCAGGCTGCCGATGTCATCAGGATCGCGCTCGTCCTCTTGGCCGATCACGAACTCAACGCCTCCACATTTGCAGCTCGCGTGGCGGCCTCGACAGGTGCGCCACTGGCCGCCGCTCTTCTTGCCGGGTTCTCCACATTGTTGGGTCCGCGCCACGGCGGTGCCGCGGCACAACTCGAAGCATTGATTGCCGAGGCGTCTCGCTCAGGTGCCGAAAATGCCGTTGTCGACTGGATGCGGCGCGGCGGCGCGCTTCCGGGATTCGGGCACCGCCTCTATCAAGGCATCGATCCGCGCGCGCATGCATTGCTGACACGCTTCGCGCTGCCGCATGAACTGCACGAACTGGCGACCGTGGTGAACGAGCTTGCCGGATGGCGTCCAAACATCGATTTGGCACTGGTCGCCATGACACGAACCTTCGGTCTGCCGCACGATGCTCCGTTCAGACTGTTTGCTGCAGGTCGCTCGTGTGGCTGGCTCGCTCATGCAATGGAACAGGCATTGAGCGGAGAGCTCATAAGGCCGCGCGCCCGCTACGATGGCCCGCCACTCGAGAGATAGGGCCCGAGGGCAGACAGAACGATCAACGACGCGTTTGAGACGATAGATCGCCGAGGAGCTTTTCCATTTCCTCTTCGAGGGCCGTGTCATCCTTTGTGGAAGAGGGTGGGCGAGGGACAGACTGGTCGTGCAGTTCGGCCCGCAAGGCACGATCGAGATCGGGGTCGATGTCGGGTGCCGTGTGTGATGCGCCGGCGACGGCAGGGGATACGGGCGGCTGCGATGCGGCCGCACGAGGCGTGGGCACCGTTGCCTGCGGGGGACGAGCGGTTGGCGTTGTTTCGACAGGTTCGCCCGATGGCGGCGGAGCAGGTGCAGGGGGCGGAGGTGATGATGGCGCATTGCGCGGCTGCGCTTTGTTCTGTTCTCTGGTCGCTGCGGCAATGTCGGGCTGTGAAGGCCGACGAGAACCGGTGAGCGGCTCGGCAGAACGGGCTGCGAGATCGATCCTGCTCTCCACAACAACGTCCGTCGGGCCGCCGATCAGAAGCAGATGCTCCACGTCGTCCCGACGAATGAGCACGACCCGGCGCTTGGAATCGATTGCAGCGGCGTCGATAACCGCCAGTCGCGCCTTGCGGTTGCGTCCACCGGCAATGAAGGTGCCCGAAGTGAGGCCACGATAGATCCGCCACATGGCAGCCAGGGCGACGATGACCGCCAACACGATCATCAGGGCCCAAACGGCCGAGCCGGCTTCAGAACCGCCGATATTGTCCAGCCAACTGCTCATGCTGCTCTTCCCGGCACTTGAAGACGGTCGAAAGGTTAGACCGCAGATCGGGCTAACGGCAAGATATCATTCGCGCCAACGGTTTCCGAAGGCCTAGAATCCCATGTTTTTAGGGATGACGGGCCTCTTGGGCTTTTCCGTCCCGCAAGAATGTGATTCAACCGGGCCGGAGCTGAACTTAGGAATCGGGGACGGGAAGACATATGGCCAAGGATAGCCGCGACGACTTCTATCCGGCTCCGATCGTTGACCAGAATTCGCGGCCTGGAACAATCGTCCGCCTCCTCATCTTCGTCATCGTGCTGATTTTTGCCGCGATCGCTTTCGCCGTGATGCGCGAGCGGCTCGGCGATCCCTTCCTGCTTGGAATGCTGGGCGTGCTCGCGATGATCGGCGTTGGATACCTGTTCGCAAGCGCTATCGGCTTCGTGCAGATCGCCCCCCGATCGACGGGTGACGAGCTGGCCAAGGCCTATGTCGATTCCATGCGACAGGGGCTGGTGGTCACCGATGCCAAGGGGCGGGTGCTCTATGCCAATGCCGGATATGCCGAACTCACGGGCGCGACTTCGGCTGCTGACGTAAAGACCATCGAAGGCCTTCTGGGCGACAACCCTGAAGCGGCGCCGACTGTCGAACGTCTGGCTTTGGGCCTGAAGGATGGGCGTTTCGGCGATGGTGAATTCCGTTTGTCGCATGCTGTGCGCCCCGGATCGGAACCCGGTGCCCGGTGGTATCGGGTACGGGCACGGACTTTCGTGTCGCCCGACCAGCGTCAGCCCCTGTCGGCCTGGCAGATCGAGGACATTTCGGCCGAACGCGCAGAACAGGAACGCTTCTTCCTCGATCTGCAGCAGGCGATCGATCATCTCGATCACGCTCCCGCCGGTTTCTTCTCGGCCGATCCGGCCGAGCGCATCACATATGTCAACGCAACGCTGGCCGAATGGCTCGGCATCGACCTTGCCTCCTTCATGCCCGGCGCCATCACGCTTGCAGAAATCGTGGCGGGCGACGGCATCGCGCTGATCCGCTCGGTCAAGGCTGATCCGGGCGTCACACGCAATGCAGTAATCGATCTCGATCTGCAGACGGTGACCGGCGAGGTGCTGCCCGTACGGTTCATGCATCGCGCGACGGCCAGCCGCGACGGGGCGCCGGGGCCGACGCGAACCATCGTCCTCAATCGGGCCCACGGCGAGGATGCTTCGGCCGATCTGCGTGCCTCGGAGGTGCGCTTCACCCGCTTCTTCAATTCCACGCCAATGGCGATAGCCGGGGTGGACAATCAGGGACGTATCCTGCGGACCAATGCGCCGTTCCTGTCGCTTTTCTCCAGCGTCGTCGACCGAGACGACGTCGATCGCCGGGTGCGTTTCGACAAGGTGATCCACGAGCGTGATCGGGCAACCTTCTCCGCTGCCCTGGATAAGGCCAAACAGCGCCAGGCGGACATTCCAGCTATCGACAGCGTGCTGCCGAGCGACGAGGAGCGTCACCTGCGCTTCTACGTCAATGCGGTCGTCGATGCTGCGGAGTCGGACGATGCCGACGAGGCAGCGATTGTCTACGCGGTCGACACGACTGAGCAGAAGGCGCTCGAGGCGCAGATGGCGCAGGGCCAGAAGATGCAGGCAGTCGGCCAGCTCGCCGGCGGCATTGCGCACGATTTCAACAACGTCCTGACAGCCATCATCATGGCCTCGGACCTGCTTCTGACCAATCACCGGCCATCCGATCCGTCCTTCCAGGACATCATGAACATCAAGCAGAACGCCAATCGAGCGGCATCGCTGGTGCGTCAGCTGCTGGCCTTCTCGCGCCGTCAGACCCTGCGGCCGGAAGTTCTCAGCCTGACCGACGTCCTGGCCGACCTGCGAATGCTGCTCTCGCGCCTGGTTGGCAACGAAGTACGCCTGCGTATCGATCACGGCCGCGATCTGTGGCCGGTCAAGGTCGATCTCGGCCAGTTTGAGCAGGTGATCGTCAATCTTGCCGTCAACGCGCGCGATGCCATGCCGAATGGCGGCGATCTCGTTATTCGTACGCGTAACGTTACGGCGGACGAATGCTCCGAGTTTTCGTATCGCGAGCTCGTTCCGGCCGACTACGCCGTGGTTGAAGTCGACGATACCGGTACCGGCATTCCACCGGACGTGCTGAAAAAGATCTTCGAACCCTTCTTCACCACCAAGGAAGTCGGCAAGGGGACGGGGCTGGGCCTGTCCATGGTCTATGGCATCATCAAGCAGACGGGCGGCTTCATTTACGCCGACTCCGAAGTCGGCAAGGGGACCACGTTCCGCATCTTCCTGCCGCGCTATGTAGAGACAGTCCAGGCAGACAAGGGTGCTTCACCGGCCACTGCAGGTCAGGGTGCTGAAGAGGGCCTGCCTGCCAAGCAGGAGGACGTTCACAAGGATCTGTCAGGCTCGGCCACGGTTCTACTCGTCGAAGACGAGGATGCGGTGCGAATGGGCGGTGTACGAGCGCTCAAATCGCGTGGCTATACCGTGCACGAGGCATCCTCCGGCATCGAGGCGCTCGAAATCTTCGACAGCCTTGGCGGGCAGGTCGACATCGTCGTATCCGACGTGGTCATGCCGGAAATGGACGGCCCTACGCTGCTTGGCGAACTGCGCAAGCGCCAGCCCGATATCCGTTTCGTCTTCGTCTCGGGCTATGCAGAGGATGCCTTCGCCAAGAACCTGCCTGACGACGCGAAGTTCGGCTTCTTGCCAAAACCCTTTTCGCTCAAGCAATTGGCTACGGTTGTTAAGGAAATGCTGGAATCCGATAGCTGAACATTGCTCCCGGTCCGTATTCTACCGTTGATCTCAGTGGCTGCCACCGCAATCGGTCGCGTGCGCAGCCGATTCAACGAGACGACAGATATCAGTTCCTGTTTTTTTGACTCTGTTGCGAAACGATGCGCCGGTTGCCTGGCGGATCATTTCTCATGAGCAGATAGCGCCTCCCGCCCCGTTCATCCGGATGTTGCCGGGTTTAGCGTTGGTCAGGTTCAAGTTATGTCCGCCCGAGTTGCGGATATCAAAGGCGCGGAGCGCACGTGCTGCA
Organism: Mesorhizobium sp.; assembly: GCA_963966365.1. Lineage (GTDB taxonomy): Bacteria > Pseudomonadota > Alphaproteobacteria > Rhizobiales > Rhizobiaceae > Mangrovimarina > Mangrovimarina plasticivorans. The sequence continues at coordinate 331,501 of CAWZZC010000029.1, read as the reverse complement.
ACGGGGCAGAGCCCTGACAGCAAATGCATTCTTTTCGAGCATAGCGCTAGTATTGCATAATTTTTGTGCACGAACAGTCCGGAATGCTCTACATTTTGGCATCACAGTGATCGAGAACATCGCCATCGCCATCAGGGGCAATGCCGAATAGACGGGCAGCCAACTGCGATTCCACTCAAATCATGATCTGGCACAAGCCCGGCATCCGTCTGGCACGACTGTTGCATTCCTTAACTGCGATGCAACAACGGAATCGGAGGATTCAATAATGAGGGGAATGTTCGGATCGATCAGCCGGCGGATTTCTGCCGGTCTACTTGCCGCCGGGATTGTCACTGGCGGACCGGCCTTGGCACAGGACGACACGATCAAGGTCGGCATCCTGCACTCGCTGTCGGGAACGATGGCGATTTCGGAGACAACGCTCAAGGATGTCATGCTGATGCTCATCGATGAGCAAAACAAGAAGGGCGGCGTGCTTGGCAAGAAGCTTGAGGCAGTCGTCGTCGATCCGGCGTCCGACTGGCCCTTGTTCGCGGAAAAGGCGCGCGAACTGATCTCAGTGAACGACGTGGCGGCCGTCTTCGGTTGCTGGACCTCGGTGTCGCGCAAGTCGGTTCTGCCGGTGTTCGAGGAACTCAATTCGCTGCTCTTCTACCCGGTCCAGTATGAGGGCGAGGAAAGCCAGCGCAACGTCTTCTACACCGGGGCCGCGCCCAACCAGCAGGCCATTCCCGCCGTCGACTATTTGATGAACGAAGACGGCGTGGAACGCTGGGTTCTTGCCGGCACCGACTACGTCTATCCGCGCACGACGAACAAGATCCTCGAGGCCTACCTGAAGTCGAAAGGCGTGGCCGACGAGGACATCATGATCAACTACACGCCCTTCGGCCATTCGGATTGGCAGACGATCGTATCCGACATCAAGGCGTTCGGCTCGGCCGGCAAGCGCACAGCGGTCGTTTCGACCATCAATGGCGACGCCAACGTTCCATTCTACAAGGAATTGGGCAATCAGGGCATCAAGGCGGAGGACATTCCTGTCGTCGCCTTCTCGGTCGGCGAAGAAGAACTGGCCGGCCTCGACACCGCACCGCTCGTCGGACATCTGGCAGCCTGGAACTACTTCCAGTCGGTCGATACGCCGTCCAATGCCGCGTTCATCGAAACCTGGAAGACCTTCATCAAGGACGAGAAGCGGGTCACCAACGACCCGATGGAAGCCCACTATATCGGTTTCAACATGTGGGTCGAGGCAGTCGAGAAGGCAGGCACGACGGATGCGGACGCGGTCATCGACGCCATTGTCGGCGTGTCCGTACCCAATCTGACGGGCGGCTACTCGACCATGATGCCCAACCACCACATCACCAAGCCGGTGCTGATCGGCGAGATCCAGGATGACGGCCAGTTCGAGACCGTCTGGGAGACGTCCGGTCTCGTCGTGGGCGACGAATGGTCTGACTACCTGCCCGACTCCAAGGATCTGATTGCCGACTGGCGCGCACCGATGTCGTGCGGAAACTTCAATGTCGCCACGGGCAAGTGTGGCGGCAAGGGGGTCAACTGACGCGTCGGGCTTCATTGAATGACCGCGAAGCCTTCGGGCGGGCAACTCCTCCCGCCCGCCCGAAGGCCAAACGATGCGAACGCCAAGGCGGCACGGAGTCCCGATGATTTTCCTTCGTATGCTTGCACTTCTTTTGGTGACAATCTGTGCTGCCGGAACGTCGGCACAAGCCGACGATGCGACCCTGCGGGAGATCGTTGCCAAGCTCGCGGTTTCCGGAAGCTATTCCGAGACCCGGGACATCGTTGCCGAACTGGGCGCAACGGGCGATCCATCCGTTGTCGGCGTCCTGAATGCCCTATCCGACGGCCAGTTGTACGTGCGAAAGGCAGACAAGGAGGTCTATATCGCGAAGGGCACCGGCACGAATGTCACGATCATCGATCCGCTCTCCGGGGAAGCGCGAGGTGAAGAAGCGGCCAGCCTCCTGGAAAAGGTCAAGATCAACAATTCGCTTCGCCGCACCATCCGCGACACGCTTTCATCCCTGACGCTCGCCTCCGCGGATCCCGCCATACGGCTTGTGGCCGCACAAACCATGTTCGCCGCGCCGGACCCATCCAACATCGAGGCGCTCGATACGGCCATCACCAAGGAGACGGACGCCGAGGTCAGGGCAGCACTCCTGGCCGCGCGCGCATCTTCGGTCCTGGTTTCCGACTTGCCGGAAGCCGAAAAACTCGAAGCGGTCGAGCAACTCGGATCGCGTAGCGATCGTGAGACGCTGTCGCTCCTCAAGGCCTTCGCCTCCCGTTCCGAGGGTGATCTCAAGGACGCTGCAGACGAGTCCATCGCGTCGATTGAAAGCACGCTTGGAATCTGGAGCGCGGCGCAAAATGTCTGGTACGGGATTTCGCTCGGCTCCGTTCTCCTTCTGGCCGCCATCGGGCTTGCCATAACCTTCGGCGTCATGGGGGTCATCAACATGGCCCATGGCGAAATGGTCATGATCGGCGCCTACACGACATTTATGGTGCAGGAAGTCATCCGAAGCAGCGCGCCGTGGCTCTTCGACTGGTCACTGGCGATCGCACTGCCGCTGGCTTTCCTCGCCGCCGGTGCGGTCGGTCTGGTCATCGAGCGCGGCATCATCCGCTTCCTGTACGGACGGCCGCTCGAGACACTGCTTGCGACCTGGGGCGTATCTCTGATCCTGCAGCAGGCCGTGCGGACCATTTTCGGTCCGACCAACCGCGAGGTCGGCAATCCGTCCTGGATGTCGGGAGGATTTCAGATCGGCGAACTGGCTATGACCTGGAACCGGCTCTGGATCGTCGTCTTCGCGCTCGCCGTGTTCGCCGCGCTCCTCTACGTCTTCAACCGAACGGCTTGGGGGCTGCACATGCGGGCCGTCACGGCCAACAGACGCATGGCCGCCTCCATGGGTATTCGCACGCCCTGGGTCGACGCCTTCACCTTCGCGCTCGGGTCTGGAATTGCCGGAATTGCGGGCGTGGCGCTCAGCCAGATCGACAATGTTTCGCCCAATCTCGGCCAAGGCTACATCATCGACAGCTTCATGGTCGTCGTTTTCGGTGGCGTCGGAAATCTCTGGGGAACGCTGGTCGGCGCATTTTCGCTCGGCATCCTGAACAAGTTCCTCGAACCATACGCGGGCGCGGTCCTGGGCAAGATCGTCGTGCTCGTTCTCATCATATTGTTCATCCAGAAGCGCCCGCGTGGGCTCTTCGCCCTGAAAGGGAGGGCGGTCGAGGCATGATCACGCAACGTCTTCTTGCCGGCGGCATCGACCGCCGCGTGCTGATCACCATCCTGCTGTTGCTGGCGGTCGCCGTCGTCGTCCCGGTGCTGCATCTTGCTCTGCCCGCTTCCAGCCCCTTTCACGTGCCCAACTACATCGTGACCCTGACGGGCAAGTATCTGACCTATGCGCTCCTGGCTCTGGCGCTCGACCTGGTGTGGGGCTTTTGCGGTATTCTTTCTCTCGGCCATGGAGCCTTCTTCGCGCTCGGCGGCTACGCCATGGGCATGTATCTGATGCGTCAGATCGGTACGCGCGGCGTCTACGGCGACCCGCTCCTGCCGGACTTCATGGTCTTTCTGAACTGGGAGAGCCTGCCATGGTACTGGTACGGGTTCGACCAGTTCTGGTTCGCCGCTATCATGATCATGGCCGTCCCCGGTGCTCTGGCCTTCATCTTCGGATGGTTCGCCTTCCGAAGCCGCGTCACGGGCGTCTATCTCTCGATCATCACCCAGGCACTGACATATGCGTTGTTGCTGGCGTTCTTCCGCAACGACATGGGGTTCGGCGGCAACAACGGCCTGACCGACTTCAAGGACCTGTTGGGATTTGACGTGCAGGCGCCCGGAACACGCGCGGCGCTGTTTGCTGCCAGCGCATGTGCCCTGGCGCTCGCGCTTGCGGTGACGGCGTTCCTGACCGGGTCGAAATTCGGCAAACTGATGATCGCCGTGCGCGATGCCGAAAGCCGCACCCGCTTCATCGGCTGGCGACCTGAAAACATAAAGCTCTTTGCATTCACGGCCTCGGCGGTGATGGCTGGCATCGCCGGCGCGCTTTATGTGCCGCAGGTCGGCATCATCAATCCGGGCGAGTTCGCGCCGGCCAACTCGATCGAGATCGTCGTGTGGACCGCTGTCGGAGGCAGGGGAACGCTCGTCGGCCCGGTGATCGGAGCCCTGATGGTCAACGGCGCCAAGAGCTGGTTCACGGGCGTTCTGCCGGAATTCTGGCTCTTCGCCCTGGGTGGGCTGTTCATTGCTGTGACCCTGTTCCTGCCCAGGGGCATTGTCGGTGCATACGACCAGTGGCGCGCGGCACGCGGTGAGCGCGCGACACGAAAGACAGCGCAGCGCGAGGCTCGGCAGGCATCTGTGCCGACACATTCGAAGGTCGACACAGTCACGGCATCCGGGCGGCAGCAATCGTCAAGCGGCGACGTCGAACCGCAACCGGCCGAATAGGAGCGCGACATGGGCAGGAAGGACACCATACTTTACCTGGACGGCGTTTCGGTCTCCTTTGACGGCTTCAAGGCGATCAACAACCTGTCGCTGGTCCTGACCAAGGGTGAGATGCGCGCGATTATCGGTCCCAATGGCGCGGGCAAGACGACGATGATGGACATCATCACGGGCAAGACGCGCCCCGATGAGGGCGAGGTCTTCTTCAACGGCGATGTCGATCTGACCCGTCACGACGAGGCCGATATCGCCATGATGGGAATCGGCCGCAAGTTCCAGAAACCGACCGTATTCGAAAGTCACAGCGTCGAGGACAATCTGGTTCTGGCGCTTGCCGGGCCGCGACGCATTCTTCCCGCCATCTTCCATCGATCCACGCCCAGTGAAGCCGAAAGGATCGAAACCATCCTGCGGACGATTCGTCTGATAGAGCGGCGCGGCGACCTCGCCGCTGACCTCTCGCACGGCCAGAAGCAGTGGCTGGAGATCGGCATGCTTCTGGCGCAGGACCCCAAGCTGCTGCTCGTCGACGAGCCCGTCGCTGGAATGACCGACGCGGAAACCGAGGAAACCGCCCGGCTGCTGAAGGAGATCGCCAAGACCCATTCTGTCGTCGTGGTCGAACACGACATGCATTTCGTGCGTGAACTGGGCGTCAAGGTGACCTGCCTGCACGAAGGGTCTGTGCTTTCTGAAGGTTCGCTCGACCATGTCGCGGCCGACGAGCGTGTGATCGAGGTCTATCTGGGGCGGTGAAGGCGATGTGGCGGGTCTGTCTGGAACGATATCTCGCGGGGGCGGGAAGGGGACGATGGCCGGATCTGGCCATCGTCCCCCATCAAGGCTCATCCATGGAGGCCCAATCGCCGCAGGGCCTGAAGCGCGTGTGGCAACATCTCCGGAAAGCGACAGACGGCCCCCGCAGCAGTGGCGGTCTCGCGGCGCAGCCGGGCGCAATGCACATCTCTCTAATTGATGACGATAGCGGAGGCAGCCCATGCTGACCGTCACCGACGCCCATCTCCACTACGGCGCAGCGCAGGCGTTGCGTGGCGTATCGCTGCACGCCGAGGCAGGCAGGATCACCTGCGTGCTTGGCCGCAACGGCGTGGGCAAAACCAGTTTGATGAACGCGATCGTCGGCCATCACCGGCTGACGAGCGGAGAGGTGGCCTTCGAGGGGAAGGCGCTCGACCGGAGCGCGGCATACGACCGCGCCCGGTCGGGCATCGCATATGTGCCGCAGGGACGGGAAATCTTCCCGCTGCTGACAGTGAGGGAGAATCTGGAAACGGGCTTCGCGCCGCTGAAACGCGCCGACCGGCATGTTCCGGCGCATGTCTTCGAACTGTTTCCTGTCCTCAAGGACATGCTGGCCCGCCGCGGCGGCGACCTTTCAGGCGGCCAGCAGCAACAGCTTGCGATCGGACGAGCTCTGACCATGCGGCCCAGGCTCCTGGTTCTCGACGAGCCGACCGAAGGGATCCAGCCTTCCATCATCAAGGATATCGGACGGGCCATACGTTTTCTAAGGGATACGGCCGGGATCGCCATTCTTCTGGTCGAACAGTATCTCGACTTCTGTCGTGAACTCGCAGACGACGTCTACATCATGGACCGGGGCCTGATCGTCCACTCCGGACCGGCCGAAGACCTCGACAAGCCGGATGTGCGCAAGTTTCTCACTGTTTAGATCTGAGCCGTGATGCTGCAGCCAACCTTGAATGGCGCGCCATTGCCCTATGGCAATTGGCGTATTGGTGGCCATGTTATGCTATATGAATAGCATCCGGACATGAGGAAGCCCCCAATGCCAACTCAAAAGCCCGCAAAATCGAAAGCACCGCGTACGTCACCGGCGGCCGAGGCGTTCAAGAAAGAACGCTCCCGGCATCCGTTGAAGCCCGATGTTGACCACCAAGAGGAGTTGGAAGAGGGGTTGGAGGATACATTCCCTGCCAGCGATCCGGTATCGACCACGTCGACGACAACGACCGGAAAGCATGCATCGCAGGCCAAACGCGACGAGTAGCCGATACCCTTTCCAGTCTGTGGCGATCGGCGAGAGCGCCCTGCGTCCTAGTCGTCCGGCAAATCGGGCGGATGGGCGTTGCGTCCCTTGCCGAAGGTGAAGCCTGTTTCGACGGTCGTGCGGCCGTATTTTTCCCACAACCTGTCCATGGCGCCTTCGGCCATCGCGCGCTTGCGGGCGGCTTGATCGATCATGTCAGGCGGGTCGGCACGATGATCGTCGCAAAGATCGCTGACGCCTATGCCCAGAAGGCGGTAGCGCGTGCCGTCGGCTTCCTTGCGCAACAGATCGAGCCCTGTTGTGAAAATGCGGTCGGCGAGACGCGTCGGATCGGCCAGCTTCCGGTTCCGTGTGCGGATCTTGAAATCCGCCGTCTTGAGCTTCAGCACGACAGTTCGTCCCGCGAGATGGGCCTTCTTCAAACGCCGCGACACCTTTTCCGAGAGTGCCCGCAACACCGGAACCAGATCTTCCAGACAAGCATGGTCGTGATCAAAGGTGGTTTCGACCGAAACGCTCTTGGCGTCGCGCTCGGGGTCGACGCGGCGTTCGTCCTGGCCGCGCGACAAATGGTAGAGCCTGTCGCCCATCGTGCCATACCGCTTCATCAGCGTGTTGCGGTCGAGATCCTGCAATTGCCCGATCCGGGTTATGTTGTCGCCGGCAAGTGTCGCCGCGAAGGCCTTGCCCACGCCCCAGATCATTGTCACCGGCTGGTCGGCGAGGAACGTGAGGGCTTCTGCCTCACCGATCACGAAAAAGCCGCGCGGCTTGCGATAGTCCGAAGCGATCTTGGCGAGGAACTTGCAGTAGGAAAGACCGACGGAAGCAGTGATGCCGATCTCCGACTCCAGCCGCATCGCGAAACGTGCAAGGACCAGAGCCGGTGGCAGACCATGCAATCTCTCGGTTCCGGATAGGTCCAGAAAGGCCTCGTCGATGGAGATCGGTTGAACCAACGGTGTCAGCTCCTCCATCAACATACGAACCTGTTTTCCCACCCTGGCGTATTTCTCCATGTCCGGCTTGATGACGATGGCCTGCGGGCAGGCTTCCAGCGCCTTGAACATCGGCATTGCCGAACGGACACCGTTGATGCGTGCGATATAGCAAGCGGTCGAGACCACGCCGCGTTTGCCTCCGCCGATGATGACGGGCTTGTCCCGCAGTTCCGGGTTGTCACGCTTTTCCACCGCTGCATAAAAGGCATCGCAATCAACATGTGCGATAGAGAGCCGATAGAGCTCCGGGTGGCCGATGAGGCGCGGACTGCCGCAACGCCGACAACGTCGCACGACTTCGTCCTGCGCATGCAGGCAGTCGCGGCAGAAACCAAGCTCAGGATTGTTGACAGATCGACTCATCACTGCGAACATAAAGAGAACACCTGCATGATATGCGACGCGACGGGGGCGGGCAAGCCGCCAGCCGAAGGAGGAAGCATTGTCGATCGACATCAAGCCGCTGACATCGAATCTCTGGCCAGCGATCGAGGATCTCTTCGGCAAGCAGGGTGCCTGTTACGGTTGCTGGTGCACCCATTTCCGTCTGCTGCCGGCGAGGCGACGCGAGAACGACCGCACAGGCAATCGGGCGCATTTCAAGGCCCGCGTCGAGTCAGGTCCCCCACCGGGCGTCGTGGCGTTCGACGGCGAACGCCCGGTCGGGTGGATGCAGATCGGACCGCGCTCCGACGTGCCGGAATGGAACAATGCCGGGCGTGTTTCGGCGCCACTTGAACCGGGCGAGGCGGCGGACGAGACCGTCTGGGCGATCTCCTGCTTTTTTGTCCGCTCGAAGATGAGAGGTTTGGGGCTGACACATCGTCTGGTCGCGGAAGGCATAGAGCATGCGCGCCGATCGAATGCCAGGTTTCTCGATGCCTGTCCGATCAGGCTGTCGAAGGATTCGCGCTCCATCGGGTTGTTCGTCGGGTCGGCGCGGGTCTTCGAGCAGGCGGGGTTCCAGAAGGTCGCCGAACGCAAGGCGGGCCGGCCGCTGATGCGCCTGTCGCTATAGGCCGAGGGCCCTGGCGATGCGTGGCCGCGCCGTGCGCCAGTTGTCGACGGTCACGATTCCTTCGGGAACTGCCGGCATGAGGGCTCGCAGCCGCTCGTCGCTCATCAGGTGAAACAGATGTGCGTCGGGCACGCTGTCCCGCGTCGAGACGAGATTATGGGGCAGGTCGTCCACGAAGGCGACGGGTCTGGCGGTTGCGCCCCGCAGACGGTGGACCGCCGGCCCTTTCGCCATCTCCGTGGTCAAGAGCGGGTAGGGCAGACCGAGCCTGTCGAGATGGGCCCGGCGTCTGGCGCGGTATCGGTGCGGCATGGCCGTGAGCATGACGATCTCGACGCTGCTGGAAAGATTTTCGATGGCTTCGGCCACACCGTCGATTGGTGTCTGCCAGTCGGCCTGGCTGTCGAAGAAGGCACCAAGAAGCTCGCCGACCTGTTCGTTCGACACCGGCTCTCCTGTGGCCAGGTTCCTGATATTTCCATTGAGTCGGAAGGATTCGAGCCGCAGTTCATAGCCATTTGCGGCCAGGAAGCGTGGAAATGGCCGCATGAATTCGAGCACGACATCATCGACATCGAGGACCAGAAGCGGTCGCGTGTCGAGAGACAGCGCTTCGATCTGCCGGAGCGTTTCCGGATCATCACTCATGTGGAACCGTCATGGCGGTCATTTCCGAACGGCAGGTGGCGCAGCGCCGATCCGACTGCTTCAGGCGCAACATCGCAGGCGCCGCAGAACTGCATCAGGGTCGGCTCGTGCGCCAGCAGGAACTGCAGGACGCCGGCCAGAAAGCCAGGCTCGCGTGCAGCCAGACGTATCTGGTCGGCGTCGATGCCGGAAATTGCCAGGAACCGTTTCAGCAGCACCTCGTCCGATGCGATGAAGGCCAGCGCGGAGATGGCAATGGATTGCGGGTCCGAGGCAGATTTGGTGCCGGTCGTCATGGGCCAGATGTCCATCCAGGCGAGTGTTCGGCCCGGTCTAGACCTTCACCTGCGGTCGCGCAAGGCAAGACGACGGCATGGGCGCCAGCCCCGATGACGGGTACAATTTCGCCATTGCGATTTGCCATTCATCAATCAAATCAGTTTAGCTACGATCGCGGCGAAAGCGCTGCAGCAAAATCGCAATGTTGCCGGAGATATCGGCGGCGCAGCGTCAAGTGGACAGGCGAGATGGCCAAGAAAGTCATGATCGTGGAAGACAACGAGCTCAACATGAAGCTCTTCCGCGATCTCATAGAAGCAAACGGATACGAGACGGTTCGGACCCGCAACGGTCTTGAAGCGCTGGATCTTGCGCGCGCGCACCGGCCCGACCTGATCCTTATGGATATTCAGCTGCCGGAAGTTTCGGGACTCGAGGTCACGAAATGGCTCAAGGAAGATGACGACTTGCACGCCATACCGGTCATCGCGGTGACCGCATTTGCGATGAAGGGCGACGAGGAGCGCATCCGGCAGGGAGGTTGCGAGGCTTATATCTCCAAGCCGATTTCAGTCACCAAGTTCATAGAAACGATCAAGTCCTATCTGGGCGACGCCTGATGACGTCCACACCGGAATTCACGCACGAGACGGATTGACCATGACCGCACGCATCCTTGTGGTCGACGATGTCCCGGCCACCAGACGTTTGCTTGAAGCACGTCTGCTTGCCGAATATTTCGAGGTTCTGACGGCAGAAAGCGGCGAACAGGCACTGACCCTTTGTCGAGGCGGCGGTGTCGACGTGGTGCTGCTCGACGTCGTGCTTCCCGATATCGACGGGTTCGAGGTCTGCCGGCGGCTCAAGGACTCGGCGGCCACGGCGCATATTCCGATCGTCATGGTGACAGGGCTGGATCAGACGGCGGACCGGGTGCGAGGTCTGGAGGTCGGGGCCGACGACTTTCTCACCAAGCCTGTCAATCAGCTCCAACTCGTATCACGCGTCAAGAACCTCGTGCGGCTCAAGATGCTCGGCGACGAGTTGCGTCTGCGTTCCACGACATCGCGCGGGCTCGGCGTTGCAGATCTGGTTACCGGTTTTTCCGGCGTCGAAGACCGGCCGCCGCGTGCGTTGCTGATCGACGACGATCGGCAGTCTGCAGACACAATTGATCACCTCATGTCCGATGTCGCCCTGACGGTATGCAGAGTGCCTTCCGAGGCTGTCGCTGCGGCAGCGGCGGCTGACTATGACTGCGTCATGATTTCCACCGGTCTTGCGGGTGTCGATCCCTTGCGGCTCTGCTCCCAGTTGCGCACGGGCGAAGGCACGCGCCACCTGCCGATCATGCTCCTGGTGGCCGATGGCGAAGACGCCGTCGTCACGCGTGGTCTGGATATCGGCGTCAATGATTACCTTTCCCGGCCACCTGACGCGCAGGAGCTTTTTGCTCGGCTGCGCACCCAGGTTCGTCGAAAGCGCTACAATGAGCAGCTGCGCGCCAATGTCACTCAAACCATGGAACTGGCGGTCATCGACCCGCTGACAGGCCTGCACAATCGGCGCTATCTGGACAGCCACCTGCGCGCGCTGTTCGCTCGCGCGGCGGCACAGGGCCGTCCGCTGTCCATGATGATGCTCGACCTCGACGGCTTCAAGGGCATCAACGACGTCCATGGGCATGAGGCGGGAGATGATGTGCTGCGCGAATTCGCGGTACGGCTGAGACGCAATGTGCGCAGCATCGATCTGGCCTGCCGCTATGGCGGCGAAGAGTTCCTTGTGATCATGCCTGATACCGATGGGGCCACAGCGCACCAGATTGCCGAGCGCGTGCGCTGCGAGGTGGCTGCCCTCCCGTTCCAGATATCTGCTTGCGGAGGGGAAATTGCGGTCACCGTCAGCGTCGGCATCGCAACGCTGCATGAGGTGGCTGAAGGTTGCGACGGCCTTCTTCGCCGTGCCGACATGGCTCTCTACGAGGCCAAGAATGGTGGACGCAACAGGGTCGTCGCCAGGGCAGCCTGAGGGCGCGCCCAGAACGGATTGCGTCCGTTTAGGTTAATTCCGGCGAATCGAATCGGTTGATTAAGAAGCGGTTGATTTTCCGCCTGTATTGCGCAACTGTCTGCAACATCGAAATTGTGGGAAACGTCGCAACGGGGCAGGCAGCGACGTTATCTTTCCGATACCCCATGATGCTCAGGTCCGCCGCATCTCCTGGGTTGCGTGGGGTCGGCCGACCGGCACTGACGTTCAGTGGCCTCCTCGTACCGCTGTCAGCACGCTGGTCGGCCCCCGTTTCTCCCGCATGGCCGTCGTGCCGAATCTTCACATGACGGCGCAGCCAACTGATGGACCGGTTGCCGCCCATTCGTGCAGGTCGCATTTTCGCTTCGAACGCAGACGGTTCAGGCGAGATATGCGCCAACCATCCCGTCTGAGCAGGACGTCCAATAGAAAACGCCGCCCGAAGGCGGCGTTCGTTTCGATCGGAAAATGATCAATTACTTGATCTTGGTTTCCTTGAACTCGACGTGCTTCTTGGCGACCGGATCATACTTGCGCATTACCATCTTTTCGGTCTTCGTGCGGCTGTTCTTGCTCGTCACGTAGAAATAGCCGGTATCTGCGGTCGACAGAAGTTTGATCTTGATGTTAGCGGCTTTGGCCATGACAGTTCGTCCGTTCTGATATCGAAATTGCGTTGTCGCGAAAATGCTCCGCAGAAACGCTCAGTTTGCAAACCGGCCGCGGAAAACTGCCGGACACATAAACCAGCCGCCGCGAATGTCAAGTGTTGGTAGCACGTCGAGGGCAGGTGGGGTTGCGGCAGCGCCGCAAAACCGTACAGATCATCTCACGCCTTTCGGCCCTCCGGAGCCACAAGCCTCGACGCGACCAGGAAAAAATAGGCGGCAAAGAAGAGCCCCAACGTCCAGGCAAAGCCGTGAGCGCCAAACACGTCCATGCCGATGCCGATCAATTGTGGGCCGATCAGCATGCCTATGCCGTAGCAGAAGACGAAGGCGGCATTTGCCGAAGCCAGGTCGTGGCCTTTGAGGCGAGCGCCGAGATGCGCCAACCCGACCGTGTAGAGGCCTGCAACGACACCTCCCCATACGAAAAGGATTGCCGCAGCGAGATACCAATGGTCGACGAAAAAGGGCATCACCGCCATTCCGGCCAGCCCGATTACGCTGCACAGGGCCAAAAGGACCCGACGATCCGATATCCTGTCACTGATCATGCCAAGCGGAATCTGCAGAAAGACATTCCCCAGACCAACCATCATCAGCAACATCGCTGCATCGGACTCGCTGTATCCAATCCGGTTGCCATAGACGGGAAACAGCGCGAAGCCACCCGTTTCGACCGCACCGAATACGAGCACTGCGGCAGTCGCGGTCGGCACGAGAAGGATGTAGCGGCCAAACCCGCGCTCGGTCTTATGTCCGGACATTTCGGGACTTTCGCGCCATGCGGCCAGGACAGGAAAGGCCGCGGCAATGGTCAGGACGAAACCGACTGCGAAAGGCGCGAGGCCCTGGCTGCCGATCTGCGCAAAGAGCCACGGCCCTGCGGCAAAGCCAAGCGACAGGACAGTCGCATAGATGCCCAGGACAAGGCCGCGGCGAGAGGGCGGTGCAGAGGCGCTGATCCAGAATTCGGACAGGATGAAGAGGACCGTGATCGCCGCGTGCATAACCGCGCGCAGCGGAAACCACATCCAGAAGGCACTCGCAAAATAGAAACCGAGAAATGCGAACGCTCCGGTCACGATGGCCGCAAGGAGGGTTGCCACGACACCGACCCGGGCAGCGATCGGAATGACGAAGGGCGCAACACCAATGGAGGCAATGCCGGCGACTGCCGTGTTGAGGCCTATCATCGATGCGGAATGGCCCCGGGACTCAAGGATCACGCTCAGGAGCGGTATGCCGAGGCCCAGCGCTATGCCGACAGCGGTTATGGAAGCGATGGCAGCGGCAAGCGACAGCCAGCGAATGCGGTCCTCGAAAGTATCGGTTGAAAGATCCGGCAGACCGCCAACCATCTGAAAAGGCCCGGATCAGGCGAGAACGCGCACAAAGCGATTGTGCAGCATCCGGTAAAAGGGCGCCTTGCCTCCGGGCTCTAGCTCGGGGTCAGTCTTCAGGCGACTTTCAAGTTCCTCCAGCACCGTCCGCGTGATCGCGGGAATGTCGGCCTGTTTCGCCTCGGCAAGCGGGAGCCAGACAAGCTCCTCAAGCTCCTCCGTCGGACCGCCTCCTTCCAGGGCAACGGCCACGTCATCGCGCCACGCGGCCAGAAAGCGGGTGTCGAACCGCCGAACCCGACCGGGCGGGGTGATGGCACGCGCAATGAAGCGCAGTCTGTCGAGCGCGGGGAACACCCCGTGATCGGCGAAGCCCCGCCATCCCTCCATTGTTGTCGAGAATGCAGTTCTGCGCCCGATCAGCAGGCCAGCCTCCTCGTAGGTCTCGCGCACCGCCGACATGGCAATGGCGCGGGCACGGGTCGGCGTGGCGCGAGCGTGGGAACCTGCGATGCGCATTTCTTCTTCGGGCGGCAGGCCCGCAGCGACAGGCACGCGGCTGTCTGCGGGATCGGTGCGTCCGCCGGGAAAGACGAACTTTCCGGGCATGAAGGCATGGTTGCGGTGCCGGCGCCCCATCAGCACCTTGTGCTGGCTGCCGCTGCGGTCAAGCAGGATGAGCGTGGCCGCATCGCGCGGTCGCATGGGCTTGCCACCGAGGGCGAAATCCTTCGACTCGGCCTTGTCGACCTGAGCCCGGGTCATGCCGTCCATCACACTGTGCCGCCTTGTGCTCATTGTTCGGGATGCGATTCCAGTTGATCCTTGTGGCCGCCGAAGCCATGCATGCGCAACGCCCATTGGAGTCCCACGACAGCCCCTTTCGTCGGCTGCAGGAGAGCGAGCGAGAAGAGGATCGTCAGAGGGACCCATATGGCGAGGTGCTGCCACGAGGAAAGGGTGATCGTGGCTTCGACACCCATGAAGGCACCGACCACCACGTGACCCACCACGACGATCACGAGATAGGCCGGCAGATCGTCGGCGCGGTGATGGTGGAATTCCTCTCCGCAAGCCTCACAGCGATCCGCGGTCTTCACGAAGGCGCCGAAAAGCCGTCCCTGGCCGCAATGCGGGCAACGGCCGAGAAATCCGCGCTTCATCGCCTGCCAGAGCGAACGCTGTGACTGGGCGGCCGCTGCCACACCGCCAAACACCTGTCTTTCCATCAACGTCTCCTTGCCCGGCCGCCGCCGGCACGACGCGGCTCTGTCGATTGGAGCCTGCGTCCCTTCCTGCCCGCCTTGTGATATGAGCGCGTCGACATCGGCATCGGTCTCGGCTCACTCAGCATTTCGAAACGCATGGCACCTGCGAGCGGCGCAACCTCGACCAAACGGACTTCAACCGCGTCGCCCAATCGGAATCCCTCACCCGATCTCTCTCCGACAAGGCAATGGGCCCCTTCGTCATAGAGATAGTAATCACCGCCGAGCGTCGACACCGGGATGAAACCATCCGCGCCATAATCGGGCAATCGGACAAAAAGCCCCGCCTTGGTGACACCGGAAATCCGCGCCTCGAATTCCTCGCCGCGACGGCTGCTGAGATGCTCTGCCACAAGCCGGTCAACCGTGTCCCGCTCTGCGGCCATGGCGCGTCGCTCCGCCGCAGATATGAGGGCTGCGACATCCTCCAGGCGCGCTTCCTCGTCCGCCGTCAGTCCACCCTTGCCGAGCCCGAGTGCCGCAATCAGTGCGCGGTGCACGATCAGATCCGCATAGCGCCGGATCGGTGACGTGAAATGGGCATAGCGATGCAGATTGAGACCGAAATGTCCTATGTTGCCCGGCGAGTATTCGGCCTGGCTCTGGGAGCGCAGAACGACTTCGTTGACCAATATCTCCTCGTCCGAATTGCGCACCTGGTCGAGGATGGCATTAAACTGGGCCGGCCGCATCTGCGGGCCGCGCGCAAGCGACATGCCGATAGACTTGAGGAATTCACGCAGCGATTCCTGCTTGGCAAGAGACGGAGCGTCGTGGATGCGATAGACCAGAGACTGCTTCCTTGCCTCTAGTGTTTCGGCTGCGCAGACATTGGCCTGGATCATGAACTCCTCGATCAGACGATGCGCGTCGAGCCGTTCGGGCACCATGACCCGATCGACCGTGCCATCCTCCTTCAGGAGAATCTTGCGCTCCGGAAGGTCGAGAGCAAGCGGCTGGCGCTTTTGCCGGCCCCGATCGAGCACCGCATAGGCCGCCCACAAGGGTTCGAGCACTGTCTTCAGAAGGGGAGCCGTCCTGGTGTCCGGATTTCCGTCGACTGCCGCTTGCGCCTGCGGATAGGAAAGCCTGGCGGCCGACCGCATCATGACGCGGTGAAAGCCGTGACGCAGTTTCCGGCCATCTGCTGCAAACGTCATGCGCACGGCCAGGGCAGGGCGGTCCTCGCCCTCGCGCAGCGAACACAGGTCGTTTGAGATGCGCTCCGGCAGCATCGGCACCACACGGTCCGGAAAGTAGACGGAATTACCGCGCTTCAACGCTTCGCGGTCGAGCGCGGAGCCGGTGGTCACATAGGCTGCGACATCGGCAATCGCCACCGTCACGATGACGCCACCGGGGTTGGCCGGGTCCGGATCTGCCTCGGCATGAACGGCGTCGTCATGGTCCTTGGCGTCGGCCGGATCGATGGTGACAAGCGGCAATTCGCGCCAATCCTCGCGTCCCGCCATCGTTGCAGCTTCTGCCGCTTCTGCCTCCGAGAGCACGTCGGCAGGAAAGACATGCGGAATGTCGTGAGCGTGCAGGGCGATCATCGAGACCGCCTTCTCGCTGGCGAGTGAACCGACAACGCTCATCACCCTGGCGCGCGCCAGGCCATGGCGCGGTGCGCGCTGCGGCGCGACCTCGACGAGATCGCCGGGCTTGGCGTCCCCTGCATCTTCGCCTTCGACCACGAGTTCTGACTGACGGCGTTCGACCGGTTCGATGCGCAGGCTGCCATCCGGCAATTTGCGCAGAACGCCAAGCACCGCCTCGCGCCGCCAGTCGAAGATTTTCATGACCTTTCCGGTATAGGACGGGCCGTCGGCCGTATCGGCAGGAAATACCCGGGCAAGCACCCGGTCGCCCATGCCGGCCACCGGTGCTTTGCCGCCGCGCGGGGGCGAAATGGCGACCCAATGTCCGCCGCCCTCGCGCTCATCCTCCTCGGACGGCCGCGCAAGAAGCCCGCCGTCAGCATCGCGGGACACGATGTCGAGGACCACGACGGGCGGCAGGGCGCCGGGCCGATGCAGCCGTTTCGCACGCTTCTCCAGAAGCCCTTCGGCCTGTAAGTCTGCCAATAGATCCTTGAGCCAGATACGGTCCGCGCCGCGCAGACGGAACGCCTTGGCAATATCCCGCTTGGAGGCCCTGTCGGGGTTTTCCGCGATGAAGCGCAGGATCGCATCCCGGTCCGGCAGCGCGCCCGCGTCCTCCGGTGCTCCGGCAGGAGCCGAGCGACGGCTGCCTCGCGAATCTGGTTTCTTGCCGGAAATACGTCGGGCCAATCTCGTCAGGCTTTCTTTTCGGCTGCGGCGCTCTTCTTGGCCGGTTGTTTCGTACGCGACGATTTGCTGCGGCCCTTGGCCGGTGACTTCGCCGCCTTTTCGGCAATCAGCGCAAGCGCCTGCTCCATCGTCACACTTTGAGGATCCGTTCCCTTCGGGAGTGTCGCGTTGATCTTGCCATGGTTCACGTAGGGGCCATAGCGACCGTCCCTGACCGTGATGTTCCCGTCTCCATCAGGGTGGGGCCCAAGGTCCTTGATTGCGGCGGGCGCACCGCGCCGCGCCCCTGGTCCTTTCGCCTTCTTTTCCGCCAGCACCGACACCGCCCGATTGAGCCCGACAGAGAACACGTCCTCGACCGTTTCGAGATTGGCATATGACCCATCATGCAGCAGGAAGGGGCCGTAGCGTCCGATACCGGCCGAAATCATCTTTCCCGTTTCCGGATGCGCGCCGACGTCGCGCGGCAGCGACAACAGCGCAACCGCACGTTCATGGTCGAGCGTGGCCGGATCCCACCCCTTGGGAAGGCTGGCGCGCTTGGCCTCCTTGCCTTCTCCGCGCTGCACATAGGGGCCGAAGCGCCCGTTCTTCAGCATGATTTCTTCGCCGGTGAAAGGGTCGCTGCCAAGGGACTTGTCCTCGGCTGCCTCGCCGTCGCCGTTGCCGTCCCCATCGCCGAGCTGGCGTGTGAAGCCGCATTCGGGATAGTTGGAACATCCCACGAACGCGCCGTAACGCCCGAGTTTCAACGAAAGCTTGCCGTCGCCGCAACGCGGACAGGACCGCGGGTCGCTTCCGTCTTCGCGCTGGGGGAAGACGAGCGGCGCCAGTTCCTCGTTCAGGGCGTCGAGCACATCGGAGACGCGCAGTTCCTTGATGTCGTCGACCGCGCCAGAAAACTCCTTCCAGAAATCGCGCAGAACTTCCTTCCAGGCCAGCTTGCCGTCGGAAATCTCATCCAGCTTTTCCTCGAGCGAGGCGGTAAAATCATACTCCACATAGTGCTCGAAGAAGCTTTCGAGGAAGGCTATGACAAGGCGTCCCTTCGGCTGCGGCAGCAGGCGGCGATTGTCGATCGTCACATAGTCGCGATCCTCGAGCGTCTTCAACGTCGCGACATAGGTCGACGGACGGCCGATACCGAGCTCCTCCATCTTCTTGATGAACGATGCTTCCGTGTAGCGGGGCGGCGGCTCCGTCGTGTGGTTTGTCACCTTGATCGCATTGCGCTCAAGCGTTTCCCCGCTCTTGATCTCCGGCAGCCGACGGCCGTCCTCGTCTTCCTGATCCTCATCCTTTTGGTCCACATAGGCCGCAATGAAACCGTCGAACCGCACCACAGATCCGACTGCGCGCAATGTTGCGGCACTGCCGCCGTTTCTGGCGTCGATCTCGACGGTTGTGCGCTCGATCTCTGCCGGCTGCATCTGGCTGGCCACGGCGCGCTTCCAGATCAGTTCGTAGAGCCGCGCCTGATCGGCATCCAGGTACTTGCGCATCTCGCCCGGTGTGCGCGTGAAATCGGTTGGACGAATGGCCTCGTGCGCTTCCTGGGCATTCTTCGCCTTGGTGGAATAGTAGCGTGGCTTCTCCGGCAGATATTGCGCCCCAAAGTCGGAAGTGATCGCCTTGCGCACGGCCTCGATTGCTTCGGGAGCCATCTGGACGCCGTCCGTACGCATATAGGTGATGAGACCGGAGACCTCGCCGCCGATCTCCATGCCCTCATAGAGGCGCTGAGCCACCTGCATGGTGCGCGATGCTGAAAATCCAAGGCGCGAGGAGGCCGCCTGCTGCAATGTAGAGGTGGTGAAGGGGGGGGCCGGATTGCGTTTCGTCGGTTTGGCTTCGACCGACGTGGCAGTGAACGTTGCCCCCTCGAGCATATGGCGGATCTGCTCGGCCTGTTCGCCAGACTTGATGTCGAGCTTTTGCAGCTTCTTGCCGTCGAGCGCGACGAGCCGCGCCTCGAAGGATTCGGCGCGCGGCGTGGCCAGGTCCGCGGCAATCTGCCAGTACTCCTCGCGCACGAAACGTTCGATCTCGTTCTCCCGGTCGCAGACGAAACGCAGCGCCACCGATTGCACCCGGCCCGCCGATCGCGCGCCGGGCAGCTTTCGCCACAGCACCGGAGAAAGGGTGAACCCCACCAGATAGTCGAGTGCGCGCCGCGCGAGGTAGGCATCGACCAGCGGCGGGTCGATCTCGCGCGGGTTTGCCATGGCGTCGAGCACGGCTTTCTTTGTGATCGAGTTGAAGACCACCCGCTTGACCGGCTTGTCCTTCAGAACCTTCTTCTGTCGCAGCACTTCGAGCACGTGCCACGATATCGCTTCGCCCTCGCGATCAGGGTCGGTGGCCAGAATGAGGCCGTCTGCTTCCTTCACTGCTTTTGCAATATCGGCGAGACGCTTCGTCGACGCACCGTCGACGCTCCACGACATGGCAAAATCCTCGTCGGGGCGCACGGAACCGTCCTTGGGCGGAAGATCTCGCACATGACCGAAGGATGCGACGACCTTGTAGTCGCGGCCAAGATATTTGTTGATTGTTTTGACCTTGTTAGGCGACTCGACGACAACGACATCCATGCCTGAAACTATCCCTTGTCTGCGGCGTCGTATGGTTTGGGGGGAGGCGCCGGCAGTAAATTCGTGCCTGTCACATGGCTGGCCAATCCGTTTCGGTCAAGACCCCGGGATTCTGTCGAACCCCCGCTTTGTTGCCGGCGCGTACGAGTTTCGGGCATCACTATTGCAATTTTTAATTATGCAATATACCTTAAACGCACGTCTTGGTTGCAAAGTATGCGACCATGGATTCTAGAGTAGCGCACAGCACTGAACCGGCAGGTTGACGCAATATCCAACGAGACAAGTCGAATCTCCACAATGACGTCTCTCGCTTCTGCTAATCGGACAGAACGGCTTGAATACATGCGTTCCATGCTCGTGGAGCTACGCATGATGGCTGATGCCGACCGCCATCAGATGCTGGCATACCTGATCGAGATGGCGCAGATCGAGGCAAACGACATCCAACAGCGCGAAGCCCGTCCATCCGACAGCAGGAAGCACGATCGCATCGCTTGATCGTCTGCCACACAATTCTGACCTGACACTTCAGCAAACCATTCAAATGAAGAAAAAGCGCCCATGGGGGTTGATCGCGACGCGCCTTTTCATCATTTAGGGCGCGCAGAATACACCGTATGAAGATTGAAGGTCACAATTGAGGAATTCCAAGATCAAGGATTTCGCCGAACGGCGCAACGATGCAATGGCCGCCAAGGCTGCACTTCTCGATAAATTCAAGAGCAGACCCGGTCCGGACGATCCGGAGTATCAGGCCCGCATCGCCGAACGCAAAGCTATTGCCGAAGCACGCGCCGAACGTGAAAAGGAACGTGAAGCTCGCCGGCAGGCCAAGCTGGCCGAAGAGGCACGGCTGAAGGCCGAACGCAAGGCGGCAGAGGAAGCCGAGCGCAAGGCGCGCGAAGAAGAAGAGCGTAGGCTGCAACTCGCCAGAGAGGCAGAAGAACTGGCTCGACGCGAATCGCTGCTGGTGGACGAAGCCGCCAAGAAGGCGAAGCGTGACGCCCGCTACGCGGCGCGCAAGGCGCGCGCCCGCAAGATCGGCTGATCATCCGTTCGAGAACGCGAGCGCCGAACGCTCATCGATCTCCACATGCTGACACGCCCCGGCGAGCGCCGGGGCGAAGTCTCCGCTTGACTGGATCTCTACCGACGTCAGGCCAAGCCATCCGGCCATGACGGCCAGTTCGTCGGCGAGGGCCGAAGCCGTATCATCCGCCAGATCTTCTTCGCAGTGCGATGCCATGACGCGCAAAATTCCAGCGCGGCGGTCGGCTTTGAGGTCGACGCGCGCCACCAGCCGGTCACCTATGAGAAAAGGCAGCACGTAGTATCCGTGCACTCTCCTTTCCGCCGGCGTATAGATCTCGATGCGATACCGAAATCCGAACAGCCGTTCCGTCCGACCGCGTTCCCATATGAGGGGATCGAACGGAGCCAGAAGCGCCCGTGCGTGGACCTTGCGCGGAATGCGTGCGTCTTTCCACAGCCATGCCTTCTGTGACCAGTTCTCCACACGCACCGGCAGCAGTTCGCCGGCTTCGACCAGTTCGGCGATTCGCTTGTCCGCCTCTGCGGGTGACAATCTGAAGTAGTCACGCAGATCGGCCGCCGTTGCGACACCGTGTGCGCGCGCAGAAATGCGTAGCAGCTCGCGAATGGCATCTGCCTCGTCGGGCACCGGTGCACGAAGCGCCGTATCCGGCAGGACGCGTTCGGGAATATCGTACAGACGCTCGAAGCCGCGACGTGAATGGGTCGTGATGTGTCCCGCCCAGAAGAGCCATTCGAAGGCGTGCTTGGCTTCGCTCCAGCCCCACCAGCCGCCTTCGCCGCGCTGCCCCTCGATATCCGACGCCGCGATGGGGCCGCGCTCTGCGACCAGACGATGTATCTCTCCTATATAGGCCTGATTGTCGCGTCCGAACTCGGCCAGTCGACGGTAGATCCGCTCGTTGCGTCGCGCCTTTCTCATACGCCACTGCATCAGCGGCCAGGTCTCGACAGGCAGCAACGACGCTTCGTGCGCCCAGTATTCGAACATTTTTCTCGGCCGCTTCGATGCAGCCTCGTCGAGCATCTGCATCGGATAAGGACCGATCCGTGAAAACATCGGCATATAATGTGCACGCACCAGCGCACTCACGGAATCGATTTGAAAGAGGCCGGTGCGGCCAATTACCTTGTTCAGATGGCGGCGCGTGATCGACGTTTGCGGTCTCTTGTCCGCGAGGCCTTGCGCGGCCAGCGCAATGCGGCGCGCGGTTGCCAAAGAAATTGAGTCGCGCATGGTCGCTCCAGTATCTTGCAGGTCGCGGAAACGTTTAACGTGCCACAGACGCCCGCACCACCCGAATGAAGGCTGCCGCGAAGCGGTTCCCGACACCGTATTGTCGGGAGGCAGGGGGCAGGACGGCACGCGGTTGATGCGCGAACCGTCGCATCTGCACCAATCGCCGGCGCGAATTGTGGCGCAGGTTTGACTTGCGTCGCAGGAGCCGCTGCGCTAACCGTCGCCGCATTGCAATAAAGCCTTTGCTGCACTGACGTCCTTCGGCACGTGTCGCGGTTTAGTTGACCGCTCGATGTCATGTTGACGCGGCGAGCGAAGGCAAGGATGACTGACGGATGAACGAACTGCTCGTTTCCTATTTGCCGATCGTGATCTTTATCGGCGTGGCGATGGTGATCGGCATCGCGCTGATCGCCGCGCCGTTCATCGTGGCGTACCGCAACCCAGATCCCGAAAAGCTCTCCGCCTATGAGTGCGGCTTCAACGCTTTCGATGACGCACGAATGAAATTCGACATCCGATTCTATCTCGTGTCGATCCTGTTCATCATTTTCGATCTGGAAGTGGCCTTCCTGTTCCCCTGGGCGGTGTCATTCGGTGAAATTGGCTGGCTGGGCTTCTGGTCGATGATGATCTTCCTGGGCGTTTTGACGATCGGCTTCATCTACGAATGGAAAAAGGGAGCGCTGGAATGGGACTGAACGGTTCGACCCAGACCCTGATCGCGCCGAAGCCGAAAGGCATCATCGATCCCAATACCGGCAAGCCTGTCGGCTCCGACGATGCGTTCTTCGGCGAGATCAACAACGAGTTGGCGGACAAGGGCTTCCTCGTGACGTCGTCGCAGGCGTTGATCACATGGGCGCGCACCGGTTCGCTGATGTGGATGACCTTCGGCCTGGCCTGTTGTGCCGTCGAGATGATGCATGTGTCGATGCCGCGCTATGACGCCGAGCGTTTCGGCATCGCGCCGCGCGCCTCGCCACGCCAGTCGGATGTGATGATCGTTGCCGGCACTTTGACCAACAAGATGGCGCCTGCGCTGCGCAAGGTCTACGACCAGATGCCGGAGCCGCGCTACGTCATTTCCATGGGCTCGTGCGCCAATGGAGGCGGCTACTATCACTATTCCTATTCCGTGGTGCGCGGCTGTGATCGGGTTGTGCCGGTCGACATCTATGTGCCGGGCTGCCCGCCGACCGCGGAAGCCCTGCTGTACGGTATTCTTCTCCTGCAGAAGAAGATCCGTCGCACCGGAACCATCGAGCGCTGAGCGGGGTTGGTCATGAGCGAAGCGTTGAAGGATCTCGCAGCCTATATCAAGGAGAAGCTCGATGCGGAGGTGGAGACGGCGACCGTCGCTTTCGGGGAGCTGACGCTGACGGTCGCGCCGGGCGACATCGTCGAGGTGCTTTCATTCCTGAAGCGCGACCCGCAATGCCAGTTCATCTCGTTCATCGACATTTCGGGCGCGGACTATCCGGCTAGGGAGAATCGGTTCGACGTCGTCTATCATCTGCTGTCCCCGCGGCAGAATCTCCGCATACGGGTCAAGGTACAGACCGACGAGGAAACGCCCGTGCCGTCCGTAACATCGGTATTTCCGGGCGCTGACTGGTTCGAGCGCGAAGCCTATGACCTCTACGGGATCCTTTTCACGGGCCATCCGGATCTGAGGCGGCTCCTGACGGATTATGGGTTCGAGGGACACCCGCTGCGCAAGGATTTCCCGCTTACGGGCTTTGTCGAAGTGCGCTACGACGACGAAGTCAAGCGGGTCGTATACCAACCCGTGGAACTCAGGCAGGAATTCCGGGACTTCGATTTCCTCTCGCCCTGGGAAGGCACGGACTACGTTCTGCCGGGCGATGAAAAGGCGAAGCAATGACCGAACACAACGTCCGCAATTTCAACATCAATTTCGGGCCTCAGCATCCGGCGGCACACGGCGTTCTGCGCCTCGTGCTTGAGCTGGATGGAGAGGTGGTCGAACGCGTCGACCCGCATATCGGCCTTCTCCATCGCGGGACCGAGAAGCTGATCGAGGCCAAGACCTACCTCCAGGCCGTGCCCTATTTCGACCGTCTCGACTATGTCGCGCCGATGAACCAGGAGCACGCATTCGCGCTTGCCGTGGAGCGGCTTCTGGGGATCGATGTGCCGATCCGCGGACAGTTGATCCGCGTTCTCTATTCGGAGATCGGGCGTATCCTGTCGCACCTGCTGAACGTGACCACGCAGGCCATGGACGTCGGTGCGCTGACCCCGCCGCTGTGGGGATTTGAGGAACGCGAGAAGCTTATGGTCTTCTATGAGCGGGCCTGCGGTGCGCGTATGCATGCGGCCTATTTCCGGCCGGGCGGCGTTCACCAGGATCTGCCGGACCAGCTGGTCGAAGACATCGGCAAGTGGATCGATCCATTCTACAAGACTGTGAACGATCTGGACGAACTTCTGACCGACAACCGCATTTTCAAGCAGCGCAACGTCGACATCGGCGTTGTCAGCCTCGAAGATGCATGGGCCTGGGGTTTCTCCGGTGTCATGGTTCGTGGCTCTGGCGCGCGTTGGGATCTGCGCAAGTCGCAGCCCTATGAATGCTACCCGGAAATGGACTTCTCTATTCCGGTCGGCAAGAACGGCGATTGCTATGACCGGTATCTGATCCGGATGGAGGAAATGCGCCAGTCAGCGCGGATCATGCGGCAATGCGTGGAGCGGCTTCTTGGCAGCGACAAGCAGGGACCGGTTTCCAACGAGGACGGGAAGGTCGTCCCGCCCAAGCGTGGCGCCATGAAGCGTTCGATGGAAGCGTTGATCCATCATTTCAAGCTCTACACGGAAGGCTATCGGGTTCCCGAAGGCGAGGTCTATGCGGCTGTCGAGGCACCGAAGGGTGAATTCGGCGTCTATCTGGTTTCGGACGGAACCAACAAGCCGTACCGCTGCAAGCTGCGCGCGCCCGGCTTCGCCCATCTCCAGGCGATGGATTTCCTTTGCCGCGGCCACATGCTGGCCGACATCTCCGCCGTGCTAGGCTCCCTCGACATCGTGTTTGGTGAGGTCGATAGATAGATGAGTGTCCGCCGTCTCGCAGAGCCAGCTCTTCAGCCAGCCAGTTTCGCCTTCGACAAGGCGAACTCGGCGGAGGCGAAGAAGTGGATCAAGAAATATCCGAAGGGCCGCGAACAATCCGCCGTCATTCCGCTCCTGATGATTGCGCAGGAGCAGGAGGGGTGGGTGACGCGGGCAGCCATCGAACACATCGCGGACATGCTGGAGATGCCTTATATCCGGGCTCTCGAAGTCGCGACCTTCTATACGCAGTTCCAGCTCAACCCGGTGGGAACGAAGGCGCACATCCAGGTTTGCGGCACGACCCCGTGCATGCTGCGCGGGTCCGAAGCCCTGATGGAGGTCTGCCGGCAGAAGATTCACCCGGAGCAGTTTCACACCAATGAAGCTGGGACGCTGTCCTGGGAAGAGGTGGAGTGCCAGGGCGCCTGCGTGAATGCGCCGATGGTGATGATCTTCAAGGATTCCTACGAAGACCTGACGCCTGAACGGTTGAGCGAAATCATCGATGAGTTCGAGGCGGGCCGTGGCGACACCGTGCCGACTGGGCCTCAGATCGATCGGGTCTTCTCTGCGCCGGCGTCCGGCCTGACAACGCTGAAGGACGAGAAGGCCGTCTTGCTCAAGACACGGGCTGCCGCGACAAAGGCCGACAAGCCTGCGAAAGGTGATCCGATCCCGCCGTCCAAGGCTGCGAAGCCGAAGACCAACGCGATCGAGACCAGCCCCGCCGTCGAAACGCCTTCCGATGCGAAGGCAAGCGCGAACGGGGAGAAGCGGGCAAGCGTCACCCCGCCTGCGGGTGATGCAGCCGAGGCGGACAAGACCGAACCGGCTGTCGAGGGCAAGGCCCGGCCGCGCAAGTCTCGTCCCCAGGCTGCAAAGCCGGAAGTTGTGGCCTCCAGCAAGGCCGTTGCGGTCGATGACAAGAACCGTCCCGCCGGCATCGAGCGGCCGTCCACGCCGGACGATCTGAAGCTGATTTCCGGTGTCGGGCCGAAAATCGAGGAAATCCTGCATTCGATCGGCATCTTTACCTACAAGCAAGTCGCTTCGTGGAAGAAGGCCGAGCGCGAATGGGTCGATGGATATCTGAAATTCCACGGCCGCATCGAACGCGAGGATTGGGTCAAGCAGGCCAAGGCGCTCGCGAAGGGCGGCGTGGCCGAATATGTCCGTGTCTTCGGCAAGAAGCCGCGGTGAGGAGAGGGTGATGCTTCAGGACAAGGACCGCATCTTCACCAACATATACGGCCAGTTCGACCGTTCCCTGAAGGGCGCCATGGCGCGCGGCCACTGGGACGGCACGAAAGGCCTGCTGGACAAGGGACGCGACTGGATCATCAACGAGATGAAGGCGTCCGGGCTTCGCGGGCGCGGCGGGGCGGGATTCCCGACCGGACTGAAATGGTCCTTCATGCCCAAGGAGTCCGACGGCCGCCCTGCTTATCTGGTGGTCAATGCCGATGAGTCCGAGCCCGGCACTTGCAAGGACCGCGACATCCTGCGCCACGATCCGCATACGCTTGTCGAAGGGTGTCTCGTGGCCGGCTTCGCCATGGGAGCCGTGGCGGCCTATATCTATGTGCGCGGCGAGTTCATCCGTGAACGCGAGGCGCTGCAGCGCGCGATCGACGAAGCCTATGACGCCGGATTGATCGGCAAGAACAACAAGAACGGCTACGATTTTGACGTTTACGTTCACCATGGGGCCGGCGCCTACATCTGCGGCGAGGAGACGGCGCTCCTTGAAAGCCTTGAGGGCAAGAAGGGACAGCCGCGGCTGAAGCCGCCATTTCCGGCCAATGTCGGCCTGTACGGCTGCCCGACAACGGTGAACAACGTCGAATCCATCGCAGTGGCACCGACGATCCTGCGGCGTGGCGCAGCCTGGTTCTCATCATTTGGACGTGACAACAACAAGGGCACGAAGCTCTTCTGCATATCCGGGCACGTCAACAATCCGTGCACCGTCGAAGAGGCCATGTCGATTCCGTTCCGCGAACTGATCGACAAGCATTGCGGCGGCATCCGTGGCGGCTGGGACAATCTGCTCGCGGTCATCCCCGGCGGGTCTTCCGTGCCCCTCGTTCCTGCCGATCAGATCATCGATACGCCGATGGATTTCGACGCCTTGCGCGATCTCAAGTCGGGACTTGGCACGGCGGCTGTGATCGTCATGGACAAGTCGACCGACATCGTCAAAGCGATCGCCAGGCTGGCCTATTTCTACAAGCATGAAAGCTGCGGCCAATGCACGCCGTGCCGTGAGGGCACCGGATGGATGTGGCGCGTAATGGAGAGGCTTGTGCGTGGTGAAGCGCAGAAGCGGGAGATCGACATGCTGCTCGATGTCACGAAGCAGGTCGAGGGACATACGATCTGTGCTTTGGGTGATGCGGCGGCTTGGCCGATCCAGGGATTGATTCGCCATTTCCGGCCGGAAATCGAGCGTCGCATCGATGAGTTCACGCGCAACGCGCATCGCGCCGAGCCTGTGCTCGTGGCAGCGAAGTGAGAGGTAGCAAACCAGAAGACGGAGCCGGTGCGGACACCGGCCAGATACATTCGAGGGACGCAGCCAGGTGGGCATAGAAAGCCACGACAAGGAGAAAGCCGATGTCGATGTCGTTCATACCCCAAGACCTGATGCCTGACGTTGAGACGATGGAAGCGCAGTTCGACAAGATGAGCCGTGATCTCGCGGCCATGTTCCCTGCTCAATTCGGTGGGGACGTCAATTTGATGGTTCAGCCCTTGGCAGCCGGCGCCGCCTGCAGCGCGCTCGGGGCAGGGCTGTTCGGTCAGGCGCTCGGTACGTGGATGGGGGCTGTTGCCGGCTCCATGGATGCGGCGCAAAAAATGTCGGGCATGTTTCTGCGCCTCGAACTTGATGAGGAAGACGCTCCGGCCTACAAGGCGCCCAAGTCACCGGCGCGGCGCATGATGGCGGCGACGGAGACCCTTACCGAAGATGCCAGGGACGTTGCGCGTTCCGCCATTGACGCAGGCGGTAAGGCTGTGCTGGCGATCGAGAAGGACATTGAGAAGGCTGCTGTGGCCATGGCCGGCAGCGAAGAAGCCGACACCGACAAGATGGATGTGGCGAATGCCGTGAGGCCGGAACCGTCACTGGATGAAGCTGCCGAACCCGACGATCTCAAGGCGATATCGGGTATCGGACCGAAAATGGAGCAGGTCCTCAACGGATTGGGTGTGCAAACATATGCGCAGATCGCCGCCTGGGGCGAAGAGGAAATAGCCCGGATGGAGCAGCATCTGGGGTTCAAAGGCCGCATCAGCCGCGATGAATGGCTGAAGCAGGCCGCGGATTTGATGAAGAAGACAACCTGACTGCAATTTTTCTGCAGGCAACCGGAACGGCGGCAGGCGCCGGGGACGAATAGATGACGAAGCTCAAGGTCGACGGCAAAGAAATCGAAGTACCCGACCACTTCACGCTGCTTCAAGCGGCGGAGGAGGCGGGCGCGGAAATTCCGCGCTTCTGTTTCCACGACCGGTTGTCGATCGCGGGCAATTGCCGCATGTGCCTGGTGGAGGTGAAGGGCGGCCCGCCCAAGCCGGCGGCATCCTGCGCGATGGGCGTTCGCGATCTGCGCCCCGGCCCGAACGGCGAGCCGCCGGAAATCTTCACCAACACACCGATGGTGAAGAAGGCGCGCGAAGGCGTGATGGAGTTCCTGCTCATCAACCATCCGCTGGACTGTCCTATCTGCGACCAGGGTGGCGAATGCGACCTTCAGGATCAGGCCATGGCCTATGGCGTGGATTCGTCGCGTTATCACGAGAACAAGCGTGCCGTTGAGGACAAGTATATTGGCCCGCTGGTGAAGACGATCATGACGCGCTGCATCCACTGCACGCGCTGCGTACGTTTCACGACCGAGGTGGCGGGCATTTCGGAGCTGGGTCTGATCGGACGCGGCGAGGATGCCGAGATCACGACCTATCTCGAACAGGCAATGACCTCCGAGCTGCAGGGCAACGTCATCGATCTGTGCCCGGTCGGCGCGTTGACATCCAAGCCCTATGCTTTCCAGGCGCGCCCATGGGAACTGTCGAAGACAGAATCCATCGACGTGATGGACGCGGTCGGTTCGGCCATCCGGGTCGACACGCGCGGGCGCGAAGTCATGCGGATTCTGCCGCGCATCAATGATCAGGTCAACGAGGAGTGGATTTCGGACAAGACGCGCTTCGTCTGGGATGGTCTGCGTTCGCAGCGCCTTGATCGTCCGTATGTGCGTCGGGATGGACGTCTGGTTCCCGCGACCTGGGGCGAGGCTTTTGCCGCCATTGCGGCGAAGGTGGGCAATGCCGCCCCCGACCGTATCGGCGCGATCGCCGGCGATATGGCGAGCGTGGAGGAAATGTTCGCTCTGAAACGTCTCATGCAGTCGCTCGGATCGGCCAATTTCGATTGCCGCCAGGATGGTGCCGCGCTTGATCCCGCCAAAGGACGTGCCGGCTACCTTTTCAACCCGACGATCGAGGGAATCGAAGACGCGGATGCGCTTCTCATCGTCGGCGCAAATCCCCGTTTCGAGGCCTCTGTCCTTAATGCCCGCATTCGTAAGCGCTGGCGTATGGGCGGCTTCCCGATCGGCGTGATCGGAGACGTCGGCGACCTGCGCTACGACTACGAGATGCTCGGAGCCGGTCCCGAAACGCTCAAGGATATGGCCGATGGCAACGGGAAGTTCTTCTCCGCCCTGAAGAAGGCCAAGCGTCCCATGATCGTTGTGGGCCAGGGTGCTCTTGCGCGCCTAGACGGCGCGGCGGTGCTTGCCCTGGCGGCGAAGCTTGCCGGTGCGGTTGGCGCCACGACGGAAGACTGGAACGGCTTTGCGGTTCTGCACACCGCGGCGGCCCGCGTGGGTGGTCTGGATCTTGGTTTCGTTCCCGGCGAGGGCGGAAAGGACGTTGCAGGCATGATGGGGGCGCTGGACGTGCTCTTCCTGCTCGGTGCCGATGAAATCGACATGAAGAAGATCGGCAATGCCTTCACCGTCTATGTCGGCAGCCACGGAGACGCTGGCGCGCACCGCGCAGACGTCATTCTTCCGGGCGCGACCTATACCGAGAAGTCGGGCACCTACGTGAACACGGAGGGGCGGGTCCAGATGACGAACCGGGCAGGGTTTGCGCCGGGAGAGGCAAAGGAAGACTGGGCGGTCCTGCGGGCTCTTTCGGATGTCTTGGGCCACAAGCTCCCGTTTGACTCGCTTCCTCAGCTGAGAGCGCAGCTCTATGAAGCCCATCCGCATTTCGCCGATATCGACGAAATCAAGCCTGGTGACCCAGCGGATATCGCCGGCCTGGCAAGCGCGAGCGGCCGCCTCGGCAAGAGCCCATTCGTCTCGACCGTGCAGAATTTCTATCTGACAAACCCGATCGCACGTGCGTCCGCCGTGATGGCGGAATGCTCGGCATTGGCGCGCGGCGGCCACAAGCAAGCTGCTGAATAGGGTAGGGGGCAATGGACACTTTCTTCTCGATCTACGTGCTGCCTGCACTGATCATACTCCTCAAGTCGGTCGTCCTGCTGGTCGTCCTGCTGATCTTTGTCGCCTACATCCTGTATGCCGACCGCAAGATCTGGGCAGCGGTGCAGTTGCGGCGCGGGCCCAACGTGGTTGGCCCCTGGGGATTGCTTCAGGCTTTCGCCGATCTGTTGAAGTTCGTTTTCAAGGAGCCGGTCATCCCGGCTGGCGCGAACAAGGGCGTCTTCCTGCTGGCTCCGCTTGTCTCTGCCGTTTTGGCCATGGCGGCGTGGGCGGTCATCCCCGTGGACGAGGGATGGGCGATTGCCAACATCAATGTCGGCATCCTCTATGTGTTCGCCATCTCTTCGCTCGAGGTCTATGGCGTGATCATGGGCGGCTGGGCTTCGAACTCGAAATACCCTTTCCTCGGCGCACTCCGTTCGGCTGCCCAAATGGTGTCCTACGAAGTCTCGATCGGCTTCGTCATCGTCACGGTTCTCCTGTGCGTCGGCTCCTTGAACCTGACCGACATCGTGCTGTCGCAGCGCGACGGTCTGGGAACCATGGCGGGCCTGCCCAACAGCTTCCTGGATTGGCATTGGCTGGGCCTCTTCCCGATGTTCATCATCTTCTTCATCTCGGCGCTTGCCGAGACGAACCGGCCGCCTTTCGACCTGGTGGAAGCAGAATCGGAACTCGTGGCGGGTCACATGATCGAGTATTCGTCGACGGCCTTCCTGCTGTTCTTCCTTGGCGAGTATGTCGCCATCGTCTTGATGTGCGCGCTCACCACCATACTTTTCCTTGGTGGATGGCTGCCGCCTTTCGATTTCGCGCCCTTTACCTGGGTGCCAGGGATCGTCTGGTTCGTGCTGAAGGTTTGCGCGGTGTTCTTCATGTTCGCGCTGGTGAAGTCCTTCGTGCCCCGCTACCGCTATGATCAGCTGATGCGCCTCGGCTGGAAGGTCTTTCTTCCGATCTCGCTGTTCATGGTCGTGGCGACGGCTGCGTTCCTGAAACTCACCGGACTGGTGGCGTGACATGAGCACAGCACTCATCGGCGCTGTCGTCGGGCTGATCGTCGCGGTCGCGGACTTCTATCTTCTGCGCTTGCTTGCCAGCCGCGTCGATCTGCCTGAAACCAAGCGCGTCCTTAACATTACCGGCCTCAGCCAGTTCGTGCTCCTGCCGGTCATCGGCTACTTCGTAGCCCCACTGTTTTCGGGAGAATGACGATGTCTGCTCTCGCCCAAGCTGCCAAATCGCTCCTCTTGAAGGAGTTCGTCGGTGCCGTGGCGCTGTCCATGCGTCAGTTCTTTGCACCGAAATACACGATCAACTATCCGCACGAGAAGGGCCCTGTCAGTCCGCGCTTTCGCGGTGAACATGCCCTGCGCCGCTATCCCAACGGCGAGGAACGCTGCATTGCCTGCAAGCTCTGCGAGGCGATCTGCCCGGCTCAGGCGATCACAATTGAAGCGGGTCCGCGCCGCAACGACGGCACGCGTAGAACCGTGCGCTACGACATCGACATGGTGAAGTGCATCTATTGCGGCTTCTGCCAGGAGGCGTGCCCGGTCGACGCGATTGTCGAGGGACCGAATTTCGAGTTCGCCACCGAAACGCGCGAGGAGCTCTACTACGACAAGGACAAGCTGCTCGCCAACGGAGACAGGTGGGAACGCGAAATCGCCCGCAATATTCAGATCGATTCACCGTATCGGTGACGGCACAGAGATGGACGGGCGGCAACGCCTCGTCTAAGGACAGGACGGCTCGGACCCGGGATGGTCGGAGCCGGTAACAGGCGAAGCCCAGGCACCGCCGCTCAACCCGGGGGAACCCATGCTTACAGGACTAGAGGCGATCTTTTTCTATCTATTCGCCTTCATCGCGATCGGATCGGCCTTCATGGTCATATCCGCGCGCAATCCCGTGCATTCGGTGCTCTTTCTCATCTTGACCTTCTTCAACGCTGCGGCGCTCTTCCTGCTGACGGGTGCAGAGTTCCTGGCGATGATCCTGCTGGTCGTTTATGTCGGCGCCGTGGCCGTCCTCTTCCTGTTCGTCGTCATGATGCTCGATGTCGATTTCACCGAGCTCAAGCAGGGCGCCCTTCAGTATGCTCCGATCGGCGCGCTGGTCGGACTCATTCTGGCGGCGGAACTGATCGTCGTTGTCGGCGGCTATTCCTTTTCGCCGGAACTGGCGTCGCAGACGGCGATGCCGACCCCGGCGCTGGCTGAGCGGCACAATACCGCCGCCCTCGGCGACATTCTTTATACGGATTACATCTACTTCTTCCAGATCGCAGGTCTCGTGCTGCTTGTGGCCATGGTTGGCGCCATCGTGCTGACGCTCCGGCACAAAGCCGGGGTCAAGCGCCAGAGCATACCCGCTCAGGTCGCCCGCACTCCGCAGACTGCCATCGATGTGGTGGAAGTCGAGACAGGCAAGGGAATTTGACGGACAGCATCATGGAAGTCGGCATCGCACATTTTCTAACCGTCTCGGCCATCATGTTTACGCTTGGCGTCTTCGGCATTTTCCTGAACCGAAAGAACGTCATCGTCATCCTGATGTCGATCGAACTCATACTGCTCGCGGTCAACCTGAATTTCGTGGCCTTTTCGGCCGCGCTGGGCGATCTCGTCGGACAGGCATTTGCTCTGTTCGTTCTTACGGTTGCGGCTGCCGAGGCGGCCATCGGACTCGCCATTCTCGTCGTGTTCTTCCGCAACCGCGGTTCGATTGCGGTCGAAGATATCAACATGATGAAGGGCTGACGGGACAGGATCATGTATCAGACGATCGTCTTTCTGCCGCTCGTCGGCTTTCTTATCGCAGGGCTCTTCGGTCGCTCGATCGGCGCCAAGGCCAGCGAATACCTCACATCCGGCTTCCTGGTGATTTCGGCAGTCCTGTCCTGGGTGGCCTTCTTCACGGTGGCGTTCGGGGATGGTGAAGCGTTCACCGTGCCGGTGATGCAATTCATACAGTCAGGCAGTCTCAACGTGGACTGGGCGCTGCGCGTCGACACGCTGACGGTCGTCATGCTGGTCGTCGTCAACACCGTCTCTGCATTGGTGCACATCTATTCGATCGGCTACATGCACCATGATCCGCACAGGCCACGCTTCTTCGCCTATCTGTCGCTGTTCACCTTCGCGATGCTGATGCTCGTGACGTCCGACAATCTGGTTCAGATGTTCTTTGGATGGGAAGGCGTGGGGCTGGCCTCCTATCTGCTGATCGGCTTCTGGTACAAGAAGCCCTCGGCAAATGCCGCAGCCATCAAGGCCTTCGTCGTCAACCGTGTCGGCGACTTCGGCTTTGCGCTCGGCATATTCGGTGTGTTCATCCTTTTCGGCTCGGTCAATTTCGACGTCATCTTCAACGGAACCGCGGCGTTCATGCCGGCGGCAGAAGGTGCGGCAGAGCACGGTGAAACGGTTCTCAACTTCCTCGGCTATCATCTTGACCATCATGCTGCCCTGACAGTGGTCTGCCTGCTGTTGTTCATGGGTGCCATGGGCAAGTCGGCACAGGTGCCGCTGCACACCTGGCTGCCTGATGCCATGGAAGGTCCGACACCGGTCTCAGCGCTCATCCACGCGGCGACAATGGTCACTGCCGGGGTCTTCATGGTGGCGCGTCTGTCGCCGATCTTCGAACTGTCCCATACGGCGCTGGTCGCGGTGACGTTCATCGGCGCTTTCACCGCATTCTTCGCGGCAACGGTCGGACTGGTGCAGAACGACATCAAGCGCGTGATCGCTTACTCGACCTGCTCGCAGCTCGGTTACATGTTCGTGGCGATCGGTCTCGGCTTCTATTCCGCCGCGATCTTCCACCTGTTCACGCATGCATTCTTCAAGGCGCTTCTGTTCCTGGGATCGGGTTCGGTCATCCATGCCGTTTCCGATGAGCAGGACATGCGCAAGATGGGCGGTCTGCGCCGCCTCATCCCCTATACCTACTGGATGATGATCATCGGTACGATCGCGCTTACCGGTGTCGGCATTCCCGCGACGATCATCGGCACTGCCGGCTTCTTCTCCAAGGACGCGATCATCGAAGGTGCCTTCGTCGGTCACAACGCGATGGCGACAACGGCCTTCATCCTTCTGGTCGTGGCCGCGGTGTTCACCAGCTTCTATTCCTGGCGGCTCATCTTCATGACGTTCCACGGACGCCCGCGCGCCACGGCCGACGTCATGCACCATGTGCACGAGTCGCCGATGGTCATGCTGGTGCCGCTGTTCATCCTTGCTGCCGGGGCACTGTTCGCAGGCGTCGTGTTCCACGAGTATTTCATCGGGCACGATTATGATCACTTCTGGAAGGGCGCACTGTTTACGCTGCCGGACAATCACATCCTTCATGAGTTCCATGAAGTGCCTGTGTGGGTGAAGCTCTCGCCTTTCGTGGCGATGCTGCTCGGCCTCGGCGTTGCCTATCAGTTCTACATCCGTTCGCCGGAGACACCGCGTCGGCTGGCCGAGCAGCACCGGCTGCTCTACGCCTTCCTGCTCAACAAGTGGTATTTTGACGAACTTTACGACTTTCTGTTCGTCAAGCCTGCAATGCGGCTCGGCCGGTTCCTTTGGAAGAAGGGCGACGGGTGGCTCATCGACGGCTTCGGTCCTGACGGCGTCTCTGCGCGGGTGGTCGACATGACCAACCGGGTGATCAAGCTGCAGACCGGATACCTCTATCACTATGCCTTCGCGATGCTGATCGGCGTGGCCGCGCTCGTGACCTGGATGATGCTCGGGAGCTCGTTCTAGACAATGACCGATTGGCCAATTCTCACGACGGTAACATTCCTGCCGCTGGTGGGAGCCCTCATAATCCTGTTCATCAGGGACGAGGGAAATGCCGGCGTGCGCAACATTCGCAACGTCGCGCTTCTGACGACCGCCTTCACCTTTCTGCTGTCGCTGCTGATCTGGACCGGGTTCGACACGAGCGATCCAGGCTTCCAGATGGTCGAGAAGGCAGAATGGCTGGGCTCGGGCATCTCCTATCACATGGGAGTCGATGGCATCTCCATGCTGTTCGTCATCCTGACGACCTTCCTGATGCCGCTTTGCATTCTGGCCAGCTGGGAGTCCGTGCAGAAGCGCGTCAAGGAATACATGATCGCGTTCCTCATCCTGGAAACGCTGATGATAGGCGTGTTCTGCGCGCTCGACATCGTTCTGTTCTACGTGTTCTTCGAGGCTGGCCTCATCCCGATGTTCATCATCATCGGCGTGTGGGGTGGTAAGCGGCGAGTCTATGCGAGCTTCAAGTTCTTCCTCTACACGCTGCTTGGCTCCGTGCTCATGCTGCTCGCCATCATGGCGATGTACTGGCAGTCGGGAACGACCGACATCACGCAACTGCTGACGCATGATTTCCCTGCGGGAATGCAGAAATGGCTGTGGCTGGCATTCTTTGCGTCCTTCGCGGTGAAGATGCCGATGTGGCCGGTCCATACATGGCTGCCGGACGCGCACGTGGAAGCGCCGACCGCCGGTTCGGTCGTGCTGGCCGCCATTTTGTTGAAAATGGGCGGTTACGGCTTCCTGCGCTTCTCATTGCCGATGTTCCCGCTGGCTTCTGCTGACTTCGCACCCCTGATCTTCACCCTTTCCGTCGTGGCCATCGTCTATACGTCGCTGGTGGCCCTGATGCAGGAGGACATCAAGAAGCTCATTGCCTATTCCTCCGTAGCCCACATGGGATACGTGACCATGGGCATCTTCGCGATGAACCAGGAAGGCATCGAAGGTGGGATCTTCCAGATGCTCTCGCACGGCCTTGTTTCTGGAGCCCTGTTCTTGTGCGTCGGCGTCGTCTACGACCGGATGCATACCCGTGAGATCGCCGCCTATGGTGGGCTGGTCAACAACATGCCCAAATATGCCGTGGTGTTCCTGATATTCACCATGGCCAATGTCGGCCTGCCCGGCACCAGCGGATTCATTGGCGAATTCCTGACCCTGCTGGGTGTGTTCAAGGTCAACACGTGGGTTGCCTTCTTTGCCGCGACCGGGATCATCCTGTCGGCCGCCTATGCGCTTTGGCTCTACCGCCGGGTGATATTCGGCGCGTTGACCAAGGAAAGCCTGAAGGGACTTCTCGATCTGTCGACACGCGAGAAGGCGGTGATCTATCCGCTGGTGATCCTGGTGATCTTCTTCGGTGTCTATCCGGCGCCGGTGTTCAATGTCACCGCAGCTTCGGTCGAAGCGCTGGTCAACAACGTCACCGTATCCATCGAAGCCGCCAACAGCGGCATGTCCACCGCACTTGCTCAGTAGGGATTGACTTGAACCATGACGGCTGACCTTCTCACGAGCCTGTCGCTGGCGACGCCGGAACTCATCCTGGCGGTCGCGGCCATGGTCCTGCTCATGATCGGCGTTTTCAGCGGCGAACGCTCCAACACTCTTGTGACCGGCCTTTCCGTAGCCATTCTGATCGGCGCCGCCGCCTGGATGGCACTGTTCGGCCAGGATGGAACAGCGTTCAACGGGGCCTTCGTCAACGACGCCTTCGGCCGCTTCATGAAGATGCTGACGCTCGTTGGGTCGGTGGTCACGTTGATCATGTCGGTTGGATTTGCGAAAGCCGAGAAATTCGACAAGTTCGAGTTCCCGGTTCTGCTCATGCTGGCCACGCTTGGCATGCTGCTGATGATCTCGGCGAACGACATGATCGCCCTTTATCTGGGACTCGAGCTGCAATCTTTGGCGCTCTATGTTGTAGCCGCGATCAACCGCGACAGCGTGCGCTCGACCGAGGCCGGACTGAAGTACTTCGTGCTCGGCTCCCTTTCCTCGGGCATGATGCTCTATGGCATCACGCTGGTCTACGGCTACACGGGCAACACCGGGTTCGAAGCCATCGCTGCCGAGCTTGCGGGTGGCGAGCGTCAGCTCGGTCTCATCTTCGGTCTAGTGTTCCTTCTGGCGGGCCTGGCATTCAAGATTTCCGCCGTGCCCTTCCACATGTGGACACCGGACGTCTACGAAGGCGCACCTACGCCGGTCACGGCCTTCTTCGCGGCTGCTCCGAAGATGGCGGCAATGGCGCTGATCGTACGCGTGGTGGTGGGCGCATTCGAGCCTGTCGCACCCGATTGGCAGCAGATCATTGTCTTTATCGCCATAGCCTCGATGCTTCTGGGCTCGTTTGCCGCGATCGGACAACGCAACATCAAGCGCCTGATGGCCTATTCCTCGATCGGTCATATGGGCTTCGCACTGGTCGGTCTCGCGGCCAATACCCATGCCGGGATTCAGGGCGTCGCGATCTACATGCTGATCTACCTGGTGATGACGTTGGGCGTTTTCGCCTTCATCCTGGCGATGCGGCGCAAGGAAGGGAATGTCGAGCAGATCGATGATCTGGCTGGTCTGTCTTCGACCAATCCGGTGATGGCGACCATTTTGACCATCCTCATGTTCTCGCTGGCCGGCATTCCTCCATTGGCCGGTTTCTGGGCGAAGTGGTACGTCTTCCTGGCGGCAATCAACGCTGAACTCTATGCGCTTGCCGTGATCGGCGTTCTGGCGTCGGTGGTCGGTGCCTACTACTATCTTCGCATCATCAAGATCATGTGGTTCGACGAGCCCGTCGGCGGCTTCCTGCCGATGGCTGGCGAGCTTCGCCTCGTACTTGGCGTGTCGGGCGCCTTCGTGCTGTTCTATGTGCTGATCGGTGGGCCGATCGGCACCATGGCCGAAGCCGCCGCGAGCACGTTCTTCTGATCCGATGGGATTTGCCCTGGCGCCGGGCGCATCGCTTGAGGGCTATCGCCTCGAAGCGTTCGATACCGTCGGTTCCACCAATGCGCTCGCGCTCGAGCGGGCGCGGCAGGGAGATTCGGGCCGGCTGTGGATCGTGTCCAGGAAGCAGGAGAGCGGCCGCGGGCGCAGGGGGCGTGTCTGGGAATCGCTCGAAGGAAACCTCGCGGCGAGCCTGCTGATGGTCGATTGCTGCCCGTTGCCGGCGGCCGCGACTCTTGGTTTTGTCGCCGGTCTGGCGCTCGGCGAGGCGCTGGACGCGTGCATACCCTCCGCACGTCTGGCCATCGGCGTTGATGGCGGCAATGTGCAGGGAACGGCGGCCCGTTTCGAACTGAAATGGCCGAACGACGTTCTGGCGGGCGGCGCCAAACTTGCCGGTATCCTTTTGGAATCGACGATGCTCTCCGCCGACCGGTTCGCCGTTTCCATTGGTATCGGGGTCAATGTGGCGACGCACCCGACAAACCTGCCATATCCCGCCACCTCATTGGCTGCGTTGGGCGCGCATGTCGACGCGGAAACACTCTTCCTCGCGCTGTCGGACGCCTGGACCGACGTGGTGCGGCTGTGGGACCGGGGCAGGGGAATCCAGGCCGTTCGCGAGCGTTGGCTTCAGCGGGCTGCCGGACTTGGAAGCGAGGTCGCCGTTCAGATCAACGGCGAGGTCGTGCGCGGCATCTTCGAGACCATCGACGAGGATTGCCGCTTCGTGATCCGCAGCCGCGACGGCCGCGTGTACAATATTGCCGCGGGCGATGTTCATTTTGGCGCCGTCGCATCGGCATCTGCGAGTTGATGCGGCAGAGCAATCCCAGCGCATTGGCCCGAGGATCGGGCGCGATTTCGGCACCATGCGCAAACTTGATGATGATAGAGCGTCCTAAGTGCATCCAAGTGGATGCACCGCACTCTAGGAAAGGCTGAATATGGCGAGAGGCCCGGCACAGGAACTGGTCTTTGTTCCACTCGGAGGAGTGGGTGAGATCGGAATGAATCTGGGGCTTTATGGTTACGGCCGCCCCGAGGAGCGGGAATGGATCATCGTGGACTGCGGTGTCAGTTTTCCTGGTCCGGAACTGCCGGGCGCAGACCTTGTATTGCCCGATATCCGATTCATCGAGGAACGGGTCGATCAACTCCGCGGCATCGTGATCACCCATGCGCACGAAGATCACTATGGAGCCTTGCTCGATTTGTGGCCCCGTTTGGGGGTTCCGGTATGGATGACGCCATTCACCGCCGGCCTGCTGGAGGCGAAACGGCAATCGGAGCCGAACGCGCCAGACATTCCGGTCGAGATCTATCACGCTGGCAGCACCTTTGCGGTCGGCCCGTTTCAGATCGAGGCCATTGCGGTGACACATTCGATCCCCGAGCCGGTCTCCCTGGCCATCACGTCGCCCGCAGGCACTGTGATCCACACGGGCGACTGGAAGATGGATCCTGCACCGACAATCGGTCCAAAGACGGATGAAGCACGGTTTCGGACCATAGGCGATGCAGGGGTGCTGGCGCTTGTCTGCGATTCGACAAACGCCATGCGCGAAGGAATCTCGCCCTCGGAAGAAGAGGTCGGCGAAAGCCTGAAACAGATCATCGAGAAGGCTCCGGGCCGGGTGGCCGTCACCTCGTTCTCCTCGAACATCGGCCGGGTGCGCTCGATCGCCGAGGCGGCGCGTGACGCCGGTCGTCAGGTCATGGTTCTCGGACGATCGCTCAAGCGTTGCATCGACGTGGCTTCAGATCTCGGCTATCTCGACGGCCTGCCGGATTTTATCGCCGAGGAGGATTACGGGCTGATCCGGCGGGAAAACCTCGTCATCCTGTGTACAGGCAGTCAGGGCGAACCGCGTGCCGCGCTGGCAAAGCTGGCACGCGACGAGATGAAGACCGTGGCCCTGTCGCCCGGCGACACGGTCATATTCTCTTCCCGCACAATCCCCGGCAACGAGAAGGCAATCCTGGAAATCAAGAACAGCCTGATCGAGCAGGGCATCCGCATCATCGAAGACGGCGACGCACTCGTTCACGTCTCCGGTCATCCACGTCGTGAGGAACTGATGCGCATGTACGGATTGGTGCGTCCGCAGATCGCGGTGCCGGTCCATGGCGAGGCAGCCCACCTCGTGGCGCACGGATCACTGGCTGCCCAATGCGGCATCAAGGAAGTGGCACAGGTGCGCAACGGCGACATGCTGCGCCTTGCGCCCGGTCCCGCCGAAATCATCGATCAGGTGCCGTTCGGGCGCATCTACAAGGACGGCCTGATCATCGGCAACGAAGACGAGGTCGGCATCAAGGACAGGCGCAAGCTTTCCTATGTCGGTCATGTGGCCGTGAATGTGGTTCTGGACGAACGCTATGAAATGGCCGGCGACCCGGATCTCGTCGCATATGGTCTGCCGGAAGCCGACCGAGCGGGCGAGCCGCTGGAAGACATCATGCTGGGTGCGGCAATGGGCGCGGTTGATAGCATCCCGCGGGTGAGGCGTAAGGATCTCGACCTTGTGCTGGAAGCGGTGCGGCGCGCTGTGCGCAATGCGGCCAGACAGGCCTGGGGCAAGAAGCCCGTGGTCACGGTGTTCGTCACGCGATAGCGCTCGGATGCGCGAAAGCATTTTGGGCAGGATAGAAGGATATCGTCATGCTTGGTCGGCTCAATCATGTTGCCATCGCGGTGCCGGACCTGGCAGCGGCCAGCGCAAGCTATCGCGACGTCCTCGGTGCGACGGTGAGCGATCCACAGTCATTGCCGGAACACGGTGTAACCGTCGTCTTCGTTGATCTGGGCAACACCAAGGTGGAACTTCTGGAGCCGCTGGGCGAAGGCTCGCCGATCGCAACATTTCTGGAACGCAATCCGGCCGGCGGCATGCACCATGTCTGCTACGAAGTCGAGGATATCCGCGCGGCGCGCGACCGGCTCACAGCCCAGGGCGCACGTGTGCTGGGCAACGGCGAACCCAGGACCGGTGCACATGGCAAACCGGTCCTGTTTCTTCACCCGAAGGACTTCCAGGGAACGCTCGTCGAGCTAGAAGAAGTCTGACAAAGGCAGAGCGGATGAACTGGATTACCGGAATTGCGCTGTTCTTCATCATCTGGTGGATCGTCCTTTTCGCGACGCTTCCATTCGGTCTGCGTACGCAGGACGATGAGGGCGATGTCACGCTCGGCACCACCTCGAGCGCGCCGCGCGAACCTCACATGGCCAGAGCAGTCCTGCGCACCACAATCGTCTCGCTGATCATCATCGGGGCGCTTTACATAGCCACGACGCATTTCGGGCTGGGCATTGACGATCTGCCGAATTTCGTTCCTGACTTCGACTGAGTCGACGTCGCGCGATACTTGATGAAACGCGCGCAAATTCTTGATTGCACAAAAAAAATGCAAGGCCGAAGCCTTGCCAAGTAAACGCGTCCGATCTGTTTCCGGTATCCGGCGGCTGCGAGTAAACCGCGCCTAGATCGCATCCTCCCAAGACTTTGACCGCGCAGGAGAGTGGATTTGTTTTCCGCTCTCTTATTTTATGGCGGCACACTAGCCCAACGTTCATCGTCCTGTCACGATCTTTTTTGCTATGAAACAGCGTTTCATGTGCTGCACTGCACAAAGGAATGGCAGGGTGTGCTTATCGACATGGCAGAACTCACCCACCATTTTGTCGCGGGCAGCGCCTCGGCTTTCCTTCCGGCCACGAAATGGCTATTAAGCGCTTGCAGACCGGAGCATCGCAACGTGTCTGATTCCGGTCGCGTTTCCATTCTGATCAACGGTTCAATTCATGCGGTTGTCGCGTTACTTCCTGCCTATCCTCAAAGAAAATCCGCGTGAGGCGGAGATTGTATCTCATCGTCTGATGCTGCGCGCCGGCATGATCCGGCAGCAGGCGGCCGGCAGTTTTTCGTGGCTGCCACTTGGCAAGCGGGTGCTCGACAAGGTCTGCAACATCATCCGCGAGGAGCAGAACCGTGCAGGGGCTCTCGAGATCCTCATGCCGACGATCCAGTCGGCCGATCTTTGGATCGAGAGCGGGCGCTACAACGACTATGGCGCCGAGATGCTGCGCATCAAGGACCGCCACGAACGCGCGATGCTGTTCGGCCCGACCAACGAGGAGATGGTTACGGATATTTTCCGCTCCTATGTGAGGTCATACAAGGACTTGCCGCTCAACCTGTACCACATCCAGTGGAAGTTCAGGGACGAGGTGCGCCCGCGTTTCGGTGTTATGCGGTCGCGCGAATTCCTGATGAAAGACGCCTATTCCTTCGACCTCGACTACGAAGGCGCGAAGGCGGCCTATAACCGTATGTTTGTCGCCTATCTGAGGACCTTCACCCGCATGGGACTGCAGGCCATTCCGATGCGTGCCGACACGGGCCCCATCGGAGGCGATCTCAGTCACGAGTTCATCATTCTGGCAGAGACGGGAGAAAGTCAGGTCTTCTGCGACAGCGATTATCTCTCGCTGACGGTCCCAGAGTCAGACACCGATTTCGGCAACAATTCCGAGATCGCCGGGATCGTGAAGGAATGGACGACGCCCTATGCGGCGACCGACGAAATGCACGACGAGAGCGCCTGGCAACAGGTTCCGCAAGCTCGGCAGTTGTCGGCACGCGGTATCGAAGTCGGCCACATCTTCCATTTCGGCGACAAATATTCCAAGCCGTTGGGCGCCACGGTCACCGGACCGGACGGCAAGGAGCACAATGTGTCCATGGGCTCCTATGGCATCGGGCCATCGCGCCTGATTGCCGCCATCATCGAAGCGTCTCATGACGACAATGGCATCATCTGGCCGGAATCCGTGGCCCCCTTCGATATTGCGCTGATCAACATGAAGCCCGGCGACGCCGAATGCGACCGTGTGTCTGACGAGATCGAAGCCACCCTGAAGGCGATCGGCAAGGACGTGCTCT
Source organism: Mesorhizobium sp. (assembly GCA_963966365.1). Classification (GTDB taxonomy): domain Bacteria; phylum Pseudomonadota; class Alphaproteobacteria; order Rhizobiales; family Rhizobiaceae; genus Mangrovimarina; species Mangrovimarina plasticivorans. Next base: position 288,195 of record CAWZZC010000029.1, on the reverse strand, counting down.
ACGATGACACCGATCAGCGTGCCGGAGCCAAGTTCGCGACGGCCGATCTCATCGGTCTGCCGTGGCAGGTCATCGTCGGTCCGCGCGGGGTTGCCGCCGGCGAAGTTGAAGTCAAGAACCGCATGAATGGTGAGCGTGAAACGATCGCCATTGCCGAGGTGGCGCGGCGGTTCGGTGGGGGGGCATGAGCGAAGCCGGCACTCAGACCAGCAAGGCGCCCGTCTCCGGGAGAGCTGGCGCCGGTCCGTTCTCTCTGTTCGAGCGCATGGTTGCCTGGCGCTATCTGCGGGCGCGCCGAAAGGAAGCCTTCATATCGGTCATCGCGTCGATTTCCTTCGTCGGAATCATGCTGGGTGTCGCGACGCTGATCATCGTCATGGCCGTCATGAACGGATTTCGTGCCGAACTCCTGACGCGCATTCTCGGCACGAACGGTCACATGGTCCTCCAGCCGATCGACCGTCCACTGGATGATTTCGCTGCCGTCGCGGAACGCATAGAAGGCGTTAAGGGCGTCAAATACGCCATCCCGTTGGTCGAAGGCCAGGTTTTGGCATCCGGGAACTTCGGCAGTGGCACGGGAGCGCTCGTGCGCGGCATCCGTGAGCAGGACATCAAGCGGGTCGAACTGGTCGCAGGCAACGTACGCCAGGGCGCGCTCGACGGGTTCGACGAATCCCAGGGTGTCGCGATCGGTGTCCGCATGGCGGAGAATCTCGGCATCGGCATCGGCGATTCGATCACCTTGACATCGCCGGAAGGCGACGTGACGCCGTTTGGCACCGTGCCGCGACAGAAGTCCTATGCCGTCACCGCCATTTTCGAGATTGGCATGTCGGAATACGACGCATCGATCGTCTTCATGCCGCTCTCCGAGGCCCAGCTCTATTTCAACAGCGAAGGAAAAGCGCAGAGCATCGAGATATCCGTCGATGATCCCGATTCCATCGATGAATTGAAGCAGCCCGTCGAAATCGCGGCGCAGCGGCAGCTCTACCTAAGCGACTGGCGCCAACGCAACCAGACCTTCTTTTCCGCCCTTCAGGTCGAGCGCAATGTCATGTTCATGATCCTGACGCTGATCGTGCTCGTGGCGGCGCTCAACATCATCTCCGGTCTCGTCATGTTGGTGAAGGACAAGTCTCACGACATCGCGATCCTGAGAACGATCGGAGCAACGCGCGGCTCGATCATGCGCATCTTCGTCATGACAGGGGCGGCCATCGGGGTCACGGGCACCGTAGCGGGCGTGGTGCTGGGCATTATCGTTTGCCTGAACGTCGAATCGATCCGGGCATTCTTCTCCTGGTTGTCCGGAACGCGGCTGTTCGATCCCGAACTCTACTTCCTGAGCCAGTTGCCGGCAAAGATGGATGCCGGCGAGACCGTTTCCGTCGTGGTGATGGCGCTGGTCCTGTCGCTTCTGGCCACGCTATTTCCCGCCTGGCGCGCCGCACGGCTCGATCCTGTCGAGGCGTTGAGGTACGAGTGATGGGGGCCGACATCGTTTTGCAGTTGCAGGGCGTCGAACGCCGCTATCTCCAGGGATCGAACACGCTGACGATTCTCGACGGCGCCGATTTTTTGCTCGGTCGTGGTGAGATGGTCGCTCTTGTTGCGCCGTCGGGCGCGGGGAAGTCGACGCTCCTGCACCTGGCGGGACTTCTGGAGCGGCCCGATGCAGGGGAGGTCTTTTTGAATGGCCGCCCATGCGGCAAGCTGTCGGATGATGCGCGCACCGCCATCCGGCGCAACGATGTGGGTTTCGTCTATCAGTTCCATCACCTACTGCCCGAGTTCTCCGCACTCGAGAACGTCGTCCTGCCGCAGCTTGTGCACGGTCTGGCGCGCAAGGAAGCCGAAAGCCGCGCCATGCAGTTGCTCGACTACATGAAGATCGCCAAGCGGGCCGGGCACAGGCCGGCCGAATTGTCAGGCGGTGAACAGCAGCGTGTGGCCATCGCGCGTGCGGTCGCCAATGCGCCGCTGGTGCTGCTTGCGGACGAACCGACCGGCAATCTGGATCCGGCGACGGCAGGGTACGTGTTCGAGGCGCTGGAAGCGCTCGTACGTCACTCCGGACTGTCGGCCATGATCGCAACGCACAATCACGAATTGGCTGACCGCATGGACCGCAAGGTCACGCTCGTGGATGGCAAAATCCTTCCGGGCTGATCACTTCGCCCGCTTCGAGCATCCGCAACACATTACCGCACCTCGGCAATATCGGGCGTTCACCGTGATGTCAGGAGCGATTCGTAGCCCGGTTGACAACCGGAACAAAAATGGAACATAACAAAAACACACAGAAAACAGGAGGGTTCCATGACCGATATATTGCAGGATGTCGTCTCGCTCGTCTCCGTCAGCACCTTTATCGTGGCCATGGCGATGTGGATCGGCGCCTTTTGATCTGAACGCTGGTCGAGGAATGTCACATTCAATCCTGCCGATCCTGCTATCGGGGGCCGATGTAGCGGGATAGGGCGCGGTTCCTGTCGGTGAGAGCTGTCGGTCCGGCTCACGCTCCTCGGTCAGTCGCCGAGGGCTACGCCTTCACGGCGAGGGTCGGCTCCGCCGACGATCTCCCCGGCTGAAATGGATATCCCGTGAAGGCCGGAATTGAGCTCGCCGGACTCCACGGAGAAGCCGAGCGCGGTCAGGTCGTCCGCCAGTTCTTCCGCGTCTGTTCCGCTTTCAAGTACATAGTCGCCGAACCGGTTGGTCAGGTGAGGGAGGGAAATGGCCTGCTGGATGTCCATCTTCCAGTCGATGAGGGCGATGATCGTATTGGCCACATAGGGAATGATGTTGCTGCCGCCCGGCGAGCCCAGAGCATAGGCAGGCTTGCCGTCCCCCAAAATGATCGTCGGTGACATTGAAGAACGCGGTCTTTTGCCGGCCTCGACGCGGTTCGCAACGGCGGCGCCGTTTTCTTCCGGAGCGAACGAGAAGTCCGTCAACTGGTTGTTGAGCAGGAAGCCGGCCGCCATCAGACGGGAGCCGAACCCGTTCTCGATGGAACTGGTCATCGAGGCAATGTTTCCTGCATCGTCGACGATAACGAAATGGGATGTGGACCGGCGTTCCGTCTCGATGCCGTCGATGCGCAGCTCGGCCTTGTCCCATGGTGGCTCGCCGGCCTGAACATCGTCCGGGGCCAGTGCCGTCGGACGACGAATGAGTTCGGCGCGCCCGGCGATATAGTCGGCATTCAGAAGCCCTTTGGGCATCGCAACAAAGTCGCTGTCGGCCATGTAGCGGCCACGGTCCGCGAAAGCGAGGCGGGTCGCATCGCCAATCAGGCGCCAGCTTTCGGGGTCGTCCGGCCCGAGGCCGGCAATATCAAAATGTTGCAGCGTGCCCAGGATCTGACCAACGGTAAGGGCTCCGGAGGAGGGTGGCCCCATGCCGCAAACGGTGTACTGGCGATAGGGAGCGCATGTCGCGGGTCGCTCTTTGGCCTCATATGCGGCCATGTCCTCCAGCGTCAGTTCGCCCGGATTGGTCGGATGTTCCCGAACCGCATCGACGATCGCTTGTGCGATGTCGCCTGAGTAGAAGGCATCCGCGCCATCGTCGGCGATCGTCCTGAGCGTTCGCGCATAGCTGGGATTGCGCAAAATGGCTCCTGATGTGAGAGGCGCGCCCTCGTCATCGAAGAAATAGGCATGAGTACCCGGCTGGCCCGAAAGACGGCCGGCATCGTCGGCAATCAGCGAAGCCAATCGCGGCGAAACGGCGAAACCATCCTCGGCAAGACTGGCCGCGGGCTCGAACAATTGCGCCCAGGCAAGCCTGCCATACTTGGTATGCGCCAATTCCATCAGTCGCACGACACCGGGCACTCCGACCGACCGGCCGCCGACCACGGCATCGAAGAACGGCAGGGGATTGCCCGCGTCATCCAGAAACAGTGTGCCGGTCGCCCGTGCCGGCGCCGTCTCGCGTCCGTCGATCGTGTCGACCGTTCCACTTGCCGCATCATACCAGACCAGGAACGCCCCGCCTCCCAAGCCGGAAGACTGGGGTTCGACGAGGCCGAGGACCGTCTGCACGGCAACAAGCGCATCGGCCGCACTGCCGCCGTTACGGAGAACATCGCGCCCGGCCTCGGCAGCCAGGGGGTTGGCGGCAACGACCATGTGGCGTTTGGCCGTAACGGCCTCTCGCTCCACGGTAGTGGTCGCCCGCTCCGGTGCGACAGCGTCGGCCGCCTGCTGTGCGACTGCAGGACCGCCAATGAGCAGGGCCGCAGCGAGAAGCAGGCAAACGCGGCGCATCGTTGTCGTACGCATCACACGGGCCTTTCCGCTGCTTCAAGACGATCCGTCACTTCGCTGGCGCCGAACACCTCCGCGAAGGCCGCGCGCAGCGTCACATCGAAGTCGGCCATCGTTACGGGCAGGCCGAGGTCGACGAGGCTTGTGACCCCGTGACCGGAGATGCCGCACGGCACGATGCCGGTGAAATGCTCGAGGTCCGGTTCGACATTGACGGCGATACCGTGAAAGCTCACCCATTTGCGCAACCTGATCCCGATCGCGGCGATCTTGTCCTCGGCTGGCTGTCCGGCGGCAAGGGAAGGCTTGTCGGGCCGCACCACCCACACGCCGACCCTGTCGTTGCGGCGCTCGCCGCGCACATTGAATTGTGCCAGTGCGCGAATGATCCACTCTTCGAGGGCAGCCACGAACGCGCGCACATCCTCGCGCCGACGCTTGAGGTCGAGCATGACGTAGGCGACGCGCTGGCCCGGCCCATGGTAGGTGTACTCGCCGCCACGTCCGGCGTTATGGACGGGAAATCGGTGCGGAACGATAAGGTCGCTGGGACGCGCGCTTGTCCCTGCCGTGTAAAGAGGCGGGTGCTCGACAAGCCAGACGCATTCGCGCGCCGACCCGGCGCGTATGTCGGCGGCACGCCCTTCCATGAAGGCCAAAGCCGTCTCGTAATCCACCAATCCCGATTCGATGCGCCATTCAACGGGCGGGAAACCGGGAGCTGGATGAAAATCGAGATCGGGGGCGTTGCGTTCGAGCATGGGCAGTTCCTTCGCCGCTACATATGAGCCCAAAACGGGGCAAGGTCCAGCATGCCGCCGACCGTTCGGAATCGGGCTTGTGCATTGACGCAAAATATTGCTGCGGCGAGGCTTGTTTCGCTGAGACCGATTTGCTAAATGCGCCGAGCCGGCTGGGGCTGGCTTCTACCACGTGCGGTCGTGGCGGAATTGGTAGACGCGCAGCGTTGAGGTCGCTGTGGGGCAACCCGTGGAAGTTCGAGTCTTCTCGACCGCACCATTCTCCTTTCATTGAGGATTTGCACAGCCGGCGGGATTGTTTTGCCCCCGCCACGGCAAATCGCTTTGTATTCCTCGGCGCTTGCCGCTAGAGCTTGGCAATCAACCCGAAGACCTACGGGAGACGCCATTGACCGGCACGGACGAACATAGCAACGCCGCCGCGTCTCATTCCGCCGAATCCGGGATCTACGGTGAGGACGGTGCCGTCCGTCCCGCATTTCTTGCCCATATCGGCGCGGCCATCGCCGATCGCGACATCCTCACGCTGAAACAGGACATCACCGGCCTGCATCAGTCCGAGCTCGGCGACCTGATCGAAGCCATGCTGCCCGAGCAGCGGCGCTCGCTGGTCGAACTCATGGGCAAGGATTTCGATTTTACCGCTCTGACCGAAGTCGACGACGCCATCCGCCTCGACATCGTGGGTGCCTTGCCCAACGACCAGATCGCCAAGGCCGTGCAAGAGCTCGATTCGGACGACGCGGTCTATATCCTCGAGGATCTGGACCAGGCGGACCAGGAGGAGATCCTCTCAAAGCTTCCGTTCACTGAACGAATCCGCTTGCGGCGCTCGCTCGATTATCCCGAGGAGACCGCCGGCCGCCGCATGCAGACCGAGTTTGTCGCCGTGCCCCCATTCTGGACCGTGGGGCAGACGATCGACTACATGCGCGAAAGTCGCGACCTGCCGGACGAATTCAGTCAGATCTTCGTCATCGACCCGACATTCAAGCTCTTGGGTTCGGTCCATCTCGACCAGATTCTGCGCACGCTGCGCAGCGTGAAGATCGAGGACATCATGCACGAGACGCGCCACGCCATTCCAGCCACGATGGATCAGGAAGAGGCGGCTCGCGAATTCGAGCAGTACGACCTCCTGTCTGCCGCCGTCGTCGACGAGAACGAACGCCTCGTAGGCGTGCTGACGATCGACGACGTCGTTGACGTCATCCAGGAGGAGGCCGAAGAAGACCTGATGCGTATGGGCGGCGTCGGCGACGAGGAACTGTCCGACACGGTCGTCGCGACATCGCGTTCACGTGCACCCTGGCTCCTGGTCAATCTGGCGACGGCATTTCTGTCGGCTTCGGTTATCGGGTTGTTCGATGCCACGATTCAACAGATGGTAGCACTTGCCATTCTCATGCCGATTGTTGCGTCCATGGGCGGCAATGCCGGTACCCAGACCATGACGGTTACGGTGCGGGCACTCGCGACCCGCAACCTCGACATCTACAATGCCGGCCGCATCATACGCCGCGAGGCGACGGTCGGACTGTTGAACGGAGCGACGTTTGCCGTGCTCATCGGCGCGGTGGCCGGCCTCTGGTTCGATAATGTGGGGTTGGGGGGGGTGATCGGGGCAGCCATGATCATCAACATGCTGGCAGCCGCGCTCGCCGGCATACTCATTCCATTGCTTCTCGATCGCTTCGGCGCCGACCCCGCGATCGCGTCCTCGGTCTTCGTCACCATGGTAACGGACGTCGTAGGGTTTCTGGCTTTTCTTGGTCTTGCCACGCTCTGGTTCGGATTCGCCTGATCAGCGCGTTGTGCATACACGGCGCTTCGAATTGACTTTTACGTAAATGCCGTGGCAAGAAATTCTGCTGCGAAACGATTGAACCGGAGTTTGGATGCGGGAATATTACTCGATCACCGAGCTCACCCGCGAGTTCGACATCTCGACGCGCACGCTGCGCTACTATGAGGACGAGGGACTGGTGCATCCGGTCCGGCGTGGTCGGACCCGGCTGTTCCGGCCGTCGGACCGGCATCTTATCAGGCAGATTCTCCGCGGCAGACGGTTGGGATTTTCCATCAACGAGATCCGCGAAATCATCCAGATGTACAAAGAACCACCCGGTGAGGTGGGGCAACTCAAGCTGATGATCAAGCGGATCGAGGAAAGGCGGGCAGAGTTGCGGCAGAAGCGGCGCGATCTGGAAGAAACGCTTGCCGAACTCGATCAGGCCGAAGAATCATGCGTCGAGCGACTGGTCGAACTCGGCGTGAACACCTGACCGGTCGCCGACCGCGGATCAAATCCAGCGCCTCACCCTCTTGCGGTAATCGCGGTAGCGCTTGCCAAATCGTATCGCCAGATGGTCTTCCTCGGGCTCGATGGCCAGCTTCTGCGTCAGGAGCGCAGCAGCGACCGCCAGAACGATGAACCACGCCGACCCCGTGACGAGGCCCAACCCGATCACGAACAGCGTATTGCCGAGATAGATCGGGTTGCGTGAGAAGGAGAACGGCCCGTTCGTGACGAGATGCTCGACCGCCTTCGTCGGCATCACCGTGGTACCGGCGCGCCTGAGCGTGCGGATCGCGGCAACGTCCATGGCGGCCGCACCGGCCATTGCAATGATCCCGACGGCAAACAGCAGATCAGATGCCGGACTGACCAGCCAGGGCAGCGGGGTGGCAAAGGTGAGACCCACGGCAACAAGGATCGCGGCGAGATAGATGATCGGCGGCCAGGCAATCCGACTGGGCCCCTTTTCCTGCGTATTCATGGTTTTCCTCCCGCGTCGTCCTGGCGCAGGGCCTCGGCGGTACAGGCCGCGGCCGTATCCTGCAACCATCCCTCCAGTTCAGGGTCCTGACGCCCCGCGTAGACCTGGTCCAGCGTTCCCGCGGCCTCGGTCTGCTCAAGCACGCAACCGCAATAGCGATCGCAGAATGCCTGGCTCAGATCATTCATGCATTGCTTCTCGCAGGCAGCGCTCAACTGCACCTGCGGTGAGGCAAGGGTTGGCGGAAACAGCTGAGCGGCAACCCAGACGAGGGAAATCAACACTGGCTGATGGATCAGATAGACGGCCAGGCTGTGACGACCCGCAAATCCTGGAAGGCCGCTCCATGCCGGCAGGTGCCAGCCGGCAATGGTATCGAGCCAGCCCCGGGCACTCGAAATCTTGGCCGCCGCCATGCCCATCAAGACAGCGCCGAACCAGGGAAAGACCGGCACATAGTCATTGGATGGGGCAGGGTGCGCCGACAGGCCCGTCCACCAGAAGACGGGATGGTCGAGAAACGGGCTACGCAAGTAGTGCGGCGCCGCGATCACAACCATTGCGACAAGAATGATCCAAACGGCAGGAACGCGCAGAAAAGCCAGACCCACAAGACTCGCGAGCGCAATTTGGTGCAGGATACCGAAAAAAATGAACGAATCCGGCGTTGCCTGCCATGTTGCGACGGTAATGAGAGCCGCCGCAGACCCAACCATGGCAAGGCGGCGCCAGAAAGAGCGCCAGCGAATGGACTTGCTGTGGGCAAGAAACAGGCTGAAGCCGACAAGGAAAAGGAAAGATGAGGCGATCAAACGCGCAAAAAGCCGCCAGCCGCCCTCGGCAGTCGTGCCCGTTGCGACATAGCCGAAGAACTCCAGATCCCATGTGAAGTGGTAGACGGCCATGGCAAGCAGGGCCATGCCGCGCGCAACGTCGATGGCAGCAATACGCTGGCCGGTGCGATGGACGGGTTGTTCGATTGCCGCTTGCGAATACATGGTGTGATTTGTTGCTTGGAACGACGCGGCGCGCAAGCCGTGAACCCGCACTGCGTTCAATTCATTCGGAGGGCACGACGATGCACACGATCAATGCCAATGGCGCCCATATTCCAGCCCTGGGGCTGGGCACCTGGACCCTCAAGGGGCGACAATGCCAGGACCTGGTCGAGAGCGCGATAGCCGCCGGCTACCGTCACATCGATACGGCAAGCATGTACGACAATGAAGAAGATGTCGGAGCAGCCATCGCCGCTTCGGGACTCGCGCGGTCGGAACTGTTCGTCACGACGAAGGTCTGGTGGAGCGATATCGCTCCGGGCGATCTGGAGCGCTCCGCCGAAGAGAGCCTACGGCGTCTGGGACTTGATCACGTCGATCTGCTTCTCATCCATTGGCCGAACCCTCATCTCGCCGTCGAGCCTTCGATCGAGGCATTGAATCGGGTCCGCTCTTCCGGGATGGCGCGCAATATCGGCGTATCGAACTTCCCGACGGCACTGCTCGGACGCGCCATCGCAGCCTCGCAGGCTCCTCTTGCCTGCAACCAGGTAGAATACCACCCGAAACTCGATCAATCGAAGCTGATCGACATGTGCCGTACCAACAATATGGCGCTCGTATCCTATTGTCCCCTGTTTCGCGGTTCTTCACTGTTCGACGAGCCAGCCATCCGCGCGGCGTCCAGCGCTCACGACAAGAAGCCGGCCCAGATCGTTCTGCGCTGGCACGTCCAGCAAGACAGCGTGGCGGCCATTCCGAGGACCACCAGCAAGGCACATCTCAAAGAGAACCTGGACATCTTCGATTTTGCGTTGTCCGCTTCCGAAATGGAGGCAATATCGTCGATCAGACGTGCCGGCATCCGGATCTGCGACTATGATTTTTCCCCGCAATGGGACGAAGCCTGACCTAGAACATGTCCCGCTCAAACGGAATCGTTTGAGCGACAGGCACATGTTCCAACATATTGAACTGGCGCGCATTCATTTGTTTCAAACGTTTCCGTTTGAAACAAATGCGCGCTAGGTGTCGGCGCAACGGCAAGCGTCTGCGAAGACTTGCACAGACGACGCTCGAAGCGCCTGCAATCATTCATTAAGATTCCGGACCGACGATCCATGTTCGGGTGTCGGGCTCGACCTGAACTTGTGCGGTGTGACACACGCTTGCGCCGGCACAGGAATCAGGGCAGCCTTCGATGATATGAACAGGGCGAAGGGGAATTAGTCGGTGTTCACCGCCGGCAACGGGACTGGTGGACCCTGGGTAGGAATGCGTTCCAGGACGGGCAAGCTCATGTTTGAGCCACCCGATGGTGAGGAACGCAGTCATGAAGACCCACGCACGACACCTTCGACATAATCGCTTCCCGCTCCCTCAGCGCGGTTTCGGATCAGGCCTGGCTCTTGCCGCCGGCCTCGCGACGGTCGCACTGCCCGGCTTTGCCCATGAGGCAAAGACCGGCTGGCAATATCCCTATGCCTGTTGTTCGGGCTATGATTGCCGCGAAGTACCGGCGAACGCGATCAGCGCCCGACCGTCCGGCTATGTCATAAACGGCACCGGCGAGGTCGTATCATACACAGACAAGCGCATTCGGCAGTCACCTGACGGACTCTATCACTGGTGTTCTGTCGCTGGCTCCAATGACGGAAGGACGATCTGCCTGTTCGTGCCCCCTCAGTCGTTTTGAAGGTTAGTGCTGTCAGACAGAAGGACCGGCCCGCCAGCCGGCGGGCCGCGCAAACATTGATCTCTCGATCAACCGATGAACACTTCCCGCAAACGTGCGAGCATTCCCGGGTGCTTCGAGCTGATGGCTGCGCGCACATGACGGGCCGCGCTCTCGGCACTGACAGAATCACCGAAATGGCAATAGCAAATGATGTCGTGCAACTGCCAATCACTCAATTCGAAGAAGCGCTTTGCCTCGCCATAGGTGTCCGAGATCATGCCTTGCTGACGAAGGACAGGATCCTTGAAAGCCACCGAGATTGGCGAGTTCTCACTGCGCATTTCCATACGCCGCGCAGGAACCTGGTATTCGGTCTCATGCAGCGTCGAAAGCTGACGTCCGGGCACGCTTTCAAGGAGTTGAGCCCAGCGCTCCAGCTTTTCGGTGCGTGTCATCGCACGATGCGTCCCGTCAAGCAGGACTTCGGCATGTCCTTTCAGTTGGTCAAGTGTCTGGTGTTTCATGTTTGGCCTCCTAATGGGGGTCTGGGCCAAGTCCACCACCTGCAATCGGAATCGTGACTCCATCCGCAAGCAATGTCCACCGCATTTTACGCATGCCGTTCGCCAAGATTGCGCATCGTCCGTCACGTTTCGTGACGATGTGCCCCTCCAATCGCGGCGCGCATGGGTGTCGCAGACCACGAAGGTTGCGATCGCGACGTCCTCCAGCGCCTATGCTCAAGCGCCAATCGGAATCTTGAGCATTTGTCCGATGAGAATGACGTCCGGATCGGTGATGATGTGAGGATTTGCACGGACAATGTCGTTGAAGCGCCCTGACTCGCCGTAGTGTTCGCGGGCGATTTGCGACAAAGTCTCGCCCGCCTCCACCTCATGCAGACGAAATCCGACATAGCCTGGCACGATACGTGGACCGTAAATGACCGGTACGATGACCTTGTCGGTCTCAGTACCGTCCTGGGCGCTGTCCTCGAAGACTTCCACAAATATGCGATCGAGCTGAAAGGAATTGCTGCCGATCTTGACGGCGATCTGGAACTGCCCGTGCTCGCCGGTTCCACCGCCGACATTGAGAAAGCCCCTGCGCTCGTCGTGCCCGTCATGCACACGGTAATTGAGGATCGCCTCGGCCCCCTGACCGAAACCCGCAACAAGAATTGGATCGCCGACAAGATCGAACGGTTGCGGCTGCTGAACGATATTGGGCATGACGGGCCTTTCCTGTGCGATGCGGTCCCAGGAAACCGCTGCGACAAGTGTATGCGGCGCTGCATGCGGTATGGGTCGATCAGGCACACGAGCAGAATTGTGATGTGCGATCTGTGAAAAGCATTACACAGCCGCGCACCACAGCCAGCTTCAGGCGTCGGCAATCCCTACAGCGGGATGTTGGCGTGCTTCTTCCAGGGATTCTGAAGATCCTTGTTGCGCAGCATCCTCAGGGCACGGGCAACGCGCCGTCTTGTCGAATGCGGCATGATCACCTCATCGACATAGCCGCGCTCTGCCGCGACGAAGGGCGACAGGAACCGATCCTCGTACATCTTTGTATGCCCGGCGATCTTTTCGGGATCGTCGATATCCTTGCGGAAGATGATCTCGACCGCACCCTTGGCACCCATGACCGCGATCTGTGCGGTAGGCCAGGCATAGTTGATGTCACCCCTGAGATGCTTCGACGCCATCACATCATAAGCGCCGCCGAATGCCTTGCGCGTAATCACGGTGATCTTCGGCACCGTAGCCTCGGCATAGGCAAACAAGAGCTTGGCCCCGTGCTTGATTAGCCCGCCATATTCCTGGCTCGTTCCGGGCAGAAAACCGGGGACATCTACGAATGTGACGATCGGAATGGAAAAGCAGTCGCAAAAGCGCACGAAACGCGCCGCCTTTCGCGAGGCATCGGAATCGAGGACGCCGGCCAGCACCATCGGCTGGTTGGCGACAATGCCGACGGTGCGCCCCTCCATACGCCCGAACCCGGTTACGATGTTTCTGGCGAAATTCTCCTGTATCTCGAAGAAATCGCCTTCATCGACCGTCTTCACGATCAATTCCTTGATGTCGTAGGGCTTGTTGGCATTGTCGGGAACGAGCCTGTCGAGCGACATGTCGGGCTCGTCGACCGGTTGAAAACATTCGATTTCGGGCAGGGGAGCCGTGTTCGAGGCAGGCAGGAAGTCGATCAGCCGGCGCATCTGCAGCAGTGCCTCGACGTCATTGTCGTAGGCGCCATCGGCGATCGAGGATTTTGTCGTATGGACGGAGGCGCCACCGAGCTGCTCGGCCGTCACGGTTTCGTTCGTGACCGTCTTTACCACATCCGGCCCGGTGACGAACATGTATGAGGTGTCGCGGACCATGAATATGAAATCGGTCATCGCCGGAGAATAGACGTCGCCGCCGGCACACGGCCCCATGATCACCGAAATCTGCGGAATGACACCGGATGCAAGCACGTTGCGCTGGAATATCTCGGCATAACCGCCGAGCGCGGCGACGCCTTCCTGAATGCGGGCACCTCCGGCGTCATAGAAGCCGATGATTGGCGCCCGATTTCTCAAGGCCATGTCCTGGATTTTCTGCACTTTTTCGGCATGAGCCTCGGAAAGCGAACCACCGAATACCGTGAAGTCCTTGGCGAACACGAAAACCGGGCGTCCGTTGACCGTACCCCATCCAGTCACGACACCATCGCCGGCGACCTTGGTCTTCTCCATGCCGAAATCCGTCGAGCGGTGTTCGACAAACATGTCGAATTCCTCGAAGGAGCCTTCATCGAGAAAGATTTCAATGCGCTCGCGCGCGGTCAGCTTGCCGCGTGCATGCTGTGCATCGATCCGTGTCTTACCGCCTCCGAGGCGAGCAATGGAACGCCGGCGCTCAAGTTCTTCAAGGACATCCTTCATGAAGTGGGCTCCCCCCGAAACATGCTGCGAGTGGTTTCAGACGTGTTAGCATGCTTCGGGTGGGGTGCAAGCGCTTTGGATCGGCGAGTGCAATGCCCGCAGCCTACCAGGTGCCTGTGTTGGGCATCGATGCCCAGGGTTCCTTCGGCTCCAGCGCCTCGCCTTCCTGCAGCAGTTCGATGGAGATGCCGTCGGGCGACTTGATGAAGGCCATGTTGCCGTCGCGCGGCGGGCGGTTGATGGTGACACCAGCATCCATCAGTTTCTGGCAGGTGTCATAGATGTTGTCGACCTTGTAGGCGAGATGCCCGAAATTCCGCCCGCCTGTGTACTCCTCGGGATCCCAGTTGTAGGTAAGCTCCAGTTCTGGGGCCCGATTTTTGGCTGACGCATCCTTGTCCTTGGGTGCCGCGAGGAAAATGAGCGTGAATCGGCCCTGCTCGTTGTCGATACGGCGGACCTCCTCCAAGCCGAACTTGTTGCAATAAAAATCAAGCGATTCGTCTACATCCTTGATGCGGACCATGGTGTGGAGATAGCGCATGGGACTTCAATTCCTTGTTTGCGGTTGAATTGCTTGGCTCATATGGCGCGAACAGTTGCGAACGGCAACCGCGACCTTGTGATCTCGGCCTCTAGCTTGCGCGAAGCTTGCAGAACTTATTCATCAAAGCAAAAAAATACGTCTGAACTGCTGACAGGCGGATGCATGATGATATCCTCAAAAATAGGAATCAGTTGAGTTGGAAATAGAAGGTGCGTTCGAATGGGGGACAAGACCTCTTCGGGGGAGCGGGACGCCGTTGGGGCTCTGGGGTCCACCGGTAACCGGGAGACCACCGACCTGCTGGAGATTGCCGGAGCCATCAAATGGTTCGATGTCGCCAAGGGATATGGCTTCATCGTTCCGGACGAGAGTCGGTTCGGGGACGTGCTTCTGCACGTAACCTGCCTGAGGCGCGATGGCTACCAGACGGCAATGGAAGGCGCGCGGATCGTATGTCTGATCCGCCGTGGCGAACGCGGGTTTCAGTGTTTCAAGGTGCTGGACATGGATACCAGCACAGCCATTCATCCACAGGAACTGCCCGCTCAGCGGACCCACGTCACAGTGAAGCCGGAAAGTGGCCTGGAGCGCGCTCTGGTGAAATGGTTCAATCGCACCAAAGGATTCGGGTTCCTGACGCGCGGCGAGGGAACAGAAGATATCTTCATTCACATGGAGACGTTGAGACAGTTCGGCATCGCAGAACTGCGGCCCGGTCAGGTTGTCCTGGTACGTTTCGGCCGGGGCGAGAAGGGCCTCATGGCGGCGGAGATCCACCCGGATATCGGAACACTGCCATTCGCCAACTGACACGGACACTGCATCTGCGCAAGATGCCCGCTCAGGCCTGCGATCTGGAAACGTCGGAATTCAAGAGTTCTGATTGGTGTATGACGATCGCGAAAAGACAAACCGGGCTGACATGACAGTAGCAGCGCGTCTGCTGGCCGCCTTACTCGCTTTGGCCGTTGCATTTGCAGCGGGCATCTCGCCAGGGGCGGCGAATGCGCCAATGCTGTTACCGGTCGATCCAACGCCGCTCACCGCGGAGACCGCGTTGGGTGCGCAGTCGTTCACGATCGAGATTGCCGACGATCCTGAAGAACGCAGTCGCGGGCTGATGTTCCGCACGCGCATGGCGGAGAGGCACGGCATGCTGTTCGTCTTCCAGGAGACCAGGCCACTTGGCTTCTGGATGAAGAACACGCCATTGCCGCTGGACTTGGTTTTTATCGGGGAGGACGGGCATGTCGTCGACGTCCTGCAGGGCGAACCCTACTCCACCGATGCGATATCGCCAGGCCGGCCAGCACGATTTGTCCTTGAACTGAATGCGGGCATTGCGCAAAAGACGGGTATTGTCACAGGCGTCCGCATCCGGCATCCGGCGATTGACCTTGTCACCGGCGACGGATGACGCGGCGCGTCATTTCAGGGACGATCTACAGAATGGAACATTTTCGCCATGGCGCATTCGATATTGCATATATCGATGAAGGCGAGGGCGATCCAATTCTTCTCATTCATGGTTTCGCTTCCAGCATTCGCGCCAATTGGGTCAATCCGGGCTGGGTGAAGACGCTCAGGGAGGCCGGGTACCGTGTGATTGCACTCGACAATCGTGGCCATGGTGCATCGAGCAAGAGCTACGATCCCGCTGATTACACTCCGACACTGATGGCACAAGACGCCGCAGCGCTTCTCGATCATCTCGGGATCGAACGGGCGCATGTCTTCGGCTACTCGATGGGCGCACGCGTTGCCACATTCATGGCCCTTCAACATCCGCAGAGAGTTGCGGACCTTATCCTGGGTGGTCTCGGCATAGGAATGGTGGAAGGCGTTGGCGATTGGGACCCGATCGCAGATGCCCTGCTTGCAGAAGACCCTGCCACGATAGAGCACCCGCGCGGAAAGATGTTTCGTGCCTTCGCCGATCAGACGAAGAGCGACCGTCGGGCTCTTGCGGCCTGCATTGCAACCTCGCGTGAACTCGTCGAAGAGACCGACGTCGCCCGCATCGCCCAGCCCACTCTGATTGCGGTCGGCACGAAAGACGACATCGCGGGCTCGCCCGAAGCGCTTGCCGGGTTGATGCCTCGCGCCACAGTGTTCGAAATCGAGGGGCGCGACCACATGCTTTCGGTGGGTGACCGCACCTTCAAGAAGCGCGCACTTGAATTTCTGGAGGAGTACCCGCTTTGACCGAGCCCAAACGGATCGAGTTCACCGGCACCGAAGGCAATCGCCTTGTCGCCGATTTCTGGGACGGACGCGGGCATCCGGTGCTGTTCTTTCACGGCGGTGGCCAGACCCGGCGCGCCTGGGACTTGACGGCCAGGCGCGTTGCCGCAGAAGGCATGCGGGCGATCACCGTCGATCTTCGCGGTCACGGTGAAAGTGAATGGGTATCGAGCGGCAACTACACATTCGGGCATTTCACTGAGGACGTCGCGGCCATCGTTCGGCAGACGGCGGACATGTTTCACGCAGCTCCATCGGCTGTCGGAGCTTCTCTGGGCGGCCTTTCATCTCTCGGTGCAGAAACGCGCTTCGGTCCCTTGCTCGAAAGCCTCGTCCTCGTCGACATCACCCCGCGTATGGATCCCAACGGCGTTGCGAAGATTACCGGCTTCATGAGCGAGCGCATGGAGGAAGGGTTTGCAACGCTGGAGGAGGCGGCCGAGGCGATTGCCTCCTACCTGCCGAACCGGCCGCGCCCGCGTTCCCTCAACGGGTTGCGCAAGAATCTCCGCCTCGGTTCCGACGGTCGCTATCGCTGGCATTGGGATCCGGCGTTCATGCGTGGTCAACGCAACATCAGTGTCGGCGGGCATATGTTCGCCGAGAATCTAATGGCCAGTGTGAAGGATCTGCACTTGCCGGTGTTGCTGGTCCGCGGAATGAACTCAGAGCTTGTGCATGAGGATTTCGCGCGCGAATTCGTCGAGATGGCGCCTGACGCAAGCTATGTCGACGTGCATGGGGCAGGGCATATGGTTTCGGGCGACAAGAACGATCTGTTCTGTGCCGCCGTTCTTGAATTTCTTACCGACAGGGAAGCGGCCTAGTCGATCGTCCCGCGGCGGCGTAGAAGATAGGTGTCCATGACCCAGCCTTCCTGTTCACGCGCCTGTTGCCGCCGGTGATCGATCTCTTCGGCCACCTTGTCGAGCGGTCCGGCAACGGTCGCCTCGCTGGGCAAGCCAAGGTTTGCGCCCCAATAGATATCGAATTCCTCTCCCGGCAGATTGTTGTATGCGCACTGGCCGTCCAACATGACGACGACGCTCTCGGCATCTGAAATCTCCTCTCCGGCCAGGTTGCGCCCGGTCGTGATGCGAATGGCCCCGCCGATCGTGTTGAGTGCGACACGGTGCCTGGCAGCGAGCGCCTGAACGCTGGTGATCCCGGGAATGACTTCATGCTCGAAGGCAACTTTTCCCATGCCCCGCACGCGCTCTATGATCCGCAACGTGCTGTCATAGATCGCAGGGTCGCCCCACACCAAGAAGGCGCCGGTCTCGCCGTCCCGCACGTGCTCGCAGAGGAGGCGTGAATATATGCCGGCTATCTCTGCATGCCAGTCATCGACGGTTTGCCGATAGGAACTGTCGGGCTGCCGGCGCACCGGAACCTGGTACGGGACGCTGCGATAGGATCGGGTAATGAAACGCCGGCAGATTTCGCTTCGCAACCCGGCAAGGCTTGCCTTTTCTGCCCCTTTGTCCGGAATGAAGATGACGTCGGCCCTGTTGAGCGCATTGATGGCCTGGACCGTAAGATGTTCTGGATCGCCGGCACCGATGCCGATCACGAGCAGCTGGCGCATGTTGGCCTCCAATGGTTCAGGTGTCCGACACACCGGCCTCGGCGAAGCTTGCCATGCCGTTATGGCATTCCACGGCCGAGCGCAGGATATTGACTGCAAGGCAGGCGCCCGAACCTTCCCCAAGTCGCATGCCAAGATCCAGGAGCGCCGTCTTTCCCAGACGATCGAGCAACTGTCGGTGAGCCGCCTCTGCCGAACAGTGCGCGGCAAGGGCGTGATCGAGACCACCTGACACGATCTGCGCCAGTGGGGCCGCCGCTGCCGTGCATACGAATCCGTCGAGCAGAACGGGAATGCGATGGTGCCTCGCCGCCAGCGTCGCGCCGAAAATCGCGGCCAACTCGCGTCCGCCAAGACGCGCCAGAACTGAGAGCGGGTCACGCAAGGCACCACCGTGCAGGGCAAGCGCCTCGTCGACGACACCGGCCTTGCGCTGCAATCCGCTTTCATCGACGCCGGTGCCGCGCCCCACCCAATCCGAACCGGAGCCTCCGAACAATGCCGCCGCAACAGCGGCGGCGGCGGTCGTGTTGCCGATACCCATCTCGCCCAGACACAACAAGCGGCATTCGGTCGAGACCGCCGCATATCCGCGCTGCACCGCGTCCAGGAATTCCACGTCGTCCATCGCCGGCGCCCGCGTGAAATCGGCGGTCGGGCGTTCGACTTCCAGATCGAGAACCTGCAATTTGGCCCCCGCGATCCGGGCCAGCTGATTGATCGCCGCTCCACCGGCGGCAAAATTCATCACCATCTGTGCCGTCACCTCCGCCGGAAAGGCAGAAACGCCCCGCGCCGTCACGCCGTGCGACCCGGCAAAGACAATCACGTCGACGCGATCCAGAATCGGCTTGGAACGGCCTTGCCATCCCGCAAGCCAAATGGCGAGTTCCTCCAGGCGCCCCAGGCTGCCCTGCGGCTTGGTCAGGATGGCCTGGCGCGCGGCCGCCTCGTCCGTCGCCGCCCGGTCGATGTCGCTCAGGTCTTCACATGCCTTGCGCAGTGCATCGAGCGAGGAGAAGGTGGTCATGGATTACTCCGTGTCAGGTCAGTGCAATGGTGGCGGCCAACAGGACGATCGTCTCGCCGCCCTGTTGGAGTGCCCCGAGAACGTCGCCCGTCTGGCCGCCGATCTGTTGCAGGGTCAACCGGCGCAGGACCAGAAACCAGCAGAACAGAACGAGTCCAGTGGCGATGGCGGCTGCGGTCCCCAGCAGGAGGAGCCCGGCGAGACCGAAGGCCAGGGCAACAAGAGCCGTCTCTTGCCGAACACTGCCGGCGCCGGCCGAGAGCCCGTTCTGCCTGGCCGAGGGAACGAACATCATGAAAGCGGGAATGAACGATCTCGAGGCAACGTGAGCGGCAATCAATGCTGCGGCCAGCGCGCCGGGCTGCACAAGCTGCGCCATTGCGAAACACTTGATCCCCAGGGTGACGATCAGTGCAGCTACGCCATATGTGCCGATGCGGCTGTCACGCATGATTTCAAGCTTGCGTTCACGTGTCGACCCACCGCCGAATCCGTCGGCAACATCGGCAAGTCCGTCCTCATGGATGCATCCGGTGACAATCAGCATCGCGCCGAGGGAGAGAAAGGCCGCCGAAAGGGTGGCAAGGCCGATGGAATAGGCGATCGTGTAGACCAGCGATCCGGCGACAGCCACCGCCAGTCCGGCGACTGGTGCCGCCCAGATGGCCTCACCCAATGATCTGTCCTGCAGGGCGCGACTGCCCGGGTTGATGCGGGTGAAAAAGCCCAGGCAAAAGGCCATATCGTCGATGACGCGGGTTGGAGTGATGCCGTTAGCCACGACTCAACCCCTTGCGATTGCGTGAAAGAAGGTCCCAGTAACAAGGCCGCGCCGAGCACCGGCTGGGCCGATGGAATTTCCCGCGCCATCGGCCAGGTCCGCAAGCGGTTCGTCCGAACCCGGATCGACCACCCGCGCATAGTGGAACTCGTGGCCCCGGATCGTCTCGCCGGCCCTGCCGATCGCACAGTCGATGCGCAGGCGCGCCTGACGGTAGCCCAGATTCATCTTCCGCCTGGCAAAGCTTGTTGAATGGCCGAGCAGGCCGAGCATCTTATGGTGCTGGCCGTCAGCGTCCTCGAGCGTTTCGCCAAGCGTCATGAACCCACCGCACTCCCCATGAACCGGGCGGTCTTGCGCGAAACGGCGCATTGACGCGGCGAAATTTTCCGCGGCCGACAGCTTGCCAGCATGAAGCTCCGGATAACCGCCAGGCAGCCAGCAGGCGCCGCTATTGTCGTCAGGCCCTTCATTGGCGAGCGGCGAGAACGGCACGATCTCCGCACCCGAACTGCGCCAATGCGACAGGAGATGGGGATAGACAAAGCTGAAGGCCGCGTCCTGAGCGAGCGCGATGCGTTGTGCAGGCGGGTCGAGTGCAGCAATATCGTCGCCGGAACCGGGATCAAGCGGTGCCGCCAGATCCATTACCATCTCCAGGTTTACCCATTGCTCCATCGTGTCGGCGAGGCGCTCGATGAAGGCGTCTATTGCGCCATGCTCGCTCGCCTGCACGAGGCCGAGATGGCGTTCCGGCAAGGCCATGTCGGGATTGCGCCGGATGGCGCCGACGACGGGGAGCCCGATCTCCTCGACCGCCTCGCGGGCAAGACTTTCGTGCCGATCGCTGGCGACCTGATTGAGCACGACACCGGCGATCCGAACCGCAGGATCATACACGGCAAAGCCCTTGGCAATGGCTGCGGCGGTCTGCGATTGTCCGGAAACGTCGAGCACCAGAAGAACGGGAAGGCCGAATTGACGCGCCAGATCTGCCGCCGCGCCGCTGCGGCCCGGTTCGGCGCGGATGCCATCGAACAACCCCATCGCACTCTCGACAATGGTCAGTTCCGCGTCATCGGATGCGCGCCTTGCCAACGCGGCAAGGAGGGCAGGGGACATTGCCCATGTATCGAGATTGACGCCGGGCGCTCCGGTCGCGGCAGCGTGAAAACCGGGATCAATGTAGTCGGGCCCCGATTTTGCTCCGCGCACCCGAACGCCGCGCCGCCGGAAGGCGCGCATGAGGCCGATCGCGACGCTGGTCTTGCCCGATCCGGAGCGCGCAGCCCCGACGATGAAACCGCGACCGGTCATGCGCTGCGCACCATTGATTCGAGTTGCAGAAGTTCAGCACGCATAGAAACGATGTCGCCAACGACAATCAGCGCCGGTGAGGTGATGCCGGCACGTTCGGACTCCGCGGCAAGGGTTTCAAGCGTGGCAACCACAACCCGCTCGTGCGACGTCGTGGCTGCGGCGATGACGGCCGCCGGCGTCGAGGGTGCAAGACCGCCATCGGCCAAGGCCTGGGTGATCGGGGACAGATTGCGCAACCCCATATAGATCACGACCGGCTGTCCGGTTTGCGCGATTGCGCCCCAGTCGAGGTCGTCCGCCTGGCCCAGGCCGTGGCCTGTGGCGAGGATGATCGCCTTGTTGAGACCGCGCATCGTCGCGGGAATGCCGGCACTCGCCATCGCCCCGAAAGCCGATGTCACGCCGGGCAGGATCCGGAAAGCGACACCGGCTTGTGCAAGTGCGCGGGCCTCTTCGCCGCCACGCCCGAATACGTATGGATCGCCGCCCTTCAGGCGCAGGACGCGCTTTCCGCCATGCGCAAGCGTAATCAGCAAGGTATTGATGTCGTCCTGGGCCGCCGAGACGCGTCCGCCTCTTTTGCCGACATCGTGCAGGGCGGCACCCTTGGCTGCCTTGAGGATGGATGCATCAACGAGTGCGTCATAAACGATCGCATCGGCCTGCCCAAGCGCGGAAACAACGTCGAGGGTCAACTGGCCAACATTGCCCGGACCGGCACCGGCCAGCCAGACATGACCCGGCTGGAAGGGTATAATCTCGGGCGCCAGATGCGCGAGGGTTTCCTCAAGTGTCATAGGCCATCTCTGCCGCGAAAACGACGCTGGTAGGCGGCATCGTAAAGCGCGCTCTCGCGGAAGCCTTCAGCCGTCAGTCCGGGCCCGACGAAAATCGTGGCGGTACGTTCGATCGGTGCGCTGGCGACAAGCGCCTCTATCGTCGCCAGTGTGCCACGAAGGATGCGCTCATCGGGCCAGCTCGCGCGCGCCACGATCGCCACCGGGCATTCGGGTCCATAGAACGGCGCAAGTTCGGCGACCACCTGATCCAGCTTGTGAATGGCCAGATGGATTGCGAGCGTGGCGCCCGTGGCACCGAAGTTTGCCAGCGTCTCGCCGGCTGGCATCTTCGAAGCTCGGCCGGAGACGCGTGTCAGGACGAGGCTCTGCGCCACCTCGGGTATCGTCAACTCCCGGCCAAGGGCCGCGGCAGCAGCGGAAAACGCTGGCACGCCGGGGGTGAGCGTATACGCAATGCCCAGCCGGTCAAGCCGTCGGACCTGCTCGGCCACCGCGCTCCACACCGAAAGGTCTCCCGAGTGAAGCCGCGCGACGTCCTGCCCCGCGTCATGGGCTGCAATGAATTCGGCCTCGATCTCGTCAAGCGACATGGGAGCCGTGTCGACCTTGCGGGCGTCTGGCGGACAATAGGCCAGAAGGTCCTGCGGCACGATCGAACCTGCGTAGAGACAGACCGGACATTGCGCCAAGAGATCGCGGCCCCTGAGTGTGATGAGATCGGCTGCGCCGGGCCCGGCGCCTATGAAGTGAACGGTCATTGATCTTCCTTGAGAGTCTCTTCTCTGCTGAGAGCCAGCGCACATGTGACGTTCCCGTACACCATACGAGGGCCAACCAGCTGCGACTCGCCCCCCGCGCCAGCGAGTGCCGCCGCCTCGGCCAGCGATCCAAGACCGGTCCGCTTGCGGGAGGCCGATGAATCCGTGAAGCATCGCGCGTCGACCGCCGCAAGCTCGGCGGTTCCGATTGCGATGAGCGGCAAGGAAAGGCGGCGCGCCGCTTGCACGAGCTCCGCTTGTTTTCCTTTCACCACAGATGTCGCGAGCGCGCCAAGACGGACAGGATCTATCCCGTGTTGCGCTAGGCTGGCCGAGATAGCACCAACAACCTCGTTTACACCGACATCGCGGCGACATCCTATCCCGGCGACGATCATGGTTTTCGCCACACCCATTGTGTCATCGGCCGCGCCGGTTGCCAGCCGTTGAATCCCCCGATCGGCCTGGCTCGCGAGATCGCCATTTGCAGCAACTCGCCGCCGTGTCTGGCATAACGTTCCAGCAGCACGCCCTCCATCTCGAGTGTGACGGCGTTTGCAACAAGCCTGCCCCCGGGACGCAGGGCCTCGACAATCCCTTCCAGCACACCGGGACGGGCTCCGCCTCCGCCCACGAACACCGCATCCGGGGCTGGGAGCCCGGCAAATGCATCAGGGGCTATTCCTTCGACCACCATCAGGTCAGGAACCCCCATTCGCCTGGCGTTGATCCTGATCCGCTCCGCCCGCGAACGGTCCGCTTCGATCGCCACAGCACGCATCGATGTGTGACGCAGCATCCACTCGATTGCGATCGAACCGGAACCCGCGCCGACATCCCAAAGGATCTGGCGCGGTCGAGGCGCCAATGCCGAAAGGGTGACTGCACGCACTTCACGCTTGGTGATTTGACCGTCATGGGCGAACAGAGCGTCATCGAGGCCGCATGCCAACGGCAGATCGCATGTCTCGTCCTGTGCCTTCACTTCCAGCGCGACAATGTTGAGCGGATCGACTGATTCGGGTTCGAACCGCCCGGCCTCGTGCCAGGTGATCCGCTCGCGCTCGCCTCCCAGGGCTTCGAGAACGGCGATATGTGAGCCACCATATCCCAGATCGCTCAAGACAGACGCGATCTCGCGCGGTCCCTCAGCCCCGGACGTCAAGGCGAGAATGCGGCTCCCGTCGTGCAAGTGAGGTCGCAATCGCTCGACGGGGTGTCCGTGAAGCGAGACCATGATGACGTCTTGCAGTGCCCAACCAAGACTTGCCGCCGCCAGACTGAAGGACGAAGGGGCGGGAAACGCTTCCATTTCATCGACCGGCACGAGACGCGCCAGCGTGACACCGACACCGTGACAGAAGGGATCGCCGGAAGCGAGGACGCAGACCCGCTCGCCCCGCAATGCACGAACCTGCAACATCTCCCTGTCGAACGGACTGGGCCACACATGCCGGGTGCCGCGGATTGCTGGTGCGGCAAGTTCGAGATGACGCTTGCCGCCGAAGACATGCGCCGCCGTTTCAATGCGCCGTCGCGCGTTTTCGCCCAGACCGGCCAACCCATCCTCGCCGATCCCGACCACCGACAGCCATTTTCCGGTTGAACACTCCCCGGTTCCGCCATTACTGGACATGATGAGCATCAATGTCCTTATTCTTGGCGGCACCACCGAAGCCCGCGAACTCGCGGAACGTCTTGGTGACGATCGCCGTTTCGCTGTGACCTTGTCGCTGGCCGGGCGCACCCGTGTCCCGGGCCGGCATCCCGTGCCGGTCAGGGTAGGAGGCTTTGGTGGTGCAGATGGTCTCGCCGCCTACTTGCGTGACCGGAAGACGGACATTCTGGTCGACGCGACGCATCCTTTCG
Source organism: Mesorhizobium sp. (assembly GCA_963966365.1). GTDB lineage: Bacteria > Pseudomonadota > Alphaproteobacteria > Rhizobiales > Rhizobiaceae > Mangrovimarina > Mangrovimarina plasticivorans. Next base: position 263,826 of record CAWZZC010000029.1, on the reverse strand, counting down.
CTGCGGCAATCTCCGCCAATGCGCTCACGGCGACCAGAGCGACCGGCGTTCCGCTTCTCGTGCTGCGCCGGCACGCCTGGCAGCCGACGCAAGGCGATCGCTGGACACAGGTCAATTCGATCGCAGAGGCGGTGAAAGCGATCGGTAACGAGCCGAAGCGCGTTTTCGTGACCACCGGACGTCAGGACTTGATGCCGCTGCAATCGGCTCCTCAGCACTCCTATCTCGTCCGAAGTGTCGATCCGGTCGAGCCCGCGCCCGACCTGCCTGATATTCGCTACCTGCTTGATCGCGGTCCGTTCAACGAAGAGGCGGAACGCGCCCTGATGGAGCGTGAGCGGATCGATACGCTGCTCGCCAAGAACAGCGGCGGGCACGCCACATATGGCAAGATCGCGGCGGCGCGTGACCTTGGCATCCCGGTCATCATGGTACGCCGGCCCGAGGTTCCTGCCGGCCCAGTGGCCAGCAGTGTGGCCGAGGCGGCTGCAATGATTGCCGATCATTTCGCCCTCTCCATGGAGGAACGCGGTGCATAGACCAGCGGTGGCCGGCCCGGCCTTTCGATGAGCTTGGTTTCAGACGAACCGACGATGATGCAGGTTGCCATGTCGGCCATGCCCGGATCGGCCTCGTCCAGAGACGCAATCGTCATGCGTTCATCGGGACGCCCGGCCGCGCGGCCGAACACCAAAGGCGTCCCCGCCGGCAGAATCAGGCGAAGGATATCCAGAGCCTTTCCGAGCTGCCAGGGCCGCGCACGGCTGATCGGGTTGTAGAGTGCGATGACGAATCCGGCACTCGCTGCCGCTTTCAACCGCGCCTCGATGAGTTCCCAGGACTTGAGGTTGTTCGACAGGGAAATGGCGCAGAAATCGTGGCCGAGCGGTGCGCCCACGCGCGCAGCCACCGCCAGCATCGCGGTCAGGCCCGGAACGATCTCGATGTCCATAGCGCGCCAGCTGCCCGGACCGTGCTCTATTGCCTCGCAGACTGCAGAAGCCATGGCGAAGACGCCGGCATCGCCACCCGAAACGACCGCCACAATCCTGCCAGATGCAGCCAGTTCGAGCGCCGCTTGCGCGCGCGCGAGTTCCTCTCGGTTGTCGGAGATGTGACGCGTCTGGCCGGGTTTCAGCTCCAGACGCTCGACATAGGGGCCATAACCGAAGAAATCGCTGGCCGCGGCAATTGCAGCCCGGGCCTCGGGTGTCACCTGCGCTGCATTGCCCGGCCCGAGCCCGATCACGTAGAGCCTGCCCGTCATGGCCGCGACCTCCAGCCCGCCACCAGCACGATGGAGAAGTAGGGAGCGCTGTCGTCGGTCTTGTCGGCAAGCCGGCAAGTGTATGTATTGGCCATGGTCGCGCGCTCGACATAGATCGCCCGCTCGGCGCAGCCGGCAGCGGCAACCGCACGGCGGATCTTGGGCAGGTTGCGTCCGACCTTCATGATGATCGATGCATCGCAAGTGCCCACACGCCGAGCGAGTTCAGCCTCGTCCATCGTGCCGGGCAGGACCGTGAGAACATCATCACCTTGTGCGATGGGCAATCCGATTTGAGACCAAGAACCCGACATGGCGGTGACCCCCGGAATGACCTCGGTCGGATATTTGTCGGCCAGCCGCACATGAAGGTGCATATAGGAACCGTAGAAGAGGGGATCGCCTTCACTCAGTACGGCGACCGTGCGTCCTTCCTCGAGATACGATGCGACAGCCGAAGTGGCCTCTTCGTAGAACGCGTCGATGGCTTCCCCGTAGGCCCGGTCCGTCTTGTCGATTTCGGTCGTCACCGGATAGAGCAACGGCAACTCGATCAGATCATCGCGCAGATGGGCCTCGACGATCCGGCGGGCATTGCCGGCATTTCCCATTTTGGCGAAATGCGCCACCACATCTGCCTCTTTCAACGCCCGCACGGCCTTGAGCGTCAACAATTCTGGATCACCCGGCCCCGTACCGACGCCGATCAGCCTTCCTGCCGCGCCGCTCACAGACCGGCCCTCGCAATGGCATTGACCGCCGCCGCAGTCATGGCGCTGCCGCCCAGACGCCCGCGCACGATGGCGTAGGGGATACCGTGACGTCCTTCAGCCAGTGCCGCCTTCGATTCGGCTGCTCCAACGAAACCGACCGGCATACCGATGATGGCTGCCGGCTTCGGCGCACCAGCCGCCAACATTTCGAGCAGATGGAACAAGGCGGTCGGTGCATTGCCGATCGCCACCAGCGCCCCGCCCATGCGCTCGCGCCACAATTCGAGTGCGGCGGCGGAACGCGTATTGCCAATTCTTTCCGCAATCGCGGGGGTGCGTGGGTCGCGCAGAGTACACACCACCTCATTGTCCACCGGGAGCCTGGCGCGCGTAATGCCGTGCGCCACCATCTCTGCATCGCACAGGATCGGCGCGCCTGCCTTCAGCGATCCACGGGCCGCGTGAACAAAGCCAGCGGAAAATTCGAAGCTGGATGCAGCCTCGACCAGGCCACAGGCGTGAATCATGCGTATGGCGATGTCCGCTTCGTCGGACGTAAAGCGAGACAGGTCGGCTTCCGCGCGGATAGTGGCAAAAGAACGCTCGTATATGGCGTTGCCGTCCTTGATGTAGTCCTGAGCGTTCATCTGCCTTCCTTGTTCCTGAACCGGCTTTCTGCGCCCAAGGGCTCCGCCGGCAGGGCCCGCATCAATGCGTCCCGGAGAGAACCTCCGTGGAGCACACGTTCCTTTGCCGCTCGCCTGAGAATTGGCAAGACGGCATCACCATCGTCAACGCGCCCGGCGCGAGCGACGAACGCGCGATTGGTGTCTTGTGACAATTCGAGCCAGAACCCGTGTTCCTCTCCGATGATGGACACGTCCGCGTGACGCGGCGCAGCGCAGCGCTTGTCGCATCCCGAGAGGTGCAGCCGCAGGCTCCCGTCCAGCAATTCGGGCGTTTCCACCATCAGCCGCGCGGCAAGGCTCCTCGTTGCGAGATGAGCCGAGCGGCAGGCAGGTGCCCCCGCGCATGCCACGATCGCCAATCGTTTGTCATCATTTTCTACAATAAATCCAACGCGCTTTGCCTCATTCCTAATCTTGTCTTCCAAGGCCCGCGCAGGACATAGGAACAAGAGAGAGCGCTCTGGTGCGCACCGGATTTCCTCAATGCCGAGTGCTGAGGCTTTCCTTGCCAGGACGAGAAGGGCATCGGCCCGTGCCTGCCCATAGGCGAGTCCGATACCGACAGCTGCGCCACCATTGGTCAGGCGATGCACGCCGATCGGCTGGGATGAGGGGTGTCGCGGCGGCTTTCGGAAGGACAAGACGCGCAGACCGTCCATTGCGCCCTTGATATCCGAATCGTCGAGATCGCGGGCGCGTGCCTTGCGCCCCTTGTCCGCAATCGCTTCGAGCAGACGCACAACGGCGAAACAGGCATCATTTTCCGGAATCGATGCAATACCGTGAGCCTCTTCGGCAGCGCCATTCAGCGCGAGATTCCAAACGATGCGGCCCTCGCGTTTTTCGGCCATGAGCCGGATGTCGGCCATCATTTCGGAAAGGTGCAGGACACCTCCACCGTCAACAACGACGCTGACCTTGGGCGCGAGGCGTTCGCGCCACCCGGTTCGTTCAACGGCCTGGCTGATTCTGCTCGCCAGCGGCATGGGGTCGGCCGTCTCGCCCGGCTCTCGTCCGGCAAGAGGAGAGATGTCGACAGCGATGCCGGTCCGCACCGTGATCTCCAGGCGTTCCACCTCATCAGCAAGACGGGGTGCCGTTTGGGCCGACAAGCCTCTGATCTGCAGGCTGCCGCGGGCGGTGACTTCCACAATGCCATTGCCGTGCGTCATCGCTGCTTCGGCCAAGCTGGCCAGGACCCGAGGCGTGAGGCCATCATTTGGATGGAAACGCACCAGCAGCCCATCACCGGTAGCCATGGGCGCCGCAAGCGTCGGGCAGGCACCCCTGATCCGTCGCCCGTTCATGCCGGCGCTCCCTGGCGTTGCGTGGCTTCGGCGACAAGCGCTTCCAGGTCATGATCGACGGAATTGCGCAGCGGATGCCACAAACCTCGGTTGCGGGCCTGAACAAACCGCTCCGCTATGAAACGGGCGGCAGACGGATTCTCATCAAGCAGGAAGTCTCGAACACGAGGATCGCCCAGATAGGCTTCGTGAACAGCATCGATCAACCGGCCCGCAATCGCGTCCGTCGTTTCAGCGAACCCGATCAATCGGTCCACCGTTTCTGCAAACTCGGAGGCGCCACGCGGTCCATGTCGCAACTGACCTTCGATGAAGCGGGGATTGATTGCCCGGGCGCGAACGACACGAGCGACGGCTTCGGCCAACGATCGTGCCCGTGGCCGATTGGGGTCCGTGGTGTCAAGCGCGATCAGGTCCGCCTTGCCGCCAAGTGCAGCCACGGCGGCTGAGAAGCCACCGATAAACGCCACATCCGCCGAACCTTCCAGCAAATCGCGCCCGGCATCATCGCCAGAATGAACCAGCAGATCTGCCGCGCCGACCCGTTCGGCGAAGGCCGCGCCAACCTCACGGCCTTCCCCCTCGGCGCCGCCAAAGGCATATGATGTTGCGTCGAGATAGGCCCGGCCGATCTCATTGCGATCCTGCCATTGCCCGCTCGCCAGGAGGTGCTCCACTCCGGAACCGTAGGTGCCGGGTGAGGATCCGAAAATGCGAAGCGGGGTCGATCCATCGCGACGCATGGCCACGGCCAACGGATTTTCGCCGTCCGCCTCATCGCGCCCCGCGACGGCCTTGATGGCTGCATCCATCAACGCAATCTGCGTGGGAAACATGTCGCGGAAAAGCCCGGAGATTCTCCAGGTCACATCAACCCGCGGGCGGCCGATTGCGGCAGGTGGCAGGACCTCGATGCCGGTCACCCGTCCCGTGGCCGGATCCCATTGCGGCCGGCACCCCATGAGTGCCAGCCCTTGAGCGATCTCTTCGCCGCCGGTCCTCAAGCTGGCGCTCCCCCAGAGATCGAGCACAAGCGAGCGCGGCCAGTCGCCGTGATCCTGAAGGTAGCGCCGCACAATCTCGTCTGCCGCCAGTCGACCAAGTTCGAACGCGGTCGGCGTCGGCATCGTGCGCGGGTCCGTCGTGAAGAGATTGCGCCCCGTCGGGAGAACGTCGGTCCGTCCGCGGGCCGGCGCGCCGGACGGACCCGCCGAAATATGGCGACCGTCCAGAGCGGCAATGAGGGCGGCGCGCTCACGTTCGGCGCTTGTCACACGGATTTCTTCGGCTTCGTCGAAGGCCGACCGTCCATAGACGTGCAGACCGTCCTTGATCGCGAAATCCTTGAGATCACACAGCCAGGCATCGATGCGCATGAGCGCGGCATCCGGGTCGTCGGCTGCATCCACGCCAGCCTCGCTCGCCAGACCGCTTTTGTGCGCCGTCGTCACGATCAGCCGCGCCAGACGGTCGCGACGACGACGGTCGAGGCCATCGGCCTGAGCATATTCATCCACCAGTCGTTCAAGATGGGACTGTTTGTCGCTCAATCCGGCACCGGTAAGGGGAGGCGGCAGATGGCCGAGCGTGACCGCGGCAATGCGACGCTTGGCCTGAGCGGCTTCGCCCGGGTTGCTGACGATGAAAGGATAGACGACCGGCAGGTCGCCGGTGACGATCTCGGGATAGCAGTTGCTGCTCAGCGCCACCGTCTTGCCCGGCAGCCACTCCAAGGTGCCGTGCGCGCCGATGTGGACTATGGCGTCGCATCGCATTTGCCTGCGCAGCCAGAAGCCGAAGGCGAGGAGCGCGTGGCGGGGCGGGCGAACAGGATCGTGATAGTCGGCACGTCTTTCCTCCCATCGGCCGCGATCTGGCGCCAAGGCGACCGTCACATTTCCGAACCGCGCTGCACGGAAGACGAACCGCCCGTTCGCTGTCTCGCCGTCTGCGTCCCCCCACATGGCATCGACGTCCGCGCGCGGGCCTGAAGGAATCTGGTCGATCAACTCACGATAGGTGTCCAGTGCGAGCTCCTCATCGCCGCGTTCGATGAGCCGCAACAGGTCGCGTGGGCTTTCAGGAATATTATCAACATGATATCCAGCTTCTTTCAGGTCCTGAAGCATAGCGATGACGCTCGTCGGAACATCCAGCCCAACGGCATAGCCGGTCCGTCCCGGTGCACCCGGATAGTCCGGCATCAGGATTGCCAGGCGCCTTTCGGCCCGCGGAACCGATTGGAGCTTGATGAAAGACGCAATGCGCGCTGCAACTTGCCCAATGCGATCGGGTTCAGGCCTGTTGACTTGGCCACGAAACGCCAACGCATCACCGCTTTCCACTTCGCTCTTGAACGAGATGGCGCCGGCAAGGATACGCCCGTCGATCTCGGGCAGGACGACGTGCATGGCCAGATCGGCCGGTGCGAGGCCGCGCTGACCATCCTCCCATGCTTCGCGGCGCGTTGTTGCAATGACCACCTGCATCACGGGTACGCCGAGACGATCGAAGAGCGTGTCCGTACCCGGCGCGGCGCTGGTCGCGAATGCAGTGGCGGTTACGATGACCGCGGGGTCGACCATGCGACAGAAACGTTCGACGAACGCGGCGGAGCCAGCGTCCTTCAGGCTCGCCAGAAAGACAGGGACAGCATGAATCCCTCGTTCCTTCAAGGCTGCACAAAGAGCCTCGATCGGTGCGGCATCGGCCGCCAGCAACATCGAGCGATAGAAGAGGATCGGAACGACGGGCGCGTTCTTCGGGATTGCGTCGACGGCGCTCTTCAGGTCGACAAATCCCTTGCCGGGCTGGTACAGCCCCGCCTTGGGCACATCGCGCGGCGCGGCAACCGGCAGCGCATATCCGGCATGGCAGGCAAGCCGGGCCAGCAACGCACGCATGTTGTCAACACCGCCCGCTCGGAAATAGCCAAGGAGAGCCGACAGTTCGTCCGCCGGCAGCGTTGAGTTGAAATCGAGGCGATCGTCCCTTTCGACGTCTTCGCCGGGCAGCAGCGCCAACGCTATGCCGCGCTTCTTCGCCAAGGCGTGCAGCTGCTCGCAGCCGTAGCGCCACCAGTCGAAGCCACCAAGGATACGGACAAGGATGACCTTGGCGCGGGCCGCGACACGGTCGATCCAAAGGTCGACCGACATTGGATGGCGCAAGTCGCGCAGCGACGCTATGCGCAGCGAGGGCAGGGCATCGTGGTCCCATCTCCATGCGGCCGCCAGCGACGCCAGATCACTGTCGGTGAACGAAAGCACAACGATATCCGCCGGCTCCTGACGCAGGTCGACCGGTTCGACCAGGTCGTCCAGCGATGAGGAACTTGTGGCGAGGATGTGCATGGGGGTTGTCAGGCCGCCAGTATGGTCTCGACAGCGTCGCGGTCGAGGCCTTTCTGGCCAATCACGACAAGGCGCGTGCGGCGCTCTTCCTGTGATGTCCAGGGCCGGTCGTAATAGTGAGAAACACGCGAACCCACGGCCTGGAGGACAAGCCGCATAGGCTTGCCTTCGACATGCGCGAAGCCTTTCAGCCGCAAGACATTCTCGGCCTCAGCCGCCGCCACGACGCGTTGTGCCAGATCTTCGGGATCCGCGATCGCCGGGAGATCGACGACAAAACTGTCGAAATCATCATGTTCGTGATCGTCCTCGTCGTCGTGATGGGTCTTGCGGTTCTCGATGTCATCCTCGACCGACAATCCAAGTCCGATCAGCACGGACGGATCGACGGCCCCGTTCGCTGCGGGAACGATCTTCACGGCACGGGCCAGGTTCGCTTCCACCTTTTCGCTTACCGCCGACAAGGTCGCTGCATCCAGAAGGTCGCTCTTGGACAGGATGATGAGATCAGCGCAAGCGACCTGATCCTCGAAGACTTCCTCCACCGGGTCGTCATGATCGAGCGAATCGTCGGCGGCGCGCTGGGCCACCAGCGCTTCCATATCGGTGGCGACCCGCCCATCGGCCAGCGCAGCGCCGTCGACCACGGCGACCACACCGTCGACTGTTACCCGCCCCTTGATCGCCGGCCACTGAAATGCCTGGACAAGCGGCTTCGGCAGGGCCAGCCCGGAGGTCTCGATAAGAATGTGGTCGACCTTGGGTTCGCGCGACAGAATCAGGTCCAGCGCCGGCAGGAAATCGTCTGCGACCGTACAGCAAATGCAGCCGTTGGCGAGTTCAACGACATTGTCCTCCGGGCAGGATTCAATGCCGCACCCGCGCAGGATATCGCCGTCGATCCCGACGTCCCCGAATTCATTGACGATGACGGCGACGCGTTTGCCTCTGATGTTCTCCAGGACGTTTCGAATGAGCGTCGTCTTGCCGGAACCGAGAAAGCCGGTAATCACGGTGCATGGGACGCGTTTGATGGAAGCGGTCATTCTTCACCCTTCAGGCTGGAAATTGGGGGAATGCGGGACACAAGCCCGCGCTTCAGACAGTCGGGACGTCCGCGCCAGGGCAAGAGACCGTCGCTCGAGGTTTGGAAAAGCCGTGCCGCCGCCACGAGATCGCCACCATTGTCCACGGCGAGATCTCCGAAGACGTAGCTCCATGCTCCGTCCATGACAAAGGCTGCGGAGAGGCGGCGCTTGCAGTTGCCGAGGCATTCGACGGGTACAATGCGAACGCTGTCCTCATCGAGGTGGCGGCGCGCGTCATCGGCCAGTTGTTCGCCCGGCCGTGGCCTGGCGTCCGAACCGGTTGCGTCACGACAGGAACTGCAGACCATGATGGTGACGGGCCGGCGCGGTTCATGCTCGCTTGCTGGTAGCGCGACGGGATCGTCCGGACCTTTGCCGTCGAAAGTCAAAATGCCGTTCTCCTTGCCCGGGACACCCGCCAGGCGGTGAGGATTTGCAATGAGACGGCAGGTCTCCTGGCTCGCGGATCGACACCTTGCGCCGCCTTCCCGGTTGCCCGGTGGCCAGTGGCACAAGGCTCCTCGCCTACAGTTGCGGGGACAGCCGCGGCATAGAACTCCTGAGAGCCCGCACCGCATTCCCTCTTAGCTCCCTACACTCAGGGAGAACCGTCATGGCGCATTTAGGCCGTGTCGCATTCCGCTGTCAACGCGTCGAAATTTCGAGTTTGCGGACCGGCAAATTTTCATTAAGGTGCTCAGGTCTTCAGTTCCCTTGTTTGGGACAAGAGGGAATGCGGTGCGGATACAATGGTCATCCAATGCCGCGGCTGCCCCCGCAACTGTAGGCGGCTAGTTTCTCCCGAATGCCACTGATGCCTTCGCATCGGGAAGGTGGGACGAAGCGTCGATCCGCGAGCCAGGAGACCTGCTGACGACACGTGCAATTCCATACCCTCGGGTGGAGGGTGAAAGGAGAGGGACATGACTACGACTTCCGCCGCGCTGAATGCATCGACGTCTGCACAATCACGCTATGTGCAGCTCGGCATGGCGGCACTGCTCGGCATCTTCATCATCGGCTTCGTTGGGTTTTCCCACATGGAAGTCGTGCACAACGCGGGGCACGACTATCGCCACTCGATGGCATTTCCCTGCCACTGACGAGGTCTGATCCATGGCAATCTTTCGTAACGTCGTGTTCGTCGCGGCGATCGCTGGGCTGTTTGCTGGCCTTGTGATGACCGCTCTGCAGACCTATGCCACCGTACCGCTGATCCTCGAGGCCGAAACGTTCGAGGCAGCGGGAAGCAGTGCGGCGATGGACCATCATCATGAGGGCGAGGTCGCCGAACACAGCCACCATCATGGCGGCGACGCCTGGACTCCGGCCGACGGCTTCGAGCGCAACGCCTACACCGCTTTGGCCAATGTGGTCACCGGCATCGGCTTTGCGCTTCTCCTTGTGGCGGTCTCGGAACTGACAGGCGGCATTGCAAACTGGCGCCAGGGAATTTTCTGGGGATTTGCCGGTTTCGCAACATTCACGCTGGCGCCGGGCCTCGGGCTGCCGCCCGAACTGCCGGGCATGCCAGCGGCCGATCTCGGTGCGCGGCAGGTCTGGTGGTTGGCGACGGTGGTGGCCACGGGCGCGGGGCTTGCGATGCTCGCGCTGCGGCGTTCTATGCCCTTGGCGCTGCTTGGGATTGCCCTGATCGTCGCGCCGCACATAATTGGAGCCCCGCAGCCCGCGAGCCACGAAACATCGGTGCCGGTGGAGCTCCATCATCGCTTCGTGGTTGCGGTGACGTTGACGAGTCTCGTGTTCTGGCTGGCGCTCGGTGCGATGGCGGGCTCCCTGCGCGGCCGTTTCTTCGCAGGCGCGGCGGAGCCCCGGAGCGGCCTTGCCTGACCAGGGCCGTCTGATCCTCATTCTCGGCGGCGCGCGTTCCGGCAAGAGCCGCTACGCCGAGGATCTGGTCGCTGAACTCGCCCCGCCGTGGACCTACATCGCGACAGGGCAGGCGTTCGATGACGAGATGGTCGAGCGGATCGCTCACCACCGGGCGCGTCGCAACGAAACCTGGCGTACCGTCGAAGCCCCGCTCGACCTGGCGGCGACCTTGGAAAGCCAGCCGCAAGGCATGCCGGTGCTTGTCGATTGCCTGACGCTGTGGCTGAGCAATCATATGCTCGCCGACCATGACGTGGATGCCGAAATCGAACGCCTGACGGCGGTGCTGACGCGTCCCCGGGGTCCCTGGTTCGTCGTTGCAAACGAGGTCGGACTTGGCATCGTTCCAGACAATGCCCTTGCGCGACGCTTCCGCGATGCGGCCGGACGGCTGAACCAGAAACTGGCCCAGCACGCCGACCAGGTTACGTTCATGGTGGCCGGATTGCCCATGCAGGTGAAACAGAATGGTTGAGATCAACGAAGACAAGGCGGCGCGCCATCGCGCGAAGATGGAGAAACGCAAGGCCGTCCAGGACGCCGAAGTGGCGTCAAAAATCATTGAGAAGGGTCTGCTGATCGTCAACACCGGACCGGGCAAGGGCAAGTCGACCGCCGCCTTCGGATTGGCGCTGCGGATGCTTGGTCATGGCCGCAAGGTCGGGGTTGTCCAGTTCATCAAGGGAGCGTGGCACACTGGGGAGAAGGATGCGCTGGCTCAATTCGGTGACCGGGTCATCTGGCACTCCATGGGCGAGGGCTTCACCTGGGAAACGCAGGACATGGAGCGCGATATCGCGGCGGCACAAGCCGCCTGGGCAAAAGCGCTGGAGTTGATGGAGGAACCGGAACTCGGCCTGCTCATCCTCGACGAACTCAATATCGCATTGCGCTACGACTATCTCGACATTGACGCGGTGGTGGCCGCACTGGGCGCACGCCGGCCCGACCTGCACGTCGTCGCCACTGGACGCAACGCCAAGCCACCTCTTGTCGATGCCGCCGATCTGGTCACTGAAATGGGACAGGTCAAGCACCATTTCGCCGCCGGCGTGAAAGCACAGCAGGGTATCGAGTTCTAGGAGGCAGGCGTGTCAGCACGCGCCATCATGTTCCAGGGAACCGGGTCCGATGTCGGCAAATCGCTGATCGTCGCCGGACTTGCACGGGCGCTGAGCGATCGCGGCCTGCGGGTATGCCCATTCAAGCCGCAGAACATGTCGAACAACGCGGCCGTTACCGTCGATGGGGGTGAGATCGGACGAGCGCAAGCGCTTCAGGCGCGCGCAGCACGCATCGAGCCCACCGTGCACATGAACCCGGTGCTGTTGAAGCCGCAAAGCGAAACCGGCGCACAGATCGTCGTGCAGGGCAGGGTGGTCGGACAGGCGCGTGCTGCCGCCTATCAGGACTTGAAGCCTTCACTGCTCGCAAGTGTGTTGGACAGCTATGCGTTGGTGAAAGATCACTCCGACATAGTACTTGTTGAAGGCGCGGGCAGCGCGGCGGAGATCAATCTGCGGGCAAACGACATCGCCAACATGGGATTCGCGCGTGCTGCCGACGTGCCGGTCACGCTGATAGGCGACATAGACCGCGGCGGCGTGATCGCCAGCCTCGTTGGAACAAGGCATGTGGTGACGAACGAGGACGCAGCCATGATCTGCGGCTTCATCGTCAACCGCTTTCGCGGCGATCCGGATCTCTTTCAGGCAGGAATGAACGAGATCGAAGCGCGGACCGGCTGGCGCGCCTTCGGGCTGGTGCCACACTTTGCGGAGGCAGCGCGTCTGCCTGCGGAAGACGCATTGGGGCTGACATCGAAGAACCTGCCGGCGGCGCGCGACGGAGGAACGATCAGGATCGCCGTTCCGATCCTGCCGCACATCTCGAACTTCGACGATCTAGACCCGCTCGCGGCCGAGCCACAGGTCGACCTCGTCCGCATCTGGCCCGGCGAGGCCTTGCCCGCAGACACCAACCTCGTCCTGTTGGTGGGATCGAAATCCACGATCGCCGACCTTGCTGCACTGCGTGCGGCCGGGTTCGATATCGATATCGCCGCACATATCCGCCGCGGCGGATATGTACTTGGACTCTGTGGCGGCTATCAGATGCTCGGCCGCACCCTTGCCGATCCCGACGGGGCCGAGGGCATGCCGGGCAAGGTCGAAGGATTGGGCCATCTCGATGTGGAAACGGTCCTATCGGCCGATAAACGACTCACCACGGTGACGGGCCGGACATTCGACGGCATATCATTCGCCGGCTACGAGATGCATATGGGACGTACACGCGGCCCGGACACTGAACGGCCTTTTGCGCGGATCGAAGATGGTCGCCCGGATGGGGCAGTGTCTTCCAACGGACGTGTTTACGGCACCTACGCCCATGGCTTGTTTGCGCACGATCGACAGCGATCCGCCTGGCTCGATAGGCTCGGCGGCGCGCCCAGCAATCTGGACTTCGAAAACGAGGTCGAAGGCGTGCTCGACCGTCTGGCGGTGCATCTGGAGAAGCATCTCGACATTGACGGGCTCATCGCCCATGCACGATGATTCCCGCCGCAAGAAGAGCGACAAGACAGATGAGGATCGCGTCGGCGGTCCGATAGAGACGAAGCGCCAGGCGGATGTCGGCAGCAGTCGCATCGCGGCGCCCGCCAGCCCCCATCACGGCATCGTCCAGGAGCGTTCCGCCATACTGTCTTGGTCCGGCAAGGGCCAGGCCGAGTGCGCCGGCCATGGCCGCTTCCGGCCACCCCGCATTTGGCGAGCGATGTTTGGGCGCATCCTCCCGCATGGAGCGCCACGCCCGGCGAACCGACGCTTCCGGCACCGTGACTGCTGCCGCCACGAGGAGCAAGGCCGTCAGCCGCGACGCCGGCAGATTGACGAGATCGTCGAGCCGCGCCGCAGCCCAGCCGAACGCCCGGTGTCGCGGCGTCATGTGTCCGATCATGCTGTCAGCGGTGTTGACCGCCTTGTAGGCGGCAATTCCCGGCAATCCGCCAATACAAAGCCAGAATGCGGGTGCTACCACGCCGTCGGAGAAGTTCTCGGCCAGACTTTCAATCGCCGCGCGCGCCACGCCCGCCTCATCGAGGCTGTCCGGATCCCTTCCCACGATCATCGATACGGCTTTGCGGCCTTGCGCGATACCTCCTTCTTCCAGAGCGGAAGCGACCGCACCGACATGTTCGTCGAGACTGCGCTGTGCGATCAGGCTGGAGGCGACAAATGCCGCAACGATGAAGCCAAAGGGTATGGAATAGAGGAGCGTTTGCACGGCGAAAACCGGCAGCGTGACGGCGCCGAGAACCATCAGCAAGGCCAGAATGCCCTGCAGGCGTCGGATAGGCTCCACCTGATGCGGGCGGTTCATATGCCGGTCCAGGACGCCAATCAGGTTGCCTATCCAGACGACCGGATGCTTTACCGCCCTGTACAACCGGTCAGGATATCCGAACGCCCTGTCGACCAGGAGCGCCAGGAGGGCGGTGAGGACCGTTACGACTGACATGGAAGCGACGATGAATCCCCTTGCGGAAATTGCCGATCACGGCGGAAACCTGGAGCGGGCGAGGGCACTCTTCCCTCACGCCCCCGGACCCTGGGTCGACCTGTCCACAGGGATCAACCCGCACCCCTATCCGCTTTTCGATCTGCCCGCCACTGCCTTCACACGTCTCCCCGAGCCCGAACGGAGCGAGGAACTTGTCCACCTTGCCGCCACTGCCTATGCGGCCCCGTCCCCGCACTATGTAGCTGCGGCACCGGGCACCCAGAGCCTTTTGCCGATCATCGCGCGGATGGTCCCAAAGGGCCGGGCGTACATTCTGGGCCCGACCTATGCCGAACATGCACGGGCCGCAGCACTTGCCGGCCATGCCGTCGAACAGGTGGACGAAATCGATCCGCTGGCGGAGGCGGACCTCGCAGTCGTGGTCAATCCCAATAATCCGGATGGCCGGCTGGTCGAACACTTTCGGCTGATCGAGACGGCAGAGCGGATGCGCCGGAAGGGCGGCCTTCTGGTGGTCGACGAAGCGTTCATGGATGTCGCATCGGGACAAAGCATGGCTGCCGATGTCGGGCAGGGCGGGGTCGTCGTCTTGCGATCCTTCGGCAAGTTCTTTGGCCTGGCTGGTCTTCGGCTGGGTTTTGCGATCGCGGACACCTCCCATGCCGCTTGGATCAAGGCGCAACTGGGACCCTGGGCCGTCAGTGGCCCAGCGCTCGAATATGGCTTGCAGGCCCTGTCCGACATCGAATGGCAGAACAGGATGCGCGAGCGGCTCGCCATCGAGGCGAGAGGGCTCGATGCGCTGCTCCTGGCTGCCGGCCTCCCGCAGCCGAATGGGACCGCATTGTTCCGCTTCCTGCGATACGAGTGTGCCGCGCGGCTGTTCGAGCACCTTGGCCGACAGGGAATCCTGACCCGTGCATTTTCGGCCATGCCGGATGCTCTGCGCCTCGGACTGCCAGCCACCGGCGAGGCATGGCAACGCCTTGAAACGGCACTGCTCTCTTATAAGGAAATGCATGCATGACCATGCCGGGGACGATCTTTGTGACGCCTCTCTCCAGGCTGAGCGAGACGGTCGAGCGATCAGGAGCGGTGCGGCTTGTGAGCCTGCTTACCGCGAATACCCCATTTGCAAGGCCGGAAAGGATAGCGCCGAGCGATCATCTCTGCCTTTACATGCATGATATCGTTGAAGAAATGCCGGACATGGCACTGCCCCAGGATCATCACGTCCAGCAGTTGCTCGATTTTGCGAGTGCCTGGGACAGGGACAATCCACTTGTCATCAACTGCTTTGCCGGCATTTCGCGATCGACCGCCGCCGCCTACATCGTTGCCGCTGCGCTTAACCCGGCGCGCGACGAACGAGTTCTCGCACGCACCTTGCGCGATGTCTCGGCCAGCGCGACACCCAATATTCGTCTGGTAACGCTGGCGGACCATTTGCTCGGGCGCGAAGGCCGCATGAGGCGCGCCATTCAAGAGATCGGTCGAGGCGCCGACGCCTTCGAAGGCACGCCGTTCAGCCTGACGCTCGAATAGAGTGCCTGCGTCCAACTGGAAACGTTGAAGCAACGATATACGCGTCAGATCAATCTGTTGGACCACTTCGCCCGATCGAACCTGTTTGAGCAGGACATGCTCGAGGAGTGCGATTGTCGGGAATAGGAGGGCACGATCGACGATATTGGCGCGCCGTCGGAATTGAGAGCCGTGCAACCTGGTCGAAGACCATTTGTGAAAACGTCAGCCTTCCTCTCTGGGCTCTCGTGTACGCCAGTGCCAAAGAGGCGAGGAGTGTTGGTGGGGCAAGGCAGGGTGCACCCTTTGCTGCCGTCCCGGTTTACTGCTGCCACGGGAAAAATCAGCCTGGATGCAGACGTTCCCAAGGCCGAGACGGCGTCGAATCTAGCCTATTCCGCCTGGCGATTTACACCACGCCTAGGTGGCCGGAGCGTAGCGGTTCACCACAATGCCGCATTCATAGGCCTTTGAGCCAAGGAGGCAGAGCTCGCGGAAACCAGCCTGGTCGAAGATGCGGGTTCCGCCGCCGAGGGCTGCCGGATTGATGTAGAATTGAAACTCGTCCACCAATCCGCCCGCGATCAATGCCGAGGCAAATCCGGCTCCACCGAAAACAGCAATGTTGTTACCTTCCTTGGCCTTCAACGCGCCAACCTCACGCGGAAGGTCTCCGCTTCTGACCACCGTGCGCTCCCATCGGGACTTTTCCAGCCTGTCGCTTGGCACCACCTTCTGCACATCGATAATACGTTGCGCGAAGGCATAGAACGGGTCCTGCGGGTATCTCTTCGCTGCATTGCCCCAATGGGACAGATAGCCTTCCTCCGCCATCTTGCGGCTCAGCAATATGGTGTCGATAGACCGGAAGTGGGCATTGAAATCCAGCTTGAGCGTTTCGTCCCAGCGGTTGTCGTCACCCCAGCTCCAAACCTGCCAATCGTGGTCGCCATCGGCGCCAACAAAGCCGTCGACCGACATCTGCATCTGAAGAATGAGCTTTCTCACCATCGGAATCCTCCAGTTCTATGAATGGTTGCCAGTTCAGGCGGCGTGACCTGATGCACCGAAGACATCTTCGGTCCAGCGTTCCAGCGTGGTCGGGGTGGTGTTGCGCGGGCCCGGCGCCTCGAGCGCCCAGCGCTCGCCATTGTTGAAGCTCGTAGCAGTCTCGATCAGCGCGTCCGCGAAACTCGCCGACATGCCGCTTTCGATCATGCCAGCGCGGGCATTGGTGTACGGCACGGTCTGGTAGGCAACTTTCCGGCCGATGGCACTGCCGAGGATCTCGGTCGCCTCAGTGAACGTGTAGTGCCCGCCGCCATGCAGTTCGATGACGCGGTCCCGCGGCCAGTCCTCAGTGGTCAACAGATCGGCGACGCGCTCGCCGATGTCGCGCGACGCAATCAGCGGCATCGGCAGATCGCCGCGGAAAGGCGTTGCGAACACACCGGAAGCTGACTGTTCGACGAAACCCATTCCCTTCACGAAATTCTCGTTGAAGAACCCGGCCCGCAGATGCACCAGTTCGTTAAGGCCAAGCGCTTCGAGTCGACCTTCCATCTCGGCTGCGCCCAGCGAGGTCCCAATCTTGAGATGCGCGTTGAGGCCACTCAATAGGACGACGCGGCGCACACCGGAGGCCGAAATCGCCTCGGCCAGCAGGTTGCCGATATCGCGCTCGAAGCGGTGAAGGTCCCGCGCCTGAACGTCGAACGGGATCATGAGATAGGCACTGTCCGCACCGGCAAAGGCGCGGTTCAGAGCGTCCCGATCAGAGAGCGCAACACCCAGGCTACGGGCCACGCCCCTCGCTACATGGCCTTGTTGCTGCAGCCTTGCCGAAGCTGCGGCGCCGACTTCACTGGTGGCGCCGACCACCACGATGGTCCGCCGGCCGGCCCTCGATTGATCCACCTGGCTCATGGCTTTTTCCTTTTCCAAGAACGATGGAAGCCAGTGCGGCTTCCCAATATGCTTTACAATTGGAACCATTGACATCGAGCCCGGATGGTGTCAATAGTAAAGTGATTTAAAAATGGAACTGAAAGTGTCCAGCAGGGAAAAATCGAACTGTCCCATCAACCTGTCGCTCGAGGTGATCGGCGACCGATGGACGCTGTTGATCATTCGCGACATGATGTTCGCAGGCAAAAAGCACTTCAGGGAGTTCCTGCAATCGGATGAGCGCATCTCGTCGCGCACGCTCTCCGACCGGCTGCAGACTCTCCAGGAGCAGGGGATCGTGACGCGCCACGAAGATCCCGGTCACAAGCTCAAGGCGGTCTACCGCCTGACACAGGCCGGGATCGATCTTCTGCCGGTGCTGGTGGATCTGGGTTCCTGGGGGAATCGCTATCGTGCTGCCGACCCTGAATTAGGCACCGTGGCGGAAGACCTCGTAGCGGGTGGGCCCGAGGCAATTCTGCGGATGAAGCGGCAGCTTGCGTCGGAGCAATTCGGCGCCGAATGAGTACTATGGCTATTCTGGATACGAGTCGTCCGGTTGAGCTGCCAAACGTGGCAGGTCAAGTTCCCCGAGATTTGTCGGAGCGGGTGAACGCCACGAAGTCACCCAAGGAGAATGCGCATTCGGATCTGGAGCAATCTTCCAACCGATTCGATCCAGCCGCAGAGGCATGAAATCCGCCGACGAGAGTTACTTGGAACGTCTGATCCTGGGGAGTATCTTCCCATTTGAATGAGATACGAAAGTTCGTCGAGCGATGGCGCCCGAGCTTCTCGGCAATCACGTCGACGATGACGCCGGCTTGGCGCCAGCGCTCGAATCTTCCTGCGCTCATCCAGATCGATTTGGGAGTAGGTGCGCGTTTCATGGGTGGTTCCTTTGCATGCGATAAGCCATTGGTATCGCTACAAAGTCGCACTTCGAATTAGAACCCACCGCACTACATACAAATGTCGCATAAGATAGATTATGGAACTTATCTACTGATGTTAGCCCCAGCAGCGCTGGTGCTCTCCGCGTTCCAGAGAGACAGCAGCCGACGGCGGTCGCATTTCCGCCGTCGGAATTGCAGGTGCCGCCTTATCGCGCGGCCTGGCAGGCACGCAAAGTTTCAAATGCCGCGTTGGTCCCGGCAAGGCTCACGATGATGGGCTCACGCCCGTCGGCGGAAATGGTCAGCTGCTTCTTCTTCGCGAGGTCATAGATGAAGTCTGGATTGTTCACCCAGACGAATGCGCCTCTGTAACCATCCAATTCCTGGCCTTTGGCTTCGCCGCTGAACTTGTCTCCATCCACGTCGAAGATGACGGACAACTTCTCTCCGGCCGCGACATTGGCGCCGGCCTTCGTATAGAGTGCCATGTAGCCGCGGATCTCCGGAGTGGATTCGTCAATGCCCATCTGAACCTGCGCGCCATCTGGTGCCGCTCGCATCATCATGCAGCCAGGTCCCATGTCTTCACGGACCAGTATGTCCCAGCCTGCTTCAGAGCCATATTTTTCGAATGTCTGGGCAACGGCGCCTGTGATCCCGACAGCCGCGACAATAGCGGTTGCGGCAGCAACGACCGACAAATGTCCCTTCATGAACGCCTCCTTCTCCAAGGCCCGCACGCCATCCCCTAGACATCATACCGTGTTGCGATGGATTGCGCCATTGAGGGATTGTCAGGCCAAAGAAGCAAAAGAAGCCTAGGCATGTGAAGTATCTCGCGGTTGATCGAGCCCGATTCGACGAAAATGCGGCTCGGTGGCACCCCCGCGGAAGACGGTGGAGCCCGGCCTTTCAGCCGATGGAGCTCAGCGATGCAAGACTTCTACGATTGGCGCGATCATGTGCCGAATACGCGGACCATTGTCGCTTCCTACCTGTTTTATCTCCTGTCTCTCGGCGTCATCTGCGCCGTGGCGATCCTTTGATGGAGCTACATACTTCCTGATGCGGAAATGTGACCGGAGCAACAGCTGATACGAGATCGCCAACATTCCTGTCCCGCCGTTGGACATTGTCTTGCACCACAGTGCAATGCAATGTCCAAACGGTGATGTGACGGCATATTGACATCCAAAAGAAGTAACGCGTTCGGGACTATCGTACGCATTGTCTAATATTATTATGTACTTAATCACAATATAATGCCGATATTGCCGCAATCAGGAATGGTTCGCAATGTCGGCAAAGGCGCTGTTGTTGTGCTGTCTTCTTGCGACGGTTGTCCCGTGCCATGGCGCCACGGTCAAATGCCTGCCGCCTTCGCTGAAGACGATGCTGACGACGATCGAAAAGCGCTTCGGAAAGGTGAAGGTCCTTTCGACATATCGAAAGGGTGCGCGGATCGCCGGAACCAACCGCCCTAGCCGACATGCTTCGTGTCGCGCAGTGGATTTTCATCCGGCGCGAGGCGCTTACAAGGCGGTGCTGTCGTACCTGAGAAAGCATCATGACGGCGGTCTCGGCACCTATTCCGGTCGCATGCGTCATCTTCACATCGATGATGGACCGCGCGTGCGTTTCCATCACTGCGTCGGCTGCCGTAAATCGAAGGGCAAGAAGTAGATCATCCCCACGAAAAGCGCATACGGTGCGATCACCCCTGCCCTTTGGCGGCGAACTGAGCCTGAAAGAACGGTGTCGCCATGGCCAACTCCTCGTCCCTTTCCCGCGCCCGGCGATAAGCTGGCCGATCTGTGGTGCGTGCGACGTAATCCTTGAAGACCGGCAGCTTCGGCAAGAGGTTCAGCACGTTCATCGTAAAGGCTATACCGCTCGCCAGTTGCGTATCGGCAGCCGTAAAACGATCGCCGGTAGCGAATCTGTGCTGTGTTAGATGCCTCTCTACATTGCCGACCATGTCGACGAACGTGCCGAAGGGGAATTCGGTGCTTTCGTATACGAGGCCCCTGCCCTTGGCACATATGACAGGATCGAACACGGCGTCGCTATAGACCAGCCAGGTCAGGTAAGGACCACGCGCCTTGTCACGGATCGCCGGCGCAAGGCCGGACTTGGGAAAGGCGTCGGCAAGATAGGTGCAGATTGCCGCTCGCTCCGTAATCGTAACATCGTCATGGACGATCGCCGGCACCTTCTTGTGCGGCTGAATCTCGCGATAGCTGTCGGGCACACCGCCCTCGGCGCGGATGTCGACAACTTCCACTTCATAAGGCTCGCCAAGTTCCTCGAGCAACCAGAAAATCCCGAACGAGCGCGACCACGGCGCATGATAGAATTTCAGCATGGCACCCTTCTCCCTGTGCGGTATCGCATTCCCTGCCCGTGTCAGTATCAGACAGCTCCTGACAACTCGATGTCAGGAGCAACGGGTGACACAGAAGTACTTCCGAAGCGATCCGTCACACGTTCTCAGGATGCAGAAAGGGCGCCGCACGGCGCCCTTCCCTACGCTCCGGTCAGGCTGGCCGTCTTATTCGGGCAGCTTGTCGTCGACACCTTCGACATAGAAGTTGAGGCCGAGCAAAACGCCTTCCTCGGCGACCTCGCCGTCCTTCAGCCAGACCGAGCCGTCCTGCTTGTTGATCGGGCCGGTATAAGGATCGAACTCGCCAGACGCGATCTTGGCTTCCGTCTCTTCGGCCAGCTTCTTCACGTCATCGGGCATGTTCGTGTAGGGCGCCATCACGACATGGCCCTTGCCCATGCCGCCCCACACATCGACCTGCTCCCAGGTTCCGTCCATCACCGCTTTCACGCGTTCAATGTAATAGGGGCCCCAGTTGTCGACGATCGAAGTCAGCTGGGTTTCCTTGCCGAACTCGTACATGTCGGAAGCTTGTCCGAAGGCCTTGATGCCGCGCTCGGCCGCCACCTGCATCGGTGCGGTCGAATCGGTGTGCTGGGTGATGATGTCGACCCCCTGGTCGATCAGCGCCTTGGCTGCATCGGCTTCCTTGCCCGGGTCGAACCAGGTATTCGCCCACACGACCTTGACCTTGAACTCCGGGTTGACCGACTGCGCGCCGAGCACGAACGCATTGATGCCCATGACCACTTCAGGGATCGGGAAGGAGGCGATATAGCCGGCCGTGCCGACTTCCGACATGCTGGCGGCGATCACACCCTGAACGTAGCGCCCTTCGTGGAACTTGGAATTATACGTCGAGACATTGGGGTGCTCGCGCTTGTAGCCGGTCGCGTGCTCGAACTTCACATCGGGGAAGCGGCCAGCGACCTTGTTGGTGGCATCCATGTAGCCGAACGAAGTCGTGAAGATGATGTCGCAGCCCGAACGAGCGAAACGCTCGATGGCGCGCTCGGCATCGGCGCCTTCCGGCACGCTCTCAAGATAGGCGATCTCGACCTTGTCCTCGCCGATCTCCTTCTGCATCTCCAGTGCGCCCTGATGATGCTGATAGGACCAGCCGAAGTCGCCGATCGGACCAACGTAGATGAAGCAGGCCTTGGTCTTGTCCTGCGCCAGAGCCGTGCCCGCCGACATAAGCGCCGTGGCGGCGGCCAAAGCCAGAATTGTCTTTTTCATGAGTGTGTCCTCTGTTGGTTCATTTGGGGCTCTTGTCCACGACGAACTAGCGATCGGGCACGAACGGCCGCCCCAGCGAAGCCGGCGTGTTCATCATGGTCAGCCGCCTGTTCCGGGAGATTAGAACAAGGACCACAACCGTCGCCAGATAGGGAAGCGAAGAAAGAAACTGCGAAGGAATTCCGACGCCGAGCGCCTGGGCATGCAGCTGTCCGATGGACACCGCTCCGAAGAGATAGGCGCCTGCGAGAACACGCCATGGCCGCCAGGAAGCAAAAACGACAAGAGCCAGCGCGATCCATCCCCGTCCGGCGGTCATGTTCTCAACCCACTGCGGTGTGTAGACGAGCGACAGATAAGCCCCTGCCAATCCGGCACAGGCGCCGCCGAACATCACCGCCAGATAGCGGATCCAGATGACCTTGATGCCCAGCGCATGAGCGGAATCATGACTGTCGCCCACAGCACGCATCGTCAGACCCGCGCGCGAGCGGAAGAGGAACCAGGTGACAGCCGCGGTCAGCGCGATCGAGATATAGAAGATCGGATCCTGGCCGAAGATCAGACGCCCCACCAGCGGGAGCTCGCTCAGCACGGGGATCGAGATTGCGCCCATCTTCACGCCGGGCAATCCGATGAAGCTCTCGCCGATCATGCCCGACAGCCCCAGCCCCAGAAGCGTCAACGCCAAACCCGTCGCCACCTGGTTGGTCACCAGCGTCAAGGTGAGAAATCCGAACAACAGTGAAAACAGGGCTCCAACGACGACCGCCGCCAGAACGCCGAGCCACGGTGAGCCGGTGGTATATGCGATCGCAAATCCGGTCACCGCCCCCATGACCATCATGCCTTCCACGCCCAGATTGAGTACGCCGGAACGTTCGCTGACCAGTTCGCCGATCGCCGCCAGCAGCAGCGGTGTGGCCGCGGTCGCTATTGTCAGCAGAATTGCCTCAACCATGCCCATGTGCGGCCTCCGGCTGTTCGCGCTGCGGCTCGGGTTCGGCGGCCGGCGTCCTGACGAACTGCACGCGATAGTGGATCAGCGTGTCGCAGGCCAGAACGAAAAACAGGAGAAGCCCCTGGAAGACGCGCACTGTCTTGTCGGATACGCCGATCGAAATCTGTGCTGCCTCGCCACCGAGATAGGACAGGGCCAGAACCAGCCCCGCGGCAATGATGCCAAGTGGATTGAGGCGCCCGAGAAAGGCGACGATGATGGCGGCAAACCCGTAGCCCGGCGAAATTGTCGGCCGCAATTGTCCGATTGCGCCCGATACCTCCGATATCCCGGCGAGACCGGCGAGGCCTCCGGCGACGAGGAACGCGAAAAGGACCATCCTGGCCGAAGAAAAGCCGGCGAACCGCCCTGCCCGTGGGCTCTGTCCGAGCAGCCGGATTTCGAAGCCCTTGAGCGTTCTTGAGACCAGAAACCAGAGCAGCAATGCCGCCAGAATCGCGAAGACGAAACCCCAGTGAGCCCGGCCAGACGACGGCAGGATCTCGGGCAGGATGGCATAGGCGTGGAAATTGCGCGTTTCCGGAAAATTGAACCCTTCCGGATTGCGCCAGGGTCCGCGCACCAGCCAGTCGAGAAAGAGCTGTGCGACGTAGACAAGCATCAGGCTGCTCAAGATCTCGTTCGTGTTGAAGCGCACCTTCAACAAGGCAGGTATAGCCGCATAGGCAGCACCGCCAGCGACCCCCATCAGGAGCATCAGGGGCAGGACAAGTGGATTCTGGAAATCGGGAAAGACGACCGGCAGGATCGACCCCGCGATCGCACCGACCACGAACTGCCCTTCCGCACCGATGTTCCAGTTGTTCGACATGAAGCAGATGGAAAGACCGACCGCAATCAGGATCAGCGGTGCGGCCTTGATGGCCAGCTCGTGCAGCGACCAGACTTCCGTCAGCGGTTCGACGAAATAGGCATAAAGCCCATTCAGCGGAGCCTTGCCGAGCAGGCTGAACAAGATGCCGCCCGCAAGAATTGTGATGGCGAAGGCGATGAACGGCGAGACCGCAGCGAAAAGCGCCGACTGCTGCGAACGTTTGACAAGTTCGATCCGCATCAATGTGCTCCCGCGGCAGCCGAATGACCGGGATCCGCTCCCCCCATCAGGAGGCCGACCTTTTCGAAGGTCGCTTCTGCAATCGGAACGGGTCGGGATAGCTCACCATTGTGCATGACACAGATGGCATCCGAGATCTCGAACAGCTCGTCGAGATCCTGGCTAATCACCAGAACAGCAGAGCCGCTGCGCGCCAGCTCGATCAGAGCCTGGCGAATTCGGGCCGCCGCGCCGGCGTCGACGCCCCAGGTCGGCTGATTGACGACCATGACTGCCGGCTTCCGGTCCAGCTCGCGACCGATAATGAATTTTTGCAGATTACCGCCCGAGAGAGCGGCAGCCGCCGGGTCTTCACCGCTTTTGCGCACGTCCATGACCGTGTTGATCCGCTGTGCCGCGGTCGCGACGGCGCCGGTGCGCACCACGCCGCCACGCCCGAGAAACGTTGCGGCATCGGTCGCATGGCGTGACAGCAGCAGATTCTCCGAGAGCTTCATGGCCGGCGCCGCGCCGTGACCAAGGCGCTCCTCGGGCACGAAGGCCGCGCCCATCAGGCGTCGTTCGGTGATGCCGGAACGACCGGCCTCGTTGCCGCGAATACGGATCGTACGGGCGGACGGTTGCGTCGCCTCCCCGGAAACGGCTTCGAAGAACTCGCCCTGACCATTGCCGGCCACGCCGGCAATGCCGATCACCTCTCCGGCGCGTACGGCCAGGTTGATGTCTCGCAAGGGGATGGAGAAAGGCGTGGCCGGCGGCCGGTCCAGTCCTTCGATCTCCAGGAGGACGTCCATGCTCGCGTGGGCGCTCAAGGGGGGGCGCTCCACGGCCTTCACCTCGTCGCCCACCATCATCCGCGCCAGCGATGCCGCCGACTCCTTGCGCGGATCGCAATGTCCGACCACCCTGCCATGTCGCAACACGGTCGCCCGGTCGCACAGACGCTTCACCTCCTCCAGACGATGGGAGATGTAGAGGATCGACTTGCCCTCCCCGCGCAATCGCTCCAGCGTCTCGAAAAGCTTGTCCGCTTCCTGCGGGGTCAACACGGATGTCGGCTCGTCAAGAATGATGAGCTCGGGGGTCTGCAACAGGCACCGGATGATCTCGATGCGCTGACGCTCACCAACCGACAGATCACCAACGAGCGAATAGGGGTCGAGGGGGAGGCCGTAGCTGTGGGAAAGTGCCTGCGCCTTGGCGGCAATGGACGGGATGGGCGTTTCCCTATCAAGCGAAAGGGCGATGTTTTCGGCAGCCGTCAACGCCTCGAACAGCGAGAAATGCTGAAACACCATGCCGATGCCCAGTTGCCTCGCAGTTCCGGGGCTGGCGACTTTGACAGGCTGGCCCTTCCAGCGAATTTCTCCAGAGTTCGGCTCCAGCGATCCGAACAGCATCTTCACGAATGTGGATTTGCCGGCCCCGTTCTCTCCAAGCAGCGCATGAATTTCGCCGCGAGCGATCGTGAGATCGACATTGTCGCAGGCCTTCAATGTGCCGAACGTCTTGGTCAGGCCGCGCACATCAAGCAGGACCACATCGTCCTGCGCGCTTTCAGCCGCCACACTGCACTCCCATTATCCCACTCTGTTCCCCGCCTGA
Source organism: Mesorhizobium sp. (assembly GCA_963966365.1). Classification (GTDB taxonomy): domain Bacteria; phylum Pseudomonadota; class Alphaproteobacteria; order Rhizobiales; family Rhizobiaceae; genus Mangrovimarina; species Mangrovimarina plasticivorans. The sequence continues at coordinate 238,319 of CAWZZC010000029.1, read as the reverse complement.
TCGTAACCGCTTCGTGGTGACCAGGCAAAGCATGCTGCTCATTGAAAGAGCTTCAATAAATTTCGCCTAATTTCAAGGCAGCAGCAAGCTGATCCCCGTCGTTTTGCGCCCTTCCAGATCGGCATGCGCCCGGGCAGCATCAGCTAACGGGTAGCGCTGATTGATCTGCAGACGAACGGCGCCACTTTCCACTACGTCGAACAGGTCTTTCGCCGACGCTTCCAGATCCTCACGCCGCGCGACATAGGTGAACAATGTCGGACGGGTCGCGAACAGCGACCCCTTTTTCGACAGCAGCGCAAGATCGAACGGCGGAATCGACCCGGACGACTGGCCGAAACTGACGAACATGCCCATGGGGCGCAGACAGTCGAGGGAGGCGGGAAACGTATCCTTGCCGACGGAATCGTAGACGACGTCGCACATCTTCCCGCCGGTGATGTCTCGTACGGCGGCGGCGAAATCCTCGTCACGATAATTGATGACGTGGTCAAATCCGTGCGCTTTCGCCAGTTCCGCCTTCTCGCTCGAACCCGCCGTCCCGATGACCGTGGCACCGAGATGCTTGGCCCATTGGCCGACGATCAGCCCGACCCCGCCGGCGGCAGCGTGATAGAGGATCGTGTCGCCCGGCTTCACTCTGAATGTTCTGCGCAGCAGATATTGCGCAGTCATACCCTTCAACATCATGCCTGCGGCCTGATCGTCTGAAATCGTCTCCGGAACCCTGACCAGTCGATCGGCAGCGATTACACGTTGCTCTGCATAGGCTCCGAGCGGACCGGCATAGGCAACGCGGTCGCCCGGCTTGAGCCAGTCGACCCCCTCGCCCACATCTTCCACCACGCCCGCGGCCTCATTGCCCGGGACGAAAGGCAAACCGTTCGGCGCCGGATAGAGGCCGGTGCGGAAATAGACATCGATGAAATTGAGCCCGACGGCGGTCTGACGAACCAGCGCCTCGCCAGGCCCCGGCTTTCCGACATCGACGTCTTCGTAGGCCAGAACTTCGGGCCCGCCACACACATGAACGCGAATTGCCTTAGGCATCTGTCGACCTTGTTGCTCCAAATTTCGGGAAAAACTGCATGATGGCGCCGATGACGTACAGATAGAGAGCAGTGGCGGCAATGCCGCTCTTCACCGCGATATGGGCTTCCAGCCCCTGCAGCAGGGCAATAATGCCGAGCACGCACCAGACGAGGAACACAGTCAGATTGAGCGTGCGCAGGCGCTTCACGCGCACGGGGTGCAGAAAATTGATCGGCGCAAAGGTGAGAATGGCTGAAAGGATTACGATTGTCAGCGATATCCATTCATCCGGTCGGGTGACGAAGAGGGTGAAGACGATCATGTTCCAGACCACCGGAAACCCCTTGAAGAAGTTCTCCTTGGTCTTCATGCCGGTGTCGGCGTAGTAGATCGCGCTCGTTATGACGATGATCGCGGCCGACAGGAACGACAGCCCTTCCCCCATGAAGCCGCTTTGATAGAGCGCGAATGCGGGAATGAGCACATAGGTTACATAGTCGATGATGTTGTCGAGCATATCGCCCGACCATGTCGGCAGGATTTCCCTGACCTGCAGCTTGCGGGCAATGGGGCCGTCAATGCCGTCGACGAACAGGGCCAGGCCGAGCCACCAGAACATCGCCGTCCAGCGCATCTCGCTCGCGGCAACCAGCGACAAGAACGCCAGAAAGGATCCCGACGCCGTGAGCAGATGGACCGAGAAGGCCTTGGCCTGCGGTGCTGTAACCTTCTTGCGTAACGGCTTGCGGTCCACAGAGGCAGCCATCACGCCTCACGAAAGTCCTGAATGGATGGCCCGAATCGCGGACCTGACTCCCGAGGCAGGACATGGAACAGGCCAGGAAGCCCGATTGCGATTATGGCCATGCCGCGACCTGTCATGAATATGAAACGCCCTTCTCGATCAGGTTGTGACACTACAGCGTGCGCTGTGGCGCAGACAAGCACTAACGATCGGTGACCACCCTCCTCGACGCCATACATGTGGACAATCGGTCCGGTTGATCAGCCGTTAGGCGACGGCCTATAGACTTGCCACGGAGTCGTCCTATCCGGCGACATTGCACACGGAGATGATGCCATGGGCAAGTGCGAACGAGCCGACATCCTGATAGCCGGGACGGGACCGGCGGGCCTGATGGCAGCACTCGCTTTCGCCGATGCGGAATTCGCCGTGCATCTGATCGGCCCGGCCGCACGTATCGATGACGCGCGCACGACCGCGCTCATGGTGCCCTCGATACGCTTCCTGAATGATATCGGAATCGCCCAGAAGTTGATCGTCGAAGGTGCACCATTGCGCACGATGCAGATCATAGATGCGACAAACCGGCTGATCCGCAGCCGTCCCGTTCGTTTCAGCGCGAACGAGATCGGTGAGGAGGCCTTCGGCTACAACATTCCCAACACGGTCCTTCATCGCGAACTGGCGGCCGCGGTCGAAGCCCACCCCTCGATCGCCTGGACCAGGGGGCTGGTCGAACACTGGCACCTGTCTGAGGATTCTGTTGCGGTCGAGACAGGGGATCAGGTGAGAGTTGAGGCGCGGCTGGCCGTCGCTGCCGACGGACGCAACTCATCGGCGAGAGAGGCTGCCGGTATTATCGTGTTTCGCCGCTCGTTGCCGCAAACGGCCCTGGTGCTCAACTTCAGCCACGAGAACGATCATCATTTCGTCTCCACCGAATTCCACACCGAAACCGGGCCGTTCACACAGGTTCCGTTGCCCGGCAGACGCTCCAGCCTCGTCTGGGTGCTGTCTCCCCAAATGGCGGAATCCTATGCGGAGCTCTCCGACGAGGCCTTGTCGCAACTCATCGAAAAGCAGATGCAATCCATGCTGGGCCGGATCCAGACAGAGGCACCGCGTCAGACATATCCGCTTTCCACGGCCCTGCCCGCGAGCTTCGCACGTGACCGCGTCGCACTGATCGGAGAAGCGGCCCACGTCTTCCCCCCGATTGGCGCCCAGGGGCTCAATCTCGGCATTCGCGATATCGTGGATCTTGTGAAAGTCTGCACGTCTCGACGCGAAGATCCGGGCGATCGTCGCGTCCTGTCGAGCTACTCGGCCCGTCGCCGGCCCGACATTCTGGCGCGCTCTGGCGCGGTCAATGCATTGAACGCTTCGCTACTCAGCGGCTTCCTGCCCGCGCAGATGGCCCGCAGCCTGGGGCTTGAAGCGCTGTCCGCCTTCCCTTCCCTGCGCAGCTTCTTCATGCGTGAAGGGCTGCAGCCCGGCAGCGGCTTCGCGCACGCGCTCTCACGGCGACGGGAACAGATCCGGCGGTAGCGTCCCGCTCTTGATCAGGAAGATCAGCGCCGTGACGGTGAAAACGGACAGAAGCGTCGTAATCAGCACCGACGCCGACGCCCGCTCGACCCAGAAGCCGTATTGCTGCGCAATGACGAAGACATTGGTTGCCGTCGGCAGAGAGGCCAGCAGAACGGCAGTATAAACCCATACCGGATCGAAATCGCCGATGGCGCTCAATGTGACGTAGCAGATCGCTGGATGCACGATCAGCTTGAGCAGCGCGATAATCCCGAGTTCATGCGGTACGCGCTTGATGGGACGTAGCGCGAGCGTGACGCCCATTGCAAAGAGCGCGCACGGGGCGGCGGCGCGTGCCAACATGTCGAGCATTCGCTCGAGCGGCACAGGAGGACTGATGGCGAACGCTGCAGCGGCGACGCCGATCGCCGTCGCGATGATGAACGGATGGAGCGCGATCTTCAAAGCAACGTCTGCAGCCACCTCCAGAACGCTGCGCCGCTTCTCGCCGGAAAGGGCCATCATCAACGGTGCAACGGCGAAATGCAGCATGTTCTCGAAGCAGAAGATCAGCGCCACCGGTACGGCCGCCTCTTCACCGAATGCGATCAGGGCGATGCCCGGGCCCATATAGCCGATATTGCCATATGCGGCGGCCAGACCCTTGATCGTGCTCTCTCCGATCCCGCCGCCGGAACGCAACATGGATGCCCCAAACATCAGCGCAAATACGATGTAGGTCGATAACACCGCCCCGAAAATGTAACCCCACTCTGTCAGCCTCTCGATCGGCGTCTTGCTCAGCAGTTGAATAAACAGGGCCGGCAAGGCGACATAGATGACGAAAATGTTCATCCAGCCCAGAGCGTCAAGCGGCCGTCCGACGATCCTTGCGACGAAAAAGCCGAGGAATATCAGTCCGAAAAAGGGAAGTACAAGTCCGAGGACGTCCATCATTTCAATGCTCTGCAATGTTGCCCTGTCGCCGACCCGGCAGCCCCGCCGGGGCAACGCGATGATGACGGGGCGCTATTGAACTCTCTCGCCGGTTGCGCCACATAGAAAGCGGTGGGTATTAGCATGACAGAAATCAGACAAGCCAAATTCAGCATCGGCCAGGTGGTGTGCCACCGGGTATTTCCGTTTCGCGGCGTCATTTTCGACGTCGATCCCGAATTCGCGAACACGGAGGAATGGTACGAATCCATACCTGCGGAAATGCGCCCGGCGAAGGACCAGCCGTTCTATCATCTGCTGGCTGAAAACGCGGAGACGGAATATGTCGCCTATGTCTCCGAGCAGAATTTGCTTCCCGACACCTCTGGAGAGCCCGTACGCCATCCCCAGATCGCCGAGTTCTTCAGCCAGACGGTTGATGGGCGCTACAAGCCGCATGGACCTGGACATCACTGATCGAAATTGGCTGCATGTCGGCGTTTCCGACGCGGCATTGTATGGCAAGCGGCACTGCCAATGGCGCCAAATGGCCTTGCGTAGCGCGCGGCTTTGCGGTTAAGGGATCGCCTGCCTTCCCTGCGGCCCCGAAATCGAGACGACAGGCAATGTCACTACCGGAAAAAGCCTTTCCCGTATCCTGGGATCAGTTTCATCGCGATGCGCGGGCGCTCGCGTGGCGCCTTGCGGGTGTCAACGGCGAATGGAGCGCGATCGTGTGCATAACGCGGGGCGGCCTGGTCCCAGCGGCCATCATCGCGCGCGAGCTCGGCATTCGCCTGATCGAGACCGTTTGCGTAGCCTCCTATCACGACTATACGTCCCAGGGTGAACTGAAAGTCCTGAAGGAAATCACGCCGAGCCTGCTCGAGAACGATGGCGAGGGGGTTCTGATCGTGGATGATCTCACCGATACCGGGAAGACCGCCACGATCGTCCGCGCCATGATGCCAAAGGCACATTTCGCCACCGTATACGCCAAACCCAAAGGGCGCCCATTGGTCGACACCTTCGTCACCGAAGTCTCGCAAGACACCTGGATCTACTTTCCTTGGGACATGGGTTTCACTTATCAGCAGCCTATTTCCGATGGACAGCGGGTCTGAACAGGTCGCGGCGACTGCCCGAACGCTGCATTCAGGTCTTGAAATCGGACGTTGCGAGCGTATTTAACGGCTGTCAGGCTGACGCATTCGAACTTGCGCGCGGCAACCGCAGATTTGCCGCCTTCGGTGGGCAGCGCTGTCGCACCGGCATCATTGACATCGGTCACGCGAGAGCAGTGCCGGTTGTCGTTCGGCCGAATTTCGGACAAGGCGGAGAATTCACAGGATTCTCGCATGGATATTCGAAAGCGTATGATCGCGAATCAACAATAGGACTATGCTGAATTTCAGTATGGCGGGATTGAGCAGAGGCATGCTTGTCAACAATCGCACCTTGCACCAGTCGATAGAGCGCCTGCGTCGCCTCCTGGGCGGTGCGCCGTCGCGTATGCAGGTCGCCGCCCTGCCCTATCGGTGGGTCGATGGGACCACCGAAATCATGCTTATCACCAGCCGCGACACCGGACGTTGGGTGCTGCCCAAGGGTTGGCCGGAAGGTGACGAGGCTGGCTATGACGCCGCAAGCCGCGAAGCGCTGGAGGAAGCGGGCGTGCGAGGCGCGATCACGCATGAAGAAGTCGGCCGCTATTACTATGGCAAAGGGCTCAAGTCCGGACTTCGTCAGCGCTGTGAAGTGATCGTATACCCGTTGTCGGTTGAACACCTTTCCAACAAGTGGCCTGAAAAGGGCGAGCGTATCCGGCGCTGGTTCAAGCCGAACGAGGCCGCCAAGGCGGTGCACGAGCCGGATCTCGCTGAGATTCTTGCCGAATTCCGTCCCCCACGCATGACGTCTTGACGCATCGGACGATCCGTAATCCTAGCGCTGCATGATGAGTGAGCCGGCAGCATCTGCCACGGCCAAATCGGCGCAATCAGCCCAGGCGGGAACAAAAATGAACGACGCAGGCTCGATGGAGCGGAAGCACACGCTCGACAAGGACTTGGAAAAACTGGTCCAGGTCAACGAAGCGACGGGTTTCCTTGCACGCGGGCTTGCCGGCCCCGGTCTGGCATTGTTCTTCATGGCCGCGGTGGCCCTGGCGGCGGCTTTGTTTACAGCCGGCGAACCGGGCGCCGTCGCAATCATCGCGGCAGCCGCCATCGGCGCCTACATGGCGATGAACATCGGCGCGAACGACGTTGCCAACAATGTCAGTCCGGCTGTTGGAGCCAAGGCCCTGACGATGGCGGGCGCACTTGTGCTGGCGGCCATATTCGAGACGGCAGGTGCCCTGATTGCGGGCGGCGACGTGGTCGACACCATCTCCAAGGGAATCATATCGCCGCAGGCGGTCGCAAGTCCCACGCTTTTTGTCAACGCCATGATGGCGGCGTTGCTGGCCTCGGCTCTCTGGATCAATCTGGCGACCTGGCTCGGGGCGCCGGTCTCCACCACACACTCAGTCGTCGGCGGTGTGATGGGCGCAGGAATCGCCGCTGCCGGATTCGGGGCCGTCGACTGGCACGTGCTCGCCGGCATCGCAGCGAGTTGGGTCGTATCGCCGCTTCTCGGGGGCATCGTCGCCGCACTCTTCCTGGCATTCATCAAGGCCAACATCATCTATCAGGACGACAAGATTCGGGCGGCCCGTCGCTGGGTTCCGCTGTTGATCGCAATCATGGCCGGTGCGTTCGCCGCATATCTGGCCTCCAAGGGCCTTGGGAAACTGATGCATCTTCGCGGATCGACGATCGCCGCCATAGGTGTCTCCACATTCATCGTCGCCTGGTTCCTGTCCAGGATACATGTATATCGTCGGGCGAAGGGCCTGGAAAACCGCAATCAGTCCCTGCGCCGGCTGTTCAATGTCCCGCTCATCATTTCGGCCGCATTGCTGTCGTTTGCCCATGGCGCCAATGATGTGGCCAATGCCGTGGGGCCGCTCGCCGCCATCGTCAGGGTGGCCGGCAGCGGTGAGATGGCCGCGACGGTCGACATTCCCGTCTGGGTGATGATCGTCGGCGCCATCGGAATCTCGCTCGGCCTGCTGCTGTTCGGTCCGCGCCTCGTTCGCATGGTCGGCGAGCAGATCACCAAGCTCAATCCAATGCGCGCCTTCTGTGTGGCATTGTCCGCCGCCCTCACCGTCATCATCGCTTCGTCGATGGGAATGCCCGTCAGTTCCACCCACATTGCTGTCGGCGCCGTATTCGGAGTCGGTTTCTTCCGCGAATGGTACACAGCCCATTCGCCGCGCCGGCGCGCCTATCTGGAGCGCAAGAACGGGCGCCGCCTGACTGAGACGACGGGTGCCGGGCAGCGCGAGGCCGGCAGCGAAGCCGGAAAGAATCGTCGTAGCCGACCGTCTGCGGCGGAGATCAACCGACGCAAGCTTGTGCGACGGGCCCATTTCACGACAATCGTGACCGCCTGGGTGGTCACTGTTCCGGCCACGGCCGCCATCGCCGTCGCTCTGTTCAAGATTCTTACCGTCATCGATGCGTGAGAATTAGGCGTCCGCGCCTGCGGTCACGCGGGCGAAAGCAGCACAAGTGGCAAGTTGCGCCGTCCCCGATATCCACACTGTCGACATACAACATATTGGGGTCCTAGAACTTGCGCCAACGATCCCTTGACGCCCGACCCGAGTCGCTTTTTATTGGGCACGTGTTCAGTTCGTGACGCGTCCGGCCGGGAAACGTGACCGGTCGATTTTCCAAAGCTCCAGCGTCTGTGCAAGCGCGCATTTGCTTCAAACGGAAACGTTTGAAGAAGCGATATGCGTGTCAAATCAATGGGTTGGAGCATGCACCTTTCGCTTGAACCATGTCGTTTGAGCGAAGCATGCTCTTGTGTAGCCTGCCATGACGGTCAGGTGGCAATGGCCTTTGCCTTGCCTTGAAACCCGCAGCTGCGAGCCGACGATTTCGTTAGCGTAAATGAGCTGTTAATACTATATTTAGTGTTTGCGGTAAGCGTATAGGCTAGATAGTGTGGTGATCCGAGGCAGTCATCACAATTCGGCAATACGGCTGAGACCGGCGCGACCTGTATGCGGTCGATTGGCCGACGGCGCGGTACGGTCGAAGAAGCATGGCGGTCAGGAATTCGGAGGGTTGCGCCTCATGGTGCGGCCCGAGCGGCAGACGAGCATGCAGGTGTTGGGCACGAACGAGGCGCCCAGCCGAAGTGTGCTATAAATGGAGATGAGGAAGCCAAGATGCGCATCGAACGTCGGTTTACCAAGGATGGACAATCGGCCTATGCGGAGATCGAGTTCCGCAAGGCGACGAGCGAAATCAGGAATCCGGACGGCTCGATCGTCTTCCGGCTTGCCGACATCGACGTTCCGGCCCAGTTCAGCCAGGTTGCCGCCGACATTCTGGCGCAGAAATATTTCCGCAAGGCCGGTGTGCCCGCTCGGTTGAAGAAGGTCGAGGAGAACGACGTTCCTTCCTTCCTGTGGCGCTCCGTGGCCGACGAAGACGCTTTGAAGGCGCTTCCCGAGGACGAGCGGTACGGCTCGGAGACCGATGCGCGCCAGGTCTTTACCCGTCTTGCGGGGACCTGGACCTACTGGGGCTGGAAGGGCGGCTATTTCAATGCCGAGGAAGACGCCCGCGCCTTCATGGACGAGCTGGCCTACATGCTTGCCACGCAGCGTGTCGCCCCCAATTCCCCGCAATGGTTCAATACCGGCCTCCACTGGGCCTACGGCATCGATGGTCCCGGCCAGGGTCACTATTATGTCGATCCATTCACCGGCAAGCTGGTGAAGTCGAAGTCCTCCTACGAGCATCCGCAGCCGCATGCCTGCTTTATCCAGTCGGTCAGCGACGATCTGGTCAACGAAGGCGGCATCATGGACCTGTGGGTCCGTGAGGCACGGCTGTTCAAGTATGGATCGGGCACAGGCTCCAATTTCAGCCATCTGCGCAGCGAAGGCGAGAAGCTGTCGGGTGGCGGCAAGTCGTCCGGGCTGATGAGCTTCCTGAAGATCGGTGACCGGGCGGCCGGCGCCATCAAGTCGGGCGGCACGACCCGCCGCGCGGCCAAGATGGTCGTCGTCGACATCGACCATCCCGACATCGAGGATTACGTCGACTGGAAGGTGAAGGAGGAGCAGAAGGTGGCGGCTCTGGTCACCGGCTCCAAGATCGTCAAGCAGCACCTGGCCGCCATCATGAAAGCCTGCGTCAATTGCCAGGCCGACAATGACGACTGCTTCGAACCGGCGAAGAACCCGGCGCTCAAGCGTGAGATCCGCGCCGCCAAGAAGAACCAGGTGCCCGAGAACTATATCAAGCGGGTGATCCAGTTCGCCCGCCAGGGCTACACGGACATCGAGTTCAAGACCTACGACACGGATTGGGATTCGGAAGCCTATCTGACCGTTTCGGGCCAGAACTCCAACAATTCGGTCTCTCTGAAGGACGACTTCCTGCGCGCCGTGGAAAAGGACGGCGACTGGAATCTGATCCGCCGGACCGACGGCAAGGTGGCCAGGACCGTCAAGGCGCGCGATCTGTGGGAAAAGATCGGCTATGCCGCATGGGCCTCGGCCGATCCGGGCCTGCATTTCAACACCACGATGAACGATTGGCACACCTGCGTGGCGGCGGGTGCGATCCGCGCCTCCAACCCGTGCTCGGAATACATGTTCCTCGACGACACGGCCTGCAACCTCGCCTCCATCAACCTCTTGCAATACCGCAAGACGGGCCGTGAAACGGGTTCACGTCCGGAGGACGCAGGCACGATCGACATCGCAGCCTATGAGCATACGGTGAGATTGTGGACCGTCGTCCTCGAGATCTCGGTCATGATGGCGCAGTTCCCGTCGAAGGAGATCGCCCGGCTCTCCTACGAGTATCGTACTCTCGGTCTCGGCTACGCCAATATCGGCGGCCTCCTGATGACGTCCGGAATTCCCTACGATTCGCCGGAAGGCAGGGGCATCTGCGCAGCGCTGACGGCGCTCATGACAGGCGTTGCCTATGCGACGTCGGCCGAAATGGCCGGAGAACTCGGCGCCTTCCCGGACTACGAGCGCAACGCCGAGCACATGCTGCGCGTCATGCGCAATCATCGCCGCGCGGCCTATGGAGAAACCGAGGGCTATGAAAAGCTCGCGGTCAATCCGGTGCCGCTCAACGCCGCCGATGTCGCTCAGGGCGAACTGGTCGAGCACGCCCGTGCCGCCTGGGACCAGGCTCTGCAACTTGGCCAGAAGCATGGATACCGCAACGCCCAGGCGACCGTCATTGCACCGACGGGCACGATCGGCCTCGTCATGGATTGCGACACCACCGGCATCGAGCCCGATTTCGCGCTGGTGAAATTCAAGAAGCTCGCCGGTGGCGGCTACTTCAAGATCATCAACCGTGCCGTGCCGGAAGCGCTCAGGACGCTCGGCTATTCGGAAAGCCAGATCGCCGAGATCGAGGCTTATGCGGTCGGACACGGCAACCTGAACCAGGCGCCGGGCATCAATCCGGGTTCGCTGAAGGCCAAGGGCTTCGATGACGATAAGATCGAGGCGCTGAACGGCGCGCTCAAGAGCGCCTTCGACATCAAATTCGTGTTCAACAAGTGGACGCTGGGCGAAGAGTTCTGCCGCGACGTGCTGGGCTTCACCGACGAGCAGCTGGGCGACTTCTCCTTTGAAATGCTGCCGGCACTTGGCTTTTCGAAGAAGGACATCGAGGCCGCCAACATTCACGTCTGCGGTGCCATGACGCTGGAAGGCGCGCCGCATCTCAAGGACGAGCACCTGCCGGTCTTCGATTGCGCCAATCCATGCGGCAAGATCGGCAAGCGCTATCTGTCGGTCGAAAGCCACATCCATATGATGGCGGCGGCGCAGCCCTTCATTTCGGGCGCTATCTCCAAGACGATCAACATGCCCAACGAGGCGACCGTCGAGGACTGCAAGAACGCCTACATGCTGTCGTGGAAACTGGCTCTGAAGGCCAACGCGCTCTACCGCGACGGGTCCAAGCTCAGCCAGCCCCTCAACGCCTCGCTGCTGTCGGATGATGACGAGGAGGCGGACGACCTGGTCGAGGAACTGGTCGCCGCGCCGACCGCGGCAAAGGCCGCCGTGGTAACGGAGAAGATCGTCGAGCGGATCATCGAGAAAGTGGTGCGCGAGCGCGAGAAGCTGCCCAACCGCCGCAAGGGCTACACCCAGAAGGCCGTGGTCGGCGGGCACAAGGTCTATCTGCGCACCGGCGAATTCGACGACGGGCGCCTCGGCGAGATCTTCATCGACATGCACAAGGAAGGCGCAGCCTTCCGCGCCATGATGAACAATTTCGCCATCGCCATCTCGCTCGGCCTGCAATACGGCGTGCCGCTGGAGGAATATGTGGAGGCATTCACCTTCACCAAGTTCGAGCCGGCCGGCATGGTGCAGGGCAACGACGCCATCAAGAACGCCACATCGATCCTCGACTACGTGTTCCGCGAGCTGGCGATCTCCTATCTCGGCCGCAATGATCTGGCCCATGTCGACACGTCGGACTTTTCCAACACGGCGCTCGGCAAGGGCATTTCGGAAGGAAAGTCGCTGCCCGTCTCCAAAGGGCTGACGCGCGGCGCCGCCTTCAAGGTGATCTCGGGCAACGAGCCCAAGGGACAGGCCGGCTCCCCTGCCCCGCAGAAGTCGAACGCCCCGACGGCCTATGCGGGCTCCAACGTGCGGGCTCTGGCCACCGCAGCCCGCCCAGCCGTCGCGGCGCAACAGGAGGCGGCGACCGCCTTCAAGCGCGACTATGAGGAGCGGGCAAGGGAACAGGCCGAAGAAGAAGCAGAAGAAGAAAGCCATGCTTCGGCGCTGTTCACCGACGAGGCGGCCAAGGAAGCAGCGGACGCCAAGGCGCTGGCCGCCGAACGCCGAGCCCAGGCGATGATGCAGGGCTATACCGGCAACATGTGCTCTGAGTGCCAGAACTTCACCATGGTGCGCAACGGCACCTGCGAGAAGTGCGACACCTGCGGAAGTACGAGTGGGTGCAGCTGACTCTCAGCATGGACTGAGACGGTAGAGCGATAAAAGTATACGGAATGTGGCCCGGTCGTTCGATCGGGCCATTTTTTGGAGTGACGCCAGCCTCATTCTTCAAGCGTTTCCGCTCGAAGCGGGCGTGCGCCTGGAAAACTCGGAGAAGTGGGGTTCCGGCGAATTGCCCAGTGGGCCGCCGTCGGCCGGCGTCGCGCCGGCAGTGTTTGGCAAGACAGGATACTCTGCTCAGGCCATCCCTTCCATCAGCCGCATCTTGCTAGGCGGCGGAAGAAGGATTGCCCGACCGTTCGCGGAATGGCTGGCGCGACCGCTGATCTCGTCCATCAGTGCCCGGATGTCATGCGTACGCACGCCGTCGCGCGCCATGATTTTCCTGATGATCGGCTCGCTCAGGAGCTCGTCAAGCGTGGTTTCGCTCTGGATCATGCCAAGTCTCCTCGTAACCGCCCCGCATGACACAATCTAGACGAGAGCCGTGACTCTGTGATGTCCGTTCCATGACAAATTTGGGTCACTTCGTGGAAAGTTTTCTGCACTTGACCTTCCAGCGGCAGGAACCCCTACCCTGCGATCGACCGTCAACCGATACAGGGACATGAGCGGGAGAATCGCATGAAACGATCCGGCGCCGTTATTGGCCTCATTGTCGCCCTTGCAGCCTCCACGAGCCAGGCCAAGGACACACAACACATGACGATCTGGAAGACGCCATGGTGCGGCTGTTGCCATGAATGGGCGGCGATCATGGAAGATGCGGGCTTTGAGGTCACCGTCAACGACGTCGAGGATATGTCTCCGATCAAGCGTCAGGCAGGCATTCCCGATGGAATGGAATCCTGTCACACCGCAGCGGTTGCCGGCTATTTCGTCGAAGGCCACGTGCCGTCCCGGGCGATCGAAAGGCTGCTCTCGGAACGGCCCGATATTGCCGGTATCGCCGTCCCCGGCATGCCCCAGGGCTCGCCGGGCATGGGCGACGATCCACAAGCGCGATACGATGTGCTTGCGATTTCCCGCGCAGCCGGGGTGCCGCCGACGCTGTTCTATCGCGCCGGCATCGAATGAGGCAGGACGGCCTCAGCGTACCCCGTAGGGTGTGACCTGTTCATAGGCGGCGGCAAGGCTCAGGACCGACATGTCGCCGCGCGGACGGCCTATGAGCTGCATGCCCATGGGGCGGCCTTCCTTGTCGAAACCAACCGGCACGTTGATTGCCGGCAGTCCGGCCATAGTCGCCAGGGTGCACACTTCGAGCCAGCGATGGTAGCTGTCCATGGTGCGGCCGGCGATCTCTTTCGGCCAGTGGCATTCGACGGGAAACGGAAAGACCTGTGCAGTCGGCAGCGCCAGATAGTCGAAATGATCGAACAGTCGAACCACGGTCTGGTACCAGGCGGTTCGTGTCTGCGAAGCGGCATAGGTCTTCGGCGCCTCGAGCCTGAGAGCGCCTTCGACCTCATAGACGGCTTCGGGCTTGAGTTGCGAGCGCCGGTCGGAATCGTCGTAGTGAACTTTCAGCGCACAGCCGCTGGTGGCATGGCGCAATGTGACGAAGGCCTGCCACAGCGCCTCGAAATCGAAATCCGGCACATGGCTCTCGACCGACGCTCCCACGCCTTCCAGCAGTTTCAATGCGTCCCGGCACAGATCCAGTATCCCCGGTTCGATCGCCAGATGGCCTCCGAGATCGCCCATCCAGGCAATGCGAGCGCCATCTGCGCGCGGCATCAGGCCCGCCTGGAAGTCCTCGTGCCCGTCAAGCGACAGCGGCGAGCGCGGGTCATGTCCGGACTGAACGCTCAACAAAAGCGCGATGTCGGCAACGCTTCGTCCCATCGGCCCCTCGAGACCCATCTGGGACATGAAGGCCTCGAAATTGGGGCCTCCCGGCACGCGCCCCTGCGAGGGGCGAAACCCATAGACGTTGTTGTAGGCTGCGGGATTGCGCAGCGAACCGCCCATGTCGCTGCCGTCGGCCAGGGGAAGCATATGGAGCGCCAGTGCCACCGCTGCCCCGCCGCTCGATCCACCGGCGGTAAGCCGATGGTCATAGGCGTTCAGCGTCGGGCCGAAGACTGGGTTGAAGGTATGCGACCCAAGACCGAATTCCGGCACGTTGGTCTTGCCGACGATAATGGCGCCCGCCCGGCGTATACGCTCGACGAAGAAGTCGTCGACGTCTGGAATGTTGCGCGAAAAGATCGACGAACCGAAGGTCGTCCGCAATCCTTTTGTGAGCGCGAGATCCTTGATTGCGATCGGCACCCCGAAAAGAGGCCCGATCCCCGATCCTCCCTGCGACAGCAAGGCATCCGCCGCATCGGCCTCGGCCAGCAGTTCGTCGCGCGGGCGCATCGAGACGATGGCGTTGACGTGCGGATTGATCGCCTCGATGCGATCGACAAATGCTTCGATTACCGCCCGAACGGAAAGGCGCCTCTCCCTAATCGATCGGGAAAGCTCGGTCGCGGGAAGTCCGCAGATCGGTCCCGCTGAAGGAAACCGGCCTGCGCCGGGCTGATAATCGGTACTCAAGCCTCTATCCTTTGCGTTCCGTGGACCTCTGCGATCAGGGACAGGGATTGCCGACCCGCTGATGAATCGCGTCGACTGCATTCTGCATCTCTTCGGTCCATCTTACATCCGCGGAATCGAGCGCCATGGCCAGTTGATCGAGCGTCGTCGCCCCGATGATGTTGGATGCCACGAACGGCCTGCTTGTCACGAACGCGTTGGCAAAGAGCGCCGGCTCCATGCCGAACTGCCTGGCAAGCTCGTTATATGCCTGGATCGCCTCGCTCGCATGTTGCGTTTCATAGCGCTGCAGTCGATCGAAGAGCTGCTTGCGCGATCCCTTCGGCAAAGCGCCGTTGTCGTATTTCCCCGTCAGATATCCCTGCGCGAGCGGTGAATAGGCAAGCAGCGCGACGTCCTCGCGCCCACATGTCTCGGCCAGGTTCACCTCGAATGTCCGGTTGACCAAATTATAGGCGTTCTGGAGCGTCGCGACACGCGGGCCACCCCCGCCCTCGCTTGCGGCGATGAAGCGCATGACGCCCCAGGAGCTTTCGTTCGACAGCCCGACGTGCCGAACCTTCCCGGCCTTCACGAGATCATCGAGAACCGACAGCGTCTGCGCGATTGGTGTCTCGTCGCTCTCCGGTTCGGGAACCGAAGTCACGCGGGTCGGATTGGAGCCGAAGGGTATCGGCCGGTCCGGCCAGTGGATCTGGTAAAGATCAATGTAGTCTGTCTGGAGCCGCTTGAGGGATTTGTCGACCGCGTCGACGATATCGGCCCGCACCAGCTTCGACGGACGTCCGCCACGAAACCATTCGTTCGCCGTGCGGCCGACCACCTTGGAAGCCAGAACCACATCTTCACGGTTGCCTCTGGCGCGCATCCAGGTGCCGATGATCTCTTCGGTGCGACCCTGCGTATCGGCCTTTGGAGGGATGGGATAGAGCTCGGCCGTATCGATGAAATTGACGCCTCTCTCGAATGCCATGTCCATCTGGGCATGACCCTCGGCCTCGCTGTTCTGCTCACCCCATGTCATGGAACCAAGGCAGATTTCGGAAACAACGAGGTCGGTGCGACCGAGGCGGCGCTTTTGCATGATCAGGCTCCGAATTGCATTGCAGACAGGCGCCAGGAAGGCGCCTCCATGAGATGGCGTCTTATAGCCATTCGCCAGCTTGCTGAAAACCATCCTGTCAGGCAGATGAAGCGAATGGAATCGATGGAGAAAATTCTCGCCGGAGCAATATGTTGAGATATCTCGATCACGCCCAAAAGATTGCGTTTGAGCGGTACATGCTCAGCGTCTGCGCCCCGTCACCTTCTTCTTGACCTGGTCGATCAGCATGTTGGCAATCCGCATGCGGATCTCCGCACGCTCACGCAGCGCCGGGTCCACGCGGTCCGGATGATTGGCGAAAGCGAACTCCCGTCGGATGCGGTCGATGTCATGCGGATTTCTCGCAGCCGACAGTGCGAGTTCGCCGGCAATGTCGGCAGGTTCGATGGATGGCAGCGAAGGCATCGGATCGGGCATTTCGATGCCCGGTGCGTTGTCGATGGAAATCGATTCGGGGCGCAGGGCCGCATTCTGCCTGTAGAGATCGGCCACCACCTCGCCAGGCACACTGGCAAAAAAGGCGTCGGCAGCGTCCTGCGCGCCGACCAGACCAAACGGCATCGAAGGGGTTCGAACGTCTGAAGCATTCTCCCGCTGCCGGGCCTCGCGCTCTCGGGCCTCGATCAACTCGTCAAGCAGCGCGGCAAACTCGCTCTTCGAAAAGTCACTCATTGCAAATCCCTGATCCCCTGGGCTCAGCACTTCGCCCAGTCTGGCATTCGGGTCATTCCTATCCGCAGAATATGCATGATGGCTTAACGCAAAGTCCCCGAAATCATTATCTATTCCGGCACAGCATCGGAAATGTCGGGTTCCGGCAGGTTGCCTGCCCACTGCTGCATGCCTGACATGCCATTGCTGCACTGCAACAATGCCGCAACGTCACCTATCTTGTGTTGGTACAGATACCGCAACGAAAGGAGCCGACAGATGAGCTACTTCCATCAGCTTTTTCGCCGCCCGCAAGGAGAGAGCCAACGGTATCGGGCAGCCATATCCTTCCTCAACGCGATGTCGCCCGCAGATCAGGCGGACATCGGAATCAAGCCGGCCGACTTTCCTCGGATCGCACGCCAGATGTCCCGGAATTGACCACTGGGGTTCCGGCCCGATACTTGCGCCGGATCCTTCATATCACCGCCGCAATCTTTCCCGACTCTGGCCACGCATGAGGAGAGGAGGATTCGATGGGCGTATATGGTTTGCGCGTCATGTGCCTGACGTGTGTCACCGCGGTGTCGACTGCGGCACTGGCGCAGGAACCCTATCTGGACGACCGTTCCGATCCGATTGCGCTGGTTCAATCCTACTACAACGCGATCAATCGCAAGGAATATGCGCGCGCCTGGAGCTACTACGGAGAAGACAAGCCGGCACCGGGTCTGGAAGAGTTCGCCACCGGGTACGAGACTACAATCCGGGTCGACCTGCTGACCGGTCCATACGGCGCCGAAGGAGCGGCAGGCAGCGCATATTACAGCGTTCCGGTGGCAATTCGCGCCGAGACAGCAGACGGGGCGGAGACAATCTACGCCGGCTGCTACATGGCCCGTTTGGCCAATCCCCAGATACAGGCCGACACATTCCAGCCCATGCATCTCGTCGAGGGAGAGCTGGAACCCGCCGGCTCATCACTCGAAGAAGCGCTGCCGCAGCAGTGCGGCGATGTACCTGCTCTCACCCCCATGGAACGCGACCGCCAGGCCGCCGAGCGCATGTTGCGCGCCGCCCATGGCGAAGAATGTCCCCTGGTCCAAGCGGACGGCACGCCTGTCGAGCCTGATAGCCACGCAATCGGTTTTCACTATGCAAGCGACGGCCCCGAAACGCCCGAGCGCACGGCGCACCTCTTTCGGTTCTACTGCATGGCAGGCGCATACAACGAAAATCACGTCTACTATCTTGCCGACGAGGTTGGCGGTGTACGCGAGCTGCAATTCGCGCAGCCCGAGTTGGACATCCGCTACGAGAACGACGATCTGGAGGGCAAGGTCGAGAACGTTCGGGTCATGGGGTTCGCGACGAGTCCGATCCTGGTCAATTCTGCCTACGATCCCGACACCTATTCCATCACCGCCCACAACAAGTGGCGCGGGCTCGGAGATGCCTCCACGACCGGCGTTTGGCTGTTTCGCGACGGCCGATTCACCCTCGTGCAGTACGAGGTGGATGCATCCTATGATGGCGAAATCAACCCACTGACTGTTCTCGACTACAATTCCGGGCCCTGAATCGTACGTCAGTCGCCGAATCCTTGTCCAACCGGTCTGGGATTCAATCTGATGAGGCGCGAATCCAACACCGCCGCCTGGCGATGAATGACCGCCCTTTGATAGGCGGGATCCTTGACCATTTCGACAAATGCGGCCCCGGAAGGATATTCCGCGATGAAGCAGCGGTCCCAGCGCTCGTCCTGCGGACCGATCAACATCAGACGGAAATCACCCGACCATGCGATGCGCCCGCCGACGCGGCGGAAGATCGGTCCGCTCTCGCGGCCATAGGCGGCATAGGCTTCCGCCCCGCTCGCATCGCGGCCGTCCGTATAGGCGGCCTTGTCGCGCAAGCGCACCAGGTTGAGCATGTGTATTGGCCCCTCCTCCTCCAACCCGCGAAATCGACCGAATATCTCGCGAGTGGGGTCAATATAGCCATCACTCATTCCAACTCCTCCTTGAACTTTGCATCCATGGTCATCGCGACAGCATCCAGTTCAATGTGTCGCGCCAATCCATCATGCGGATCGGCGTGCCATGGCTGCCGGTTTCGAAACGGATGAAGCGTACTGGATAGCCCGGCGCACGACGTCGAATTGCATCGAAGAAGCCCCGCTGCCTGTCGATCGGAAACACGCGATCGTTACTGCCATGGGCCAGAAGCACCGGCACCCGGCCGCGGAATGCCGGACTGGACAGAAAGCGATCGTCCCTGTCGGCTCCCAGCAGTATCAGGCCTCCCAGGCCGGGCGCGATGCGACTGTCGGCAGCCAGACGCCAGCACACGGCGCCTCCCATGGAACCGCACGCCACAAAGACGGGGGCTTCGGGTGAAGTGCGGGCATAATGGGAAATCAGGTGCGAAACGGCACTGGCTCCGCCTGCGCCGAAGTCGGGGAGATCGACGGTAAGATAGAGGCCCTCGTTGCGCGCCATGAGGTTCTTGATGCGGTTGAAGTTACCGCCGAACGTAAAGTCGTTCGCACCCTGTGTCCGATCGCCACCCTGACCGTGCAGATAGAGCGTGATGATGCGCGCGCCTTCGGTTCGGCCCACCGCAATATGTCTGATGCCGTCGAGAACGAGGTCGCGCTGACTGCGGCGCACGCCGAGATCGACAAAGGCCGCTTGCACACGCCGTTCAGGCACTGCGTCGCGCTGGTTGATGTCACGCAGTTCACGGTAATCGACGACGATCGCTGCGCCGTCGTCTGTGCTGGACAGGATGCCAGGATAGGCAAACAGACCGTCCTTGTAAGGTTTCAATTCAAGGGACGCGGCCCAGCCGGCTCCGCACAACGCGAACTGCATCGCCATGAGCACAAGCAGGACACGGGCAGGAAGCAGGGCAAGGATCATCCTTTGCCGTCACCGATGCCGGCCGGCTCCAATACACCGCCAGCGGCACGCAGAGCGTCCGGCGTGTCCACATCCGTCGCGGCCGCCCGGCCAATCTCCACGTCAACGATTTCGACACTGCCGTTTTCGACGAGGTGACGCGCCCCGGCATCTCCTTCGAGCATTGAGACTGCACCAAAGAGCGAGCGCGGCAGGATCACAGGGTTACCCCGCTTGCCGCGATGAGTTGCCCGTACGATCGCCTGCGCTCCGTGCTGTTGAAATGCCGAGATCAGCCGGTTCATGTCGGCGCTGGTCACGTCCGGCATATCCGCCAGAACGATCATCGCGCCCGAAGCTGCTTCTGGGATTGCCCGAATGCCCGCTTTCAAAGAGCTCGAAATACCAGAGGCAAAATCCTGATTTTCAATGAGAACGGCATTCAGGCCATTCAGCGCCGCAGCAATGACACTTGCCTGATGGCCCAAGACAACGCTGGTGGTCAGGACTTGCGACCTGACCACGCGCTCTGCTGTGTGCCTGACAAGCGGCACTCCGTCGAAATGCGCCAGAAGCTTGTTCGGCCCGCCCATTCGCCGCGACCGGCCGGCAGCCAGCAGAATGGCATGCACCTCGCCGCGGTCGTCCGGCGCCGGCCTCTCGCGCGGCTGTGGGCGATCTGCAATTTCCATCAAGAGCCCGCCCACTCCCATGCCGGCAATGTCGCGGCCGCTCACCGGCACGTCGGCCATCAGCCGGTCGAGCACCCAGTCGAAACCGTTTTCGCGTGGGCTGCGCGCACAGCCCGGCGCACCGAGAACGGGCGCGTCACCCAGACGCCCAAGCACGAGGAGGTTCCCCGGATCGACCGGCATGCCGAAGCGTTCGACGACACCACCCCTCTTGCGGATCGCCGCGGGAATCACATCGTCCTCGTCGCAGACGGCGGAAGCCCCGAAGATGAGCATGAATTCGCATTCCGCCGCCGTTCTTGCGATAGCCTCGGCGAGTGCATCCTCGTCATGCGGCACCCTGTTCTCACAGATGATCATGCTGCCGGAACGCGCCATCCGTGATTCGGTCATCCGCCGCGTCTTGTCCAGAATGCTTGTCTTAATTCCCGGCAGCGTGGTCTGGATGAGCGCGACGCGGCGAGGCCGATAGGGCTTGACCGCGAAGACTTCACGCTCCCCGCACAGTCGGACCACCGCATCGACCTTGTCTCGGTCGACTGCGAAGGGAATGATCTTGACCGTCGCCACCATGCGGCCGGCTTCGACAGGCTCGAACTCTCCAAGCGTCGCAAGGGTAATCGCAGGGTCTATGGTGTTGAGGGCATCGACGAGGGCCCTGTCGACGACAAAGACACCGGCCGTCTGGGCGTGAATATTGACACGTCCGGTGGCCGCGGACTTTACGTCGAGGCCAGCGGTTGCCAACGCGGCTCCTATGGCTGCGGATGCCCGGTCTTCGTCCAGATCGTCCGGCCCCAGCATCGCGACGGTGATCCTGTCGACACCAGCAGCGCGAAGCTCCTCGACATCGAGAGCGGTCAACCGATGGCCCTTCTTGAGCCTGTGACGCCCGGCCGTGGTGGCGTGCGCCAAAATGGCTCCTTGCGCCTGACTGATGGCGACCGGACCGAACTTCACGCCGCTGCGCCCTCCCTCGCTGCACCAAGGCCCCGGCTACGGAACGCTCCAATGACTTCCGCCAGCACCGCAACTGCAATCTCTGCCGGGCTTGCGGCCCCTATATCGATGCCGATCGGTGCATGGATACGGGCAAGCAGGTCATCCTCCAGCCCTGCCTCGGCCAGGCGTTCGAGCCGTTTGGCGTGGGTCTTGCGGCTCCCCAAGGCGCCCACGTAGAAGCAGCCGGTCTGCAGGGCCGCCAGGAGTGCAGGGTCGTCGATCTTTGGATCATGGGTCAACGCTGCCACCGCCGTATAGGGATCGAAGGGCCTTTCCCGGAGAACGTCCTGCGGCCACTGAGCAAACAGCCGCACATCCGCAAATCGTTCCGCAGTGGCAAAGGCCGAGCGCGGATCGATGATCTCGACATCAAAGCCGGCAATTTTCGCCATCGGCGTCAGCGCCTGGCTGATATGCACCGCTCCGATGGCGACGAGCCTCGGCGGCGGAAGATGAACGTTCAGGAAAAACTGCGCGCCATCGGCTTCCACGGCGCCCGAACGGCCGGACCGGAAGGCAGCGGCGACAGCCTCTCCGAGCTGACCGGCCACGCTGTCGCCTTCGCAGACCACACGGTCGCGCCCGTCATCGATCCCGGTAACGAGTATGGCCGCGCGCCGCGCCAGGCGCTCCACGTTGAGCTTCTTCAGACTATGGGGATCCATCCGCTTGCCTCAGCCGAGCCGTTCCACATAGACCTTGATCCGGCCGCCGCAGGAAAGGCCAACCTGCCAGGCTGTCTCGTCGGCGACGCCGAATTCCAGCATTCTCGCCTTGCCTGACTCGAGCACGTCCATGGCCTCGGCAACGACGGCGCCTTCAACACAGCCGCCGGAAACCGAACCCTCGAAATTGCCCGCCGCATCAATGACCAGATGGCTTCCGACGGGGCGCGGCGCCGATCCCCATGTCTCGATGACGGTCGCGATGGCAACGTTCCTGCCATCCTTCATCCAGCGCTCGGCGAGAAACAGCGGATCATCTACTTTAGTGGCTTGCGCGATGTTCACCATACGATCCTCCACTGCGAATATGGTCACGCCGCCGTCCGATTGCCAAGGCCCATGTAGTGGCGTGGATCGGCGTGGCGCGAACGCCCGGTGGAAAGAGAGGCGCACAGTTCTGACAGCGTTTCCAGCGTGT
Source organism: Mesorhizobium sp. (assembly GCA_963966365.1). Classification (GTDB taxonomy): domain Bacteria; phylum Pseudomonadota; class Alphaproteobacteria; order Rhizobiales; family Rhizobiaceae; genus Mangrovimarina; species Mangrovimarina plasticivorans. Next base: position 215,950 of record CAWZZC010000029.1, on the reverse strand, counting down.
GAACGGGACGGAACTCGTCGACATGCGGCAACATTGCTCGTACGCCCCGCGCCCGCGCTTCGAAGCCGTCGAAACGCAGCAGCGGATTGAGCCAGATCAGCCGTCGGCAGGACTTGTGCAGCCGTTCCATCTCGCTCTTCAGCCCAGCCACGTCGTCGCGCTCGAGCCCATCCGTGATCAGGAGCACCACTGCGCCCTGGCTCAGCACGCGGCGCGACCACAGTCGGTTGAATTCGTGCAGAGCCTCGCCGATGCGCGTGCCGCCCGACCAGTCCTGTACAGCGCGTGAACAATCCGCCAGAGCTTCGTCCGGGTCACGATGACGCATTTGCCGTGTCAGATTGGTCAGCCTCGTGCCGAACACGAAGGTGTGCACACGGCGGCGCTTTTCGGTCAACGCATGCAGGAAATGCAGGAATATGCGCGTGTACTGGCTCATCGAGCCGGATATGTCTGCGATCACCACCAGGGGCGGATGCACGGTGCGGACCGACCGGAACTTCGGAAGGATCAGGTCACCGCCTGTCCGCATCGCGCTCTTCAACATCGCGCGAGGGTCGGCCCGTCGGCCGTATGGATCGGGCCGAAAACGACGCGTCGCCACAAGGTCAACGGGCAATTTCAGATCCGCGATCGCGCGCTTGGCCTCCGCGATCTCATGTGCGCTCATCTGGGCGAAATCCTTATGTCTCAGGATCTCGCTGCCCGAAACAGTGAACCGCGCATCGACCTCGACCTCCGGTATCTCCTGGGTCTGGCGGTCCTTTTCGTGTCCCTCGAATAGCGCGCTCGCCACGCGCTGTTCGGCCGCGCGCCGATCGATCTTTTCGCGCGTATCGGGTGCGACGGGCGAAAACATCGCCAACATCTTCTCAATCAGCTCGCGCGATTTCCAGAACAGCCGAAACGCCTCGTCGAAGACGGCATGATCTTCGTGCCGGGTGACCAGCACCGCATGCAACACCCAATAGAAATCGTCGCGGGAGCCGATGCCGGCGGCGAGCACCGCTTCGATCGCGTCCTTGATCGAGGCCGGGCCGACGCGCATTCCCGCCTTGCGCAATGCCCGGCCGAAATAGACGATATTGTCGGCAATACGTCCGTCGGGATCGGCAGTTCGCAGAGAGGAGGAATTGGCCTGCATTCGCTCAGCCTTCAGCCGCTTCCGCCTTTATCTCCTTGAGCAGGCGGCGTCCCTCACCCTGCTCGATACGCGCAATATCGTCCTGATACTTCAGCAGCACACCCAGCGTGTCCGATATGGTTTCAGGATCGAGCGCGATCTTGTCGAGTTCGGTCAGCGCACTGGCCCAGTCGATCGTTTCGGCCACACCGGGCGACTTGAACAGGTCAAGCTCGCGCAGCTTCTGGATGAAGCCGACGACTTCGGACGACAGGCGCTTGTTGGCATGAGGCACCTTGCGCCGGACAATTTCGAGCTCGCGCGCGGCATCGGGATAATCCACCCAATGATAGAGACAACGGCGCTTCAAAGCGTCGTGGATCTCACGGGTCCGGTTTGTGGTAATGACAACGATGGGCGGTTCCTGCGCGCTGATGGTGCCCAGTTCCGGCACCGTCACCTGGAAATCCGAAAGGATTTCGAGCAGGAAAGCTTCAAATGCCTCGTCCGTGCGGTCGAGTTCGTCGATAAGCAGGACCGGCGCCTTGCCGTCACGCCCCGACAGCGCATCGAGGATCGGCCGGCGGATGAGGAACTTTTCGGAAAAGACGTTCCGCTCCATTGCGTCGCGATCGGAAATACCGGTCGCTTCTTCCATCCGGATCTCGATCATCTGAGCCGCATAGTTCCACTCATAGACGGCAGATGATACGTCGAGCCCCTCATAGCATTGCAGGCGGATCAGCCTGCGGCCGAGCGCCTGCGCGAGAACCTTGGCGATCTCGGTCTTGCCGACACCGGCCTCCCCTTCCAGAAAGAGCGGACGCTGCATGCGCAGGCTCAGGAAGAGCACGGTGGCCAACGCACGGTCCGCGACGTAGTCGGCACCCTCTAGAAGGGCGAGCGTTTCGTCGATCGACTGCGGCAGACCTTGGTTTGTTGCGCCGGTCATGGTGTCTCCAGGACGATCAGATCGAGAGCCTCACGCCTTCAATCCGCGATAGGCCCTGTTGAAATAGATAAGCGGGTCGAGCGTATCGCCGACGTGAAGACCTGTCACCCTGCCGATGAGAATCCGGTGGGTAGCCATATCCTTCGCTTCCACGAGTTCGCAATCGAACACGGCCAGGGCCTCGCTCAACACAGGGGCACCGGTCGCCAGCACATCCCAACGGGCCGCCGCGAACCGTTGGTCCTGCGGAAGACCGGTCAGACCGGAAAAGTGCGATGCGAGCGTTTCCTGGTTACCCGACAAGGTGTTGAGAGCGAAGACGCCGTTCTCGGCGAAACAATCGTTGGCCCTGTTTTCCCGATTGAGGCAAACCAGCACCGTCGGAGGATTGTCGGAGACGGAACAAGCGGCGATGACAGTCGCTCCGCGCCGGCCGGCCACGCCGTCGGTGGTTACGACATGGACGGCTCCGGCGAAATTCGCCATCGCATCACGATAATGCCTCGGCTCGATCTGGGTTCTCTTCAACAATTCAAACGTTCCTAGCGGCAAGTGGCACGAATATAGGTTGACCGGTCGCCGCCACAAGCGATCCGCGACAACCATATTGCGCCGGGCGTTCCGGTTCTTTACCTCTTTGCGCCATCTTTGCACATGGTTTCAGGCCCAATTCGCGCATGCATGCTCTGCCAGTCCTGACGGCTACCGTCCTTGCTCTCGCGGTCAGCACGACCGGCGCCGCCTCGGCGGAAGCGAGAATCGGCGTGGCCGCGCCGTTGTCCGGCCCATTCGCATCCCTTGGAGAGCAAATGCGCGCCGGCGCCACCCTTGCCGCCGAAACGTCCGATGTCAAAATTGTCGAAGCCGATGATACATGCACTGCGGAGGGAGGGCTTGCCGCCGCGCGGCAGTTCGTAGAGGCTGAGGTCGGCGTCGTGGTTGGATTTCTGTGCGTCGATTCCATCGAAGCCGCCCTGCCTGTTCTCAAGGATGCCGGCATTCCCGTCGTCACCACCGGCGTGCGCGTCGACAGCCTTACCGAACGCAGGGCCAAGACCGGCTGGCCGGTTTTCCGGCTTGCACCACGCGTCAGCGAGGAATTGGGGGCTACACAGGCATTTCTCGTCCAGCGCTGGAAGGACGAGCACTTCGCAATCATTGACGACGGCACGATCTATGGGCGCGAACTGGCGGAAGGATTTCGGCTGGCCGCCGAACAGGCAGGATTGAAGCCGGTGTTTGTCGACACGTTCCGTCCGCAACTCGACAACCAGATCGCGCTCGCCGGACGTCTGCGCAAGGCCGGCGCGACCCATGTATTCGTTGGCGGCGACCGTTCCGACATCGCGATACTGGCCCGCGATGCGAAGGATCTGGGATATCCTTTGACGATCGCCGGCGGTGAGACGTTGCGCGCGACTGACAGCGAGGTGCCCCTGCCTTCCGGCATCTTGATGATTGGCCTGCCCGAATGGACCGAGCTGGCCGATCCGGAAACGATCCGCAGGATGCAAGAAGACGGCGTGGTCGCGGAAGGGTACATGCTCCCGACCTATTCGGCCGTCGAGGTCGCGAGCGAGGCCATGCGGGTTGCCGCATCCACCGAAACAACGGTCAGCGCCGCCCTGCAGAGCGCAACCTATGCCACGGTGATCGGAGACGTGCGCTTCGATGGGACGGGCGATTGGGAAGGCAATCCCTACCGTCTGTTTGAATACAACGGCGAAAGGTTCAGGCAGATTTCACAATGATGCAGTACAAAACGGGCCCAAGGAACCTGCTGACCGATGTCGCCGGCCTGCGCGTCGGCAATGCACAGGACATGCGGCTGAAGTCAGGGGTGACGGCGATCGTATGCGACACACCGGCAATCGGCTCATTTCAGGTGCTCGGAGGCGCGCCGGGAACACGCGAAACCGATCTCCTGGAGCCGCACAACAGCGTCGAAACGGTCAACGCCCTTGTGCTGGCGGGCGGATCGGCATTCGGCCTGGATGCGGCGTCGGGCGTCCAGGCCTATCTGCGCGAACGGGGCATTGGCCATTCTGTGGGCAATCATCGAATCCCGATCGTGCCCGCAGCCATCCTGTTCGACCTCATCAACGGAGGCGACAAGGATTGGGGACTGTATCCGCCATATCGCGAGATGGGCTACGAAGCGGCGGCTGCGGCGGCGGAGGAGTTCGCACTTGGCACGCAGGGCGCCGGAACCGGCGCGCTGACCGCCGGCCTTAAAGGCGGACTGGGGTCGGCATCCACCGTGCTGGACAGCGGCATCACGGTCGCAGCGCTGGTTGGCGTAAATCCGACCGGTTCAACCACGGTGGGACGCAGCCGGCATTTCTGGGCTGCACCGTTCGAGATCGGTGATGAATTCGGCGGGCTCGGCTATCCCTCGCCCCTGCCCCAGGACGCAGCCGAGATACGGTTCAAGTTTCGCGAATTGCGGGGCGACGGCGCAAACACGACCATCGCCGTAATCGCCACCGATGCCGTGCTGAGCAAGGCGGAGGCCAAACGCCTGGCAATCAGCGCCCATGACGGCCTTGCACGCGCCATCTGGCCTGCACACACGCCGGTGGACGGCGATCTGGTGTTTGCGCTGGCAACAGGTGCCAGCGGGACAAAGCCTGACGCGCATGCTTCGGCCGAACTCTACGCCGCGTCGGCGGCAACCATGGCACGGGCAATCGCGCGCGGCGTTTATGCCGCCCGGTCGGACGCGAACGATCTTTATCCAACCTGGTCCAGTCTGGCTTGACATCGCCCGAGCCAAAGCTCTGGACGCGGCGCAGACTTGCACCAGCCAACCTTTTCCGACAGGTGTCGCGGCCGGCAAAGATTCTGGGTGTTGCCGCAGGTGCCGCGATCTGGGCCGCTCTCATGGCGTTGAGCGCGGCGACGTCGCTCATCCTGCTCGACTGGCAGACCGAAGCGCAGATTCGCGGCATTTCCTCGCTCTTCGGGGCGGGCGGCTTGGTCGGATATCCGATCGCCCGTCTCGCCGTCGCAGCGACTTGCAGGCAGGGCACTGCCGAGACACGCTTCGCCGCCCACCTCCTTTCGCTCACAATGGCCACCATCTGTGTGACGGCGACGCTCTACGCTCTGGAGCATCGGGCCTATTTTACGCAGTGGCACGCACCGTTTCCGTCGGTCGGATGGAGCGTACAGTTCCTTTTCACCATGCTGGGAGCGCTTTACCAGTTCGCCGCGCTCGGTCTTCGCCTCTACCTGCCGGTGGGACTGCCGGCATTGCTGATCTTCGCACTGTGGCTAACGGCGCGCACGCGTTGAGCTTGGCGTCGCCGTCTGGTAGAGCGACACTCACTTCCGCCACCAAGCAGGACGACAGACATGATCCCCCGCTATTCGCGGCCAGATATGGTCGCCATCTGGTCCCCGGAGACCAAGTTCCGTATCTGGTTCGAAATCGAGGCTTTTGCATGCGAGGCCTTGGCCGACATCGGCGTCATACCGAAGGAAGCAGCGAAGACCATCTGGGAAAAGGGATCGGCCGCGACCTTCAACGTCGACCGTATCGACGAGATCGAACGCGAAACCAAGCATGACGTCATTGCGTTTTTGACCCATCTGGCCGAGATCGTCGGCCCGGACGCACGTTTCGTTCATCAGGGCATGACCTCTTCAGACGTGCTCGATACATGCTTCAATGTGCAACTGGCACGCGCCAGCGACATCCTGCTCGACGACATGGATGCGCTCCTTGCCGCTCTGAAGCGCCGCGCCTTCGAGCACAAGGACACGATCACCATCGGCCGTTCCCACGGTATCCATGCAGAGCCGACAACCTTCGGCGTGAAGCTTGCGCAGGCCTATGCAGAGTTCACGCGCTGCCGCGAGCGGCTGGTTGCCGCGCGCGAGGAGATCGCCACTGTCGCCATTTCAGGCGCTGTCGGGACATTCGCCAACATCGACCCCAGCGTCGAGGAGCATGTGGCGCAGAAACTCGGCATGAGGGCGGAGCCCGTCTCCACGCAGGTCGTTCCGCGTGACCGGCATGCAATGTATTTCGCAACGCTCGGTGTCATAGCGTCGTCGATCGAGCGGCTGGCCACCGAAATCCGTCACCTGCAGCGGACCGAAGTGCTGGAAGTCGAAGAATACTTCTCTCCCGGCCAGAAGGGCTCTTCGGCAATGCCGCACAAACGCAATCCCGTGCTGACGGAGAACCTGACCGGGCTGGCCCGGATGGTTCGTTCCTACGCCATGCCGGCGATGGAGAATGTCGCGCTGTGGCACGAGCGCGACATCTCCCATTCATCGGTTGAACGCATGATTGGCCCCGACGCCACCGTAACCCTGGATTTTGCCCTGGCGCGCCTGACCAACGTGATCGACAAGCTCGTCGTCTACCCCGAGACCATGCGCAGGAACCTCGACAAGTTCCGGGGTCTCGTGCACTCGCAGCGCGTGCTTCTGGCGTTGACGCAGGCCGGCGTCTCCCGCGAGGACGCCTACCGCCTGGTGCAGAGAAACGCCATGAAGGTTTGGGAAGAAGGCAAGGATTTTCTTGAAGAACTGCTCTCCGACAAAGAGGTCCGCGCGGCGTTGTCGGAAGGAGAAATCCGCGAGAAATTCGATCTCGGCTACCACACGAAGCACGTCGACACGATCTTCGGACGCGTCTTCGGCGAATGATGCGTTGGTACGGTGCGTCCTGTGCGGGCGCACCGGCAGGGTGCGTCAGGCGCATTCCTTTGCATTGAGCCCCTATTGGTCAAAAAGCCGCGTTCTTTGGCCAGCACGGCTTCGGCGCTCCCATAGCAGCCGAGCCAGCGGGTTGCGCAGCACCGTGCCGCTCGCTACATGAGCCGCCATGAAGGTCAAGGACGCCGATATTCTCATCATTCCGGGCTATACCAATTCCGGCCCCAACCATTGGCAGACGCGATGGGAGGCCCGCCTTTCGACGGCCCGACGCGTGGAGCAGGACGCGTGGTCGAAGCCAGTGCGCGAGGATTGGACGGCACGGCTTGCCGAGACGGCAAACGGAGCTGACCGGCCGATCGTTCTGGTCGCCCATTCGCTTGGGATCCCTACGGCCATCCATGCCTTGCCGCTCATCGAAAAGCCGATCGCCGGAGCCTTCTTCGTCGCTCCTCCGGATGTGGAAAATCCGGATGTCAGGCCGAGACACCTGATGACATTTGGGCCCTATCCGCGCGATCCCCTGCCCTTCCCGTCGGTGACCATCGCCAGCCGCAGCGATCCGTTCTGCGCATTCGAGGTTGCAGAAGACATCGCCGGCGCCTGGGGTTCGCTGTTCATCGACGCCGGTGAGGCAGGACACATCAACGCCGACTCGGGCCATGGTCCGTGGCCCGAAGGGTCAATGGTCTTCGCGAGCTTCCTTTCCCGACTGTGATGTCGCAGGAAGCTAGTTTGCCTTGAGACCTTTTCGGGCAGCCTCGATCACCAGTCCCGCCCCTGCTTCGACCAGCTTGTGCTCGGAGGCGATCGCCTGGAAATGATAGCCCATGGCCGCGTAGCGACCGGTAATGGACATGTCCATGACATAGATCGCGGCAAGCTTTCCAGCCTCCAGCGTACGTCTGCCGATGTCAGCCAGGGTATCGTTCATGTCGCCAAGCAACGGGTCGACCGCAGCACCGTTGGTCCACGCTATCGAAAAATCCGACGGCCCGACAAATATGCCGTCAATACCTGGCACATCGAGAATCTCGTCGAGCGCCGCGAGCGCCTGACGCGTTTCAATCATCGCGAATGCGAGCGTTCGCTCGTTCGATTTCTTGAGCCAATCCTGGGCGTTGTCGATATTGCCGCGCGGCAGCCCGAATGTCGGTCCCCACGACCGTTCTCCGAGCGCAGGATATTTCATCGCGGCGGCAAAGGCACGGGCGTCGTCCACCGAATTCACCATGGGCGCAATCACCGCCTCTGCACCGAAATCGAGCGCACGGCTCGCCATGTCGAACCGGCCGACGGGTATCCTCACCACGGCGTGTTTGCCGGCAGCGACAATGGGAAGGATGCCGCGCAACACGCTGTCTTCGTGATGCCCGCCATGCTGCATGTCCAGGGTCACGGCGTCGAAGTCCTGGCGCGCCACCAGTTCCACGGTCAGCGCGTCGGGCACTCCTGACCAGGCCGTAAACAGGGTATCGCCGGCCTTCAACCGTGCTCGCAAGCTCATCGTCCTATCCTCCCCTCAAATCTGGTCGATCTCATTCAAGCAAAGTGAATGACACCGTCAAAGAAAAACCGCCCGGATGGTCGGGCGGTTGGCTCACGGAAAAGAAATCGGATGGCCAGGCCTTCAGCCCTTCCTGACCTGGTCGATCGCCACGGCGAGGAATTCATCCATCGTGCGCCTGATCTGGTGATCGGACTGCTCGACCCCCGCGGCATCGAAATCAGCGCGAACCTTGCGGAACACGTCGTGATCACCCGCTTCTTCAAAGTCAGAATTGACGACCTCCTGCGCATAGGCCTCGGCGTCTGATCCTGTCTTGCCCAGCTTCTCGGCAGCCCAAAGTCCGAGCATCCTGTTCCGGCGCGCCATGGCTTTGAACTTCAGTTCCTCGTCATGGACGAACTTACGCTCGAAGCCCTCCTCGCGGTCTTTCATGGTCGTCATGAGCTGAAATCTCCCTACCCGAACAGTTTGGCTCCTTTTGTACGGGGTGCTCCAGGCGAAAGCAAAGCTTTTCGGAAAACCGCGACATCCTGTGCGAGCGGATTCCGTCACCGGCACTCCATTGTCGGCAATTCCGGTTGATCGTGCTCATTTGCCGATTGAGTAGATGCCGCAGTTGCGCTAGAGACGCGCCGAAGAACCTCTTCTGCCGCCCACGCGGGCGGCCTTACGGCCGGTCCCCGACTGACTGTCAACACGCAAGGACCAGAGTAAAGTCTATGAACCGTCGCCGCCGCATTTACGAAGGCAAGGCCAAGATCCTCTATGAGGGGCCGGAGCCTGGGACACTGGTGCAATTCTTCAAGGACGATGCCACCGCGTTCAACAAGAAGAAGCACGAAATCGTTGACGGCAAGGGCGTCCTCAACAACCGCATCTCCGAATATATTTTCACCCATCTCAACCGGATGGGTATTCCGACCCACTTCATCCGCCGCCTCAACATGCGCGAGCAGTTGATCCGCGAGGTCGAGATCATCCCGCTGGAGGTGGTCGTGCGCAACATCGCAGCCGGCTCGCTCGCAAAGCGGCTGGGTCTCGAGGAAGGCAGCGTCCTGCCCCGCTCGATCATCGAGTTCTATTACAAGGCCGATGCGCTTGACGATCCAATGGTGTCGGAAGAGCATATCACCGCGTTCGGCTGGGCGAGCCCGCAGGAAATCGACGACATCATGGCGCTCGCCATCCGCGTCAACGATTTCCTCTCCGGCCTCTTCCTCGGCGTCGGCATCCAGCTCGTCGACTTCAAGATCGAGTGCGGACGCCTGTTCGAAGGCGATATGATGCGCGTGGTCGTGGCCGACGAGATATCGCCCGACTCCTGCCGCCTGTGGGACGTCGCAACCCAGGACAAACTGGACAAGGATCGGTTCCGCCGTGACATGGGCGGGCTGGTCGAAGCCTATCAGGAGGTCGCGCGGCGCCTGGGCATCATGAACGAGAACGACCAGCCGCGGCCGACAGGACCGACCCTTGTCAAGCATTGAGCCGACCGCAAAAGCGGTCTCGCCGATTGGTCTCAGCCGGAGAATATTGTAGTGATCAAGGCCCGCGTCACCGTCACCCTCAAGAATGGGGTTCTCGACCCACAGGGCAAGGCGATCGAAGGCGCACTCGGCGCGCTCGGGTTCGGTGACGTCGGATCCGTGCGCCAGGGAAAGGTCTTCGACGTCGAACTGGACGGCGCCGATCGCGCCAAAGTCGAAGGCCAGCTCAAGGAGATGTGCGAGAAGCTGCTGGCCAACACCGTCATCGAGGACTACTCGATCAACCTTCTCTGACGTTGCACGGAAGCCGTGATGACACGGCCGCAACAACTTTGCGAACCGAACCGATGAAATCAGCCGTCGTACTCCTTCCCGGACTCAATCGCGACCGCGACATGATCGCGGCGCTGACCAAGATTTCCGGCACGCCACCGATCACGATCTGGCAGACCGACACCGAGATCCCTGACGTCGATCTGATCGTCATCCCCGGCGGCTTCTCTTACGGCGACTATTTGCGTTGCGGCGCGATTGCCGCGCGCATGCCCGTGATGCAGGCCGTGGCCGAGAAGGCCGCCAGGGGCGTCATGGTGATGGGTGTGTGCAACGGCTTCCAGATCCTGCTCGAAGCAGGCCTGCTGCCGGGTGCGCTGATGCGCAATACCTCCCTGAAATTCGTCTGCCGCGAAGTCAAGCTTCAGGTCGCCAACGCCAACACGGCCTTTACCCGCAACTATACCCAGGGCCAGATCATCCGCTGCCCGGTCGCCCACCATGACGGCAACTATTTCGCCGATCCTGAGACGCTCAAGCGCATCGAAGGCGATGGACAGGTTGTCTTCCGCTACGCCGAAGGCACCAATCCCAATGGCGCGATCAACGATATTGCCGGCATCATCGGCGCGGGCGGCAATGTGCTCGGATTGATGCCGCATCCGGAAAACCTGATTCAAGACGCTCACGGCGGTTCGGACGGGCGCGCCCTGTTTGAAAGCGCCCTCGGACTTGCCGCCTGATGAGCGCGGGCCGCCTGCCGTCCATTCTGCCATGTCTTGCCATCGCCATCGTTGCGACAGCATGCCAATCGCCCTCGACGCCTCCGCCGTCCGGCAAGAGTGCCGCGCTTGAGACAATGGAGCGTATCGCCACAAATGCCTACAATTGCTGGTTCGCCACGAAGGACCCCCAGTTTCGGCAATACCGGATGGCCAATGAGCTCAATTCCTTTTCCGGCCGCCCGCGCTTCCTTCTGGTTCCGGCACAGGCTCCGGAATCAAGACCCCTGCTGGTCGTTCAGGCCGAAGGGACCAGACCTGATCTGCAGGCTTTCGGCCCACTGATGGACGGTGCTCTGGGCGATCGCATCGCCGCCGACATTCGACGCTGGAATGCCGGCTCCGCCGCGTGCACTGCGGCCGCCTGAAGTCCGATACATTCAATCCCAGAACGGCCGCATACCCTCGCGACTGGCCTCGCGCCGCGATATGCCGATATCTTTGAGCTGTTCTTCGGTCAGCTCCATCAGGTCTCGCCGGCTGCGCTGACGCTCGATGCGCAGATCGAGCCAAATGGCAGCCGATATCAGGCGCAACGCCACGCGACGCAGATAGTTCGACCGAAAACGCCTGGCGATATGCTGTCCCGCCGCGCCATCGCGGCGCATTGCATCCATTGTACCCATTACTCTCTTGCCTATGTAGTTTCACCCACCGCCGATTGCTGAATGTCATGAATTGACTCACGCCATCGCGCAATATAGGCAATTGTCACCATGACAAATTGGCTTCCCACACTGGCTCCCGGCGTCGGGCCGCTCTATCTCAGACTGGCTGACCAGATCGAGAGCGATATTGTTTCCGGGACGTTGCCGGCGGGGAGCAAATTGCCCCCGCAGCGCAATCTGGCCTTCGACATAGGCGTGACGATTGGCACGGTCGGAAGGGCATACAAGCTGGTACGCGAGCGAGGACTCGTATCCGGCGAAGTGGGCCGGGGAACCTACGTCCTTGGGCAGGCACAGGCCGAGACCGGTGCAACGCCGTCCTTTCCCAATGTGTTTGCAGGCACGCGCTCCCATCCCGCGCCCGACAAGCTGCGCATGGATTCGACCGCGGCACCCGACATCGGCCAGGCGGAGGCCATTGAAGCGCTGACCGCGAGCATCGCCGCCCGGCATCGCGACGAGTGTCTCGACTATGTCCGCACCCCTTCGCCCGACTGGCTGGAGGCGGGGAGCCGGTGGCTGGCATGCGGGGGCTGGAAGCCCGAAACATCATGCATTGTCCCCACCCTCGGCGCCCACGCCGCCATCCTGGCCGTGATCGCCGCGGTGACGGCTCCGGGGGACCGGGTCGCCTTCGAAAACCTGACATTCTCCTCGGTTGCCCGCAGCGCCACCCTCATCGGTCGACGCCCTGTCGCCGTCGAAACCGACACGGGCGGAATCGTGCCCGAGGATTTCGACCGCTTGTGCGCGCAGCAGCATCCGAAAGTCGTCTTCCTTATGCCGTGCCTGCAGAATCCGACGCTGACGACCCTGTCCGCCGAAAGACGCGTGGAAATCGTGGAGATCGCGCGCAGGCACAATGTGTGGCTGATCGAGGATGCGATCTATGGCGCGCTCCTGAGAGAACGTACACGTCCGATCGCTGCCCTTGCGCCCGAGCGGACGTTCCACATCGGCGGACTGTCGAAGAGCGTGGCGGCTGGGATAAGGGCCGGCTGGATCGCCTGCCCTGCCCATTTCGCTCCACGCGTCTTCATGGCCTACAAGATGCTGACCGGCGGCAAGCCTTTCGTCATGCCCGAACTGGCTGCCCAACTGGTTCTCTCGGGCGCGGCCCACGACATTCTGGAAAAGGTGCGCGGTGAGATCGAAACTCGTCACGCGATGACCAAGGCAAGCTTCGCCGGAACCGACTACGTCTCCCATCCGAATGCGCCATTCATCTGGTTGAAACTTCCCGATCCCTGGCTATCGGGCATATTCAAGCATGCGGTGGCCAATGAAGGCGTTCTCATCGATGACGAGGATGAATTCAAACCGGGACGCACCGAACATATCTACCATCGCGTGCGCATCGCATTTTCCGCGCCACGCACCCGCCAAGACGTGCAGGGCGGATTCGACACCGTCCGCCGCATCCTGGAGGGCGGCGCGGCCAGCTACGACAGCTACGCCTGACAGCCGGAGTGCAGGTTGCAGGATTTTTCCCGGAATTTTGCCTCCAAGACAGTGTATCGCGGCGGCAAGGTGCGCTAAGAGCCCTGCTATGCGCGCCAACGGAAGCGATTGCCCCCTATGACCATCATGAACGACGTCAAGATCACCGATGAGCTGATTGCGGCCCACGGCCTCAAACCCGACGAATATCAGCGCATTCTCGAACTCATCGGCCGCGAACCGACATTCACCGAACTCGGCATCTTCTCGGCCATGTGGAACGAGCACTGCTCCTACAAGTCGTCGAAGAAATGGCTGCGGACTCTGCCCACGGCAGGCCCGCGAGTGATCCAGGGACCGGGCGAAAATGCCGGCGTGGTCGATATCGACGATGGCGACTGCGTTGTCTTCAAGATGGAGAGCCACAACCACCCGTCCTACATCGAGCCTTATCAGGGCGCGGCAACCGGCGTGGGCGGAATTCTGCGCGATGTCTTTACCATGGGCGCACGGCCCGTCGCATCCATGAACGCGCTGCGCTTCGGCGCACCCGATCATCCCAAGACACGACATCTCGTTTCGGGCGTGGTCGCTGGCATCGGCGGCTACGGCAACTCCTTTGGCGTGCCCACCGTCGGCGGCGAAGTCAACTTCGACGAGCGCTACAACGGCAACATTCTCGTCAACGCCTTTGCCGCCGGTCTCGCAAAGGCGGACGGCATCTTCTACTCCAAGGCTGAAGGGGTCGGGCTTCCGGTCGTCTATCTTGGCGCGAAGACGGGACGCGACGGCGTCGGCGGCGCCACCATGGCCTCGGCCGAATTCGACGAGAAGATCGAGGAAAAGCGCCCGACCGTGCAGGTGGGCGATCCTTTTACCGAGAAATGCCTGCTGGAAGCGTGCCTCGAACTCATGGCATCCGGCGCCGTGATCGCCATCCAGGACATGGGTGCTGCCGGGCTCACATGTTCGGCCGTCGAGATGGGTGCCAAGGGTGATCTCGGCATCCGGCTCGATCTCGACAAGGTTCCGGTCCGCGAAGAGCGCATGAGCGCTTACGAGATGATGCTGTCGGAAAGCCAGGAGCGCATGCTCATGGTACTGCGGCCGGAGAAGGAACAGGAAGCGGAAGCCATCTTCCGCAAATGGGGCCTCGATTTCGCGATTGTCGGCGAGACGACGGACGATCTGCGCTTCCGCATCGTCCATCAGGGCGAGGAAGTTGCCAACCTACCCATCAAGGAGTTGGGCGACGAGGCGCCGGAGTACGACCGTCCGTGGATCGAGCCCGCCAAGCCGGCACAGCTTGCCGCAGACGACATACCGCAGGCCGACATCGCCGATGCGCTGCTGGCGATGCTCGGCAGTGCGGACCTTTCCTCGCGCCGCTGGGTCTGGGAACAATACGACACGCTGATTCAGGGCAATTCCCTGCAGATCCCCGGTGGAGATGCCGGCGTCGTGCGGGTCGAAGGTCACGCAATGAAGGCCCTCGCCTTCTCGTCCGACGTCACGCCGCGCTATTGCGAGGCCGACCCCTGCGAAGGCGGCAAGCAGGCCGTCGCCGAATGCTGGCGCAATCTGACGGCCACGGGCGCCGAGCCTCTCGCGGCCACGGACAATCTCAATTTCGGCAATCCCGAACGCCCGGAGATCATGGGGCAGTTCGTCATGGCAGTTAAGGGCATTGGCGAAGCCTGCACAGCCCTCGGCTTCCCGATCGTTTCGGGCAACGTGTCGCTCTACAACGAGACCAACGGCAAGGGGATACTGCCGACACCGACCATCGGCGGCGTGGGGCTGATCCCTGACTGGTCGAAGATGGCGCGCACGGGCTTTGCCGCCGAAGGAGAAGCGATCCTGCTTGTGGGTGCACCGGAGGGCTGGGGCACCCATCTCGGGCAATCGATCTACCTGCGTGACATTCATGGTCGCGTGGACGGCCCACCGCCACCAGTCGATCTGGAGCACGAAAAAAAGACCGGCGAATTTGTGCGCCTTCTGATCCGCGAAGGGATCGCGACCGCCGTCCACGACCTGTCCGACGGCGGGCTTGCCGTCGGCCTGGCCGAGATGGCAATCGCATCGGGCATCGGAGCGACAGCGAACCTTCCTTATGCCTGCGAACCGATACCGGTCCTGTTCGGTGAGGATCAGGGCCGCTATCTGGTGACTGTCGCGGCCTCCGGCAGCGACCTGCAGGCGATCATCGATCGTGCCTCGGAGGCCGGCGTTGCTGCGCCCTGGATCGGCAGCACCGGCGGTGACGAACTGCGGTTGCCAGGCGCTCGGCCGGTCGCCGTTGCCGACCTGAAGGCGGCGCATGAAAGCTGGTTTCCGCACTTCATGGAGGGCGAGCTTCCCTCTGCCAATTGACCTGCTCCCGGCGGAACGCCATATCTCAAACAACGAAACAGCGGTGGAGGCAAACCCATGGCCATGGACGCACATGAGATCGAACGGATGATCAAGGAGGCAATCCCTGATGCCGCCGTCACCATCCGCGATCTTGCAGGCGATGGCGATCATTATGCAGCTGAAGTGGTCTCGGAGAGCTTCCGTGGCAAGAGCCGCGTGCAGCAGCACCAGATGGTCTACGAGGCATTGAAAGGCAATATGGGCGGCGCTCTTCACGCACTCGCGCTGCAGACGAGCGCGCCGGATTGATTGTTCATTCGCAATCATCAACACTGTTGCATGTCAGCAATGCGCGAGGCGTAAGCGCGCCTGAGGTCTGCAAGCCTCGACATCCGGGTGTCGATCTTTTATCTAAGGGATCACAAGATGATTTGCCTCCGGCGCTCATTCGGAGGAACAGGGATACAATGCCATGACCGCCATCAATGAATTCATCGACAACGAGGTGAAGAGCAACGACGTTGTTCTTTTCATGAAGGGCACCCCCGGCTTCCCGCAGTGCGGTTTCTCCGGCCAGGTCGTTCAGATCCTCGACTATCTCGGCGTCGACTACAAAGGCGTAAATGTCCTCACGTCCGACGAACTGCGTCAGGGCATCAAGGAATATTCCAACTGGCCAACCATTCCGCAGCTCTATGTGAAGGGCGAGTTTGTCGGCGGTTGCGACATCATACGCGAGATGTTTCAGGCCGGCGAACTGCAGGGCTTTCTTGACGAGAAGGGTGTCAGCGTCAAAGGCGCGGCCTGATCGTCGTCAGACACGTCGCTCCCGGGCTGATCGCTCGGGCGTGAGGATTGAAATGCGCCGGCCTGCCGGCGCCTTTTCTTTTTTGGGAACAGGTTGGATCAATCACCATGGACCAGAGGGCTTCCCTGGCGCCGACGCCGCCGCTCGCGATTCCGCGCTGGGAATTCATCGCCATTGCGGCTGCGATGATGGCGCTCAATGCGCTGGCCATCGACATCATGCTGCCTGGTCTGCAGCAACTCGGCGCAAGTCTCGATGTCGAGGACGAAAACGCGCGCCAGTTCGTCATCACCGCCTACATCACGGGCTTCGGCCTTGCGCAGTTGCTCTTCGGTCCGATTTCTGACCGGTTCGGTCGCCGGCTGCCGCTCTTGACAGGACTGGCCGTCTACGTCGTGGCGGCCTTTGCCTGCGCGTTTGCACCCAATTTCGCGACCCTGCTGGCCTTGCGTTTCGTACAGGGTCTGGGTGCCGCTTCGACGCGGGTCATTTCGGTTTCCATCGTGCGTGACGTGTATGGCGGTCGTGCGATGGCCGAAGTGATGTCGCTGGTCTTCATGGTCTTCATGATCATCCCGGTGATCGCTCCCGGCATCGGCCAGATCATGATGCTGTTCTCCACATGGCACATGATCTTCGTGCTCATGGGCGCGGCGGCCCTCGCCTTTACCATCTGGACGGCGGTACGCCTGCCCGAAACCCTGCATGAAGAATACCGGCGGCCGTTTACGCTGGGCGTCGTGTCCCAGGGTTTTAGGATCGTTCTGACGAACCGTGTCGCCATCTGCTATACGATTGCGACCACCGCCGTCTTCGGCGCGCTGTTCGGCTTCATCAATTCCGCCCAGCAGATCTATATCGGCATCTATGACGCCGGCGCGATGTTTCCAGTCTATTTCGCCGCCGTTGCCGGGCTGATGGCCGTATCGTCCTTTCTCAATGCCCGGCTTGTCGGGCGGATCGGCATGCGCCGCCTGGCTCATGGAGCGCTCGTCGGGTTCCTGGTCATCAACGCGATCGCCTTCACCCTGTCGCTGTTCGGCCCGATCCCGTTGTGGCTGTTCATCGGCCTTTTCGCTTTGGCCATGGTGCAGTTCGCCTGGATCGGTTCGAATTTCAACGCGCTGGCGATGGAGCCACTCGGCCATGTCGCGGGCACGGCTTCCTCGGTTCAGGGCTTCCTGCAGACGGTCGGCGGCGGTCTGCTCGGGGCGCTGATCGGCCAGGCCTTCAACGGCACGGTGACACCGCTCGCGGCCGGCTATTTCTTCAGCGCCGTATTTGCCCTCGTCATGGTATTGATCGGCGAAAAGGGGCGGCTGTTCGAGCCGCACAATCCCCCCGTCGACTGATCAGCAGTCTGGCCACCTGTCGCTGGTCAATCCGGATCGCCGCCGGCGGCCGGTGTGAGACCGCCGGCGGCGAGTCCGGCGAAATCGAACAGTTTGCGATCCAGCAGATGCGACGGACGCACATTGGTCAGCGCACGGATCATCGTGTCCTTTCGCCCCGGCATCTTGCGCTCGAACTCTTCGAGCATGGCCTTCATTGCATTGCGCTGCAGGCCGTCCTGACTGCCACACAAGTCACAGGGGATGATGGGAAAACGCATGGCGCTGGCAAATCTGGCCAGATCCGCCTCCGCGCAATAGCTCAACGGACGCAGGACCATCACGTCGCCTTCGTCGTTCAGCAGCTTGGGTGGCATGGCAGCCAGGCGTCCGCCATGGAAAAGGTTCATGAAGAAGGTCTCGAGGATATCCTCGCGGTGATGGCCGAGAACCAGAGACGTGCAACCCTCCTCGCGCGCGACGCGATAGAGATGGCCGCGCCGCAGGCGAGAACACAGGGAGCAGTATGTGCGCCCCTCCCCGATCTTGTCCGTGACAATCGAATAGGTGTCCTGATACTCGATACGATGTTTCACCCCGATCGAGTCGAGGTAATCGGGGAGCACGTTCTTCGGAAAATTCGGCTGACCCTGATCCAGGTTGCAGACCAGCAGATCCACGGGGAGCAAACCCCGCCATTTCAGATCGATCAGAAGCGCCAGAAGACCGTAAGAATCCTTGCCGCCCGAAAGAGCCACCAACCAGCGGTCGCCCTCCGCCGCCATCGCGAAATCGGCAATCGCCTGGCGCACATTGCGCAGAAGGCGCTTACGCAGCTTGTTGAACTCCACAGACGACGGCGCGGATGCAAAGACCGCAGGAACGGCCTCGGGCTCCGCTTCGGCTTCAATTGTCATCGCAGCGTTCATGTTCGGCAACCGGCTCACAGTAGGAATCGCTCCGCACTTACGATAGAAGCGGTCACCTCGTAAACCTGCAAGGCCAGATCCGAACGCAATGCCGACCCTGACCATCGTCTCCCCCTTCTACAACGAAGCGGCTCCAGCAGCCCAATTCTGCGCCATGCTCGAACGCCTGGAGACGGAGGTCAAACGGCGCTACAGCATGCTGGTCGACAAGGTGCTCATCGATGACGGCAGTTCGGACGGAAGCGCAGAAGCCTTCGCGGGCATGCTCTCCGGCCGATGGAAGATTCTTCGGCTGAGCCGCAATTTCGGCAAGGAGTTTGCCCTTCTTGCCGGGATAGACCACGCCAGAGGCGATTTCGTTCTGCTCATGGATTCCGACCTGCAGCATTCGCTCGAGGTCTGCCTGACCCTGATCGGGGAGATCGTCGCCGACCCGGAAATCGATGTCGTCTATGCGGTCCGTTCGGATCGTCGCGACATGGGTTGGCGCCGCGCCGGGCTCGCGCGTCTCTTCTATCGGCTGATCAATTTCGGGCAGCGATACGAAGTACCGGAAAACGCGGGCGATTTCCGGATCATGCGGCGCCGCGCCGTCGAAGCCTTCGCACAATTGCGCGACCGCCGCCGGTTCAACAAGGGTCTGTTCGCCTGGATCGGATTCCGACAGAAGGCGATCGAGTACCGGCCCTCGGACCGCGTCGCAGGCACGACCAAATGGTCGCGACGCGGACTCTTCGCGCTTTCGATGGAAGGCATCACCTCCTTTTCCGCCGTGCCGCTGCGGCTTGTTTCCGGCGCGGGCCTGCTGGTCGCCCTGGTCGGCATGTTCTACGGCGCAAAGATCGTTCTTGAGGTCCTGTTCTACGGCATAGCCGTACCGGGCTTTCCGAGCCTGTTCGTCGCGGTCACGGTGCTGGGAGGTTTCAATCTCGCCCTGCTGGGGCTGGTCGGCGAATATCTCTGGGTGACGCTCAGCGAATCCAAGGACCGGCCAGTCTACGTCATACGCGACATTCTCGAGCCCGGTCGGCTCGGTCGTCCGGCAGAGTGATGCGGCGCTTCTGGCTGATCGCTGACGACTACGGCCTGTCACCAGCCGTCAATCGGGGCATTCTGGAACTCATCGGTGCGGGACGCCTCTCGGGCACCGGTTGCATGACGTTGTTCGACGATTGGCCGCAGGAAGCAAAGCGGCTGCGTGAACTTGCCGGCCCGGATGCTTCGGGACTGCATCTTACACTGACCGACCAGCCGGCACTGACGGGAGAAAGTTCGCTGGCGCCTTCCGGTACCCTACCCAACCTGCCGGGGCTCGTGGCCAGTCTCCTGTCCGGACGCATTCACGCCCGCGACTTCGCGAACGAGCTGGACGCTCAGCTGGAACGCTTCTGCGAGGAGATGCAGCATACTCCCGCCTTCATCGACGGACATCAGCATGTCCATTTCCTGTGGCCGGTCCGGTCCTGGCTGCGTGAACGATCAGCCCGACTTGCCGGCAGGTCATGGCTGCGCGGCGCCCCTGCCGTCCTCGGCTCGCCTCTCCCGGCCAAGGCGGCGTTTGTCCGGTTGCTCGCCGCTGGATTTGCCGGCAGTGCCGCAATCGGTGGCTACCGGGTGCGCGGTCCGCTCGCAGGCTTCTATGATTGGAACGCGCCGGACAACTTCGCACCGACGCTGCGCGCAGGATTGGAAACCATGATCGATGGCACCGTGTTCATGTGTCATCCGGGACATACAGACGATATTCTTCGTCGGCGCGATCAACTGATCGACGCGCGGCCGGCCGAGCTCGAATGGCTGGCATCGACAGAGTTCCTTGAACTGATGGAACGCAAGCACGTCGCTCTGCAGGGGGCGGGCGCATGAAGCCGAAGAAGACGCTTGCCGCCAAATCCGGACGGTTCGTTATGGTTGGGCTCGCCAATACCGCGATCGATCTGGCTGTATTCAGCCTGTTGGTAGCGACGGGGATCGCGGCACTTGCGGCAAATGTCGCTGCCTGGCTGGTCGCGGTCAGCTTTTCCTATCTCGCCAATTCACGCTGGTCATTCGACCGCGACACACGCCTGTCCGACGCTCGCTCGGCGCTGCGCTTCATATCCCTGGGGGCGCTCATTTCACTCGGTATATCGAGCGGATTCCTCGTCTTGCTGGGCGGATTCATTGGCGTGCTGCCCGCCAAGATTGTCGGCGTGGTCGTCGCTGCCGTCCTGAACTTCATCGCGGCGCGCTGGTCGATCGAGGACAGGATCCTATAGCGGTTTGGCCGTTTCCGGATCGCGGAAATAGACGGTGAAGACCCAGCGCGGACGCCCGCCCGCCCCTTCAACGGCCGGCACGACAATGCGCGCCTTGCCATCAATACGCCCGAAAAGCTTCTCCATCTGCTTTTTGCAGGCCTGTGACTTTCTGGCAAAGCAGATGCCCGCGGCCCCTGCGCGAGCGATATGTTCGCGAGTGACCCAAGGTGTCGCGGCAAGCGTATGGCCTTGAATCGCATAGGGACGATCCGAGGCATAGAAAGCCGTTCCGTTGGCAAGGATGTTTGCTTCGCCCGCGACTATGGTCAGTCTCTGCCCTGTCCGCTCCCGCCATGCTCGCTCCACCGCCTCGGCAATCGGCTGGATCGGCATTGCACTGCTGGCGCGCGCAATCGACAGCGTCTCCTGGCGAATGAACGGCGCGGCCACCAGCAAAGCGATGCCATAAATGCCCAGAAAAAGCGGCACCACCTTCGTGTACTGGGTCGCGAGCGACGCGGGCAGGCACAGGACCATGGCGAACGTCAGGAAGACGAAGAACGGAATGGACCAGAGTGACGAGAGTACGGCGTTGGTGGCAAGAGCGAGCAGGATCGTCAGGATCAGCGGCAATGCCATGAGGAAGACAAGCGCCCTGCCTGCAACGAAATGCCAGAGCGCGCGGAACTGACCGATGGCCACAAAAGGCAAACCGTCCTTCCAGGAGCGATGCAG
This sequence comes from Mesorhizobium sp., assembly GCA_963966365.1. Classification (GTDB taxonomy): domain Bacteria; phylum Pseudomonadota; class Alphaproteobacteria; order Rhizobiales; family Rhizobiaceae; genus Mangrovimarina; species Mangrovimarina plasticivorans. Next base: position 194,643 of record CAWZZC010000029.1, on the reverse strand, counting down.
GAGCAAGAGCAGAAACGCCGGCAAAGAGTAGAGCAGAATCGCCGGTACGAACTCGACTGCAGAGACGAGTGCACTGAACACATCCCCATCACCCTGACTGGAGGCGTAGCGCACGGTCTGGAAATCATTTCGCACCATCCAGTACGCATGCGGGGCGATCGTGATTATACCCGCCAGCGCGGCCACCCACGGCAGCCGCGTCTTGAGCATCGGCCTGATTTCGCGGTCGGCCAGCGCATGGATTGAAATCGCCATGACCAACACCACGGAATGGTATTTGGCGAGGATGGCGAGACCGCACCAGATACCGAGCAGCGCCGCGTCACGCGCCCGCTTGCCTTCGATTGTGCGAATGTAGAACAGGAAGGCCAGCGCCCAGAACGGCAGCATGGCCGATGTGGCGTTGTAGTTGGTCGAGAGAAACGTTAGCGGCGGCAGCATCACCGCGCAGGCAACGAGCAGAACCTGCTGGTTCGCATCGAGAATACGCAGTGAAATGCGCCACATGACGCTCAGCGTCACTGCGATATTAACGGCCGACAACAGAAAATAGAATGCATTCGTGCGCGGGAAAAGTGAGAACCAGGCAGCCGTGACCCAGCCGAAGAGCGGCGGATGCTTGTAGTATCCAAGTTGCCAGCCGATGCCCCAGGCGAAATTCTCGACCATGTCGCCATGAATATCGAGATTGTACCGGCTGAGCGTCGAATACAGCGTCCAGACCGCACAGAAGCCCAGAATGATCGCAGAAACATCGCGTCGTGCCCGCGAGAACGCCAGGCCGGCCATCTGCTTCACCTCTGAGTTGTCCATACCGGGCACGGTTGTCACCCACTCATGATGCGGTTCGAGGTCGGGTCGTCGGCTATCGAGCAGAAATCAGCCGCAAGAGTCACGCGAGAATTTCAAGTTCGGTGACGTCCCTGAGGAGCCCGTCACACGGATTCGGATACCACAATGAGCATTGCCATTTCGTTCGGACATCGAAAAGGGGAGCGATCCTGGACCGCTCCCCTCGCCATTTCGTGCCTCGAAGAACGAAGCTTAAGCTTTAGCGCGAATAGAACTCGACCACCAGGTTCGGTTCCATCTGAACTGCGTACGGAACGTCGCCCAGCGCAGGAATGCGGCTGTAGGTCGCGACCATCTTGTTGTGGTCGACCTCGATGTAGTCCGGCACATCGCGCTCGGCGAGCTGTACAGCCTCCAGCACGATTGCGAGCTGCTTCGACTTCTCGCGAACCTCGATCACGTCGCCCGGCTTGCAGCGATAGGAGCCGATATTGACGCGACGCCCATTCACGTTCACGTGTCCGTGATTGATGAACTGGCGGGCGGCAAAGATGGTCGGAACGAATTTGGCCCGGTAGACGACCGCATCCAGCCGCGACTCCAGAAGACCGATCAGGTTCTCGGAGGTGTCGCCCTTACGGCGGTTGGCCTCATCGTAGGTCTTGCGGAACTGCTTCTCGGAGATGTCGCCGTAATGTCCCTTGAGCTTCTGCTTGGCGCGCAACTGCAGACCGAAGTCCGACAGCTTGCCCTTGCGGCGCTGACCGTGCTGACCCGGACCGTATTCGCGGCGATTGACCGGTGACTTCGGGCGACCCCAGATGTTTTCGCCAAGACGGCGGTCGAGCTTGTACTTGGAAGATTCGCGTTTGCTCATCGCATTCCCTTTCAAAAAACAACAGACCCGGAACCTGATGCTCCGGGCGAAGGAAACGCGCCCTCCTCTGGTTTCCGTTTTCGAAACCTGACAGGGATCTTGCGCACGCTGCGCGCTCGATCCCACGGGACACGTTAAGAAAAGCCGGACATCGCTGTCCGACGATGGCGGTCATCTAGTGAAGTTTTGCATTCCTGTCAATGAACCTAACGGCCGCCAGATGCAGCCGACCGCTCGCAGGCTGATTTCAATCGTCCGTCTTCTTCTCGGGCAGGCCCTTGCGCTTGGTTTCCGCAAATTCCTCGAGTTGCTCTTCGCTCATTGACTCGTACATTTCCTTCGACGCGCCCTTGAGTTCGCTCTTCTTTATCTCGCCGCGCTTGGCCGCAAGAGCGGCTCCGGCGGCCATCTGTTGGGCTTTTGAAGTGGCAGGCATCGTGCTCTCCTTCGGTCTTTCACGAAACGAGAACGTTGCCGCACCCATCCGGTTCCGCATGATCGCCAGCTACAACCGATCCTTGAGGACCTCTATCGCTGCCCCAACCTTCCGTCATCGGTGTTCTCGGCGTTCGCAATGTCGAGCGGGCGATCATGTCCCGTATCGGGAAAGCTGTCCCCCAGAGACAAACCGAAGCCACGGATCAAGCGGCGTCTGGCATCGTCCATCCGGCCGGACGTAAAGATGGCAATGTCTTCGGCTTGTGTTCGCCTGGCGTCCCCGTTCGGGAGAGCTTCCAGCAAGGACAGCGCACGACGCGCGATCGCCTCGGCCGGATCGATCCAGTCGACCGGCCATGGCGCCGTCTTGCGCATCCGGTTGACCAGGAAGGGATAATGCGTGCAGGCGAGAACCACGATATCGGTACGGTGGCCTTCGCTCTCGACAAAACAGGGCAGTATTTCGGCCCGCACGGCCTCCTCGTCCACGAAACCTTCGCGCATATAGGCCTCGGCCAGCGACGCCAGCCGCTCGCTGCCGACGAGGCGGACATGGCACTTGCTCGCCCATTGGCGGATCAGATCACGCGTGTATTGCCGCTTGACCGTCCCGGGTGTTGCAAGAACGGACACAAGGCCCGAACGGGTGCGTTCGGCGGCCGGCTTGATGGCTGGAACCGTGCCGACAAAGACTCGCTGCGGAAAGGCATCGCGCAAGGCCTGGATAACCAGGGTCGACGCGGTGTTGCAGGCGATGATCGAAAGTTCGGGGTCGAAACGCTCGAAAAGCCGGCCGAACAGAGTGAGAATATGGGCCTGCAATGCAGGCTCCTCCCAAGCGCCATAAGGAAAGGCGGCATCGTCTGCGACATAAACGAATGTACGGTCCGGCAACAGGACACGTGCTTCACGCAGAACGGTCAGGCCTCCAATTCCTGAATCGAAGACCAGTATCGGCCGATCACTCATCTCCGTCAGCCATCCTGCCGCGTGGCGTGCCCGCTGCGCTCGCCTCCTGTGCCTTGCGCTGCGGGTATCCGGCTCCCCGGGGCTCGTTGGGCGAGAAATAGTCGAGCGATGAGAGCACCCCGCGCAGCACCTTGATCTCGGCTTCGCTGAAACCCGGTCGCGTCAGGACCGATCGCAGATTGTCGAGCATCTTCGGCTTCTTTTCGGCCGGACGGAAATATCCGCGGCTCTCCAAAGCCCGTTCCAGATGATCGATGAAACTGTGAAGATGCAGTTTCTCGGCAGGCAGGATGGATGGACCCGAGAATGCGGTGTCCGTTTCCCTCTCCAGTCCCGATTTCATCCATTCATAGGACATCAAGAGCACGGCCTGTGCGATGTTGAGGGAGGAGAATTGGGGGTTGACCGGAAAGGTCACGATCTCGTCGGCAAGCGACACCTCCTCGTTGGAGAGGCCGAATTTCTCACGCCCGAACAGAATGCCCGTGCGGTGGCCCGAGACGCCTCGCGCCCGCAGCATGCGTGCCGCGTCGACCGGTCCGCGCACCTCTTTGAAACCGTCACGCTGCCGCGCCGTGGTGGCGAAGACAAAGGACAGGTCGGAAATCGCTTCGGCAAGCGTGCCGTACACGGATGTCGCCTCGATCACCTGATCGGCGCGGCTGGCGGCCGCCCGCGCCTTTTCGTTCGGCCATCCGTCGCGCGGATTGACAAGTCGCAGCTGGCCCAGGCCAAAATTGGCCATGGCGCGCGCAACCATTCCTATGTTCTCGCCAAGCTGCGGTTCGACGAGGATGATCACCGGCTGTGCCGGCGGCAATGAGGTATCGCTTGTCTTATCGGTCATGTTGTTTGGCAATTGCCTGTGAATTGCGGCCTTTCGGCGTCCCTGCCATATTCGGCGGAGAAAATGAAGCTTGGCGTGAGGTCCGGATCGAAGTGAGCCATCTGGCAGATCGCATTCGCACCATCCTTGCGGCCGATCCCAACTGCGGCGAGATCCGCATGTTCGGCGGCGTCTGTTTTACGCTCAACGGCAACATGCTGGTTGGCGCCATGCGTGAGGGCAGCCTTTTGGTACGAGTCGGCGAACGATTGGAGCCCGACGCCCTGTCCAGACCCGGAGCGACGCGCATGGCGTTTTCCAACCGCGAGATGAAGGGGTTCGTGGTCGTCGAACCCGGTGTCCTCGATCAAGCTGCGCTCGAAGCCTGGATCGCGATGGCGACGGCCCATGTCGGCCCTATGCCTCCCAAGGAACGAAAGCCTGCCACGTCTTCGTCCGCTGGGCGCTTGCGATAGCTCAATTCGTTGCAATGAAACTGTGCATGGCCTCGGCGACCGCGTCCGGACACTCGTGCAGGATCCAGTGCCCGCATCCCGGCACGCACCTGACGGTCAGTTCGCTCGCGAAGTCTGGCAGGTCCACCAGGCAGGAGGGCCTGAGCGCCTCGTCCTCCTCGCCCCAGATCACGAGATGCGGCATCGCGATGCGAAAGTCCTCGCTTGGCCGCGACAGGAGCGTGCTTGTTCCCCCTTGCTCACCGACGGCCGGAACGTCGATGGGCGACGCGCGGTACCAGTTGAGCATTGCCGTGAGGGCGCCGGGCTCCCTCCACGCGGCTCGATACGCGGCTTTTTCAGAACTGGTCATCCAGTCCGACTTCGAAAACCCCGCGATCATGTTGAGCAGCCGTCTGTAGTCGTCGGCCGCGAGACGCTCTTCGGCCCCTTCCGCGCGGATCTTGTTGATGTACTGGCTGGCGGCACGCTGCTGCGGGTCGTCAAATATGGCGCGCTGGAAGCAGACGGGATGCACACCGTTGGCGATCACCAGATGGCTCAGGCGTGTCTTGTGTGCCATGGCATAGGCATAGGCGACAGAGGCACCCCAATCGTGGCCCGCCAGCACGAAGGGCCGCGCCGGCGAGTAGTGCTGTGCCAGCGCGTCCAGATCGCGAACCATATGTTTGAGACGATAGTTCTCGACACCGACCGGACGGGTAGAAAGATTGTACCCGCGCTGGTCCGGTGCGACGACATGGAACTTCTTCGCCAGATGCCCCATCACCCCTCGCCATGCGATCCAGAATTCGGGAAAGCCGTGCAACATGATGATCAGCGGTCGGCCGGGCGTGCCGGCCTCGGCCACCTGCAACCGGACCTCTCCGGTGTCAAACATGCTCTTGCGAAAGTCGGTCATGGCGATCTCCGTTGTACATTCCACGGACAGCAAATGCATGTCTCTTCGAACCGGCCGGCCCACCCGGCCCCCATGCCCGGATACCGGGTTTGCGCGCCCGATACGGCTTTGCTATAGGGACGCCAATTCCATCCCAAGCCATGGCGGATTCCCGCCCATTTCCTAGGACGAGGCTCTAACCAATGTCGAAAATCAAGGTGGACAACCCTGTCGTCGAGCTCGACGGCGACGAGATGACGCGCATCATCTGGCAATTTATCAAGGACAAGCTGATCCACCCATACCTCGACATCGATCTCAAATATTACGACCTCGGCATTGAGGCTCGCGACGCGACGGACGACCAGATCACCGTCGATGCCGCGAACGCCATCAAGAAATACGGCGTAGGCGTCAAATGCGCCACGATCACGCCGGACGAAGCCCGCGTCGAGGAGTTCGGCCTGAAGCGGATGTACCGTTCGCCAAACGGCACGATCCGCAACATTCTCGGCGGCGTGATCTTCCGCGAGCCGATCATCTGCAAGAACGTGCCGCGCCTGGTTCCCGGCTGGACCAAGCCGATCATCGTCGGTCGTCACGCCTATGGCGACCAGTACCGCGCGACCGACTTCAAGTTCCCCGGCAAGGGCAAGCTGACGATCAAGTTTGTCGGCGACGACGGCCAGACGATTGAACACGAGGTGTTCGACGCACCGTCCTCGGGTGTTGCAATGGCCATGTACAATCTCGACGAGTCGATTCGTGACTTCGCCCGCGCGTCGATGAACTATGCGCTGATGCGCAAGGTGCCCTGCTACCTGTCCACGAAGAACACGATCTTGAAAGCCTATGATGGGCGCTTCAAGGACATCTTCCAGGAGATCTACGAAAGCGAGTTCAAGGCGAAATTCGAAGACGCCAAGATCTGGTACGAACACCGCCTCATCGATGACATGGTGGCCTCGGCGCTGAAATGGTCGGGCGGTTATGTCTGGGCGTGCAAGAACTACGACGGCGACGTGCAGTCCGACACCGTTGCGCAGGGATTTGGATCGCTCGGCCTCATGACGTCGGTTCTGATGAGTCCGGACGGCCAGACGGTCGAGGCCGAAGCCGCGCACGGAACGGTGACGCGCCACTATCGTCAGCACCAGAAGGGCGAAGAGACGTCGACGAACTCGATCGCATCGATCTTCGCATGGACCCGTGGCCTTGCCCACAGGGCCAAGCTCGACAACAACGAAGCGCTGGCAAAGTTTGCTGCGACGCTTGAGAAGGTCTGCATCGACACGGTCGAATCCGGACATATGACGAAGGACCTGGCGCTGCTTATCGGACCCGACCAGCCCTGGCTGTCAACGACCGGCTTCCTCGACAAGGTAGACGAGAACCTGCAGAAGGCCATGAGCTGAGGCTTTGACAACTGGCAAGCCGCGCCTTTTCGGCGCCGACTACAGCGTCTACGTACGCATCGCGCGGCTTGCCCTGCTGGAAAAGAATATCGACCACGAGCTTGTGCCGGTCGACATCTTTTCGGCCAATGGCGTTCCCGACTGGTATCTCGACCGCCACCCCTTCAAGCGCATTCCTGCATTCGAACATGGCACGGTCCGTCTCTTCGAGACAGCAGCCATCACGCGCTACGTCGACGAGGCGTTTTCTGGACCAGTCCTCCAACCTGCGGATCCAGTCCAGCGCGCGAAGATGAACCAGGCCATAGGACTTCTCGACGCCTATGCCTATCGCGCGCTGGTATGGGGCGTCTATGTCGAGCGTGTTTCGAAAGCCGAACGGGGCGAAGCCTGCGATGACCGGCTTGTCGCGGCCTCTTTGAAAACGGCAGATACCTGCCTGTCCGCTCTCTCCGACATGATGCAAGACGGTCCGTGGATCGCCGGCGACCGGCTGACACTTGCCGACCTGCACGCCGCGCCCATGCTGGCCTACTTCACCAGGGCACCGGAAGGGGCGGCAATGGTGCACCAGCATCGCGGCATTGCCGAATGGTGGGACGCCATGCGTTCAAGAACGAGCTTTCGGCGAAGCGAACCGAAGGCTTGAGGCGGCGGGCGAACGCCCTATCCCGCCATCGCTCCCTTGACCGCTTCGATCGCTGCGTCGGCCTTCGCCGCATCGGGGCCGCCCGCCTGCGCCATGTCGGGACGACCACCGCCGCCCTTGCCACCGATGGCCTCGGACGCGCGGCGCACGAGGTCCACCGCACTGAAACGGCTGATCAGATCTTCCGTCACGCCCACGACCACGCTCGCCTTGCCATCGTCCGACGTACCGACAAAGACGACCACACCGGAGCCGAGCGCCTTCTTGCCCTCGTCGGCGAGCGGCTTCAGGTCCTTTGGCGAAACGCCGGCAACGACGCGGCCCAGGAAGCCAACACCGGCCACCTCTTCATTGCCTGACGCGACATCACCGGCCTGCCCGCCGCCGAGTGCGAGCTTCTTTTTGGCTTCCGCCAGCTCACGCTCCAGCCGCCGACGCTCATCGATCAGGCTTTCGAGTCGCGCGGGAACATCGGCCGGCGCGACCTTCAAGGTCGCGGCGACAGTCTTCAAGCGGCGTTCCTGCTCGTCGAGATAGCGCCGGGCAGCCGCGCCCGTCAGCGCTTCGATGCGGCGCACGCCGGCAGAAACCGCGCCCTCGGATACGATATGCACAAGGCCGATATCACCGGTGGCCTTCACATGGGTGCCGCCGCAAAGTTCGATCGAATAGGGCTTGCCGGCCTTGTCCCCGGAAACAGCCCTCCCCATCGAAACAACGCGCACCTCGTCGCCATATTTCTCGCCGAACAGCGCCATCGCACCCTTGGCGATGGCGTCGTCGACGGCCATCAGATGCGTTTCGACCGGACCGTTCTGCAGCACGATGGCATTCGCCATGTCCTCGACCTGCTCCAGCTCCTCAGCCGCAATCGGCTTGGGATGCGAAAAGTCGAACCGCAGCCGGTCGGGCGCGACGAGCGAGCCCTTCTGCGCGATGTGGCTGCCGAGTGTCTCGCGCAACGCCTCATGAAGGAGATGGGTCGCCGAATGGTTGGCTCTGAGCCTGGTTCGCCGCGCGTGATCGACATGCATTTCAACCACCGCTCCCGTCTGCACGGTACCGGTGACCACCTTGCCGAGGTGAACGAAAACTCCGTCGCCCTTCTTGTGCGTATCGGTGATCTCGACCGAGAAATCCTCGCCCTTCATCGTGCCCGTATCGCCCACCTGACCACCGGACTCGCCATAGAACGGCGTCTGGTTGACGACGATGGCAACCTCTTCACCGGCTTCCGCCGATTGAGCCACTGCGCCGTCCTTGACCAGTGCGGTGACGATGCCTTCCGCGTCCTCCGTCTCGTAGCCGAGAAACTCCGTCGCGCCGACCTTGTCCCTGACGGAAAACCAGACCGCCTCGGTCGCTGCCTCGCCGGAGCCCGTCCAGTTGGCCCTTGCCTCCACCTTCTGGCGTTCCATCGCAACATTGAAGCCGTCGACGTCGACCGCGATGCCGCGCTGGCGCAATGCGTCCTGCGTCAAGTCCAGCGGGAAACCATAGGTGTCGTAGAGCTTGAACGCCGTCTCCCCATCGAGCCTGTCGCCCGCCTCCAGGGTGCCGGAGGCCTCTTCCAGCAGCCCCAGTCCGCGGGCCAGCGTCTTGCGAAAGCGGCTCTCTTCAAGCTTCAGCGTTTCGGTGATCAGAGCTTCACCACGCACCAGTTCGGGGTAGGCCTGCCCCATCTCCCGCATGAGCGCCGGCACGAGCCTCCACATCAGCGGTTCACTGGCGCCAAGGAGCTGCGCGTGGCGCATGGCGCGGCGCATGATACGGCGCAGAACATAGCCGCGCCCGTCGTTCGACGGCAGAACGCCGTCGGCGATGAGGAAGCTTGAGGCACGCAGATGGTCGGCGATCACACGGTGGCTCGCGCGGTGCTTGCCATCGGCCGCAACACCGGTCGCCTCGACCGAAGCCTCGATCAACGCCTTGAACAGATCGATGTCGTAATTGTCGTGAACGCCCTGCAGCACCGCTGCGATACGCTCCAGTCCCATGCCCGTATCGATGGACGGGCGCGGCAGATCGACACGCTTTTCAGGTGTCACCTGCTCGTACTGCATGAAGACCAGGTTCCAGATTTCGATGAAACGATCGCCATCCTCGTCAGGACTTCCAGGCGGGCCGCCGGGGATATGCTCGCCGTGATCGTAGAAAATCTCCGAACACGGACCGCAGGGTCCGGTATCGCCCATCGCCCAGAAATTGTCGCTGCTGGCGATGCGGATGATGCGTTCGTCCGGCAGGCCGGCGATCTTCTTCCACAGTTGCGCAGCCTGATCGTCGGTATGATAGACCGTCACGAGAAGCCGATCGGCGTCGAGCCCGAACTCCCTGGTGATCAGGTTCCAGGCAAGCTCGATGGCATTGTCCTTGAAATAGTCGCCGAAGGAAAAATTGCCCAGCATCTCAAAGAAAGTGTGATGGCGCGCGGTGTAGCCGACATTGTCGAGGTCATTGTGCTTGCCGCCCGCGCGGACACACTTCTGCGAAGTTGCGGCGCGCGAATAGGGCCGTGTCTCCAGGCCGGTGAAGACGTTCTTGAACTGGACCATCCCGGCATTGGTGAACATCAGCGTCGGATCGTTCCGCGGCACGAGCGGACTTGACGCGACAATCTCGTGCCCGTTCTTGCCGAAATAGTCCAAAAATGCCGACCGAATTGCGTTTACGCCGCTCATGCCCAACCTTTTGCAGAAGGGGCGGGAAAGCCCACCCTGAAAACCGAAACGGCTTCTTATCCTCCCGACCCCGCCAGTGTCCAGAATATCGCGCATCCGGCGATGCAATGAATTGAGGCAGATGCGCCAACAATGAAGCGCCGCCGAACGAATCCGGCGGCGCGAGACAAAACTTAGGAGGACAAACTATCCCTCGGCGGCAAAATCGCCGTCATCTTCACCCGGTCCCTGCTCGAGGAACTTCTCGGCGATCAGACCGGCATTCTGGCGCAGCGCAAGTTCGATTTCGCGTGCGGTATCGGGATTGTCGCGCAAGAACTGCTTGGCGTTCTCGCGTCCCTGACCCAGACGCTGCGAATTGTAGGAGAACCAGGCGCCAGACTTTTCCACGATGCCTGACTTGACCCCAAGATCGATCAGTTCGCCCGTCTTGGAGACGCCCTCGCCATACATGATGTCGAACTCGACCTGCTTGAAGGGCGGCGCGAGCTTGTTCTTGACGACCTTGACGCGGGTCTGGTTGCCGGTCACTTCGTCGCGATCCTTGACCGAACCGATGCGGCGGATGTCGAGCCGAACCGACGCGTAGAACTTTAGCGCATTGCCGCCGGTCGTCGTTTCGGGCGAGCCGAACATGACACCGATCTTCATGCGAATCTGATTGATGAAGATCACCATCGTGTTGGAGCGCGAGATGGACGCCGTCAGCTTGCGCAGCGCCTGGCTCATCAACCGCGCCTGAAGGCCCGGGAGCGAATCGCCCATTTCTCCCTCGATCTCGGCCCTCGGCGTCAGAGCCGCCACCGAATCGACCACCAGCACATCGATCGCGCCCGAGCGCACCAAGGTGTCGCAGATCTCCAGCGCCTGCTCGCCCGTGTCGGGCTGCGAGATCAGCAGGTTCTCCAGATCGACGCCCAACTTGCGTGCATAGACGGGATCGAGCGCGTGTTCGGCATCGACAAAGGCGCAGATGCCGCCCTTCTTCTGAGCCTCGGCAACGGTGTGCAGCGCCAGGGTCGTCTTGCCGGAGCTTTCCGGCCCATACACCTCGATGATGCGCCCCTTGGGAAGCCCACCGACGCCAAGCGCGATGTCGAGCCCCAGCGAACCGGTCGAGACAGTCTCGATTTCGACGACCTGTTCGTTGGCGCCCAGGCGCATGATCGAGCCTTTGCCGAATGCGCGTTCGATCTGCGACAACGCCGCGTCTAGAGCCTTGGATTTGTCCACTGAATTGTCCTCAACCAGCCGCAATGAATTCTGAGCCATGATACATTACCCCTTGATCGTCAATGAAGCACCGACAATTGCCGCTCTCAACCGCTCTGTACACGTTTTGTTCTATTTTGGCAAGCGCACCAAAGAGAACGACGTTCAAAGACTTAGTCGCATTGTTCTTTTTATGTTCCATTTCTGTCTGAATTCAATCGCGACCGGATTTCAATCTCTTTTCCGCATCGCGTGATACCGATCAACGATTCGGCTTGCGCATTGCAGTTTCGAATCCGCCGCCCTATGGTCCGCCGCTCTTGCCTGGACACAGCAATGTCGACCTATTCCCCTCAACTACGAATTCTCGCAATCGGCGGCGCCCATATCGACCGGCGCGGCCGGATGACGGAACCCTACGTGCCCGGCGCCTCCATCCCGGGCTTCATGGAGGAGGAAGTCGGAGGCGGGGTCTTCAACGCATTGCGCGGGATCGTGCAGCGCGGACACCATGCCTCCCTCATGTCCATGCGCGGCGGCGATGCCGCCGGCCAATCGGTCGCAGAAGCCCTCGACCGCACGCGCATCGAAGACCAGTCGGCAATCTTTCTCGACCGGGCGACGCCGAGCTACACCGCCCTTCTCGACAAGGAGGGAGAACTTGTCGGCGCACTTGCCGACATGGCCCTCTATGAATTCGGTTTCATGCGCCATCTGCGACGCAAACAATCCAGACAGGCAATTGATTCAGCAGAAGCGATCCTCCTCGACGCCAACGTTCCGGCCGCCGGCCTGGAAATGATTTGCCGGCAGGCCGGTGGCAAGCCGATATTCGCAATCGCCATATCGCCGTCCAAGGTATTGCGTCTGAAGCCTGTGCTGCCGTCACTGTCCGCCCTCTTCCTCAATCGACGAGAGGCCGCAGCGTTGACGGGTCTGTCAACTCGGGCAGACGGCGCGGAGATTGTCAGCGCCCTTCGCATGCTCGGTCTGCGCCGCGCAGCATTGAGCGACGGCCCACACGTCCTCTACGGTCTCGATGAGGAACAGATCATTTCGATTGTGCCTCCGGCGCCGGATCAGGTCGCCGACGTGACCGGGGCCGGAGATGCGCTCGCCGGGGCAACCATCGCGGCCCTCCTTTCGGGACGAGGGTTTACCGAAGCCCTGCGCGAAGGTCTGGCCGCCGCCAAGATTTGCATCGAATCGCCCTGCTCCGTGCCGGATCTCGGCGAACCCCGATTCTCAGCAACACTCGCCCGGATCGCGCACCCTGCGCATCTCGCGCCATGCGCTCCCTGAAGGACAGACGATGACGCCCGACACCGCACGCAAGCATATGGATATCTTCGCACCCGTCGCCGCGGCGCTCGCGGCCGGACGCCCAGTCGTTGCGCTTGAAAGCACGATCATCACACACGGGATGCCTTACCCGCAAAACAGCGAGATGGCCGCCAGCGTGGAAGCCATCATTCGCGCCGAAGGTGCCGAACCGGCAACGATCGCCGTCATCGACGGCCGTCTCAAGATCGGTCTCTCCGACGATGACCGCAACGCGCTGGCGCAGCGCCAGGACGCCATGAAGCTTTCGCGCGCCGATCTCGCCTTCGCGGTCGCGGAAGGACGCACCGGCGGAACCACGGTCGCAGCAACGATGATCGCTGCGGCCCTCGCCGGCATCGAGGTGTTCGCAACTGGAGGCATTGGCGGCGTCCACAAGGGCGCAGAACAGAGTTTCGACATATCAGCAGATATCGATGAACTTGCCCGCACGCCGGTCATCGTCGTTTCTGCCGGCGCCAAGGCAATTCTCGACATCGAAAAGACGCTGGAGGTGCTGGAAACACGCGGCGTGCCGGTCGTGGTGCACGACAGCGACGTGGTCCCGGCCTTCTGGTCGGCCACATCGCCCCACGCCGCGCCCCTGCGCCTCGACGATGGCGCGGCAATCGCCCGCTTTCACCGCACGCGGGCCGAACTCGGCATTTCCGGCGGCATGCTTGTCGCCAATCCGGTGCCCAAATCCGCCGAGATCGCCGCAGACGAAATGGCCATCCATATCGCCGCGGCGCAGGCCGATGCCGAACGCCAGGGAATCAGCGGCAAGGCGGTCACGCCTTTTCTGCTGTCGCGAATCCTGGAACTGACAGCTGGCGCCAGCCTCCGCACAAACATCGCCCTGGTGGAAAACAACGCCCGGCTGGCTGCCCGGATCGCCGGCGCGCTTGCAGCGGCCCCGACCAGGTAGACAGGCACGAAAAAGCCCCGGCGACGAACTGCCGGGGCTTCTTGAATGCTGCACCATTCGCCTGGCACTTGCTCCAGACGCTCTGATCGAAACGGATGCGCGTTAGGTAAGCGGGACGATCTGGATTTCGACGCGACGGTTCTGCGCCCGTCCTTCCACCGTCGCATTGGAAGCAATCGGCTGCGTCTCGCCGAGGCCGACAACCGAGAAGCGGCGTGGATCAACGCCCTGGGCGTTGAGATAGTTGGCAACAGACAGCGCGCGGCGCTGCGAAAGATTGAGATTGTAGTTGTCGTCGCCGGTTGAATCCGTGTGGCCGTAGACATCGACCAGGGTCTTGGCGTATCGGTTGAGAACGATGGCGACCGAATTCAGCGTCGAATAGAATTCGGGCTTCACGTCCGAGCGATCCGTGTCGAAGGTGATGTTCGACGGCATGTTGAGGATGATGCGGTCGCCGGTGCGCGTGACGCTGACTCCGGTGCCCTGAAGCTGGGCGCGCAGTTGCGCCTCCTGCTGGTCCATGTAATTTCCGACGGCGCCGCCGGCGAGCGCACCGACGCCCGCGCCGATCAGCACCGCGTTGCGCTGGGCCACCGACGACCCGCCCACGGCCAGACCCGCCAGAGCGCCAAGACCGGCGCCAAGCGCGGCTCCGCCTGCCGTATTGGAGATCTTCCTCTCGCCCGTATAGGGATCTGTCGTACAGGCGCCGAGCACCAGCGTGGCAGCAAGCGCGGCCGCAAGCATCTTGTGGTTCATATCTGATTCCCTCTCCTCAATGACCTCGGCCGAATCCCGAGCGGTCCAAGAATTTCGCAGGTCTTGTAGCATGAAATGCGGCGAAAAACGGAAACGCCTTCCATTGAATTGTTCCGGGCCGCGCGCCCCTGCAGGAGCTACCGTTTGCCGACAGCCCGGCGCTTGCGGCCATAAAGCTCCAGTCGGTGATGCAGGATGTCGTAGCCCAGTTCCCGTGCGATCTCGTCCTGCAGCGCCTCGATCCGCTCGGACCTGAACTCGATCACGTCACCCGTCTCGACGTCGATGAGATGATCGTGATGTTCCTCGCCGGCGTGCTCGAAACGCGACGGCCCGCCTTCGAAAGCATGCCTGTGGATCGCTCCGCGCTGCTCCAGAAGCTTCATGGTTCGATACACGGTCGACAGCGAGATGCTGCTGTCGACGGCGCTGGCGCGGCGAAAGATCTCATAGGCGTCCGGATGATCGTCCGTCTCTGAAAGAATGCGCAAGATCGTTTGCCGCGGGCGCGTGATGCGTACCCCTGCCCGGCGCAGTTCGACCTCGAGTTCGTTCGTCTTCGTCTGGTGCTTCGTCATGGCCGGATAATGATCCAGATGACAACCAGTTGCAAATGGCCCGGCACATAATGCCTTCCCTTTTTGCAAACGGTTCGCATTTGCATTGACATCCGGCAGACGCCCGTTAAATTGGAATGCATAATCGTCCGCCTTCCCTCGATCGCTTGGAGAAATGAATGTTCCCGACCAGACTGGCCTGCGCCGCCCTTGTGTTCGCAGCCACCCTCACCGGCGCCAATGCGCAGGAGGGCAAGTTCAAGGTCGTGACGACCTTCACCGTCATTGCAGACATGGCCAGAAACGTTGCCGGTGACGCCGCGATCGTCGAATCCATCACCAAGCCAGGCGCGGAAATCCACAACTACCAGCCGACGCCGGGCGACATCCTCAAGGCCCAGGACGCCGATCTCGTTCTGTGGAATGGTCTGGGGCTGGAATTGTGGTTCGAGCGCTTTTTCAGGAACCTGCAGGACGTGCCCGGCGCGGTCGTGTCGGAAGGCGTGGAGCCGATGGGAATTGCCGAAGGCCCCTACCAGGGCAAGCCCAACCCGCACGCCTGGATGTCGCCGAGCGACGCCATGGTCTATGTGGACAACATCCGCAAGGCGATGTCTCAGTACGACCCGGAGAATGCAGAGACCTATGCAGCCAATGCCGAGGCGTACAAAGATCAGATCGAATCGCTCGTGACCCCTATCAGGCAGGCGCTGTCGACGATCCCGGAGGAACGGCGCTGGCTGGCCACGAGCGAGGGCGCATTCAGCTATCTGGCCCGCGACTTCGGACTCAAGGAACTCTACCTGTGGCCAATCAACGCCGACAGCCAGGGCACGCCACAGCAGATCCGCAAGGTCATCGACACGATGAAACAGGAGCACGTGCCGGCCATCTTCAGCGAGAACACCGTTTCCGACAAGCCGGCCAGGCAGGTCGCGCGCGAGACCGGCGCGATCTACGGCGGTGTTCTCTACGTGGATTCGCTCAGCGAGCCGGATGGTCCTGTGCCGACCTATGTCGATCTCATCAAGGTCACCACCGAGACGATAGCCAAGGGACTGACGGAATGAATGTCTCCCCGGCCGCAGCGCGAACCAGCCATCAACTGACGGGGATCGATGTCAGGGGTGTGACCGTGACCTACCGCAATGGGCACACGGCGCTCCGCGACACGACCTTTGCAATTCCGCGCGGAACCATCACGGCACTCGTGGGCGTCAACGGCAGCGGGAAATCGACCCTCTTCAAGGCCATCATGGGGTTTGTCCCGCTGGCCGCCGGCTCGGTCTCCATCCTTGGCGAAACGGCGGGCAAGGCGCTCAAGCGCAATGTCGTTGCATACGTGCCGCAGGCCGAGGAAGTCGACTGGAATTTCCCCGTCCTGGTCGAGGACGTCGTGATGATGGGCCGCTACGGCCACATGAATGCCTTGCGCATCGCGACGCGGCGCGACCACGCCATGGTCGCTGAGGCGCTCGAACGCGTGGGCATGGCGCATCTGCGCAAGCGCCAGATCGGTGAGTTGTCGGGCGGGCAGAGGAAGCGTGTCTTCCTGGCACGGGCGCTCGCCCAGGAGGGCCAGGTCATCCTGCTCGACGAGCCGTTCACCGGTGTCGATGTCACGACCGAGGAAGCGATCATCTCCCTCCTGCGCGACCTGCGCGACGAGGGCCGGGTAATGCTCGTGTCGACTCACAATCTCGGCAGCGTGCCGGAGTTTTGCGACAGAGCGATCCTGATCAACAAGACCGTGCTTGCCGCTGGCCCGACCGACGAGGTCTTCACGCGCGCCAATCTAGAAGTCGCCTTTGGCGGCGTATTGCGCCATTTCGTTCTTGGTGGACCCGATCTGCACGAGGACAGCGACACCCGCCAGGTCACCGTTATTTCGGACGATGAACGGCCGTTTGTCCTCTACGGCGACGAAGGCGATGAAGGTTATGCGAGAGGACCGGGCCGCTCCGAATCCGGAGACGAAACGGGCCGGTGACATCCATGGAGATCCTTCTCGAACCCTTCGGCTACGGCTACATGATCAACGCCATCTGGGTGAGCGGACTGGTTGGCGGCGTCTGCGCCTTTCTGTCGGCCTATCTGATGCTCAAGGGCTGGTCGCTGATCGGCGATGCCCTGTCGCACTCCATCGTGCCGGGGGTCGCCGGCGCCTACATGCTCGGCCTCCCCTTTTCGCTCGGCGCATTCCTCGCCGGCGGCCTTGCCGCGGTATCGATGCTGTTCCTGAACCAGCGCACGAAACTGAAGGAAGACGCCGTCATCGGCCTCATCTTCACGTCCTTCTTCGGCCTCGGCCTCTTCATGGCGTCGCTGTCGCCGATGTCCGTGAACATCCAGACGATCGTCCTTGGCAACATTCTCGCCATCACCCCTGAAGACACGCTTCAGCTCGTTCTGATCGCAGGCGTCTCGCTCGCCATTCTCCTTTTCAAGTGGAAAGACCTGATGGTCGTCTTCTTCGACGAGAGCCACGCACGCTCGATCGGCATCAATCCCTTTCTCATGAAGGCCATGTTCTTCACCCTCCTGAGCGCCTCGACGGTTGCGGCGCTCCAGACGGTCGGCGCCTTTCTCGTCATCGCGATGGTCGTGACGCCTGGCGCGACGGCCTATCTGCTGACTGACCGCTTTCCGCGCCTCATCGCGACCTCCGTCGCGATCGGCACCCTGACCAGTACGCTCGGCGCCTATGCCTCATATTTTCTCGACGGGGCGACAGGCGGCATCATTGTCGTCCTGCAAACGCTCGTCTTTCTCGCGGTGTTCATGCTGGCGCCCAAGCACGGGCTGATCGCGGCGCGACGGCGCGCCCGCGCCGCCCTGACGGAGAGTGGCCAATGAACACATATCTCGAGCTGGCCGCCCTGCCCTTCCAGTTCCCGTTCATGCGGCAGGCCTTCATCATCTCGTTGCTGGTCGCAATACCCATGGCAATTCTCTCGACCTTTCTGGTCCTGAAGGGATGGTCGCTCATGGGAGACGCCGTCAGTCATGCCGTCCTGCCCGGCATCGTGATTGCCTACATCGTCGGCTTTCCTCTCGCCATCGGAGCGTTTGCCGCCGGGATGGTGTGCGCGCTCGGCACCGGCTATCTGAAGGAGAACAGCCGTATCAAGGAAGACACGGTCATGGGAATTGTGTTTTCCGGCATGTTTGCGCTCGGGCTGGTTCTCTATCTGGCGATCCAGACCTCGGTCCATCTCGACCACATCCTGTTCGGCGACATGCTGGGGGTGTCTTGGGGCGACATCGCCCAAAGCGGCGCAATCGCCCTGATATCAACAGGTCTGTTGCTGATCGCACGCCGTGATCTCCTGTTGATGTCCTTCGACGCCCAGCATGCAAGGGCGATCGGCCTTCCCGTCACCATGCTGCATTACGGCCTCCTGGCAATCCTTTCGCTGACCATCGTCGGCGCCCTCAAGGCCGTGGGCATCATTCTTGCAATCGCTGTGCTGATCACCCCCGGCGCCACCGCCTATCTCCTGACCCGGCGCTTCGAGACCATGATGGCCGTCTCGGTTATCATCGCCGCAGGCACATCCTTCCTCGGGGTCTACATCTCATTCTTCATCGACAGCGCACCGGCGCCGACGATCGTGCTGTTGATGACGATCGCATTCATCGCCGCCTTCATCCGTTCGCGTCAGGTCGCCGTCGCGGCCACACGCCCCCCGGAACGTGGCATGCTCGGCTGATTGCGACGAGATATATTACAGATATATCTGCCTCGCACTGGGCACGAGGACAGTTGTTGCGCAGGTCACTCGAAACGATCGTGCGACTGAGCGTCCGGACGATATGCGGCAATCACCCGCCGCCCTATACCAGTTCGACCTCGACGACCCCTTGTATGGCACGCATGGCCGATGCGATATGCGGAGAAATGCGATAGCGATCCGGCAGCTCGATCTCGACTTCGCCGCGGCCACCGTCCTTTATGACAATGAAGCTCACCTGGCCTTCACCCCTAGCCGAAAGATGGCTTTGCAGGGAGCCTAGCGGCGAGGCATCGCGCAGGAACACGCGCAACGCCCTTTGCACCTTGCTCGCCTCTTCTTCCAGCGACAAGACCGACTGGATGCGCAGGTTGACGCCCTCGGGGCGGTCTTCGGCGGCAACGGTGACGACGACCGACCTGCCCGGCTCGAGCAGGTCGCGGAACTGCGCCAGGCCTTCTGAAAAGAGAACCGCCTCGAACTGGCCGCTCGTGTCGGACAGTTGCACGATGCCCATCTTGTTGCCGGTACGCGTCTTGCGTTCCTGCTTCGAGGTAATTGTTCCCGCCAGCCGACCGGCCGAGGCGCCACGCTTCACGGCAGCCGCAAAGTCCACCCAGTTCTGCACGCGCATCTTTTCCAGCGCCGCCTTGTATTCGTCGAGTGGATGGGCCGACAGATAGAAGCCCACCGCCTGGAATTCGCGATGCAGCTGTTCGGCCGGCAGCCACGGCTCGCATGCCGGAAGCCGCAACGGCTCAGGCTTGGCACCCATGGCCGAACCGAACATATCGGACATGCCCAGCGCCGCGTTTTCCTGCGCGCGCTGCGCGATACCCATCATGCGCTCAACGCCCGCCATGAGCGACGCCCGCTCGCGACCGAAGCAATCGAACGCGCCCGCCGCGATCAGACTTTCCAGCACCCGCTTGCCGACAATCTTCGGGTCGATGCGCTCACAGAAGTCCTCCAGGCTCTCGAAGGGCCGTTTGCTGCGCTTCTCCACGATGTGCTCGACCGCCGCATCGCCCACCCCCTTGATCGCCGCCAGAGCGTAGTAGATCTTGTTCTCTCCGACTTCGAAATCCGCATAGGACGTCTGGACAGAGGGCGGCACGACCTCGATTCCGAGCCGCTGCGCATCCTGCCGGAAATCCGACAACTTGTCGGTGTTCGACATGTCGAGCGTCATGGAGGCAGCCAGGAACTCAACCGGATAGTGCGCCTTCAGATATGCCGTCTGGTAGGAAACGACGGCATAGGCGGCAGCGTGGGACTTGTTGAATCCGTAGTCCGCGAACTTGGCCAGAAGGTCGAAGATCGTGTTCGCCTGGGCCTTGCCAACCCCGCGCTCCATTGCTCCATCGACAAAACGCACGCGCTGCTTGTCCATCTCGGCGCGGATCTTCTTGCCCATGGCGCGACGCAGCAGGTCGGCTTCGCCCAGCGAGTAGCCCGCCAGCTCCTGCGCGATCTGCATGACCTGCTCCTGGTAGACGATGACGCCTTGCGTCTCTTTCACCAGGTGGTCGATCTTGGGATGGATCGAGGCAATCTCCTCGTCGCCATGCTTGCGCGCATTGTAGACAGGGATGTTTTCCATCGGGCCGGGGCGATAAAGCGCCACCAGCGCAATGATGTCCTCGATGCAGTCCGGCTTCATGCCGATCAGCGCTTTGCGCATACCAGCCGATTCCACCTGGAAGATGCCGACCGTCTCGCCGCGCGACAGCATGGCGTAGGTTTCGGGATCGTCATACGGAATCTTCGACAGATCGATGTCGACGCCGCGGCGGCGCACGAGCCGCACGGCTGTTTCCAGCACCGTCAACGTCTTGAGACCCAGGAAGTCGAACTTCACCAGTCCGGCCTGCTCGACATATTTCATGTTGAACTGGGTCACCGGCATGTCGGAGCGCGGATCGCGGTACATCGGCACCAGTTCCCACAGCGGCCTGTCACCGATGACGATACCTGCGGCATGGGTCGATGCGTGGCGATAAAGCCCCTCCAGTTTCTGGGCGATCTCCAGAAGGTTCTCGACCACCGGCTCCTTTTCGACTTCCTCCGCAAAGCGCGGCTCGTCCTCGATGGCCTTGTGGAGCGGCGTTGGGTTGGCGGGATTGGACGGCACCATCTTGCACAGCCGGTCGACGAGGCCGTATGGCATCTGAAGGACGCGTCCCACGTCGCGCAGCACGGCGCGCGCCTGCAGGGTACCGAAGGTTATGATCTGTCCGACCTGATCACGTCCGTACTTCTCCTGGACGTAGCGGATCACCTCCTCTCGCCGATCCTGGCAGAAGTCGATATCGAAGTCGGGCATCGACACGCGTTCGGGGTTCAGGAAGCGCTCGAACAGAAGCGAGAAACGCAGCGGATCGATATCGGTAATGGTGAGCGCATAGGCGACCAGCGATCCTGCGCCCGAACCGCGTCCCGGCCCGACCGGAATGTCCTTCGACTTCGCCCATTTGATGAAGTCCGAGACGATGAGGAAGTATCCCGGGAACTTCATTCGCTCGATGATGCCGAGCTCGAAATCGAGTCTTTCGACATACTGCTCGCGCGAGAAGCCTGGTGCGATTCCAGCTGTGGCCAGCCGACGATCGAGCCCTTCGTGGGCCTGCCGGCGCAGTTCGTCGGCTTCCGCCTGTTCCGCGTCGGCGGCACCTTCGCCGGTCGTGAAGCGCGGCAGAATCGGCTTGCGGTTGCGTGCGTAATAGGAGCAGCGCAGCGCGATTTCGATCGTGTTGTCGATCGCCTCGGGCAGGTCTGCAAACAGAGCCGACATCTCGGCCTGGCTCTTCATGTAGTGGTCGGGCGACAGCTTGCGCCGGTCGTCGACCGCAATCACCGTCCCTTCGGCGATTGCGATCAGCGCGTCATGGGCCTCGTAGTCCTCTCGCGCCAGGAAGAAGGCTTCGTTGGTCGCCACCAGCGGCACATCGTGGCGATAAGCGAGATCCACGCTCGCGGACTCGATCGCGCGATCATAGCCGGCTGGGCGCTGCAATTCGACATAGAGCCGGTCGCCGTACCATTCGCGCAGTCGCAGGAGCCGCCTTTCGGCAAGATCAGCATGATCGGCCTTGAGAGCCCGTCCGATCGGCCCCGCCTCACCACCGGTGAGGCAGATCAGTCCGTCGGACAGTTCTTCGAGCCACGCCGCCCTCACCGCAACCACGTCCGCCGAATCCGATTGCAGATAGGCCCGGCTGACAAGGCGCACGAGATTGGCATAGCCGGCTTCCGTGGCGGCAATCAGCACCATCGACGGCAAGTCGCCGCCACCTCCGCGCTGCCCGGGCCGGACGCTGCCTTCCACCTCGTCGTCGAGCGCGACATTGAGTTGGCATCCAATGATCGGCTGCAATCCGGCCGCGGTGGCCTTCTGCGAGAACTCAAGCGCACCGAACAGATTGCTGGAGTCGGCAATGCCGATTGCAGGCGCGCCGTCGCTCACCGCATGCTTGACGATCTTGGCGATCGGCAACGCACCTTCGAGCAGCGAATAGGCGGAATGGACCCGCAGGTGCACGAAGGGACGAACCTGTCCGATCGATGCGTTCCCCCCGTTGGGAAACGAGGAACCGCGCAGGGTCTGATCGCTTGCCATCAAAAGCTGCCACTCATTGCTTGGAGACTCGACATGGCATTGTTCCGCATCGACGGCGACGGGTAAAGACGTCCCGCCGACAGTGCACGGATTTCTGGCGCGCCTGCTTCAAACGGGAACACTGGAACCAAAGATATGCACGCCCAATCAACACCTTGGAGCGTCAGCAGCCTCCGGCGCCAGCGCCGCATCGATTGCGGCCGCGAGTTCGTCCGGCTTTTCGACGATTGCCGCCGCGCCTGCGGTCTCGAGCTCGATCCTGTCCCCAAAACCCCACAGAACGCCGATGGTCGGCACGTCGTTCGCCTTTCCGCCTGCCACGTCGTGAAGCCGGTCGCCGACCATGACCGTGTGGGCCGCTTCAATGGGCTCGCTTGCGATAATGTGTCTGATCAGGTCCGCCTTGTTGGCGTTGGTGCCGTCAGGTGCGGAGCCGTGCACCACATCGAAAAATTCGCCAAGCCCGAAATGTGCAATGATGTCACGGCTGTAGGCTTCCATCTTCGAAGTCGCCACGGAGAGGAACCGGCCTCTTTCCGCGCAGTGCGCGAGCACATCCTTGATGCCGGGGATAAGCTCGTTCTCGTATTTGCCGATCTTCTGATAGCGTTCGCGGTAATGGGCCACCGCCTCCCAGATACGCCCTTCGTCGTCGGTTTCCAGAAGCACGCCGAACGTCACCTGCAAGGGCGGGCCGATATGCGTGCGGATCGTCACATCGGTCGGCGCGGCGCGCCCCATCCTCTCCATGGCATGCCGAATGCAATTCGAGATACCGACAAAGGGATTTGTGAGCGTACCGTCCAGATCAAACAGCACCGCTGCCCGCGCATCGTTCGCGGCCATGAGATAACGTCCCTACTCGAATTCCATGATGACGGCATCGACCGCCAGGCTATCCCCGGGCTGCGCATTGATTTTCGCGACGACGAGATCGCGTTCAGCGCGCAGGACGTTTTCCATCTTCATGGCTTCGACGACGGCCAGCGTCTCGCCCGCCTTGACCTCCTGGCCCTCGGCGACCGCAACGCTGACCACAAGGCCGGGCATCGGACAGAGCAGCATCCTCGACGTGTCGGGCGGCACCTTGTCTGGCATGAGCCGATCGAGTTCGGCGGTTCGCGGAGACATGGCGCAAGCCATCACCGACATGCCCTTCCACGCCAGCCGGGTGCCGTTCAGCGCTGGGCGCAACTGCGCAATCACATGGCGCCCGCCGACCGTTCCGCGCCACACAGCCTCGCCGGGCCGCCAGTCCGAAACCACGGTCATCGGCGCATTCTCGCCGACACGGACATCCATCTCCAGCGGAATGGAAATCATGCCTTCAGTGACGCATACAGGAACATATTCCTTTTCCAGACGCACCACCCAGTCGGTCTTCAAGGCACCCGAATGCGGCGCCAGGCGTCCGCTCAGCCTGTCGAGGCGATCCTTGCGCAGCAACTCCACGGCAAGTGCGACCGCGGCAAGGACATTCCGGTCGTCTTCATCAGGGGCGATGGGTGAGAACCCGTCGGGGTATTCCTCGGCGATGAAGCCGGTCGACAGACGCCCCTCGCGCCAGCGCGGATGCTGCATCAGGGCCGCGAGAAAGGGGATATTGTGCTCGATTCCGTCGACCACAAAGGCATCGAGCGCATCGGACATGGCGTCGATCGCAGCCAGCCGGTCCGGGCCCCAGGTGCACAATTTTGCGATCATCGGATCGTAGTACATCGATATCTCGGAGCCTTCCGTGACACCGGTGTCGTTTCTGACGATGCAGCCGCCCGCGGAGCCCTCAGCGGGCGGGCGATAACGCGTCAGCCGGCCGATCGAGGGAAGGAATCCTCGAAACGGGTCCTCGGCATAGAGCCGGCTTTCCACGGCCCAGCCGTCGAGCTTCACGTCCTCCTGACGGACCGACAGCGCCTCTCCGGCGGCTATGCGGATCATCTGCTCGACCAGGTCGATCCCTGTCACGAGCTCGGTGACCGGATGCTCCACCTGGAGTCTGGTGTTCATTTCCAGAAAATAGAACTGGCGGTCCTTGTCGACGATGAATTCCACCGTGCCGGCGCTCTGATAGTCCACCGCCTTTGCGAGTGCGACCGCCTGCGCTCCCATCGCCGCACGCGTTGCCTCGTCGAGGAAGGGAGACGGCGCTTCTTCGACCACCTTCTGGTTGCGCCGCTGGATGGAGCATTCGCGTTCCCCGAGATGAATCGCGTGGCCGTGCGCATCAGCCAGGACCTGTATCTCGATATGCCGAGGTTCAACGATGAACTTCTCGATGAAGACGCGATCGTCGCCGAAGGAACTGCGCGCTTCCGATCGCGCCCTGTCAAAACCGTCGCGCACTTCCTCGCGGCTCCAGGCGATGCGCATGCCCTTGCCGCCGCCGCCGGCCGAGGCCTTGATCATCACGGGATAGCCGATCTCTCCGGCAATGGTTTGCGCATGGTCGGCATCCTCGATGACGCCGAGAAAGCCCGGCACGGTATTCACCTTGGCGTCGTTGGCGAACTTCTTCGACTCGATCTTGTCGCCCATGGCCCGGATGGCCTTCGGCTTGGGGCCGATGAAGACGATTCCTTCGGCCTCCAGCGCCTCGCAAAACGATGCGCGCTCGGAGAGGAAGCCGTAGCCTGGATGCACGGCCTCGGCACCGGTCTGCTTGCAGGCCGCAATGATCCGGTCTGCGACCAGATAGCTCTCCGCCGCCGCCGCCCCGCCGATATGAACGGCCTCGTCGGCCATTTCGACATGCACCGCGTCACGGTCGGCGTCGGAGTAGACCGCCACCGTGGCAATTCCCATCCGTCTTGCAGTCTTGATCACGCGACAGGCGATCTCGCCGCGATTGGCGACAAGTATTTTCTTGAACATTGAGCGGCGTCCCTCCGAAGAACGGCATTCCTTTTATGCAATCGCGACAATGGCCTCAAGCGAGACGTATAGGCAATGCGCAAGCGCGTCTTTCCCGATTGCCGGCCGTTCAGAACGGACCGAACCGTAAAGCGACAACAAACGTCAGCCCTACGTACTTGAACGCGTCTTCAATTCCTGAAACTTTGGCCGTCGAATCACCGCATTGAAGGAGCGCCCCGATGAAGACCCGTGCCGCCGTTGCCGTTGGAGCCGGCAAGCCGCTCGAGATTATGGAAGTCGACCTGGAAGGTCCGCGCGAAGGCGAGGTTCTCGTCGAGATCAAGGCCACGGGCATCTGCCACACCGACGAGTTCACGCTGTCGGGCGCCGACCCGGAAGGCATCTTTCCAGCCATCCTCGGTCATGAGGGTGCCGGCATCGTGGTCGATGTCGGACCGGGCGTCACCAGCGTCAGGAAGGGCGACCACGTCATTCCCCTCTACACGCCCGAATGCCGCCAATGCCCGTCGTGCCTGTCGCGCAAGACCAACCTGTGCACGGCCATTCGCAGCACCCAGGGCCAGGGCCTGATGCCGGACGGTTCCTCGCGCTTCTCGGTGGGCGGCGAAAAGCTCTTCCACTACATGGGCTGCTCGACGTTCTCCAACTTCACGGTGCTGCCCGAGATCGCCGTCGCCAAGGTTCATCCCGACGCGCCTTTCGACAAGATCTGCTACATCGGGTGCGGCGTGACCACCGGCGTCGGCGCAGTCATCAACACGGCCAAGGTCGAGCAAGGCGCAACCGCCGCTGTTTTCGGATTGGGCGGCATCGGCCTGAATGTCATCCAGGGCCTTCGTCTGGCAGGCGCCGACATGATCATCGGCGTCGACCTCAACAACGACAAGAAGGCCTGGGGCGAGAAGTTCGGCATGACGCACTTCGTCAACCCAAGCGAGGTTGACGACGTCGTCGCCGAGATCGTCAACATGACCAAGCGCGGCGCCGACCAGATCGGTGGCGCGGACTATACCTTCGACTGCACGGGCAATGTGAAGGTGATGCGCCAGGCCCTCGAATGCGCGCACAGGGGCTGGGGCGAATCGATCGTCATCGGTGTTGCCGGTGCGGGACAGGAAATCTCCACCCGCCCGTTTCAGCTGGTCACTGGCCGCGTCTGGAAAGGTACGGCCTTTGGCGGCGCGCGCGGCCGCACCGACGTGCCGAAGATCGTCGACTGGTATATGGCGGGCAAGATCGAGATCGACCCGATGATCACTCACACGCTTACGCTCGACGAGATCAACAAGGGTTTCGACCTGATGCACGAGGGCAAATCGATCAGGAGCGTGGTCGTCTATTGAATGCAGCCCCTCACATCTACGTCGACGCCGACGCCTGCCCCGTGAAGGAGGAAGTCGCCAGGGTCGCCGACCGGCACAGTCTGACGGTGACGATGGTGTCGAATGGCGGATTGCGTCCCTCGCGCGATCCAGCCATACGCCATGTCGTGGTGGACAAGGGCGCCGACGCCGCCGACGACTGGATCGTGGACCACCTGCAGGCCGGCGACGTCGTGGTCACGGCCGATATTCCGCTGGCGGCGCGCGCTGTCGAGCGCGGCGCCAACGTTCTCGGCCCGACAGGACGGCCATTCACGCCCGAAACAGTGGGGATGGCGCTCGCCATGCGTGACCTGAACCAGCATTTGCGCGAAACCGGCGAGATCAGGGGATACAATGCGGGGTTTTCGGCCCGCGACCGTTCCACATTTCTCCAGGCCCTCGACAGCGTCATCAGGCGCGCGCTCAAGTCATTGGGATAGGCCGGCCGGAAACGCATCAGCGCAGCCAAATTCACAGACAATTCCGCTCGACACTGGCATAGTGGGCGCCGTCGGACAGGATCCGGCACATCGGGAGGTTTGTCATGGTCGCTCAGTTTCTTGGCGACGTGTCCGTCACATGGCTCACCGAAGCTGGTGACGACCGCCGCGTCAGGCTCAATCAGGATTTCACTTTCGTCGACAGCGCAGGTCTCAGTTGGACCGCCAAGAAGAACGCTGTGGTGGACGGAGCATCGATCCCCCAGGTCTTCTGGACCACATTCGGCCCTCCATTCGTCGGCGACTACCGGCGCGCCTCGGTGGTTCACGACTATTACTGCGTTGTGCGCACGCGATCGTCCGAAGCCACGCACCGGATGTTCTACGAGGCCTGCCGCGCCGGCGGCGTCGGAGAGGCCCGAGCCAAGGTCATGTATGCCATGGTGCGTACCTTCGGTCCGAGCTGGAGGATTTCAAGCGGCTCGATCGCGATCAACGGCGTCGTTGTGCTGGAGGAAGGAGCCGAACTGACGATCATGCACAGCATGAGCGACACCGAATTTCAAAAACTCCTCAAATGGATCGAGACCGAGACCCCGGACATTGAAGCCATCGATGCCGAGATCGAGCGCCGGGCACAAGAGATCCCGGTCTTGCCGCCCCCTCAGGAGCGCCCGCCCAACGCCCAATTCTGACCTCCTGAAAGGCAGCATCGGCCCGCCTGATCGAGCCCTGCCGCGCTGGTGGGGTTTGGTTTCTGCGCGCGACATGTTAGTCATGATGGCTCATATCGACACTCCACGTCGAAATCCCGGCCACATTCCCAGATGCAGCGCGGATATTTTTCCGAGCGAGACAGATGAGCCTGAAAAACGTATCGATCGCGAAATCCCATCATGGCCAGCAGGGCGTCTACACGCACGCCTCCGAAACCTGCGGCTGCGACATGACGTTCGCCCTCTTCCTGCCGCCACAGGCCAAGCAGCGCCCATGTCCAGTGGTCTGGTATCTGTCGGGCCTTACCTGCACGCACCAGAACGTCATGGAGAAGGGCGAGTATCGCCGCATGGCGGCAGAACTCGGCCTGATCGTCGTGTGCCCGGACACGAGCCCGCGCGGCGACCACGTGCCAGACGACAAGGACAACTGGCAATTCGGTTCCGGCGCCGGGTTCTATGTCGATGCCACCGAGGCGCCCTATTCGGCCAACTACCGCATGCACAGCTATGTCGCTGAAGAGCTTCCTGCACTCGTCGCTGAAGCCTTTCCGGCCGACATGAACCGCCAGGCCGTGTTCGGCCATTCGATGGGTGGACATGGCGCACTGACGCTGGCGTTGCGCTATCCCGACCGCTTTCGCAGCTGCTCGGCCTTCGCCCCGATCGTCAATCCGTCGACGGCCGATTGGTCGCGCAACGCATTTGTGCGCTATCTCGGCCCCAACGAGGCCGATTGGCGGGCCTACGACGCCTGTGCACTGGTCGACGACGGCCACAGCTTTTCGGAATTCCTGATCGATCAGGGCGCGGCTGACGGCTTCCTCGACGACGGATTACGGCCATGGCTGTTTGAGGAGGCCTGCAGCAAGGCGGGCATTCCCCTGACGCTGCGTATGCAGCCGGGCTACGACCATTCCTATTTCTTCATCTCGTCCTTCATGGACGATCATCTGCGCTGGCACGCGGCTCGCCTCGAGGCAGAGTTGTAAAGGCGCGACATGCTTTGGCGCGAGCCGAAGCGACTTTCCACGCGGTCGTCCGTATGATGACAGCCTGGCGACCGCGCTGAAGGAGGCAATGACCGTATGGCCATAGTGACTTCAATCAATCGCCGGCTTCCCGATAACGACACGTTCGGTGGCCGCCTCTCGCGCACCCGTGATGCACAGGGGCTGACGACCACGCAGCTGGCGCGCCGCGTCGGAGTGCCGCGCAAGACGATCGAGCAGTGGGAGAGCGACCGCTCCGAGCCCGGAGTGGAACGGCTGTCGCTTCTGGCGGGGGTGCTCGACGTCAACATGCTGTGGCTGCTGCATGGGGTCGGCGACGCGCCGGAGGACGACATCGGCCCTGACCCGCTTGCCGCCGTCACGGCGCAGTTGGAGCGGTTGAAGCGCATGCACGAGGACACCGGTCGCATCATAGAGCGAGTCCAGCGCGAACTCGTTCGGCTGGAGGCCGAGCGCTGAGCGCGCTCTTCACTCACCCCGTGACAAATGCAGCGTCATGCGCTAGGTACAGAATCGTCTCGGGTCCAAAAGACCCATCTGACCGCGGGAGAGAGCCTTAACCGGCCGCCGAAGGGGAAATCGCCCGAAATCTCTCAGGCAAAGCGAACCGTGGTCAGAAGAAGGCACTCTGGAAAGTCGGGGCTGCGCCCCGCGCCGAAGGTGTAAGCATCGCCGACAGAGTTCCGGCGCTGCAAGTCTCTCAGGCTTCCGACAGAGGGGCACGCAATGGTCGTCGCGCGGCGACCGTGAACGTGCGCCTTTGGGAGAAGCAATGACCGGTACAGAGAACATTTCCAGACTGCCCCTCGAGGATCTTCACCGCGAGGCCGGCGCCCGGTTTGGCGCATTCGCCGGCTGGTCCATGCCCATCACCTACCCGCTGGGCGTGATGAAGGAGCACCTTCATGTGCGCGACAAGGCGGGGCTGTTCGACATCTCGCACATGCGGCTTTTCCGCGTTTCAGGTGTCGATTCCGCACGCCTGATCGCCACCGCATGTCCGCTCGATGCGGCGGCGCTGCCACGCAGCCAGTCGCGCTATTCCTTCCTGCTCGATGAGAACGCCGGCATCATCGACGACCTGATCGTCACCCGGCTGGCCGATGATGCCTTCATGGTCGTCGCCAATGCCGGCAACGCCGCAACCGACGAGGCGCATCTGCGTGCGCTGGCCGCCGGCCTCGACGTTTCGATCGAGCCGCTTGATCGTGTCTTTCTCGCTATCCAGGGACCGCAGGCTGAAGCGGCTTTGAACAAGGCCGGCGTTGACACCCAGGGTCTGGTCTTCATGCACGGTCTGGAGCCTCGTGACGGCTGGTTTCTAAGCCGTTCAGGCTACACGGGCGAAGATGGCTTCGAGATTGCCCTTCCTGCGGCGCAGGGCCACCAGCTTGCACGGGAATTGCTGCAACAGGACGCTGTCGAGTGGATCGGACTTGCCGCCCGCGACAGCCTGCGTCTGGAGGCGGGCCTGTGCCTCCACGGTCAAGACATCACCGATGAGACGACTCCCGTCGAGGCTGGCCTGATGTGGGCAATCCCCAAGCCGCTGCGCGAGAGCGGCGGATTCGTCGGCGCAGACGCCTTGCGCAGCGCGATCGCGGCCGGCCCCACCCGCAAGCGCGTCGGATTGAAGCCGGAAGGACGCCAGCCGGTGCGCGCGGGAGCCGAACTTCTCGACGAGAACGGCCAGCCGGTCGGCGTCGTGACGTCGGGCGGCTTCGGGCCGTCGGCAGGTCATCCGGTCGCCATGGGCTACGTTCCGGCCGACCGTACTGCAGCGGGCACGCGCTTCTTTACGGAAATCAGGGGCAACCGGCTGGCGGTCGCCGTCCATGCCCTCCCTTTCACACCGCATCGCTATCACAAGGGATGAATGCCATGCCCAAGACCTACTACACCGAAGATCACGAATGGATCCGCGTTGATGATGGCGAAGCCACCGTCGGCATCACCGAATACGCTCAGGAGCAGCTCGGCGATCTGGTCTTCGTGGAACTGCCTGAAACCGGCAAGACGCTGAGCAAGGGCGACGTCGCCGTCGTCGTCGAATCCGTCAAGGCGGCGTCCGATGTCTACGCACCGGCCGACGGCGAAGTGACGGCCGTCAACGATGCGCTTTCGGGCGACCCCTCGCTCGTCAACTCGTCGGCAACCGGCGAAGGGTGGTTGTGGCGCATGAAGCTCTCCGACGCCGGACAGCTCGACGGCCTGATGGACGAAGCCGCCTACAAGAAGATGATCGAGTAAGGACGAGCATGATGACTGCAGGCAACATGACAGCCGATTTCGCCGCGCGGCACATCGGTCCGCGCGCGCATGACGAACGCGCCATGCTCAAGGCGCTTGGCCTGACCTCGCGCGAGACCCTGGTCTCCCAGGCGATCCCTAAGTCGATCAGGCTGGAAGGCGAGCTCGACCTGCCACCGGCCGCCAGCGAACAGCAGGCGCTGCAAGAACTCGGCGCAATGATGAGCCGCAACACCGTGGCAAAGAGCTTCGCCGGCCAGGGCTATCATGGCTGCATCGTGCCTCCGGTCATCCAGCGCAATCTGTTCGAGAACCCTGCCTGGTATACCGCCTACACGCCCTACCAGTCGGAAATCAGCCAGGGACGGCTGGAACTTCTGTTTCACTTCCAGACCCTGGTGACGGAACTGACCGGCCTGCCCGTCGCCTCCGCCTCGCTGCTCGATGAAGCGACCGCCGTCGCCGAGGCGGTCGGCATCGCATTGCGCCATCATCGCGACAAGCGCCAGAAGATCGCAATTGCCGGAACGCTGCATCCGCAGGTCCTCGACGTCGTCAAGACGCGCGCCGAACCGCTCGAGATCGAGATCGACGGAGAGGAGATCGACGAGAACACAGCGGCGCTCATCGTGCCATGGCCGGATACGTTCGGCGTTTACAGCGATCATGGCGAGATGATCGAAAAGGCCAGGGCATCAGGTGCTCTGGTCATCGTCGTCGCCGATCCCCTGGCCCTTGCCGTCCTCGAAGCGCCGGCAAGCCAGGGCGCCGACATGGTCGCCGGCTCCATGCAGCGCTTCGGCGTCCCCATGGGTTTCGGCGGCCCGCATGCCGCCTATCTGGCCGTATCGGACAAGCTCACCCGTCTCATGCCCGGCCGCATCATCGGACAGTCGACCGACGCCCATGGACGCCCGGGCTACCGTCTGGCCCTCCAGACGCGCGAGCAACACATCCGCCGCGACAAGGCAACATCCAACATCTGCACCGCGCAGGCATTGCTTGCCAACATGGCCGCCGCCTACGCCATCTGGCACGGGCCGGAAGGTCTGCAGGCCATCGCGCGTGGCATCCATGCGCTAGCAGCGCGTTTCGCCAAGGGCGTAAGCAACGCCGGCTACAGCCTTGCCGGTGAACGGTTCTTCGATACCGTAACGGTGATCTGCACGGGCAAGGCCGACGCCATCGCCGATGCCGCCGAAAAGGACGGGCGTCTCGTGCGTCGGATCGACGGCGACCGGATCGCGGTGTCTTTCGACGAAACGTCGACGGAAGCCGATCTCGCTGCGCTGGTTGAACTGTTCGGCGGCAAAGCGCCCGAAGAGGCGGTAGCCACCTTGCCGGCCGGTAAACGCGGTCACGGTTTCATGACCCAGCCCGTCTTTCATGAAAACCGCTCCGAGACGGAGATGATGCGCTTCCTGCGCCGTCTGGCCGACAAGGACCTGGCGCTCGACCGGGCAATGATCCCGCTCGGCTCATGCACGATGAAGCTCAATGCCGCCGCCGAGATGATGCCGGTTTCCTGGTCAACGGTCGCCGGATTGCATCCCTTTGCGCCGCAGGCCCATAGCCGCGGCTACCGCCAGATGATCGACGACCTCGAACGCTGGCTGGGAGAAATCACCGGCTTCGACGCAGTGTCGCTGCAGCCCAATGCCGGCAGCCAGGGCGAATATGCCGGGCTCCTCGCCATCAGCCGCTATCACAAGGAGCGTGGCGAGACGCATCGCGACATCTGCCTCATTCCCTCGTCCGCCCACGGCACCAATCCCGCAAGCGCGGCGATGGCGGGCATGCGCATCGTGGTGGTCAAGTGCACCGAGGAAGGCAACGTCGATCTCGACGACCTGCGTGCGAAGGCAGATCAGTATGGCGACCAGCTGTCGGCCCTGATGATCACCTATCCTTCCACGCACGGCGTTTTCGAGGAAGGCATTCGCGACATCTGCGCCCTCATCCACGACAAGGGCGGGCAGGTGTATTTCGACGGCGCCAATCTCAACGCCATGGTGGGCCTTGCCCGTCCGGGCGACTTCGGCGCCGACGTCTGCCACATGAACCTGCACAAGACGTTCTGCATCCCGCATGGCGGCGGCGGCCCCGGCGTTGGACCGATCGGCGTCAAGGCGCATCTGGCGCCCTTCCTTCCAGGCCATGTGACACAGGGCACCAGTCACGCGGTTGCCGGGGCGCCCTATGGCAGCGCGTCGATCCTGCCGATCACCTGGATGTACATCCGCATGATGGGTGCGACGGGTTTGCGCCACGCGACCGAAACCGCGATCCTCAACGCGAACTACATTGCACTCCGTCTCAAGGACCACTATCCCCTGCTCTATTCTGGACGCAATCACCGCGTAGCCCACGAATGCATTCTCGACACACGGATTTTGAAGCAGACCGCCGGCATTTCGGTCGAGGACATCGCCAAGCGGTTGATAGACTACGGGTTCCACGCGCCGACAATGTCGTGGCCGGTGGCCGGCACACTGATGGTCGAGCCGACGGAATCGGAACCGCTCCCGGAACTCGACCGCTTCTGCGACGCCATGATCGCCATTGCGTCAGAGGCACAGAAGGTGGCTCGCGGCGAGTGGCCCGACGACGACAATCCGCTTGTCAACGCGCCCCATACGGCCGCCGACACCCTGGCCGACACCTGGGAACACCCCTATTCGCGACGCGAGGCAGCCTTCCCCATGGGCGAAAGCACCCAGTTCGCAAAATACTGGCCGCCGGTCTCCCGTATCGACAATGTCGCCGGCGACCGAAATCTTGTCTGCTCCTGCCCGCCCGTGGAAGCGCTGGCGAGCTGATCCGTAAAGCTTTCCCGGCTCGGAGATCATACCGACTCCGGGTCGGGCAGCCGGCCAGCTTCAACCATTCATCGTGCGTCCCATGGGACGCACGATGTCCCTGTCCTACCGGTTGAAGCCGGACGCAGGATGATTTATCGAGGCGAACACAAAGAGAACC
Source organism: Mesorhizobium sp. (assembly GCA_963966365.1). Taxonomy (GTDB): domain Bacteria; phylum Pseudomonadota; class Alphaproteobacteria; order Rhizobiales; family Rhizobiaceae; genus Mangrovimarina; species Mangrovimarina plasticivorans. Next base: position 160,872 of record CAWZZC010000029.1, on the reverse strand, counting down.
GATACCCTTCCAGCCCGTTTCCATGGCAGTATCGGTAGTGATTCGACTGGATTGCAGCATTCATGGACGACAATAGCGATCTGTTTGCCCCTCTGGGCGACGCTCAACCGGACTCTGCCAAGCCAGCTGTGGCGGCGAAGAAAACGCGCCGTGACCCGCTTGTCGCCGAGCTTGCAAAGCAGGCTGCGTCTCCCAGGGATAGCGCAGAGAGCTACAGCGCGGCCGATATCGAGGTCCTTGAGGGACTCGAGCCGGTTCGCCGACGTCCAGGCATGTATATCGGCGGCACCGACGATAAGGCGCTGCACCATCTCTTTGCCGAGGTCATCGACAATTCGATGGACGAGGCCGTCGCCGGGCACGCCACCTTCATCGATGTCGAGCTTTCGGCTGATGGTTTCCTTACCGTCACTGACAATGGCCGCGGCATCCCGGTCGACCCGCATCCGAAGTTCAAGGACAAGTCGGCGCTCGAAGTCATCATGACGACGCTGCATGCCGGCGGCAAGTTCGACAGCAAGGTCTACGAGACCTCTGGTGGCTTGCACGGCGTCGGCATATCAGTCGTCAACGCGCTGTCCGATGTTCTGGAGGTCGAAGTCGCACGCGGACGCCAGCTCTATCGCCAGCGCTTTGCTCGCGGCATCCCGCAAGGACCGCTGGAAAACCTCGGCGACATCCACAATCGCCGCGGCACGCGCACCCGTTTCCATCCTGACCCCGAGATCTTCGGCAAGAATGCCGCCTTCGAACCGGCCCGTCTTTATCGCATGGCGCGGTCGAAGGCTTATCTCTTCGGCGGCGTCGAGATTCGCTGGTCATGCGCACCTGAGCTCTTGCGCGAAAAGGACCAGACACCGGCAAGCGCCGTCTTCCATTTTCCGGGCGGATTGAAGGATTATCTGGCTGCCTCGCTCGGTTCGGAATTTCAGGTCACACGCGAGATTTTCGCGGGCAAGAGCGAAAAGCAGGGCGGACACGGTTCAGTGGAGTGGGCTGTCACCTGGTATGGCGGGGACGGCTTTCTCAATTCCTACTGCAACACGATCCCGACGGGCGAAGGCGGAACGCACGAAGCGGGACTGCGCAGCGCACTGACGCGCGGCCTTCGCACCTATGCCGATCTCGTCGGCAACAAGCGCGCCGCGATCATCACGAATGAGGACGTGATGATTTCGGCCGCCGGCATGCTGTCGGTCTTTATCCGCGAACCGGAATTCGTCGGCCAGACCAAGGACAAGCTCGCCACCGTCGAAGCGCAGCGCATTGTCGAGAATGCCTTGCGCGACGCATTCGATCACTGGCTGGCCGACAATCCGCAGGAAGCCACAAAACTCCTGGACTGGGTGATCGCCCGGGCCGACGAACGCGTACGCCGGCGTCAGGAGCGCGAAGTCAGCCGCAAGAGCGCTGTGCGAAAGCTGCGATTGCCAGGCAAGCTGGCCGACTGCAGCCAGAATGCCGCGGCCGGCGCCGAACTCTTCATCGTTGAGGGTGACTCGGCCGGCGGCTCTGCCAAGCAGGCCCGAGACCGGCAGACACAGGCCGTTCTTCCCCTGCGGGGCAAGATCCTCAACGTCGCCAGTGCCGGCCATGACAAGCTCACGGCGAACCAGCAGATAGCCGACATCATTCAGGCACTTGGCTGCGGCACCCGCGCCAGGTATCGCGATGAGGACCTGCGTTATGAACGCATCATCATCATGACCGATGCCGATGTCGATGGTGCCCACATCGCATCGTTGCTCATCACGTTCTTCTATCGCGAGATGCCCGAACTGATACGCAACGGCCATCTCTTCATGGCCGTTCCGCCGCTCTATCGCATCAGCCAGGGCGGCAAGACGATGTATGCGCGCGACGATGCCCACAAGGACGAACTTCTGCGCACAGAATTCACCGGCCGGGGAAAGGTCGAGATCGGCCGTTTCAAGGGCCTGGGCGAGATGCTGGCTTCGCAGCTCAAGGAAACGACGATGAATCGCGCCAGGCGCACGCTCCTGCGTGTCGAGGTCATCGACGATCCCGATGCCACGCGCCTTTCGGTGGATGCCCTGATGGGCACGAAGGCGGATGCCCGTTTCCGGTTCATCCAGGAGAATGCCGAGTTCGCCGAAGAGCTCGACATCTAGCTGTTTCGCGCGCTCACGCGGCGGCAATGGCGAGTGCGTGCCCGCGTGCATTCTCGCGCAATGCGTCCAGATGAATCGACTTGAAGAGGCTCGCCAGCTCGGCCGCGGCCTTGTCCGAACCTTCGACCGATTTCATCATCTGCCAGCTCACCTCCTGGGCGCCAGCAACGCGCTTGCCGTTGGCTACGTCGCGCCAAAGCCTGAGCGCCGCCACGACAGCCCTGTGGCTCGCGTCCGGCAGTCCGGCCGAGCGCAGCATTGCTGCAACAGCGACGTCGCGTCCGGATGCCAGCAGCCCACGGATACGCGATGTCGAATGGCCGGTCAGGGCCACCAGTACGGCACCGAAGAAATCGATCTTGCCATGGGCCACCAGCCGCGCAACGAACGCAGTCGTGAGTTCGCCGCGGATACGCAGGTGCTCGACCAGAGCGGCATGCTCCTCGGGCCTCGTGCTATCGAGCAGGGTCAGCGAAGCCTTGTTGCAGGCGTCGCGCAGCAGCCTTTCGGCACGCCGTTCGCCCATCAGGGCCGAGACCAGCGGCGAAGCGCGAAGTGCCTCGCCGAGCATCACCAGAAGGAGATGTCGTGTGTCGGCCGGCACCCGACGATCGGCGAGAAGCGTTTCACGCAACGCACCCACATGCCCGTGACGTTCGGCGATACGGCGAAAGCTCACCGAGGCGATGGTCGCCCCCGTGTTGGCGACGAGTTCCCGGCAGGTCGGTGCGTCGCAGAGTTCGGCAATCGCGGCGGAAAGCTCCATGGAAACTCTCGCCCTCGAAGCAACAAGCAACTGGTTCTCCGGCACAATATCGGGCAGTCGTTCGATCAGATCTGCGTCGCTCAGGAGCGGCGAAAGAGCCAGGACCGGCGCCGCGACCTGGGGCTGGTCGGCCGCCAGTGCATGGATCACCTGCAGCGGCGACCTGTCGCTCAGCGAGAGCGGCTCGGCCATGGCCAGCCTCACTTTCGGCGACGGATCGTCGAGCAATATCGTCAGCACGGCTTCTGCCGCACAGCGTTCCTCAAAATCCATCTGCCTGGTGACATACGCCCGCGCCAACGCGTCCACGGCTGCCGCGCGTTCAGCCACGCACGCCGTCTCGATCCATTTCATCATGTGTTGGACGATCATCTCAGCCCACCCCGTATGCCCTGCGGAATCGACGCTAGAAGGAATTGGTTTACGAAGGGTTCACCACGTTTCTTAACCGCGCGCCGTCTTGCCCGACCGAACGGGCGTCGCTATCAAACGGGTCGAACATCGTGGAGGAATGTGATGGCCGGATTGTTTCTGGAGGAATTCGAGGTCGGGCAGATCATCCGCCATCCGTTGACCAAGACGGTCACCGAAAGCGACAACATGCTCTTTTCGGTGATGACGCTCAATCCGCAGCCATTGCACATCGATTTCGACTTCGCGTCGAAATCCGAATGGGGCAAGCCGCTGGTCAATTCGCTGTTCACGCTCGGACTGATGATCGGGGTCTCGGTTCACGACACGACTCTCGGAACGACCATCGGCAATCTCGGCATGACCGAGACGGTCTTTCCTCACCCGGTCTTTCACGGAGACACGATCCGGGTCGAAACCGAAGTGCGGTCCGTGCGGGCCTCACAATCGAAGCCCGATCGCGGCATCGTGGAGTTCGAGCACCGTGCATTCAACCAGGACAATGTCCTCGTCGCGCGCTGTGTTCGCCAGGCAATGATGCTCCGGAAGAAGGTGGTATGAAATGCGATCCTTGCTCTTCGTTCCGGGAGATTCTCAGCGCAAACTGGACAAGTCGCTCGATGCTGGCGCCGATGTTCTGATCCTCGACCTGGAGGACTCCGTTTCGTCCGCCAACAAGGATGCCGCCCGCAAGACCGCACATGCCTTTATCGCCGATGCGCATGGGAAGACGGCCTGCCGGCTGTTCGTACGGGTCAATGATTTCACCACCGGCAGGACCGCGGAGGACCTCGCTGCCGTCATGCCGGCGCGTCCGCATGGAGTCATGCTGCCCAAATGCAATGGTGCACAGGACATCGACCGGCTTTCGGCGATGCTCAGGGTCGAAGAGGCCAACGCCGGCGCTGAAGACGGCTCCACGAGGATCGTTCCGATCATCACCGAAACGGCTGTCGGCGTGCTCGCCGCGCCATCCTACCGGCCCGGCCTGCCGCGTCTCGATGGCATGACATGGGGAGCCGAAGACCTTTCGGCCGACGTCGGCGCGCGCACCAACCGCAATCAAGAAGGCCGCCATACGGATGTCTTCCGCCTGGCTCGCTCGTTGACCGTGCTGGCAGCGGCGGCGGCCGAAACGGCCGCAATCGACACCGTCTTCGTTGATTTTCGTGATCCGGAAGGGCTGCGACGTGAATGCATCGAGGCCGAACGCGACGGTTTCACCGGCAAGATGGCCATTCATCCTGACCAGGTCGCGATCATCAACGAGACCTTCACCCCCTCCCCGGCCGCCATCGCTGAAGCGCGCATGGTGGTCGAAGCCTTCGCAGCCGCGGGCGATCCCGGGGTGGTCGGGATAGAAGGCAAGATGTACGACCGTCCGCATCTCAGACGCGCCGAACGCATCCTGGCGCGAACCGGCATCGCCGGCGCGGTCTGAGCGATGCGTCCTAATCGGCTTCCCAGCGCGGCCGGCGCATGGCGAAGGTCTCGGTGACGGCCGAATAATCCATGTAGCCGAGCCGCGCGACGTTGCCGGCCTTGACGATGTCGAACAGACCGTCGGTCATGACGTTCTCGTCGATGTGGATCCCCACGACTTCGCCGATCACGACGAAGACGCCGGCCGGGCTGCCATCCAGACCGCGCGGCTCCAGAACCTCGGTGACCCGGCATTCCAGCGCGGCATGTGCTTCCTTGACCCGTGGAGCGGCCACAAGGCGCGACGGCTCCGGCGTCAGTCCCGCATAACCGAATTCGCTCGTACCACGCGGCGCATCGACCGAAGAGGCATTCATCTGTTCGGCAAGATCGCGGCTCACCAGGTTGGCGACGAACTCGCCGCTTTCGCGGGCGAAGGTCGCGCTGTCCTTGGCACCTTCGGAGGAAAAGCAGACCAGATGCGGATTGCTCGATAGGGCGTTGAAGAACGAATAGGGAGAGAGATTGACCTCGCCGGCCCCGTTTCTCGTCGAGATCCAGCCAATCGGTCGCGGCGCCACAATCGCCTTGAAGGGATCGTGCGGCAGACCATGGCCCTTGGACGGTTCATAGAACATTCTTGCTACTCGCTTTGCAGGGGACCGGAATATTCCGTGAGAATCGATTGAGGATCGGGGCGATGACGCTCCGGCACCTCGCCGGCATGGGCACCGATATGGACGAACCCGATGACCCGCTCGTCGGGCGCCACCCCGAGCATTGCGCAGGCTTCACTGTCATAGGCATACCAGTTGGTTATCCAGTTTGCCGCAAATCCCAGCGCATGCGCGGCATGGAGAAGGTTCATGGCCGCCGCGCCGCCGGAAAGCGTCATCTCCCACTGCGGGATCTTCGGATTATCGCGCGGCGTCGAAATCACCGCGATGACAACGGGCGCACGCGAGAAACGTGTTAGTTCCTGCTGCCTGCGTGCCTCCGACAGCGGCCCTTCACGCTGTTCGGCCAGGTCGGCAAGCCGCTCGCCGATCCGTTCGCGAACCGCACCGCGGTACAGCATGAACCGCCATGGCGTCAGGCGGCCATGATCGGGCACGCGCGAAGCGATACGGATCATCGTGGCGATGTCTGCATCGGTCGGCCCCGGCCCGGTCAGTTCGACAATCGGCGGTGACTTGCGCGCCAGCAGAAACTCGACAGGTGACAAACTCAAATCGGATATCCTTTCGGGAGGGATTGAACTGTGGCGCCGTGCTGTGCGCAAAATCGCGGACGGCGACGATTCCTGCCGCCATGGCCTTGAAATTGCCACCGGCTCGGGTTTGATGGCAAGCCATGTTGAGGGGTCTTACCACAATGTTCACACGGCTTGCGCTCGCTTGCTCCATCGGACTGGCGACCGCGCCGGCGCGAGCCCAGGAGTTCTCGGACCCCGGCCTCTCAATCGACGCCCCGGATTTTTCAAGCTTCGCCCCGCCGATTCAGGATGGTCCACTGTCGATCTCGCGTGAGATCGGCCGCGTTACGTTGTCGGCGCAACTGACCGAAGACGGTCCAGAGGTCTCAAGGGGCCTCGTCTGGCGGATCTTCAAACCGGAGGCTGGCCCAGACGGAAAACTGCCGCTGGTGGCATCGGCGAAGGGCGGCACGACTTCCCTCAATCTCGACCCCGGGGCCTATCTCGTCCACGCATCCTTCGGACGCGCGGGCGCGACCAAACGGATTATGGTTGACCGCACCGGCCACCGCGAAAGCTTCGTACTCGACGCAGGCGGGCTGAAGCTGGATGCCGTCATGTCCGGCGATGTGCCCGTTCCTCCCGGCAAGCTGCGTTTCTCGATCTACGAAGCCGAGGAAGATGCAAGCGGAGAGCGGCCTCTCATCATACCCAATGTGCGTCCCGGCACCGTCGTCCGGCTGAGCGCGGGGACTTATCATGTCGTCTCGACTTACGGCCGCATCAACGCCGTGATTCGCTCCGACCTTCGCGTGGAGCCGGGCAAGCTGACCGAAGCAACGGTCGAGCACCGCGCCGCGCAGATTACGTTGAAGCTCGTGCGGGAAGCCGGCGGCGAAGCGATCGCGGATACCTCCTGGTCCGTTCTCACCAGTTCAGGCGACCTCGTGACGGAAAGCGTCGGCGCTTTTGCCGGGATGGTGCTCGCCGAAGGGGAATACACCGTCGTCGCCAAGAACCGCGACCGGCTCTATCAGCGTGATTTCGAAGTATTGGCAGGCCGTAACCAGGACGTTGAGGTGATCACCTCCACCAATGCTGCCCCGCAGGGCGGCGAAGCGCACGAGAGTGTTTCACTGGATTAGCTAGGCGCAACGCCAGCCTGCTGTCGCCCTCCGAGCATCGCCGCAAGCCGTTTGAACAAGTCCATCCTGACATGCGGGCGGTTCATCTGATGGGCGGCCATACAGATCTGTTATGGCTGCAATCCGAACTCGGCTTTTTACACCTTTCACGGCGTCATCTACCGTCCCGGTCTGGGATCCGAATCCGCGTGCCGGAATGGATCCACGTGCCAGGAAACGACGGCGGGAGAATGCATATGAAGCCGGACATCGATGAGCTTCGTCAATGGATCGGACGCGAACAGGAAGCCCAAGAGCAGGTCACGCCGCGTCTCGCAGAACTGCTGCGCGCCATCCTCGATGAGACCGGACCTGCCCTTCGCGACGGCGATCTGGCCCCTGCGGGCATCCATTGGTGCGTGACGAACGACATCGCGCCGATGTCGGCGCTCGGCCCCGACGGCCATCCCAGGCGCGGCGGTTTTTTGCCGCCGGTCAGTCTGCCGCGGCGTATGTGGGCGGGTTCCCGGCTACAGACATTGCGCCCGCTGGCCGTCGGCGAGCAGGTCCGCAGGCACTCCCGCATCGCCGACGTGGTGCTGAAGGAGGGCCGCAGCGGGACGCTCTGCTTCGTCGCGGTCGATCACGAATATTCCGGCGACCAGGGTCTCGCGGTCCGCGAAAGGCAGGACATCGTCTATCGCGACGCCACCCCTGCCGCGCCGATGTCTAAACCCGCCCGCGCCGATGGCGCCGAAGCCGCACGGACCATCCAGGCCGAGATCGATGCAGACCCTGTTCTGCTGTTTCGCTATTCGGCCGCGACGTCCAACGGTCATCGCATCCATTACGATCGCGCCTACTGCATTGATGTCGAACACTATCCCGGATTGATCGTCCACGGACCGCTGCAGGCGACGCTCTTGTGGAATCTTGCGATCCGCTCGCAAGGCTCATGTTTCACGACGCAATTCGCCTTTCGCGGTACAGGGCCCCTGTTCGACGGCCAGCGCTTCGCCCTGCATTCCCGGCCTGCTTCAGACAACCGGTTGGAGCTTTGGTCGACGGCCAGCGATGGAACCACGACGATGACGGCCTCCGCCTCCTTCTGAGACGCCACAGCCGCCACCGGGACGGCAAACAAAAACGCCCCGCAGAAACGGGGCGTTTTCGGTCAGTTCTTCAGTGCATCGATCGATGCCGCTTCACCCGTGTCCCGGCACGGCCGCGGCCGCCTCAGAAGCATCTTCCTGCGCCTGCCTGTCGGGATGCGAGAGGAAGGTATAGAACATCGGCACCACGAAAAGAGTGAACATCGTGCCGACCAGGATGCCGGAGAAGATCACCAACCCCATCGAATAGCGGGCCGCCGCTCCTGCGCCTTCGGCGGTGATCAAGGGCACCACGCCAAGCGCCATGGCCGCCGTCGTCATCAGGATGGGACGCAACCGCACCTTCGCGGAAGCGATAATCGCGTCCAGCTTCGACAGGTTGTGCTCCTCGCGCTGCTGATTGGCGAACTCCACCAGCAGAATGCCGTGCTTGGTGATCAGCCCGATCAGGGTGATCAATCCGACCTGCGTATAGATGTTGAGCGTTCCCAACCCGAGATTGAGCGGCACGATCGCCCCGAAGATCGCGAGCGGAACGGTCATCAGGATGATGAGCGGGTCGCGGAAGCTCTCGAACTGCGCGGCGAGCACCAGATAGATCACGATGATGGCCATCGCGAACGCTATGACGATCGTGTTGCCTTGTTGCACCTCAAGACGCGACTGCCCCGAATAGTCGATGAAGTAACCTTCCGGAAGCAGCGGCTCGGCGATGTCGAGGATGGTCTGCAAGCCGTCCCCGGTCGTGACGGTCGGCAATGGCAGCGCCGAAATCGTGGCCGAGTTCAGCTGGTTGAACTGCTCGATTGCCGCCGGCGATGCATTGGTCGTCACCGACACCACGGCCGACAGCGGCACCATCTCTCCGGTCGCGCTACGCACGAAGAACTCGCCCAGGCGATGCGGATTGTTGCGGAATTCGTCCGGCACCTGAGTGATGATGTCGTAGCTGTTGGAATCACGGTCGAACTGGGCGACCGTGCCTCCACCGACCAGAAGGCCGAGCGTGGAGCCTATATCGCTGATCGGAATGTTGAGCGCGGCCACCCGATCGCGGTCGATGGTCAGCGTGACCTCGGGCGCGTCGAAGGACAGCGAGTTCTGCACCACGATGAAGCGCCCACTCGCCTCCGCCTCCTGCTTGATCTGCTCGGCGAGTTCGTAGACCTGGCTGGCGTCGCCGGTCGACTGAATGACCACCGAGATGGGAAGGCCGCCGCCCGTTCCCGGCAGCGTCGGCGGCGCGAAGACAAGAGCCTCGACGCCCGACACCTTGGACAGGCGTTGCTGAATGTCGGTCTGCAACTCCTTCTGCGAGCGCGAGCGATCCGCCCAGTCCTTGAACGCCCATACGGCGAAACCGGAATTGGTGGCCCCGTCCATGCCTGCGACGGAAAAGTTCGCCTTCAGTTCCGGCAGATCCTTAGTCAGGTCGCGTATCTGGTCGGCATAGAGCTGGGTGTACTCGGTGGTCGCGTAGCGCGGTGCGGTGATGAGCGAAAAGAGCGCACCGACATCTTCCTCCGGCGCAAGTTCGCTCGACGTCTTGACCGCGAGGAAGCCAGTGAGAGCCACCAGCACAACGGCGATCATGAGCGTGACCGGGCGGTATTTCAGCGATCCCGAAACAAACCTCTCGTAAAGATTGGCCAGACGTTCAAACGAACTGTCGACGATCCGCTGGAAACGGCTGTGACCGCCGGCCTTGAGCATGCGCGCCGACATCATCGGCGTGATCGTCAGCGCCACGACGCCGGAGATGATCACGGCACCAGCCAGTGTGAACGCGAACTCGCGGAACAGCGAGCCGGTCAGACCACCAGTAAATCCGAGCGGCGCAAAGACGGCTGCGAGCGTGATCGTCATCGCCACCACAGGACCGGTGATCTCCTTCATCCCCCGGAACGCGGCGGACATGGGCGACTGCCCTTCCTCGATATGCCGATGGATGTTCTCCACCACCACGATGGCATCGTCGACCACGAGGCCGATCGCCAGAACCATTGCCAGAAGCGACAGCAGGTTGAGCGAATAGCCCATCGCGAACAGGAAGAAGCACACACCGATAAGCGACAGCGGGATCGTCACGATGGGCATCAACACGGACCGGAACGAACCCAGGAACAGAAGGATGACCACGATGACGATGGCGACGGCTTCGGCGATCGTCTTGAACACTTCCTCGATCGATGCGCCGATCTGCTCGGTCGCGTCATAGACGAGCGTCATCGTCATGCCGTCCGGCAGGCTCGCCTGGATCGTCGGCAGTTCGTCAATCACCGCACCGGCGGTGTTGAGCGGGTTTGCCGCCGGCGTCGGGAAGATGCCGATGAAGGTTCCGGGCTCGCCATTGAACTGGACGATCGTATCCGTGCTTTCGGCGGCGAGTTCGACGCGCGCGACGTCACGCAGCCGCACGACATCGTCGCCGTCGGCCTTGAGCGGCAGCGATCCGAACGCCTCCGGCGTCTGCAGTGTAGACTTCAGCGTGATCGAATAGGCGACATATTCGTTCTTCGTCTTGCCCGGAGCGGAGAGATAGTTCGATGCATTGATTGCACTCAGCACCTCCGCCGCCGTCAGCCCGCGTGCGGCCAGGCGGATCGGATCGATCCACACCCGCATCGAATAGTTGGCCGCACCCATGATCTGGACCTCGGCCACGCCCTCGATGGTCGACATGCGGGGACGAATGACGCGTTCGATATACTCGGTGAGCTGTTCGCTCGTCATGTTGGGGTTCTGCATCGCCAGATACATGATGGCGAATTGCTGGCCCGTTCCCTTGACGATGGTGGGGTCATCGGCATCCGAGGGAAGATCGCCAGTGACCTGCTGCACCTTCGACATGACTTCAGTGAGGGCGATGTCCGGATCGGATCCGAGCTTCATGTGGACCGTCACCACGCTCGCCGACGGACGGCTCTGCGACGTGACGTAATCGATGTTTTCGGTGGTCGACACGGCCCGCGCGATCGGAGCCGTAATGAAGCCCTGGATGAGATCGGGGCTGGCGCCGGCATAGGTCGTGGTGACGGTGATGACTGTTTCTTCGACTTCTGGATATTCGCGCACGGACATGTTGAACATGCCCTGGAACCCGAGAAGCAGGATCAGAAGTCCGAGGACGCTCGAAAGAACCGGGCGCCGGATGAAGATATCTGAGAAACTCATTGCGCGGCTGCCTGCTGGCTGTCCGTTTCAACCGGATTGACGGAATTGTCGACGACGACTGTGGCCCCGTTGCTCAGACGGTTCTGGCCTGCAGTAACGATGCGATCGCCGTCGCTCACGCCCTCCACGATCTCGACAAGCCCGCCGGCGCGCCGGCCGGTCTTGACGAAGATCTGACGCGCGACAAGGGCGGGGCCGGACTGCGCATTGTTGGTTGCCTGCGCCTCGCCTGACTGCTCTTCCGCATTCACATTTTCCGCATTCCCAGCGCCTTCGGCGGCCTCAGCCTCGCGCACGGCGTAGACGTAATCGCCGTAGAGACTGGTAACCACCGCAGTCTGCGGCAATGCGATGATATCATCTTCCCGCGGCAGAATGACCGCCACCTGCACGAACTGTCCCGGCGTCAGCTTGCCTTCGGGATTGCTGATCTCGGCCCGCACGGCCACCAGGCGCGTCTGCGGGTCGACCTTCGGCTCGATGCCGGTGATCTCGCCCTCGAAAGGCATGTCGTCGGCCGAAAGGCCGAGCCGCACGGGCTGACCGATATCGAGCAGCGGCAGGTCCTGCTCGGGAACCGTGAAATCCGCGCGCATCGTGTCGGTGTCCTGCAGCGTCGCAACCGTCGTGCCGGGCGAGATATACTGTCCCTTCTCGACATGCGGAATGCCGATGGTGCCTCCGAACGGCGCAATGAGCTGCTTTTGATCCAGAACGGCCTGCAGCTTCGCGACCTGCGATGCAGACGCCGTGGCAGCCGCCTGCTGGCTGTCGACCGTCGTGTCGGAACTCACGCCGCGTTCCTTGAGCTGCAGGGCACGTGCCAGCAATTGCTGATCGAGCGCCGCCTGCGCCTTGGCCGCTTCCAGATCGGCGCCTTCGACTTCGGCCTTGAGCTGAATGAGCACCGCGCCTTGGTCGACCTTGTCGTTGGCCGCGAACTGGATTGCATCGATCACGCCGGCGGTCTCGACAGTCAGGTCGACACCGCGCACGGCATTCACAGTGCCGATCGCCTGGATGTCAGGTGTCCAGCTCAAGGGCTCCACCGTGACGGTAGGTACGGTGACGGCAGGACGCTGCATCGTGGCGAAGAAGTCTTGAATCGCCTTGTCGCGGAAGAGATTGAAGCCGATCAGGCCGCCTGCCAGAACGGCAAGCAGAACAATGGCTATGACAAAGCGTTTGATCATCGTGTGAAGCTCCGAATGCGCTCAGGATGTGTGACCGAACCGCGGCAGGTTGGAGATGGCGAAATATGACGGCTTGCGTCAGAGCGGCGAATTACTGTACCGTCTGGACGGTCAAGTCAAGTCATAGCAGCTTTGCGGAAACGAGCAAATTGGCCGATCAGTCCATATCACCCAAACCGACATCATCACAGCCGTTATCATCTCGCGCTAAAATATTGAAGGCGGCATCCGAACTCGTTGCCGAATGCGGGCCGGCGGCAATGTCCCTGGAGGCCGTTGCTGCGCGCGCTGGACTATCGAAAGGCGGACTGCTCTACAATTTCTCGAGCAAGGCCAAGCTGCTCGAGGCTATTGTCGAAGAACATCTCGACGAATTCAAGACGCGTCTTGATCACGAAGCCGCCCAACGCGTCAATTCACCCAACGCCCTGTGCTCTGCTTTCCTGCTGCTGACGCGCTGCGACGAATCCGTGAAGAAGGGTCCACCTGCCGGCCTCCTCGCCGCAATGGCCGAGAATCCGGATTTTCTGGAACCCGTTAGGCGTTTCAACCGGCAACTTGTCGAACGCCTGGCAATCGAGTCGCGGGACCTGGAACTTGCCTTGATAGCGCTGCTGGCAATCGAAGGGCTGCGCCTGTCGCAGTTGATCGGCACGGACATTCTCAGCGAGACCGACAAGGAAGCGGTCTTGCAGCGGCTGGAACGCATGCTGGACGGCGAAGCCTGACCGGCTCCGCCGCAACATTCTAGGCTCTCGCCAGATCGAGCTTCTTCCAGGCGCCATTGTCCCGTGACGAGCGCACGCACGCATCGATGAAGGCGACGCCCTCCAGCCCGTCCTGAACGGTCGGGTAAACCACTTCGTCAGGCAGGGCCTCACCCTGACGCACGGCACGGATGGCGCGCGCCGCCTCGGCATATATCGTCGCAAAGCCTTCCAGATATCCTTCGGGATGGCCGGCTGGAACGCGGCTGACGCGGCCTGCGGCCGAACCCGCTCCGGCGCCGTTTCGCGTGATCAGGCGCTTGGACTCGCCAAACGGCGTGTACCAAAGATGGTTGGGTTGCTCCTGATGCCATTCCAGACCTCCCTTGCTGCCATAGACGCGCAACGTCAGTCCGTTTTCGTTGCCCGGCGCGACCTGGCTCGCCCAAAGCATGCCCTTGGCGCCCCCCGCAAAGCGAAGGAGCACATGGGCGTTGTCGTCCACCGGCCTGCCGTCGACAAATGCGTCGAGATCGGCCGCCAGACTGTCGAGTTCCAGACCGCTGACGAACCGGGCGAGATTATAGGCATGCGTTCCGATGTCGCCGGTGGCACCGCCCGCGCCAGTCCTGGCGGGGTCGGTCCGCCAGGAGGCCTGCTTCTGGCCGCTCTCCTCGATACGCGTCGTGAGCCAGTCCTGCGGATATTCGGCCTGCACGACTCGGATCGCTCCGAGTTCGCCCGCTGCAACCATCTCGCGCGCCTGGCGTATCATCGGGTAGCCGGTGTAGTTGTGCGTCAGGATAAAGAGCCTGCCGGATGACTCGACAAGATCGACTAGCTTCTTGGCGTCGCCGAGGTTCGACGTGAGCGGCTTGTCGCAGATCACGTGAATGCCTGCTCTCAGGAAGGCTTCCGCCGCGGGCCAATGCATATGATTGGGCGTCACGATGGACACGGCCTCGATACCGTCCGTGCGTTGCGCTTCGGCCGCCGCCATCTCGGCGAAGGACGCATAGCTGCGCTGCGGATCAAGACCGAGTTCGGCAGCAGAGGCACGCGCCCTGTCCGGATCCGACGACAGAGCTCCCGCGACGAGTTCGAACGCCCCGTCGAGCCTGGCCGCGATCCTGTGGACGCCTCCGATGAAAGCGCCCTGCCCGCCCCCCACCATGCCGTAGCGGATCGGTGCATTGGCATCATTGTCCATTCTGCCGCTCACCATGATCTCCTCCTCCTCGTCTTGCGCATTACTTGCCTTCGATCCCCATCATCCGGCGCAGCGCCGAACGGTCGCTCTCGCCGCCGGCGAAATCGTCGAACGCCTTCTCGGTGACCCGGATGATGTGATTGGCGATGAAGGGAGCGCCTTCGGCCGCGCCGTCCTCGGGATGCTTCAGGCAGCACTCCCATTCCAGCACCGCCCAGGAATCGTAGCCGTAGGTCGCAAGCTTCGAGAAGATGCCCGAGAAATCGACCTGCCCATCGCCCAGCGACCGGAACCGGCCCGCCCTGTTCAGCCACCCCTGATAGCCGGAATAGACGCCCTGCCTGCCGTCCGGATTGAACTCGGCATCCTTCACGTGAAAGGCCTTGATACGCTCGTGATAGATGTCGATGAACGCCAGATAGTCGAGCTGCTGCAGCAGGAAATGGGAAGGGTCGTAATTGATGTTGGCTCGTGCATGCCCGCCGACCGATTCGAGAAACATCTCGAAGGTCGCGCCGTCAAAGACATCTTCACCGGGATGGATTTCGTAACCAATGTCGACGCCGGCATCCTCGTAGGCGTCGAGAATGGGCCGCCAGCGCCTTCCAAGTTCGCCGAACGCCTCCTCGATCAGTCCTGCCGGGCGCTGCGGCCAGGGATAGAGATATGGGAAGGCCAATGCCCCGGTGAACGACACCGAAACGTCGAGACCGAGATTGCGCGATGCTCTGGCGGCAAGCTGCATCTGCCTCACGGCCCATTCCTGGCGCGCCCTGGGGTTGTTGTGCACGCTCTGTGGAGCAAAAGCGTCGAACTGGCTGTCATAGGCAGGATGAACCGCCACGAGCTGCCCCTGGAGATGCGTCGACAGCTCGGTGATCTCCACACCGGCCTCCGCGCAAACGCCCTTCACCTCCTCGCAATAAGTCTGGGAAGCGGCAGCCTTCTCAAGATCGAACAGCCGTCCGTCCCAGCTTGGGATCTGAATACCTTTGTAGCCGAGACCACCGGCCCATTCGGCGATCGAAGACAGCGAATTGTAAGGCGCCTCGTCGCCCGCAAACTGTGCCAGAAAAATTGCGGGTCCCTTCATCGTGCTCGGCATTGAGGCTCCTCCAGTCTTCATTCCGCGCGCTTTAAATCGATTCATCAAACGAATTCCATCGAAAGCACATCGGGCACCGGGCATCAACGCCCTCATCTGGAATCGATGAAACCGACCTCCGGTTCCTCGACGCGATATCACGCATGCGGAAGCGGCAGGACCCCATGTCGAAAGCGGACGCTTGCGCCAAGCAGGAGCAGCCGCCTGCATAACAAGACTCTAATTATCAAGTTTTTTCACCGCCCCACTAGCATCCTTTCTGGAATCCTTCTAAACAAGGAACAGACACCAGCAAGACGATACGTCTCTTCAAGGAATTGTCATGCGGCTTACTCGTCAGACGAACTACGCCATCCGAATTCTCATGTATTGCGCGGCCAATGACGGCCGGCTGAGCCGGATTCCCGAAATTGCCGCAGCGTACACGGTATCAGAGCTGTTCCTGTTCAAGATTCTGCAGCCCCTCGTCGAGAACGGCTTTGTCGAGACTGTGCGCGGCCGCAATGGCGGGGTCAGACTCGGCAAGCCGGCAGCGGATATCACCCTGTTCGATGTCGTGCGGGTCACCGAGGAGAATTTCGCCATGGCGGAATGTTTCGAGAACGATGCGACGGAATGCCCGCTGGTCGACAGCTGCACGCTGAATTCCGCGCTGCGTCACGCGCTGGGCGCCTTTTTCGAGACCCTTGCGGGATACACGATTGCCGACCTGGTCAAGGAGCGGCCTCACATGCGCGCATTGCTCAACATCGGCGACACTACCGGCCACGCCATCGCCAACTGAGCCGCAGGCTCCCTATTGCGGGGAGTAGGACATGAGGAAGTCGCGACCAGCGGCAAAGTCGGCAGTGTAGATGCGGTCCCTGTCGACAAACGGAACGCGCTCACGATAGCCGTCGATCAGACCTCGCGTGGCCGTCGCCAGCGCTTCAGGTTTGCGCAGGTCCGTTGCCTGGGCGGCATGAAGCATCTGGATTGACGACATCCAGTACATGTTGTCGAGAATTCGTGCGAGATTGGCGACACCCAACGGAGCATTGCTGCTGATATCCTCGATATTGCCCGCCATGGCAAAGGTGTCGACAGGCGTTTGCGCTCCCAAAAGCCTGTTTTCGGCATAGAGTGCAACGAGCGGCTTTTGTAGAGCTCCAAAGGCATGGCCGGCATTGCCTTCAGCGGCGAGAAACCGGGAGAGTTTTGTCATCGCCGGGCTTTCATAGCGTATCGTCTGCATCACGATGGATTGCGACAATCGCACCAGCGCGGCATTCATCCTCTCGATCCGCTCGGCAACTGGCAACATCTCGAAGTTCGCAGTCGGATAAATGGCACCGGAAATCGTTCCGTCGATGAAGTAGTTGAGCACCTGGGCCGGTGCGGCACCATCTACTGGACCAACCCGGACCGTGGGATTGTCGTCGGAATGGTTGATCTGAATCTCGAGCGTTTCCGCCAGTTCGGCCTGGGCAGCCAATGCATTGCCAAGGGTATAGGCCATCGTTCGGTAAGAAAGGGGATCCTGGAGAGCCCGTTCTTCATCCGGGCGCCACAGATAGCTCCCCTCCAGCGCAGCTCTGATAGACTTAGCGCCCTTCAGCAGGCCCGGAAACGGCCTGATCTCCGTGGTCGCCTCGAGGAACGGCGCGACATTTCCATTGAACCCCTCAAGTGCCAGAGCGAACACGACCGCCTGCTTGTCCAGATAATCCCGCACGTCGTGAGCAAGAACCGCGGCGTGACCGGCGGTAAGGGCATTGGTGCTGATGATCGAAAGGAAATCCTTGCCCACTGGAACAATCCGAACGGCATCGGTTGCGCGCAGGGCATGCGCAGCAGGCACACGCCTGCCATCAAGAAATACCTCTCCCTCTCCCGCCATGGCCAGTCCAATGTGCGAAGCAAGTGTAATGTCTGCCTCACCAACAGATCCACGCGATGGCACAATTGGGGTGATGCCCTCGTTGAGAAAATGCCGGTACATCTCGGCCACCGACGGCTGCACACCCGTTTGCCCCGTGAGAATCTGATTGAGGCGAACCACCATCCCCGCGCGAACCACCTCGATCGGCATCGGCTCGCCAATCCCTGCCCCATGCGCACGCAACGACATGAGATTGAAGTTGCGGGACAATTCCAACAACTCGTCGGTCAGCACGCGCTCGCCATCCGTTGTTTCAAAGACCGGACGATCCTTGTTCCAGCCGACACCGACCGTCAGGCCATAAACAGCCTTGCCTTGAAGCGCGGCCTCCATCACAAGGTCGAAGCCTTTCGCGACGGCCGTAACAGCTGCTTCATCTAGCTGAACTTCAGCATCGGGATCCCTGGCAATCCCGACAACTTCATCAATCGTCAACTCATCGCCGCCGAGCCTCCAGGTCTCAGCCTGGCTGGCACGAGGCCCCAGGAGCATCGCCGATGCAAACACAGCAACAGCAATCCGACTGTACGTGTTCATGCGCGTCATCCCAATCGAATGACTACTTATACACGCATCTTTTTAATTATACCACCAATAGTTACATATTCGATACTGCGGATTGCGGCAGCACGAACGGCATCTCATTGCGCGGCAAGGCACCGACCTTGAGACCGCACTCGAATACACGCGCGATGACATCGTCGCGCAACACCTCCGTGGGCGACCCGGATGCGGCGAGGCGCCCGCGATGCATGATGAAAATCGCATCGGCAAACATCGCCGCGAGATTGAGGTCATGGAGGATTGCGATCACCCCTCCGCCCCGCGATGCGAAGTCACGTGCGATGCGCATGATGATCAACTGATGCTTGATGTCGAGGCTCGAAACCGGCTCGTCCAGGAATAGATAGCGCGGCACACCTTCCAGGACCGGAGCCCAGACCTGGCACAGGACGCGCGCGAGCTGCACACGCTGCTGCTCGCCTCCCGACAGTTCCTGATAAAAGCGGCCGGCGAACCCCTCGAGGTCGACGCGGGCAAGCGCCCGCTCGGGAAGGCGCGCCTCTTCACCGGCAAGCGCCCCGGAACGGCCGCTGTTCACGCCCAGCGCCACCACCTCCCGCACGGTGAAGGGAAACGAAAGGGCTGTTGCCTGGGGCAGAACGGCACGCATGGCAGCAAGACGCCAGGGCTTGAGTGCCGACACCTCCTCGCCATTGATCGCGATCCGGCCCGTATAGGCCAGTTCGCCGGTCATGGCGCGCAGCAATGTCGTCTTGCCGGAACCGTTGGGCCCGACGATCGCCACCATCTCGCCCGGGCGGGCGGCGAAGTCGACGCCGGTGACGATGCGCTTCTTGCCGATAAAGGCCGCTGCGTCGTTCGCTTCGATCATGGTCGTCTCTCCGCGTCAAAGATCGATGACGCCGCGCCGGCGCAGCAGGATCCACAGGAAGAATGGACCGCCAACGGCGGCGGTCACGATGCCGATCGGCAATTCGGCAGGCGCAACGATAGTGCGACTGACAGCGTCGGCGATCAGGAGCAGGCTCGCGCCCAGCAGGGCCGAGCACGGCAGGAGATAGCGGTTGTCAGGGCCGATCAGCAGCCGCAGCAGATGCGGCACCACGATGCCGACAAAGCCGATCCCACCCGACACGGCGACAGAAGCACCGGTGGCCGCCGCCACGGCGACGATGGCGACGTTTTTCAGCCGCTGCACCGGAACACCCATGTGGTTGGCGGCAGCCTCGCCGAGCGCCAAGGCGTTGAGCCCTCGGGCAAGGAATGGCGCGGCAAGAAGCACGACCAGAATGATCGGTCCGGCGGCCGCGATCTTGGTCCAGGTTGCACCGGCCAGCGAGCCGAGCCCCCAGAATGTCAGATCACGCAATTGCCGGTCGTCGGCCAGGAAGACCAGCACGCCCGAGAAGGCACCGGCCATGGCGCCGAGCGCGATCCCGGCAAGAAGCATGGTTGCTATCGAGGTCTGGCCCCTGCGGGTCGCGACACGATAGAGCAGCAAGGTCGTTGCCAGCCCGCCGAGAAACGCCGCCAAAGGCAATGCATAGATGCCCAACAACTGGACCAGCGGAGCAAGTGACGTTGTGCCCAGGACGATCACGCCGATGGCGCCCAATCCCGCGCCGGCGGAAACGCCGACGATGCCCGGATCGGCCAGCGGATTGCGAAACAGCCCCTGCATGACCGCACCCGAAACGGCGAGGGCTGCCCCGATCAACATGCCGAGCACGACCCGAGGCAAACGAATATCGAATATGATGACATTCTGGCGCAGCGCCTGCAGCCCTTCGGCCCCTCCACCCGGGGTGACAATCGTTCCCAGCATCCGCCAAAGCGAGGCATCGGCCGCGCCATATCCGAGACTGGCGGTGGCTGTGACGGCCAGCAACACCACGAGAACGCCGACGGCAAGGCGCGCGCGACGCGAGCGGTCTCCCGTGACGCGATTGCCTGCCGCCCCAACTGGTGCATTCACTGCTATGTCCACCATTCGGTCCGATCAGTGTGTAATCTTCTCGCCATAGAGCCGGGTGGCCAGATCACGCGCTGCGGCAGCAGTCCGCGGCCCGAAGCCGAGCAGATAGCTTCCGTCCATACGGATTAGGCTCTTCGACCGGCCGGCCGGCGTTGCGGCGATCGCCGGGTTGGAGAAGAGCTGATCATCCAGCGACCCATGATCGGGAGCGCCACGGTCCATCATCAGGATCACGTCGGGACGCGCATCGATCACCGCTTCGTCAGTCAATTGCTTGTAGCCTTCATATGCGGTGATCGCATTTTCGGCCCCGGCCAGCGAGATGATGCCATTCGCGGCGGTGCCGGTACCGGAGGCGAGTATCTTGCCGCCCTGCAGGCTGAGAATGAACAGGACGCGCTTGCGTTCGGCAATCTTGTCCGTCAGCGCCCTCGCCTCATCGAGATCCCGCGCGACCTCCTCGGCCAGCGCGTCCGCCTTTTCGTCGGCCCCGATCGCCGTGCCGACGGTGCGGATCTTGGCCAGAATACCGTCGCGGTCAAAGGATTCCGGCACGATCACCATCGGAACGCTCGCCTTCTTCAACACCTCGACCGCTTCCGGCGGTCCGCTGCCTTCGAGCGCGATGATGGCGTCGGGATTGACGGAAAGAACCCCCTCGGGCGACAGCGCACGCATGTACCCTATGTCGGGCAGATCGAGCGCGGCGCCGGGAAACAGGCTTGTGGAATCGCGCGCCACCAGCCTGTGCTGTTCACCAAGCGCGTAGATGATCTCGGTGACCGACCCGCCGACACCCACGATGCGGTCCGCCTGCGCGTCAATGGCAGCCTGCTCGCCCGCGAACGCCCTGTCGCCGCCGGGCGGCGGCGCCAGGACCGGGAACACCGTCAGCGCCATGGTAAACGCGCAGGCACCCGCCAGCATCAGGCGCCGTCGAGATGAGATAATCGCCATGGTCTTGCCTCACGCTGCCGTGGAATGGACGATCCGCGGCAGGCTCTCCACAATGAAACGCCAGTCCTGTCGCTCGTCCACGCCTTCCTTTCGCTTGCCGAAGAACTGGATGATCATCGAGCCGTTCGCGTCATAGGCCTCGATCGAGGTGACATGACCGTCCTTGTTGGGCTTGCGCACCGCCCACACCTCGGCGATGTGATCGAGCCGCAGATGAAGGTGGAATGTCGGATCGAGCACGTTGATCCAGGGCCCCATCACCTTGATCTCGCGGATTGGCCCGGAATGGATCTGGATACACCCGCGATTGCCGACGAAACACATGATCGGCAGTTCCTCGAGCGCGGCATGGCGCATGGCCGCCTCGACGGCGCCGTTGTCCAAGCGCCATGCGAAATCAGCGCCCACGAGTTCGACTGCGCTGCGGCGTGTCAGCTTCATATCCCGCAGGATGCCGACAAACTGATGAACGTCCGTCATCGTGCTCCAGCGCCTGCGCAGTTCCGTCAGATCGGTCTGGGGCACAGCAGTGTCGCCGGCCGCATCCGCTGTATCGCTTGCGACGGCGAGCGTCTGCGACTGATCCGGTGACAGCAACTGCGCGACGAGCCGTTCGTAGGCCACAACGTCGGAGGACGGACGCAGATGGATCTTGTGGACCGCCTCGCCTGCCTTGTCGAAGAACTGAAGACTTCGGCGTACGGCCTCATCGTCGCGCTTCTCGACCGCAAAGCCGTGCGCCCAGACCTTGGGAAAGATGCGCAGATCGATATCCTCGCCGAGCAGCATCGCCGCATGCTTGCCGGGCACCGGCTTGTCATAGGGGCCAATCTTTTCGTGAACGGCGCTTTCATTGCGCGTCAGCGCCATGACTTCGCCCACAGCCCCGATTCCGGCCAGGAGCCGGTCGACGTCCGGTTCGATCCGCCACACCGTAGCGCCACAATGGGCAGCGACCAGCTCCGCCTCGGATATGCCGAGCTGATTGGCCAGATCGCGCTCGCGCATCTTGGGATTGTTCTCCCGCGCAGCGCGAATCACCTCCGGCGACGGCCTGTCGTCATTGGTCATCAATGGTCCCCCTACTTGTTGAGAATGAGCTTGCCCTGCCGGGTGATCTTGAGGCGATAAAGCGCCCCGCCGTGCTCGATGCCGATCTCCTTGCCGCCCTCGAACAGCGAGTTACTGCTGATCGTCTTCATGTCGAACGACCGATGCCCTGCCGGCTCGTCGCGCCGATAAGCTGGAGACCTGTCGCGCCGTGCGAATTCAATGGTGTAGCGCATACTGTTCACGTCCATCTCCTCCATTCGCGCCGGGCTTGCAGATGGCTGGCTTGGCGGGCCGGGAATCTTCGATTTGATTTCTTGACAGTAATTATCATGTTTATTAGGAAGTGCAATACCGGACGCAATGAGTCAAGTTTTAAAGGCGGACGGGCGAAACCACAACCGCAAGCGAACGCGCACAACGATGACGTGTCAGCCAGCCATGGGACATTTTTGGAGAGGGCAGATGGGGCTGGCTGAAGGCAACCCTTTGTGGGTCGATAGGGCTCGGGGTCGCAACATTCCTATGAACGTATCGCGCAGAGCGATGGTGCTCCTGGCTGGAGTGGCTGCGATCGGCTTGTCGGCGGGAGAAGCAACCGCGCAGGACGCACCGGTCGCGCAGACGATGGCAGAAGACAGCCAGGTTGGCTTGACGGTCCTCGACCGGATCACCGTCGTGAGCCGTACTGGTGAGAGCGCGGTTGAAACGCTCGGTTCCGTCAGCCAGGTCGCGGGCGAAGACCTTGAGCGGCGGATGGCGACCAATCCGTCCGAGGTTCTGTTCGGCGTACCCGGCGTGGCGGTGCAGATGGACGCCAAGCGCGCGGCTTCGACGATCAATATTCGCGGCCTCCAGGATTTCGGACGCGTCGCCGTGATCGTCGATGGAGCCCGGCAGAATTTTCAACGTTCCGGACACGGGACGCAGAACCTGTTCTTTATCGATCCGATGCTGATCGAGCAGGTCGACGTCGTGCGCGGCCCGATTGCCAATACCTATGGCTCGGGCGCCATCGGCGGGGTGGTATTCTTCGAAACCAAGGATGCAGACGATTTCCTGCGGCGAGATGAGACATACGCCTTCTCAGTCACCGGCCAGTACGAATCCAACGGTACCGGTTGGACGACCAGCGGCACGGGCGCCTACCGCTTCAGCGATGCCTTTGACGTTCTGGGCAACATTGTTTGGCGCGACTACGGCGATTATGAAGATGGGGACGGCAATAGCGTCGACGGCACCGGTTTCGACCTGCTCAGCGGAATGGTGAAGTCCTCCATCCGTCCGACGGAGAACAGTGAATTGAAGCTGGGTTGGATCGGGGCCAACGACAGTTGGTCGGAAGGCTCCGGCAATTACGAAGCCGATCTTGATCAAAACACGTTCACTGCCCGTTACAACATCACCGACGATGCGCAGAGCTGGCTCGATCTCCACGTCAACGCCTCATACAACCAATCCAACCTGGATCAGACCTATCTGACTGACGTCTTCCAGTTCGACTCATCGACGGGTGCGCCGATCATCGTACCGGCTGGCTCGCAGACCACTTATGATCTCGACACGTACGGCTTCGACGTCTGGAATACGTCGCGCTTCGACACGGGCGTCGTCTCCCACGAATTGACCTATGGCGGGGATTGGCTGAAGGACGATGTCGTGACCCGCAATGCCGGCGGCGGCAGCGACGTATATACCCCTTCGGGCAACAGAACGGTCTGGGGGGCATATCTTCAGGACAAGATCACATATGAGTGGCTCGAAGTGGTGGCCGGCCTGCGCTACGACAGCTATGATCTGGAGGGTGGTTCGACCGACAATTCCGGCGACCACCTGTCTCCGCGCATCAGTGTCGGCATCTCGCCGTTCACGGATGAAGCCTGGAAGGGTCTGCAGTTCTACGGCACCTTCGCCGAGGGCTATCGCTCGCCCTCCGTCACTGAAACCTTGATCAGCGGCTTGCATCCCAACGGCGTGGCATTTCCGTTCCTTCCCAATCCGGATTTGAATCCCGAAACGGCAAAGACCTGGGAATTCGGCGTCAACTACGCACGCGACGGCATCGCACTTGCCAATGACAGCCTGCGGCTCAAGGCGGCCTATTTCAACAACGATGTCGACGACTATATCGGCGGAACGACGCTCAGCGCATTCGACCCCACGAGCGGATGTCCGTTCGTCCCCGGCGCCATCCCGATCTGCTACCAGTACCAGAACTTCGCGGAAGCAAAGATCCGTGGCTTCGAATTCGAGGCGGTCTACGACGCGGGTCGCTGGTTCGGCGGCCTCTCGGCGTCGATCATCGACGGCTACACGATCGAGGACGGAGAGCGCGAGGACCTGCTGACCGTGCCGAATTCACAGATCACGGCACATCTGGGAACCCGGCTGCTTCAAGAAAAGCTGACCATCGGCGGCGAAGTCCAGTACAACGCCGCACCGGACGGTGCGACCTATGCGGAGAACTATACCCTCGTCAATGCGTTCGCCAGCTACCGGCCGAACGAGAATTTCCGACTGGACTTCCGCGCAGACAATCTCTTTGACGAGCAATACGCCAATCCGCTCAACGCCACGACGACGAGCATCGTCTACGAACCCGGCCTGACCTTGAAGCTGGCCGCAACCCTACGCTTTGGAGGCTGAAAGCACATGAGACATGCAGCGACATTGATCCGTCTCCTGACCGCGGTGATTGCGATGTCGCCTGCCTGTGCAGGGCTGGCGCAGGCTCAAGAGCCCGCGCCGGCCCTGGCCCTCGAACTCAACGGCGTTGAGGCATCGCAGGCCGGTTGCCGGCTCACATTCGTGGTGACGAACGATCTCGGAAAGGCCCTCGACAAGGCGGCTTTCGAAATCGTCCTGTTCAACCAGAAGGGACTGGTCGACCGCCTCAGCGTGCTCGATTTCAAGGCCCTGCCCGCCGGCAAGACCAAGGTGCGCCAGTTCAACCTGCCCGACGTCGACTGCCCAGGCGTCTCGCGTGTCCTTGTCAACGACGCCACGGCCTGCGAAGGCGACGGCATTGCAGCCAGTGCCTGCATCATGAATCTCAAGACCGAAACCAGGTCGCCTGTCGCATTCGGCAGCTGAATTCAAACGGATCGGAGTAGCCCATCATGGACAGCAATATTTTCGACGAGGCGCGTTCCATCATCGAATTGGGCGGGCCCGTCGTCGTGATCCTGCTGATTCTTTCGATCGTCGCGGTCGCGATCATCCTTCTCAAGCTGGTGCAGTTCTGGCGCGAGCGCGTCGGCTTCCACGCTTCTGCGCGCAAAGCCCTGCATCTGTGGATCCACGGCAGCTATGGCGATGCGCGCCATCTCGCCGACGCCGACCGTTCGGCGGCCGGCGAAGCGCTTGCCACCGCGATGCGCCTTTCAGTCTCGCGCAATGTTCCCAAGGCGGTCATTGAGGATGAAGTCGGCCGGGTTGCCGTCGATCGCCTGCACAGCCTGCAGAGCGGCTTTCGCGCGCTCGACGCCATTGCGCAGATCGCACCCCTGCTCGGTCTTTTCGGCACCGTTCTGGGTATGATCGACGCCTTCCGCCAGCTGCAGGGCGCCGGCAGCGCTGTCGATCCCTCGATCCTGGCCGGCGGCATCTGGGTGGCGTTGCTCACGACGGCGACCGGTCTTGCCGTGGCAATGCCGGTGTCGCTGGTCCTGACCTGGTTCGAGACCCGTGTCGAGAACGAGCGCGTGGCCATGGAGACCATCACGACCAGTTTCCTGTCGCAAAGCGTGCTCGGTAATCTTCGCGCCACGTCGGGTGCGGAGCGCGAGGCAGCGTTGACGGAAGTCGGGAGCCGCGGACATGCGCATTGAGGCAGGCGCGCGTCGTCGGCGCCCGGTCTCCGTGACCTCGCTCATCGACGTCATCTTCCTGCTTCTTCTGTTTTTCATGCTGTCGTCGACCTTCACCAAATTCGCCGAGGTGGAGATCACCGGCGGACGCGCGGGGGCCAACGTCGCCGGGCAGGCGCCCGACATCATCGTTCGGGTTGCACCCGAGGGATGGGTGGTCAACGGCATGAGCCTCGACGAGGACGCCGCGATGGAACAATTGCGGCGGTTGAAGGATGCGGGCGCTAAGACCGCCGTCCTTCTCGTGCGCGGCGACGAACTGACCTCGCAGATGCTGGTCAGTGCCGTCGAGCGCGTGCGCAATGAAACGGAATTGACCCTGTCGGTCGCGAGATAATTCCATGCATTTGCCCCGCCAGAAAAAACGCCCGCCGCAGGAGAGCACGATCACGCTGATCAACGTGGTCTTCCTGATGCTGATCTTCTTCCTGATCGCCGGCTCCCTGACGCCGCCGCTCGACAAGGACGTGACGCTGATATCGACCTCGGAATCCGACCGGTCAGAGCCGCCGAATGCCCTGTTCGTCACCAGTGACGGGGTGATGCGCTCACGTGGAGCCGAAACGGATGCCGCCGGCTATGTGGCCCATGTCAGGCAGGAGCAAGCCCTGCTGGAGGGCAATCCCGTCGCCGTCAAGCTGGCCGCGGACCGCGAGCTGCCGGCCACGCGGCTGATCGAGATCGTCGGTGACCTCAAGACAGCCGGCGCAGACCGCGTCACCGTTGTCACGGAAAGGGGTGAGCCGTGAAGATCCGGGCCTGGCATTGGGCGTTGGCCCTCGTCGTGTCCGGCATTCTGCATGCCGGCGCGGCCGGATATTTTTTCGGCGATGAAGAAGCGGCCGTTCAGATCGAAGGCGCGGCCGGGCTGGAAGTCGCCCTGCTCGGCTCGTTTGAGGATGCGATTTCAGCCGGTGAACCCGTAGAGACGACGGAAGTCGTTTCGCCCACGCAAGCCGAGGTGCAGCCGGTCGAACCTCTGACGCCGCCGGAAACGGCCCAAACGGCCCGAGTACAGGCGGTGGAACCGGAACAGGGCCAGCCGGCGGACGTGGTGGAGGTCATCCCGGGCGAGCCGGTCGCCGAGGCTCAGGTTCTCGTACCGACAGCTCAGCTCAAACCGCAGGAGACGACGGAGCCCGAGACAGTGCAGCAGGCAGCGCTCGCGCCCACGGAGACGGCGGAACCGGTCGAACCGGTCGAGGCACAACCCGAAACGATCGAACCGGACCTCGCCATGCCCGACAGCGCGCCGCGGCCGACAGCACGGCCCGAGCCGCCGGTCGAACAGGCCATGGTCAAGCCCGAGCGCGGGGAACCGCAGCAAAAGAGCACCGAGGCGCCGAAGGCAAAACGGTCCCAGAGCTCGTCCGGCTCGCGCGGAAAGCAGCAGCAGAACGCGCGGCGCGGCCAGGTGGAAGGGCAGGACAAGGCACGATCGAGCACGAGCGGCAGCGGCAACCGTCGCAGTGGAAGTGCGGGCAATGCCGCGATCAGCAATTACCCGGGCAAGATCGTCTCAAAGCTTCGGCGATCGCTGCGCTATCCGTCCGCAGCCCGGCGGGAGCGCCTGAACGGGGTGGTCCGCGTCCAGTTCACGATATCCGCGAATGGCGGCGTACAGGGCATCCGGGTGGTCGGCTCGTCCGGGTCGGCGGTTCTTGACAAAGCGGCGATAGACACGGTTCGTCGGGCCGCCCCCTTTCCTTCCATCCCCAGGGATGCGGGCCGCACGGACTGGCCGTTCACCGTGCCTCTGGAATTCAAACGCTAACCCTCCCTCCACACGGATTACCCCATGCTCGGTATGCTCAGCCTGCACGCCCTCGCCCTTCATGACGGCGACGGCCTGCGTCCGGAACTGAAGAAACTGCTCGAGGATCGCTCAAGGCGCACAACGCATGGCCCGAATGTCGTAGCATTGGAGGAGATCGGCGGCATGAGACTGTCCGGGCCTGCCGCGCCTCGGCGGACACCGGAAGAACTGCCGGACGGCGTGGTGCGCTTTCCTCGCCGCAACCAACCCAACAACGCATGATCGGCTTGCATTCGGCAGCCCCATAGAAAGGAACGACGTCATGTATATCGCCATGAACCGCTTCAAGGTGCAGAAGGGATCCGAAGAAGCCTTCGAGAATGTCTGGAAGGGCCGCGATTCCAGTCTGGCTGAAATGAAGGGGTTCCGAACTTTCCATCTGCTGCGCGGACCGGTCAACGACGAGGAAGGCTACACGCTGTTTGCCTCCCACACGGTTTGGGAAAGCTACGAGGATTTTGTCGCCTGGACCAAATCCGAGCAGTTCCGTGCGGCCCACAGGAATGCCGGCGACAACAAGGTGCTTTACCTTGGGCACCCGCAGTTCGAAGGGTTCACGGTCGTCCAGGGCGCCTGATCATGCGCATCGTCCCTCTTTCGGTGGAGAGGGACGATGCATTTCCGGCATGTCAATCCGCAGCCGCCAGTAGGCTGGCGTTTCCGCCGGCCGCCGTCGTATCCACGCAGACGGCACGCTCATGGGCATAGGCTGCCGGATAGATCCGTTCCGATATCAGTGGAACGATCGGGCCGCTCCGCGCGGCAAGCGCCTGGCGCAATGCGCGCTGGACGCTCTCTTCGGCGCATGACGCCACCACGTCTACCTCGAGGTTCGACAGAACGTCCGGATCGACGATTCCCTCCAGCGCATTGACCGGCAGGCCCTTGCCGAGCAGCGGCTGAACAGCCTGCATCGCTCCAGGTGCGGTGGCCAGCACCGCATTGCCGGCCGCAAGTGCCTGGACCACCTGGGCAAGCAGGCTCTCCGCATCGGGGCCCAGACACAGCACGCGGCCGCGCGGATGAAGGGTGAGCGTGTTGGCTTCGCCCGTCGGCCCGGGCAGGTCGACCGGGCCGAAATCGACTGCCGCCGAGGCCGCGATGGCTTCCGAAGCCTTGCCGCGCAGGTGTTTGCGCAAGATCGCCACGCGATCGCCGCGCGTAGCCCAATCGCCGCGCCTGTTGTCGGGGAAGTGCTCCGCCAATACCGTCTGCGACACCGGTTCGCCGGCCACGGAAAGTCGTGCCTGCCCGACCTCCGCCTTGCGGAAACGGCGCAGATAGTGCGGACCGCCTGCCTTGGGGCCGGTGCCGGACAGCCCTTCGCCGCCGAAGGGCTGCGAACCGACGATGGCGCCGATCTGATTGCGGTTCACATAGAGATTGCCGGCGTGAATGCCGTCGACGAAGTGCTGGGCGCGCGCCTCGATCCTCGTGTGAAGGCCGAACGTCAGACCATATCCTTTTGCATTGATGGCAGAAATCACGCGGTCGATATCTTCGGCATCGAAACTCGCTACATGCAGGACAGGACCGAATATCTCGCGCTCCAGTTCACCGATTCCCGACAGTCGGAAGATGTGCGGAGGCACGAAGCGCCCTTCTCCGGGCGCGTCCAGCTTGGCCACGAGCCGGCCCTTTTCCTCCATCGTGCGGCAATAGTCGAGGATCGCGGCCTGTGACTCCTCGTCGATGACGGGACCGACATCCGTCGACAGGTCCCACGGATCGCCGACCTTGAGCGCCTCCATGGCACCGCGGAGCATCTCCATGACCTTGCGCTCGACATCCTTCTGCACATAGAGCATGCGCAATGCGGAACAGCGCTGCCCCGCGCTCTGGAATGCGGAGGCGAGAATGTCGCGCACGGCCTGCTCCGGCAGTGCCGTCGAATCGACCACCATCGCATTGAGCCCGCCCGTCTCGGCGATCAGCATCGCATCGGGTGCGGCCGACTGTGCAAGCTGGCGCTCAATCGAACGGGCCACTTCAGTCGACCCGGTAAAACAGACCCCTGCGATCTCGGGATGTGCGACCAGCGGCGCACCGGTCGACGGACCGTCGCCTGGCAGGATCTGCAAGATCTCCGGCGCAATTCCAGCCTCGTGCATGAGTTCGACGGCACGGGCAGCAATCAGCGGCGTCTGCTCGGCTGGTTTGGCGATGACCGCATTGCCGGTGACGAGCGCGGCCGCGATCTGCCCGGTGAATATCGCCAACGGGAAATTCCATGGCGAGATACAGGCAATGACGCCGCGCGCCGCGGTGCTGCTCTCTACCTTCGACGCCTCGCCCGCATAGTAGCGAAGGAAGTCCACCGCCTCGCGCACTTCCGCAACGCCGTCAGCCAGGGTCT
Source organism: Mesorhizobium sp. (assembly GCA_963966365.1). GTDB lineage: Bacteria > Pseudomonadota > Alphaproteobacteria > Rhizobiales > Rhizobiaceae > Mangrovimarina > Mangrovimarina plasticivorans. The sequence continues at coordinate 130,852 of CAWZZC010000029.1, read as the reverse complement.
TGCCCGCCTCGCGTGCGCACAAAGCGAACAGTTCTTCGGCGTGCTCCTCATAGAGCTCGGCGGTTGCCAGCAGCCGCGCTGCGCGTTCCTCGACCGGCGTTGCCGCCCAATTCGGCTGCGCCTTCAGTGCCGTCGCGACAGCAGCCGACACCGCCGCTTCGTCAGCTTCACTGACATGGCCAACAACCTCCTGCGGGCGCGCCGGATTGACGAGCGGCCGCTCCTTGGCGGCGCTGGATGCCTGGCTCGGCGCTGCCTTTGCGATGTCACCCGTGGCGAAAGGTGCGCGGGCGGCGTCGATTGCCTCGACGGTGACAGGGTCGGTCAGGTCCCAGCCTCTGGCGTTGCGCCGGCGGCAGCCATAGATGTCGCGGGGCGCGGGAATGGCCGGATTGGAGGCGGGCCCTTGACGGTCGACCACCTCGAAGGGATCGCGGGCAATATCCTCCGGTTTCACCTCGTCATCGACGATCTGATGGACGAAGGAGGAATTGGCCCCGTTCTCCAGCAAGCGGCGAACCAGATAGGCCAGAAGATCGGAATGCGCGCCGACCGGCGCATAGATACGGCAACGCGTGCCTTCCGCCTTGCGCAGCGCCTCATGCAGTGTCTCGCCCATGCCGTGCAGGCGCTGGAACTCGAACGCATCCTTGTCGTTCGTCATTGCCAGAATGGCCGAGACCGTGTGTGCGTTGTGTGTCGCGAATTGCGGATAGATGCGATCGGTCATTCCGAGCAGCTTCTTCGCACAGGCAATATACGACACGTCCGTATTGGCCTTGCGCGTGAATACCGGATAGCCGGAAAGACCGAGCGTCTGCGCCCGCTTGATCTCGGTATCCCAATAGGCGCCCTTGACCAGACGCACCATGATGCGCCGATCGAGCTTTTCTGCCAGTGCATGGAGCCAATCGATGGCGTAGGGCGCGCGCGGACCATAGGCCTGGACGACCACGCCGAACCCGTCCCAACCGGCCAATCGGTCGTCAGCCAGCACCGTTTCGACGACATCGAGCGACAGGTCGAGCCTATCCGCCTCTTCGGCATCGATGTTGAGCCCCATATGCGCCTCGCGCGCGGCCAGAGCCAGCGACAAGAGGCGCTCGCGCATCACCGGGAGCATAGTCTCGCGCTGCCCGAACTCGTAGCGTGGATGAAGCGCGGAGAGCTTGACCGAGATACCCGGATTGCGGCGAATATCGTCGCTTCTGGCGACACTCTTGAGCGCGGCGATCGCCTCGGAATAGGCACGGTGATAACGCCGCGCATCCGCGTCCGTTCGCGCCGCCTCGCCCAGCATGTCGTAGGAATAGAGATAGCCCTTGCGGGTGAAGTCGCGACCGCGCTTGACTGCCTCATCAATAGTCCGGCCCAGCACGAACTGCTCGCCCATCTCGCGCATGGCTGCCGAGACCGCGGTGCGTATCACGGGTTCGCCAAGCCGGCGCACCATGCCGCGCAAGGTTCGCTCGATGCCGCCCTCACCTTCCTCCAGCACACGGCCCGTCAGCATCAGCGCCCAGGTCGAAGCGTTGACGAAGATCGAACTGGAGCCACCGGAATGAGCCGACCAGTCATGCGGTGCAATCTTGTCGCGGATCAGATCGTCGACTGTCTCTGCATCAGGCACGCGCAGGAGTGCCTCTGCCAGACACATGAGTGCCACGCCTTCCTGTGTCGAGAGCCCGTATTCAGACAGGAAGATTTCCATGAGCTGCACGTTGCCTGCCCCGCGCACCTGGCGCACCAGTCCGGCAGCCCGCGCGGAAATGTCGGCGCGGATCTCAGGCGAGAGATCCGACATGGCAATAAGCCGTTGCAGGGTCTCACCCTCGTCGGGCAGATAATTGGCGCGCATGGCGCCGCGCAACACGTCCAGCGTCTTCATCATGTTCCCCTGGCTACGACATGGCAGTTAGTCTTTCGCCCGGACCAGGCAATGGCCCGGACCAGGGAAGATTATCACTCGACACCATGGCATTCGGCCCAATGTATTCCTTGACAAAGGCCAATCGATCCAAACATGATCAAGTTTGCCTCGAGATTCGTCCAAGAGGACAAGAATGACAGACCAATTGGACCGCATAGACCGGAACATCCTGGCCACCCTTGCCCGCCAGGGCCGGCTTTCGATGGCCGAACTCTCCACAAAGGTCGGCCTTTCCAAGACACCGGTGCAAGCGCGCGTGAAAAGACTGGAACAGGAAGGCTACATCCGTGGCTACTCGGCCATCGTCGATCTTGAGCGCATGGGGCTGGGGCATGTGGCTTTCGTCCAGGTGAAGCTTTCCGACACGCGCTCGGTCGCGCTGAAGGCGTTCAATCAGGCAGTGCTCGGCGTTCCCGAGATCGAACAGTGCCATATGATGGCGGCAAGCTTCGACTATCTGCTGAAGGTCAGGACCCGCGACATCGCCTCCTATCGGCGCGTTCTGGGCGAGCACATCTCCGCCCTGCCTCATGTCGCGCAGACCTCGACATATGTCGCCATGGAGACGGTAAAGGACCGCTGACACCGCACGCACGATGGTCGGGGAGAATGGCGTTGTGCCAGTCGCTTCGGCGGCGAGGCCGGTGTAGACAGCTTGCGCACCAGACGGGAGGAACGACATGGCGCAATCGGGTATCGCATCCATCGGCGAATGCATGCTGGAACTGTCGGGACACGATGGCGACCTGTGGCGGATGGGCTTTGCCGGCGACACGTTCAACACAGCGTGGACATTGCGCGCACTGACCGGGCCAACGGTAGCCGTCGATTACGTTACGGCCTTCGGCGACGATCCGTTCTCGGACAGGCAGGTCTCGTTCTTCACGGACAACGGTATCGGCATCGCCGAAAGTCCGCGTATTTCCGGCGCGCGACCGGGCCTCTACGCGATCACCCTTGACGGTGCCGAACGTTCCTTCACCTATTGGCGCCGCGACGCGGCAGCCAGGCGTCTGGCCGACGATCCGCAGTGTCTGGTACGCAGCCTCGGCAACCGGCGGCTCATCTATTTTTCGGGAATCACCTTGGCAATTCTAACGCCACCGGCGCGCCAGACGCTCATCGCCGCAATCGCTGCGGCGCGCGAATCCGGGGCACGGATCGCCTTCGATCCCAACTACAGACCGACCCTGTGGGAGTCTCCCGAAGCCGCGCGCGTGGCCCTCGACGAGGCCCTTGCCGTGACCGACGTCGCGCTGCCCACCTTTCCCGACGAGCAGGCGCTATATGGTGACGCTGCGCCTCAAGCGACCGCCGCGCGCCTGCGCGCCGCCGGCATTGGGGAAATCGTCGCCAAGGATGGCGCAGCGCCCGCACTGATATCGGTCGATGGCACGGAACGCATCGTCGATGCCGTCACGGTGGAGAAGCCAGTGGATACCACAGGCGCCGGGGACTCTTTCAACGGGGGCTATCTCGCCGCACGGTTGGCCGGCGACGATCCCGAACAGGCCGCCCGCCGCGCGCACAACGTGGCCGCCGCGGTGGTCCAGACCCGCGGTGCGCTCGCGCCGTTCGAAATGCTTCGAGAGGCATTTTCCCGTTGAGGTCGAACGGGAGGCCTACGGCTGGGTGAAGCGGTATTCCGTCGACTGGCGATAGGTCTCTCCCGGCCGCAGGACCGCTTGAGGAAAATAGGGCCGATTGGGCGAATCCGGCCAGATCTGCGGCTCGAGCGCGAAACCCGCATAAGGCGCGTAGGTGCGCCCCTCCAGGCCGCCGGCCACGTCTTCCAGTCCCTGCCCGGCATAGAATTGCAGCCCCGGCTCTCCGGTCCACACCTCCATTTCGAGACCGGACGCCCGACCCTGTGCCCAGGCAGCGAGTTTCAATGGGCCTTTGCTCGCGGCAAGGCAGAAATTGTGGTCATAGCCGAACTGGCCCCCACGGTCTTCCTCGCGGATCGGACGCGACAGCTGGAAGTCGAACGGCGTCCCGGCGACGGGCTCGACGCGTCCGGTCGGGATCAGCTCGTCATCGACAGGAAGGTAGGCGCCCGCCATGATCATCAGGCGATGGTCGAGCACATGTCCATCGCCACCGTCGTCGAGATTGAAATAGGAATGATGGGCAAGGTTGCAGAGCGTCGGCTCGTCACAGGTCGCGACGAGCTCGACCGCCAGTACCCCCGGCCTGCGCAGCCGATAGGTGCACGAAATGTCGAGATTGCCGGGAAAGCCCATCGCGCCGGCAGGGTCGTGCAGCGTCAGCGTGACGAAATCCGCGCCATGGTCGGCAAGGGTCCAGAGGCGCTGGCTGATACCACCGTCGCCGCCATGCAGCAAATGCCTGCCCAGAAAATTCCGGTCGACCGAATACCGCTCACCGTCGATCGCGAAATGTCCATCGCGAATGCGATTGGCACACCGTCCGACGATTGCCCCGAAATACGGGGCGGGCCGGAGATAGCCGGCAAGCTCGTCGAAGCCGAGCACGAGGGGCGCGTCGTGTCCCTCCAGCCGCAAGTCCTGAAGTACGGCGCCCCAGGTCAGTATCTTTGCCGAAAGTCCGCCGCCGGAAATGGCGAGACGGTGTACCGTCTCGCCATCCGGAGTCTTGCCGAATGCTTCGATTGCGTCCATCAGCCGCCCCTAAAAGACCTACAATCCAAGCCCGCCGATGCACACATATTTGGTGTCGAGATAATCCTCGATACCCTGATGTCCGCCTTCACGGCCAAGACCGGATTCCTTGACACCGCCAAATGGTGCCTCCGGCGTGGTGATGAGCCCCTCGTTGACCCCCACCATTCCGTATTTCAGCCCTTCCATGACCCGGAAGACACGGCCAAGATCGCCTGAGTAGAAATAGCAGGCAAGACCGAACTCGGTGTCGTTGGCGAGTTCCACCGCCTCGTCTTCCGTCTCGAAGCGGAAGACCGGCGCAACAGGACCGAAAATTTCCTCCTTCATGAACCGCATTTCGGGCTTCGCATCGGCAATGACCGTCGGCTGGAAGAAGGAGCCGCCAAGTTCGTGCCGCTTGCCACCTGTCACGACCCGCCCACCCTTCTGGGATGCGTCGCTGATGAACTCTTCGACCTTCTCGACTGCCTTGTCGTCGATCAACGGCCCCTGCTGCACGCCCTCGTCAAGGCCCGGACCGACCTTCAGTTTGGCAGACGCATCGGCCAGCTTCTCGACGAACGCGTCATAGACGCGCGCCTGGACGAAGAAGCGGTTGGTGCACACGCAGGTCTGACCCGAATTGCGGTACTTCGCGACCATCGCCCCTTCGACGGCACGGTCGATGTCGGCGTCATCGAAGACGAGGAACGGTGCGTTGCCGCCAAGTTCCATAGACACCTTCTTGACAGTGGAGGCGGACTTCTCGATCAGCAGCTTGCCGACCTCGGTCGACCCCGTGAACGTGATCTTCTTGACCAGTGGATTGCTGCAGATCTCGTCGCCGATCTCGCCAGCCGAACCCGTGACGATGTTGACGACCCCCTTGGGGATGCCGACTTCCTCGCACAACGCCCCCCAGGCAAGACCGGAATAGGGTGTCTGCGACGCCGGCTTGACGACGGCCGTACAGCCGGCGGCGATCGCCGGGCCGATCTTGCGCGACAGCATGGAAGAAGGAAAGTTCCATGGCGTGATGGCAGCGATGACGCCGACCGGCTCCCTCGTCACCAGAATGCGGCGATCGCCCCACGGCGACGGGACCACATCACCATAGGCACGTCTCGCCTCCTCGGCGAACCAGAGCACGTAGCCGGCCGAAGACGCCACTTCGCCTTTTGCCTCGGTGAGGGACTTGCCCTGCTCTAGCGTCAGGAGCTCGGCGAGCGCATCCTGATTGTCCATGATCGCGTCATGCAGCTTGCGCAGCATCTTGGAACGCTCGAGCGCGGTCGTCTTGCGGAAGGTCCTGAATGCCTCCTGCGCCGCCTCGATGGCGCGCCGCGTTTCGGCCTTGCCGGACTTCGGGACGGTGCCGATCTTCAGGCCGGTGGCCGGATTGATGACATCGATCGTCGCACCGGAATCGGCCTGCACCCATTCGCCACCGATCAGATTGGCCTCTCGCATGAAATGGCTCGACTTCTGCAGCATGGGACGTCTCCTGAAGTTGCGGCCGCTCGTGGGGCCGTCGTTCCTGATTCCTTCGGCAACACTGGCCCGCTCTTGCGGCAATGCAGCGGCAACGCATAGCTCGGCGTCTTGTGGCTGGCAACCACAGCGGGGCAAGGCAGACTACCGTCAGCCGAGGACATAGGGCAGGACCGAGACCCAGAAAGCAGTGGAAACGACGGCGAGGCCGGTGGAGATCGTCATCGTGTTGGATGCAAGCGCCTGTCCCGTGCCGAACTGTGTCGCGATGAGGTAGGAATTCACTCCAGCCGGCAGACCAGCCGCGACGACCGCGATCTTGGCCGCAAAGGGCGGCAGGCCGAAGACAAGCGCCATGACCAGAGCCACAGCCGGCATCAGGAACAGCTTCAAGAGCGCCAGCACCGCACCGGCGAGCACATTGCGCGAAACGCCATAGCTGACCAGGCTCAATCCCATCGCGAACAGCGCCAACGGTCCCGCAATGTCGGCCAACGCATTGACGAAACGGTTCGCGAGATGAGGTAATTCCCACCCGGTCAGGCGCCAACCCAAACCGCACAGGATTCCGATAATGAGCGGGTTGGTGAGCAGCCTGCTAAAAAACTCGCGTGCCAGCGCCGCAAGATCTATTCGCGCCCCTTTCTGCCGGCTGACTATCGAGAACATGACGATGGAAGCGATCATCATCGTCGGCAGATGCACCGAAATGATGAGCGACAGGATCTCGAATCCGGCCTGGCCGTAGACGCCCAGTACCAACGGGCTGCCCAGCAGGACGAGGTTGGAAAAGGCAGTCGATACTCCGCCAACCACTCCGGCGCGGGCATCGCGGCCGAAGATCCTGACCGTCGTCCACTGACCGCAGGCCCATGCCACGACGACGGCCGAAAAATATGTCGCCCAGAGCACCCAGGGCGTCGTACCATGAAAATCGGCCCCGACCATCGTGCGAAAAAGCAGAAGCGGCAGCGCTACGCCGACGGCAAACTCCGACAGTGCCTCGCCTTGCGACGGCTTGAGATACCGCGTTCTGCCGGCCAGATAGCCGAGCGCGACAAGACCGAAAACGAAGAGGACTGTTTGGACGAGCGGAGACATGTCCACTCCGCATATCCGCGAGATGCGCGCACAACAAGCGACAGAGGCGTATAGCTGTTATGCCTCGCGGACGATCGCGCGACGGGCCAGACGGCGACAAGCGTCGGCCGGTCACGGGGCGTCCCCATCACAACAGCATTTTTGATTCCGCAGACATATGTCTATATCCAGATTGTCGAACAGGAGCCTTCATGTTTCGAATCGCTGCCATCGTCGCCACGCTCTTGCTCGTGTGTCCCGCCGCAGCCACGGAAGCCGGCTGGGCGCTGTTGCGGCAGGGCGGCAAGATCGTCCTGCTTAGCCACGCGCAGGCGCCCGGCACCGGCGATCCGGCCAATTTCGACATCGAGAAATGCGGCACCCAGCGCAACCTGTCGGAGCGCGGTCGGCTGCAGGCACGACGCATCGGCGCACTGTTTGCCGCTCGCGCAGCGCCGATCGAGGAGGTGCTATCGAGCCGTTACTGCCGTTGCCTCGACACCGCGCGTCAGGCGTTCGATGACCGGCTCGTCAAGCCGTTTGAGGCGCTGGATTCCATCGAGGCCAGGAACGCCGATTCCGCGGCCCAGAGCAACGAAGTTCTGGAGCTCCTTCGCGACTACACAGGCAGCGGCAATCTGGTTCTCGTCACCCACAAGGCAAACATCGCCGCTCTGACCGGCGTCAATCCGCGCGACGCAGAAGCCGTGATCGTCACGCCGACGGAGAATGGGCTGCACGTCAACGCACGTATCGTCTTCAACTGACCGTCAGGCCCCAGCCATCAATGAGCAGCCAGGAACGCTTCGGTCTCCCGTCTGTCGGGCGTGCCCCTGCGTCCACCGAACCGTGTGCACTTGATGGCCGCCACCGCGTTGGCAAACCGGATCGCTTCCGCCTCTCCCCGCCCTTCCGCCAGGGCCAGGGCAAACGCGCCATGCCAGACGTCCCCCGCGCCTAGGCTGTCGATCACCTTGACCGCAAAGGCCGGCATGTGACACAGCCTGTCGCCGTCGAAAAAACGCACGCCTCCGGCCCCGTCGGTGAAGGCGACCCACGCGCCGGTGCGTGTCCGTGCGTGGCTCAGTCCTTCGATAGGATCATTAATTCCGGCGAACGCGCGCACCCCGGCAGCCGAAAAGGCAATGTGCGTGGCGAGCGTGACGGCTTCCTCGGCTTCCTGCACCGTCGCCTCCGCATCGAGTATGCCAGGCACACCGCGCTCGCGTGCGGCCTTCATGGCGATGGCCGCACCCTGGGGCCAACGCGTATCGGCCAGCACCGCATCGACATGCCCCGGTAGACTTTCGGCCAGCCAGCCCGCATCGAAACTCAGCCGCTCGTCACGAAAATTCACGATCTGGCGTTCGCCGCCTGCGTCCACATAAACGGATGAAAAGGACGATCGTCCTTCAGCGAGTTGTCTGACGAGACTGCAGTCGACCCCTTCGCTGCTCAACCCCGAGACGATCAGGTCGCCAATATCGTCCCGACCGAGGCGCGCCGCCAGCATCGCCGTGCCGCCAAGCCGGGCGATCGCAACTGCCGCATTGGCCGCACAGCCGCCACCGACGAGCGCGGCATCCTTGGCACGCATCTTTTCCGCCTTTCTCGGGAAAACATCCACCAAAAGGACGAAGTCGATCACCGCCACGCCGACGACAAGGATTGTCTTCATCGCCCAAGGGTGCTCAAATTGTCCGTCTGCGCAAGCAACAATCGCCACCCTGGTGGGCAAGTGCGCCACATTCCCGCCGCAAGCATCCGGAAATGAACTCGGCCTGTTGCCGATTGGTCGGCAATCTCCTATTTGCTGAGCGGTATTGCATCCGCTCTTTTCCTTGCCACAAAAACCGACTAGACACCGCCAACCACCAAGATTTGACATTCCCAGGGAAAAAAGACGTGTCCAGCACCTTTGACAAAGTCGCCGATATTATCGCAGACACCAGTGAAATCGATCGTGAGACGATCACGCCCGAGAGCCATACGATCGACGATCTCGGTATCGACAGTCTCGATTTCCTCGACATCGTGTTTGCCATCGACAAGGAATTCGGGATCAAGATTCCGCTTGAAAAGTGGACCCAGGAAGTCAATGACGGCAAGGCCTCGACCGAGGAATATTTTGTCATGAAGAACCTGTGCGCCAAGATCGATGATCTGGTCGCCGCAAAGACGGCCTGAGGCATACCCTTTGTATCAAGTGACCTTCGGATGAGCCGGGTATGACCGAAAAAGACGTCGTCATCACCGGAATCGGGATTGTCTCCTCGCTCGGCGAGGGACCTGCCGCGCACTGGCACGCTCTGTCTGCCGGCCAGCCCGCCCCCGTTACCGACAGCGAGCGGTTCGCTCCTTACACGGTTCATCCCCTGCCGCCTATCGAATGGGGCCAGCAGATCCCCAAGCGTGGTGATCAGCGGCAGATGGAGGTCTGGCAGCGTCTCGGCACCTATTGCGCGGGCCTGGCGCTCGACGACGCCGGGATCAAGGGAAACGAGGAGCTCTGCGCGACGCTGGACATGGTCGTCGCCGCCGGCGGCGGTGAACGCGACCAGGAGGTCGATACGGCCATTCTGGAAGCCTCTCTGTCGCGCAATGACCGTGAGATCCTTCTCAACGAGAAGCTGACGACCGAACTGCGCCCTACCCTGTTCCTGGCCCAGCTTTCCAACCTCTTGGCCGGCAACATTTCCATCGTGCACAAGGTCACCGGTTCTTCTAGGACCTTCATGGGCGAGGAAGGTTCCGGCGTCGCGGCGATCGAGACCGCAGTCGCCCGCATCCGTTCCGGTCAATCGTCGCACATTCTGGTCGGCGCGGCCTTCCAGACGGAGCACCCGGATCACCTTCTGGCCTACGAACTGGCAGGCAAGCTTCATCGCGGGCCGTGGAAGCCTGTCTGGTCTCGCAGCGACTCGCAGGGCGGCGGTATCGTCAGCGGCTCCGGCGGCGCCTTTCTGGTGCTCGAATCGAGGGCGCATGCCGAGGCACGTGGTGCAACGCATTATGCGGTGATCGACAAGGTCGTTTCCGCGCGTTCGAGGCGCGGCGACGTCGAGCTCGACAAGGCGATCGGCGACCTGATCGATGATGTTGTGGCAAGCGATGCGGCGACGCTGACAATGTCAGGCGCATCCGGTGCGCACGAAGCGACCGCAGCCGAAAAGGCGGCGATGGACAAACGCGGGCAACTCGCACTCCGCGGCTTTTCCACGATGACCGGGCACCTCAAGGAAGCGCAGTTTCCCTTCGGTGTCGCGCTGGCGGCGCTCGCAATCAAGAACGAGGCAGCCTACCCTCCATTCGACGCCGGCAATGAAAAGCCATTCGACGGCAAGGTGCAGACGGTGGTCACGACCGCTGTCGGGCATGAGCGTTACGAGGGCGCAGCGCGCGTCACCAAGGCCTGATATCATCGGGTCCTATCGAGGCCGACGGAGTTGGCAATGAGCAAATACACCGACAAATTTGGCAGGCCCGTGGTGGTGGTCACCGGCATCGGTGTCGTCACTTCCCTGGGCGTCGGCAAGAAGGACAACTGGGCCGCCCTCACCTCCGGCACGTCCGGCATCACGCCGATCACGCGCTTTCCGGTCGATCACCTCAACACGCGAATCGCCGGCACCGTCGATTTTCTCGAGTCGAGCGGCCGGGGCGCGATGCACCTGACCTATGAACTCGCCGAAACGGCGGCGACCGAAGCCCTGACCGAATCGGATACGCAAGGCGATTTCTCCGGTCCGCTGTTCCTTGCGGCCCCTCCGGTCGAGCTCGACTGGAACCAGCGCTTCGCGCTCTACAATCAGGAAGCCGACGGCACCGGCTACGACCGGCTGCTCGACGTCGCGCGGAAGCATCCTTCGCGGCAGGCATATGATTCGACCCAGTTCGGAACGATCGCAGACCGGCTTGCCGATCGCTTCGGCACGAGCGGCATGCCGATCACGCTGTCGACGGCCTGTGCTTCCGGCGCCACCGCCATCCAGCTCGGCGTCGAAGCTATCCGTCGCGGCGAATGCGACAAGGCTCTGGCGATCGGCACGGATGGTTCGGCGACAGCGGAAGCATTGATCCGCTTTTCCCTTCTGTCGGCCCTGTCGACCCAGAACGATCCGCCGCAGAAGGCATCGAAGCCCTTCACCCGCGACCGCGACGGCTTCGTGCTCGCCGAAGGCTCTGCCGCCCTGGTGCTGGAATCGCTTGAAAGCGCGCTGGCCCGCGGCGCCGAAGTTCTCGGTGTGATGAGCGGATGCGCAGAAAAGGCCGACGATTTCCACCGTACCCGGTCCAAGCCGGACGGCTCGCCCGCCATCGCTGCCGTGCGGGCTGCACTGGCCGACGCCGGGCTTGACGAGACCGGCATCGATTACGTCAATGCGCATGGCACCTCGACGCCGGAAAACGACAAGATGGAACACCTGTCGCTGTCGACCGTCTTCGGGGAACGGATGCGCAACATTCCCATCTCGTCGAACAAGTCGATGATCGGCCACACATTGTCCGCAGCCGGCGCAATCGAGGCCGCGTTCTCGCTGATGACCATGCGCGAGGGCGTCATTCCGCCGACCATCAACTACGACAATCCCGATCCCGCGATCGAACTCGACGTCGTGCCGAACAAGAGCCGGACGGCAAGTGTCTCCAGCGTCCTGTCGAACTCGTTCGGCTTCGGCGGGCAGAACGCCTGCCTTGTCATGACGCGCGAACCGGTCTAATCCGACCGTCCTGAACCGTGATGCGGCGTTCTCGGCCGCACCACGCCATGTACAAGCGGGAATTTTGGTGCCTATGCGCGCATTGCAACTCGTCGAGGACCGGGAGATCGCGACTGTCGATCTTCCGCCACCGCCGCTGCCGGGATTGGGTGAAGTCACCGTCGACATCAAGGCGGTCGCGCTCAACCACATCGATGTATGGGGCTGGCGCGGCATGGCATTTGCGAAGCGCAAGATGCCGCTGGTCATCGGCGCGGAGGCCGCAGGAACCGTTTCTGCCGTTGGGCCCGGCGTCGGGCATCTCCAGCCGGGCCAGCTTGTCTCGATCTATGGCGCGCGCACCTGCGGGCTCTGCCGTCCCTGCCGCGAAGGACGAGACAACCTTTGCGAGCACGTGTCCGGCGTGCACGGTTTCCATCTCGACGGCTTTGCGCAGGAACAGATCAACCTTCCCGCCCGCCTTCTCGTCCCCGCGCCGCCGGGCGTCTCCGAAGTCGGAGCCGCCCTCGCGCCCGTCACCTTCGGCACGGTCGAGCACATGCTGTTCGACAACGCGAAGCTGGAGCCCGGCGAAACGATCCTCGTTCACGCGGGAGGGTCCGGCATCGGGACGGCGGCAATCCAGCTCGCCAAGAAGATGGGCTGCACGGTCATCACGACGGTCGGCTCCGACGCAAAGATCGAAAAGGCAAAGGCGCTGGGCGCCGATCATGTGATCAATTATCGCCAGGACCGCTTCGAAGGCGTCGTTCGCAAGCTGACGAAGAAGAAGGGCGTCGATGTCGTCTTTGAGCATGTGGGGGCCGACACATGGGCCGGCTCGATGCTCAGTCTGAGGCGCGGCGGTCGACTGGTGACCTGCGGCTCCACGTCCGGCGTATCCACACAGATGAATCTCATGCAGCTGTTCCAGCAGCAGCTCAAGCTCCTCGGATCCTTCGGCTGCCGGATGGAGAACATGGCCAACGCCATGCAGAAGATGGCGACGGGCCTCGTGCATCCGGTGGTCGATACGGAAGTCGGGTTCGACGAGATCGGCGAGGCGTTGAAACGCATGGAAGGCCGTGACGTATTCGGCAAGATCATCCTTCGCGTGGGCTGAGCGGCCGTGCCGGCCAGCAATATCGTCCGCCGCATCACCTTCAAGACAGCCAATGCGCTGCGCACTGCCAATTACTGGCTGATCGCGCAGGCGGCGATCGGCCTGCTGCGCCTGATGCGGCGCCTGCCGGCCGACCGCGCGCTCGACTTCATTGACAAGGCGGCACGGCGCCTCGGCCCGATGGTCGGCCGCCACAAAGTGGCGCTGGACAATCTTCGGCGCGCCTTTCCCGAGAAATCCGAAGACGAGATCAAGGCGATCGCCCTCGACATGTGGGGAAACATGGCGCGGCTCGGGGTCGAATACGTCTTCATGGAGCAGCTGTTCGACTTCGTGCCGGATTCAGACAATCCGGGCCGGGTCGAGGTCATCGGGGAAGAGATCTTCCGTCGCCTTCGCGACGACGACCGTCCCCACATCTTCTTCACCGCGCATATCGGCAATTTCGAACTGCTGCCGGTGGCTGCCGCCTCCTATGACTTGCCGGTCGCTGCGCTCTTTCGGGCTCCCAACAATCCCTACCTTGCCGCCGAGGTCCTGTCCAAACGCGAGGAATCGATGGGCGACCTTATCGCCTCGAGACGTGGCGCAGCCTTCACGCTGGCCCGGGTCCTTGACCGTGGAGGCAACGTTGGTGTGCTGGTCGATCAGAAGTTCCAGAACGGGGTGAAGACAACATTCTTCGATCGCCCCTGCGAGACAAGTCCGCTTCTGGCGAAACTCGCCCGCCAGTATGACTGCGACGTTCATCCCGCACTCTGCATCCGTCTGCCCGGCAACCGCTTTCGGTTGAAGATCTTCGACAGGCTCGACCTGCCGCGCACCAGCACCGGAGAAGTCGACATCAAGGCCACCACGCAACTCCTCAACGACATCGTCGAGGAATGGGTGCGCGCGCATCCGGGGCAATGGATGTGGTTCCACAAACGGTGGAAGATGTCGCGGTAGGCAGGCATCGAGACTGACGATGGGTCAGTTGCCCATGGTACCGGCAAGGACAGCTGGTTTTTCGGCATACCCCCAGTCGTTCACGCTGCTCACGCCATGAGTCAATCCGGCACCCAGGCCCAACAGAACAGCGATGCACAGCCCAAGCAGATACCGCAGGAGAAATCGATAGCGCCTGAAAACATGAGCGATTTTCGTCATGATGCGTTTCCGTGCGCCCCCGGCGACGCTACGTAACGGCCGTTGACCGCCATATCAGTGAAATGCGTTACACAGGCTACTCGCCGCGCCACGTGTCATGCCGTCTCCATTGGCTTGGTCCAGACCACAATCGCGATTTACTCGCAGCCTGTTTCGCGCTTTGATCGGTGCGGGATTCGAATATGCGGGAACATGGGAGAACATGATGAATATCTGGAAATCGGTCATTGCCGCGACGGCATTGTCTCTGGCGGCGAGCACCGCCGCCATCGCGCAACGCACCGATCTCGTTGTCGGCGTGGTCCTTGAGCCGCCGCATCTCGATCCGACAGCGGGCGCCGCCGCCGCGATCGACGAGATTGTCTATGCCAACATCTTCGAGGGCCTGACTCGTATCGGACCAAGCGGCGAAGTTCAGCCGGCGCTCGCCGAGAGCTGGGAGATTTCGGATGACGGCAAGGTCTACACCTTCAAGCTGCGTGAAGGCGTCACGTTTCATGACGGAACCGGGTTCGACGCCGAAGACGTGAAATTCTCGCTCGACCGCGCACGCGCCGAGGATTCGACCAATGCGCAGAAGGGCTTGTTCGCCGCGATCGAGGCAGTCGAGGCCGTCGACCCCACGACCGTCAAGGTCACGCTGAAGGAACCGCAGGGGTCCTTCCTCTACAACCTGGGCTGGGGCGATGCGGTGATCGTCGCGCCCGAATCCGCCGAAGCCAACAAGGAAAAGCCCATCGGGACCGGTCCGTTCAAGTTTGATAACTGGGCCAAGGGGTCGTCGATCACCATATCGAAGGCGGACAGCTATTGGGGCGAGCCGGTCTCGCTTGATAAGGCCGAGTTTCGCATCATTCCCGATGCCGCCGCGGCCGTTCCGGCGCTGCTGACCGGCGACGTGCAGGCCTTCCCCAACATGCCGGCCGGCGACGCCCTGCCGCAGATCCAGGCCGATCCAAGATTTGAGGTGGTCGTCGGCTCCACCGAGGGTGAAACCATCCTGTCGACCAACAACAAGAAGCCGCCCTTCGACCAGCTCAAGGTGCGCCAGGCAATCGCCCACGCACTCGACCGGGAAGCCATCATCGCCGGCAACGGTTCGGGTTACGGCACACCGATCGGCTCGCACTTCTCGCCTGCCAACGAGGCCTATGTCGACCTCACCGGGACTTATCCCCACGATCCCGCGAAAGCGAAGGAACTGCTCGCCGAAGCGGGTTTCCCGGACGGGTTCTCCGCCACTTTGAAGCTCCCGCCACCCGCCTATGCGCGCGACGGAGGCCAGATCGTTGCCGCACAGCTGCGCGAGGTCGGAATCAATCTCGAGATCATCCCGGTCGAATGGGCGCAATGGCTCGATCAGGTGTTCAAGCAGAAGGACTACGACCTGACGATCGTCTCGCACACCGAACCGAACGACATCGATATCTATGCGCGTAAGGACTACTACTTCCAGTACGACAACCCGGAATTCAACAAGGTGATCGACGAGCTGAACGTCACCTCCGACCAGGCCAAGCGCAACGAACTGTACCGGCAGGCGCAGAAGATCATCGCCGAAGATGCGGTCAACGGCTTCCTCTTCCAGCTGCCCAAGATCGGCGTCTGGGACGCCAATCTGGAAGGCATGTGGGAGAATGCACCGGTGCAGGCGACTGACCTGACCAAGGTGAAGTGGGCGCAGTAAGTCTGCTTCCAATGCATTGATTTCATGCACTCTCCGTCTGGCCGGAGGGTGCATGATCCTGCCGCAGAATGCGGCCCGCAGCGCAGTATCCGAACTTTCCATGATTGTCTTTGTCCTGAAACGCCTCGCCATCGGCTTCGCCACACTGGTCGTCGCGTCGGTCGTCGTCTTCGGCGTCCTAGAAATCGTACCCGGCGATCCCGCACAGCTCATGCTCGGCATGAACGCGACCGAAGATGCGCTCGCAGCGCTTCGCGAGCAGATGGGGCTCAACCAGCCGCTGGCGATGCGCTACCTGAGCTGGGTCGCAGGCCTGCTGCATGGTGATTTCGGCCGCTCCTTCACCTATTCCTCGCCGGTCATCGATCTGATCGCCGAACGTGCCGCCGTCTCCCTGCCCTTGGCGGTCATGGCGCTTTTCATGTCCACGCTCATCGCCATACCGGTCGGGCTGTTCGCCGCCTCGCGCCGCGGCAGGATGGGCGACACCGTCGCCATGGGCGCCGCACAATTCGGCGTGGCCGTACCCAATTTCTGGTTCGCCCTGATCCTGATCTATGTCTTCGCCGTCTGGCTGCGACTCGTTCCGGCAGGTGGCTTTCCGGGATGGGAAGCCGGGGTGGTGGCGGGCATCAAGGCCCTGCTTCTGCCGGCCATCGCGCTGGCGCTGCCGCAGGCCGCCATTCTAGCCCGTGTGACGCGCTCGGCGCTGCTCGAAGTCATGGGCGAGGACTATATCCGCACGGCGCGCGCCAAGGGCATGCCACGGCGCACCGTCTTGTGGCGGCACGCGCTCAGAAACGCCCTGATCCCGGTGCTGACCATACTCGGTCTCCAGTTCGCCTTTCTGCTGGCCGGCACCATCATCATCGAGAACGTGTTCTACCTCCCGGGCCTCGGCCGCCTCGTCTTCCAGGCGATTACCCAGCGCGACCTCATCGTGGTCGAAGGCGTCGTGATGCTTCTGGTGGCCAGCGTCATCATCGTCAACGTGATCGTCGATCTTTGCTATGCCATCGTCGATCCCCGGCTGAGGGCGCGCTGATGGCCAGCCAGGAACACACCGCAACTCAGGACGGCAGCCGTGCCTTCATCCGGCTTGCGTTCTCCAATCGGTCGTTTCTTGCCGGGTTCGTGATCACCGCCCTGATCACGGCCATGGCGATCCTGTCGTTTGTCTGGACACCCTACGACGTGACCGATCTTCAGGTGACGAACCGTATGCAGGGCCTTTCCTGGGCGCATCCCTTCGGCACCGACC
Organism: Mesorhizobium sp.; assembly: GCA_963966365.1. Lineage (GTDB taxonomy): Bacteria > Pseudomonadota > Alphaproteobacteria > Rhizobiales > Rhizobiaceae > Mangrovimarina > Mangrovimarina plasticivorans. The sequence continues at coordinate 113,807 of CAWZZC010000029.1, read as the reverse complement.
ATTTCGGCCGCGACATCCTGTCGATGATCATGGTCGGCTCGCGCAATTCGATCGCCGTCGCCATCGTGGCTGTCGTCATTGGCATGGGCCTCGGCGTTCCGCTCGGCTGTTGGGCGGCCGCGCGCGGAGGCCTGGTCGACGAAGCGCTGATGCGCTTCAACGATCTCGTCTTCGCCTTCCCGGCCCTGCTCTCTGCGATCATGATCACCGCCATCTTCGGACCCGGCGCGGTGAACGCGATCATCGCCATCGGGATTTTCAACATACCTGTCTTCGCGCGTGTGGCGCGTGCCGGTGCTTTGTCACTGTGGCCGCGTGAATTCATTCTCGCCGCCCGCGCCGCCGGAAAAGGCAAGGTTCTGATCACACTGGAGCACATCCTGCCCAACATCGCCTCGATGCTGCTCGTACAAGGCACCATCCAGTTCGCGCTCGGCATCCTGGCCGAAGCGGGACTGTCCTATGTCGGACTTGGGACCCAGCCTCCCATGCCGTCCTGGGGGCGCATGCTGTTCGATGCCCAGACGCGCATGATGGTCGCACCGCATCTGGCGCTGTTTCCCGGCATGGCGATCGTCATCACCGTGCTCGGGCTCAATCTTCTGGGTGACGGGCTGCGCGACGTGCTCGATCCGAAATTGAGGCGCGAACACTGATGGCTCTCGTCGAAATCGAAAAACTGTCATTGTCGATCGGCAACACGCCGATCCTGAAGAACATCGATCTGACGATCGGCGCCGGCGAGACGATGGGTCTCGTCGGTGAATCGGGTTCGGGCAAGTCGATGACGGCGCTGACGCTCATGCAGTTGCTGCCGCATACGGCGCGCACCTCCGGGCGCGTCACGTTCGACGGCATCGACATCCTGTCGGCGCCCGAGGAAGCGATGTGCCGCCTGCGCGGCGACGATATCGGCATGGTGTTTCAGGAGCCCATGACGGCACTCAATCCCGTCAAGACAATCGGCGAACAGGTTGCCGAGGGTATTCGCTGGCATACCGGAGCCAACCGCGCCGATGCCGAAGCAAGCGCCCGGCGCATGCTGGACCGGGTCGGGTTGCCTGCATCGAAATTCCCTCTCACGCGCTATCCGCATGAGCTCTCGGGCGGCCAGCGTCAGCGCGTCGTCATCGCCATTGCCTGCGCCTTGAAACCCAAACTCCTCATCGCGGACGAGCCGACGACGGCGCTTGACGTGGTGCTGCAGGCGCAGATCCTCGATCTCCTGCGCGGCCTGGTCCAGGAGGACCGCATGGGGCTGCTGCTCATTTCGCACGATCTGGCGGTCGTCACCGACATGGCGGATCGCGTGACGATCATGCGCCACGGGGAGGTGATGGAGGAAGGTGAAACGGCCAGGACGCTGTCGGCGCAGGTCCATCCCTACACCCGGCTTCTCGCTCAGGCCTCCATGCATGTGCCCGCACGTCCGAATCGCCATGCAGCCGCCTCTGCGGCCGCCCCGCTGCTCGAAGTCGATGCGGTCGAACGGGACTATCCGGGGCGACGCTCGGCGCTGTGGAGGAAGCCCGAGCCGTTCCGCGCCGTCGACGGCGTGAGCTTTGCGTTGAAACCGGGCCAGTCGGTTGCACTCGTCGGCCGTTCGGGCTGCGGAAAGTCGACATTGGCGCGGATGATCCTGGCGCTCGACAAACCGACCGGCGGCGAGATCCGCTTCATGGGTGACAGCCTTGCCTCGCGCGGTCAGAACGCGCTGCGTGAGGCAAGGCGCAACATGCAGGTGGTCTTTCAGGATCCCTATGGCTCCTTCGACCCGCGTCACCGCGTCGAACGCCTTGTCTCGGAACCCTTGCACCTTCTTGACCGCAAGCCGTCGCGTACGGAACGGCGCGAGATGGTGGGGGAGGCCCTGCACGAGGTCGGCATGCGGCCCGCCGACATGGACAAGTACCCACACGAGTTCTCCGGGGGACAACGCCAGCGCATCTCGATCGCCCGCGCCATCATCACCCGGCCCAGGCTCGTCGTGGCCGACGAACCCGTCTCGGCGCTCGACGTCTCGATCCGCGCACAGATCCTGGACCTCTTCGCCGATCTCAACCAGCGGCTGGGCGTGGCCTATCTGTTCATAACCCATGACCTGACGGTCGCACGCGCCATTACCGACGAAGTGATGGTGATGCACGACGGACGGATCGTAGAGGACGGCCGAACCGATGCGGTGCTCGACAATCCGCAGTCAGAAGCGGCCAAGGCGCTCGTCGCCGCCGCGCCGGATCTGCGCAGGGCGATCGACCGCCGGCTGCACGAACAGGGCTGACGGCGAAGCTCACCGCGCCGGTCGCGTCACATCCTCCGGGCTCAGCCCGAGCACATCGATCGTACGCCGCAGGAGTTGCACCTCGTGCTGGCTCAATTCGCGGTCAGCCTTGGCGATCTCGGCCATGTGCCGGGCAAGAGACACGCGCCGCTCTCGGTCCAGCGTCCGAAAGAGCTCCAGCGCCGCCGTGTTGGTCGTCTCGTAGCCGAAATCCTGCAGGTATCGCACGACCTCCTTGAGGCCGTCCTCGTCAATGCCGAAGGTCTCGCGGCAGATCCGCCGAAACACATCCAGTTCCTGCTCGGCCACGGCACCGTCCGCCAAAATCATGCGAAACAGCAGCATCAACTCGGCCGAAAGGGCCGGATCACCGGCCACCTTGCGAACGGCCGGGTCGCCTTCGAACAATCGATTCAAACGTGTCAGAAGCCCCTGAGACATGGACATCCCTTTCCTTGAGCAGCATTGCGAAACTCAAGCTAGCGTCATTTCCGCCTTGCGCAACGGTCGCGACTGTGATGAAGCATCACCGCATCCACGCCCCTTCCATCCCCGCACCGGACTATGCTTGAGATCGCCACCGACACGGTCATCATGCTGGCGCTCGCCGGCCTACTCGCAGGATTCATCGATTCGATCGCCGGCGGCGGCGGGCTGATCACGGTGCCCGCACTGCTGCTGGCCGGCCTGCCTCCGGTCGAGGCGCTCGGAACCAACAAGGTCCAGTCGCTCTTCGGCTCGGGATCGGCGACACTCGCCTATGCCTCGAAAGGACATGTCGACGCGCGGCGCCAGTTGCCTGCCGCGCTGCTTTCCTTTGCCGGCGCCGTGGCGGGCGCGCTCGTCGCGACCATCCTTCCCGGCGGACTCCTCAAAGCGGTTCTGCCTTTCCTCCTGATCGCCATTGCCCTGTTCTTTGCCTTCAAGCCAGGGATGGACGATCTCGACCGGACCGAACGGCTGACACCATTCGTGTTCTCACTCACCGTCGTGCCGATGATCGGCTTCTACGATGGTGTCTTCGGACCCGGCACCGGTTCCTTCTTCATGATCAGCTTCGTCACCCTGGCCGGCTTAGGCGTGCTGAAGGCAACGGCGCACACGAAAATGCTGAACTTCGCCTCCAACCTCGGTGGCTTTGCCGCCTTTGCCCTGGTCGGCGCGATCGCATGGAAAATCGGTCTCATCATGGGCGTGACGCAGTTCATCGGCGCACGCATCGGGGCCGCGCTCGCCATGAAAACCGGCGCGAAACTGATCAAGCCGCTGCTCGTGGTCACCTGCGCCCTGCTTGCAGCCAGACTGCTTTTCGATGACACAAATCCCTTGCGCGTGCTGGCAACGGAACTGATCCGCTAAGGGCGTTGCCCGCGCGATCATGGCCGGGGAGCCTTTCCGATCGGCGTCCAATCGCCTACCTTGCCTGCCGAACCCAGGAGGCAACCGCCCATGGAAGCCCGTTCGTCCGTCGCGCCGTTGCCGCCTCCGGGCGGCCACTACGAGATATTGCGCCGAGGGGTCCCTGCCGTCCTTGCCGGCGATGTGACAAGCATCACCTGCTATCGCGAGACCATTGCGGGCCACTTCCGCCAATCCGAACCTGCCTCGCTGGACGTTCCTCTGATCATCGGTTTCGAAGGCGCTTTCGCCATCGGTATCGGGCACACGCCCGGCCCGTCCGACATGGTGGAGAGCTTCGCCGCCGGCCTCTTTCCTGGCAATGTCGTCATCGACTCCTTCGGGTCGGCACATTGTCTGCAGATCAATTTCACGCCGCTCGGCGCATATCGCTTCTTCGGCGTGCCGATGCATGAACTGAACGGCCGCCTGGTCGCTCCCGACGACCTTTTGGGACCCGCCTTCACAGAATTGCGCCAGCGCCTAGGAGAAGAGCACAACTGGCATCGCAGGGCAGACATGGCGCTCGACTTTGTCATCCGGCGTCTGCGCAGACAGGCGCGAGCGCCCTCGCCTTCCGTTTCCAGCGCCTTTGACGCCCTGATCGATAGCGGCGGTCGCATTCGGATCGGGGCGCTGGCCGAGCGCCTCGACTGCAGCCGCAAACACCTGGCGCATAGGTTTGCGACGGAGATCGGAGCCAGTCCGAAGACCGTCGCCCGCATCATACGCTTCAACGGGGCGCTGGCCATGGCGCGCGCCCATGCATCGCCCGATTGGGCCGACATCGCGCAGGCTAGCGGCTACGCCGATCAGGCACATCTCGTGCGCGAATTTCGCGATCTGGCCGGCAACTCCCCGGCTGCCTTCACCACAACGCCACCTTGAAGTCGCCTGTCGGCTCCCGGTTACATTTCTTCAATACCCGGTCGTCGCCCACTGGCATGGTGACGGGCACCTGCCACATGAGGAGCACAAGGATGAGTACCGCAGATACTGTTTCCAATGTCCGTGATACCACCATCGAAGCACCGCGCATCTTTCCCGCGATGCGCTTCAACAACGCCGCTGCCATGATCGACTGGATGGTTGATGTGCTCGGCTTCACCGTTCATGCCAAATACATGGATGGTGACAAGGTCATGCATGCCGAACTCGCCTTCGGCTCCTCCATGATCATGCTGGGGGACACGAAGCCGGATGCCTTCGGCAAGATGGTGGGAACGCCGGGCAATGCAGGCGGACGGGCCCTCTATGTCGCCGTCGACGACCCGGATCAGCTTTACGAGCGGGTTTCCGCCGCCGGCGCCAAGATCCTCCAGGGCCTCACGGAGCGCGACTATGGAAGCCGCGAATTCATCTGCGCCGACCCGGAAGGCAATGTCTGGTCGTTCGGAACCTACTGGCCGAAGGCGCATGAAACGCCGCATTGAGGCCGGCCACGGCGATCGGCCATCGCAAACATGCACATTGGCGCATTCATTCCTGCACAACGACTGTGCCGGAGGTCGTGTTGCACCCGCTCCCTGTTGGTCTAAATTGTCCAGACGGCTCCATATCGGACCAAGACATCAGGGAGGACGCAATGGACGCCATCTTGGATGCGGCCACGGCTCAGTTCGAACTCAATGAAGACCAGCGGGCCATTCAGGACATGGCCCGTTCGTTCGCGGGCGACCGCGTCGCTCCGAACGCGCTCGATTGGGACCTGCAGAAACATTTCCCGGCCGACGTCATCCGCGAAACCGGCCCGCTCGGAATGGGCGGCATCTATGTCCGCGACGACGTCGGCGGTTCGGCGCTGGGACGTCTGGATGCGGTGCTCATATTCGAGGCGCTGGCCGAGGCCTGCCCGGCCTTCTCCTCCTTCATATCCATCCACAACATGGCTGCCTGGATGATCGACAGGTTCGGCAGCGACGATCAACGCACATGTTTTCTGCCGAAACTGACGTCGATGGAATGGCTGGCGAGCTACTGCCTTACCGAACCCGGCTCCGGTTCCGACGCAGCGGCCCTGAAGACAAAGGCCGTCAAGGACGGAGATCACTATGTCTTGAACGGTGTGAAACAGTTCATCTCGGGCGCCGGCGGCAACGATATCTATGTCGTCATGGCGCGCACCGGAGAAGACGGACCGAAGGGAGTATCGACCTTCGTGGTCGAACGGGACACGCCGGGCCTGGCCTTCGGCGCCAATGAACACAAGATGGGCTGGCACATGCAGGAGACGCGCCAGGTCATCTTCGAAGATTGCCGGGTGCCGGCCGACAACCTGCTGTCGGGTGAAGGCGCCGGCTTCAAGATCGCCATGGCTGGGCTTGATGGCGGACGGCTCAACATCGCGGCCTGTTCGCTCGGCGGGGCTACCAGTGCAATCGGAAAGGCGTTGGCCTACGCCGCGGAGCGCAAGGCATTCGGCCAGCCCATCAACCAGTTCCAGGCACTGCAATTCAAGCTTGCCGATATGGAAACCGAGTTGCAGGCCGCACGCCTGCTCCTCTATGCGGCCGCCTCCAAGCTCGATGCGAAAGCGCCGGATGCCTCGAAATGGTCGGCCATGGCCAAGCGCTTCGTCACCGACGTCGGCTTCGATGTGGCCAACGAGGCGCTCCAGATCCACGGCGGATATGGCTACCTGCACGAATACGGAATCGAGAAGCTGGTGCGTGACCTGCGCGTCCACCAGATCCTGGAAGGCACCAATGAGATCATGCGCATGATTGTCGCGCGCCATCTGGTGGGAAAATAGGAGCTTGCGGGAAAAGAAAGCAGGGGAATAGTCACACGCCAAAGCCGCCGGCGGAAATGCCCTACTCGTCCTCCCTGTTCCCCTGTTCCATTTTCCCCAACCCCACACCGCGGAGGAGAATATCGAAATGACGACGATCGCATTCATCGGCCTCGGCAACATGGGCAATCCCATGGCCGCCAATCTCGTCAAGGCGGGCCACACCGTGCAGGGTTTCGACCTGCTGCAAGACAATCTGGACGCGGCAAAGGCCAACGGCGTGACATTGACCGGCAGTGCGGCCGCCACGCTCGACGGCGCCGATGTCGTCATCACGATGCTCCCGGCCGGAAAGCACGTTCTCGGCGTCTATGAAGACATCGCGCCGAAGGCCCGCAAAGGCGCCCTGTTCATCGATTGCTCGACCATCGACGTCGAATCGGCGCGCAAGGCACACGCCATTGCTGCCGAGCACGGCCTGCTGTCTGTCGACGCTCCGGTTTCCGGCGGAACGGGCGGCGCAGCGGCCGGTACACTGACCTTCATGGCCGGCGGTGCGAAGGAGGCCTTCGACAAGGCCGAGCCGATTCTTCAGCCGATGGCCGGACGCATCGTCCATTGCGGCGATGCCGGTGCGGGTCAGGCTGCGAAGATCTGCAACAACATGATCCTCGGCATTTCGATGATCGGTGTGTCCGAGGCATTCGTGCTGGCGGAAAAACTCGGCCTCTCGCATCAGGCCCTGTTCGACGTCGCCTCCACGTCGTCTGGCCAATGCTGGTCTCTTACCACCTATTGCCCGGTCCCCGGTCCAGTGCCCGCATCCCCGGCCAACAAGGACTATGCGCCAGGTTTTGCGGCAGCATTGATGCTCAAGGATCTCAAGCTTGCCCAGGAAGCCGCCGCCCAGTCCGGCGCCGCCACCCCGCTCGGCGCGGAGGCGACCCAACTCTACGGCCTCTTCAATGCCCTTGGCCACGGCGCCGACGATTTCTCGGGGATCATCCGGTTTCTGCGCGGCGACAGGCAATAGCCGCGCGTTAACCCCTTTACCCGGCCGATTCAGGATTGCTTAAGCTTGCGCTAACCGCACGGTAACGATGTGCCGGTACAACAGATTTCGAGGCGGTTGTCATGGCCGTCAAGCTCCGGATCAGGTCTCGCGTACCGGAGCCAGAACTTACTGTGACGAGTAGCAAGTTCAGTGCGTATATCTGCAAGGCCGCGTGCTTCAGGCGCGCGGCTTTTGCTTTTGCACGCCCTATCGGAATTTCGCTACCGTGACGCCTGCTCGCTTTGCAACTGTCTATCGGTCGCGCAACCTGAACCGTCCTGCCGACAGGCGACGATAGTTTGCCTTCACACGCCGGCCTGTCGGACGAAAAGCCGCGTGAAACGTCCGATGGACAGCCGCACCGTTGAACAGAGATGGCGTGCGGCCGGATACGACTTCCGGCCAGAAACGAAGCGCGGCCGCATAAAGAGCCATCTGTCCTGCCAGCATGCCTTCGGCTGCAGCCTCAACCTTCTCGTTGGCCGCGCGAAAGGTTTCGCTTCTGTCCGTGAACGTATGGCCGAGTTCCTGCGCCAACAGGGGCAGGCGCATCGCGGCGACCATCGGCGCCAGCATCAGATTGGCCGTCACTGCGGAGGAACGCCGGGCATGGCCGGAATCGAGCGGAAAGAACATGGGAGGCCGTCCTGCGAAATCGACATCCTCCCGACGTCCTTATTGCCCACTTCTGCAAAATCCTGTCAATCGGCAACCGGGCGCGGCTGGAACTGGATATCGACCGGTGGGCGCAGGGCATTTGCCAGCCGGTTCGTCTCGTTCGCCTTTCCGACAACGGCCAGCAGTTCCATCAGCATCGCATCGGTCATCCCTTTGGCCCGTGCCGAAGCCGTATGCGAATAGGTGCAGTATTCGCAGCCATTCGTCGCCGAGACGGCGACATAGATCAGTTCCTTGGTCAGAGGATCGAGCGCGCCGGGCCCCATGACCTCCTTCAGCGCCTCCCAGGTGCGCTTCAACTGGACCGGATCATGGGCCAGCACCTTCCAGAAATTGTTGACCCAGTCGCTGTTGCGCGTCGCCATGATGTCATCATAGACGGCCCGCACTTCCGGGCTTGCATCCTCGTAGTGGACAAGCGGGACGATCGGCGGATTGGACATGTTGGCCTCCCAATGTCGTGCGGGGCGCCCCGAGACGCCCCGTGGCGATATGTCTTGTCAGGTCTTGCGAAGATCGTCTCTTGCCATGTCCAGTGCCTTCAAGATGCGCGCGCAGGCCATGTCGATCGTCTCGCGGGTCCAGATCAGCGGCGGAGACATGATCATCGTGTCGCCGGTTGCCCGCAGCATCATGCCGTTTTCGATCGCATGATCGCGCACCACCACGGCGGCACTTCCCTCTGGCTCGAAACGCTGTCTGGTCGCCTTGTCGCGGACGATTTCGATGGCACCCAGAAGGCCGAACGTCCGCACCTCTCCGACCAGGTCATGCCCCTCGATCCGCTCCTTGAGCGCTGCCGCGAAATAGGGTCCCGTATCGCTGCGCACCCGCTCGATCAGGCCCTCCCGCTCGATGATCTCCAGGTTCTTCAATGCCACCGCACAGGCGACGGGATGGCCCGAATAGGTGTAGCCGTGAAAGAACTCGCCGCCCTTCTCGACCAGGCTGGCGGCAATGCGGTCGCCCACAAGAAGGGCCGAAAGCGGCTGATAGCCCGAGGTCAGCGCCTTGGCGGTGGTGATCGTGTCGGGTTCGACGCCCATCGACTGGGCGGCAAACCATGCGCCAGTGCGTCCGTAACCCGTGATCACCTCGTCGAGCATCAGGAGAACGTCGTACTTGCGGCAAATGCGCTGTATTTCCGGCCAGTAGCTTGGCGGCGGGATCTTGACCCCGCCCGCGCCCTGGATCGGCTCTCCGATGAAGGCCGCGACCTTGTCCGCACCGACGCGCAGAATTTCCTCTTCCACGGCGCGCGCCGCACGCAGGCCGAAATCGTGGTCGCTTTCGCCGGGCTCCGCCAGTTCATAGGCATAGGGCATCATCACATGGGCGATGTTCGGCACCTCGCCCCCAAGCTGGGCATGCATGCCGGCCATGCCGCCCAGCGACGTGCCGGCGACCGTGGATCCGTGATAGGCCATGTTCCGCGAGATAATGCGGTTCTTCTCCGGCTTGCCTTCCAACGCCCAGTAGTGGCGCACGAGCCTCAGCGCAGTATCATTCGCCTCGGACCCGGACGAACCGTAGAACACCTGATTGATATGCGGCGGCGCGATCTCTGCCAGACGTTGCGCGAGAAGAACCGGGGTTGGCGTCGAACAGCGGAAGAATGAGTTGTAGTAAGGCAGTTCCTTCATCTGCCGATAGGCGACATCGGCCAGTTCATCGCGCCCGTAGCCGACATTCACGCACCACAGGCCTGCCATGCCGTCGAGAATCTCGGCGCCTTCGGAGTCGTAGATGAACGGGCCCTTCGCGCCCGCAATGATCCGGCTGCCGGCTGCACGCAGATCCTTGTGATCCGTAAACGGGTGGAGATGGTGCGCGGCGTCGATGTCCTGAAGCTGCTTCAGGGTAAAGTTCTGATAGGGCATGTAGCGATTTCCTTCACGTTCAACCAACCCGGCAACATCCGGGCGCGGGATCAGGCAGCGGAAGGCGGCGAATAGCCGATGCGGGCACACAGACGGAGAAGCTCCGTATGGCGGGTGCGCGGCGACGGCGTCACCGCGCGAGGAAACCCTGCCATTGCCAAGTTCATTCTGCGCATGAGTGAAACATTAGCCCGGAGGCGCCGCGCCGTTCAAGCCGGATGCAGAACATGGCAATCGAACGGCTTCACAGACCTCCAATGTCGCAATGGTTGTGCTTCGGGTCGCCGCGTCGGCTATCGCATCGTGCATGCGCAGCGAAATATGGCGGGCAGTGGAACTCGACTGGAGCGCGCATGAGCCTCAACATTCCGCCAGCATCAAGCCTGACCGAAGCACCGCGCAACAGGCGTGGCGGGCGGGCAGCGAAACGGGCGGAAGTCGCGGGGGCATTCGAGCAGCCGGCGTTTCGCCAGTTGAAGAACCCCTTCACCCCCGCCCGCCTCGTTTCGGACGATGAACTGGAGGCAATCCACCTCGCGTCGCTGCGCGTCCTCCGGGAGATCGGCTTGGACGTCCTTCACGCCGAGGCGCGCACCATCATGAAACAGCATGGGGCCGATGTGCGCGAAGGGTCCGAGCGCGTACGCTTCGATCCCGAGATGATCCTTTCCCTGGTTGCCAACGCGCCGTCCGAGTTCACCATGCATGCGCGCAATCCGGCGCACGACATCCATTTCGGAGGCGACAGCATCATCTTTGCCCAGGTGGCATCGGCGCCCAACTGCTCCGATCGCGACAACGGCCGCCGTCCGGGAAACCAGACCGACTATCGCAACCTGGTCAAGCTCGGCCAGATGCACAACATCCTCCATTGCAGTGGCGGCTACCCGGTCGAACCGATCGATATCCACCCCTCCATCCGCCATCTCGAATGTATCCGCGACCTGGCGCTCCTGACAGACAAGGTCTTCCACATCTATTCGCTCGGCCGCGAACGCAATCTCGACGGCATAGAGATCGCCCGTATCGCCCGCGGCATTTCGCGCGAACAGATGATCGCCGAACCCTCCGTCCTCACGGTGATCAACACCAATTCGCCCCTCAGGCTCGACATTCCGATGCTGGAGGGCATCATCCAGATGGCGCGCATGGGCCAGGTGGCGATCATAACGCCCTTCACGCTGGCCGGCGCAATGGCACCGGTCACGGTCGCCGGCGCACTGGTTGAGCAGAATGCCGAGGCTCTGGCCGGCATCGCGTTCGCCCAGATGGTTCGAAACGGCGCCCCGGTCGTCTATGGCGGATTCACGTCGAATGTCGACATGAAATCGGGCGCTCCCGCTTTCGGCACACCGGAAAACTTCAAGGCGCAGATCGTCGGCGGCCAGCTGGCGAGGCGCTACAAGATTCCCTACCGCACCTCGAATGCCTGTGCGGCCAACACGGTCGACGCGCAGGCGGCCTATGAAAGCATGTTTTCGCTGTGGGGAGCCGTCCAAGGTGGCGGCAATTACGTCAAGCATGCCGCCGGCTGGCTGGAGGGGGGACTTTGCGCCTCCTACGAAAAGACCATCCTCGACATCGACCTTCTTCAGATGATCGCCGAGACCTTCGTTCCACTCGATATGTCGGAAGACGCCCTCGCCGTCGACGCCATCCGCGATGTCGGACCGGGCGGTCATTTCTTCGGCACCGCGCACACCCAGTCGCGATACAGGACCGCCTTCTACCAACCGATCGTGTCCGACTGGCGAAACTACGAGACCTGGGCCGAGGCCGGCAGACCGACAGCGATCGAGCGCGCCAACAGGGTCTGGAAGGAGCGGCTCGCTGCTTATCAGAGGCCGTTGATCGACCCGGCGATCGAGGAGGAAATAGACGCCTTCGTCGCCAGACGCATCGTCGAAGGCGGTGCCCCGACCGATTTCTGACAGATGCCCGGGCAGCCGACCGCCAGCGCAATCGAGCTTTCGAATTCGCGCGCACCATACGGAAGAAGCACATGAAGACACATGCAAAGGCCGTGGTCATAGGAGGCGGTGTCGTCGGGTGCTCGGTGCTCTACCATCTGGCCCGCGCCGGCTGGCGCGACGTCCTTCTGATCGAGCGTTCGGAACTGACGTCGGGTTCGTCCTGGCATGCTGCCGGGGGATTTCACACGCTCAACGGCGACCCGAACGTCGCCAAGCTGCAGGCCTATACAGTCCAGCTCTACAAGGAACTGGAGGAGATTTCGGGCCAGTCCTGCTCTCTGCATCTGACCGGCGGCGTCATGCTGGCCGACACTCCCGAGCGCATGGATTTCCTGCGTCTGGCGCACGCCAAGGGGCGCTATCTCGGTATGGAGACCGAGCTGATCACGCCTTCGGAAGCCAAGGCCATGTTTCCCCTGATGGACGAAACGAATTTCGTTGGCGCGATGTGGGACCCGGTGGAGGGCCATCTCGACCCCTCCGGAACCACCCATGCCTATGCCAAGGCGGCGCGCACGCTGGGCGCCGAGATCATCCTGAGAAACCGGGTCGTCGAGCTTGCGCAGGAAGCGGACGGGACCTGGAACGTCGTGACCGAGCAGGGCACGGTCAAGACAGAGCATGTGGTCAACTGCGGTGGTCTCTGGGCGCGCGAGGTCGGACGCATGGTCGGCCTTGAACTGCCCCTGCTCGCCATGGAGCATATGTACCTCCTGACCGAGCCCATTCCGGAAGTCGAGGAATTCAACCGCACCACCGGTCGCGAAATGGTTGGCGTGCTCGATTTCAAGGGCGAGATCTATACGCGGCAGGAACGCAACGGCATTCTGCTCGGCACCTACGAGAAGGCGGCCAAGCCATGGTCGCCGCTCAACACGCCCTGGGACTTCGGCCATGAGTTGCTGCCGCCCGACATCGACCGCATCGCTCCGTCGCTCGAAGTCGGCGTCAGGCATTTCCCAGGCATCGAGAAGGCCGGCATCAAGCAGATCATCAACGGTCCCTTCACCTTCGCACTGGACGGCAATCCCCTTGTCGGCCCGGTGCAGGGACTGACGAATTTCTGGTGCGCATGTGCGGTCATGGCCGGCTTCAGCCAAGGCGGCGGGGTCGGACTGGCGCTTTCGAACTGGATGGTCAACGGCGATCCGGGGTTTGACGTGTGGGGCATGGACGTGGCGCGCTTCGGCGAATGGGCCACGCTGCGCTACACGAATGCGAAGGTGCGCGAAAACTATTCGCGCCGCTTTTCGATCCGATTCCCCAACGAGGAACTGCCAGCGGCGCGGCCAGCGCAGACCACGCCGCTGTACGACATCATGATCCGCGACAACAACGCGGTGATGGGAGACAGCTGGGGGCTCGAAACACCGCTATGGTTCGCGCCGCATGGCACGGCTCCCGAAGACGTCGTATCGTTCCATCGCTCCAACGATTTCGAGCATGTCGGCAGGGAAGTTCAAGCCGTACGAGAGCGTGTCGGCGTCACGGAAATCGCGAACTTCGCCAAATATGAAATATCCGGTCATGGTGCTCAAGCCTTCCTCGACCGGCTGATGACCAACCGCCTGCCGAGACCGGGCCGGATCCTCCTGACGCCGATGTTGAACCAGTTCGGCAAGCTGATCGGCGACTTCACCATAGCCAACCGCGGTCCCGAGGCAGGCAACGAGCGGTACATGGTTTGGGGCTCCTCGGCCGCACAGAAATATCACATACGCTGGTTCGAGGCGCAGTTGCCGGGAGATGGTTCGGTTCGCATTCATCGCTTCGATCAGACACTGGTGGGGCTTGCCATTGCCGGCCCGAAGTCGCGCGACGTCCTGCAAAAGCTGACCGACGAGGACGTTTCGGCGTCAGCGTTCCGGTTCATGGACTTCCGCGAGATGGCCGTCGGCGGTGCGCCCTGCATGGTCAACCGCATCTCCTACACCGGGGACCTGGGCTACGAGATCTGGATGCAGCCCGCATATCAGCGGTTGGTCTATCAGGCGATAAAGGACGCAGGCGACGATTTCGGCATCGTCGATTTCGGCATGCGGGCGCTTCTGTCCATGCGGCTGGAAAAGAACTTTCCGACCTGGTTTCGCGAGTTGCGCCCGATCTATGGCCCCTTCGAGGGGGCGATGGAACGCTTCGTCCGGCTGGACAAGAATGGCTTCGTCGGACGCGACGCCGCCGTGAAGGAACATGGCGATGGCCCGAAGCTGCGCCGCGTCTCGATGGTCGTGGACGCGCTCGATGCAGACGTGATGGGCGATGAACCGATCTGGGCAAGGACTGAAGGTCGCGACTTCGGCACGGTGGAGAAGCCGCACGGCTACGGTGCACCCCGTTTCGATGCGGAAGGCCGCCCGACAAGCGGGTCACGCTCGGACCATGGCGCTTCGTCCGTCCGCGGCATCGCGGACGGCGAATGGAGCGTCGTTGGCTGGGTCACGTCGGGCGGTTATGCCCACCATGTCCGGCAATCGATGGCACAGGGCTATGTTCCGGCAGAACTTGCAGGAAACGAAAGTGACGGCCTGTTCGAGATAGAGATCCTCGGCCAACGCCGCCCCGCCCGCATCACGATCGAACCACTCTTCGATCCTACAGGCGAACGTATGCGCGCTTAATCCGCCAGGAGGCGGCGCAGGATGTCCACCACGTCAGACGGGACGGCCGCGCCGGCTATGAAGGGCAATCCCGTGCGCTGCGCCGTCCAGCCGGCGACGGCGAGGGTTTCCGTCGCCGCTTCGAAGCGTCGTGCCAGATCCCAGGTCCGGCAGTCGACCGCCGCGACATCCGCCCTGCCCTCGGCCACGGCGATGATGGATGCGCGGTGGCCACCTGTCTCGATTTTTTCACAAAACAGAGCCAAGCTTTCACCGGCCCCCTCGAGGTCGCGCCGCAGCGCAATCATGCCCGACATCGATGCCGGCTCGTTGTATGCCAGTCGCCGTCCGCGCATCAGATCGAGCGGCAGGATCGGCCGACCGTCGGCGGGTGCGGCCGCGGGCGGCTTGAAGACTTCCTTTCTGCGCATGATGAGCGCGCTCGAATAGCGCACGCCATTGCCACCCTCATAGCCGTCGTAGCGCGCCTGGCCGACGACAGGGACATGCCGCTGAAGCCCCTCCTCCATCGGACCCCAACAGGTCTGCCCCAGAAGGAGCGCCGGATGGCGCCAGAGGACATGCAGATCGAATTCATCCGGGGGCAGGCTCGCGGGATCAGGCGCAATGATGCGGCCGTCGCGGTCACGGATCCCGCCCGGAACCGGCGGCAGGTCGCCATTGCGTCGGACCAGACAGTGCGGCGCGTCGATACCAAGGCCGCGCAATCGATCCCGCAGCACGGCCCATTCCGCGTCGGTTTCGGCCCGGATTTCCGGCCAGTCATACATGGGAAGCGCGGCAACGTAAGGGAGCATCGTTCCGTCTGAAATCAGTTGGAGCCAGAATTCAAGCCGCCGTCAGTCCTTGGCGGCTTTGGCCGGCACCGGCGCGCTGGCACTGAGCCCACCGATATTGCGTGCCCGCACACGCGGCCGGAACGCCCGGCCGGGCTCCGGCATCTGGCGCAGCGCCGGATGCACCACCGGCTCCTTCGCCCTCAGGGCAAACGCGCGCAACAACGCACCATAACCCGGATAGACATAGCCGCCATTCATGTTCACCCATTCCTGGCGTCGTTCGCGGAACAGATGCGGCAGGCGATACCAGGCAGCGTTTGGCACCTTGTGATGAACCAGATGGAGGTTATTGTTGAGAAAAAGGAGCGCCAGAGGGGACCGCTCGACGATGATCGTCCGGCCGTCCGGTCGTTCAGACCATTGGTGCTCGGCGAACGTCCGCACGGATATGAGGGCCTGTCCGATCCACACGGGCCCGGCCAGATAGATCCAGAGCGGCATCGCAAACAGATATTGGACGATGGCGACGACCGCTGCCGCCCCTGCCCCGTGCAGCAGCCATGCCCTGCGCACCGCGCGGTCGCCGGAACGCAAGAGGCGGGATTCGCCGATGAGGAAGCCCATCGTCCCCAGGAGCGGTCCGAGCACCATACGTCCGATCATGGTATTGTTCGCGCGCAGAAGAAGCCTGAACGGCTGCGGATATTGTTGATGTTTCCACATTGCGCGGTAGTAGCTTTCAGGATCTTCGAATGGATCCGTCAGCCGCTCGTCGGCGTGATGCGCCAGGTGGAGGCGCTTGAAGCGCCGATAGGGATAGACGAGCCCGATGGGCAACCCGACAAGGGCCTCGTTGACATGTGCATTGCGCGTGGGATGACCGTGCAGGACCTCGTGCATGAGCGACGATTGCAGGGCAAGCAGAACGCCCAGAACGAGGCAGGCAATGCCCGGCCAGACCGGCCACAGAAACACGCCCGTTGCGGCCCAGCCGCCATAGCAAGAAAGGATAAGGGCTACCGTCGGCCACTCGATGGTCGAGGACCGCCGGCCCCGTTCGAGAGGCTTCGTCATTTCATCAATCGTTCAAGCGCGGGAAATCTATCAATTACTGACACGACGTTGTCAGCATTCAACGTCGCGTTCAATGAGACATTGGGCACAAAACGTTTATCATGCGCCACTTTCAATTCATATGTTGTGAGTTGTAAACATACGTGCGTCAAATTGCGTATGCTCGGTGCGAAGAGTACATATGCACGCCAAAGGAACCGAGATGGACAAACGTGATCTTTCGGACCTTTTTCGTGAACGGTTGAGATTTCTGCTCGATCGGTCGGGCATCAATCAGTCGGCCTTCGCCGCCAGCGTCGGCATTGACCGTTCGGCCCTGTCGCAACTCCTTTCAGGCGCTTCAACGCGCCTGCCGCGTGCGGAAACGCTGCTCAACATCGCGGAAAAGCACAAGGTTTCGCTCGACTGGCTCCTGGGCCTGAGCCAGGACGAAGTGCTGACGGGGGAAATCCGTGAAAGCGTGGAAATCGAAGAAGGATCGGGCGGATACGAACGAACGCTGCTTGCGCGCTGGCACGCAGAGGCGGCGGGAACGAAGATCCGCTATGTGCCGGCCGGCATTCCCGATCTTCTGCGCACCGATCCCGTGATCGAATACGAAGCCCGGATATCGAACCGCAGCCGAGAAGCCCAGATCGACGAGACGCAGTACCGGATCGACTACAGCCGCAGGCCGGAAACCGACATGGAAGTCTGCATGCCACGTCACACGCTCGAAATATTCGCCAACGGAAACGGCATATGGGCAGGTCTCGACGCCAGGGTCCGGCGCACCCAGCTCGAGCACATGTCCGGCCTGCTGGAAGAACTATACCCGGCCTTTCGCCTTTACCTCTATGACGGGCGGGCCCGCTATTCGATCCCCTATACGATCTTTGGTCCCTATCGTGCGGCAATCTATGTCGGCGATCTCTATCTGGTGCTCAACGCCACGACGACGATTCGCACCCTTGCGCGTCATTTCGACAATCTCATTCGCGCCGCCGAGGTCAACGCCCATGAGACGGCGGCCTTTGCCGCCGCACTGGCGGAACGCTGCAGGTGAGTCTGCACCACGCGCAAACGGCTCGGCGCAAGAGCTCATCGCAGAGTCGATTGACGCCATATAACGATTTCGTTATATCGTTATCTCCACCCACTTCATTGTGAGCCGATTGCCATGGCAAATCCGATCGAAGCCCTCATTGCCGAAAGAGGTGTTCTTCTCGCCGATGGCGCCACCGGCACCAATCTCTTCGAGATGGGGCTGGACTCCGGCGAGGCGCCAGAATTGTGGAACGAGATCGCGCCCGAAAAGATCGCGGCCCTTCACCAGGGGTTCGTCGATGCGGGTGCCGATATCATCCTGACGAATTCGTTCGGCGGCACGCGCCATCGGCTCAAGCTCCACAACGCCGAAGGCAGGGTCTTCGAACTGAACCGTCTCGCCGCGGAAATCGCGCGCTCTGTCGCCGACAAGGCGCCGCGAAAGGTTCTCGTTGCCGGTTCGGTCGGCCCAACCGGCGAACTTCTCGCACCGCTCGGCTCCCTCACCTTCGATGAAGCCTTGGATGCCTTTGCCGAGCAAATCGCCGGACTCAAGGAAGGCGGCGTCGACCTCGTATGGATCGAAACCATGTCGGCGTCCGACGAAATTCGAGCAGCGGCCGAGGCCGCTGCCGGCGCCGGGCTCCCCTATACCTTCACCGCCTCCTTCGACACGGCCGGACGCTCGATGATGGGCCTCGCTCCGAAAGAGATACACGATGTGGCCCGCGGCCTTTCCGTGCCGCCAGTCGCCGTGGGCGCCAATTGCGGCGTGGGTGCGCCCGACATTCTCGCTTCCCTTCTCGACATGACCGAAGCCGATCCGGGAGCTGCGGTAATCGTGAAGGGAAATTGCGGCATTCCAGAATTCCACGGCAGCGAAATCCGCTATTCCGGCACCCCCGACCTCATGGCCGACTATACGCGCCTTGCCGTCGATGCAGGCGCACGTATCGTCGGTGGCTGCTGCGGCACCTCATTCGACCATCTCAGGGCGATGCGTCGAGCCCTCGACGGACACATGAGAGGCCAACGGCCGACGATTGATGAGGTCGTGGCGCGTATCGGCCCCCTGCGCAACAAGACGGCGGACCAGGGCGGTGCCGCCAGCGCGGTCAAGCGACGCTCGCGAGGCCGGGCGCGCGGTTGAATAGTCCCCTCGATTCCATTGCATGATCGAGCGCGCAAGTTCGAGCCCAGACCGCCATATGATCCCAAAAAGTGAGCCAGGCGATGCGGCCGCCCCCAACGATTGGCTTCGAGAGCTGTCGGGCAAGACTTCAAACGCTGCTCGCACATTTTTGACAGGAGGCGGCATCAGCGCCCTTGGCAAAGCGATCGCCAGGGGCCACATAACCGATGCCTTTCCTGCCCGGAAATACCGGATGGCCGCGTCTGTCGAGCCTGATCTGTTATGAGTCGGCGCGACTTCCCTTTGAAGGAACAAAAGATCCCGATCGCCATGCAGAATGAAGCCGACCACGCCACCACGAACCCAGCGGGTCCTCCAAGGGTGCAGCGCAGACTGGCAGCGATCCTCGTCGCCGATGTCGTCGGCTACAGCCGTATGATGCGCGCCGATGAAGCCGCGACGCTGACGCGATTGATGCGGCTGCGCCGCGAGTTGATCGACCCGAAGCTGGATGAATTTGGCGGCCGGATGGTGAAGTCGACCGGCGACGGCATGCTGGCGGACTTTCCAAGCGCCGTCGATGCCGTGCAATATGCAATCGACCTTCAGAACGAGATCGCCCGGGAGAGCAATGGCGTGCCGCCCGAATCGGCAATGCGGCTGCGCATCGGCATCAATGTCGGCGATGTCATTCTGGAAGGCGACGACATCTATGGCGACGGCGTCAACGTCGCCGCCCGGCTGGAAGGCGTCGCGCCGCCTGGCGGCATTTGCCTGTCGGCCACCGTCCACGACCAGATCAGCAACAAGTTCGACATCGCTTTCGAGGACAGCGGCCTGCAAATGGTGAAGAACATCTCCGAGCCGATCCGTACGTTCAGCTGGCGGGTCGAAGGCGGGCAAGCGGGCGGCCACGATCGGGTTGCGACGCGGGCATTCAGCGATACGCCATCCATCGCGGTGCTGCCGTTCAACAACATGAGCGGCGATCCCGAGCAGGACTATTTCTCCGACGGCATGACGGAGGACATCATCACCGACCTGTCCAAGGTGTCGGGCCTGTTCGTCATCGCCAGAAATTCCTCCTTCACCTACAAGGGCCGCGCCGTGGACGTGAAGGAAGTGGCGCGCGAACTGGGCGTGCGCCACATCCTGGAGGGCAGCGTGCGCAAGGCGGGAAACCGGGTCCGCATCACCGCGCAGCTCATTGACGGTTCGACCGGGGGGCATGTCTGGGCTGAGCGCTACGATCGCGTACTCGAAGACATCTTTGCCATCCAGGACGAGATCACGCTCAGCATCGTCAACGAGTTGAAAGTGCGTCTCGACCTGCTGGAGAAGGACCGGCTGAACAGCCCTGCCTCGCACAATGTCGAGGCCTACGATCTCGTCCTGCGCGGCCGCGATCATCTTCTGGCGAACGCCAGTCGAAGCGGCATGATTGAGGCATCGGCCCTCTTCGAGAAGGCCCGCGCTCTCGATCCGGCCTGCAGCCCGGCCTATTCCGGCCTCGCCTTCGCCCACATCATGTCCTACACGAACGATTGGACTGAAGATCCTGACTCAACGCTCGAATATGCCGTTGAGATGGCCCGTACGGCGGTCAAGGTCGGCCCCAAGGACGCGCTGGCGCGCCGGGCACTGGCCGTCGCCTTGCTGTGGAAGCGCGACATCGAAGCGGCATGGGATGAACTGAAAAAGGCATCCGAGCTTTCTCCGGGCGACGCCGAACTCCTGGCAGTCAAGGGAAACATGCTCGTCTATCTGCACGACCCTGACCGGGCGATCGTCTGCCTCGAGAAGGCGATCAAGCACAGCCCGCACCACTCCAGCATGTGGCTCTACTTCCTCGGGCATGCCTATTTCATGAAGGGCGATTTCGAAAGAGCCGAGCACTTTCTCAAGGAACGCATCAAAGCCTATCCCGAGACCGACATCGCGCGTGTCATGCTGGCATCGTGCTATGGATATCTCGGCCGGATCGAGGAAGCTGAACGCCTGTGGGACGAAGTGATGCAGGTCAACCCAGGCTATTCGCTGGAACAGAAAAGCCGGGTTCTGCCCTACAAGGATCCCCACGACTGGGACTATTTCGTCGCGGGATTG
Source organism: Mesorhizobium sp. (assembly GCA_963966365.1). Classification (GTDB taxonomy): domain Bacteria; phylum Pseudomonadota; class Alphaproteobacteria; order Rhizobiales; family Rhizobiaceae; genus Mangrovimarina; species Mangrovimarina plasticivorans. The sequence continues at coordinate 93,077 of CAWZZC010000029.1, read as the reverse complement.
GAAAAAGCCGGACTTCCAAAATAATCCGCTCAGGTCGACAGCGGGGTGCGGCTGTCGGTCAGGATGCGCGTTCCAACACCGACGAAGCAGACGCCCGCCGCCCGTTCCACCCAATGCCGGACATTTGACAGAGACCGCACCACCGGTCCCGAAGACATGCACAGGCTGACGAAGGAATACCAGACCAGCGCGCACGCCATGACAAGCGCAATCATCAGCGCCATGAGCCATGCAGGCGTGCTCGACGTAACGGATGTCGCGAAGACGCTGGCGAACAGGACAATGGCCTTGGGGTTGGTGAGCGTGACGAAAAGGCCGAGCAACAGCGCATTGCCACGCGCCTGCGTTTGCTCGCGCGACAGGTCGATGGCGCCAGGCTTCGTCATGAGCAGCTTCACACCCAGATAGATCAGGTAGCAGCCCCCGGCGACCCGTACGGCCCAGGCCAACCAATGGTATTGGGTCAGGATCGCCGACAGGCCCAGCATGCTCAGCGTCGCATAGATTCCGAGCCCGACCGAAACGCCCACGGTGGTCATGAGCCCGGCGCCGGTCCCGCGCATCATCGAAGCCCGAACGACCGCGATGAAATCCGGCCCGGGAAGGATGAGCGCCGGGATGAATATCGCAAAGACGCTGAAGAGCAGGACGCCCGAATCCATCGCCGGCCTCCGCAATGATTGTTCGACGCGCAATTCAATCACGGCCCACGCCGGCCCGCAATCCTGCCCGCCCGGGCATCACCGCCCCACGGGTCCGCGCATGCTGCCGCGCCAGACCTCATCGTGGATGATCTCGGCCACTTTAGCCCGGCCGTCTTCGGGCTTCTTTCACGTGAAGGCGTCGGGCATCGATTCCTTCTTGCGCGCCACGAAATCCGCCAATCCGTCTGCGATGCCCGCATCGATCGGAGGCGCTTCGTAGCCTTCGAGCCAGCGGCGCGCCAGTTCGTTGGCACGCTGCGCAGCCGTCTTCTCGCCCTCCGCCTGCCATTGCTCGAAGGAATTGTTGTCGGCAATCATCGAACGATAGAAGGCCGACTGGAAATTCGCCTGGGTATGATTGCAACCGAGATAGTGGCTGCCCGGCCCGACCTCCCGGATGGCGTCCATCGCCTGGCCGTTCTCCGAAAGATCCACTCCTTCGGCGAATTTCTGCTGCATGCCGAGCTGATCGACATCCATCATGAATTTCTCGAAACAGGAGACCAGCCCGCCTTCGAGCCAGCCGGCGCCATGCAGGACGAAGTTCGTCCCAGCCAGAACAGTGGAGTTCAGGGTGTTGGCGCTTTCATAGGCCGCCTGCGCATCGGGCAGTTTCGAGGCGCAGAGCGATCCACCGGTGCGGAACGGCAGACCGAGCCTACGCGCAAGCTGCGCGGCCCCGTAGGATACGAGCGCCGGCTCGGGCGTCCCGAAGGTCGGCGCCCCCGACTGCATCGAGATCGAGGAGGCGAAGGTTCCGAAGACCACCGGCGCGCCAGGACGCACCAGTTGCGTGAAGGCCGCCCCCGCCAGCACCTCGGCAAGCACCTGCGTCAGCGTTCCCGCGACCGTTACCGGGCTCATCGCGCCGGCAAGGATGAAGGGGGTGATGATCGTCGCCTGGTTGTTGCGTGCATAGACCTTCGCCGCGCCCAGCATCGTCTCGTCGAAAACCATGGGCGAATTGGCGTTGATCAGGTTGATGACGACCGTGTTCTCCTCGACAAATTTCTCGCCGAAGAGGATCTTGCACATCTCGACCGTGTCTTCGGCGCGATCCGGCGCCGTCACCGATCCCATGAACGGCTTGTCCGACAGCGTCATGTGCGCCAGCACCATGTCGAGGTGGCGCTTGTTGACGGGAACGTCGACCGGTTCGCAGACCGTACCGCCCGAATGGTGGATCGAGGGTGCTCGATAGGCCAACCGCACGAGGTTGCGGAAATCCTCGATGGTGGCGTACCGCCGGTTGCCGTCGAGGTCACGTATGAATGGCGGGCCGTAGACAGGCGCGAACACCGTGGCGCTGCCGCCAATCTGCACCGAGCGTTCGCGGTTGCGCGCATGCTGCGTGAACTGGGCAGGCGCCGACTTCAGCAATTGCCTGCACAGGCCTTGCGGAAAATGCACCCTTTCACCGCGCACATCCGCGCCCGCCTCCTTCCAGAGCGCGAGTGCTTCGGCATCGTCGCGGAATTCTATGCCGATTTCCTCCAGGACCCGATCGGCATTTGCCTCGATGAGACTCAGGCCCTCATCGTCGAGCACCTCATAGGGCCGGATTCGGCGCAGGATGAAAGGCTGCTGTGCGCCAGGCCCTCCACCGCCGCGCGCCACCCGGCGGGCCGATGCGCCGCCGCGATCGCCACGCGTACGCCGCCCCGTGCCGGCCTGCGTATCGGATGCAAGATCCTCGCCCATGTTCGTCATCCCGAATTGCGTTGCGATACAGACATCTGCCCGGTTTCGGCCAGTGTCGCTCTTTGGGAATCGTAGCCATTGGCCAGTGCGAAACAGTCCCGCGAACGCCAGCGCCTGTCGCAAAATCGACACCGCCAGCGCATGGGTCCCAGTCGCTTTCGTCATCCCCGGCGTCGCAAATCGGCTATGACCGTGGCCGGTCTTGCTGATTAATTAGCGCAATGTGGGAGGCTGGCGAACGCCTCCGGACACCTTATGTGGGGCTCGCGATGTCCGACGACGAAATCATCCTTTCCGAACTGTCCGACGAAGAACTCGTCCAGCAGATGCATGACGATCTGTACGACGGCTTGAAGGAAGAAATCGAAGAGGGAACGCAGATCCTCCTTGAGCGCGGCTGGGCACCCTACAAGGTGCTGACGGAGGCGCTGGTGGAAGGCATGCGCATCGTCGGCGAGGATTTTCGAGACGGCATCCTCTTCGTACCCGAGGTGCTGCTCTCGGCCAACGCCATGAAGGCCGGCATGGCGATCCTGCGCCCCCTGCTCGCCGCTACCGGCGCGCCGAAGCAGGGCAAGATGGTCATCGGAACGGTCAAGGGCGACATTCACGACATCGGCAAGAACCTTGTCGGGATGATGATGGAAGGCGCCGGCTTCGACGTCGTCGACCTTGGCATCAACAACCCGGTCGAGAAGTATCTTGAGGCTCTGGAGACGGAGAAACCGGATATTCTGGGCATGTCGGCGCTGTTGACGACCACCATGCCCTACATGAAAGTCGTCATCGACACGATGAAGGAAAAGGGTATTCGCGACGATTATATCGTGCTGGTCGGCGGTGCCCCGTTGAACGAGGAATTCGGCCGCGCAATCGGTGCCGACGCCTATTGCCGCGACGCGGCCGTCACCGTGGATACGGCCAAGGATTTCGTCAAGCGCAAGCACAATATGCGCGCCGCCTCCTGAGCGGCGCGCGTGACGATTGCCGTATGAAGGCCACTACTGGTTGATCGAATCCTGGACGGCATCGGCCGTTTCGTTGACGTCGCGGCCGATCCCGCGCACCGTGTTCGCACACGCGGTCACGCCGACGGCCAGAACGACGAGCAGCACCGGTACGAAGCGAGAAAGTTTCATGTTTTGGCACTCCGCATTGAGTTCACGTTGGACACGATGCCTCCCCGCCAGGATTCGTGAACCATGACATCGCGCATAGCAACTGACCGGCAGGGCGGCAAGATACTGGTTATCGCCTGCGGAATGCTGGCCCGCGAAATCCTCGCCATCAAGACGCGGCTTGGTTTCGAACACCTGGAGCTTTCCTGCCTACCGGCGGAGCTTCACTTCCATCCCGACCGTATCCCGCCCGCCCTCGACAGCGCAATCGCCGTGGCGAGATCGCAGGACTACGACAAGATACTGGTGGGCTATGCCGATTGCGGCACGGGCGGGCAGATCGATCGGGTATGCGAGAAGCACGGTGTGAAGCGTATTGAGGGACCGCACTGCTTCGCCTTCTATCAAGGCAATGCGGCATTCGCCATGCTCGCCGACGCCGACATGACGGCTTTCTACATGACGGATTTCCTGTGTCGGCATTTTGAGACCTTCTTCATCCGGCCGCTCGGTCTCGACCGGCATCCCGAACTCGCCCAGGACTATTTCGGCCACTACGAGAAGCTGGTCTATCTCGCCCAGACCGTGGACCCGGCACTCGAGAAAGTGGCTCAAGAGGCGGCCGCCATGCTCGGCCTGGTCTATGAACGCCGCTTCACGGGCTACGGCGATCTCGAAACGGCGCTGCATCAAGTCTCGACCTGAGCCAGCCGTAGCCGGCAAAGCCTGCGATCCATGATCCCGGCCGCCAGTCGAAGGGCCAATTGGCTCAACTGCGGGCTCGACAACCGCTCCATCTCTGGTTAAGCGCACCCATCCGCATGACAATCAATGCATCGTCTGTCCGGCCCATGGGCCGGTCGCCCGCGTCAAAGGCCATCTGCGGCCGCGGGGTCGACGGGCAGTGCAGCCGATCGCCGTGGCACGAACAAGAGACAACCATCGAGGGCCGACATGGACAAAGTCAATGCAGCGTCCCTCCCCGCTCCCATCCGGCGACGACGTCCGCGCCATCTTTCCGAAGTGCTGACGCTGATGGCGAGCGAGGCCAAGGGTCCGGTGACCATCGGCGCCATTCGCGACGCGCTGGGGGATCGCAGCTTCGCCGCTCTCCTGGTCTTTTTCGCCTCATTCAATCTTCTGCCTTTGCCGCCGGGTTCGTCGGTCATCCTGGGCCTGCCGCTGGTAATCGTTTCGGCGCAGATGGTCTTCGGCAAACGCACGGCCTGGCTGCCGCGTTTTCTCATGCGCAAGTCGCTGGACGCGGAACTGTTCCGCAAGCTGACCGATCGCATCGTCCCACGCCTGCGTCAGCTCGAACGTCTCGTCAGGCCGCGCTACTGGCCTTTCTGGCGCCGGCGCGGAGATCGCATCATTGGAGCCATTGCGCTGGTGCTGGCAGTCGCTGTCGTGCTGCCCGTTCCGCTTGGAAACTGGCTTCCGGCTTTCGCTTCGGCGCTGGTCGGCCTGGCGCTGTCCGAACGCGACGGCATTCTCTTCGCGATCGGGGTTACCGTCGGCCTCGTTTCACTCGCCATCATCGCCGCCGTCGTCTTCTCTGCCGGGGCGCTGTTCAATTTCCTCTGGTCGCACATGGGTATCTTCCACTGGTAGCATGCACAGCCGTGCGGACAATGCGATCCAACCCGTAGCATTCGGTCACCGCCTGCGACGTCGCTTTTGAATGCGCCTGCGTCGTCCCATAACAAGCGAGCCGGGCGGCAATGGGTCAATTCTCGGTGCAGGCAACCGAGGAGATGGCCGATGGCCGACCTGATCGTCCTCTACTGGCGCGACATTCCCGCCCAGGTCATCGTGAAGAAGGGACGTGCCAGCGCAAAGCGCGAGCTTCCCTCGCGGTTCATCGAGGCGATCGACATCTGTGCCATGCGCACAGGCGCCCGCGACAGCGACACCTATCTGGAAGAATGGCGCAAGGCCGATCCGGTCGCCGTGGGCGACGATCTCCAGGCAGAAGCCGACAAGGCCCTGGCGGCGCTCGACAGTGCATACGATCGCCAGCGGCTTGTCGCCCTGGTGCAGGCGGGCGGGCGCGAAAATGTCTGACCGCGATCCAGTTGTCACGCAGGCCACGCAGGTCAAGAAGGCAGCCATGAAGAGCGCCTACCGGCCGGCCGACGTCTCGCCCCAGCGCCGCGTACGTTCGCGCTATACGATCCGCTTGTGGTCGGTGCGCCATTCCCGATTTCTCGAATGGCTCTATGCCCATTTCGCAAACGTCTTTCTGGCCCTGCATCCCTTCTGGCAGGCCGTCGGCTACGAGCGCGCCGAACGTCCCGTAAAATTTGTCGAACGACACGTGAAAGGCTTCCTGTTCGATTGCCGCATGTGCGGCCGCTGCATTCTGTCATCGACCGGGATGTCCTGCCCGATGAACTGTCCCAAACAGTTGCGCAACGGTCCTTGCGGAGGAGTGCGCGCCAACGGCAACTGCGAGGTAGAACCGGATATGCCCTGCGTCTGGGTCCAGGCCTGGGCGGGTTCGCGCAACATGATTGCAGGCGACGCCATCCTCGACGTTCAGAAGCCGGTGGATCAGTCGCTGCGCGAGACCTCGGCATGGCTTCGCGCGACGGCGGAGGCATCCCGTCCGGCGGAACAGCCTCCAAAGGAGGCTGCATGAGCCCGGGCGATGTCAATCCGGCCGGCGTCGACCTGCCGCTCGAGCCCCTGCCCGGCCATTCCTCGCGCGGCCGGCTGGAACGCGTGCTCAGGCGCGGTGAATTCGCAGTGACGGCGGAACTCAATCCGCCCGACAGCGCCAATGCGCAGGACGTATTCGAACGGGCGGCGGTATTTGAAGGCTGGGTCGACGGTATCAACGCGGTCGATGCCTCGGGCGCAAACTGCCACATGTCGTCTGTGGGCATCTGCGCACTTCTGACCCGCATGGGCTACGCCACGATCATGCAGATCTCGTGCCGCGACCGCAACCGCATCGCCATTCAGGGCGATGTTCTGGGGGCGGCGGCGATGGGTGTCTCCAACATTCTGTGCCTGACAGGCGACGGCGTGCAGGCAGGCGACCAACCCGGCGCCAAGCCGGTTTTTGATCTCGACTGCATGTCGCTCCTGGAGACCGTGCGCGTCATGCGCGACAATGGAAAGTTTCTGTCCGGGCGCAAGCTGACAACGCCGCCGGAGGTCTTTCTCGGCGCGGCCATCAATCCGTTCGCCCCGCCGCACGACTTCCGTCCCCATCGCCTGGCGAAGAAGATCGCCGCCGGCGCACAGTTCGTTCAAAGCCAGTATTGTTACGACGTGCCGATGTTTCGCGATTACATGCAGCGGGTGCGCGATCTCGGGCTGGCAGAGCAATGTTTCATCCTGTGCGGCGTCGGGCCGCTTGCTTCGGCGCGTACGGCCCGCTGGATGCGCGCCAATGTGCCGGGCGTGCATATCCCCGACAGCGTCATCGAGCGCCTGGAAGGCGCCCAGGACCAGAAGAAGGAAGGCAAGCAGCTCTGCATCGACATCATCAACGAGGTGAAGGAAATCGATGGCGTCTGCGGTGTTCATGTCATGGCCTACCGACAGGAAGAATTCGTGGCGGAGATCGTCGCCGAGTCCGGCGTACTAAAGGGCCGGCGGCCTTGGCGGCGCGAACTGCGACCCGAGGATGTGATCGTCGCCGAGAAGCTCGACCACATGCTGCATGACGACGAACCGCATTCGCCGGTTGAAATGGTCAATCAGGTGGCAGGCTGACCGTGATGACGACAAGGCAAGAGGCAATGGCCATCCGGCCCATCAACCGATCTGGAGAACCTGAATGACCCGCACGATAGTCGCCTCCGCGACCAGGGAAATTGTCATTGGCTTCGATCAGCCGTTCTGCGTCATAGGGGAACGGATCAATCCGACCGGGCGCAAGAAGCTGGCGGCGGAAATGATCGAAGGCAACTTCGAAACGGTGAAACAGGATGCACTCCAGCAGGTCGCCGCAGGCGCCACCATGCTCGACGTGAATGCCGGTGTCACGGCGGTTGACCCGAACGCCACGGAACCCGCTCTGCTCGTCCAGACGCTTGAAATCGTCCAGGACTTGGTAGACGTGCCACTGTCGATCGACAGTTCGGTCACGGCGGCCATCGAAGCCGCACTGAAGGTGGCCAAAGGGCGGCCGCTCATCAATTCCGTGACCGGCGAAGAGGAAAAGCTGGAGGCGATCCTGCCTCTGGTCAAGAAATATGACGTTCCCGTGGTGGCGATCTCCAATGACGAGACCGGCATATCGATGGACCCCGATGTCCGTTTCGCCGTGGCAAGGAAGATCGTCGAGCGGGCCGCCGATCACGGCATTCCGGCCCATGATGTTGTCGTCGATCCCCTGGTCATGCCGATCGGCGCTCTGGGCGATGCGGGACGCCAGGTCTTCGCGCTGCTGCGCCGGCTGCGCGAGGAACTCAGGGTCAACACCACATGCGGCCTGTCAAACATCTCCTTCGGACTGCCGCATCGCCACGGCATCAACGCCGGCTTCATACCCATGGTGATCGGCGCCGGCATGACCAGCGCCATCATGAATCCCTGTCGTCCCCAGGAGATGGAAGCCGTGCGCGCCGCCAATGTCCTGGCAGGCACCGACCGGGACTGCATGACCTGGATCAAGACCTACAAGGACCACAAGCCGGCGACGGCCGGAGAGTATGCGGCACCGATCATCAGTCAGAACAGCACCAGCGCCGCCAGCGGGCGGCGGCGCGGCGGCAGGGAGGCGCGGCTGTCGCGGGGCTAGTCCCCCGATAGCCGCCTCGGCCATGAACCGCCCGCCCGATATCGTCGATCCACTGGTTCTCTTCATGCCGTCGGGCAAGCGCGGCCGCTTCCCGAAAGGCACCGCCATTCTCGATGCCGCGCGCGAACTGGGGGTCTATGTGGAAAGCGTCTGCGGCGGACGCGCCACCTGCGGGCGCTGCCAGGTCGTGGTGCAGGAAGGCTCGTTCGCCAAGCACAAGATCGTTTCCTCACTCGACCACATCTCGCCGGTGGGGCCGAAGGAACAACGCTGCGCCGAGAAGCGCCACCTCATGGAGGGGCGGCGCTTGTCCTGTTCGGCGACCATCGAAGGCGATCTTGTCATCGACGTGCCGCAGGACTCGGTGGTCAACGCCCAGGTCGTGCGCAAGGCGGCGGTCGACCGCTTCATTGAACGCGATCCGGCTGTGCAGCTCTGCTATGTCGAAGTGGACCCGCCGGACATGCACAAGCCTCTCGGTGACCTCGACCGCCTGAAGGCGATGCTCGAAAAGGACTGGGGCTGGCAGGACCTGCTAGTCGAGCAGCATCTCCTGCCCAAGGTGCAGGGCATATTGCGCAAGGGCAACTGGGGTGTCACAGCGGCCATCCATCAGGACATGGATACCGCCCGCCCCACCATCATCGACCTGTGGCCCGGTTTGCACAACGAAGCCTACGGCATCGCCTGCGACATCGGTTCAACGACGATTGCCATGCATCTGGTGTCGCTGCTTTCCGGGCGGGTCGTGGCGAGCTCAGGCGCATCCAATCCCCAGATCCGCTATGGCGAGGATCTGATGAGCCGCGTGTCCTACGTGATGATGCATCCCGAAGGCCGCTCGGCGATGACGAATGCGGTGCGCGACGCGATCAGCGACCTCGCACGGCGCGTCTGCGAGGAAAGCGGCGTCAACCCGGACGACATTCTGGACGCCGTCTTCGTCGCCAATCCCATCATGCATCATCTCTTCCTTGGCATCGATCCGACCGAACTGGGCCAGGCCCCCTTCGCCCTCGCCGTCTCCGGAGCGGTGCACAGCTGGGCGAGCGAAATCGGTCTGAAGATCAATTACGGCGCGCGTGTCTATGTGCTGCCCTGCATTGCCGGACATGTGGGCGCCGATGCCGCCGGCGCAGCGCTCTCGGAAGGTCCCCACCGCCAGGAACGCATGATGCTGCTCGTCGATGTCGGCACCAATGCGGAGATCGTGCTCGGCAACAAGCATCGCGTGGTGGCCGCATCGTCACCCACCGGCCCGGCCTTCGAGGGTGCGGAGATTTCGTCGGGCCAGCGTGCCGCGCCCGGTGCCATCGAGCGTGTGCGTATCGATCATCACACGCTTGAGCCGCGTTTCAAGATTATCGGCTCCGACAAGTGGTCCGATGAGGACGGCTTTGCCGAGGATGCCGACAGGCTTGGCATTACGGGCATTTGCGGCTCCGCCATCATCGAGGTGGTCGCAGAAATGTATCTGGCCGGAATCGTTTCCGAGGACGGCGTGATCGACGGCACCATGGCAGAGAGAAGCCCACGCATAGAGCCATCCGGCCGCACATTTTCCTACCTGCTGCATGAGGGCCGTCAGCGCATCACGGTGACCCAGAACGATGTGCGCGCGATACAGCTGGCCAAGGCCGCCCTTTATGCAGGTATCAAGCTGCTGATGGAAAAGCAGGGTGTCGACCGTGTCGACATGATCTGCTTTGCAGGAGCTTTCGGCTCCTACATCGACCCGAAATACGCCATGGTTCTCGGCCTCATTCCCGATTGCGATCTGACGGAAGTGAAAGCGGTGGGCAATGCCGCCGGAACAGGCGCCTTGATGGCGCTCCTGAACCGTGGCCACCGGCGCGAGATCGAGCGCACGGTACGACGCATCGAGAAGATCGAAACCGCGCTCGAACCCAGGTTCCAGCAGCATTTCGTCCACGCCATGGCCATTCCCAACAAGGTCGACGCGTTTCCGAGGCTGGCCGAACTCGTCGAGTTGCCACCACGCAAGGCCACCGAGGGCGACGGTGCTGATAATCAGGCGACGCCGCGGCGCCGTTCGCGCGAGGAGCGCAGGGCCCGACGCAATCGCGTCTGACACGCGACGGGACTTGACCGGGCGACGCATTGCAACTTCTCTGAGTGACAATTCTTCCAGGGGATGACGCAATGCCGAGCATCAAGAGCCACTTGGTCGCCTTCGTTCTCAGGCACACGCGCAAGAAGTCGTTTCAAAGTGCAGAAGCATTTCGGGACCGTATCGCCGCAGCGCGCAAGACAGAGGACCATCGTCCGCCGGCGGCGGTGTCCGCCATGCTCGACATCGACGAGACAATGATCGACGGCCATCCGGTCTATGACGTCATGCCGCGCCGACCGGCAGGCCCATTCCGAATACTCTACCTGCACGGAGGCGCATACTGCTTCCAGATGACGTCCCATCACTGGAACCTCGTGGCCGAAATGGCGACGCGGCTCTCATGCAGGGTGACAATTCCGATCTATCCCCTTGCTCCAGAGCACGATTTCCACTCCATGATGGCCATGGGCCTGAACACCTATCGCTCGATGCTTGAAACGACGCAGGCTCAAGACATCGTTTTCATGGGAGATTCCGCCGGCGCCAACATGGCCCTCGTCATGACCATGACGGCGGCCCGGACAGGCATTCCCCTGCCCGCGCGGCATGTCCTGATCTCACCGGGCCTCGACATGACGGTCACGAACCCTGAAACGCGCGCGGCGGCCCGTTCCGATCCCTGGCTGGACATTCCCGGTGGATTGGAGGCCGTCCGGCTATACTGTGCCGGCATCGATGCTGCGGACTGGCGCATCAGTCCGACCAATGGCGATCTTTCGGTTCTCCCGCCTACACTCGTCTTTTCCGGCACCCGCGACATGCTGTATCCGGATACGGTCCTGTTCATCGAGAAGGCTCGCGCCGCAGGCGTCGAAATCGAACTCGTCGTCGGCCAAGGCATGATCCACGTCTGGCCGCTGATCGAAATGCCCGAAACGCGCGTGGCGAGGGATCGCATAGTCGACTGGCTGCAATCGGCAAAGGCAGCCGGTCCGGCCGCTGATCAACCGCTCAGAACCGTCCCGTCTCTCTGAAACTCTCGAAAGTCGCGCGAATATGGTCGGCAGCCGCGCGCACGGGTGCCGAGGCGTCTGACGCGACCATCATGGCAAGATTGTAATCGGCGAGCTCCGGCATTCCGTCCTTCTCGCCCAGTGCCACGATATCGTTGCCGATAAACGATCTGGGCAGCGGCGCGACCGCCAGATCGGACAGGATCGCCGCTCTCTGCCCGGCGGTATGGGCGCTCATATAGGCCACGCGATAGTTGCGCCCGACACGACCCAGCGCTTCAAGCGCGTTGGCGCGCCACACGCACCCCTCTTCCCAAACCGATACGGGCAAAGGATCGCGCATATGAGCCGTTCCGCCCCGCGCGCCGGCCCAGACGATCGGCTCGGTCAGAAGCACCTCCGCCTCGGCTGGCATGTTGCAGCCGCTGGTGAAAAGGGTGAGATCGAGCTGGTGCTCCGAAAGCCTGCGCTTCAGATTGACCGACTGGTCGATGGTGACATCGACAGCGATGGCCGGATGCGTCTGCGCGAAGCGCTTCAGGATCGTCGGCAGAACGCGTTCGCCATAGTCGTCCGGGGAGCCGAGCCGAACCACGCCACGAATGTCCGGCATCACGAACTTGGATACGGCTTCTCGATTGATCGCCAGCAAGCGGCGCGCGTAACCAAGCAGAAGCTCGCCATCGTTGGTCAGCTTCACCGATCGCGCGTCACGCGTGAACACGACGCGCCCCAGCATCTCTTCGAGCTTCTTGATCTGCATCGAGACGGCTGATGGCGTGCGGAACACTGCAGTCGCCGCAAGGGTGAAGGAGCCGGTCTCGGCGATCGCCACGAAGGTGCGCAGAACATCGAGCTCGAGCAGCGGCATGGGATGATTCACAGGGGCGTTCATCGGCGACCTCTTTCAATTTCCCTGAACCAAATCATAAATCCATTTCGTTTGATTGAACTTCAAACCAACCCCATAGTCAAGCCGTTCCTATCGGCCCGGAACGGCACTCCTGACACCGGGAGGCTTCTGAATTGCCGTCGAACGCGACCGATCGGAAAGGCGCCGCCCAAGTCCGGCAGCGCACGGGAAATGACGAATTTTCGTCACGGACATTGGAAGGAGAATGCAATGTCTATCGTCAGCACCATCATCCATTTGGCAGACGCCATTCGCGAACGCCGCAGCCGGGCACGTAACGAACGCATCATTGCCAATCTGCCCGCCGACATCCGCAAGGACATCGGCTGGCCCGACGCAATGGACCGCGGGGCACGTGAGAATGTCCGAAATCCCATCTGGTACGGTCGATGAGCGATGCGTTGCGACAGCGCCGCAGCGATTGGGGCCGGCTGGCAACCGGAAGACCCGTCGCTGCGGCCACCAGCGACGACTGCAAGGCAGGAGCGATTGCAATGTGGGTCTTTCGAGCCATCGGAAACTTCGTGACGGAGTACAGCGCCATCATGGAACACGCGCGCACGGGGCATCCGGTTCGCCCTTTCGGGAGCCGTCACCAGCCGGGCGCGAAAAGGCGGCCGGACATGTCCCAGCCCCTTCGCAACGTGGACGAAGAAGAATAACCACCAATGCGACCTGATACCTGTCGTGGATGTCGCATTTCAAATGCTGCGCTTCGCATTTTCTGATGCCGCCTCGGATCGGGCCACCTATATCTCGGCCAGACGAGGCGCCCCACTCCAATGCGCGAAGGCAAGCCCGTGCAACCGGCAATGTTCCTGGAGCAGCGCAATGAAGTTCTTCGCACGTTTTCTCCACCCCCGCACCGACGCCAACCTGGCCACTGCCCTCGAGCGACAACGCCTGCAGAGGTCCATGCCCGGCCAGACAGGAGCGATGGCAGCCAACCGGCTCGGCTATCTCGTCCACTGACGGTTATCAGTTGCATCGCCCCGCGTGAACGATCAGGAAATACCGTTTCGAGCGGTCGATATCGCTGGACGATCGGCTTTGGGCGCATGGCCCAGAAGATTGTTGCCGCGAACCAGGTACGGCATTGACACAGAAGGCTTTTCTGCATCAGTCTCGACATGTGGCGGAACGGCTTCGTACGCCCTTCCGCAGTCCTTACCGATGAGGGCGCCGTGAACGCAAAATCATCCGTCAAGAGGTCGATCGTATTCTTCCTCGTGCCTGATTTCACCATGATCGCGTTCGCCACGGCGCTCGAACCGCTGCGTTCGGCCAACCGCATGCTGGGCCATGAGGCCTACCGCTGGCGGCTGGCCAGTCTGGACGGAATGCCGGTGCGCGCCTCGAACGGCGTCGTGTGCACCGTCGACACCTCGCTGGAAATCGAGCGCCGCAATCTGGCGGGCGCGGAACGCCCTTCGATGGTCGTGGTATGCGGCGGCATCGACATCGAGAAGCACGTCAACAAGACCGCGTCCGCCTGGCTGCGCGAAGAATATAACCGCGGCGTGGCGATCGGCGGTCTGTGCACCGGGGCCTATCTCCTGGCGGCAGCAGGTCTCCTGTCCAACAGGCGCTGTGCGATCCATTGGGAAAATCTGCCCGGTTTCGCGGAAAAGTTCCCGAAGGTGGATGTCTACGCGGACCTCTTCGAGATCGACCAGAACATATACACCTGCGCCGGCGGCACGGCCGCACTGGACATGGTGCTCAAGCTCATCGGCGAGGACTTCGACGAGAACCTGGTCAACCGGGTCTGCGAGCAGGTTCTGACCGATCGCGTACGCGGTCCCACAGACCGCCAGCGGCTGCCGCTGAGAGCGCGCCTCGGCGTCCAGAATTCAAAGGTGCTTGCCATCATAGAACTGATGGAAGCCAATCTCGCCGAGCCCCTTTCTCTGATTGAGATCGCTGACAGGGTCGGATTGTCGCGTCGCCAGATCGAACGGCTGTTCCGTCAGGAGATGGGACGCTCGCCGGCACGCTATTATCTTGAAATCCGGCTCGACCGGGCGCGCCATCTTCTCATCCAGTCGACGCTGCCGGTGGTCGACGTTGCCGTCGCCTGCGGATTTGTCTCCGCCTCGCATTTCTCGAAATGCTATCGCGAACTCTATGCCCGTTCGCCGCAGCAGGAACGAAACGACCGCAAGCAGTTGCTTGTCGCCTGACCTGCGCAGCGCACCATCACGCGCTCTCTCCGATTGAAAGTGTCAGTTGTCCCACAACAGGGAACGGTTGCGCCACATCCGCTCGCCAATCAGGCAATCATAGTTTTCGGCAGAAGCTGCGGCGAGCAGCACCGGCGGCGCTTCGTTTTCGTGCGCGGCAGGCCCTGCCAGTTCCAGCACGAGCTTGCGACGGACGGCCTCTGGAAAGTTGGACCACTCGTTGACCGGGACCATGAAGGCCCCCGCCCCACCGATCACGCATGCAGTGTAGTAGGCATCGAGGTCGTCGACATCGAATGCCGTCGTCAGGCCGTCATTGGTCATCAGCGGCAGTCCGTTGACCGTAATGCCCGTGGCGACAACGGCGTCGCGCGTCAGATGCACCGGCGGGCCCTGGTTGTTCGGTCCGTCGCCCGAGACGTCGATGACCCTCTTCAGCCCGCGATAGCCATTGTCATCGAACAGAGTCGCGGCGAATCGCAGAGCCCCGGAGATCGATGTCCGTCGAGCACGGCTTGGCGGGACAGCCGTGAGACGCGAGGCAAAGGCCCTGGCTTCATCGGCAGAGGCGATGCGCGTCCATGGCACGACGACGCGCTGCGTATCATCGCCTGCCCATTCGACATAGGCCACCGCGATCTTGCCATAGCCGCCGTCGAGAATGGCCTGAATGACGCGATCATGTTCCAGTGCTGCGGCATAGCCGTGACGCTGGATCTCGAGCTCATCGAATGACATGGACAGAGAGACGTCGACGGCAAGCACGAGTTCGACGTCGACGATCTCGTCTGCCTCAAACTCTTCGCCGGTCTGGGCCAGGATGGGCGTGGGCGACGACAGCGCCAACCCTCCGGCCAGGACAGCTGCGATAACATCTGTTCCGGACCACATATCCCCGATGATAGGGAATGGGGCCGCATTGCATAGCGTAACGTACGGCCACTCCATCACATTTGCGAGAACGCCCGAAACAAACAGAATGAGCGCAACCCGACGTCAGGCACGCAAGGCGTGATTATCTGGATCGTACGGGCTCTCTGCGATCACGCGCGCCTCGTGCAATTTGCCAAGGATCCTGATTTCCAACGCACCACCGATTTCTGCCTGTTCGGGCTGTACCATGGCGAGCGCCAGGCTCTTGCCCACCCTCCATCCAAAGCCGCCATGGGTGGCGCGCCCGACCAGCCGGCCGTTCTTGTAAATGGCCTCGCTGCCCCGCGCGTCCGCATCGCCGACGCCTTCCACCTCCAGGGTGACAAAGCTCCATTTCGGCCCTGCCTCGCGCAGTCGAACGAGTGCGTCGCGGCCGATGAAGTCACCCTTGTCCAGACGCACAAAACGGTCGAGCCCGCTCTCCCATGCCGAATATTCGATCGACAGCTCGCGCGGAATGAGCCGGTAGCTCTTCTCGATCGCCATTGATGTCATCGCGCGAATGCCAAAGGGCTTGATGCCGAATTCCGCGCCCGCCTGCATGATCTTGTCGAAGATGTAGTTCTGCTGCTCGATCGGATGATGCAGTTCCCAGCCGAGTTCACCCACGAAGTTCACTCGCAATGCATGCGCCGTGGCCGAGCCGACTGAGATGCGCTGTCCTGAAAGCCATGGAAAGTCCATGTTTTCAAGGCTGGTTCGGGTGAGCACTTGAAGAACGGCGCGGCTCTTCGGTCCGGCCACGACCAGCACTCCCCACCGGGTCGTCACGGGAACAAGGCGCACGCTGCCATCCTCCGGCAGCAGTTTCATGAGTACATCATGGTCGTGCGCCTCGAACGCACCGGCCGACACCAGGTAGAAGCCGGTCGGCTGGCGATAGACCGTGAATTCGCTGCGCACGCCGCCATGCCTCGTCAGCAGGTGGCAAAGCGCGATGCGCCCGACCTTCTTCGGGATGCGGTTGGCGAGGATGGATTCGAGCCAAGTTTCCGCACCCGGACCAGAAACCCAGCACTTGGCGAAGGCCGACATGTCGAGAAGTCCGACGTTTTCTTGGACGTTCTTCACCTCATTGCCGACATGCTCGAAGTAGTTCGATCGGCGAAACGACCATTTCTCGACAACCCGTCCGTCGTCGAGCGGGGCTGCGTGGTTGTGGTTCGTCAGGACGTCTGCGCCGACACCGAGCTCTTCCTTTGAAACCTCGTAGCCTTCCGGCGCGAACCAGTTGGCCCTTTCCCAGCCGTAGACGGACCCGAATACGGCTCCCCGGCGCTTCAGGCGCTCATGGCAGGGAACCGTCTTCAACGGGCGGGCGGCGGCACGCTCCTCATCCGGATAGTGCATGGTGAAGACGTTGGCATAGGCTTCCTCGTTCTTCTCGATGAGATAGCCCTCGGTCGCATAGGGGCCGAACCGGCGCGGGTCGACGCCCATCATGTCGATCGACGGTTCGCCCTCGACGATCCATTCGGCAAGCTGCCAGCCCGCGCCTCCGGCGGCTGTGACACCGAAGGAATGCCCCTCATTGAGCCAGAAATTCCTCAGTCCCGGTGCCGGACCGATGATCGGCGAGCCGTCCGGCGTATAGGCGATGGCGCCGTTGTAGACCTTCTTGATGCCGACTTCGCCGAAGGCCGGCACACGCGCGATAGCTGTCTCGATATGCGGCATGAGCCGCTCCAGGTCTTCCTGGAACAGTTCATACTCGCTGTCGTCGGACGGCCCGTCGATGTAGCAGCACGGCGCGCCCTTTTCGTAGGGACCCAGCAGCAGCCCCCCGTTTTCCTCGCGCATGTACCAGGATGAATCGCTTTCGCGCAGGACGCCCATTTCCGGCAGACCCTGCTTCTTGCGCTCCATGATCGCCGGATGAGGTTCGGTTACGATATACTGGTGCTCGACCGGGATGACGGGCACGTCGAGCCCCACCATCCGGCCTGTCCTGCGGGCAAAGTTGCCGGTGGCCGAAACGACATGTTCGGCCTCGATGACGCCCTGGTCTGTCGTCACCCGCCAGCCCCCATCGCCAAGCCTTTCGATGGCTGTGACAGTCGTGTTGCGATGGATCGTGGCACCCCGGTCGCGCGCACCCTTGGCCAGTGCCTGGGTGAGATCGGCCGGCTGGATATAGCCATCGTCGGGATGCTGGATCGCTCCGAGCAAGCCGTCCGTCTCGCAAAGCGGCCACACTTCCTTGACCTGCTGAGGGCTGAGGATATTGACATTGACGCCGATCGTTTCGGCAATGCCCGCGTAGTACATGAACTCGTCCCAGCGATCCCTGGTCCGGGCCAGACGAATGTTGGAACAACGGGTGAAGCCGACATTCATGCCGGTCTCCTCCTGAAGCTCCTGATAGAACCTGACGGAATATTTGTGGATCTGGCCGACGGAATAGCTGACGTTGAACAGCGGCAGGAGTCCTGCGGCATGCCATGTCGAGCCCGATGTCAGTTCCTTGCGCTCGAGGAGAACGACGTCCGACCATCCCTTCCTGGCCAGATGGTAAAGCGTCGAAACACCGACGACGCCCCCTCCGATTACGACCGCGCGCGCTTGGCTTTTCATGGCCGCGAACTCCCCGAAATCCGGCGGCACCGGATCGACCGGTCACCATCCGATGCCTCACTCTGCCGGACAATAAGCTGCCGGCCGGGGCTCCATTCGGCCTGATTGCGACATCACCAAAGGCGGGCGCGACGCGGGATCCTTTGGTTTCTGGGAACTGCAACGCAAGCAACGGTGCGCATTGCGCGAAGATTGCTCTGCGTCATGGCAAATCGGGCACGGGACCGTCCTTCCGGCAGGTCGCCATCGGCGTGTGCCCCTCGGCCCGTCACCTGGAGCGGGGATGGCATCAACGGAAGCGGGCCTTGCCTCCGGAAATCTCGATCGTTTCGCTGCCCGTCAGGGCTTCCCGGTCGCCATTGGGCATGGTGACGAAGCAACCAGACGAGCAGAACTCGACCGTTTCCCCTGCAGCGATCAGCAATTCGGTACGCGATCCGCCCTCCGTGACGATCAGCGTGCGCGGTTCGGTATCATTGTTGATCGCCCTGGCGGCCAGAGCGGCGCTGCCCGCCGCAAGCAAGGTTGCCAGTGCAATGATGATCTTGTTCATGCCTCGTTTCCGGTGTCGCCACCGCCCCAGTTCCTGGCCCCCATGCGGCCATCTCGTTATGCCATTTTATAGTCGATGCGACCTGAACGCCATGTGAATGCCGTCAACCCGATCAATTGGGATCATCGGGATCCGGCCGCTTGCGGCGCTTTGTCCGGCCAACCGTCGCCTCGGGCTCCAGTTGCTTCCACTGGACGGCGGTGGCATCGGTCCGGATATGAAGGTCGGTTTGCGGGAACGGAATCTCGATCCCCTCGCGGGCGAAAGCATCGACGATGCCGAAGCGGATGTCGTTCTGGACGGAAAGCCCGTTGAGCACGTCCGAGAGATAGAGTCGCAGTTCGAAATCGAGCGATGAGGCACCGAAATCGGCGAAGAACACGAAAGGCTCGGGATTCTTCAGGACGAGCGGATGGCTTCGGGCGATTTCCATCAGGATGTCGTGCACCTTGCGCACATCGCTGCCATAAGCAACGCCGACCCGGATCTCGATACGGCCGAGCTTGTTGCGATGCGTCCAGTTGCCGACCGCCGCGTTGATCAGTTCCGAATTGGGCAGGATGACGGTCTGGCGCTGGAAAGTCTCGATTTCCGTCGCCCGGACGTTGATCCGCTTCACTGTGCCGGTGACTGCGCCTGCTTCAATCCAGTCGCCCGCCTGGAAAGGACGTTCTGCGAGCAGGATCAGGCCGGACACGAAGTTGGAGACGATGTTCTGCAATCCGAATCCGACGCCCAGCGACAGCGCGCCGGCCACCAGCGCCAGGCTCGACAGATTGATGCCAGCGGCCGAGATGCCGATGATCGCCGCAAGGGCAATGCCGGCATATCCAACGGCGGTCTTGATCGAATTGCGGACGCCAGGATCGACCTTGCCACGCGCCAGAACCGATCCGTCGAGCCAGCCCTGAAATCCGCGCGTCAGGAAATACCCGACAATGAAGACGAGGATACCGGACAGGATGCCGATCAGCGAAAAGCTCATCGAACCGATCGTGATCTGGCTGGCGATGCCATAGGCCCAGCCCGTGATGTCGGCCCATTGGAATCCCCATTGCAGTAGGATGAGCGGCAGCCCGATAACGCCGATCAGGACATAGGTGATTATGCTGGCGGCTACACCCAGCTGGTCCAGCGTGCCGTCTTCGAGGCGGAAGGTTCGACGCAGGTAGTGCCCCAGCGAGGTATTGTGGAACGTATCCTCCGCAGACAGGGCACCTGCCGCCTGGAAGCCGATATACATGGTCGAAATGATGGCGCCGGTGATGACGATCTGCTGCGAGATGAACCGTGCGAACCCCAGATAGCCGAGCACTGCCGAGATGATCGTGACAATGCCGAGGCCGAAGAATATGTAGCTGAGCAGGCTGAACCGGAAGCGTCGGGATTCGGCGGCATCGCGTCTCGGGCGCACCAGACCTATCAGGATCAGCAAGACGCCCACGATCACGGTCGCAACGAGGCTCTTCACGACGGTCAGCGACAGAGGCGAACCAAGCACTTCGTTGATCACATTGAGCAGGTAGTCGAGACCGGTGATCACGGCGGTGAAGACGGCCAGCCAATAGAGCTTCGTCGCCGTGGCCGTGTCGACCTGTGCCAGCCTCCAGGATTCGTGCCTGGGAGAAAGAGCCGCCCAGCACAACCGCTCGACGAAGAAGACGATCAGCGTGACCTGGAAGAATCCGGCCAGCAGCTGCGCGATGTCGTCACGCAGGATGTTGAAATGCTGGTAGAGCAGATATGTCAAACCGAAGAATACGGTCAGGGCGACGGTCGGCAGCAATGTCGACCAGAGCGCGACCGAGAGTCGCGACAGGTAGCTGAGGTTCTCGCTGACGATCCGGCGCTCCATAAGGTGCCCGAGCAGCCGCCGGCCTCCAACGAAAATGACGCAGGCAGCGGCCAGCGAGAAAAACGTCGCCCAGAGCAGCGACTGCATTCTGAAATTGACGACGAAGCGCAGCCATGACGTGGTTCGCCGATAAAGACTCTCACCCTCCGCCGAGAGTTCTCCCAACACTTCGGGGCTCACCGCGACCGACACGTCGTAGCGCCGCCACAACGTCGCCGCGAACAGCTCACGTCGAAGAACGTTGATCTGCTCGATCATGCGATTGACGCGAAGGGAAAGGCTTTCCGCCTCGCCGATCAGGGTATTGATCTGCGCCTTCTCGTTGCTGAGCTCGACACGTTCTTCCCTGATGGAATCGGGTTCCGGCGGCATGCCTTCGCCGGGCGGCGATCCCAGTTGCTCCAGCCTCGCATTGATCTCCTGGAGTCTCGGGCGAAACGTAACGGCGCTCTTGAGCACCTCGCTTGCCAGCGCCTCCAACTGGCTGCGGTACTGCACGAGCAATGCGTCATTGTCGGAATTGAGCTCGACCCGGCGCGCCAGTTCGTTGGCTTCCTGCACGTAGCTCTCAACGATAGGCTTTTGTTCTTCATAGATTTTCGACGGATCGACATCTATGGCCTGCGCGCGCGCCCCATCGATACAGACGATGAAGGACAAGACCACGAACAACAGTGACACGACAGGCTGCAAGCGACTGTTCACCATCGGCATCGGCATTCAGGCCCCTAGGATCCAAAGCCCTGCATAGTGTGACCGGTCGCATGCGGCAAGTCACCGCCCGAGCATTGGGCCCGCCATGCCATGTCGGCCGGTCAATAAGCGATGGCGCAATCCTAGCTTTTGATGCTGACGCTGGTCTATAGTCTCGCGCATCATCCGGAACGGACGGGACTCCATGGCGGAATATTCGGCTCTGTCACTCATCAAGCATGCCTGGACGGGCAACCGCGACTGGCGCCCGGCATGGCGAAAGCCTGACCCGAAGCCTTCCTATGACGTGGTGATCGTCGGAGGCGGCGGACATGGACTGGCGACCGCCTACTATCTGGCCAAGGAGCATGGGATCACCAATGTCGCCGTGGTCGAAAAAGGCTGGCTGGGGTCGGGCAATATCGGCCGCAACACGACAATCGTGCGCTCCAACTACCTGCTGCGCGAATCAATCCGCTTCTACGAATTCTCCCTCCGGCTGTGGGAAGACCTGGCGCAGGACCTCAACTACAACGTCATGTTCTCACAGCGCGGCGTCCTCAATCTCGCCCATTCGCCAGGCCAGGCTGACGACTTCATCCGGCGCGGCAACGCCATGCGCCATGGCGGGGCGGACGCAGTTTGGCTCACCCCGAGGGAGATCGCACGCAAGGTCCCCGGCCTCGACCTCTCCCGCTCCGCCCGCTTCCCCGTCGTCGGCGGCCTTCTCCAGCCTCGCGCCGGCACCGCGCGCCACGACGCGGTCGCCTGGGGCTTCGCGCGCGCGGCCGACCGCCGGGGCGTCGACATCATCGAGAATTGCGAGGTGACCGGCTTCCTCAGGGACGGGGACCGGATCACCGGCGTCGCAACGACGCGCGGCGACATCGAGGCCCGGAAGGTCGCGGTCGCGGTCGCCGGCTCCACGGGCAGAGTGATGAAACTGGCCGGCATCGACACGCTGCCCATCGAGAGTCACGTTTTGCAGGCCTTCGTCACCGAGGGGCTGAAGCCTTTCGTCAATACGGTCGTCACCTTTGGCGGCGGCCATCTCTACATGTCGCAATCCGACAAGGGCGGACTTGTCTTCGGCGGCGACATCGACGGCTACAATTCCTACGCTCAGCGCGGCAACCTGCCTGTGGTGGAAGACGTCATGAGCGAGATGGTGGCGCTCTTTCCTGGCCTGACCCGGGCAAGGCTGCTGCGCTCATGGGGCGGGGTGATGGACATGTCCATGGACGGCTCGCCGATCATCACCACCGGCCCTCTCCCCGGCATGTATCTCAACTCCGGCTGGTGCTACGGCGGCTTCAAGGCAACACCCGCGTCTGGCTGGTGCTTTGCCTGGACGATCGCCAAGGACGAGCCCCATGCCTACAACGCCCCCTATACGCTCGACCGATTCCAGCGCGGCATCCTGATCGACGAAAAGGGTCAGGGCGCCACACCGCGGCTTCACTAGTGATTGCTCTCTGGCCATGCTGATCAACTGTCCTTACTGCGGTCCTCGCGACCTGTGCGAGTTCACCTACCAGGGCGATGCCAACCGCACCCGCCCAGCCCCGGATTCCACCGACCTGTCGGCCTGGAATTCCTACGTCTATGAGCGCGTCAACACCGCCGGCGATCATCGTGAATACTGGCAGCATTCCGGCGGCTGCCGCAGCCACCTCGTCGTGGTGCGTTCCACTCTGACGCATGAGATCAAGAGCATAGGAATGGCACGGAGCGAGACGGCGCAGACCGGGCGTCAAGAGTCGGCCGGGTCGGCGCCCCGCCGGCAGGAGAAGCGCCCATGAGCCTGCGGCGAACCGCTGATGGAGGGCGCATCGACCGCACGCGTTCGGTGCGCTTCCACTTCGACGGCAAGGCCTATACCGGTCTGGCCGGAGACACGCTCGCCTCCGCGCTGCTGGCCAACGGCGTCACACTGTTCGGCCGGTCCTTCAAGTATCATCGGCCACGCGGCGTGATTTCCGCCGGCTACGACGAGCCGAACGCGCTGGTCACGATCTTGCGCGGTGCCGTGCGCGAAGCCAACCTTCCTGCGACGATGATCGAGATCCACGATGGTCTGGTCGCCGAAAGCCAGAATTGCTTCCCCTCGCTTGAGTATGACATAGGCGCTCTCAATCAGGTGGCGGGCAAGCTGCTGTCTGCCGGCTTCTACTACAAGACATTCATGGGCCCGGCGATCGGCCCCCTCAAGGGGACGCGGTTATGGATGGCCTGCGAGCACTTCATCCGCCGCGCTGCCGGGCTCGGTCGCGCCGGCTATGAAGCCGACAGCACGCGCTACGACCACATGAACGCCTTTTGCGACGTCCTTGTCGTTGGGGCCGGCCCTGCCGGTCTGATGGCCGCGCTGACGGCCGCGGCAAAGGACGCCCGGGTCATATTGGCCGAAATCGATCCCGTTCTCGGCGGTTCGGCGAAATGGTCGGCCGACACGATCGACGGAAGCGACGCCGCCGAGTGGGCCGCCCGCACCGCCGAAGCACTGGCCGGCATGGACAACGTCCGTATTCTGCCGCGCACCACCGTCTGGGGCTACTACGACGGCAATACCCTTGCCGCGCTCGAACGCGTGGCCGACCACAAGCGCGCACCGGAAAACGGCGAACCGCGACACCGCCACTGGACCATTCGCGCCCGTGACGTGGTGCTGGCCACCGGCGCTCTGGAACGGCCGATCGTCTTTCCCGGCAACGATCGGCCGGGCGTCATGTTGGCCAGCGCGGCCTCCCGCTATGCCGGAGAGTTCGGCGTGATGCCGGGGACGCGCATTGCGGTCTTCACCAACAACGACAGCGCCTACCAGGCTGCGCATGCGCTCCATGAGAAGGGCGGCCAGATCGACGTCATCGTCGACGCTCGCACCGAAATATCGGATGCCGCCGCCGCTCTGGCCAGGCAAATCGGGGCGGAAGTTCTGGCCGGGCATGCGGTGGTCGGGACGAAAGGTGGGCGCAAGATTTGCGGGATCCTTGTCGGCGCGCTTGCTCCCGGGACGGCACAGGTCGCAGAGACGCGACGACAGATCTCCGTCGACTGCCTCCTCGTTTCTGGAGGCTGGTCACCCGTGATCCATCTGGCAAGCCAGGCCGGCGCAGCACCCATATGGAACGACGCACTGCAGGCATTCCTGCCTCCCGATCCGGCGCAGAAGTGGACTGGCGCCGGCGCCATGCTCGGACATTTCTCGACCGCGGAGGCCCTTGCCGACGGTCAATCTGCCGGCGCTGCCGCCGCTGGCGGCAGCCGATCGCGTAATCCAGCCGTTCCAGAGGTCGAAGGTGCGTTGATCGATCCGACCCCTGCCCCGGTCTTCGAAGTCGTCTCCTCCGACAAGAAGAGGGGCAAGGCGTTCGTCGATTTCCAGAACGACGTCACGGCTGACGACGTCCGGCTGGCCCACCTCGAAGGCTTCGTTTCCGTCGAACATCTGAAGCGCTACACCACACTCGGCATGGCGACCGACCAGGGCAAGACCTCCAACGTTCCCGGACTTGCCATCATGGCCGAGGCGCGCGGCATATCGATTCCGCAGGCGGGCACGACCCGTTTTCGCCCCCCCTTCACACCCGTGTCGATGGGCTCGCTCGCTGGCGAGCGGTATGGCGACCTGAAGCCCGACCGCTTTACGCCGATGCATGACTGGCATGTCGAGCATGGCGCAACAATGTATTCCGCCGGCCTGTGGCATCGACCGCGGATCTACGGCGATCCCGGTGAAACCGTCGAGCAGGCCTATGTGCGCGAGGCATCGGCGGTCCGCCGATCGGTCGGCATCGTCGATGTTTCGACGCTCGGCAAGATCGCCGTACAAGGGCCCGACGCAGCGGTCTTCCTGGACCGCGTCTACACCAACATGTTCTCCACCCTGCCCGTGGGCAAGGCACGATACGGCCTCATGCTGCGCGAGGACGGGCTGGCATTCGACGACGGAACCACCTGGCGGCTGGGCGAGAACGATTTCCTGATGACCACGACGACGGCCAATGCCGGCAAGGTCATGCAGCACCTGGAATATTTCCTCGACGTCGTCTGGCCCGACCTCAAGGTGACGCTGACCTCCGTATCCGACGAATGGGCAGCCATGGCCGTCGCAGGTCCGAGATCACGCGATGTGCTTGAAGGCTGCGTGCACGGCACCCCTGTCGACAACGAGACGCTGCCATTCATGGGCATCGTGCGCGGCGAGATCGCCGGCGTAAAGGTGATGATCTGCCGCCTGTCATTCTCCGGCGAGCGCGCCTACGAAGTCTACTGCAAGGCAGGATATGGCCGGCACGTATGGGAAGCCCTTGTGGCAGCCGGCGAGCCATTTGGAATCGTTCCTTACGGCCTGGAAGCACTAGGCACCTTGCGGATCGAGAAGGGTCACGTCACCGGATCGGAAATCGACGGGCGCACGACCGCACGCGACCTCCATCTCGACTGGCTGCTATCGAAAAAGAAGCCCTTCATCGGATCGATGATGATGGATCGCGAGGGCCTTGCCGGCGACGACAGGCTTGCGCTGGTCGGCCTGATATCGCTCGACAACCGGGCGCTCAGCGGCGGTGCGCACATCGTCAAGCACAATGACCCGCGCGACATCCGCGACTCGATCGGTCATGTCACTGCTGCCTGCTACTCGCCTGCGCTCGGCAGATACATCGCATTGGCTCTGGTCGAGGGCGGCAAGGTGCATCACAACAGCCGCGCCTATGTCTCCGACCCGCTGCGCGGCCGCTTTGGTCCGGTGGAGATCGTCAGTCATCACTTCTTCGATCCCGAAGGGAGCCGCATGCATGGTTGAACCGGTATCGCCACTGGAACCGCTATGGACACCCGGCCGGCACGGAAATCCGGCCGCTGATGCCGGTGTCACGCTCTCGGAGACCCGTCCTGGCTCGATCGTCCAGGCCACGGCATTTCCCGGTGAAGAAAAGGCCTTGCGTACTGCCATAAGCGGTACCCTCGGGCTCACCGTGCCGGACGCCCCCGGCGCCGGAGCGATCAAGGAGACGGTGTCGGCATTCGGGACCGGTCCGGGCCGCTATCTCATCATCGATCAGGTCGAGGGATTGGCTGAAAGGCTCACGCAGGCCATTGATTCCGAAATCGGTACGGTTATCGATCTTTCGCATGGCCGAACGGCGATCCGCATCGCCGGACCCAAGGCTGAATGGGTCTTGTCGAAGCTCTTTGCCATCGACTTCGCTGTCGGTACATTCCCTGAAGAAGCCGGGTGCTCGACGGCGCACCACGACATTTTCACCACCATCCAGCGCACGGGAGCGGAGCAGTTCGACCTCTACGTCTTCCGCTCCTACGCCCGCAGCTTCTGGCGAACGTTGTGCCATGCATCAGAGGATGTGGGCTACCAGGTCAAATAGCCCGCCGCCACTACCCGCCGCTGATCGCGGTCAGAACGAAGACTTCCATCCCCGGCCGCAGCGTCGTTGACAGTGAGGCGCGCTCGCCGTCGACGAACACATTCATATGCTTGCGAATGGCCGGTCGCGTGTCGCAGATGCGGTCACGCATGCCCGGCCAGCGCCGGTCGAGTTCGTCGACCATGTCCGAGACCGTCTCCGCCCGCACCTCGACACAGCGGGTTGATCCGGGAAACAGATCCACCAGTACCCCCGGCAGCCTGACGAGGATGGTCTGCGTTTCCTTCATGTCGCGAGCGACTGTCATCGTGCCTCGCAGAGACCCTTATCCGACAACGAATGTCTCGATGGAGGAGATGGTGGGCAGGTGACGGGCGATCTCTGTCCAATTGTCTCCTTCGTCCGCGCTGGCGTAAACCGAGCCCGTACCCGTACCGAAGTAGACGCCGGCCGGCTCCAGCGCGTCGGTCGCCATGGCCTGGCGCAGAACGCCGAAATAGGCGTGCTCCTGCGGCAAGCCGTCCCGTAAGTCGCGCCACGTGGCGCCGCCATCGCGCGTGCGCCACACGGCCGCCCTGCCGTCCGGCATGAAACGTCCCGCAGAATCGCCGTTGAGCGGCAAAAGGAACAGCGTATCGGGATCACGCGGATGCGCTGCCGCCGGGAAGCCGAACGTGGACGGCAGTCCATTCTCGATGCTTTGCCAGCTTCGCCCGCCATCGTCGCTGCGATACATGCCGCAATGGTTCTGCTGGTAGAGCCTCTGCCCCGATCCCGCCGCGAGCACCAGACAATGGACGCATTGGCCGAATTCCGGATATTTCTGGTCGTCGGGCAGAAAGTCTGCGCGCGTGCCCCTGTTGCGCGGCTCCCAGTTTGCGCCGCCATCGTCTGTGGCGAAGACGCCCGCGGCCGATATTCCGACCCAGATGCGTTTCACATCGTCCGGATGCGGCACCAGCGAATGCAGGATCAATCCCGCTCCGCCGGGATTCCACTGCGGTCTGGTCGGATGATCGCGCAGACCCTCGACATGACGCCACGTCTGCCCGCCATCGCGGCTATGGAAGAGCCCCGCCGGCTGCACGCCGGCATAGAGTCCGCCATGCCCGGGGGCGAGACTCCACACGGCGCTCACCGGGTCTTCGCCCTCGCCATAGGCAAGCCCTTCACTCGAGTGCGTCCAGCTCTCTCCCAGATCGCTCGAACTCCAGACCGCGGGGCCGAACCATTCGTTGCCGCCGGCTGCATGGATCGTTCCGGTGGCCGGGTCGGCAATTGCGTGATGGATGGGCCACGTGTTGCAATACGGGCCGCGCAGGTCCCAGGAACTCCTGGTATCGTTTCCTTCCAGGACAAACAGTCCCTTTTTCGTCCCCACGAGCAGGATCACGCGCCGAGCCATACGATTTCTCCTCCAGAAGCGATTTCAGGCCGCCCCCTCCCCGTCGACGGCCGGTCGGTACTTGCACTCCACGAATAAGTTGATATCAACGTTATATGACCATGTCAAAGCCTGCGCCCCCCGACCTCGAGACCACACTGCACGTGCGCGATCATTGCCTGTGCCTGCATGCGCAACGCGCCGCCCGTCAGCTCGCACGGCTCTTTGACGAGGCGTTCCGTCCGGTCGGCCTAACCAACGGACAGTTCTCTCTGATGATGGGGCTCAACCGCCCTGCGCCAGCGCGCATGAAGGAAATAGCGGGTCTCCTGGCCATGGATCGGACGACCCTCACCGCAAGCCTCAAGGCCCTCGAAAGACGTGGATTGGTCAGAATCGAGGTCGATCCCGAGGACAAGCGCAGCCGCCTGCTTGCCCTGACGGATCTCGGTCGGGCGAAGCTCGCAGAAGCAGTGCCGATCTGGATCAGAACGCATGACACGGTCGAAACGCGTCTCGAAGACCCCGAGGCCTTGCGTGGCCTCCTGCTCAAGCTGTCTTGAAGCGTCGCCGAACGGACAAGGCCCGCTATTCGACGAAGGTCACGAACTCTTCGAGATCGGCGCGTTCGGTGCGTAAGCTGTTTTCCGGCTTGGTTTCATCCTCATATCCGAGCGCCATGCCGCAGACCACGATCTCCTCGTCGGGAATGCCCAGCACCGGCCTGATCTGCCGATGATACGGCGCGAAGGCGGCCTGCGGACAGGTGTGCAGTCCGCGGCCCCGCGCCGCGATCATGATCGACTGCAGGAACATGCCGTAATCGACCCATGAGCCCATGTTCAAACGCCGGTCGATCGTGAAGATCAGGCCCACCGGCGCATCGAAGAACACAAAGTTGCGGTCGTGCTGGGCACGCATGCGCTCGACGTCGCGTCGGCCGATGCCGAGCGCCCCGTAAAGCGCGAAGCCTACGGCGCGTCGCCGCGCAAGGTAGGGTTCGAAGAACTGGTCGGGGTAATATTTGTACTCGTCCCAGACCGCCTTCTCCGCCCGGATGCCCGAATTGAGAATCGCGTCGGCAATCGCCTTCTTGCGCTCACCCTTGGTCACGTACACCTTCCAGGGCTGCATGTTGGTTCCAGACGGAGCACGCGCGGCGACATTCAGGATGTCACGGATCGTCTCGTCATTCACCGGATCGGGCAGATACGCGCGAACCGAACGCCGAGACACAATTGCCTCGTCGACGATCGCCGCATCATCGACCGGTTCGATTTTCTTGTCCGGGGCAAGCATGGGCCGTCCTTCTGATATCGGAGCCTGTCCTTCGCACATCGCGCACCATTGGTCCAACAGCGTGCACACCGAAGTACAGTATGATCTGTAAACCGCAACCTATTCGTCAATTATGACCGTTCTCCTTCCGGCTTCGTTAACCTCTCGGCAACGCATTGTGCACATCTCGGCACCACGTCTGGCCCTGATGATCACTGCGGGCTGAAGGTTGACTTGCGTGCAGGTTCAGCGCAATTCCTACGCGGTCCGGCAATGGCGTGTGCGGGTTCCCGGACAATGGCGACAGCTGAAAGTGTGTAATCATGCCAAGGGCATCCTCTCGAATCACCGGCATCAGCCCGTCCGGCAAGGATGGCTGGGAAGTCCACTTCTCCGCCATGACGCGCAAGCAGGCTGGCGAGGACATCATCATGCTGTCTGTTGGCGACCATGACTTCGACACGCCGGCCCAGACGGTCGAAGCGTGCGTAAATGCGGTGCGCAACGGCTATCACCACTACACACAGCTGCCCGGACTGCCCCGATTGCGCCAGGCAATGGCAGCCGTCTCGACACAGTCCACCGGCGTTGCCACATCCGCAGAAGAAGTCCTTGCGACACCCGGCGGGCAACTGGCGCTCTACGCCGCGGTTCAAGGCGTGCTCGACACTGGCGACCATGCCGTGGCCGTCGCCCCCTACTACGCGACCTATCCCGGCACGTTCCGGGCAGCCGGCGCCGATTTCAGCATCGTCGAAGCGAAGGCCGAAAACGGTTTCCAGCCCAGGGCCGAAGACATCGCCGCCGCGCTGCGTCCGAACACAAGGGCGCTCCTCATCAATACGCCCAACAACCCCACCGGAGCCGTCTACACCCGCAACACGCTTGAGGGAATCGCAGAAGTTTGCCGTGAACGCGATCTCTGGCTCCTTTCGGACGAGGTCTACTGGACGATCACGGGCGAAAACCGGCACATCTCGCCGCGTGCGCTGCCGGGCATGGCCGAACGGACCCTGGTCATCAACTCCATGTCGAAAAGCCATGGCATGACAGGCTGGCGCATCGGCTGGCTCACCGGTCGTGCCGATCTGATCCGACAACTCATCAGTCTCAATCTCGTGACGACATATGGCTTGACCGACTTCGTCAGCCGCGCTGCCGTGGAAGCACTGGAGAATGCATTCGGCGTCAAGGAGATCGCGGACTGCTACGACAGCCGGCGCCGCGCGTTCACCAGGGCCGTTGAAGGCATTGCCGGCGTTCGAGTGCGCGGATCCGAAGGCGGCATGTACGCCATGCTCGATATCTCTGCCATCGACCCCGACTGCGAGCGATTTGCCTGGGGTCTGCTCGATAGCGAGAAGGTCGCCGTCATGCCCGGCCTGTCCTTTGGAGAGGCGGCGCGCGGTCACGTCCGCGTCAGCCTTTGCCAGAACGAAGATGTGCTCGGTGACGCCGTCGAGCGGCTCCGCCGCTACATTGCCTCCTACCACATCAGGCAGTCGGCCTGAGAGCCACCCTCAAATCTCATTGATGGACGACGCCCCCAGTTGGCGACAAAGCCTGACGGGCCGCCTTGTTCTCGCCTCACACTGGCGCATATGACAGTTTGATGACATTTTGTTGAACCTCCAATGACAGGCGCTGGAGAGAGCATTTGTTTGGGTTTGCGACATCCGTGCCGCGCAAGGAGCAGGTGCTGGGCCACGCAAGGCGATTCCTGCGGCGGCCAGGCGTGATACGCACCGCCGTGGCGGCGGTCGTGATCTGCATCATCGTCTTTCTGGTCGAGGCGGTCGCCCGCTCTTCGTTTGCCGGCGCATGGGAATTTTTCGTCAAGCCGCATCATCCCGCCTTGGGAACGATCCTCGCCATGGCGGTTCTCCTCTTCCTGATCGATGCGCTCCTGGGGCGGGCGCTGATCGGGTTTGTCATCCTTGCGCCGCTCACGCTCGGCCTCGCCTGGGTCGGCGCCGAAAAGATCCGCTATCTCGGCGATCCGCTTTATCCGAGCGATTTTCTCTACGCTCGCCAGATCGTCGATCTTCTGCCGCTCCTGGTACGCGAACGCCCATTTGCCGCCGTCACCTCGGGGCTCGGGCTGATCCTCACGATGCTTGCCATCGCAGGAGTCTGGTTCGCGCGGCGCCGCCTGTTCCAGTCTCTTCGACTGCGGGATCGCCTGTGGCGGGTCGCCGTCTCGTTGCCGGCGATACTGCTGTTCGCCTCGATGACGGACTATCACAGCATCTCGTGGGTGCGTGAACGGCTCTATATCTGGCCCATCATGTGGGACCAGCAGGAGAACTACGACCACAACGGCTTCGCCCTCGCCTTCGCCCTCAATGTTCCGATGGCCAACGTTTCCGCGCCATCCGGCTACTCCACGGCCAGCATGGCGCGCATCACGCAAGGCATGCGCCCCGGCGACACTGCCGATCCACTGGACTACGGGCGTGAGCGCCCGGATGTCATCCTCATCATGAGCGAGTCCTTCTGGGATCCCGAACGCCTTCCTGGCATCTCCATCGAGCCCGATCCGATACCCACTGTGCGCAGTCTGCAATCCGGGCACATCTTTTCGCCCGAATTCGGCGGAATGACCGCCAATGCCGAGTTCGAGGCGCTGACCGGCTTCTCCAACGCCTTCCTGCCCTATGGCAGCATCCCCTACCAGCAATATGTGCGGGGCCAGATTCCGTCGCTGGCGAGCTTCTTCAAGCAGCAGGGCTATGTCACGCGGGCATTTCACCCCTTCAAGGCGTTCTTCTGGAACCGCGGCAATGTCTACGATGCGTTCGGCTTCGACCGCTTCTATTCCTACGAACTTCTGCCGCCGTTGAAGAAGCGTGGCAAGCTGGCTTCCGATACGGCGCTCATCGAGGAAATGATACGGCATGCCGACGCCGCATCAGTACCGTTCTTCTACTTCGCCGTGACATTGCAGAGCCACGGGCCCTACGAGCCCGACCGATACCCCGACAGCCCGCTCGTGATCCGAGGCGCCCCGGACGACAAGACACGTGGCACGATCGCCACGTTTGCTCAGAACATGGCCGATGCCGATGCCAGCCTTGCGCGGCTGATCGAATGGGCCAAGGCACGCAAGCGTCCGACCGTGATCGGCTATTTCGGCGATCATCTGCCGCCGCTCGGCGAGACCTATGTGACGACCGGGCTCTTCGCTGGTCGTGTCGCCAAGCGCACCGGCCCGCCGTCGACACTGTTGCCCGCCCGCGAGACCCCATTGCTCCTGTGGTCCAGCGAAGACGAGGGCAAATCCGATCTCGGTACCATCAGTCCAATATTCGTCCCGCTGCACCTCTTGCAGTTGGCCGGAATGGAACATCCCTACTACACAGGGTTTCTCGCCCGCATCCATGACCGCTTTCGCGTCGTCGACCGCCATTTGCTCATCGAGGCCGATGGAGACTTCCACGAGAGCTGGCTGCAGGGCGGATCGCTCGACCCTCTGATGGGCGATTTCAGATTGCTGCAGTACGACACCCTGTTCGGCAAGCGTCATGCGCTGCCGGTCATGTTCCCGGATTCGCTATCCGCGCCGCAGCAGCCCGCCAGTTGACGGCGGCGCGTGTCCCCCTTGCGCGCATTGGAAAATATGCACAACCATGCCGGCTCGAAGCATTGCAGGCATGCCGGTATTCGCATACGACCAATGAATAAGATACGGGGACGGAAACAGCCTGCCGAAATCAAACCAACCAGAGATCGAACCATGACGAACACATTTCTGAAATCATTGAATGGCGGCGTCTCCCGCAGAACCTTCGTAAAGGCCGCTGGCGCGGGCGCCGCTCTTGCCGCTGTCGGCCTGCCGGGCCGGCTTCTGGCCCAGGAGCCTTTGAAAGTTGCGGCCATCTACACCGTGCCGGTCGAACAGCAGTGGGTGAGCCGCATCCACAAGGCAGCGAACGCGGCCCAGGAGCGCGGCGAGATCGAGTACGTGTTCTCGGAGAACACCTCCAACAGCGACTATGAACGCGTCATGCGCGAATATGCCGAGGCCGGTCACCAGCTGATCATCGGAGAGGTCTTCGGCGTCGAGGACGCCGCACGCACCGTGGCTGCCGATTATCCCGAGACCGCCTTCCTGATGGGCTCCAGCTTCAAGCCGGACGACGCTGCTCCCAACTTCGCCGTCTTCGACAACTACATCCAGGACGCCTCCTATCTGTCCGGAATCATTGCAGGCGCGATGACCAAGTCGAAAAACATCGGCATGGTGGGCGGCTTTCCGATCCCGGAAGTCAATCGCCTCATGCATGCGTTCATGGCCGGCGTGCGCGAAGTCGCACCGGACGCAAAGTTCCAGGTCGCCTTCATCGGTTCCTGGTTCGACCCCCCGAAGGCCAAGGAAACGGCATTCGCACAGATCGATGCCGGCGCCGACATCATGTATGCGGAACGCTTCGGGGTATCCGATGCAGCCCAGGGAAAGGGTGTACTGGCGATCGGCAACGTCATCGACACCCAGGCCGACTATCCCGACACCGTCGTGGCATCCGCGCTCTGGCATTTCGAGCCGACGCTCGACCACGCCATCGCCGAGGTCAAGGCTGGCACCTTCAAGGCTGCCGATTACGGCCTCTATTCCTTCATGAAGGAAGGCGGCTGTTCACTGGCGCCTCTCGGCACTTTCGAGGGCAAGATACCTGCAGAAGCCCTCGCCCTGGTGGCAGAGAAGGAAAAGGCGATCAAGGACGGCTCCTTCGTGGTCGAAATCAACGACGAAGAGCCCACATCGAACTGACCCGCTCCCGTCCAGTGGAGCGCAGACAGGACGTCTGATTGAGGAGAAGCGCCGCGGGTCCCCGTCGCCAGCGGCGCTTCTTCCGTCGAGTTGGTTTGCGTGTCCACCGGATCGTCGCGCATATCCTTGCTCCAAAGTTGCCGTTTGAAGCGAATGCGCGCTAAGGGAAGAAATCCGTTCACAATCCGCGTGCGCCATGACGACACCCGTGCTTCGACTTTCCGGCATAACCAAACGCTTCGGCCTGCTTCTCGCCAATGACGCCATCTCGCTGGAGGTCGGCGCAGGCGAGGTCGTGGCACTGCTGGGCGAAAACGGCGCCGGGAAGACGACGCTGATGAACGTCCTCTTCGGGCATTATGTCGCCGACGAAGGCACCGTGGAGGTTCTGGGTCAGACGCTGCCTGGGGGCGATCCCCGCGCCGCCCTCGACGCAGGCGTCGGCATGGTGCATCAGCATTTCACGCTCGCCGAGAATCTGACGGTGCTCGAAAACATCGTTCTTGGCACACAGAATCCCTGGCGGCCCCGCCTCGACCGGGCCGGCGCGGAAAGGCGCATCCGCAAATTGTCCGAGGATTTCGGGCTCGATGTCGAACCCGGCGCTACCATTGCCTCGCTCACCGTGGGCGAACGTCAGCGCGTGGAAATCCTCAAGGCCCTTTATCGCGATGCCCGAATCCTGATCCTCGACGAACCGACGGCCGTGCTCACGCCCATCGAGACGGATGCCCTCTTCGCCACCCTGCGCACCATGGTGGCCGACGGGCTGTCGGTCATCTTCATCTCGCACAAGCTCCACGAAGTGATGACCATCAGTGACAGAGTGCTGGTGCTTCGCGCCGGGCGGCTTGCCGGTGAGCGTTCGGTGGATGCGACGAGCCGCCACGAACTGGCGACGCTGATGGTCGGCCAGGAAATCTCGCCGCCTCCGGTCGAACCGGTCCCGCGCGGACCGGCCCTGATGACCCTCGACCGCGTGTCGACGCAGCAGGAGGGAGCTCGCCCCGGCCTGCACGATATTTCGCTGTCGCTGCACGGAGGTGAGATCATCGGCCTGGCAGGCGTTTCAGGAAACGGCCAGGCCGCCCTGGCCTCACTCATCTCCGGCACGGCAACGCCGGCATCCGGCTCGCTTACGATCGCCGGCGAGGTCATCAAGTCATGGTCCCCGATCGACGCCGTTGAGCGCGGCGTCGCACGCATTCCCGAAGACCGCCACACCACCGGCTCCATTGCCGACATGAGCATCACGGAAAATGCCATCTCGGAGCGCTACCGTGATCCAAGGTTTTCCAGGCATGGATTGCTCGACTGGGCTTCGGCACGGCGCTTCGCCGAAGAGATCATCGCGGAGTATGACGTCAAGTGCCCCTCGCCCGAAACGCCGATCAGGCTCCTTTCTGGTGGCAATATGCAGAAGCTGATACTCGGTCGGGCTCTGACGTCCGATCCGAAGATCATCCTGGCAAGCCAGCCCACCCGCGGTCTCGACGTCGGCGCCATCGCCTATGTGCACCGGCGCCTGCTCGAAGCGCGCGCCGGCGGCGCAGCCGTTCTGCTGATCTCGGAGGATCTCGACGAGATCCTGACCCTTTCGGATCGCATCTTCGTGATGTTCAAGGGCAGATTGTCGGCACCAGCGGCGCGCGGCGAACGCTCCATCCGCGAACTGGGAGAACTCATGGCCGGGCACGGCATGGAGGAGGTCCACCATGCGGCTTGAGCCGAAGC
Organism: Mesorhizobium sp.; assembly: GCA_963966365.1. Lineage (GTDB taxonomy): Bacteria > Pseudomonadota > Alphaproteobacteria > Rhizobiales > Rhizobiaceae > Mangrovimarina > Mangrovimarina plasticivorans. The sequence goes on along the minus strand of CAWZZC010000029.1, from coordinate 57,450 downwards.
CTGCGCCCTCCCTCGCCGCAGCCATCGCCTACCCGGCGGCAGCCATTGCAGCGACATTCCTGATCGCATCGCTGCTCGTTCTGGCGGCTGGCGCCTCACCCTTTTCTGTTTTCGCGCTGGTCCTCAAGGGTGCCGCCGGATCGCAGTTCGCTCTCATGGAGACGCTGACGCGCGCCACGCCTCTGATCTTCACGGGCCTGGCGATCGCCGTCGCATTTCGCGCCAAGCTGTGGAACATCGGCGCCGAAGCCCAGCTCTACGCCGGCGCGATCGTCACGGTGGTGCTCGGCACCGGAGCGCTGCCCCTGCCCGCGCCGATCCTCATCCCGATCCTCATGCTTGCTTCCATGGCTGCGGGCGCACTGCTCCTGTTCGGCCCGGCGATCCTGAAAACCCGCTTCGGCGTCGACGAGGTGGTGACGACGCTGCTGTTGAACTTCATCGTCCTGCTCTTTGTCTCCCTGCTGCTCGAAGGTCCGTTGAAGGATCCGATGGGATTGGGATGGCCTCAGTCGCAGAAGCTGATCGCCGAGGCGCGACTGCCGCGCATCATCCAGGGAAAGCGCCTGCACTACGGCTTCGTCATTGCAATGATCTCCGCAATCGTCGTGTGGGTGATCATGAAGAAGAGTACGCTCGGCTATGAAATGCGCGCCGTCGGGCACAATCCCCAAGGAGCCCGCTTCGCCGGTATCCCGGTCAACGCCACCCTGATCAAGACAGCCTTGCTTTCGGGCGGCCTGGCGGCGCTGGCCGGCTTTTCGGAAGTCTCGGGCCTGAAGGGCAATCTGACGCTCGATCTGTCGCCCGGCTTTGGCTACACGGGCATCGTCGTGGCGATGCTCGCCATGCTCAACCCGCTCGGCGTCGTCGTATCGGCAATCTTCGTTGCCGGCATTTTCGTCGGCGCCGATGCCATGAGCCGGTCGGCCGGCGTGCCGAGCTACATTGCCAACGTCATGACGGCGACGGCCTTGCTGACCATGGTCACGGCGATCATGCTCAGCCGCTACCGCGTGAGGTGGAGGTAGGATGGAAGCCTTCGACATTCTGTTGACCGCCACCTTCTGGACCGCCGCGATCCGCATTGCATCGCCGCTGATCTTCGCCACGATGGGCGAACTGATCTGCGAACGCGCAGGCGTGCTCAACCTCGGCATCGAGGGCATCATGGTCGCCGGAGCCTTTGCCGGCTGGTTTGCCGTCTATTCGGGCGCGGACCTGTGGACCGGCGTCGCCGTGGCAGCGGCAACCGGGGCGGCATTCGGGCTGCTGCACGCGACATTGACCGTACCGTTCGGCCTTTCCCAGCATGTCGTCGGCATCGGCGTAACGCTGCTGGCGACGAGCCTGACCTACTTCACATACCGCCTCGCGCTGCCCGAGGTGTCGTCGCCGCCCAAGATCGAATCGTTCCAGCCCTTGCCGATCCCGGTCTTGTCCGACATTCCGGTGGTGGGGCCGGCGCTCTTCGCGCAGACGCCTTTCACCTATCTCGCCTATGGCATCGTCGCCCTTGTCGCCTGGATCCTCTACCGAACGCCGATCGGTCTGGCGGTGCGGGCCGCCGGCGAAAATCCGGCCGCCGTGGAGGCGCAGGGCATATCGGTGACGGCAATACGCGTCGGCGCGGTCATGACGGGCAGCGCACTGATGGCGGTCGGCGGCGCATTCCTGACGATGTCGGCGTTCAATTCGTTCTTCTTCGAGATGGTCAATGGACGCGGCTGGATCTGTATCGCTCTGGTGGTCTTCGGCTCCTGGCGACCTGGCAAGGCCCTGCTGGGCGCGATCCTGTTTGCCGCCTTCGATGCCTATCAGATCCGTCTCCAGCAGGTGGCGGGTTCGGTCGTTCCCTATCAGGTCTTCCTGATGATGCCCTATATCCTGTCGATCCTGGCCCTGATCCTGGTGGCGCGGCGCGCTACCTATCCGAGGGCGCTGATGATCCCCTATCAGAAAGGCGAAAGATGAGCTTTGACCTTATCGTCAAGGGCGGCACGCTTCCCGATGGAAAGGTGGCCGACATCGGCATAAGCGGCGAGCGGATCAAGGCGATCGAACCACGCCTCGAGGTCGAGGCGCAGCGCATCGTGGACGCGACGGGCAATCTCGTATCCCCGCCCTTTGTCGATCCGCACTTTCATATGGACGCCACGCTCTCCTACGGCATCCCGCGCATCAACGCCTCCGGCACGCTCCTTGAGGGCATCGCCCTGTGGGGCGAACTCAAACCGCTGCTCACCCACGAAGCGGTCAAGGAACGCGCCCTCGCCTATTGCGACTGGGCCGTCTCGATGGGACTGCTCGCAATCCGCAGCCATGTCGACACCTGCGATGACCGGCTCCTAGCGGTCGAAGCACTATTGGTGGTCAAGAAGGAAGTCTCGTCCTATATCGACCTGCAGCTCGTCGCCTTCCCGCAGGATGGGTTCTACCGTTCGCCGAATGCTCGCGACAATACCGTGCGGGCGCTCGACATGGGGGTCGAGGTCGTCGGCGGCATTCCGCATTTCGAGCGCACCATGGCCGACGGGCGCCGCTCGGTGACGGAACTGTGCGAGATCGCCGCCGAGCGCGGCCTGTTGATCGACATGCATTGCGACGAGACCGACGATCCCAATTCGCGCCACATCGAGCAACTTGCCTACGAGACCCAGCGCCTCGGTCTGCATGGCCGCGTCAATGCCTCGCACCTGACCTCCATGCACTCCATGGACAACTACTATGTCTCCAAGCTCCTGCCGCTGATCGCCGAAGCCGGTGTTTCGGCCTGTCCGAACCCCCTCATCAACATTGTCATCCAGGGGCGGCACGACACATATCCCAAGCGCCGCGGCATGACGCGCGTTCCCGAAATGCTGCGGGCCGGCATCAAGGTCGGCTTCGGCCAGGACTGCGTTCTCGACCCGTGGTATCCCCTCGGCACGGCCGACATGCTCGACGTCGCGTTCATGGGCCTGCACGTGGCGCAGATGACAAGTCCCGCCGACATGCGCCAGTGCTTCGATATGGTCACCCGGACCAATGCCGAAATCATGGGGCTCGACAATTACGGGCTGGAGGTCGGCAAGACGGCGAGCCTGGTCGTGCTCGATGCAGGCGATCCGATTGAAGCAATCAGACTGCGCCCGGAACGCCTTTGCGTCGTAGCCAAGGGCAAGGTGGTTGCAGAACGCACGCAGCAAAAAACACGTCTGAGCCTTTCCGGACGGCCGGCGGACGTCTGGCGCCGCCACAAGAGCGGGTGAACCGGAAAGCGGGTGATGCCCTCAGCCGGCGCCCGACAGCGCCTTGATAGACATCGCGGCCGTGGTATAGCCGCCGGACGCCCCGTCGACGAAATGGATGTGATCGTCGCGCCCGAAGGACGGCACAATACAGGTCATGATGGCCGCATCCTGTTCGAACAGGCCATAACTGACAATTCCGGCCCGCGACTCCTCTTCAAGGAGTTCCTCGAGACGACGATGCGTTGCCTCGTCGCAGTCCAGTGTCATTTTCAAGCCGTCTTCATACTTCCGGAAATCAGCGTTTCGCGACACGGCCTGCTTGTAGCCATCGGGATCGAATGACCCGATCCGGATATGGAAGCGGAAGATGAGATAGCCGGCCAGGGTCACGAAAAACAGCTTCAGCTTGCACCACATCAACGATCCGCCAGCCCGCTGCGCACAGGCCTCGATCGACATGACCCTTGACGGCAAGGCCAGGTTCATGGCGGGCGCAAGCGCCGGATTGCCGTCCTGTTCGAGGTCCGCGGTCATCTCCACCACGCGCCGCATCGCACGCTCGACCTCGGCCTCTGGAGCCTCCGGCCGCGGCAACACGAGCACGGAAAGGATCCGGCCGTGTCGCGAACGGATCGGCATCCAGCGGCACGACAAGCCTGCAAGATCGGGAGAAGCTCCGGCCGGGGCCGGTTCGACGCGGTAGCGCCCGGCCTTCATCGCATGCTCCGCCCAGGCCACACCACCACCCGCGAACATGGCGTAGTCGACATCCTTCGATGCGCCGTAGCGGGCAACCGCCACATCGCGACCAGCCGCGCGGATCTCCTCGACAGGTACGATCGATCCCCGCATCTCGAAGCCGAACTCGTCCTGTGCCCAGCGCAAGACGCGGGCCAACGCGTCGCGCACACGCTCCAACTGCCGGCAGGGGAAGGCGAATGACGCTCCGTCGCCGCCGAAGACAAAAGGAAACCGGTCCTGGCCCAGCGCGTTGATCTGCGCCGAAATGACGGCTGCGCCGACCGTGTTGACCTCCTTGTAGCGGCCTTCGGCAATATGGCCCGTCGAGTTGACGATATCGGCAACGCCGACGCACCAATCAGCCGGCAACGCAGTGTATGCTGAAGCGTTCGACAGGTCTTGAAAGGCTGTATGAACAGGCAGGGCTGCATAGAATGCGCTGCCAGGCTCCTTGTTCAGCGTATCCATGGACGTGCTCCGCCTCCCCGTCGACGCAGCATAGTAGCCCAGTCTGCCACGGCTCGACAGTGCAGACTGGCTCCGAGCGATCACATGAAGGAGATTGGAAACGCGCGCCGGCGCGTCTCCTATCGGACAATGAATACGGATGTGGTGGCGTGCGAGGCCAGATACCCGGCATTCGATGCGAACACGTGATCGGAAAAGATCGGCACATGCGACGCCATCACCACCAGGTCCGCCTGCTCGGCTCGGATCTCTTCGCCGAGCCTATCATCGAGATCGCGCGCAGGATCGTGGCTGATGATCGTCTTGGCCTTGATTTCAACGCCAAATTTGCGACCCTGTTCGCCCGCAAACCCCTCCAGCTTCTGCTGATACTCCGCAGCCGTATGGGCCACGCTGCTCGGCAGGTTTGTCGTCACGCCCACATAGGTGATTTCCGCGCCGTAATGCCGTGCGAGATCAGCCGATGTCTGCAAGGCCTTTGCCAGCGTGTCAGCATGAGCCAGATCGACGGGAACAACAATCTTCTTGTACATCTTTCGACATCCTTCGCGTCCGGACAATATCTCTACAGTGCCACCGGCAATTATTGAAACATAGGACATATCGTCAGGCAATTTTTCGCAAAGCGAAGCATTCTTGTATGCTTGAGAACTCAAACACACGACCATGATATTCACCGCCAATCGACCATATGTCCTGCTTTCGCATTCGTCTGCCGTGGCTTGATCTGGAGATTTCCCGCGCCTGAACCGCAGCCGTTTCTTATCGATGTGCGCGGTCCACGACGCGACGGTTGACGAATGTAATAACATCACATAGGCAAGCACGATCTGCCGCCCGGATGCCATGATGAGCGAACCCGCACTAGTCTTCGACGACCTTACCCTCGGCTACAACAGCCACCCCGCCGTGCATCACCTGAGCGGCGCGGTCGAGCGCGGCGCGCTGATGGCCGTGGTCGGCCCGAACGGATCCGGAAAATCGACCTTGATGAAAGGCATCGTCGGCGTGCTGGACCCCATGGAGGGGGCGGTGCGGGTCGGCAAGGGCCTGCGGACCGCCTATCTGCCCCAGCAGTCCGAGATCGATCGCAGCTTTCCGGCCCGTGTTCTCGATCTCGTGCGGCTCGGCCTTTGGCGCGAACGCGGCTTGCTTGGCCGCTATACGCGACATGACGGCGAGCGCTTGCGGCAGGCTCTCTCCGCGGTCGGCCTGAGCGGCTTTGAAAACCGCGCCATCGACACGCTCTCCGGCGGGCAGATGCAACGCGCCCTTTTCGCGAGGGTACTGGTGCAGGATGCCGACCTCATCCTGCTGGACGAGCCGTTCAACGCCGTCGATGCCAAGACCATCGGCGACCTGATCGGTCTGATCGAGCATTGGCAAGGGGAACGGCGCACCGTCATCGTCGTGGCGCATGACCTGGAACTGGTGCGTGCGCACTTTCCAACCACGCTGCTGCTGGCGCGCAAGGAAATTGCCTGGGGAAATACCGTCGATGCTTTGAGTCCGGACAACCTGTTCCGGGCACGCCGCTTCAACGAGGCGTGGAGCGAGAACGCTCCCTGGTGCGAGGAGCATGCGGGTCACGCGCACGGCCACGACCATCCTGAAATCGGCAAAGGTGCTCAAGCGGCATTGTCGCAGAGCCACAAGGGAGCGGCCTGAACGCCATGTACGAATTTCTTGTCGCTCCCTTTGTCGAATTCGGCTTCATGCAGCGGGCACTTACCGGCTCGTTGCTTCTTTCGCTGTCCTCCTGCCCCGTCGGGGTTTTCCTGATGCTGCGCAGGATGAGCCTGACCGGCGACGCGATGGCGCATGCGATCCTGCCCGGTGCTGCGGTCGGGTTCCTGTTCTTCGGCCTCCAGATATTGCCGATGACCATAGGCGGTCTCGTTGTCGGAATGGTTGTCGCGCTGGGGGCCGGCGCCGTCTCGCGCTTCACGGTGCAGAAGGAAGACGCCTCGATGGCCGCCTTCTACCTCATCTCGCTGGCTCTGGGCGTGCTCATCGTTTCGCTGCGTGGCACGAGCGTCGACCTCATGCACGTGCTGTTTGGCACCGTGCTCGCGCTCAACAACGAGGCTCTTGCCCTGATCGCCTCGATCGCCGCCATCACCATCGCCACACTGGGCATTTTCTGGCGCGGCCTCGTGGCAGAATGTCTTGATCCCCTGTTCCTGCGCTCGGTCAGCCGTATCGGCACGCCGGTGCATTTCATATTTCTGGCGCTGGTGGTGCTCAATCTGGTGGGAGGGTTTCAGGCCCTGGGCACGCTGCTTTCGGTCGGCCTGATGATGCTGCCTGCAGCAGCGGCGCGCTTCTGGACGGTCCGGGTCGAGCCGATGTGTGTCGTGGCCCTCGCTATCGGGATGCTGTCGTGTGTGGCGGGCCTCCTGATATCCTATCACTTTTCCCTGCCCTCCGGCCCCGCCATCATTCTCTCCGCCGGAACGATCTATCTGGCATCGATACTGATCGGCACGCGCGGCGTGGTGCTGACGCGCTACCACCGGCATCGGCATCGCACCGCTTGAACCGGCGCAACGAATGGTCCGTCTTGCCATTCCGACCCGACCGTCGGGTCCCTGTTCTCAATGGATTTGACCGAACCTTTGGGCTATGCAATTGCGATCATGGAGGCCAGACCAGCGATGAAGAAGAGACGCTACGAAATCTATGACGTCTTCACCGATACGGCCTTGACGGGAAATCCGCTGGCCGTCGTCCTGGAGGCCGAGGGGCTTGACGACAAGGCGATGCAGGCCATTGCCGGCGAGTTCAACCTTTCGGAGACGATCTTCATAAGTCCGCCACAGACCCAGGCACACAGTGCGGCGGTACGCATCTTCACACCGCGCACTGAGCTGCCGTTTGCCGGTCATCCGACCGTCGGTGCAGCCATTTGCCTCTATGAGCGCGAAGGCGGGGAGCGCGGCCCATCGGGTGCGGCCATCCTGGTGCTCGAAGAGAAGATCGGCGCGGTGCGCTGCGTGGTATCCGATCACGGCGGCAGGCCTGCTTTTGCCGAATTCGATCTGCCGCGCCTGCCGACCCCGATCCCTCTCTCGGCCGAGCCGGAACTCGTTGCCGCCGCCCTCGGCCTCGATGCACAGGACATTGATCTGGAGAACCATCGGCCCAGCGCCTGGTCCGCTGGCGTGCCTTTTGTCTGCGTGCCCGTTCGGGGGCTGAATGCGGCTGCAAGGGTCCGGGTCAACACCGAGATGTGGATGGAGGTCGCGCCTCCGGCCGGCGATGTTATCGCCAGCGCATACGTCTATTGCCGCGAAACGGTCCATGAAGACACCGCATTTCACGCGCGCATGTTCGCCCCGCATGACGGAATCATGGAAGATCCCGCGACCGGCTCCGCAGCGGCAGCGTTTGCTGGGGCCATCCTTGCATTCGACTCACCCGTCGATGGGCCAAATCGCTACTGGATCGAACAGGGCGTCGAAATGGGGCGGCCCTCACGCATCCGTCTGGAGCTCGATGTCGCTCAAAAGTCGTTGAAGGCCGCACGCATTGGCGGCCACGCCGTCAAGGTCGCCGAAGGCGTCCTCCTGGCCTGATGGTCAGGCCGGATGGGCCTCGCGCTGCCCCATATTGTCGAAACAGCGGCATGATGCTAGCGGTTGGCACTCGCCGCCCGCGCTGAGACGCCGAGGCAACCTCTTCACAAAGCAGATGAACCCTCCGCGACTTCGAACCATGGACCCTGCACAAGACCTGTCCGCCAAGATCGAGGACCGGACCGCCCGCGTGGCAATCATCGGTCTGGGATATGTCGGCCTCCCCCTTGCCATGGCCACTGCGCGCGCCGGCTTCGCCACGGTGGGATTTGACATCAATCTCGCCCGGACCGAACGCATAAATGACGGCCAGTCGGATATCGCCGCCGCGCCATCGGAGGAACTGCAGCGCCACATTGCCAGCGGACTGTTTTGCGCGACATGGGACGCGACGCAGCTCGACGATTGCGATATCATTGTGATCTGCGTGCCGACGCCGCTGACCCCGCAGCGCGATCCCGACCTGCAATTCGTGGAACGTACGGCCGAAACGATCACCTCGATTCTCAGGCCAGGTCATTTGATCGTACTGGAATCGACCACCTACCCCGGCACGACGGAAGAGGTGCTGCGTCCCATTCTCGAAGGCTCAGGCCTCAAGTCCGGAACCGACTTCTTCCTCGCCTATTCGCCCGAACGCGAGGATCCGGGCAACGACAGTTTCACGACGGCCTCGATCCCCAAGGTCGTGTCGGGCGACGGAGAGATGGCATCCGTCCTTGCCGAAGCCTTCTATCGCAAGGTGGTGGCACAGGTCGTGACCGTGTCGTCGACGCGCGCCGCTGAAGCAGTCAAGATCACCGAGAACATCTTCCGGGCCGTCAATATCGGCCTCGTCAACGACCTGAAGCTCATCTACGAGGCGATGGGTGTCGATATATGGGAAGTCATCGACGCGGCAGCCACGAAACCCTTTGGCTACATGCCCTTCTACCCCGGCCCCGGGCTCGGAGGACATTGCATCCCGATCGACCCCTTCTATCTGACGTGGAAGGCCCGCGAATATGGCCTGTCGGCCCGCTTCGTCGAACTTGCAGGCGAGATCAACATCGCCATGCCGGCCCATGTCCTGCGCAGGGTGGAAGCGGAGATCGATCGGCGGCAATCGGTCTCGCTCAGCTCTTCGCGGATTCTCGTGGTGGGTCTGGCCTACAAGAAGAACGTCGCGGACACACGCGAAAGCCCGGCACTGGAGCTCCTGGCGCTGCTGCGCGAACGCGGGGTGGAACCCTTCTACCACGATCCGCTGGTGGCAAAGATCCCCAGAACAAGACGCCACCCCTGGGCCGAAGGACTCGAATCGGCTCCCTTGACGGCCGGCAGCATCGCACAATGCAATGCCGTGTTGATCGCCACGGATCACGACGCCGTAGATTACGCGCTGATCGCGCGCCACGCACGACTGATCATCGACACCCGCAATGCCTTCGGACGTCGATCGATCGTCAAGGAAACAATCGTAAAGGCCTGACTTCATTGACTGTGCTGGTTACCGGCAATGCCGGATTCATCGGTTATCACGTGACACGCCGCCTGATCGAGCGTGGCGTCGATGTGATCGGATTCGATTGCGTCAACGATTATTACGACCCTGCGTTGAAAGAGGCGAGACTGGCGGAACTCGACAAGGCGGCCAGGACGTCTGCCGGTCGGTATCGGTTCGTCCGCGCGGATCTCGCCAATCGTGCGGCTGTCAATGCATGCTTCGATTCCGAGCGGCCAGACACGGTCATCCACCTGGCCGCCCAGGCCGGCATCGGTTATTCGCTGACCAATCCGCATGCCTATGTGGAGAGCAATCTGGTCGGCTTCACCAACATTCTGGAGGCCTGCCGGCACAACGGCATATCGCACCTGGTCTATGCCAGCACCAGCAGCGTCTATGGTGCCAATACCGACCTGCCCTTTTCCGAGCATCAGCCGGCCGACCATCCGCTGCAGTTCTACGCAGCGACCAAACGCGCCAACGAACTGATGGCGCACGCCTACAGCCATCTCTTCAAGCTGCCGACCACGGGTCTGCGTTTCTTCACCGTCTACGGGCCTTGGGGACGCCCGGACATGGCGTTGTCGATCTTCACACGCAATATCCTTGCAGGCCAACCGATCGATGTTTTCGACTACGGCAACCACACACGGGACTTCACCTATATCGATGACATTGTCACCGGTGTGCTCGCGGTCGCCGATGCACCCGCCGACCCCGATCCGGCCTGGAACGGCAATGCGCCCGATCCGGCCAGCAGTTCCGCCCCGTTCAGGATATACAACATCGGCAACACCTGCCCGGTGAAGCTGACCGATTATATCGAAGCCATCGAAGACGCCCTCGGCAGGAAGGCCGAGAAGAACCTGCTCCCCCGGCGCAACGAGGACGTTCCCGACACCCACAGCGACATCCATTCGATCAGCGAGGCCTTCGGCTATACTCCGAAGACCGGCGTTCGAGAGGGCGTCGCCGCCTTCGTCGAATGGTACCGGGACTATTACGGCGGCGCGTAAGTCCAGGACAAGAAGCGGCAATACGACTGTCGCGACAAATGCTTCAAACTGTCGTAGGCTGCCGACCACAACGTCGAGGGGTCCGCCAATCATCGGGCACGGCATTTGATCGCAACCAGGGTGGTCGCCGCTGGTAATCCAGGCCGAGGAAGTAGGAGTGTGCCTTGAAGATCGTAGTCATCGGGACCGGATATGTCGGCCTCGTCAGCGGAACCTGCCTCTCCGGGTTCGGCTACGACGTGACGTGCGTCGACCATGACGCATCCAAGATCGAGCGCCTCAACAAGGGCGAATGCCCGATATATGAGCCGCAACTCGAACCCATGATCCGCGCGCATATGGCGAGTGGGCACCTTCATTTCACGACCGACCCGGCGAGCGTCGTGCCGTGGGCCGACGCCGTCATTCTGGCCGTCGGAACGCCTGTGACCCAGGAAACGGGCGAGATCGACCTTTCGCAGATATTCGCCTCGGTCGAGGAGATCGCACCCTTGCTGCGCGACGGCGCGGTGTTGATCACCAAAAGCACGGTCATGGTCGGCACCAATGCCCGGATTCGAAACCGCATCGGACAGATGCGCCCAAAACTGCGATTTTCGGTCGTCAGCAATCCGGAGTTTCTGCGGGAAGGCTCTGCCGTTCAGGATTTTCTGAAGGCCGACAGGATCGTCATCGGCGTCCATGACAAGCAAGGCCGCGCGGTGGCGGAACAGCTCTACCGGCCATTGCAGATGCAGGACACCATCGTACGGGTAACCTCCCTCGAAGATGCGGAGATCAGCAAGTACGCCTGCAACGCCTTCTTGGCCGCCAAGGTGACCTTCATCAACGAGATTGCCGATCTGTGCGAAAAGACGGGTGCAAACGTCATGGAGGTCGCAGACATCATGGGCATGGACCCGCGCATCGGCGACCTGTTTCTGCGCGCCGGCCCGGGATATGGCGGTTCCTGCTTTCCCAAGGACACGCGCGCGCTGGCCACCTTTGGCGATGCCATCGGCGCGCCGCAGAGGCTCGTCAAGGCGACGATCGACACAAACGAGGCGCGCAAACGCAGCATGGCCGGGCGTGTGCTGCGGGCCCTCGGCCAACCGGCGGGAAAACAGGTTGCACTGTTTGGCGTGGCGTTCAAACCTGAGACCGATGACCTGCGCGAATCTCCGGCCCTGACCGTAATCGAGCATCTCCTGGATGCCGGAGTGGGAGTTCGCGGCTTCGATCCACAGGCGGCGAACGCTGCCGGCATGCTCTACCCCCAAACACGCTGGTTTGACGATCCCTATGAAGCGGCCAGCGGCGCGGACGCAGTTGTCATCATGACGGAATGGAACGTTCTGCGCGCTCTTGATCTGATGAAGCTCAAATCCGCTCTGCGCAGCCCGATCATGATCGATCTGCGCAACATCCATCGTCGAAAGGAGCCGGCCCGGTTCGGCTTCACCTACATCAGCGTCGGTCGCGAGGTTGCCGAGCCTGCGCATGTCGAGCACTCAGCCGTGCTGCGTCGCGAGGCATGAGGGCTGAAGCCTGACCGGCCCGGTCTATATGCGGCTGAAGAGGCTGTTTTCAGCAGTCTGGCCAATGACGCGGTAGCCGTGGTCACGCAATGCCTTGTCCACGTCGCGCTGCCACAACCCGGCATGAACCGTTTCGAGCAGAATGTGGCGCGGCCAAAAGGCGGCGTCCGCGTCAAACAGGGGCAGCAGTGCCTCGTCCTCGTAGCCTTCGACATCGATCTTCAAGAGGTCGATCACCGGAATGTCGAGGGCCGAGAGTGTCTCGGCAAGGCCAACGACGGCAACGCGGTCGCTGCGATTGGGCACGATCGCCTCACCGCGAAGCGATGCGCCGCCGACATTGCCGCCGCCGTCGCTGAACAGCGAAGCTTCGCCCTTGTGCGCACCAACCGCCGCATTGATGCAATTGATGCTGCGAAAGCCGTTGATCGTGCAGTTGAACCAAAGCTTCGAAAAACTGCGCGGATGGGGTTCGAATGCGATGACGCGCGCCGTGCCATCGGTACGTGAAGAAATGAAAAGGCTGTAGACGCCGACATTGGCGCCGATATCGACGAACACCATACCGGGTTTGATCAGCGGCCCGATCAACGCCCGTTCGGGCACTTCGGGCAGATGTCCGCGTCCCAGCGCAGTCCGGTCGCAGTGATTTTCGGCCGGATAGGCCCGCAATCGGACACCCTCCGCCTCGATATCGAACGGACCAGCAAATCGGGTCGCGGTCGCCTTGCGCAACCGCCGGCGCAGCCGCTGCGGCAGATAGCGGTTCGTTGCAGCCAGCCACGCCACACGCGCCGCCGCGCTCGGACGTTTCGTCCCGAAGGCGGACTTCGTGTCGGGGGGCGTGGAAATGTCGACGGTCAAGGTCGCGACTCGCGCATGAGAAACCACCTATCTATTGACCCCGAATAGGACCGGTGGCAACACGCTTTGCAGGCATGTGTGCCTGGCATGCTCGCCACGGCGCCACGAAGAACGCCCAACCAGCCTTTTCGGGCCTCGCCCGATGCAATCCGGGACAGTGGTCATTCCTGTGCAGTCGATACTCTTCTACGTTCAGCACCTCATGGGCGTCGGCCACGTGTTCAGGGCGCGTCGTGTTGTTGCAGCGCTCGTCAGACGCGGCTTCGACGTGCATCTCGTCTACGGCGGCGCACGCATCCCCCATTTCGATGGCGAGGGCGCCACGGTCCACTACCTGCCGCCACTGCGCGCCGGCTCCACCGTATTCGGCAAGCTCGAAACGCCGGAAGGCATGGCCGTCGACGATTCCTACAAACTGAAACGCCGTGACATGCTGCTGGCACTGCTGGATCGGATCGCTCCCGATATGATCGTCACCGAGGCCTTTCCGTTCGGACGCCGCCAGATGCACTTCGAGTTGCTGCCCATGCTGGAAGCGGCGACTGCACGCGCCAATCCACCGGTCATCGTTTCGTCCGTTCGCGATATCCTTCAGGAAAACCGCAAGCCCGTCCGCGATCAGGAAACCGCGGACATGGTCGAGCGCTATTTCAGCCATGTTCTCGTCCACGGCGATCCCGAACTCATCCGGTTGCAGGACACCTTCCCCTATTACAACCGGATTGCGGAGAAGGTGCTCTACACGGGGATTGTCGCGCCCCACAATAATGACGGCACGACGGACCCGGTCGGCGGTCCATGCGACGTCATCGTAAGCGTTGGCGGCGGCGTCATGGGCTCGCAATTGCTGCTCGCCGCCGCAGCAGCCAAACCGCTCTCCATCCTGAAGGATGCGCGCTGGCGGATCGTCACAGGCATCAATGTAGCACCGGAGGTCACCGAACGGCTTGCCGCCATCGCTGGCGGCAATGTCGAGATCCATGATTTCCTTCCCGACCTTCGCACTCAGATGGCGCATGCGCGCCTGTCGATCTCGCGGGCCGGATACAACACCGCGGCCGATATCTTCCGCTCCGGCACGCGCGCCATCGTCGTTCCACTCTCGGACGGCGAAGAGACCGAGCAGTTGCGACGCGCAGAGATCCTCGAAGCCAGGGGACTGGCGACCGTGCTGTGGCCGCGGGAGGAGACCGCCGAGGGACTTGCGGCGGCCATTGACCGCGCGATGGCAGGTCCCGCTCCCCGCTTCGACGCGATAAACCTTGACGGCGCGGAAACGACTGCCAGCGCGGTCAGCGCCATTCTTGCCGGCTCGTCGCTCGATGACTATCGCTGATCGCAAGATTTCACGGGTCGCCTTCTACGCCCCGATGAAGCCACCCGATCACCCCATCGCTTCCGGTGACCGTGAAATCGCGCGGCTTCTCGTCACCGCGCTCGCCCATGCCGACTGCGATGTCGAGATAGCTTCCTCCTTCATCGCCTATCAGAAGCGCCCCTCGCTCGAACTGTTCGAAGCCAAACGTATCGCTGGCGAGGGAGAGGCGGAGGCCGTTCTTGCGGCATTCGAGGCTCGCCCGCCCAGCGAACGCCCTCAGCTCTGGCTCAGCTATCACCCATACTGCAAGGCACCGGACTGGATCGGACCGCGGGTATCGAAGGCGCTCGGCATCCCCTATGCAACGGTCGAAGCCTGCCGCACCCGTCAGAACACCGATGCCGAATGGATGCCGGGCCGCATTGCGGTCCAGGAGGCAATCAGACAGGCCCGCATCAATTTCTGCATGAAGCGCTCGGATCTCGACTATCTCTCGACCTTTCTCCCGGACACCGGCAGCATCGTCACGCTGGCACCCTTCATCGATCTCACGGCGGCCCGCATTCCCTCCGAGCCGGCCCCTTGCGTCGCATTCGACAACGCAGATCCCGTCATTCTCGCCGTCGGGATGATGCGTCCGGGCAAGAAGATGGTGAGCTACCGGTTGCTGGCCGAGGCGCTTCGCAAGATCCGCGACAAGTCATGGAACCTGGTGATCGTGGGCGACGGCCCCGGAATGGAGGAGGTCCAGGAAGAGTTTTCGTACCTGGAAACAGACCGCATCCGCCTGACCGGCGCGCTCGCCCGCGAGGACGTGCTGAAATGGATGCGGAGGAGCGATATCTTTGCCTGGCCGGGCTATCGGGAATCGATCGGCATGGTGTTTCTCGAAGCACAGGCGAACCGGCTGCCCGTGGTCGCCCTGCACTCGCTGGGGGTTCCCGACGTCGTATCAGACGGGACGACCGGCCTGCTCGTCGCGGAGAACGACGCTCCGGGATATGCAGCCGCCATCTCGACCCTTCTCGACGATGTGGCGCTGCGGCGGCGAATGGGCGAAGAGGGATGGCGGAACGTGAATGACCGTCACGGCATCGAAGCAGCGAGCGGCACATTCCGCTACGCCTTCGATCGTATTGATGCTCTGTCATGAGCGAATTGAACGGCTCGTCGGTATTCGACGGACTAATCCGCGAACTCGACCGCTGGCAGGCCGAAGGCATCGAGGCTGCGATCTGGTGGCGTGATGATGATGCGGTCGACCCTTCGCCGGCGCTCGATCGCCTGCTCGCGATCGGCAGACAGTTTGACTGCCCCGTGCTGATCGCCGTCATCCCCGTGCGGGCAACCGAGGCCCTCGCTGCACAACTTGCCGAATACGACCTCGTGACCGCCTGCCAGCACGGCTATGTCCATCGCAATCACGCCCTGCCCCATGCGAAGAAGACTGAACTGATCGACACCGGACCGGCCCGCAGCGTCGATCAGGTGATCCACGAACTGCGACAGGGCCGGCAGCGCCTCCAGAAATTGTTCGGGTCGAGACTGTCGACAATCCTGGTTCCGCCGTGGAACCGCATGTCTGATGGCGTGGCGGCCCGCGTCCACGAGGCCGGCGCTGGTGCGCTTTCGGGGTTCGGCTGGGGTCACTTTGCCTCGGCCCTGCCGCAGCTCAACACTCATGTCGACCTGATCGACTGGCGCGGCGGGCGCGGCGGCAAGGCTGCTGCGGTCGTGGCCGCCGAAACGACCGCGGCGCTGCAAGCCGCGCGAGACAGGCATTCGCGGCACATCGGCCTGCTCACCCACCATCTGGTCCATGACGAAGCGGCATGGCATGCCCTCGCCGCGATCCTGCAGGTTCTGACGGCTCACCCCGCCGCGCACCTCGTGAGCGCTTCCAGCCTGATCCGCGACACCTCAACGAAGGACGCACAATCCGATCAGACACGCCGGTAAAGGCTGTCTCCTACGACGAAGCCGTCGAGCCCGGTCTGCCTGGCATAGTCGGCAAGATCGGAGAGCCGGTTGATGAAGCCCTTGCCGTTGAAATTGAGCGAGGTGTTGCACAGCACGCCATAGCCCGTCTTCTGCTTGAATGCCGAAAGAAGGTCATGCATTCGCGGGTTCTGCTGGCGAGTCACGGTCTGCGAGCGCGCGCTGCCGTCGACATGGGTCACGGCCGCCAGCGCATCCGTCTTGACCGTCTGGAAATAGAGCATGTGCGGGCTCGCACCATGATTGTCGAACAGCCGATCGTGCTCCTCCTCCATCAGGATCGGCGCAATGGGCCGAAAGCCTTCACGTTTCTTGATCGCATTCAGGCGGGCGTGGGTCTCTTTGGTGAAAGGTGCGGCAATCAGCGAACGGTTGCCGAGCGCACGTGGACCGATCTCGTAGCGGCCCTGCACCCAGGCAAGCACGGCGCCATGCTCCAGCATTTCCACGACATCGCGGTCGTCTCGTTCTTCTCGGAAATAGCCCGCGAGATCGGCCTCATCGATGACGAATTCCTCCCCGGCATAGACGCTCCAGTCGAGCTTGGCATTGCCGGTGAGATGAAACTGAGCGTCAGCCGCGGTTCCGATCGCCGATCCCGAGTCATTGGCGCAGGGCTGCACAAACACATCCTCGAACAGTCCGCATTCCTTCCAGGCGCTGTTCCAGTCGCAGTTGAGCCCACAACCACCGGACACGAGCAGGGGCAGCTTCTGTGTGACGACGGTGCGCGCGAATGCGAGAAACCGCTCGAAGACGGCATCCTGGAACTTGCGCGCGAAATCGTGAAAGACGGGATTGTCGAGACCGATATTGAAGAAGGGATCGTCACGGAAATCCGCCTTTGCAAGCGGCGCCTCCAGCGCATCCCAGCCAAAAAGCCGCTCGGTCAGGGCGGCTTCCGCGGCATTCATCGGCCCCGCCGAACCAAGCCCCGCCAGAGCCATCAGCTTGCCGGCATCCTCTCGCCGCGTCTTGCGCGCGTCGGCCGGATAGGACGGATCGGCGAGGCCGTAGACAAATCCGTATTTGTGGCCCGGCCCGCTCATCGGCGAGCCGAGACATTCGATGGTCAGGTCGGAGCCGATGCGGTAAAAGTGGCCCAGCACGCCTTCCCATACCAGAGCGTAGACCGCACGGTCTTGCTCGAAGGGCGACATCGCATAGCTGCCGACAAGGTGTGAGCGCTCGTGCGACGACGAGAAATAATGCGCGTCGCGACCAAGATAACGCTGCGGGCGGGACAGAATCGTCTCTGGACCGAGGCCGAAATATCCTGCCCCGATCGGGTCGGCCATCGGGCGGAACGACCGCATCCAGCCCGACTCGGCCACCGCGTCCGGAGGGCCGTCCATCAGCGACAGGCCGTGCAGGATCAGGTCCGGCGACGCTGGCGCATAGCGCGGACCGGAATCCTTTTCCGCTTCCACCGAATAGACCAGACGGCCATCCTCGATGAGGGCGACATGGCCGTCGTGCCCCGGTTTATAGGCCAGAATTCTCATGCCTTCTCCAAGCTCAGACAGGCGAAATGGCAACGCCTGTGTGATTTATCGGTTCGCCACCCCATTGGCTACCGTATGGGAGCCACTAAAAGGGAACGCTAGCTTCTTCAGTCCGCAAATTGGCCAGATCCAATTGCGGCTTATGCATCGGGAGACCATGCCCAATGGGCGCTATTCCAAGACCCGAGACGCCGCGCCTCGATTCCGTGCCCCCGTTCCTTGCCATTCGGCACGGCGAGACGGCGTGGAACCTGGAGGGTCGCTTTCAGGGCCATAGCGACATCCCGCTGTGCGAGCAGGGCCGGCATCGCACCGCCCGACTGGCCGAATCGCTTGTCAGTCGGTTACGCGGCGATCCGTCCGCCCGCAGGCCTGCGGTCGTCCTGTCATCGCCTCTTCGCCGAGCCGTCGAGACGGCCGAAGTCTTGTGCCAACGCCTGGGCATGCCGCGCGATGCCGTAGTCATCGACGAACGGTTGCGTGAAGTCTCGTTCGGCACATGGGAGGGGCTGACAACCCTGGAGGTCAAGGAACGGTTTCCTGATGAGCGACGCGCGCGCAAACGCGACCGCTGGAATTTTGCGCCTCCCCGCGGCCAGAGCCATGCCGACGCGGCCGAGGCCATGTCCAGCCTTCTTTGCGAACTGCCGTGCGTCGAAATACCGGTTCTGGTTACACATTCCGGCAATATTCGAGCGCTCTACTACCTGTTGGCGGGATATGGGGAAACCGAGTCGGCGGGGCTCGCGATAGGGCATCATGCAATCATCTCATGGGACGGGCGGCGGCTCGAGCAGATCGCGCAGTAATCCCCTGCCGCCTCTTGCACCGCAATGCGAGTGGGAGTCGTATCCATGTCGCGGAACGGGCGGACGCAACGTCTGCGAAGCAATTGGCACAACGCATTGATTCCCGTTGTTGCCGGGCCGCGCGGCGCCATGTAACGTGACCGAAAAATATGGACAGGGAACGCACTGAGGTGTCCATCGGGGAACAGGAGCGATATGCAACTGCGGCACAGCACGCCACGCAGGCGCGCGACCTTTTGCGCGTCGACGATCTTCACATCAACATTCGTCTTCAGCGCGGCAGCATCGACGTTCTGAAGGGCGTAAGCTTTCGCATACCGGCCGGCAAGACGGTGTCACTGGTCGGCGAATCCGGTTCCGGCAAGACCATCGCCGCCCAGGCGATCCTCGGCATTCTCCCCAACGTCGCCACCATTACGAAGGGACGCATCCTCTTTCGGCCGCCCGACATGAAAGGCCTGGAATTCGACCATGCCGCAGAGCCGGCAGACGGACCGTACATGCGCGCCATGCGCGGCGGCTCGATTTCCATGATCTTTCAGGAACCGATGACGTCGCTTTCACCGCTTCATCGCGTCGGCCACCAGGTCGAGGAGGCGTTGACCCTGCACCGCGCGAGCAGCGGACGAGAAGCCTATCAGGTGACCGTGGACATGCTGCGCATGGTGGGCTTTCCCGATCCCAAGAAGGCCTACGCCATGTATCCGATCGAGCTGTCGGGTGGCATGCGCCAAAGGGCCATGATCGCCATGGCCGCGATCTGCCACCCTGCCCTGCTCATTGCCGATGAGCCGACGACCGCGCTCGACGTGACCATCCAAGCCCAGGTCCTGGCGCTTCTGAAGGATTTGCAGGAACACCTTTCAATGTCCCTGCTTCTCATCACACATGACTTCGGCATCGTCGCCAATATGGCCGACGAGATCGTCGTTCTCTATCACGGTGAGGTCATGGAAGCCGGCAGCCGGGAGGACATCTTCCGCCGAACGGGACACGCCTACACGCGGGCCCTGATGAAAGCGGTGCCGAGCCTGGACCTGAGACCGGGCGAACGGCTGCGCGGGTTGTGGGAGATCGACCGGCCCGTGCCGGACATGCTGAAGAGCCGCGCCGAGAAACGCCCTCGTCCCGCCGGTCCGATCCTGCGTGTCGACGGACTTTCCAAGACCTTCAGCGTGCGCGGCAAGACACTCTTTTCCAAGGCAGGCAAACCGTTCACGGCGGTCGAGGACGTCAGCTTCGACATCTGGCCTGGGGAATGCTTCGGCGTGGTCGGTGAAAGCGGTTGCGGCAAGACGACTTTGAGCAAGCTGATATTGCGGGCGCTCGACGCCGACCGCGGGGCAATCCACTTTGACGATGGAAGCGGGCCGCGCAATGTCGTGGAGTTCAATTCCAGGGAACTCTTCGATTACCGCAAACGCGCGCAAATGGTCTTTCAGGATCCGTTCGGATCGCTCAATCCGCGCGCCACGGTTCTGAACATCCTGCGCGAACCGCTCGAAATCCACGGCGTCTGCAAAGGCTCGGAAACTCGCCAGATGGCCGAGGAACTGGTGCGGCTGGTCGGGCTGCAACCAACCAGCCTCAACCGTTTTCCGCACAGCTTTTCCGGCGGACAGCGCCAGCGCATCGGGATCGCCAGGGCGCTCGCCCTGTCGCCCAGCCTGCTGCTCTGCGACGAGCCTGTCTCGGCACTCGACGTTTCGGTGCAGGCGCAGATCCTCAATCTGTTGAAGAAGCTGCAGGCCGAGCTACGACTGACCACGATCTTCATTTCGCACAATCTCGCCGTCATCAAATACATGGCCGACCGCATTGCCGTAATGCGCCGCGGACGCATTGTGGAGCTGGCGACCGCCGAGGAACTTTTCCGTTCGCCGAAGCATCCCTACACACGGCAACTGCTGGAAGCCGTGCCGCACGCAGATCTCGATCACCCGCTTCCGTTCGACCATTTCGACTTCAAGCGCGGAGAGACCCTGCCCGACCGGGAACTGGGTTGGGACGCCATGTTCCGCCCGCCCGAAGGCGGGACCGACACACTCGCCCTGCGCCCCATATCGGATAGCCATTTCGTGCTGACACGCCAATCAGCAGAACTCAGGAGCCTCACGTCATGACCCGCCCCCTGCTTTCCTCAATGTTCCTGGCGTTCGCCACCTGTCTCGCCATGACAGCATCGGCGGCCTTCAGCGCGGAGCCGCCCGACATCGGCACCGCCGTCGAAAAGGGCGAACTGCCGCCGATGGCGGAGCGGTTGCCTGCCAACCCGCGCGTCATCGACACCTCGAGCCATGGGCGCACGCCGGGCAGATATGGCGGTGAGATGAACATCCTGATGTCCAACACCAAGGACATCCGAATGATGACGGTTTACAGCTATGCGCGCCTCGTCGCCTTCGACCAGGACTACGAGCTTGTTCCCGACATCCTTGAGGATTTCTCTGTCGAAGACGACCGCATCTTCACCTTGACGCTGCGCGAAGGGCACAAATGGTCCGACGGCGCCCCCTTCACGAGCGAGGACTTCCGCTACTACTGGGAGGATGTGGCGCTGAACGAGGACCTGTCGCGTGGCGGGCCGGGCCAGGAAATGGTCGTCGACGGGGAGCTGCCCAAGTTCGAGGTGATCGACGAGCGGACCGTACGCTACACATGGTCCAAGCCCAATCCGCTCTTCCTGCCGTCGCTTGCTGGCGCAAGCCCGAACTACATTTTCCTGCCCGCCCACTACATGCGGCAATTCCACGAGAAATACGCTGATCCGGCCGAACTCGAAAAGGCGGTCAAGACGCGCGACATGCGCGACTGGGTCGCGCTGCACACAGTCATGGCGCGGCAGTACAGGCCCGAAAATCCCGACCTGCCGACGCTCGAACCATGGGCCAACACGACACCGCCGCCAGCCGAGCAATTCGTCTTCAAGCGCAACCCGTTCTTCCATCGCGTCGATCAGAACGGCATGCAGCTGCCCTATGTCGGCACCGTGAACATGCGCATCAGCTCCGAGGACCTGATCGCCGCCAAGACCGGGAGCGGCGACAGCGACCTGCAGGCGCGCTATCTGCGCTTCGACGACTACACCTTCCTCAAGAGCGCCGAAAAGACACACCCCATCCGCGTCGCCCTGTGGAAGGAAGGAACTGGATCGCGGCTTTCCCTGGTGCCCAATCTCAACACCGGTGACGAGGGATGGCGCGAGGTGCTGCAGGATGCGCGCGTAAGGCGGGCTCTTTCACTCGCCGTCAATCGCGCCGAGATCAACCAGCAATTCTTCTTCGGTCTGGCTAGGGAGAGCGCCGACACCGTGCTGCCCGAATCTCCGCTCTACCGTCCCGAATTGTCCGCCGCCTATGCGGCCCACGACCTTGAAACGGCCAACGCGCTGCTGGACGAAGCCGGCCTCAAGCGGGGCAGCGACGGCATGCGGCGACTGCCGGACGGCCGCCCTGCCGAGATCATTGTCGAATATTCCGGCGGCAGCGAGGAGAGCGACATTCTCGAGCTGATCCAGGATCACTGGCGCGACATCGGCATCAAGCTCTACCAGCGTGGAATCAGCCGCGACAACCTACGCCGCCGCTTTCTGTCGGGCGAAACGATCATGTCCGTCTGGAACGGCCTGACCGTCGGCCTGGCGACGCCCGACCTGTCGCCCGAGGAACTGGCTCCCGTATCCTCGGTCCAGGGGCAGTGGCCGATCTGGGGACAGTACACCGAGACCATGGGCCAGGCCGGAGAAGAGCCCGACCTGCCGGAGGTCAAGAAGCTGCTCGATCTGTACAAGGCCTGGCGCACATCGGCTTCTGACGAGGAACGTACGCGCATTTGGGACGAGATGCTTTCGATCCATGCCGATCAGGTCTTTACGATCGGCACCGTGAACGAGGTCATGCAACCCGTGGTGAGGCACGCCAAGCTGCAAAACGTGCCCGACGACGGGGTCTATACATTCCTGCCGACCGCCTATTTCGGCATCTACGGAATGGACACGTTCTGGTTTGACGAAGGCGAGTAAGGCCGAATGCTGACCTACATCGTCAAGAGGCTCCTGACAGCCATCCCGACGCTGTTGCTGATCAGCCTGCTCGTCTTCTTCATCATCGAGTTGCCGCCGGGGGACTATTTCGAGAATTACATCGTCGAGCTTCAGGCGATGGGCGAAACGGTCGACCCGCGCAAGATCGCCTATCTCAAGGAGGAATACGGCTTCGACCAGCCGCTGATCGTGCGCTACCTGACCTGGGTCGGCGGCATGCTCCACGGCGACTTCGGATACTCCTTCGAATACGAGCTGCCCGTGACGGATGTCGTGGGCAGCCGCCTCTTTCTCACCATCATCGTATCGCTGGTGACCATCATCTTCACCTGGATGATCGCCTTTCCGATCGGCATCTATTCGGCGACCCATCAATATTCATGGGGCGACTACGGTCTGACATTCCTGGGTCTTCTCGGGCTCGCCACGCCGAACTTCCTGCTTGCTCTGATACTCATGTATCTGGCGAATATCTGGTTCGGCACCTCGATCGGCCACCTCATGGATGCCCGGTACCTCGATCAGCCGATGAGCTGGGACAAGTTCAAATCGATCGCCGAGCACATGGTCATCCCCGTCATCGTGATCGGCACAGCCGGCACCGCGGGGATGATCCGCCGCCTCAGGGCCAATCTGCTCGACGAGCTGCACAAGCAATATGTGATCACCGCACGCGCCAAGGGCGTGCCGCCGTTCCGCGCACTGGTCAAATATCCGCTGCGCATGTCGCTCAACTTCTTCATCGCCGATATCGGCAGCATCCTGCCGGCAGTCATTTCAGGCGCCGAGGTCGTGGCCATCGTCCTGTCGCTGGAGACGACGGGCCCCCTGCTGATCAGGGCCCTGCAGAGCCAGGATATGTATCTGGCCGGCTCCTTCCTCATGTTTCTGGCCGCACTGACGGTCGTCGGAGTGCTGATCTCCGACATCGCGCTTGCCGTGCTTGATCCACGCATTCGCCTTTCGGGAGGCGTGCGGCGATGAACTCTTCGATGCCAGGCGACGGCGAGGCGATCGGGCATTTCGTCTCTCCCGCCAAATTCGATCCGCAGTCGGTGGAAAAGCTCACTCCCGAACAGGAGAAGATCTATCTCGCCTCGCAATGGCGGCTGATGTGGTGGAAATTCCGTGCCCATCGGCTCGCCGTCTATTCCGCGGTCTTTCTGGGACTTCTCTACCTGTCCATTCCCTTTGCCGAATTCCTTGCCCCCTACGGGCTCAATCAACGTTTCGTCACCCAGATCTACGCCCCGCCGCAGTCCGTGCACCTGTTTCACGTAGGTCGTTTCGTCGGACCCTTCGTCTACGGGCGCAGTTTCGAACTCAACATGGACACGCTTCAACGCGAATACCGCGTCGACACGTCGCAAATTCACCGTCTGGGCCTGTTCTGCAAGGGCGAGCGATATCGTCTCCTTGGCCTCATCGAGTCGAACAGGCACCTGTTCTGCGCCCGGGACGGAGGCACTGTGTTCCTTCTGGGAACCGACCGGCTGGGCCGCGACATGCTTTCGCGCATCATCTACGGCACCCGCATTTCCCTGACCATCGGCCTGATGGGCGTGGCCATCAGCTTCGTTCTCGGCATTTCCATCGGAGGAGCGGCGGGCTATTTCGGTGGCTGGGTCGACAATATCGTCCAGCGGCTGATCGAGGTTCTGCAAAGCCTGCCCAGCATTCCGCTATGGCTTGCCTTGGCGGCGATCATGCCGGTGACGTGGAGCCCGCTCGTCGTCTATTTCGGAATCACCATCATTCTCGGCCTCATCGACTGGACGGGGCTTGCGCGCGCCGTTCGCTCCAAGCTTCTGGCCTTGCGCGAGGAGGATTATGTGCGGGCGGCCGAATTGATGGGGGCCAGCGCACCGCGCATCATTTTCCGGCATCTCATTCCCGGCTTCATGAGCCATCTGATTGCGTCAGCAACGATCACCATACCGTCGATGATCCTCGGCGAAACGGCGTTGAGCTTTCTCGGCCTCGGCCTGCGTCCGCCGATCACCAGCTGGGGCGTACTGCTCAACGAAGCCCAGAACATCAACGCCGTGGCGCTCTATCCGTGGCTGATCCTGCCCGTCATTCCGGTCGTGCTCGTGATCCTGGCCTTCAACTTCATGGGTGATGGCCTACGCGACGCCGCCGACCCCTACCGTTGACCAGAACGCTCTTCGCCAGCCATCGGCTCTAATCGGGGGCTGAAAGGCTGCACACCTGAACGCTCGAAGAGGGAAACCAGACTGCCGATCGTCGTGCGGTGATCGAATTCGCCGCGCACCCGGCGCTCCCCTTGCGCGCCGTGGCGTGCCCGCAGTCGCGGATCGCGGGCCGCACGCTCGATGGCCGCGGCAAGCTCGACAGGGCGCTCCGGTTCGACAAGGATGCCATTCTCGCCGTTGCGGATTAGTTCGGGGATGCCCGAAATGCTGGTCGAGATGCACATGAGCCCCTGGCTTTGCGCCTCGACGAGCACATTGGGCAATCCGTCCCTATCGCCATTGTCGGCTATGCGGCACGGCAGGAGAAAGAGATCCGACTCGCGATAGGCGGTAAGCACCTGCTGTTGGGTCGCGCTGCCGGCAAACACGACCTTGTCGGAAAGACCCAGGCGCCCGGCCCGCGCCTTCAGATCGTTTTCAAGGTCGCCGCCGCCGACATGGGTCCATTGCCATGAGAGATCATCCGGCAACCGTGCCAAGGCTTCCAGAAGCGTGTCGAAACCCTTCTTGTGGACCGCCCGCCCCACCGACAACAAACGAACGGGTTGCCCGGGGTCGCTGCCGTTGCGTGATTGGGGCGAGCGCTCGGAGTGCGGAAAACGGTCGAGGTCCAGACCGTGATAGACGAGATTTACACGGGACGGGTCTGACGCCAGGGATCGCAGATGGCTGCAGCCGCCGGCCGTGCAGGTGACGACCCAGCGCGCCGAAGCCATTTTTTCGGTCAGTTCCCAGTCCGGCGAGGTCCAGATGTCCTTGGCATGCGCGGACGCGCTCCAGGGTTTGCCCAGGATGGTGCCGGCATATCGCGCCACAGATGACGGTGTATGAATGAAGTGACTGTAGATCCACGTCGCGTCAGTGGGAATCTCCGCAGCCATCACCAAAGCCTGCCCGAACCTGCGGCCGCGATTGGGCGTGAAGTCGCGCCTGATATCGGCCAGCCAATGCCGCCGGGCAGCCGCATAGCCAGGCAGCCGGCGAACCTTCAGCCACGCCCGCAGCACGCGCAAAGGTTCCTGGTAGAGATATTCCGGCAGATACGTGACGGCCGCCTTGATCTCGTCGTGAACGGGATGGCGTTTCTTCGACGTGGGATGACGCAGCGACACCAGCGACAGGCGGAACCCTGCCTCTTCGAGAGCACGGATTTCCTGCGCGATGAAAGTCTCCGACAGACGCGGATAGCCCTTGAGCACGACGACGACATGGTCCGGCGCCGGATGTCCGCCCGAAATGGGCTGCGTCATGCCGCCACTCCCGTGCGCAGCGCACGCACACGTTCGTTGACCCGGTCGAGCCCGTCGAGCTCGGGCACCACCGTCGCCTTGGAGGGCGGCTGCGCTTCGAGCGCCTTTTCCATTGCGGCGACGAAGCGGGCCCCGTCGCGTGCTTCCTCGGCATCGATCATCTGCGCCCAGCCCAATTCGGCGGCGCGCGATGCCCTGATCGCCTGCTCCCGCCTGGGTCGCGTACGCGGAACAAAAAGGGCGCGCTTGTCGGCCGACAGAACCTCGCAAAACGTGTTGTAGCCGCACATCCCTACGACCAGCCGCGCATCGGCAAGCACCAGATCGTGGTCAACCTGGAAATCGAGCAGCGTCACATTGCCCAGATCCGCGGCGCGTGCATGCAGTTCGCGGCGCTGCCCTTCCTCCATGAAGGCGCCGAGCGCCAGCACGAATTGGTGTCTGCGCCCCTCTTGCGTGTCGGCCGCCAAACAGGTCGCCGCCATGAGGCCGAAGCCATCACCGCCGCCGCCGCTCGTCACCAGAATGGCCTGCTTGAACTGCGGCAGAGGATTGGCCGCCCCGTTGGTCTCCCGGTAAAGGAACCCGGTGAAATGAATGCGCTCACGCACCATGCCGGGCAGATCGATCGCAGCAAGTGGATCGTTGAAATATCTGGGGCCGTAGACCCAGATCTCATCGTAGAGGAGGTCGAGGTGAGGCAGGATGCCTTTTCTGTCCCATTCACTGCTGACGACATCGGGGGCGTCGAGCACGTCGCGCAACCCGAGAACAGCCCGGCCGTCGCGCCTTCTGTGGCGTTCGAGCACCGGCAGGAACTCACGATGCAGCCCCATGGGCTCCTTGTCGACGATGACCAGATCGGGTAGAAAATCGTCGTAGAGCGCGGAAATTTTCTCCATACGAACTTCGATGACCGCGTCGATCGACATCACGCCATCGGCCGAGCGGTAGGACCCGTCCGGCTGCTTGCGCACGGCAGGGATCTGGCTGACCCTGACGGCCGGCGAATAGGAATAGGCGCCGCCAAGAGGCGAACCGGACACGATGACGATTTCAGCCTTGGGATCGCTCTTGGCGATGTGATTGGCAATCGCCCGGGCGCGGCGCAAATGCCCAAGACCGAACGTATCATGGCTGTAGATCAGAATTTTCATACAAGACACATGGGAGCTTCGGTTGGGCGAGTTCGGCAGGACGACCTGTACACGTTTTGACGCCCATTTCCAGTGCACGACATCAATTTGGACGCGATGGATACCTGCGAGTCCGCCTCGTCACACCTGGCGCCTTTCTGCCTCCTCCGAGCGCAGAAATGCATCGATCTCGGCCTGGAGCCAGTTCCTGAACTGGACGAGCGGTCCCTCGACGGGCTTCGAACGCGGCATGACGAGATAATAGGAGCTTCGGCTGCGCATGGGATGATCGACGGCCTTGACCAACTGTCCGGCCTCGATCTCCTGGCGCACCAGGAAGACCGGCAGCAGCGCCACGCCGAT
Source organism: Mesorhizobium sp. (assembly GCA_963966365.1). Lineage (GTDB taxonomy): Bacteria > Pseudomonadota > Alphaproteobacteria > Rhizobiales > Rhizobiaceae > Mangrovimarina > Mangrovimarina plasticivorans. The sequence continues at coordinate 29,910 of CAWZZC010000029.1, read as the reverse complement.
CCCGGCGATTGCCGCCTGCGCGACGGCACCGAACTGATCAAAACGCATGCCGCGCGCCGGAGGCGCCGCAAGCCCGATGCTCTCGAACCACTGCTCCCAGGCGCCCGGCCGCGACGCCATGTGGAGGAGCGGCAAGCGAGCGAGATCTGCAGCCCCGCCGACGGGGTTGTCGCGCAGAAACGCCGGACTGCACATCGGCGCCACCGTCTCGTGCATCAGGAGCACGCAATCGGCGCCGGGCCAGTCGGCCGCACCGATATGGATCGCGGCATCGATACCCTCGACAGCGAAGTCGAACTGTCCGATCCTGTTGACGAAGTTGAGACTGACCTCGGGATGCGCGTCGAGGAAGCTGCGAATGCGAGGCATCAACCAGCGCATACCGAAGGTCGGTGTCACGGCAAGGTTCAGGGTGCTGCCATGCCTTTTCGTCATAACGTCCAGCGACGCTGTGCGGATGATCGACAAGGCCTCGGTGATCCGTGTCGCATAGGCAGCGCCCTCTGCCGTCAGGGCCACGCCGCGCCGTCCGCGTTCGAACAAGGCCGTGCCAAGCAAGGTCTCGAGGGCAACGATATGACGACTGATTGCGCCCTGCGTCAGCGATAGCTCGCGTGCGGCGGCCGTGAAACTGCCCAATCGCGAGACCGCCTCGAAGGCAGCGAGAGCGCTGGTGGAAGGAAGAAGACGGCGCGGCAAAGATGTCATGGAGCCATTACTAAAGCTCATGAGCCTGTGAGTAAACGTTGCTTGCGATGCAATAGGACCATCCGCTAAATGCCAGCAACCGACAGGGAGAGATATTACGATGACCAAACTGGCGCCCTTTGCCTGGAACGATCCGTTCCTGCTGGAAGACCAGCTTACCGAAGATGAACGCATGATCCGCGACGGCGCGGCCGCCTTTGCCGCCGACAAGCTCGCGCCGCGCGTCCAGGAAGCGTACATGGAGGAAAAGACCGATCCGGCGATCTTCGCCGAGATGGGCGCTGCCGGTCTGCTCGGCGTCACCATTCCGGAGGAGTATGGCGGCCTGGGGGCCAACTACGTCACCTACGGTCTGGTCGCGCGCGAAGTCGAACGCATCGATTCAGGCTATCGCTCCATGATGAGCGTGCAGTCCTCCCTCGTCATGTATCCCATCCACGCCTATGGCTCGGAGGAGCAGCGCAAGAAGTACCTGCCCAAGCTCGCCTCCGGCGAATGGATCGGCTGCTTCGGGCTCACCGAACCCGATGCCGGCTCTGATCCCGGAGGCATGAAGACGCGCGCCGTTAAGATCGACGGTGGATATCGCCTCAGCGGTTCCAAGATGTGGATCTCCAACGCGCCGATCGCCGATGTCTTTGTCGTCTGGGCAAAGTCGGAAGCCCATGATGGCCAGATCCGCGGCTTTGTGCTGGAAAAGGGCATGAAGGGCCTGTCAGCGCCCAAGATCGGCGGCAAGCTTTCGCTGCGCGCCTCGATCACCGGCGAAGTGGTCATGGACGGCGTGGAAGTCGGCGAAGATGCGCTCCTGCCCAATGTTTCCGGCCTGAAAGGCCCGTTCGGATGCCTCAACCGCGCACGCTACGGCATCTCCTGGGGTGCGCTGGGCGCCGCCGAGGATTGCTGGTTCCGCGCCCGTCAGTACGGCCTGGACAGAAAGCAGTTCGGCAAGCCCCTCGCCGGCACCCAACTCTATCAGAAAAAGCTGGCCGACATGCAGACGGAAATCGCGCTCGGCCTGCAAGGCTCGCTGCGCGTCGGCCGGCTCATGGACGAAGGCAAGATGGCGCCGGAAATGATCTCCATCGTCAAGCGGAACAATTGCGGCAAGGCGCTCGACATTGCCCGACAGGCCCGCGACATGCACGGCGGTAACGGCATCCAGATCGAGTATCATGTCATGCGCCACGCGCAGAATCTGGAGACCGTCAACACCTATGAAGGCGCGCACGATGTCCACGCGCTGATCCTGGGTCGCGCCCAGACGGGCATACAGGCCTTCTTCTGATCGGCGCAGCGGACGCCCGCCCCATCCATCGACGCCGCCCATTGCGGGCGGCGTTTTTTTTGTGTCGCGGCACCGCCATAATCAGCTCGCATGCCTGATCAAAATGGGCTGCGCCTTGTCACTTGCCGTGACCGCTCGAATGTTGCCGCCGATGCGGTGACGGAGACTTGTGCAATGATCCCGACCGTTCAGGGAACATCTGCAGGCGAATGGTTGCCCCCGAGTGGGTTTGTGCGCAGGAATCATGCCTTCCGACGTCCCTCAATAGACGGATGCACGCTTCCAAAGTATCGGCCTTGAAATCCGATGGGCGCTTTCGATTCTGGACAGATATGTTAGATTGCATCGTGACAGGAGAATATTGATTGCGGGTGGTGGATCCTGTCCAAACAGTTGGGGAGACGCCCGCATGTGTAACATGTCACGACGAGCATCCTTGGGTCCCAAACAGTTCGAACAGTTGCGTGAAATCTATCGCGCGGCCTGTCGGGTGCGCTCACAATTGCCGGACTCACACCCGGCAAGTGCGACGGCAGATCGGCTGATTGCAGCATTCACCGGGCAACATGGCGAACAAGACAGTGCACGTGACGCCTGGCTGCTTGAGGTGCGGCCCGCCGGAAACGCGTAAGCCGCTGCATCTGTGACGCACGCCGATTGCGGCGCGCATACGGTCAACAAAGCTGTCGCCTATGGCGATGCCGCATCAGGGGCAGCACCGCTTCCATCGAAAATGTCCGGGCATACGAGCGACGTCTTGAATGTCGGCCTTGTAGGGCGTCCGCCGATCTTGATCCATCCTACGCCCAAATGCCGGCCCCTACCCTCTTCGCGGTAGGTCTTTCCTGCAATCCTCGCCGCAATTGGAACGTGCAGTCGCCTGAAGCGCCACCAGTTGCGAAATCCATTGCAACCCCAGATGCCCAAGTGCCTGCGAACCGCCGGCCCGATGGACACATGATGCGTATTTCTACCTCATTCGACTTGCGATTACTCCATTCGACCAGTCCATCTCATGCACCCATCAAGATGAACTACATGACTTCTCTTATGTTAAAGACATCACAGAGACATATGCCAGACATAACGTAGCGTTACGCAAGCTCATCATTCGAGAGAATATTGCACTGAGGGGCTATCCGGAATTGCGGAACCTTGCCCTTCCGAAGCCGATCATCCGGCATTTTCGGGGCGCGAACGATTGCAGGGAAGAAGTGGAAAAGCGCATGGAAACCATGATCAAGCAACGGGGATCGCAGACAGGGTCAGGCGAAGCGGACGAAAACGTCAGCATCGCGCATCGTCTGGGACACAGGGAGAGCGAATGCACCCTGCTGCTCATCGATGAACGTGCACTCGACCGCGAGTGCCTCGCCAGGGCGATCGCAGGGCACAACCTGAAGATGGACGTCGTGGCTCTCGGCTCGACGGAAGAATGGCAGGAAGAGCAGGAATTTCATGCACCACTGGGTGCAATCCTGGTCAATCTCGGGGCGCGCCGCCTGGAAGACGGCAAGGCGGACGATGAAATCCGGCGCATATCGACGAGGATGCATCCTGTCCCCGTGGTCATCCTGGCCGACAACGATGATCTGAGCCAGATTCTCGCCGCGCTGGAATGCGGAGCGCGCGGCTACATTCCCAGTTCGGTGGGTGTCGGCGTGTGTGCCGAAGCGATTGCGCTGGCCATGGCGGGCGGCATCTTCGTTCCGGCAAGCAGTCTGTCATCGGTGCACCACCTTCTCGGCGGCAAGTCCGAGGCGGAACGCTCGATGGAGGGGATTTTCACACACCGCCAATCGGAGGTCGCGGAGGCGCTGCGGCGCGGCAAGGCCAACAAGATCATCGCCTACGAACTGAACATGTGCGAAAGCACCGTAAAGGTTCACGTACGCAACATCATGAAGAAGCTGAAGGCGACCAACCGCACGGAAGTCGCTTACAAGATCAACGATCTCTATCGCAGCGGAAGCAGTCCGGCGTTTGGCGGCTGACGCCGCTCGCCTGCGCAACCTTGACGATGGCTTGTGAACGGGCGGGCCCGAAGCCCGCCTACAAACAGGAGGGCGCCTCGTCGTACGGGCTTACTCGATGTCGAAGGAGACACCCCGGGGCAAGCGGCAGGGCCTTCGAATAGTTTGCCGTATTGGTGGCACGGCGCATATAGGCCTTCCACGCATCTTACCCGGATTCGCGGCCTCTACCGGTATCCTTCTCTCCACCGAACGCGCAGCCGATCTCGGCACCTGACGTGCTGCTGCACCATCCGTTGGACCTGCGAACCTGTTATGGTCCCCAGCGATGTTCCATCATCGCCTCCGCACTCGCCTGGCAGGCACGATAGGTCTCCGAACCGGGCGGGGCGCTGCGACAGGAGTTGCCACCCGTGGACGACTGGCATGCGGCAAGCATCGCGAGGCAGGCCAGCAAGCCGCCAAGGCCAAAGGTCATGTCTTTCCTAGTCCGCCTGATCATCCCCAATGCTCCGGTTTTCCATCGTCCCGAACAGATCCATGATTTTCGGCAAATTCAGACCGTTGGCATCAATCTGTCATATCGATGATATACGCAACACCGCAACGCATCCAAATGCGCGGCTGCGGCGCGCTCCATCCGGAATTGTTACGGACAGGCTATCATGTTACCGAATTCCATTCGGCTTTCAGCGCATGACATTGAAAACATTGGAGACCAAGAAAAAATGGTGGGTGATGTAGGGATCGAACCTACGACCCGCTGATTAAGAGTCAGCTGCTCTACCAACTGAGCTAATCACCCACGGGCCCGTGCGTCGAATTTCGCTCGGGAACGGCGGCTCTATAGCGGCTGCGCGCTGCCCATGCAAGCCTTTCGAGGAAAACTTCTGACGCTTTCTGCATGCGCTGTGCAAACTGCCCCGCGGCGCCCGTCAGATATTGGCAAAATGCCAGGCAATCAGTGGCCGCATATGCGCCATCAATCCCTCCGGCAGATCATCGGGCGCGGAGATCACGACCGGGCCGTCGATCTCCGGATCGACCTGTGCCGCGACGCTGGCGCGTATCCGCGCGACGATCGAATCAGCGTCCTCTGCCAGGCGATAGCGTCGAAAGAGCACGGTGCCCGTTTCGTCCGAATAGGCATGAAGGCGCCTGTCTCGCATGGCCTCGGCGATGTCGAGCCCGGTTTCTTCGCGAACCTCGCGCGCCATGTTGAAATCGACGTCGACCCGACCGGCGAAGAAGTCGGCCTCCTCGAAGGAACCGGCGGCGAAATAGACGCGGCCCGCATTGGCCGTATGCGCGCCCATGCGCACCGCGATCAGAGACCCGTCGTTCGCCGCCAGTATGGCGTGGGCATAGGCATGCTCGGCAGTGTCAACCGATCTCATGCGTCGCCACTTCAGAAAGGTCGCATAGCGGACCAGGTGACAGCGTCCTTCGATCCGCGCGGCGCGATATGAAAGCTGCGACAACAGCACGACCTTGCCGTCGAAAAGCGCGGGATTGGCGTCCTTCTCGCGCTGCCAATTGGCCTCGATGGCCTCACGGTTCTCCGCTTCGAAAGGGTGTCGGCCCAGATCGAGCCGCACGTCGACCTCATCGACAGGCAGGACTGCTCGGCGCGGGATGTCGAATGGCATGCAGTTGCTTCCTCACACCAGATCGAGGGTCAGCGCGACGGGACAGTGATCCGAAGCCTTGGGCCGGTCCCAGCCCGTGCGCGGAAAGCGTTCGACTTCCTGCCCCGGAGGAAAGATCGTTCGAAAGGGCTGTCCGTTGCGGATGATGTCGGGCATCGCCAAGGCGTTCGTGCGGGCAAGCGCCGGCGAAATCAGAATGTAGTCGAGTTGGCACAGGTGGCGTTCCTGCGGTCCGCGCGTGTGATAGAGCGTCCAGCGGTCGATTTCCGGCCGACGTTCGACCACGTTGACCGCGAATCCGCCCTGCGTCAGAACATCCACGCTCGAAACCGCCTCGCGTACGGGCTGGAAGCGATAGCCCGAGACATTGTCGCCCGTGATGATGACGCGCTCGCTATAGTCGTTCATGTCACCGCAGATGACCCAGCGCTTCTGACCGGCGCGGGTGCCGAAGCGGTCCTGAATGATCCGCCGGACTGCCTTGGCTTCGGCGATGCGCACCGGCATGCTGGCCGTGCGGCCGTCCATGCCGTTTCTCGCTCCGCTCATCGATTTGAAATGCAGGCAGTAGAGCGTGAGCCGCTTGTGTCCGACCTTCAGGTCGATTTCCAGGCAATCGCGACGAAAGATGCGCTCGTAGGGCTGGTTGCCGAGAGCGGCAAGCTCCGGCGTGTGCAGGTCCAGCTCCTCGTAGGTGACATGGGCATGGCTCGTCATGCGGACGAACTCGATCGGCTCGCCATGCGCCGTTTCCTCGCGCAGCATGACCGCCACATCGATCCCACGACTGTCGTTGCCCTGGGTCATGTATTTTTGCCGGTAGCCGGTGCCGATCATCTTGTAGAGATAGCCATATTCGAAGGCCCTCAGCGCGTCGATGTTGTCGACTTCCTGCAGGCAGAGAATGTCAGACCGGGTGGCAGCGATGGCGAGCGCCGACAACTGCCGCGTATCGTCCGTATGGGCGATCGTGCGCGCCCGCTCGACCTCACGATATTCCGCCTCGCTCGCAATACTGTATAGCGCGACGGCGCGATCCTGCTGCAGTTCGTTGCGAAAGCCGGAAAAATCGAACCGGTTCATCAGGTTCTCGACATTGAAGGTGGCAATGCGAACGGACATGGCAAGCATGTTTGCCCGTCCGCGGCGCGAAGGACAAGCGCCGACTTCAGATTGGGACGGACATTCACACATCCCCTCTTCGCTCGATTCGTCTGGACGCATCCGCATTTCGTGGGCAGGGTGGAGACGCATCGAAGGAAGGACCAGTCTCATGGATCGAATCCCGATCCGGGAATGGGTTGGCGGCACCATCATGGCGATGCTGCTTGCGCTCGCCGTCGCCGAGGCACAGGCACAGGGCGTCTCCAGCCCCCGTGTCGGGGTTGGCAGCGGGACCGCGCGCAGCGGCGGCGTCTTCCGCTCGCCCACGGTGATGCCGGGCTGCGTCGATTTCGACTGCTCGCCGCAACGCGACCTGTATGGCCCCCGCGTACCGAACGCCAGTCGGGTGCCACAGGGCCGGCCGGGCGACCGCACGCCGCTCGGCCGCTACGAATATCGCCAGCCTCCCGGCTACGTCGACCGAAGCGTCAACGCGCCACAGCGCTCACCCGGAAACACCGAGGTGATGCGCGACAGGCGTGGCGCGGTGCGCCTTCCGCAGGAGCATTTCGACTGGTGTTCCAGGCGCTACCGCAGCTACCGTTCCAGCGACAACAGTTTCCAGCCCTATGAAGGCCCACGCCGTCCGTGCGTCTCGCCCTACAATTGATTTGGCTTCATGCCATGCGGCGTTCGGTCGTTCCGGGATCTGCCGAAGGATGTTGGCTGGTCGGCCCGCCCCACGCGCCGGACCGACCAGCCTCCCGCTTGCGCGGGCTTCGCATCGACCCGAGAGCTGCCCCCCGACGGCTCTCACAGGGCGCGATGCGGAAGAAATCATCTGTCAAAGGCCGGATCAGGCCCCTGTCTGCCCGCTTCCTCGACGAAGGCAACCCCGACTTCGCCATCGCCCCGCCAGCGAATTTCTGCAAGCCGGGCCCGCGCGTCGCCCGACACCGTCAACAGGAATCGGTTGGGAACTCCGAGCGCCTCTCCAAAGCTGAGCTTCGCGCCGGATGGTGACTGATTGCGTACCACGCCCTCAAAGACCCCGTACCCCTGGTTGAAGGACAGGGTTGCACGCTTCAAAGCTCGCATCCGCGGCTCCTTGCGCTGATCGTTCTCGATCGTCCGTTTCAGGTCGATGACGTTGTCGTCCGTCTGCATTCCACGCAGGCCTCCTCATCCTTCACCCCAGGCAAAGCAAATGCCGTGCCAGGTCGACTTGTCCCGCAATGGGACAGCCCGCAGATTGCCGGTTCCGATCGTCAGCGCCCGCTCCCGATCCTCCTTGACCTCAACCAAGGTCGAGGTCGCAGCTTCCACGAATCAACCGTGGCCGGCGTGGCCACCGCATCAAGGAGAAACCAATGAGCTCCGATCACCGCCGCGAAAAAAGGAACAATATTTTCAGAGTGGACAGATTCGACGTGCCGGCAGACGCGCGCCGGGAATTTCTGGAACGGGTGGCAAGCACGCATGCGCTGCTGCGCCGGCAGGCGGGATTTGTGCAGGATATCGTTTTGGAACAGGAATCGGGACCAGGCCGGTACAACTTCGTCACCCTGGTCGAATGGAAAAGTGCGGAAGCCATCGGAAAGGCGGCGGGCGAAGTCGCCAGAATGCATGCCGAGACAGGCTTCGACCGCACGGAAATGATGAAGCGTCTCGGCATCGTCGCCGATATCGCCAGTTACCGCCCCGTCGCGCTCGAATCGGCCCGGCAACCCACGGCATGAAAAGACGCGGCGAGGCCCTGCCCCGCCGCGTCCTCTTGAACCAGAAGGCCGAGAACTAGTTCTTGGACTTGTCGACCAGCTTGTTCGCCGAGATCCAGGGCATCATGGCACGCAGTTTCTCTCCGACTTCCTCGATCTGGTGGGAATCGTTGAGCCTGCGCGTCGCCTTGAACCGCGCCGCGCCGGAATGCCATTCCTGCATCCACTCCGAGGTGAAACGGCCAGACTGGATGTCCTTCAGCACCCGCTTCATCTCCGCCTTGGTCTCCTCGGTGATGATGCGCGGGCCGGAGACGTACTCGCCCCATTCGGCGGTGTTGGAGATCGAGTAGTTCATGTTGGCGATGCCGCCCTCATAGATGAGGTCGACGATGAGCTTGACCTCGTGAAGACACTCGAAATAGGCCATTTCCGGCGCGTAGCCGGCTTCCACCAGCGTTTCGAAGCCGGCACGGATGAGCTCGACCAGACCGCCGCACAGCACGACCTGTTCGCCGAACAGGTCGGTCTCGCATTCCTCGCGGAAATTGGTTTCGATGATGCCCGAGCGGCCGCCGCCGACGCCGCAGGCGTAGGAGAGCGCCAGGTCGAGCGCGTTGCCCGAAGGATCCTGATGGACCGCAACGAGGCAGGGCACGCCGCCGCCCTTCTGGTATTCGCCGCGCACGGTGTGTCCCGGTCCCTTCGGCGCGACCATGAGAACGTCGACGCTGGCCTTCGGCTCGATGAGGCCGAAATGCACGTTCAGACCGTGCGCGAACGCGATCGCCGCTCCGTCGCGGATGTTGGGCGCGATTTCGTTCTTGTAGATGCCTGCCTGCAATTCGTCAGGCGTCGCCATCATCATCAGATCGGCCCACTTGGCCGCATCCGCGACCGACATCACCTTGAGACCGTCGGCCTCGACCTTCTTCGCCGTCGCTGAGCCTTCCCGGAGACCGATGACGATCTCCTTGACGCCGGAATCCTTCAGGTTGAGCGCATGAGCCCTGCCCTGGCTGCCATAGCCGATGATGGCGACCTTCTTGCCCTTGATCAGATTGAGATCGGCATCACGATCGTAATAGACGCGCATGGATACGTTTCCTTCCTTGAGTTTCACTTGAACCGACCTGCCTCGTTCGGGCCGACCACCTTGTCGGTGCCGTAAAGAGACAGGAATTGCCTTGCGGCCTGCGCCGCGTCGTGCCTGATCTGGGCCTCCGACATATCCAGTCGGTCGCCTAGCAAGAGGCGGATCTGAACGTCACGGCCAATCAGCCCGAAGAAGCAGCGGAATGCAGATTCGGCATCGTCGAACGAGAGCAGCCCCGCCGCGCGGCCGTCTTCCAGCAGGGGCTTCAGCCTTTCGCCGATGGCAAACCGGCCGTTGGCAAGCACTATACGCCCGAGATTGTTCTTTTCAGACGCCGCATGAGCGATCGCAACGCGGTTGAGCGCAATCGACGTGCGCGACGAAATCACCTTGAGCCAGTTGGCGCCGAAGCGCTCCAGACTCTCGCGCAGGGCCGCCGCGTCGAGCTTCTGCCGGTCGTAGGTTCCCGCCCGAACCTTGGAGGCCTGCCACTGCACGGTGGCCGTGAGCAGGCCGTCCCGGTCGCCGAACCACTTGTACAGCGTTTCCTTCGAGCAATTGGCCCGTCGCGCGACCGCATTCATGGTGAGGGCATCCCCGCTCTCGACGAGCAGACCCAGCACCGCGTCAAGCACATCCTGCTGACGCTGCGTGGGCTGTTCCATCAATTCGGCAGTTCCTGCCTCCAGCACCAAGTTTTCTCCAATGACCGCCCGCAGACCCAAAATTCATGGCCCGGTCAGGCAATACGAGCGCGCTCTGCACGTCAGCGACTGTACCGTACGGTACGGTTCGCTATCTATCCAAAGATAGCGGCCTGCGCAAGACGGCTTCTTTGTCGAAACGAATGCCTTCGGGGGTGCCAGGCGGTGCGACCGGAATTGGGATGTCGATATCCCGAATGAGAGAAGTTGCACTTAGGGAAGTGGTGTCGTCGTGCTATTCTGCAATCGGGCCGGAGGGATCATTCTTTTCAGGGAGCACCCCGATGGCCATTTCTATCAACAGCGCGAATGGAAATATCGTCGCCGGCGGAGACGGTTCGGACGGCGATCTTGTGCTGCGCAGCAATGATGGCCAGGACCGAATCCATCTCGACGCGGACGGGGGAAACGCCTGGCTGGGCGGCAACGGCGCCGATGGCGATCTCGTGCTGTTCCCCAACGACGGCGACAATACCTCGCTCGCCCGAGCGACGATCCACCTCGACGGCGCCGGCGGAAACATCTTCGCCGGGGGCCGGGGCACGGATGGCGATGTCGTACTGCGTAACGAAAATGGTCAGGACCGCATCCGCCTCGACGCCGGTGGCGGCAACATGTGGGTCGGGGGAAACGGCGCCGACGGCGATCTCGTCCTGTTCCCAAACGGCGGCAACAACGTCACGCTCGAACAGGCCACGATCCATCTCGACGGTGCAGGCGGCAACATTTTCGCCGGCGGCCAGGGCACCGACGGCGATGTCGTCCTGCGGAGTGAAAGAGGGCTGGACCGTATTCGTCTCGACGCCAGCGGCGGCAATATGTGGATTGGCGGCAATGGAGCGGATGGCGACATTGTCGTCTTCGCGGCGAGCGGAGACAACACCACCCTTTCCCAGGCCACCATCCATATCAACGGCGATGCCGGCGACATCATTCTGCAGAACGCAGACTGCGCAGAGGATTTCGAGGTCGCAGAATCCGTCGACGCCGAACCGGGCTCGGTGATGGTCATTGGCGATGACGGGCGGCTGTCGGTCGGCTCCCTGCCCTATGACCGCAAGGTTGCCGGCATTGTCGCCGGCGCCGGTCAATGCCGCCCGGGCGTGGTGCTTGGCCGTCGACCGGACGCCGTCAACGCCATGCCGATCGCGCTCACCGGCCGCGTTTACTGCAAGGTCGACGCCGATCACGGCGCCATCGAGGTTGGCGACCTTCTGACGACATCGTCCACTCCGGGCCACGCCATGAAGGCGGTAGACCCGCTGCGTGCATTCGGCAGCGTCATCGGCAAGGCCCTTGAGCCGCTTGCCGCGGGGTGCGGCCTGATCGCCGTCCTCGTCACCCTCCAGTGACGGGAGGCGATGATGGCCAATCTCAGCGTCAAGGGGATCGCGGCGTCCTGTCTGGGCGTTTCGCCGCCACTCTCGGTCCGGCGCGACGTCTATGGTTACATCTGGGGAGACCTGGATCGCGTGCTCACCCTCAAGAGCCACCTTCAGCTTATCAGCGGCACCTCCATGAACCTCAGCCCTATCCTCGTCGGTCACGAGCCGGGTTTTGTCGGCGGTGCCTTCACCGCCGCGGACGCACAGCGCATCCAGGCTGCGATAGACGTCATGCGCGAGCTCTATGCGCAGGTTGGCGTCGGCGTGCGGCGCATCTACTGGAGCTATATCCCCTCCGCCCAGGCCGGCGGCTACACCGTGGTCGATGCGGCCGAGGCAACCGATCTCACGGAAGACTTTTCCGCTGACAATGACGGCATCGACGTTTTCTGGGTGACGAGCGTCACCGATGCCGGCGGCTGGAGCAAGGTCGACGGTTCGTGCGACAAGGACAAGAAGGGAGAACGCACGGGCGCCGTGCTGGAGATACTCGGCAGCGATCTTCTGGCCGGCATCCTGCTGGCGCATGAAGTCGGCCATTATCTCGGCCTCCAGCACGCCAGCGACATAACAAACGTGATGGGCGACGATTCCGACGGCGACGGCATCGGCTCGATCGACAGCACGAGCCTCAACCTGACGGTGTCGCAAGGCAACACGATGAAGTCGCATTGCTCCATACGCAACCCATGCTGACGGGAGACGAATGATGGCCGCCAAACAGCCGCGCGGCGACGAGCCGCAATTCTCGCCGGAACTCAAGAACGCCATATCGGCCAACCGGTTCGGCTGTTTCGTCGACCGGCCAAGCCTCAAGGCCGCCGATGTCGCTGTTCTCAAGCGTCTACTGAAATCCGGGCGCAGCGATCCGGCGATCGACCGCAAGCGCGCCGTCGTGGCTCTGGCCGAGTCAGACTCCTCCCAGGAAAGCACCGACATACTGGCTGGAATCGCCGGCGATGGGCGCGAGACGGCGCGGGTGCGGGCAACGGCGGCTCGCAGCATCGCGCTCATGCCCCGCGAGGCGGCCGAAGCGGCCCTCGAAAGCCTCGTGCAGTCGAACGATCGCAACGTGCGTATTGCATCTGCGAAGGCCCTGGCACGCATCGCGACGCCCGCCGCTCTAGCGAGCCTTGACCGGGCGAAGCGCCACCTCGACCCGGTCCTGCAACGTCAGTTGGCGCTTGCGCAGAGCGCAATCCGACTGCGCAACCCCGACGCCGCAGCCGGCAAGAATCCCATTCTCGAAGAACTTGGGATGAAATGGACCGTCTTCGAGGCCGTTGCCCTGGACGCAGAGGAAGCACGGAAGAGACTTGCCGGCATTTCCGACCCGCCCTTCGGCGTCGAGCCCGACCTTGAACGCGCCTACGAGATGAATTGCGACGCGCGGCCCCATACGCTGTTTCTCGACAAGTCCGTGGTCAAGAAGCCCGAGCTGAAACGTGGATCACAGGGCCTGATCGCCGGCTTTGTCGCACTCCAGGAGCCCGAGACCGCCTATCTGACCGTCCGGTTCCTCGTGACCGTCCTTCCCGCCCCCGATGGAGCGCAGGTGGCCGTGGTCAAGATGGACGGCGAGATCGCCTATGCCGGCTCGCTGAGCGAGCGCGATGGCGCCATCGCCGTGTCGGCAAAGGAAGTGCGGCCCGGTTCGGCGGCAACCGACGTTGAAGGCGAATTCCGCAACGGGAAGCTGACGCTGCGCCTGAGATGCTGGCGCGATTTCCCGCGCCGCAAGACCGTGACGCGGCCCATTCCCCGCTGATCGGGGAAAGCCGACGCGACAGACGAGCCAGCTCTTGCGCCTTACGAACCCAGTGCGTGCATGAACCGTCCCACCGCGGCGGCCATACCGTACTCGAGCGCGTCAGCCGTCAGACCATGGCCGATCGAGACTTCCTTGAGCATCGGAATGGCTTTGACCAGAGCCGGCAGGTTCGCCACGGTCAGGTCGTGCCCGGCATTGATCCCGAGGCCGGACTGATCGGCCAGGAGCGCTGTCTTGCGCAGCTTTTCCAGCTCGATAGCCGCGTTGGCTGAATCGTCATGGCAACCGCCATAGGGTCCCGTATAGAACTCCACCCGATCCGCACCTGTTGCCCGCGCGGCAGCGATCTGAGCCTCCGAGGCGTCGGGATCGCAGAACAGCGACACGCGGGCGCCCTTCTTCTTCAGACGCGCCACAATGGCACGCAGGATTTCTCCGTTGGCGACGAAATCCCAGCCATGATCGGAGGTCGGCTGCTCCGGATCGTCCGGCACCAGCGTCACCTGCTCCGGCTCCGTCGCCTCGACCAGGTCGAGAAAGTCCTGCGTCGGATAGCCTTCGATGTTGAACTCCCGGTCCGGGAATTCGTCATCGATCAGGGCGCGGATTTCCGGCAGGTCGGAAAAGCGTACATGGCGCTGGTCGGGGCGGGGATGCACCGTCAGTCCGCCCGCCCCCGCCTGCAGCGCAATGCGTCCGAGGCCGGTGACGCTCGGCCATGGCAGGTTGCGGCGGTTGCGCAGGAGGGCGACCGCGTTGAGGTTGACTGAGAGCTTAGCTGGCATGGCGAGACCTGTTTTTCGGCAATCGGCAGTCACGAGGTATAATGCAAATAAATGCAACCGACAGGGCCAATCATCGTTCACCCGGTGGACAACACAGAACCGAAAGCCATTGGAGACCGCCATGCTGGTCAACGAGAACCCGCCGAACGTCCGACGCATCGAGACCGACCGCGACGACGCCTATGCCTTCGAGATCACGGGGCACATCACGGCGGCCGACATGGAAAACATGTATGGCCTGCTCGAAGGTGCCTATGAGCTGCACGACAAGATCGACCTGCTCGTACTGATCCACGACTATGAGGGCTTCGACTGGTCGGCCGCCCTCAAGGAATCCACCATGATCGGCAAGACCCATGCATTGAAGCATATCCGCAAATATGCCGTGGTGGGTGGTCCGGGCTGGATGCGGGCGATGCTGGCCTTCTTCAAGCCGTTCATGTCGCTCGAAATCAGGCACTTCGAGGCCGACGAAGCGGAAAAGGCCTGGCTCTGGCTGGATGCACAGCCGACACCGGCCAAGGTCTGAGAGCCCGCAGGGCCGGCCGGCCGCTGCGGCTGACGCCTCATCGCACGATCGTCAGTCGTTCGGCGGCTCGGGTGATGGCCGTATAGAGCCAGCGTTGCCGTGTGTCGCGGAAGGCATAGCTCTCGTCGAAGAGAACGACATTGTCCCACTGCGAGCCCTGTGCCTTGTGGACCGTGAGAGCGTAGCCGTAGTCGAAATCGTCGAAGCGCCGCTTCTGCTGCCACGGAATGTCGGCTTCGGGATCCTCGAAAGCCGCCTTCAGGAGCTTTATCTTGGCAACACCGCGGTCGGGATCGTCCTCTTCCGGGGAGACGAGCAGGTTGATGCCGGGTTTCACGGTCTCGCGCGACGACGTCATCACCTTCCACAGCGAACCGTTCAGCAGCCCCTTGCTGGGATCGTTTCTCAGGCAGACGAGCTTGTCCCCCGCCTGGGGATAGGTGGCGCTGAAGCCCTTCAGTTCACGCAAACGCGTGTTGTAACGACGGCGCGTGCGATTTGTGCCGACGAGAACCTGGTCGGCATCGAGCACCAGTTCCTGCGTCACGTCGTTTCGCCCGATCACCTGCGCGGCACCGAAATCGCCATGCATGAACTCCCGCCCCTCACGTACGTCGAGCGCAAGCCGGATGATAGGATTGTCACGCGCCTGGCGGTGAATTTCGGTCAGCAGATAGTCCGGCTCATGTTCTGTAAAGAAGCCGCCCCCGGTGATCGGCGGAAGCTGCGCCGGATCGCCCAGCACCAGGATCGGCGTGCCGAAAGAAAGCAGGTCGCGGCCCAGTTCTTCATCGACCATCGAACATTCGTCGACCACCACCAGCTTGGCTTTGGCGATCGGGCTTTGCCTGTTGAGCGAAAAGGTCGGCGATATCGAGGTCTTGCCGGTTGTCTCGTCCTCGACCGCCTCCTCGCCGCGCGGCCGGTAGATCAGCGAATGGATTGTGCGGGCGTTCGTCGCGCCCTTGGACCGCAGGACCTGCGCCGCCTTGCCGGTAAATGCGGCGAACTGCACGTTTCCGTCCACATGCTCGGCGAAATGGCGTGCCAAGGTCGTCTTGCCCGTACCGGCATAGCCGAACAGGCGAAAGATCTGCGGCTTGCCGGCCTTCAGCCAGCGCCCGACCGCCTTGAGGGCGGCATCCTGCTGCGGTGAGAATTCCATCCCCGTTCAATGCACGATTCGAGTGCGGAATGCGACACTCGGCGCATGAGGATCGGCCGTTGTCCTATTGTGCCTGATTGCGGGCATAGCCGGGACCGACCGTCAACGGCCTGTCGGGAACAACCTTGTCGCTGATCTGCGAACGAAAGATCACATCGTCCTGCCAGATCACATTGCCTGCATCGCGATCCATCACCCGGATCGCCACCGTATAGGGCTTGCCGGCCTGTACCCCGCGCAAGGACGGAGATCGCAGCGAATAGCGCTCCGTCTCCGTTCCCACACGCTGACGCACGACATGCGCCGGCCCGCCGGCGGGATCCTCGAAGGACGCTTCGATGATCGAGCCTGTCGGAAGCGGCCGCTCCACCTCTGCGGTGAATCCGTAGAAGACATCGGCAACCCGATAGTTGAACATGAAGCCCCCGCCCAGGATCTTGAGATAGGGCTTGTCGTCGGGATTTTCGCGCGTCAGCCATCCCAGCGCAAACAGCACCGCAAGAAACGCGATGCCCGCCGCAACGATCGAGCGAAGCGTCAGCACCTTCAACATGTCCGGAATATACCACTGCCCGGCCTTCCCGCACCAGCAGGCGACCGCACATTGCTGACATCCTCGCCTTGGCTATCTGGCCAGCCGGTTCGGGTCGTTTTCCAGCACGATCGGGTTACCGTGCGGCGTGGCCCTCGCCGCGCGATGCCAGGATTGCGCCATGGCTCCGATCTCTTTCGCCGTCGTGACCGCCTTGCGCGACAACAAGGCCTCCAGCGCCGCGACCACACAATCGTAGTAGTCGGAGCCGTCGTCGGCGAGCCCCTCGCGGTTGCGTTCCTCGCCCAGCGCCTGCGCCCATTCCCACGCCGTAATCAGGCCGGCGTCCTGCAGGGCAACGGAAATCGCCAGTGCCTCGGCCTGCCAGGGCGCATCGAAGACGTTCTCGTTTTCGGCGCTCCGCTGCTCCATATCGCGGGGCGTGTTATTCGACCAGCTCAAGATAGCTCTCCCAGGCGTCGATGCTGACGGTCAGGGTGGGGTCGCTTCCCTCCCCCCATAACTCCTCTGCCGAAAAAGTGACCGTATAGACCTGCTGCGGTGCTTCGCCCGCACCATGTGCGTTGGTGTCAGGAAACACAAAACCGCCGCGCACCGCCTCGACAAGGCCGGTCTTGCCGCGCGCATAGCGTGGCAGACGCGTATGGCCGTGCGGATGCAGATTGCGCGTGCGCACGCGATCGCCCTGCTTGAAGCGCGGCGGGACCGCAACCGGCCGGTCGCAAGGCCCGCCTCTGGCAAGGACCGATGCTACATCACCAGCCTTCAGGATACGCCCGGGCGGGCTGACAGAGGTCTGCATACGGCCGTCCCGGAGTTCCCGTTCCGTGACCAGCCCATGCCGTTCCAGCAAGGCTTCGAGAGCCTTGATCCAGATCTCGTAATAGCTGGACGAATAGTAATCGGCCGGATGCAGACTTTCGCGCGCATGGCGGCTCTCATCGATCGTCCAACGCCCGAGTGCGCCGGCCGCCAGCGTCAGGCCAAGCGCCCGCTTCTCCCAATCGGCGTGAAACAAGGGCTCGTCGCGTTCGGGGGCGACCGGCCCGAAACCCATCTGCCCGCCCAGGTCCTGCGGTCCGTTCATCCTGCCGCCACCGCCAGCGCCAGGCCCGTCCCGATCATGGAATCGCGGGTCACCAGCCCCGCAAGCCGCTCTTCCGGCCAATTTTCGGTTCCCGCCGGCCGTTCGGGCACCACGAGGTATCGCAGTTCGGCCGTCGAATCCCACACACGGATCTGCATCTCGGTCGGCAATGTCAGCCCGAACTCCGCAAGCACACCGCGGGGATCGATCACCACACGCGACCTGTAGGGTGGCGACTTGTACCAGACCGGCGGCAGCCCCAGCACCGACCACGGATAGCAGGAACACAGCGTGCACACGACGAGATTATGCGTATCCGGCGTGTTGAACACCGCCTGCATGTGCTCGCCCTGGCGCCCCGTATAGCCAAGCGAGGCGATCGCTGCCGTGGCATCAGCACGCAGCCAGTCGGCGAACTCCGGATCGCTCCAGGCCTTCGCGACGACGTGTGCGCCGTTCCTCGGCCCCACCTTGTGCTCGTATGTCTCGACAATGGCGTCGATTGCAGCCGGATCGATAAGTCCCTTTTGCGTGAGGATCGTTTCGAGGGCCCTCACCCGCGCCGTCATCGTGTCGAGTTCGTTGTCGTGAGAATGGTCATGGTCGTGCGGCATGCCCACACGTTATGTCCCGCCGCCGCAGTCGGCAAGCGAGACGTGACATTCCCTTGCGGAACGCCCTATGTTCTACCCGCATGAGTAGAACATAGGGGGATGCCGGATGCGAATACTTGCTGCCGCAATCATGTTGACACTCGCGCTCGTCGCGACAAGTCATGCCGCGGATATCCAGGGAAGCAGAGACCACCCGTTGATCCCGCGCTACGAGGGCGCCGAGATCGTCAAATATGCCACCAACGAGTTCACCGATTTTCGTCTGCCCAACGCCAAGGCGACGGCCTATGGCGGACTGGACAAGAACCGGGATGCAACGCTGTCGCTGGAAGGCAAGCTGACCCGGATCAGCTATCGCGCTCCGGAAGGACGGTCGATCCTGGAAGTGTTCCGAAATTATGAGAATGCGCTGAAGGAAGCAGGTTTCGAGGAGTTGTTCGCCTGCGACCGGGAAGATTGCGGTGGACGCAATTTCAACCATACCCTTTGGTCCGGCGATCTCTATTCCCTCTTCGGCGACTACCATGCCGAACAGCGCTACCTCGCGGGCAAAGTGAAACGGCCCGAAGGGGACGTCTATGTCGGGCTCTATGCTGTCGAGAACAAGGCGGGCGGCGGACCCAACAAGGACCGTACGATGGTCCAGCTCGACGTGATCGAGGTCCAGCCGATGGAAGAGAAGATGGTGGTGCTGGACGCCGGCACGCTCGATACCGGCTTGTCGAGCGAAGGCAGGATCGCCGTCTACGGGATCCTGTTCGATTTCGACGAGGCGGACATCCGCCCGGAGTCCAAACCGCAGCTCGAGGAGATCGCCCGCCTGCTCAATGACTGTTCGGACCTGAACGTGTTGATCGTCGGCCACACCGACAACAAGGGCGCGCTCGACTACAATCAGTCGCTCTCGGCAAGGCGCGCCCAGTCAGTCGTCGACGCGCTTTCGGGCAGCTACGGCATCGACGCCGCCCGCATGACGCCTGTGGGCGTCGGCATGGCGGCCCCTGTCGCAACAAACCGCACAGAGGATGGACGGGCCGCCAATCGCAGGGTCGAACTCGTGGAGCGTTGATCAGTCGCGCACAAGGGGCTGCGTTGAACGACGTTCAACAAGACATTGATCTGGCTCGTGTATCGTTGCTTCAGGCCTTTCCGCTTGAAGCAAATGCGCACTAATTCTGCAGCATCGGCCACAGGGTCGCCGCGAGCATGAGACCCATGCCGATATTGAACCATTTCAGCCGGACGGGATCGGCCAGAAAACCGCGCAATGCGGTTCCGAATCCGGCCCAGATCGAGACGCTCGGGAAATTTACGACCACAAAGGCGCACGCAACGAGAAGAACGGAGCCCACCGGCGCCGTCGGATCGGTGTAGATCGCCATGGCCGTCACCGCCATGACCCATGCCTTCGGATTGACCCATTGGAAGGCGGCGGCCTCGATGAACCGCATAGGACGCACCCCTTCTCCCTCCGCCTTGCCGAGCGAGCGCGACATCGCGATGCGCCAGGCAAGATAGAGCAGATAGGCCCCGCCGGCGATCTTCAGCCCGACATGCAGGAGCGGAAGGGCCTGCAGCAGCGCGCCAAGCCCCAGACCGACGGCAAGAAGCAGGACCCCGAAGCCGCCTGCGATGCCGAACATGTGCGGAATGGTCCTGCGGAACCCGAAGTTCACACCCGACGCCAGAAGCATCAGATTGTTCGGCCCCGGCGTCACGGAAGACACGAAAGCGAAGACGAGCAGGGCGAGAAAGAGCTCCAGCGGCATGCATGCACCCCTTGGCGGATCACACGACGGATTGTTCCGGAGGATGATTATGAGCGGTGCGAACCGTCGTCCACGGCCAACTTGTGACCGTGGCAATTTCCCTATTCAGGTTCGGCTCAGACCAATCAGCGCGCCAGCGATGGCGCGGACATCCGCCAATACGCTTTCCGGGGCACGTTCGATGAAACGGAAGCCGCGATCGGCACGCGATACGCTTCGAATCTGATCGACAAGAACCGCACCAGCGACCCTCATGCCCGATGGTAGAATGACCTTAGTTGGCCAGGGCGTGATATTTCGGGTGATCGGGCAAATGATGGACCGCTTGTCACGCGCGTTGAAATCGCGATTGGTCAAAACGATCGCCGGACGACGCCCACCCTGCTCGGATCCCTTGGCGGGGTCCAGTTCAACCCATACAATGTCACCGGCCTCGAAGGAGGTCATCGATTGTTAGTTCTCCCCTCGAATATTCGTCGTCGATGACTTCCTCACCGCGGTCGGGGCCCCATTCCACGGTTTCCGGGGCGTTCTCGGGACCAAGCCGATCCATCTCCGAGATGATCCACTCCATAGTGATCTTCCTTGCCTGTTTCGGCTCGATCACGACCTTACCTTCCCTTACGGTCAGTTCCACCGCCTGCCCAGCCTTCAGGCCAAGTTCATCCAATACGGCTTTAGGCAAACGCAAGGCAGCGCTGTTGCCCCATTTTGCAATGCGCAATTCGGTCATTATCAGCCTCCTGCGCCGTGATTGTATCACCCATGTATATACGTCACGGCACAGGTGGCCACAACGTCACATGCCTTCGGGCCCTCTGTTCATCGCGGCCACCCCGGTGCGGCAGACTTCCACCAATCCCAGCGGCTTCATGATGGCAATGAACTGCTCGATCTTCGACACGCGGCCCGTGATCTCGAAGATGAAGTGCTCCGTGTTGGCGTCGATGACCTGGGCGCGGAATGCATCGGCGAGCCGCAGCGCCTCCACGCGGTCGTCGCCCACGCCGGACACCTTGACCATCGCGAGTTCGCGCTCCAGCGGCCGTTCCTGTCCGCGCTCACGCGCCACGACGCTGAGATCGACCACCCGGTGCACCGGAACGATGCGCTCGAGCTGATGCTTGATCTGCTCCAGCACATGCGGCGTGCCGCGTGTCACGATGGTGATGCGTGAACGATGGCGTTCATGCTCGGTTTCCGAGACGGTCAGACTGTCGATGTTGTAGCCGCGGCCCGAAAACAGGCCGATGACACGGGCAAGAACGCCCGGCTCATTGTCGACCAGAACCGAAAGCGTGTGGGTCTCCGGGCTTTCGGTCTCCCGGGCAATAAAATAGGCCGATCCGGTGGGTTGAAGCTGTGCGTTCATGGGTATGTTCCGATCTGTATTCCTGACAACATCCAAGCGGCAAGGGAATGTCCGGGTGCGCCCCGGACATCCTCACACCAACTCGCGGCCCTTGGCGTCGATGGCGTTCGCAACCGCCTCGTCGGTCGCCTCGTCGGGCAGAAGCATCTCGTTGTGCGCCTTGCCTGAAGGAATCATCGGGAAGCAATTGGTGAGATTGGCGACCCTGCAATCGAAGATCACAGGCTTGTCGACGTCGATCATCTCCTTGATGGCGTCGTCCAGATGGGCCGGCTTGTCGCAGCGTATGCCGTGTCCGCCGTAGGCTTCGGCCAGCTTGACGAAATCGGGCAGCGCCTCGGTATAGGAATGCGACAGCCGGTTGCCGTGCAGCAATTGCTGCCACTGGCGGACCATCCCCATGTACTGGTTGTTGAGGATGAAGATCTTGATCGGCGCGTTGTGCTGCACCGCGGCGCTCATCTCCTGGATCGTCATCAGCACGGAGGCATCGCCGGCGATGTCGATGACGAGACTGTCGGGATGCGCGATCTGCACACCCAGCGCGGCGGGCAAACCGTAGCCCATCGTGCCCAGGCCGCCGCTCGTCATCCAGTGATTGGGCTTCTCGAAGCCGAAGTGCTGCGCCGCCCACATCTGGTGCTGGCCGACCTCGGTCGTGATGTAGGTGTCGCGGCCCCTGGTCAGTTCATGCAGCCTCTGGATGGCATATTGGGGCATGATGACGTCGTCGCTGGCCTTGTAGGCGAGCGAATCGCGCGTTCTCCACTTGTCGATCTGCTCCCACCAGGGACGCAGCGCCTTCCTGTCCGGCGCTGCACCGGCCCGCCAAAGCCGCACCATGTCTTCGAGGATCCTGCCGACATCGCCTATGATGGGCACATCGACGCGAACGTTCTTGTTGATGGAGGACGGATCGATGTCGATGTGAATCTTGCGCGAATAGGGCGCAAAGGCATCGAGCCGCCCTGTGATGCGGTCATCGAAACGCGCGCCGATGCACAGCATGACGTCACAGTCGTGCATCGCCATGTTGGCCTCGTAGGTTCCGTGCATGCCCAGCATGCCCATCCAGTTCTTGCCGGATGCGGGATAGGCGCCCAGTCCCATCAGGGTAGACGTAATAGGAAAGTCGGTGAGTTCGACCAGTTCGCGCAGCAGATGGCTGGCCTCCGGACCGGAATTGACCACACCGCCGCCCGAATAGATGATCGGCTTCTTAGCTTGCGTCATCAATTCGACAGCGGCTTTGATGGCTTCCATGTCGCCCTGCACTGGCGGATTGTAGGAGGTCCGCGGCGCCGTCTGCGGCGGCGCATAGATCCCCTTGGCAAACTGGATGTCCTTCGGGATATCGACCACGACGGGACCCGGCCGGCCGGTCGTGGCGACGTGGAACGCCTCGTGCAGAATTCCGGCAAGCTGATCGACGTCCTTGACCAGCCAGTTGTGCTTGGTGCAGGGGCGCGTGATGCCGACGGTATCGCATTCCTGGAAGGCGTCGGACCCGATCAGCGTCGTCGGAACCTGGCCCGTGATACAGACGAGCGGGATGGAATCCATGAGCGCATCCTGCAGCGGGGTCACGGCATTCGTCGCCCCCGGCCCCGACGTCACGAGCATGACGCCGCACTTGCCGGTCGAGCGCGCGTACCCCTCGGCCGCGTGACCCGCGCCCTGTTCGTGCCGCACCAGGATGTGCTGGACGTCCTCCTGCTGGAAAATCTCGTCATAGATCGGAAGAACGGCCCCGCCCGGGTAGCCGAAAATGTGCTTGACGCCATTGTCTTTCAGCGCCTGCACAACCATCTCGGCGCCCGTCATCTCGCGCCTGCCGGTTTCTCCACGTCCGTTGCTCATCGGTCTCGTCCCGTTCTTCCGCTTCGCCTGTCTGCTGGTATCGATAAAATCGCCAATAAAAAAGGCCCCCGAAGGAGCCTGTGTTTGCGCATGGGATGCTCTCGCCCGGCGGTTACACCGCCTTGCCCACGCGCCTTCCTACTACGAGAATGATCGTCTTGTTCATGGCGAGGGACATTAGGTGCGGATCCGCATGCAGTCAATGCAAAATCCGAACATCTTCGGCGCGACTGGGCGCCTGACTTCCGGTTGCATGTTAACATTGCCTCAACCAAACCGTCTCACCTCGTCTTAACGCCCGTCTGCTTACCCTGCCCGATGCAATTGTGAACCCTCGGGGGGCGGAACGAATGTATGTCGAAGATGGACTGGCAGCGGGAGAAGCCCTCAGCCAGGAACGCCGCAGCAAGCACCAGCCCGAAGCGCGCATGCTCGGCAGGGTGGTCGAGTGTGATGGCGCGACCGCTGTGATCGCGTCTTACGCGGCACAGTCCGAGACCGCACCGACCGAACACTGGTGCGTCGGACGACTGGTCTCGATCTCGACCGGGCAGACCCGTATGGTCGGTCTGGTCTCGCAGATCGAGATGCCGAATGTTCAGTGGGATGAAGAAGGCCGCAACCCGATCAAGGTCTATCTCGAACTGATCGGTGAAGTCCGCGACGACCCGCGCACGAATGCGCCCATTTTCGACCGCGGCATAACGGTCTATCCGCACATCGGCGCCATCGCGCACCGCATCCGCGCACGCGATCTGGCTGCCGTCTATCATCAGGAAGGCAAACGCACGGTCCCCATCGGCACGCTTTCCCAGGATGCGACGATCCCGGCGCGCATCTCCGTCGACGCTATGCTGCAGCGGCATTTCGCTATTGTCGGAACCACCGGTGTCGGCAAGTCGACGGCCGTGTCGTTGCTTCTGCACAAGGCGGTCGAGGAGCGGCCGGATCTGCGCGTTCTCATCCTCGATCCGCATAATGAGTTTGCAAGCGCCTTCAATGGACTTGCCCAGAAAATGGATCTTGCCGGATTGGAACTCCCGTTCTGGCTGTTCACGCTCGATGAACTGGCCGAGGTGCTGTTTCGCGGCCGGGACAACATCGTGGAAGAGCTCGACATACTGCGTGACCTCATCCCGGTGGCCAAGGTCAACTACCGCGCGCCAGCGGGCGCAGCGCGGCTGCGCCGGTCCAGCGATATGGGCACCGTGACCGCCGACACCCCCGTACCCTACCGTATCGCCGATCTCATCCGGCTGATCGACGAGCGCATGGGGACGCTTGATGCCAAGGCGGAGCGCCCCGCGCTCAAGACGTTGCGCGCCCGTCTGGACAGCGTCATCAACGACGCATCCTACCGCTTCATGTTCGGCGCACACGTCACCGAGGAAACCATTCACAGGGCGCTCGGCCGCATTTTTCGTGTGCCGCACGAAGGCAAACCTGTCCTGTGCTTCCAGATGGCCGGCATGCCGTCCGAGGTGGTCAATTCCGTCTGTTCGGTCCTGGCGCGTCTTGCCTTCGACATCACCCAGGCGAGCGAAGGCAAGCTGAAGCTCCTGATCCTGTGCGAAGAGGCGCATCGCTACATGCCGTCGGATCACCGGCTCGGGTTCGCGCCCACGCGCTATGCCCTTGCCCGGATCGCCAAGGAAGGACGCAAATACGGCTGTTTCCTCGGGGTCGTGACGCAGCGACCCGGCGAACTGGACCCGACCATTCTGTCTCAGTGTTCAACAGTATTCGCCATGCGGCTCGCCAACGATCGCGACCACGACATCATCCGCTCCGCGATCGCCGACTCCTCGGCTTCCGTTCTGTCCTTCCTGTCATCCATGGGCCAACGCGAGACGATAGCCTTCGGCGAGGCCGTGGCAACACCGATGCGACTGAAGTTCGAGCAGCTCAAGCAGGACATGATCCCCGGCCTCAACGACAAGGACGAGCTCGGCGAGGCCGGACCCGACCGCGACGTTGACCTCGCTGCCATCATCGGGCGCATCCGCCATATGAAGGTGCAAGCTGCGGCGGAAACAGAGGAAGATCCGGCATTCTTCGGTGAGCCGAGTTCGATCCTGAAACGTTCGCCATCAGGAATAGGCTCGGTGCAGCGGCCGACTTACGAATTGCCGCCGCACCTCAATCGACGGGCGGGCGATCCGCTCTACAGGCCCATCGGCGAATAGGGCTGTCTTGAGCCGTCCGGGCGAACGGATGCACTGTTGTGCATCCGTTCATGCAGCGAATTCCAGCGCGAACACCCCGTTTGCGAATTCTTTGCTTCAGGCGCCTCCGTTTGAAGCAATTTCGCACTAACGCATCTCGAACAACTCCTGATGAAACCGTTCGTGCGTCGCCATTCCCTGGGCAGCGAAGTCTGTCCGCAGTGCGGCTCCGAACTTGATCGGACCACAAAACCAAAGGCTCGCGTTCCGCCAATCGGGAACGGTCTCCCGGATATGTTGGCCTGAAAGCATGCCATCTCTCCCATCGATGAGGAGATGCAGGCGCACATTGGCCGCCTGCGCATCCAGCGCCAGCCTATCCAAAGCGTCCTGGTCCACCTCCCGCGTGGTGTGGAACAGATCGATATCAGGACGAACAGCATCCGGGTCCAGCGCCGCCATCTCCTTCAGCCGCGCAACAAATGGCGTGATGCCGATGCCCGCGCCGACCCAAATCTGGTGCTGCAGGCCGTCATCGAACGTAAATCTGCCGTAAGGGCCCTCCACGGTCACGTTCTGTCCCACTTTCAGCCGGTCCGCCAGACCCGTCGTATGGTCCCCCAGTTCCTTTGAAATGAATGTAATCAGCGGGTTCGCAGGATCCCATGATGATGCGATCGTGTAGGGATGCGCCCCTTCGAGCGCATTGGACGTCGCAAAGGCAAACTGGCCCGCCTTGTGTCCCTTCCACCCAGGCCCCAGACTGATCACCGTCTCCAGGGAGCGAACGCCTGGGAAATGGTGCATCTCCGCAATCTTGCCCGTCACCCGATTGCCGGCACCGATACGACCGACAAGGGAGACAACCGCCGCGTAGCTGCCCCCAAGCATCAAGACGGCGAGAACCAGCCCAAGCGGCGTCACCCACAAGCCGTAGTCGAACAAGATGACGGAATGGAATACCAGCGCGAGATAGGCAATCGGCACAAGCCGGTGGCTATAGCGGAACCATCCATAGGGGATTTTCTTGATCAGCGCGATCAGCAGCAAGATGACCAGGCCATAGAAGGCCCATTCCCCTATCGATTCAGCGGTGCCGCGGAAGCTGCCCAAATATCGACGGATTGGATCGACGATCTCCGGACGCGCCGCGCGCGCGGGGCGGGACAAAAGACCCAGTCCAACTGCCCATTTTGGTCCCTCGGACCAGAGCCAGTGGACAATGGCGACTCCCAGCACGCCAATCCCGAGCCATTTGTGCAGCCGGTACATCTTGTCCAACCCGCCCAGACGGCCCTCAGGCCAGATGGGGCGGATCGATAGCAGCATGGCGATGCTCATCGCTCCCATGGCCAGCACGCCACTGAACTGCATGAACAATGCCCGAAACGCAAATATGTCCGCTACAAAGAATATTTTGCTGTTCCAGGCAAACCAGAGAGCGGTCAGAACAATCCAGAACCCCCAAAACAGCAAGATGTTTGCACGCGTCACAACCATCGCCTCCAGCGTCCTGTCCAGGCCGCACTGCAGCCGGACAACCATGTCGCAATAATCCGTATCGGCAAACCACCTCGATGATCGTAATACGGGAAAACGCGCCCTGGAATGCATCCGCTGGATTTTGTGGGGAGTTCAACTGGCGTCGGCGCAGAACGCAACGTCTGATCGGTGAGAGATGCCCCGGAGTGCCGTCAGGCGCAGACCCGGTTGCGGCCCATGCGCTTGGCCTGATAGAGCATCCTGTCGGCACGCCGATAGAATTCCTCGGCCGTCTCGCGCCCGTCCCAGACCGCCAGTCCGACGCTGGTCGTCACGCGCAGCCGCACATTGCCGGAGACCACTGCCAAGGATGATATGGCCTTGCGAATGCGCTCGGCGAACTTTGCCAGCCGGTCGGCGTCCATGTTCGGCACCACGATCGCGAATTCCTCGCCTCCAAGGCGCGCGGCCACGTCGTGGTAGCGGGTAAAGTCGCGCATGCAGTTGGCGACGGCGCGCAAGACATCGTCGCCCACATCGTGGCCGTGGGTATCGTTGACCTGCTTGAAGTGGTCCAGATCGAGAATGACAAGCCCGACCGGCTTCTGGATGCGCCGGAACTCGGACAGATATTCGCGCAGCGCATCGTCGAAGAAGCGCCTGTTCTGCATCCCCGTCAGCCCGTCGGTGAGCGCGGCATGCTCGAGCGTTTCGGAGCGCGCGCTGAGCGAAGCGGTCATCGCTCTCAGCTTGCCCTCCTCCTTCACCTGTGTCCGGATCTGCGGATAGATGAAGAACATGCCGAAAAACAGCGAGGTAACCTGAAGCACGACGGCTCCGAACAGCAGGTGGATCAGGCGTTCGCCGTCGCTCCCCATCTGCGCGAGCAGGCCTTCTCCCGCGCTTCCAACCAGCCTGTAGGCAACGGCAGACGTCGCGCCTGATACGAGGATCAGGGCGATGAACACAAAAAACGCCGTTTCCGATTTGTGGAAGCGCATAAGACCTTGGACCAGATTACAGAATGGAAACTGTCATTCAGGCCTTACAGGGGTGTTAACACAAGCCCTGTTCTCCCCCGCGCATAGCTGCCTACTGCTTGAAGAGTGAATCGACTGTTTCCGTGTCCGGCGGATTTTGAATAGTCCGCCATTGCGGTCCGAACTGGTTTCTGAACCAAGTCATCTGGCGCTTGGCATATTGGCGGGTCGACGCCTTGGCTTCCTCGATGGCGGTTTCCATGGACGCTGATCCCGCTAGCGCGGCAGCGAGTTGGCGCACGCCGATCGCCTTCATGGCCGGCATAGCCGCCGGCAGCCCGAGTGCGAGGAGCGCCCGGACCTCATCGAGTGCTCCTACCTCCATCATCCGGTCGAAGCGCAGATTGATGCGCTCGTGAAGCACGGAACGTTCCGGTGCGATGACGAATGCCTGGGCCGCGTCGAGATCGACCAGGGAAGGTCCCTTGTGTGACTGCCATTGCCCGATCGGCACCCCGGTATGATCGACCACCTCGAGCGCCCGCACGATGCGCTGGCCGTCGGCCGGCCCGATGCGCGCCGCCGCGTCCGGATCGCGCCGCGCGAGCTCGTCGTGCAGGCGGCTCGCGCCGTGCGCGGCCAGCCGCTTGCGCCAGGCTGAACGAACCGGATCCGGAATGGCCGGCATGTCGGACAGGCCACCGGTCAACGCGCGAAAATAGAGCCCCGTACCGCCGACGAAGATGAGCCGTCTGCCGGCCACATCGCCGCTTGCGATCAGGTCCGCCACGTCGCGCAGCCAGTCACCAGTTGAATAGTGCGTCTGCGGCGCGACATGGCCATAAAGATAATGCGGCGCTGCGGCGAGATCTCCCGGCCCGGGCCGCGCGGTGAGGACGTTGAGCACCGCATAGACCTGCATGGAATCCGCGTTGATCACCACGCCCCCGGTTGCCCGCGCGACATCCAGTGCCATGGCGGACTTGCCGCTCGCCGTCGGCCCCGCTATCAGAACCGCGCCCCTGACAGGCCCGTCAGGCAATTCACGAGCAGGATCTTTCATGGCACTTGTCGCAACGCTCATTTCTCATCCCGATCGACCGGGCGTAACAGCAAGCCTAGCGAATAAGGCCAGCCAGGCAGTCGGTGCAAGCTCCATCGTCTGGCTCGCCGATGCGATTGCCTGCGATGTGGTGATGACCGACCCTGACATCGACCCTGCCGAGGCCACGCGTCTGATCCGCGACGCCATTGGCGATGCGCCAGTCGACGTCGCCATTCAGGGGCTCGAAGGCCGGCGCAAGCGCCTTTTGATCGCCGACATGGATTCCACCATGATCGATCAGGAATGCATCGACGAACTGGCCGAGGAAGCGGGCATAAAGGCGCATGTGGCCGAGATCACGGCGCGCGCCATGAATGGCGAGATCGCGTTCGAGCCGGCGCTGCGCGAGCGTGTGGCACTGCTCAAGGGCCTGCCCCTTTCGGTGGTGGACAAGGTCATTGCCGATCGGATCACGCTGGCTTCCGGGGGCCGGCAACTTGTTGCGACGATGAAGGCCAATGGCGCACGCACGGCGCTGGTCTCAGGCGGCTTCACCGCCTTCACGGGACCGATCGGCCGCATGCTTGGCTTTGACGAGACACAGGCCAACCAGCTCATCGACGACGCCGGCGTGCTGAGCGGTATGGTCGCGGAGCCGATCCTTGGACGCGAGGCCAAGGCCGAAGCGCTCCGCAGCATCACGGCGCGCATGGCCATCGGCCTTGCCGATTCGATCGCAGTGGGAGACGGCGCCAACGACCTCGACATGATCGGCCTTGCCGGCGCCGGCGTGGCCCTGCATGCCAAACCATCGGTCGCCGAACGCGCAGGCATCAGGATCGACCATGGCGATCTGACCGCCCTGCTCTATCTGCAGGGATACCGGCGCGACGAGTTCGTGACATGAGACCAATCCGGACGGAGCGGCTTGTCCTGCGCAACTGGGAGGAGCGCGATCGGCCGCTCTTCCACATGGGGTAATCGCGAGAGCGGTCATCCCAAATCTCTCCCGACAATGGAAGGTGGTGGCTGTTCCCCGATAGGATGGAAAATACGGGCTCACGACTGGACGCCGGGCCCAGGCATCGAATGGAGAACAGCCATGGAA
>CAWZZC010000028.1:0-265208 GCA_963966365.1 Mesorhizobium sp. | reverse complement strand
CCGGATCGCGACAATGAACTGTTCGAAGAACGCCCATTCCGCGTCTTCCATCAGCAATCGTGCCAAGATGGCCTCCTTCAAAAGCCATCTTCAATCACGCTTCAACTGATTTGGGAATCCGGTTTGTCAACAGGGCCTAAGGCTAAGGAAGTGAACTTTCGGCTATCTTGGCGGGGAAGTGGGCCAACTAGAGGGTCCAAAAATACCACGAAGGTTGGAACTGGAATACATCAATTGAGGTAAGCTGTGGCACAGCATAGTTGCAATGCCGGCACCTGGAGATCTATTCGGATTGCAGACGCACCAGATTCCGTTGATTGATCGGCGCCGATGGGACAGGACATCGTCGACGACTGCCGATGCAGCGCGCGTAGAGATGGCGGCATTGCAGCCCCTCGTCTTCAAGACGGGGGAACTGCCCCGTGTGAACAATTCGCAGCCTGGCGGACGTTCATCGCGCCACTCGTCGACGTCAGGCTTGCCGAAAACAGCTCGCAGGAGGACGGATTTCCGGTTGAACACACGGCATGGAATCTGGGTGGTATGGTGATGGTGCTGCAGCGTACGCCGGCCTACAGCTATGCCCGCTCGGAAGCGAGATTGCGATCCAGCCCCATCGATCACTGGTGCTTATCAATACCACGCTCCGGCCACAGCTGGACTGAAGTCGAAGGGAATGTGGCGGCCGCAGGGCCGGAAATGGCGGAAATAAGATCACTCGGGCGTGCGTTTCGGGGGCGCACGACCGGATCCGAGAAAATGGAAATCTACTTCCCACGTGACGCGTTCGTCGAGTCCAACACGATCCTGGATGCAAGGAACAACAGTGTACTGTCCGGCAATTCTGCCCATCTCCTGGTCGGGTACCTGAACAGCGTCGAACATCGACTTTCGAACCTGGCCACAGAAGATCTGCCGCGCATTGCCCAAGCGGTACGTGAGATGCTCATCGCATGTCTGTCGCCCGGGGGTGACAACGAACCGGCAAATGAAGAAAAGGCCAATCCGGCCCTGATGGAACGTGCGCGCCGCTACGTCCAGAGCAACCTGAGCGCAAGCGAATTGCCGGACGCCATGTGCCGTGCGCTCGGCGTGTCGCGAACGCGGCTCTACCAGCTGTTCGAGGCGAGTGGTGGTGTCTCTCATTATATTCAGAGGACGCGGCTGCTGACGGCACATGCTGCGCTCAGCGATCCAGCGGACAGGCGCCGGATCGTTGACATCGCCGAAGCTGTCGGCTTCACTTCTGCTGCCAATTTCAGCCGTGCCTTCAGCAGTGAGTTCGGATACAGCCCGCGCGAGGCACGCAGCCTGGTACGCCAGCCCGAATCTGGCCACGCCTCTTCGGCGGGACAAGCCTCCTTTGAAGGCTGGCTGCGGGCACTCGGGAGCTGAACATTGCTTCGGAACCGGTGAAGCGGCATGCAAAGCGCATCGAAGGCGAATATCCGGTGACGGCGGTTGATGTCACCGTCCGTGCCTGACTGAGTGAAACGCCGTATCCTCGGTCTGACAGGCTATTTCGAAATGCACGGCGATGACATATTTGAATGAACCCAAGAGATCTGTCTTGTGTTCGAGCCTTGACCGCTCCTTCATCATTTGACGATGCGGCCACCGGGTATGTCTGGTCCTGCGGTTCGGGTGGCGAAGTCGTCGGGCGATGGCATCGAACAACATTGCGTAGCAGGAGGAAAAATTGACCGAGCTCCCCGCCACTATGACCGCCGTCGCCATTACAGAGCCGGGCGGGCCGGCGGTGCTGAAGCCCGAGACGCGAGCGTTGCCCGTGCCTGGAGAGAGCGACATCCTGATACGCGTCGCGGCGGCCGGGGTGAACCGGCCCGACGTACTGCAACGCGCCGGCGCCTACCCACCGCCCAAGGGTGCGTCGGATCTGCCGGGCCTCGAAGTGGCGGGAACCGTTGCCGCGGCGGGCAGTGGCGTTTCACGCTGGAAGGCGGGTGATCAGGTCTGCGCGCTGACGCCAGGGGGCGGCTACGCCGAGTATGCCCTGGTCGATCAATCAAACGTGCTGCCCGTGCCGGAAGGGCTGACATCCGTAGAGGCGGCGGCAATTCCCGAAACCTTCTTCACTGTTTGGCACAATGTCTTTCAGCGCGGTGCGCTCAACGCCGGCGATACGCTTCTCGTCCACGGCGGAGCGTCCGGCATCGGCACGACGGCGATCATGCTT
Source organism: Mesorhizobium sp. (assembly GCA_963966365.1). Lineage (GTDB taxonomy): Bacteria > Pseudomonadota > Alphaproteobacteria > Rhizobiales > Rhizobiaceae > Mangrovimarina > Mangrovimarina plasticivorans. The sequence continues at coordinate 263,011 of CAWZZC010000028.1, read as the reverse complement.
GCCAAGGCTTTCGGCGCGAGCGTCATCGTCACGGCCGGTTCGGATGAAAAATGCGCCGCCTGCCGCGAGCTGGGGGCGGACACGGCCATCAACTACCGTGCCACCGACTGGGTCGGTGCGGTCATGGAAGCGACCGGCGGCAAGGGCGCAAACGTCATCCTGGACATGGTCGGCGGACCTTATATCGAGAAGAACTATCAGGCAGCGGCAATCGATGGCCGCGTCGTTTCGATCGCGTTCCTGCAGGGTTCGCGTGCCGAGGTCGATTTCGCGCGGTTGATGATGAAGCGGCTCACCCATACGGGTTCGACGCTGCGTCCCCAGTCGATCGAGACCAAGGCGCGCATCGCGGCCGAACTGGAGGAAAAGGTCTGGCCGCTGCTCGCAAGGGGAACGGTGCGCCCGCTCATCCACGCGCGTTTCCCGCTTGCCGACGCGGCGCAGGCGCATGCGCTGATGGAAACAAACGCCCATATCGGCAAGATCGTGCTGGAGGTTTGAGGCGCGCGAGTGTGTCGATCCCCGACAAGTTTCGGTCGTCCCGGGCGTTTGCGGCAAGCTCCTCGATCGACTAAACGTGATCGAGGCTGCCGGCCGGTACGGCGCGCGTCGGCTCGAAAATCGGATTCGATATTCGGGAAGCGCGATGTGCGGGTGAGCGTCCTTTGTGCGTCCAAGAAGGGTCGCACGGCGCTCAAGGTCTGCTGTGCGGCATGGACGAGGACAAGGAGCTTGCCGGCATGATGCGCACCTTTGCGGGTTGGATTTCCACAGCGGTTGTGATGCTTTCGGTTTTTCTCATTGCCGGGCCCGTGATGGCTGGAACCAGGACATTGGAAGGGACGGTCGCCTATCGCGAGCGCATCGCGTTGCCGCCGTCTGCGGTGCTCGACGTTCAACTTGTCGATGTGTCTCGCGCTGACGCCGCCGCCGTGACGCTGGCCAGCACGCGCATCGAGCCGGTCGGGCAGGTGCCCATCCCGTTCACGCTGTGGTTCAACGATGCGGATGTCGAGCCTTCGCACACCTACGCCGTGCGGGCGCGAATCCTCGTCGATGACCGGCTCTGGTTCACGACGACCGAGCAGCATCGGGTGCTCGATGCCGGCGACAGCGGCGCGCCCCTTGAGATCCTGGTCAGCCGCGTCGACGCGGACGAGCGCCCCGAAGGTATCCGGCAACTGTCGGGCGCCTGGATCGTCGAGGATATCGCGGGCGGTGGTGCGGCCAAGGAGCAGCGAGCGCGGCTGGAACTGGCGGACGACGGCGCGGTGATCGGCACCGGGGGCTGCAACCGAATGGTCGGGAAGGCGGCGGTTGCCGGCGACACGATCCGTTTTGGCGCGATCGCGTCGACGCAGATGGCCTGCCTGCCCGCGATCATGGAGCAGGAAGCGCAGTTCTTTGCCGCACTCGAAAAGGTGCGCGGATGGCGCATCGACGAAGCGGGCAGCCGGCTGCAACTGCTCGACGACAAGGCCAAGCCATTGCTGACACTGGGCCGCGATGGCTCGTGACCTGGGGAGGTCGTCCATTCGCATCGGCGAAAGACCGGGATGACCGAATGGACAGCCACAAGAATCCCCATCTGCTCGTGATTACCAAAGCCGTTGCGTACACAATAGGGGCAGGGTTGCGGTGGGACGCAATCAAGTCCAGGGAGGACGACTTAATGCAAGACTCGGCGAGACGCGCCTTGTCCAGTGCCAACTGGCGGCCCGGCCGCAAGCGGGGGTATCCATGAGCGCCGCAGCACGGCCGGCCTTCGCTGCTGTCGATTGGGGGACGACCCGGCTGCGTATCTGGATTCTCGACGAAAATGGCCGGACGCTGGGAGAGCGTCAATCGGATGAAGGTCTGATGAAGGTCGGATCGGGGCCTGAAAGGTTCGCCCCTGTTCTCGAGGCTCACCTTGACGCGCTGGATGCCGCGGCCGGACTGCCGGCGATCGTGTGCGGCATGGCGGGCGCCCGCCAGGGCTGGATGGAGGCGCCATATGTGCCGACACCGGCGGCGACCGGCGACATCGTAAGCGGAGCGGTTCGCGCCCCGGGGACGCAGCGTCCTGTCTTCATTCTGCCCGGTGTCGCGCAGTACGACCTGGCCGCTCCCGATGTCATGCGGGGCGAGGAGACGCAGATCGCGGGAATTGCGCAGGACCTTGCAGGTGCGGAACGGATCGTCTGTCTGCCGGGAACCCACTCCAAATGGGTTCGCATCAGCAACGCGGCAATCGTCGGATACCGGACATTCCTGACTGGCGAACTCTTCTCGCTCCTGGCCGACCACTCTATCCTGCGCGCCACACTCGGCCCGGCTCGCCGGGTGTCGCCCGACAACCCGGCGTTCCAGGACGCTCTCTTGGCTTCGATCGGCGACCCTGCCGGCCTGAGTGCGCGCCTGTTTTCCATTCGTGCCGGCGGGCTTCTCAACGGACTGTCGGAAGACGATGCAGCCGCCCGCCTCTCCGGTCTGCTGATCGGCGCGGAGTTGACGGCCGCGACAGGCGAAATGGGCCTGCAAGGAGAGCCGGTTACGCTGCTTGCGTCCGGAGCGCTCGGTTCGCTCTATGAAAGGGCGCTGGCGTTGGCGGATATCGGGGTCGAACTGAGAGACGCGGATGCCGCCGTACGCAGCGGACTGGTTCAGGCGGCGTGCCATATCGGTATTCTTTCCCACAGCGATCGAGTGACGTGATGAACAGGATCGAATGGCCGTCCATGCCGCGCGGTCTCGTCGCCATCCTGCGCGGCGTGCGGCCCGATGAAGTCGTCGGCATTGCCCAGGCAATCTATCAAGCCGGGATCAGTGCGATCGAAGTGCCGCTCAACTCACCGGAACCGTTTCGCTCGATAGAGGCATTGAGCAAAACATTGCCGCAGGATGCGCTCGTCGGCGCCGGTACGGTGCTGGAAGAGGCGGATGTCGACCGGCTGCACGACGCGGGCGGCCGGCTGATGGTCAGTCCCAATATCGACGAGGCGGTCATGCGTCGCGCGTGTGGGTACGGGATGATCACCATGCCCGGCGTGTTCACGCCGAGCGAGGCGCTCTTCGCCGTGCGGCTGGGGGCCTCGGCGCTCAAGTTTTTTCCGGCAGCCGCCCTCCAGCCAGAGGGTATCGCCGCCATCCGCGCGGTGCTGCCCGCAAGGGCCGTCATCGGTGCGGTGGGTGGCATTGGAGCAGATGATTTCCAACGGTTTCATGCGGCGGGCGTTTCGATCTTCGGCCTGGGAAGCAGCCTCTACAAGCCTGGTCTCGATGCGGCCGAGGCGGGGCGTCGGGCTCGCGTTGCCGTTGAGGCATGGGATCGGTTGAACTCTGAGAGCCTACGGTGCTGAAGAAATGCAATTTATGGTGGATATTGTACGTTGATGCAATTTTATATTGCATGAGATAAGAAGATTTTGTACTATCCGGTTTGAAGAACAAGCATGTCCATTGGGTCCGGCAGTGCAGTCTATGGCTCGCCGGAACGGCGCTGAATGATACTGCTTTCGTAAATTTCAAATCTCCTTGAGCGACACGCGTCTGGCCGTCGGTCGTGATGGTACTGCGGTGGAGGCGCCTGCGTCGGGGCGATGCCTCTTGCCTGGAAATGCAACTTATAGGAGAAAGATTGGATCGTGCCAGCCTAGGTTTTGTCTAGCAGATCGGACGGACGGAAAAGCGGTGGAGGGCATCACCCCAAAGGGAGGAGACCCATCATGTTCGCCATTCAGCATCTCAAGCATCTCGCACTCGCCTGCGTCGTTGCCGTTGGTTCGTTCCTGGGGCTGGCGGCTACGCCCGCTCATGCCATCGATACGATCACCTGTACGGGGAGCGCGCAGACGACGTTTAGCCCACCTATTACTGATCAGCCATCCACAGTCACATTTACTTCAGACTTCAGCTACACACCTTGTATTTCCACCGTGCCGGGCGTCACCAGCGGTAGCCGAAATATCACTGCGAATGTGACCCGTTCCTGTGCTTCCTTGTTGGAGACAGAAACGGTCAGTTCGACGATCAACTGGAACAATGGACAGTCGAGCACTGCCCAATCCACGCGTGTCGCGAGTTTGGCGGGAGCGGCATACACAGTTACTCACACCGGCACGGTAACGAGTGGCCTGTTCCAGGGCCGGAGCTTTGTGCATCAGATGACCGCGCCGTCGACCGATATCCTACTTTGCACGCTGGGCCTGGGAGACGTTGCCACGATCAATTACAGCGTGGTCCTGGAAATTCTGTAAGTTCGGCGCGCGGTTGTCACGATCAGAGGATGCAATTGCAGCCCTTTTGCATTGGCGGGAAGGCTACAACATCTTCATACAATCATTGATTGAGTGGTGATTCGACAATCAACTTCGCCAATGTTCTCGAGATCCTGTGATTGCAGAGACTCGATCGCACCAGTCTTCACCGCCGCTGTCACCTCGTTTCTGTTCATTTCATCGGCAGAGCGAAGGATTGCGCTGTCTCGAAGGAGACCCATCATGTTCGCCATTCAGCATCTCAAGCATCTCAAGCATCTCAAGCATCTCGCACTCGCCTGCGTCGTTGCCGCTGGTTCGTTCCTGGGGCTGGCGGCCGCGCCCGCTCATGCCATCGATACGATCACCTGTACGGGGAGCCAGACCACGACCTACAACCCGCCGATTACCAATCAGTCTGCTGCTGTCACATTTTCCGCGAACACTACTTTTGGCCCGTGTGTATCAACAGTTCCGGGGATCAACGGGGGTAGCCAGAACATATCGGGTCAAATCCATCGTTCCTGTGCGACTCTTCTCGAGAGCTATCCCCTCACAGTGATCACCAACTGGAACAATGGACAGTCGAGCACAGCCGAGACCAATGTCACGGTCAATCTCGTAGGTGCTCTCTACACAGTTAGCTTTACCGGCACCATCACAGATGGCCCGTTCAACGGGAGAGCCTTTGTCCAACAGCTGACGGCGCCGGCACTCGATATCACACTGTGCCTATTGGGACTGGGTGACGTATCGACCATCAATTTTACTGCTGCTCTTGAGATCCTTTGAGAAGATGCAATTGCAGCCCTTTCGCGTTGGCGAGAGGGCTGCAATCGCGTCGGTACGCTCCGGTCGCACCGCACAAAGAATTTTCTCTCGACAAATGCCGCCGGTCGTGGATTGCTGCTCCAGAGGGAGACGTTCATGCCGTTTGAAACCTGGGCCGCCTTTGCAGCTGCATCCGCCATTCTCCTGGTCATTCCGGGGCCGACCATTCTGCTCGTCGTCTCCTACGCACTCGGCCAGGGCTGGCGCATCGCGCTGCCGATGGCAGCGGGCGTGGCGCTTGGCGATTTCACCGCGATGACGCTTTCCATGCTCGGTGTCGGCGCGTTGCTGATGGCATCCGCCACCGTGTTCACGATTCTCAAATGGATCGGCGCCGCTTATCTCGTCTATCTCGGCATAAAGCTCTTCCGTGCCGGAGGGGCGCTCGACGCCGCTCCGCGCACGACCGCCGCGCCGGCCGCGCAAATGCTCGGCCACGCCTGGCTCGTCACGGCGCTCAATCCGAAGAGCATCACCTTTTTTGTCGCCTTTCTGCCGCAGTTCATCGACCGCAGCGGCAATTTCTGGATGCAGATGGCAATTTTCGAGGCGACGTTCCTCGCGCTCGCATTCCTGAATGTCCTTGCCTATGCGCTGGCGGCCTCGCGCGCCGGCAGAGCGGTTGCGAGCCCCCGCGTGATGCGGGCATTCAACCGGACCGGCGGTTCGCTTCTGATCGGCGCCGGCGTGGCGACCGTCGCCATACGCTCCGGCAACTGAACGGTTCGAACCATGCATGATTCCCTTGGCTTGGCGACGAGCGGCTGCGATGCACGATCGCTTGCCGGCTATGAGGCGGCGCTTCACCAGTTGCAGTGCTTTACCGGCGATCCGGTTGCGACCATCGATGCGGCGATCGGTCATTCGCCCGATTTCGTGATGGCGCATGTCCTGAAAGGCTGGCTCTTCGGCCTTGCCACCGATCCGGCGGCGATGGCGCAAGCGCGGCAGTGCCATGCTGCCGCGGCAGCCTTGCCGGCGACGCATCGCGAGGCGGCCCACGTCGCCGCACTCGGGGCGCTGACCCAGGGCGGCTGGCACCGGGCTGGCGAGATCCTGGAAGATCTCACGATCGAGGTGCCGCGTGACGCGCTGGCCCTGCAGGTCGGCCACCAGATCGATTTCTTCACCGGCAATGCCCGCATGCTGCGCGACCGTGTCGCCCGCGCGCTGCCGGCCTGGGACGAAAGGGTGCCCGGTTATCACGCCATCCTCTCCGCCCATGCCTTCGGCCTCGAAGAGACGGGCGATTACCTGCGCGCCGAGCGCACGGGCCGGCGCGCCGTGGAACTGGAGCCGCGCGACGGCTGGGGCCAGCACGCCGTCGCCCATGTCATGGAGATGCAGAGCCGGCAGAAGGACGGCATCGCCTGGATGCGGGCCAATCCCGAGCAATGGTCTGCCGACAGCTTCCTGCGTGTCCACAACTGGTGGCACCTGGCGCTCTTCCACTATGATCTCGGTGAGATCGACGAGGTGCTTGCGCTCTACGACGGACCGATCGAGGGCGGACGCTCGACATTCGTCCTCAACATGGTCGACGCCTCTGCGATCCTCTGGCGGTTGTACCTGGGCGGTGTCGATGCGGGGACACGGTGGAGGAAACTGGCGGAACTCTGGGCGCCATTCGCCGGCTCGGCCAACTACGCCTTCAACGATGCGCACGCGATGATGGCCTTCGCCGCCGCCGGGCGCACCGATCTGGCGATGCGGCTTGTCGAGGCGCAGGAGGAAGCGATTGCCGGTGAAGGCGACAACGCCGCCTTCACCCGTGATGTCGGCCGCCCGGCGGCCCTTGCCATCAAGGCCTTCGGTGAGGGCGACTACGGCACCACCGTCGGCCTCCTGAAGCCGATCAGGGCGATCGCTCACCGTTTCGGTGGCAGCCATGCCCAGCGCGACGTGCTCGATCTGACGCTGATCGAGGCGGCGCTGCGCTCGGACAATGCGGCGCTTGCCGCGGCACTGGCGGCGGAACGTCATGCGCTCAGGCCGGACAGCCCGCTGTCGGCGCTGTTCGTTGAGCGCGCACGCGCCAAGTCGTCTGTGTCCGCCGACCCCACTTGATTTTTTTTGAGAATCGAAAAAAATCGGATATGAGGGTCGTGGCGAAGCCGCGTCCGGCCATTTGCTATCATGCCGGCGGCATCGTGCGCGTCCGGAACAGGGCTGAAAGCCAGTAGTCGCGAACGGCGTGCAATTGCCGGCGCGAGGGAGGAACCACAGTGTATCTCGGGCTCGATCTCGGTACATCGGGCGTCAAGGCGCTCGTCATCGACGAAAACCAGCGCGCCGTCGCCTCCGCGACAGGCGACCTTTCGGTGTCGCGGCCGCATGCAGGCTGGTCCGAACAGAACCCGGTCGACTGGATCCGGGCGACCGAAAGGGCGCTCGAAGCGCTCAAGGCGACGCACGCGAAGGAACTGGCTGCGGTGTCCGGCATCGGCCTTTCGGGCCAGATGCATGGTGCGACGCTGCTTGACGATGCGGATCAGCCGTTGCGTCCCTGCATCCTGTGGAACGATACGCGCAGCCATGAGGAAGCCGCAGCGCTCGACGCCGACCCGGCGTTCCGCCGCATCACCGGCAATATCGTCTTTCCGGGTTTCACCGCGCCCAAGCTCGTCTGGGTCAGCCGCAACGAGCCGGAGATCTTTTCGCGTGTGCGCAAGGTACTGCTGCCGAAAGACTATCTGAGGCTCTGGCTTACCGGCGAGCACCTCTCGGAGATGTCGGATTCGGCCGGCACGTCGTGGCTCGATGTCGAAAAGCGCGCATTTTCGGACGTCCTGCTCGAAAAGACCGGGCTTGGCGCCGACCAGATGCCGGCGCTTGTCGAGGGCACGGAGCCGGCCGGTCGTCTGCGCGCCGAGGTCGCCCAGCGCCTCGGGATGAAGCCGGGCGTCGTCGTTGCCGGCGGGGCGGGCGACAATGCGGCGTCGGCCTGCGGCATGGGTGCGGTGCGTCCGGGTCAGGCTTTCGTGTCGCTCGGTACGTCAGGCGTGCTCTTCGCGGCCAACGACGCCTATCTGCCCAACCCGGAAAGCGCGGTTCACACCTTCTGCCATGCCCTGCCGGCTGCCTGGCACCAGATGGGCGTCATCCTGTCGGCCACGGATTCTCTCAACTGGCTTTGCTCGATCACCGGCCAGAAGGCGGACGAGTTGACCGGCGAACTCGGCGATGAATTGAAGGCCCCGGGCGGCGTCACCTTCCTGCCCTACCTGTCGGGCGAGCGCACGCCGCACAACGACGCCGCGATCCGCGGTGTCTTTTCGGGGCTGGCTCACCAGAGCGACCGACCGGCGCTGACCCAGGCTGTTGTCGAAGGTGTCGCATTTGCCATCCGAGACAACCTGGAAGCCCTGCGCGCCGCAGGCACAGAACTTTCGCGCGTCACGGCGATCGGCGGCGGCTCGCGCTCGCGCTACTGGCTCAAGGCGGTCGCGACGGCGCTCGACTTGCCCGTCGACATTCCCGCCGACGGCGATTTCGGCGCCGCCTACGGTGCGGCGCGTCTCGGCCTGATCGCGGCCGAGGGCGCCGATCCTCTTGCCGTCTGCACGCCGCCCTCAACGGCCGAGACCATCGAGCCCGTGCATGCCCATTCCGACGCCTATGCCCAGGCCTATGCCCACTTCCGGGCCCTTTACCCCGCCATCAAAGGAGTTGCCCCATGAGTACCGGATTTTTCGGCGATATCGCCAAGATCGAATATGAAGGCCCGGAGAGCACGAACCCGCTCGCCTACCGCTTCTACAATCCCGACGAGATGGTCATGGGCAAGCGGATGGAGGACCATCTGCGCTTTGCCGTGGCCTATTGGCACTCCTTTGCCTGGCCGGGCGGCGACCCGTTCGGCGGCCAGACATTCGAGCGGCCGTGGTTCGGCGAGACGATGGACCTCGCCAGGCTGAAGGCCGACGTCGCCTTCGAGATGTTCTCGACACTCGGCGTGCCGTTCTACTGTTTCCACGACGCGGACGTGCGCCCGGAAGGCTCGAGCCTTGCCGAAAGCATCGCCAGGCTTGACGAGATCGCCGACTATTTCGGCGGCAAGATGGAGCAGACCGGCATCAAGCTGCTTTGGGGGACGGCCAACCTGTTCTCCAACCGCCGCTACATGGCGGGGGCTGCGACCAATCCCGACCCGGACGTGTTTGCCTACGCGGCTGCGACCGTCAAGAGCTGCATCGATGTCACCAAGCGTCTGGGCGGCGAAAACTACGTTCTTTGGGGCGGGCGCGAAGGCTACGAGACGCTTCTCAACACCGACATGAAGCGTGAGCGCGAACAGGCCGGCCGTTTCCTGTCGATGGTTGTCGACTACGCGAAGAAGATCGGCTTTGGCGGCACGATCCTGATCGAACCGAAGCCGCAGGAGCCGACCAAGCATCAGTACGATTTCGATGTCGCGACGGTATATGGCTTCCTCAAGGATTTCGGGCTCGAGAAGGAAGTGAAGGTCAATATCGAGCAGGGCCACGCCATCCTTGCCGGCCATTCCTTCGAGCACGAACTGGCGCTTGCGAACGCGCTCGGCATCTTCGGTTCGATCGACATGAACCGTAACGACTACCAGTCGGGTTGGGACACCGACCAGTTCCCCAATAATGTGCCGGAAATGGCGCTGGCCTACTACCATATCCTGCTCGGCGGTGGCTTCACGACGGGCGGCACCAATTTCGACGCCAAGCTGCGTCGGCAGTCGCTCGATCCGCAGGACCTGCTTCATGCGCATATCGGCGGGATGGATTGTTGCGCTCGCGGACTGAAGGCGGCCGCGAAGATGATCGAGGACAAGGCTCTCATCGAGCCGCTCGAGAAGCGCTACGCGGGGTGGGGCGGTGCCGAGGCCAAAGCGATGCTCGCCGGCGAGCGGACGCTGGAGCAGATTGCCGAGCGCGCCGTCAATGACAAGCTCGATCCGCAGCCGGTCTCGGGCCGCCAGGAATATCTAGAGAACATCGTCAACCGTTACGTCTGAGCGGATGCCATTCGCCATTTGACGAGGAGCGGCGGCGCGGCCAGACTGCGTCGACATGATACGCGGCGTGCTCCTCGATCTGGCGGGTGTCGTCTATGACGGCGACAAACCCGTGCCGCGCGCGCCCGATGCCATCAGGCGTCTGCGCGCGGCCGGACTCCCGGTGCGCTTCGTATCCAACACGACCCGCACGGCGAAGAAAACGATCCTTGAGCGGCTGCACGGATTCGGCGTCGAAGCCGGCGAAGCCGAGCTTTTCACGCCGGCGCAGGTGGCGATCGACTGGCTGAAATCGCACAATCGGTCGCCGCATCTGCTGATCCATCGAAGCCTTGAGGCGGATTTCAGTGGCATGCCTCAAGGCAGGGCGCGTGCGGTGGTCGTCGGGGACGCGGGCACCGGTTTCGACTACGCCTCTCTCAATGCCGCCTTCCGGGTACTCGATGAAGGCGCGGATTTCCTGGCGCTGGCCGCCAACCGTTCATTTCGTGACGCCGATGGAAAGCTCAGCCTCGATGCCGGGCCCTTCGTCGCGGCGCTCGAGTTTGCCACCGGCCGCAAGGCGAGCGTGCTCGGCAAGCCATCGCCGGACTTCTTCCGCGCCGCACTCGCCAGCATGGATATCAACCCCGACGAGGCCGCCATGGTGGGCGACGACGCCGAGAGCGATATCGCGGGGGCGCTTTCGGCGGGGCTCGGCATGGCCATCCTTGTGCGCACGGGCAAGTACCGATCGGGCGACGAGGCCCGTTTCTCTCCGGGGCCGAGCGATCTTGCCAATGACCTGTGCGATGCCGTGGACCGCCTGCTGATGCGGGGGGCATGAACGGCCGGTGCGTGTCGCGCTTGAACGTCCCCCCGCAACTGACTACGAGTAGGCACGCATGGTTCGCGTGCAAAGCCGGGAGGGGATATGCGGCAGACTTGGCGCTGGTTCGGGCCTAACGACAAGGTGACATTGGCGGATGCACGCCAGTCCGGCGTCGAGGGGATCGTCACTGCACTTCATCATGTGCCCACGGGCGATATCTGGCATGCCGAGGAAATCGAGAAGCGGCAGCGGGAGGTTGCTTTCCATCCCGGCGGAACGGCGACCCATCTCAAGTGGGAAGTCGTGGAAAGCCTGCCCGTCTCGGAGGCTATCAAGACCCAGACCGGAGAATGGCGCGCGCATCTGGTGCATTATCGGCGCAGCCTGGAGAACCTGGCTCGGGCAGGCATTCAGGTGGTCTGCTACAATTTCATGCCGGTACTCGACTGGACGCGCACCGACCTCGCCTGGCCTGTGGCGCACGGCGGCACGGCGATGCGCTTCGATCTCATCGATTTTGCCGCCTTCGACATCCACATTCTGGAGCGCAAGGGTGCGGTCGAGGGTTACGACGCGGCCGTTGTGGCCGAGGCCGAGCGGCGTTATCGCGGCATGAGCGGGGCGCGCAAGACGCAGCTTGCCAACAATGTCACGGCTGGCCTGCCGGGCGCGGTCGAAAGCTGGTCGCTCGAAGAACTTGCGGCGCAGCTCGCTACCTATGACGGGATAGGACCGGACCGACTGCGCCGGCATCTGATCGATTTTCTTGCGGAGGTCGCTCCTTTGGCCGACCAACTCGGCGTCAGGCTTTGCTGTCATCCCGACGATCCGCCGTTTCCACTGCTGGGCCTGCCGCGCATCATGTCGAGCGAGGCAGACTATCGGGCGATGCTCGACGCTGTGGACGTGCCGGCCAATGGGGTTACGTTTTGCACGGGATCGCTGGGCGCCAGACCCGACAACGACCTGCCGGCCATGGTGCGCAATCTCGCCGACCGGATTCATTTCGTGCATCTGCGAAACGTGCGTCGCGACACGGAAGGCGTGCCAAGCTCCTTCTTCGAGGACGAGCACCTCGGCGGGCAAACCGACATGGTCGCCGTCGTGGCTGCATTGCTTGGCGAGGAGCGGCGCCGCCGCGATGCCGGGAGGGCGGATGCCGAAATACCCATGCGGCCGGATCACGGCCAGAACATTCTCGATGATTTGAAGCGCGGGGCGCAACCGGGCTATCCGGCCATCGGGCGGCTGAAGGGGCTGGCGGAACTGCGCGGCGTCATGGCGGCGCTCGACTACAAGGACAAGAACGCATGACTGAACGACTTTCCTCGGGCATCGATCTGCCTGACGGCGTTGACGTCCCGGGCTATGAGCGTGCGGGGCGGAAATCGGGCATCGTTCACCTGGGAACGGGCGCCTTTCACAAGGCGCATCAGGCCGTCTATACCGACGACGCGATGGCGCGTTCAGGCGGCGACTGGATGATCACCGGCATAAGCCTGCGTTCCGCGGATGTCGCCGAAACGCTCAATCCGCAGGACGGGCTTTACACGCTGGTCGTCCGCGGCGCGGAAGGCGATGCGGCCAGGGTCGTCGGAAGCATTGCCCATGTTCTGGTGGCGCCACGGGAGCCCGAGGCCGTGCTGGACGCTCTTGCGGCTCCGGACGTCAGGGTTGTCAGCCTGACCATTACTGAGAAGGGATATGGGCTCGACGCGCGGACGGGAGGGCTCGACGCGGGGCATCCGGCAATTGCCAGGGATCTCGACGACCCGCGGCATCCGGGAAGCGCGGTCGGCCTGATCGTCGAAGCCCTGAGGCTCAGGCGCGAACGCGGTTTGAGCCCGTTCACGGTGCTGTGCTGCGACAACTTGCCGAACAACGGACGCGTGGTGGCCCGACTGGTCCGAGACTATGCCAATGCGACCGATCGGGCATTGGCCGACTACATTGCCGACAACGTGTCGTTTCCCTCGACCATGGTCGATCGCATCACGCCGGCGACTACGGAGCGGACGCTGGCCGATGTTCAGCGCCTCCTTGGCTGTGAAGACAGGGCCGCGGTGGAAACCGAGCCGTTCACGCAATGGATCATCGAGGACGATTTCGTCGCCGGGCGGCCCGACTGGGAGGCCGGCGGCGCACTCTTCGTGAAGAATGTCGCGCCTTACGAGAAGATGAAGCTCCGCATGCTCAACGGGAGCCACTCCATGCTTGCCTATTCCGGGTTCGTCGCGGGGCACAAATATGTGCGCGACGTGATGGCCGACGGCGATCTTTCCGCGCTTGTGGCACGCCATATGGCCGAGGCGGCAAAGACGCTCGATCCGGTGCCGGGCGTCGACCTCGCGCGATATGCCGGCGATCTCGTACGGCGCTTCGCCAATCCGGCGATGGCCCACGAGACCTATCAGATCGCCATGGATGGGACGCAGAAACTTCCACAGCGCCTCATCGAACCGGCGCTGGCCGCCCAGGAGCGCGGATTGGCGCTGGATGCCTATTGCTTCGCCGTGGCCGCCTGGATGCGTTATGCCCTTGGCGTCGATGAGAGCGGCGGCGCCTATGCGCTGCGCGATCCGCGCGAGGGAGAGATCACGGCAGCTCTTTCGGGCTGTGGTCGGGATGTCTCGATGATCGTCGATGCATTGCTGGCACTGCCGGGGCTTTTCCCCGCGCCGCTCGTCGAGGCGCGCGAGTGGCGTCGTGGTATAGGCCGCAGGCTGGCGATCATGCTGGGCGACGGGATGGGCGCGGCGATTGCGGCGGAAGCGCGCTAGCGCGCGTTCGCTTCAAACGGAAACGTTCGAAGCGAAGATATGCGCGACAGATCAATATGTTGGAGGTGCATTTCGCTCAAACGATTCCATTTGAGCGGGACATGCTCCAACACGGCGCGTGACTGGGTGGCGGTTGCGCTCTCGGCTTGCTACTGGACCACGAAGAAGTCTTCGATCCGCGCCGCGGCTGCCTTGAGACGTGGCAGGATGGTGCGTTTCATGTCGGCGCAGGAATGTCGAGCCGTCTGCGTGGAGACATTGATCGCCGCGACGATCTCGCCCGAGGCGTCGCGAATTGGAACCGCGATCGAGCGCAGGCCGAGTTCGAGCTCCTCGTCGACAATTGCGAAGCCGTCCTGTCCGGCCTGGACGATGATGTCCTTGAGGCGGACAGGATCGGTTGTCGTTTTCGGCGACAAGGCCCGGATATGCGCCTTGGCCAGAAATGCCTCGATCTCGCCGGGCGTCAGGCCTGACAGCAGCACGCGCCCCATCGCGGTGCAGAAGGCGGGAAGCCTCGTGCCCACATGCAGCGACACCGAGACGATGCGCCGACCCGGCATGCGCGCCACATAGACGACATCCTCACCCGACAGGACGGCTGCGGAGCACGATTCGCTGAAGGCCTGGGAGACATCACGCATGAAGGGTTCGGCGAAGCTCCACAGGGGTGCCCCAGAGAGCCATGTTCGGGCCACCGAGATGAGGCGTGGGGACAGCATGAACTTGCGGCCCTGCTGCGTCGCATATCCGGTGGCGACCAGGGTGAGCAGGAAACGCCGCGCCTGCGCCCGGGTGAAGCCTGCCTTCTCCGCCACTTCCGTCAGCGACAGGCCGGCGGGGTTGGCTGCCAGAATCTCGATAACCTCCAGCCCCCGCTCCAGTGACGTCACGTGATCGCGATTTTGTCGAACCTGATCGTTCACCTTGGTCGCGCCTTTCTTGCGGTCAAGAGTGCCTTGCGAGAGCCGACAGCCGCTGCACGATGGTTGACATCGGCTGCATTCTGGTTCATTTGCGTATCGCATATGATACACTTGTGCGCAATACGAACTTTTGCTCTGCAAAGGCAGAAGTTTCGAAAGCTGGGGACATGGTGGCGATGAACAAGATCTATCCGAGCCTTGAGAACGCGCTCGACGCGGTTGACGACGGCATGTCCGTCATGATCGGTGGCTTTGGCGGCGCCGGGGCGCCGATCGAACTGATCCATGCCCTCGTCGACCGATACAAGCGCACGGGCTCTCCGGGCCGGCTGACCGTCATCAACAACAATGCGGGCAACGGCGCGGTCGGCATCGCTGCGATGATCTATGCCGGCATGGTTGCGAAGATGGTCTGCTCGTTCCCTCGCTCATCCGATCCCAAGGCGTTCACCGACAAATATCTGGCCGGAGAAATCGAACTCGAGCTGGTGCCCCAGGGCACGCTCGCCGAACGTATTCGCGCCGGTGGCGCGGGCATCCCGGCCTTCTACACGCCGACCAGCTTTGGTACCCAGATCGCCGAGGGCAAGCCGGTGGGCGAGTTCGAGGGCCGGCAATACGTTCAGGAGCGCTGGCTGAAGGCCGACGTCGCGCTGATCAAGGCCGAACTCGCAGACAGCAAGGGCAACCTGACCTATCGAAAGGCCGCGCGCAATTTCTCGCCGCTGATGGCGATGGCCGCGAAGACCACTGTCGTTCAAGCGAGCGAGGTCGTAGAGCCCGGAAACATCGATCCCGAGCACGTGGTGACGCCCGGCATTTTCGTCGACCGGATCGTTCATGTGCCGAACCCGAAACAGGAAGAGGCGCTGCTGCGCGAGGGGGCGAACTGATGACCACGAAACTGACCAACGCACAGATCGCCTGGCGCGCGGCGCAGGACCTGCCCGACGGTGCCTATGTCAATCTAGGCATCGGATTTCCGGAGATGGTGGCGAAGTTCAAGCCCAAGGGCCGTGAGGTGACCTACCATACCGAGAACGGCATCCTGAACTTCGGGGAAGCACCGCCTCCTGGCGAGGAAGACTGGGACCTGATCAACGCGGGCAAGAAGGCGGTGACGCTGAACCCCGGAGCGTCGTTCTTCCATCATGCCGACAGTTTCGCCATGGTCCGTGGCGGCCATCTCGACGTTGCGGTTCTGGGCGCTTACCAGGTGGCCGAGAACGGCGACCTGGCCAACTGGAGCACCGGGCCGGGCTCGGTGCCGGCCGTTGGCGGGGCAATGGATCTGGTCCACGGCGCCAAGCAGGTCTGGGTGATCACCGACCACGTGACGAAGAAGGGCGAGGCCAAGCTCGTGGAGAGCTGTACCTTGCCGCTGACCGGCGTCGGATGCGTCACCAGGATCTATACCAGCCTTGCCGTGATCGATGTTATCGACAAACGCTTCGTCCTGCGCGAAAAGCTGCCCTCGATCAGTCTGGACGAGCTCCAGGCCGTGACCGGGGCCGCCCTGGTCGTCGGCGACACGATCGGCGAACTCAACGTACCGGAGGTATGATCCATGGCTGACGCTTACATCTGCGACTATGTCCGCACCCCGATCGGCCGCTTTGGCGGCGCGCTTTCCTCCGTCCGGGCCGACGACCTGGGTGCCGTGCCGATCAAGGCGCTGATGGAGCGAAGCGCACAGGTCGACTGGGCCGCGATCGACGACGTGGTTTACGGCTGCGCCAACCAGGCAGGCGAGGACAACCGTAACGTGGCCCGCATGGCGGCGCTTCTGGCCGGTCTTCCAGTCGACGTGCCGGGTTCGACCGTCAACCGGCTTTGCGGGTCCGGCATGGACGCGACCTTGATTGCCGCGCGCGCCATCAAGGCCGGCGAGGCCGAGATCATGATCGCCGGCGGTGTCGAATCGATGAGCCGCGCCCCCTTCGTGATGCCCAAAGCGGACAGCGCCTTCTCGCGCAAGGCCGAAATCTATGACACGACAATCGGCTGGCGTTTCGTCAACCCGCTGATGAAGCAGCAGTATGGCGTCGACTCCATGCCCGAGACGGGCGAGAACGTTGCCGAGGACTTCAAGGTGAGCCGCGCCGACCAGGATGCGTTTGCCGCGCGCAGCCAGGCCAAGGCGGTCGCTGCGCAGGAGAATGGACGGCTGGCCAAGGAAATCGTGTCCGTCACCATTCCGCAGCGCAAGGGCGACCCCGTCGTGGTGTCGAAGGACGAGCATCCCCGTGCCGGGACGACTGTCGAGACACTTGCCAAGCTGCCGACGCCCTTCAGGAAGGAAGGCGGCACGGTGACGGCCGGCAATGCTTCCGGCGTCAATGACGGTGCGGCCGCGCTGATCGTCGCATCGGAAGCGGCGGTCAAGAAGTATGGACTGACGCCGATCGCGCGCGTGCTCGGCGGCGCCGTCGCTGGCGTGGCGCCGCGCATCATGGGCATCGGCCCGGCCCCGGCGTCGAAGAAGCTGTGTGCCCGGCTGGGCCTCAAGCCATCGGATTTCGACGTCATCGAACTCAACGAAGCCTTCGCCTCCCAAGGCATCGCCGTGCTCCGCGAACTCGGCATTTCCGAGGACGCGGAGCACGTGAACCCGAACGGCGGGGCGATCGCGCTGGGACATCCGCTCGGCATGTCCGGCGCGCGCATCACCGGCACGGCGGCGCTGGAACTGAAGGAGCGTGGCGCCAGCAAGGCGCTGGCCACCATGTGCATCGGTGTCGGCCAGGGCATCGCGATCGCGCTGGAGCGGGTCTGAACGTTGGACCGGGGGGCGTGATGACGTCGATCATGGTTCTGCCTTCGACCAGAAGGTTGTCTATGATGCTCCCCGACGGTCGGAAGCTCGCCTGGAGCGAATGGGGCCCCGAAGAGGGTCGGTCGGTGCTTTTTTGCACCGGTGCCGGCATGAGTGGGGCCCTCGGCTTCGGCGAGGAGTTTCTCCAGGACCTCAATCTCCGGCTTATCGCTGTGGACCGCCCGGGACTCGGTGGTTCCACGCACCATCCGGACAAGTCCCTCCGTACATGGTCGCTCGACATAGCCGCCTTCCTCGACGCTCATGGATGCCGCGACACGCTTGCGGTAGGCTTTTCGCAGGGAGCGCCGTTTGCTCTCGCCCTGGCGGCAGAGAACCTCGTTCGAAAAGTTGCATTGGTGTCGGGCCAGGACGATCTCGGCCATCCTGATTTCGAAGGCGTGCTCGATCTTCAGGTCGCCGGCATGATCGCGGCGGCTCGCAAGGATCCACAGGGATTTGAGCAGGACGTCGCATCCATGGCCTCCGATTCCTGGCTTTGGGACATGATCATGGCCATGAGCGCCGAGTGCGATCGCGCGGTCTATTCCGGCGAAGCCTTTTCGCGTCTCTACCGAACCTCCCTGGCCGAGGGTTTCTCGCAGGGGACTGCTGGCTATGCGCGGGACCTGGCAATCGCTCTCGAGGAATGGACTTTCGACCCCGGCTCGATCGAAGTGCCGGTTGCGATATGGTATGGACTGCGAGATTCCAGTCCTGTTCACTCGCCCGATTTCGGGCGAAGTCTTGCCGCTCGCCTTCCCCGGTCAACGCGCATCGTCGATGAGGTTGAGGGTGGGTCGATCTTGTGGACCCGTTCTCGCGACATCCTGAACGATCTCGTAACGATGCGCTAGCGAGGCCCGAAATCCGTCGGCCAAGTGACGGCGGTGGCCGGGCATTCTCAGGGACGCCTGTATTCTCACCCTTGTCGCATCCTTACCGGCGGTTCGCCGAATGACTTCGAAAATGCCCGCGAGAATGCAGCCGCCGACGAAAAGCCCGTACGCGCGGCGATGTCGGCCATCGGTTCGGCGGTGTCCAGCACGAGGCGGCGCGCGACGCTGAGGCGAAGGCGCAGATAGTAGGCGCCCGGCGTTTCGCCGATGGCCGCGGCGAAGACCTTCTCCAAAGTGCGCGCCGTGATGCCGACTCGTTTGGCGATTGCCGCTGTTGTCAAAGGCTGGTCGACATGGCCTTCCATCAGCCGGATGGCCTGAGCCAAACGGGGATCGTAGCCGTCGAGCCGTCCGAGCGAGACGAGCGGCTGCGCGTCGGTTGCCGCGCGCGCCTGGTCGTAGATGAAGACGCTCGCGACATCGAGCGCCGCCGCCATGCCGAGGCGCGAGCGCACCAGATGCAGCATCAGGTCGAAGGTCGGCGAGGCACCGCCGGTGGTGAAGACCGGGCCGTCGATCACGTAGCGGTCGGGCCTTATGTCGGCGTTCGGAAAAGCGGCGGCGAAATCCTCCAGATCTTCCCAATGCGTCGTTGCCGCGCGCCCTTCCAAGAGGCCGGTGCGCCCGAGCAGCCAGGCGCCTGCCTCGATGCCGCCGATCGCCTTTGCCGAGCGCGCCGTACGGCGAAGGCCCGCCACCAATACCGGCGTCGCGGCAAGCCGGGTGCCGAATCCACCGACGATGACGAGAACATCCGTGCCGGCATCGGGATCGAACGCACCATCAACCGCGACGGGCAGGCCGGAGGTGGTGACTGGCGGCTTGCCGTCGACGGAGACGACCGCCCATGCGAAGGCCGGTTCGCCGCTCACCCGGTTGGCCGCGCGCAGCGGGTCGATGGCGGACGCAACGCACATAAGCGAACAACCGGGAAAGACGAGAAAGGTGAGATGCAGCGGTTCTTCGTCCGGTCGGAATATGCTGGTCAATTCGGCTTTCATCAATTGAATTTCGTAATATGCAAAGCATGCGGCTGCAAGGCGCGTGATTATCTGCCGACCAAACGAAATGACGGCGTCGACGCTGAGGATCGGCGCACATTCGAACCGAGAGGGACGACCATGCCGCTTGCGCCGAACCGAGAAGTATTCATCACCTGCGCCGTCACCGGTTCCGGCGGCACGCAGGATCGCAGCCCGCACGTGCCCCGCTCGCCCAAGCAGATCGCCGAGTCGGCGATCGATGCGGCCAAGGCGGGCGCGGCGGTGGTCCACTGCCATGTACGCGACCCGGAATCCGGCGCGCCGCGCCGCGACATCCATCTTTACCGCGAGGTGACCGAGCGCATCCGCGACGCCGATGTCGACGTGGTGCTGAACCTGACGGCCGGCATGGGCGGCGACATGGTGTTCGGCTCGACCGAGAGCCCTCTGCCGCTCAATGAAAAGGGTACCGACTTGGCAGGTGCTGCCGAGCGTGTCGAGCATGTGCGCCAGTGTCTGCCGGAGATCTGCACGCTCGACTGCGGCACGATGAACTTCGCCGAAGCCGATTACGTCATGACCAACACGCCGGGCATGCTGCGCGCCATGGGCGGCATGATGACCGAGATGGGCGTGAAGCCGGAAATCGAGGCCTTCGACACCGGTCATCTGTGGCTTGCCAAGCAGCTTGTCTCCGGGGGCATCCTGAAGCCCGACGCGCTCGTGCAGTTCTGCATGGGCGTGCCGTGGGGCGCGCCCGACGACCTCAACACCTTCATGGCGATGGTCAACAACATTCCTGCCGAGTGGAACTGGTCGGCCTTTGCGCTGGGGCGCAATCAGATGGCCTACGTGGCGGCCTCGGTGCTCGCCGGCGGCAATGTGCGCGTCGGACTGGAAGACAATCTCTGGCTCGAAAAGGGCGTGCTGGCGACCAACGCGCAACTGGTCGAGCGCGCCGTCAGCATCGTGGAAAATCTCGGCTCGAAGGTGATCGGGCCGGAAGAGGTGCGCAAGAAACTCAACCTGGCCAAGCGCGCGCCGGTGGCGTTGTAGCCTTGCCCTCGAACCTGCGGGATTCATTCATGACCACGATCACCAAAGCAGCCTGTATCGGCGGTGGCGTCATCGGCGCCGGCTGGGTGGCCCGTCTGGCGCTGAACGGCATCGATGTCGCTGTCTTCGATCCCGATCCGCAGGCCGCCCGCAAGGTCGGCGAGGTGATGGAGGGCGCGCGCCGGGCCTACCGGCGCATGGCGCCGGACGGCCTGCCTCAGGAAGGCCGCGTCACCTATGCGGCGACGATAGCGGAGGCGGTGGCCGGCACGCAACTGATCCAGGAGAGCGTGCCGGAGCGCCTTGAGGTCAAGCACAAGGTGCTGGCCGAGATCGACGCACACGCCCCGGCTGCCGCAATCGTCGGGTCGTCCACGTCCGGCATCAAACCGAGCGATATGCAGACGGCCATGCAGCATCCCGAACGCCTCGTCGTCGCGCATCCCTTCAATCCGGTCTATCTCCTGCCGCTGGTCGAGATCGTCGGCGGCGCGACGACGTCGCGTGAGGCGGTCGAAAAGGCGCGCGGGCTTTATGCCACAATCGGAATGAAGCCGGTCGTCATCCGCAAGGAGATCGAGGCGTTTGTCGGCGACCGGCTGCTCGAGGCGGTGTGGCGCGAGGCGCTGTGGCTGATCAAGGACGACGTCACCACCGTCGAGGAACTCGATGACATCATGCGCTATTCCTTCGGCCTGCGCTGGGCGCAGATGGGTCTGTTCCAGACCTATCGCATCGCCGGCGGCGAAGCCGGCATGCGGCATTTCATGGCCCAGTTCGGGCCATGTCTCTCCTGGCCCTGGACCAAACTGATGGATGTGCCGGAACTGACCGACGAACTGGTCGACAAGATCGCCGACCAGTCGGACGCGCAGGCCGCCGGCCTTTCGATCCGCGAACTGGAACGCATCCGTGACGATAATCTCGTCGCCATGATGGAAGCCCTGTCGAAGGAGAACGACGGCAAGGGCTGGGGCGCCGGCGCGCTCTACAAGGATTATGTCCAGCGCCTGACCGAGACAAAGGCGCGAAAAGGGAGTTCGGAGCAATGAATTTCGAGCTGACCGAAGAACAGAAGCTCATCATTGAAACCACCCGCGCCTTCGTTGAAAACGAGCTTTACCCGCACGAGCAGGAAGTCGAGCGCACGGGGCATCTGCGCCCGGACCTGGTCAGGGAGTTGCAGGCGAAGGCGATCGAGGCAGGGCTCTATGCCGCCAATATGCCGGAAGAGGTCGGCGGCGCGGGTCTCGATACGTTGACCTGGCTGCTCTACGAGAAGGAGCTTGGCCGGGCCAATTACGCGCTTCACTGGACCTGCGTGGCGCGGCCGTCCAACATCCTGCTCGCGGGGACCGAGGTGCAGAAGGAGAAATATCTCCACCCCTGCATTCGTGGCGAGAAATGGGACTGCCTCGCCATGACCGAGCCGGGTGCCGGCTCCGACCTGCGCGGCATGAAGGCAAGCGCCCTGCGCGATGGCGATGACTGGATCCTGAACGGGACCAAGCATTTCATCAGCCATGCCGACATCGCAGATTTCGCCATCGTCTTCATGGCGACGGGCGAGGAGGACAGCCCACGCGGCAAGCGCAAGAAGATCACCGCCTTCTTCGTTGACAAGGGCACGCCGGGCTTCACTGTGCGCGATGGCTACCGCAACGTCTCGCATCGAGGCTACACCAATTCAGTGCTCGAGTTCGACGATTGCCGGCTGCCGAATTCCCAGGTTCTGGGCGAAGTCGACAAGGGGTTCGAGGTCGCCAATTCGTGGCTCGGCGCGACGCGCCTGCAGGTGGCTGCGACCTGTCTGGGCCGAGCCGAGCGGGCGCTGTCCCATGCCATCGAATATGCGGCCGAACGGCGCCAGTTCGGCCAGCAGATCGGCAAGTTCCAGGGCGTTTCGTTCAAGCTCGCCGACATGGCGACGGAACTGAAGGCAGCGGAATTGATGACCATGGAGGCGGGCTGGAAGTACGACCGGGGCACCGTCACCGATGCCGACATGGCCATGGCCAAGCTCAAGGCCACCGAGATGCTCGCCTTCGTCGCCGACGAAGCGATCCAGATCCATGGCGGTATGGGGCTGATGGACGATCTGCCGCTGGAGCGCATCTGGCGCGACGCGCGTGTGGAGCGCATTTGGGAGGGGACCAGCGAGATCCAGCGCCATATCATCAGCCGAGCATTGCTGAGAGCGGTCGGGGGATGACGGACAATCACGACCCGCAGCGTCTTGAACGGCTCCTGCGGCCGCGCTCGATCGCCGTCTTCGGCGGCGGCTATGCCGCCAACGTCGTCGAGCAGTCGCGGAAGCTGGGATTTGCCGGCGATATCTGGCCCGTTCATCCGAAGAAGGACGAGGTCGCCGGCCTCAGGGCCTACCGTTCGGTCGCCGATCTGCCGGGCGCGCCGGATGCGGCCTTCATCGGCGTCAACCGGCACCTGACGATCGAGATCGTTCAGGCCCTCAGCGGGCGGGGTTCCGGCGG
Source organism: Mesorhizobium sp. (assembly GCA_963966365.1). GTDB lineage: Bacteria > Pseudomonadota > Alphaproteobacteria > Rhizobiales > Rhizobiaceae > Mangrovimarina > Mangrovimarina plasticivorans. Next base: position 240,193 of record CAWZZC010000028.1, on the reverse strand, counting down.
CGCGGTGTGTTTTGCCTCCGGCTTCCTGGAGGCGGGCGCCAACGACGCCGACGGCGCGCGGCTTCAGGAGGAATTGCTGCACGCGGCCCGGGACATGCCGATCATCGGGCCGAACTGCTATGGCTTGATCAACTATGCCGACGCAGCGCTCCTGTGGCCGGACCAGCATGGCGGGGTGCGGCTGGACGATGGAAGGCAGGGTGTCGCCATTATCACCCAGTCCTCCAACATCGCCATCAACCTGACGATGCAGAAGCGCGGCCTGCCGATCGCCTACCTGATGACGGCCGGCAACCAGGCGCAGACAGGCCTGTCCGAAATGGCACTTGGGCTGATCGAGGATGATCGCGTCTCGGCGCTAGGGCTGCATATAGAAGGCTTCGATTCCGTGGCCGGGTTCGAGCGTCTGACGGCCCGTGCACGCGACCTGAAGAAGCCCATCGTGGCGATGAAGGTCGGCCGCTCCGAACAGGCGCGCCAGGCGACCACCTCGCACACAGCCTCGCTGGCCGGCTCGGATGCTGCCTCGGACGCATTCCTCAAGCGGCTCGGCATTGCCCGGCTCTATACCGTGCCGTCGTTCCTGGAGACGCTGAAGCTTCTTCATCTCGGCGGGCCGCTTGCCGGCTATAGCCTGTCTTCGATGAGTTGCTCGGGCGGCGAGGCGTCGGTGATGGCCGATGCCGCGCAAGGGCGGCGTGTCCACTATCCGCCCCTTGGCGAAGACCATCGCGCAATCGTCAAGTCGACGCTTGGGCCGCTGGTCGCGGTGGCCAATCCGCTCGATTATCACACCTTCATCTGGAACGATGAGCCGGCCATGACGGCGACCTTCTCTGCGATGGTGTCGGGTGGCTTCGATCTCAACATGCTGGTCATGGATTTCCCGCGGGGCGATCGCTGTTCGGACGCCGACTGGTGGCCGACAGTGCGTGCCTACCAACAGGCGCTGAAGAACCACGCCGCGCGTGGCGCCATTGTCGCAACGCTGCCGGAAAACCTGCCCGAGGAATATCTCGACGGCCTCATGGAGCGTGGCATCGCGCCCCTGATGGGCATTGCCGAGGCGATCGACGCTGCCGAGGCGGCAGCTTTCATCGGCGAGGCGTGGCGGGAGGATATCGCGTCGCCGGTGGGTATCGGAGGAAAATCACTCTCCTCCAACCTGCTGGCCGTCAGGGCGGAAAGAGGTTGGCAGACTTCTACCGTTGATGAAGCCGAAGCCAAGGCGCTGCTTGCCGAAAGCGGTCTTCCGGTGCCGCCGGGTGTTCGAGTGGCCACGGCTGATGAAGCCGCGACTGCTGCCGAGCGGATCGGCTTTCCGGTTGCGCTGAAGGCTCTCGGGCTTGCGCACAAATCCGAACATGACGCGGTGAGGCTGAACCTCGCCGACACCGATGCGGTACGGCATGCCGCGGCGGCGCTCGAAGGGCTGGGCCGCGGCCTCTATGTCGAGCGCATGGCCGAAGGCGGGGTGGCCGAACTGATCGTCGGCATCACGCGCGATCCGCTGTTCGGCCCAGTAATGACGCTCGGCTCAGGCGGCGTGTTCGTGGAGCTACTCAAGGACAGCGCGACGCTGCTTCTGCCGGCTGGCCAACCCGAGATCGAGGCTGCGCTTCGCTCGCTGAAGATGTTCCCGCTGCTCGACGGCTATCGTGGAAGGCCGAAGGCCGATGTCCCGGCGGCTGTCGAGGCGATGGCCGGCATTGCCGATTTCGCGCTCGAGAACGCCGCGCGCCTCGAGGAACTGGACGTCAACCCGCTCATCGTGTGCGGCGAAGGCCAGGGGGCCTGGATCGCCGATGCACTGATTGCATTCGATTTTCGCGCCTCCAACGTGTGAGATGGACGAGGCCCGCAGCCAAAGGAGATTTCGATGTCCGAAGTCATAAAGACCCGCCGCCAAGGCGCGATCCTGGAAGTCACGCTCGACCGGCCGAAGGCCAATGCGATCGACCTCGCCACCTCACGCGCCATGGGCGAGACCTTCAAGGCCTTCCGCGACGATGCGGGATTGCGTGTCGCCATAGTGAAGACCGCGGGCGAGAAGTTCTTTTCCGCCGGCTGGGACCTCAAGGCGGCCGCCACCGGTGATGCGGTCGATGGCGATTACGGTGTCGGGGGCTTCGGTGGATTGCAGGAACTCATCGGCATGAACAAACCGGTCATTGCCTGCGTCAACGGCATGGCTGTGGGCGGCGGCTTCGAACTGGCGCTGTCCTGCGACCTGATCTACGCCTCCCAACATTCCTCGTTCGCGCTGCCGGAGATCAAGGCCGGCACGCTGGCCGATGCGGCAACCGTCAAGCTGCCCAAGCGCATCCCCTATCACGTCGCAATGGACATGCTTTTGACCGGCCGCTGGATGGATGCGCAAGAGGCGCATCGCTGGGGCCTGGTCAACGAGGTGCTGCCCTCCGAAAAGCTCGAGGAACGCGTATGGGAGGTGGCGCGGCTCCTCGCAGGCGGTCCGCCGCTGGTCTTCGCGGCGATCAAGGAGGTGGCGCGCGAGGCGGAGTCCATGGGCTTCCAGGAGGCGATGAACTGGATCACCAAGCGCAAGTTCCGCACCGTTGATACGCTATACGACTCAGAAGACAATATGGAGGGCTTCAAGGCGTTTGCCGAAAAGAGGGAACCCGTGTGGAAGGGGAAATAGCGGCTCCATGACGGACTATTCCAGGCTCATCGACGCGCAGACATGGGCGTTCATCGAGCGCACCAATTCCTTCTATCCGCCCGATACGATCGATTTCACGATTGAAGAGCAGCGCGCGGTTTACGACCGCATGTGCCGCGAATTCTTTGCCGGATATCCCGATGGCGTGACGGCAGAGACGACGGCGATCAGGACGCCGACACACGACATCGGGATCCGCATTTACCGCCCGGCCGTGACGGACCGTTCCGCCGTGGTGCTCTACTATCACGGTGGCGGCTTTATCCTCGGTGGACTGGAAAGCCACGACGATGTGTGCGCCGAGCTTTGCCAGCGCACCGGCTTCGAGGTGGTTGCGGTCGACTACCGCCTGGTGCCGGAGCACGTTCATCCCGCCGCCTTCGACGACGCCATGAGCGCCTATCAATGGGCGGCTGCCCGCGATCAGCGTCCGATCCTGCTCTGCGGCGATTCCGCCGGTGGCAATCTCGCCGCTGCCGTGGCGCACGGAACGCGCGGGGCTACGCGCGTGCCCATCGGTCAGGTGCTGATCTATCCGGGGCTTGGCGGCGATGCATCGAAGGGGTCGTATGTCAGCCATGCCGAGGGACCCATGCTGACGGTCCGCGACCTGGAGTTCTATGGCAGGCTGCGCAGCGGCGGGGCGGACGTTTCGGGCGACGCAAGCTATGCGCCGCTTGCGGATGCGGACTTCACTCGCCTGCCGCCGACCGTCCTCGTAACGGCCGAATGCGACCCGCTCTCCTCAGATGGCGAAGCCTATCGGGACCGGATGCTTGCGGCCGGCGGCAAGGCCGTCTGGTTCGAGGAGAAGGGGCTGGTTCACGGCTATCTGCGCGCGCGCAATATGGTGGAGCGAGCGACGGCGAGTTTCGAGCGGATCTCTGCGGCGCTGAAGGCGCTCGGCCATTGCGAATGGCCGTACTGAACCGCTTCTGACGGATTTCTGTTGGGGCGCCGCCCCAACAATTGCCGCATTCCTGAACAATCCGTCAGATCGTTTCGCGGGGGGCGCAAGAGGGACCGGCCATGAGGGCCGGATATTGCGCCGAATGATTTTCAGGACTTTGATCTGGACGGGCCTGAGCGCCCTTATTCTCGCCCTGGCGGCGTGCAGCACGACAGGTGAGGTGGCATCGAGCGCCGGCGCCTCGTCGCGGGCGACGGGCTACCTGGCAGAAATCAGACGGGCCAACGGGATGTCGGTAGCGTCGCCGGACGGGCAGTTGGAACGCGCGGCACTGGCGCAGGCGCGCTACATGGCCGAGACGTCCTCGATGAAGCACACGACGCGTTTCGGTCGCGATTTCAGCTCGCGCATGAGGGCCGACGGCGTGCGCGGGCCGGCGGCCGAGAACATCGCCCATGGCACGGCCGACATGGGGCGCGTGTTCCAGATGTGGAGCAACTCACCGCCCCACCGCCGTAACATGCTCGATCCGCGGCTCGGCCGTTTCGGCCTGGCCTATGCGACCAATGCGGAGGGCGACCATTTCTGGGCGCTGGTGCTGGGCCGGTGAAGCGTCACGCGCGCGTTTCAGTTCCCCGCACTTTCCATCCTGCGCCCTGCAATCGCCTTTTCCAGCCAGCCGATCTCCATTTCGGGCACCGATGACAGGAGCAGATCGGTATAGTCGTCGAAGGGAGGCTTGAGCACCTGCGACTTGGGCCCGTAGCGCACGACTTCGCCGCGGTACATGACCGCGATGGAATCGGCGATCGAGCGCACCGTCGCCAGGTCGTGGGTAATGAAGAGATAGGCGACGTTCTCCTGCGCCTGCAATTCCAGAAGCAGCTTCAGGATGCCGTTGGCCACCAGCGGGTCGAGCGCGCTCGTCACCTCGTCGCAGATGATGAGATCGGGCCGTGCGGCCAGCGCGCGCGCGATGCAGACCCGCTGCTTCTGGCCTCCTGAGAGCTCCGCCGGGTAGCGGTCGACGAAACCCTTGCCCATCTCGATCTTGTCGAGCAGTTCGGCAACGCGCTTGTCCCGCTCCGCACCACGCATGCCGAAATAGAACTCCAGCGGACGGCCGATGATCGTTCCCACCGTCTGGCGTGGGTTCATCGCCACATCGGCCATCTGGTAGATCATCTGCAGTTCGCGCAGGTCGTCCTTCGAACGATCGGCGAGACGAGGCGCCAGTGCGCGGCCGGCAAACATGACGTTGCCCTCGCGCGGTGGCAGGAGGCCGGTTATGGCGCGGGCCAGGGTCGACTTTCCGGAGCCGGACTCGCCGACCACGGCCAGTGTCTGCCCGGGATAGATTTCGACGGAGATCTGCTTGAGCACATCCACACCCCCGGAATAGGAGGCCGTCACGTTGTTGACCGACAGGACCGGTGCACCGGTCTGCTCCTTTTCCTTGTGCTCGATCTCGCGCACGGAGACGAGCTGGCGCGTATAGTCCTCGCGCGGTGCGTGAATGATCTGCTCAGTCGCGCCCGTCTCGACCATCTTGCCGTGGCGAAGGACCATGATCTCGTCCGACACCTGGGCGACGACGGCGAGATCGTGGGTGATGTAGAGCGCGGCGACGCCCGTATCGCGGATCGCCTCCTTGATCGCTGCAAGGACGTCGATCTGGGTTGTCACGTCGAGGGCCGTAGTCGGCTCGTCGAACACGATCAGGTCAGGCTCGGGGCACAGTGCCATGGCCGTCATGACACGCTGCAGCTGGCCGCCCGACACCTGGTGGGGATAGCGCGAGCCGATCGTCTCGGGATTGGGCAGGCTCAACTTGCGGAAAAGCTCCACCGCTTTCCCCTCGGCTTCCGACCGGGAGGTCACGCCGTGTTTCAGGGCCGATTCCACGACCTGGTCCATGAGCTTGTGCGCCGGATTGAACGCCGCCGCGGCCGACTGGGCGACATAGCAGACCTCGCGCCCGCGCAGCCTGCGCAGGCCCCGTGTGCCTGCTTTCAGAATGTCGCGGCCGTTGAGAAAGACCTGACCGCCGGTGATGCGAACGCCGCCGCGCCCATATCCCATCGATGAAAGGCCGATGGTCGACTTGCCGGCGCCGGATTCCCCGATCAGTCCGAGCACCTTTCCTTTCTCCAGCGTCAACGAGACACCGTCGACGATGGTGATGTCGCGCGGGTCCTCGCCGGGCGGGTAGACAGTTGCCTCGATCTTCAGGTTGCGGATGTCGAGCAGTGCCTGGTTGCCGCGATCGGAATGTGTTGCAGGATCAGCCATTGCCGCGGCCTCCCTTGAGATCGGTGGTGCGGTTCAAGACCCAGTCTGCGACCAGGTTGACGGAGATCGCCAGTGCGGCGATCGCGGCCGCGGGAATGAGGGCGGCGGGAATGCCGAAGACGATGCCTTCCTTGTTCTCCTTGACCATGCCGCCCCAGTCCGCGTCCGGTGGCTGCACGCCGAGGCCGAGGAAGGAGAGGGCCGAGAGAAACAGCACCGCATAGATGAAGCGCAGGCCGAGTTCGGAGATCAATGGCGACAACGCATTGGGCAGGATCTCGCGGAAGATGATCCATAGCCGCCCCTCGCCGCGCAGCTTTGCAGCCTCGACGAAATCCATGACATTGATATCGACCGCAACGGCACGCGAAAGCCGGTAGACGCGTGTCGAATCCAGGATGCCCATCACGAGAATGAGGATGAGCACCGTCGAGGGCAGGACGGACAAGACCACCAGGCCGAAAATCAGGGTGGGAATGGACATCAGCAGATCGACAAATCGTGACGTCACCATGTCGAACCAGCCGCCGACGACGGCTGCGGTGAAGCCGAGGATCGCACCGAGCGAGAAGGAAAGTGCTGTCGCCATCGCGGCGATGAAGACCGTCGTGCGCGCGCCATAGATCATGCGCGAGAGAAGGTCGCGGCCGAGATTGTCGGTTCCCAGCCAATGCTGGGCCGACATCGGTTCCCAGACATCGCCCACGATTTCGCCCATGCCGTGCGGCGCAAGCAGGGGCGCGAAGATCGCCGTGAAAACGAACAGCGCGGTGAGTACGAGGCCGATCAGCGCGCCGGCCGGTATGTGTTTGATATCAAGCATCTTCGCCCCCTATTTCGGATGCCTGAGGCGCGGATTGGCGGCAATCGCCGCGATATCGGCGACGATGTTGAGGCTGATGTAGACGGCCGCGAAGATGAGGCCGACAGCCTGCACCACCGGCACATCACGCTTGGCCACATGGTCGACCAGGTATTGTCCCATGCCGGGATAGACGAAGATCACCTCCACCACGACCACGCCGACAACGAGGAAGGCGAGGTTGAGCATGACCACATTCACGATCGGCGCGATGGCATTGGGAAAGGCGTGCTTGCGGATGATGTCGAAGGCCGACAGCCCCTTGAGTTCCGCCGTCTCGATATAGGCTGACTGCATGACGTTGAGGATCGCCGCGCGCGTCATGCGCATCATGTGCGCCAGAACCACCAGCGTCAGCGCCGTGGCCGGCAGGGCGATCGCCTGCATGCGGTCGAGAAACGGCATACCGTCATAGACCGTCGAGATGCCGGGAAACCATTGCAGCTTCACGGCGAAGAAGAAGACCAGCAGATAGCCGATGAAGAACTCCGGCAACGAGGTCGAGGCGAGAGCAAAGCCCGAGATTGCCTTGTCGACGAAGCCGTTGCGGAAACGGACGGCGATCAGGCCGAGCGCAATGGCCAGCGGGATGGAGACGATGGCCGCCCAGAAGGCGAGGAACAGCGTGTTCTTCAGCCGTCCGCCGAGCGAGGATGCGATGTCCTGACCGCTGGTCAGGGCCGTTCCGAGGTCGCCCGTCAGAATGCCGCCGAGCCATCTCAGATAGCGGATGTAGGCCGGATCGTTCAGTCCGAGTTCCTCGCGCAGGTTGGCCAGCGCCTGGGGCGTTGCCTGATTGCCGAGGATGGACTGGGCCACGTCGCCGGGCAGGATCTGTGTGCCGGCAAAGATCAGGACCGAAACCGCGAAGAGAAGCAGGATGCCCAGCGCAATGCGCTGGGCGATGAGTCGAAAGATCGGTGAATCCATGGATCAACGGGCCCTTAGGCCGTCAACCAGCACTTGACGAGCGCATGGCCGTTCATCATTTCCTGTGCTGGATGCTTCTCCCAGCCGGCCACCTTGTCGCTGGTCGCGTCGATGAAATCATTGAACATCGGCAGGATGAGCCCGCCTTCGTCGCGCACCATGAGCGCCGCGTCGCGGTACATCTGCTTGCGCTTGGTCTCGTCGAGTTCGCCTCGGGCAGCGAGGATCAGCTTGTCGAAGTCCTCATTGAAGAAGCGGGTGTCGTTCCAGTCGGCATTCGACAGATAGGCTGTCGAATACATCTGGTCCTGCGTCGGGCGGCCGCCCCAGTAGGACGTCGAGAAGGGCTGCTTGTTCCAGACTTCCGACCAGTAGCCGTCACCCGGTTCGCGCTTGATGTCGATGGTGATGCCGGCCTTGGCGCAGCTTTGCTGATAGAGCTGGGCGGCATCGACCGCTCCGGGGAAGGCGACGTCGGAGGTTCTGAGTAGAACCGGGCCCTCGTGACCGGACTTCTTGAAGTGGAAAGCAGCCTTGTCGGTATCGAACGGTCGCTGCTCGATGTCGTCCGAAAACAGCGGATAGGCCGCATTGATCGGGAAGTCGTTGCCGATGGAGCCATAGCCGCGCAGGATCTTGTCGACCATTTCCTCGCGGTTCATCGCATATTTCAGCGCCAGACGCAGGTCGTTGTTGTCGAACGGCGCGGTGTTGCAATGCATGATGAAGACGTAGTGACCGCGGCCGGAGACGTTCTGGATCGTCACCCCGGGGACCCGTTTGACAAGATCGACGATCTTCGGCTCGACACGGTTGATCATGTGCACCTGCCCGCCCTGCAGGGCGGATGTACGCGCGGTGGCGTCATTGATGACGATGATCTCGATCTGGTCGGCATGCCCCATCTTGTCGCCCTGCCAGTAGTTGGCGAAGCGCTCTCCGCCCTGCCTGACGCCCGGCTCGTTGACACTGACCTTGTAGGGCCCGGCGCTGATGCCGGCAGCCGGATCGTCCTTGCCGCCATTGGGCTGGATGATGAGATGGTAGTCGGCCATCAGGTAGGGCAGGTCGGCATTGGCTTCCTTGAGCTCGATGACGAGCTCGTCGCCATTGGCCTTCATGGTCTCGATGCCCTTCATGACGCCAAGGGCGCCGGACTTGGAGTCCTCGTCCGAGTGGCGTTCCAAGGTCGCCAGAACGTCCTCCGCGGTCACGGTCTTTCCGTTGTGGAACTCGACGTCCTTGCGGATCTTGAAGGTCCAGGTCTTGGCATCGTCGGATGCGCCGATTTCCTCGGCGATGCGGTGTTCTATTCCGCCATCAGGCGTCAGTTCGACCAGTGTTTCACCCCAGCACTTGCCGAAGCTGAATGGAACCTGGCTAAGGAAGCTTGCCGGGTCGAGGCTGTTGGTCGCCTCGCCGCCCTGCATGCCGGCCTTGAGTATGCCGCCCTTTTGCGGTCCGGCTGCTTGCGCCGCGCTGGTCAACAGGCTGCCTGCCAAAGTTGAAGTGACGCCCAGCGCCGCTGCCCGGCCAAGAAAATCACGCCGGTTCATCTTGCCTGCCGCGACGCGGTGGCTCAGGAATTCGAGTTCTTTAGTCATCTATGATTTTCCTCACTCTTGAATGTGTTGCCCCTCGAGCCCATAGCTGGGCTTCTTTTGTCAGGAATATTGGCGCTTATGTCGGGAGTGCGGCAAGGCCGTATGCGACATTTGTTGGCGTAAACCGTTCCGCGGGAGTGCGCCTGGGCGGGGCATTCAGATGTGGTTGCGTTGTATCTCCTCGACAAAATCCTTTTCGAAAACAAGTTCTTCGTCCTCGTAGGCCTCTATCCGGCCTGCAAGATGAAAGCTGTTGCGGTCGGACGTCATGCGGGTGAACGTCTCGGTGCGTACGCTCCAGTCTCCTCGCTCGAGTGTCTCGGTCCAGTGCGTCTCGCCTTCGGCGGAGAGAGGATTGTCAGGATCGATCGACCATTTTTCGCGCGCGACGGAGCCATTGACGAGGCCGTGATCGAGATCGCGGACCTTTCCGAAATCGTCTTCTATCGTGAGCGTCACGCGGCCTGTTTCGGGATCGCGCTCGACGCGACGGCTGTTGGAGGCCTCGCGCAGCGTTTCTGTCGCCCAGGGCGTCGCGCCCTCCGGCGCTTCGAAGGTCCATTCGTCGCCGGCGCCAGCCGGTCGTACGGGCAGATCGAGCGCACCTTCGTGCAATGTCAGCGTCACCGGTTCCGGGGAAGGCCACACCAGGGGCCAGTATGTCGAGGTAACGGCAACACGCAGACGGTGCCCCGGCTTGATGGAATAGGCGATGTCGTCAAGCCTGAGCGCGATGTCCATCACCTCACCCGGTTGGACTGGCTGCGGAAACTCACGACTGTGGCGCTGGCAGAGGTTGAGCAGGCCATAGGTGATGCGCGTCGAGGCGCCGTCAGGCTGCACGTCGCACAGGCGCACGGCGACCATGGCGTGCGGCCGGTCGGCCGCCAGTCTCAGCCGAATGACAGGTGCACCGACGATATCCATGGATCGATCGAGCGGCTGCGTGTCGAATGTGGCCGACTTGTCGTCGTCGATGCGCTGGTCGCCCGGCAGCTCGGGGCCGAGCCAGATGGCGCAATATTCGCCGCTCGCCAGGCCGCAATCCTGCGGCGTGTTGATCGCGACGGCGAGCTTCTCGGCGGGGTCGGCGCCGAGAAGCTCGCCGGGGCCGAGATGCAGGGTCTGTACGGTCATGGCCTCAGAAGGCCATTGCGCCTCGGCGATCCATCGACCGGGGCGCTCCTCATACCACTCGCGCGGCGGCACGGAATCCATGAGATAGAGCCGCATGGCCGGATCGTTCTCGACGCCCGTCGGCTTGCCTTTCAGCCAGCGGTCCCACCAGCGAAGCGCTTCCTGAAGGAATCCGATCGCCGGCTGCGGCACTGCGAAATGCGGGTATTTGTGGATCCACGGGCCGAGGATGCCCTTTGCCGGTGCCTCGATGCCGGAAACGATGCGTGACACGGCATTCTTGTAGCCGTCGCCCCATCCGCCGACAGCCAGCGTTGCGGCCTTGATGCGCCCGTAGTCCTCGCAGACCGATCCGTGCTTCCAGTAGTCGTCGCGCGTCTGGTGAGACAGCCAGATCGTCGGAAGGAACGGCTCGTTCTCCAGCCGGTCGAGCCAGATCGCACGCCATTTGTCTCCGACCAGCGCCGGATCGGGAGGGCGCGAGGAATAGGAGAGCATCGTCGCGCCCCAGCCCTGGTTCTCGTTGAGCAGCAGCCCGCCCTTGTAATGGATGTCGTCAGCATAACGGTCGTCGGTCGAGCAGAGCGTGATGATGGCTTTGAGGGCCGGCGGCTGAAGGGCGGCCACCTGAAGCGAATTGAAACCGCCCCAGGAGATGCCCATCATGCCGACATTGCCATTGCACCACGGCTGGGCCGCCGCCCAGGCAATGACGTCGCAGGCGTCCCGCAACTCCTGCGGCGTGTACTCATCGGCCATCAGGCCTTCGGAATCGCCGTTGCCCCGCATGTCGACGCGGATCGAGGCATAGCCGTGGCCGGCGAGATAGGGATGGGTCAGGCAGTCGCGCGCCGTCGTGCCGTCACGCTTGCGATATGGCAAGTGCTCCAGAATTGCCGGCACCGGGCTGTCCCCGGCGTCCTTTGGCATCCACACCCGTGCCGAAAGCCGGCACCCGTCCGGCATGACGATCCCAAGATCGGGGATTTCGACGACTTCTCTTGGAAAATCCTTGATGGTCTTCATCAGTGCCCCTGTTCGGGGGCTAAGAGGCACAATGAAGCTGGGGATGCAACCCCTTGACCGAAGCCTCAAGACCGAAAAAAGGCTCTTCCACAGGCCAAATTCGGCGGTTTTTGGCCTACCTCAGCGGAATGTCGTTGTCCGCCTTGCTGTCCTGATAGCGCCCCGAAAGGGCGTCGTAGCGTGCCGCGATCCGGGCAATGCGCGCCTCCAGACCGACACGTTCCGGCTCGGGCAGTTCGCGCACCAGCTTCGGGATCGAATGGCTTTCCCAGAAGGCGTTCCGGGCATTGTAGCCACCCGGCTCGAGGGTGAAGACTTCCTTGAGAATCTTCAGGTCGTGCGGAATGGCGAAGGCATCGCGCGAATCCTCGTGGCTGAAGAGATAGTAGAAATTGTCAAAGCCGGTCCAAGTGATCGCCGACAGGCAAAGGGAGCACGGCTCATGCGTGGCGAGAAAGATGCAGTCGGCCGTTTCAGGCCTGTCGGCCTTCGGCTTTTCGTAGAAGCGCTTCAGCGCATGCACTTCGCCGTGCCAAAGCGGATTCTCGGTCTCGTTGTTGGTCTCGGCCAATACCAGCGACCGGTCCGCCTTGTTCAGGATCGCGGCGCCGAACAGCTTGTTGCCTTCGGCGACGCCGCGCTCGGTCATGGGGATGATGTCGAATTCGATGACATCGAGAAGACGCTCGATGAGGGCTGTATCGGTCATGCTGCGGCCTTTCACCGGAGATGGATGTCCCAAGGGTCGGCGAAATGGAACTCTTCCAGATTGTTGCCGTCGCCGCCACGGTCGACCACCAGAAAATCCTGCGGTTCCCCGATCGGGGTGAGTACTGCATGCCACGTGTTGCGCCGGTAGTTCACACCCTGGCCGGGTGCGGTGAGAAAGGCGTGCGGTGTGCCGGGGCCTTTGGGGCCGTCCGGGCAGACGACGACGAGAAACGGACGCGGCGACAAGGGCATGAAAGCCTGGCTGCCCAGCGGGTGGCGTTCCACCATCGTCAGCTTCAGGGGAAAGCCGTAGGGGGTGCCTTTGAAGATCGAGATGATGGCGCGTGCGTTCGCTCCCTCCGCCTCGACGGTGGCGAGCTCGTGGAAGCGCTCGCACTTGCCATTGTTGATCGCGAAGCGGTTCGGCCAATCGGTGTCCAGCACGTCACCGAACGGGGCGAACGCGTCGCGGGTCAGCGGTTGGGCGGTGATGGAATCGGGCCTCACCGTCCCATCCCGCCCAGCTTGGCATGCCGGTTGACGTCCTTGTAGAGCAAGTAGCGGAACTGGCCCGGTCCGCCCGCATAGCAGGCCTGCGGACAGAAGGCGCGCAGCCACATATAGTCGCCCGCCTCGACCTCCACCCAGTCCTGGTTGAGCCGGTAGACGGCCTTGCCTTCGAGGACGTAGAGCCCATGCTCCATGACATGGGTTTCGGCGAAGGGGATCACCGCTCCCGGTTCGAAGGTGACGACGGTGACATGCATGTCGTGGCGCATGTCCGCGGGATCGACGAAGCGCGTGGTTGCCCATTTGCCGTCCGTGCCCGGCATGGGGGTGGGCGCTATGTCCGCCTCGTTGGCGAAGATGGGTTCTGGCAGGTCGATCCCGTCGACCGCTTCATAGGCCTTGCGGATCCAGTGGAATCGGCAGGGCGCGTCGCCCTCGTTGCGTACGGTCCATTCGGATGCCGGCGGGATGAAGGCATAGCCTCCCGGTCGCATGACATGCGTCGTCCCTGAGAGCGTCACGACCAGTTCGCCCTCGACGACGAACAGGACTCCTTCGGCCTGCCCATCCGGTTCGGGGCGTTCGGAGCCGCCGCCCGGCTGGACCTCCATGATGTATTGCGAGAAGGTCTCGGCAAAGCCGGAAAGCGGACGCGAGAGGACCCAGAGCCGGGTCTTGTCCCAGAATGGCAGATAGCTGGTGACGATGTCGCTCATCACGCCCTTGGGGATGACCGCATAGGCGGGCGTGAATACGGCGCGATCGGTGAGCAACTGCGTTTGCGGCGGCAGGCCGCCTGTCGGTGCGTAGTAGGTGCGGCCAGGCATCTTCGGTTCCATTATGTTCATCGGTACAGCCTCCTATGCGGGGAGCATGTCCTTCAGTCTCAGCAGTGCAATGCGCTCGACCTGCCGGCAGGCCGTGGCGAACTCGGTCTCGCGATCATTGGCGATCCGCGTTTCGAAGGCTGCCAGGATCGTGTCTTTTGTCAGCCCCTTGACGGCGATGATGAAGGGGAAACTGAACGTCTCGACATAGGTGTGATTGAGTTCGCTGAACCGTTCACGCTCGGCATCGGTGAGCGCGTCGAGGCCCGCGGAAGCCTGTTCCCGGGTCGATTCGGCCGTAAGCCGCTTCGCCTGCGCCAGCTTGCCGGCGAGATCGGGGTGCGCCGTCAGGACGCCCAGCTTTTCTTCCGCACTGGCCGAACGGAAGGCGCGGCAGAGCGCATTGTGAAGCCCGCCTGCGGAATCGTGGGCCGGGCCGAGTTCGAGTTCCCATGCGCGCTCTGCGATCCACGGCGAGTGTTCGAATATGCCGCCGAACTTCGCCACGAATTCCTCGCGACCCATGCGTGATGGGCGAAGTTCCTGCGGCCGATAGGGATGATGAGCGCGCCAGTGCTCGGCGATGTCTATGCGCCGGGCGATCCATGCCTTGTCGTGGCTCTTCACGTAGTCGATGAAACGCTTGAGCGCGGCCGCGCGACCCGGCCTGCCGACGAGCCGGCAATGCAGGCCGACATTCATCATGCGCGCGCGACCTGCCTCGCCTTCGGCATAGAGCGTGTCGAACGCGTCCTTCAGATAGGCGAAGAACTGGTCCCCCGAATTGAAGCCCTGCGCCGTGGCGAAACGCATGTCGTTGGCGTCGAGCGTGTAGGGGATGACGAGTTGCGGCGCGATGGCATTGCCATGGCCGTCATGGTCGATCCAGTAGGGCAGGTCGTCGTCATAGGTATCGGAAATGTAGGCGAAGCCGCCTTCCGTGCAGGCGAGCCTGACCGTGTTCACCGAGGTCCGGCCGAGATAGAGCCCGCTCGGGCGTTCTCCGACAACTTCCGTATGCAGCCGGATCGCTTCCAGCAGGTCGCGCCGTTCGTCTTCGGGATCATGGTCGCGGTAGTCGATCCACTTCAATCCGTGCGAGGCGATTTCCCAGCCGGCATCCTGCATTGCGGCGACCTGGTCGGGCGAACGGGCGAGCGCTGCGGCGACGCCATAGACCGTGACGGGCACGTCGGCGTCGGTGAACATGCGATGCAGCCGCCAGAAGCCGGCGCGTGCGCCGTATTCGTATATGGACTCCATGTTCCAGTGGCGCTTGCCCGCCCAGGGCGAGGCACCGACGATTTCCGACAGGAACGCCTCGGAGGCGGCATCCCCGTGCAAAATGCAGTTTTCGCCGCCTTCTTCATAGTTGACCACGAATTGCACGCAGACATTCGCACCGCCCGGCCATTTGGCGTCGGGAGGGGTTGCGCCATAGCCGCGCATGTCGCGAAAATATCGGGGTGCCTGCATGAAAAAAATCCTGCACGTTGATCGGATCGAGACTATCAAAGGCGCTATGGCATATTCCTCATAAAATATTTGAAAGTCTTTTGGGCGCCAGTTTGGCTTGGGGGCCTTTGCAAGCAAGGCATTTGCCGCACAATCTGCACCGTTGAAATTGTGCGTATGGGAAGAGGAAAGTGTAACATGGCCGCAAATGGCAAATTGACGACCCACGTGCTCGATACGGCGTCCGGCAAGCCGGCCGCGGGTCTCGCGGTCAGGCTCTATCGCATCGAAGACGATGGACGCACCCTGGTGAAGGAGGTCGTCACAAATTCCGACGGGCGTTGCGACGCGCCGCTTTTGGCCGGCGATGAATTCGCGGCGGGAGAGTATGAGTTGATCTTTGCGGCCGGCGACTATCTGCGCGCAACCGGCGTCGAACTTCCGAAGCCTGCCTTCCTAGACGAGGTACCCATCCGCTTCGGGATGGCCGAGGAAAGCCATTATCATGTGCCATTGCTGATCTCGCCCTACGGCTATTCGACTTACAGGGGAAGCTGACATGCAGGCCGGGACGCGCAATGAAATCCGCTTTCTGCTCAACGATCAGCGGGTTGCGCTCACCGATGTGCGGCCGGATGAGACGCTGCTCGATTACCTGCGTCTGCGCCGTTCTCTCAAAGGCACCAAGGAAGGCTGCGCGGAAGGTGATTGCGGCGCATGCACCGTCCTTGTCGGGCGCATTGCCGATGGCGAACTGGTTTATGAGAGCGTCAATGCCTGCATCCGTTTCATGGGCTCGCTCGATGGCTGTCATGTCGTCACGGTGGAACATCTGAAGGGTGAGGATGGACGGCTTCATCCCGTCCAGCAGGCCATGGTCGACTTCCACGCTTCGCAATGCGGCTTCTGCACTCCGGGCTTCGTGATGTCTCTCTACGCGCTGTGGATGCGCGAGCCGCAGCCCGGCGACGCGGCGATCGAGAAGGCACTGCAGGGCAATCTGTGCCGTTGTACGGGCTACGAGCCGATCGTGAAGGCAGCCAAGGCGATTTCCAGCTATGCGACGGCGACCGACCCGCTGGCCGCCGAACGCCGGACGGTGGCGGCCGAACTGGCCGCCATGAAGGACGGCATGCGGGTGGAGATCGGTTCGGGCAAGGATCGGTTCGTCCTGCCGGCAAGCGTCGACGATCTGGCGGCCGTTCTGGACGCTGAGCCCAACGCCACGATCGTTGCAGGCTCGACGGATGTCGGGCTGTGGGTGACGAAGTTCATGCGCGACATTGCGCCGGTCGTCTTCGTCGGCCATCTCGACGAATTGCACCGCATCGGCGAGAAGGACGGGGTGATCTCGCTCGGTGCCTGTGTCACTTACAGCGAGGCGTTCGAGATGCTTTCCGATCGCATTCCGGCGTTCCGCTCGCTCATCAACCGGATCGGAGGCGATCAGGTGCGCAACATGGGCACGGTTGGCGGCAATATCGCCAATGGTTCACCCATCGGCGACATGCCCCCGCCGCTGATCGCGCTCGGCGCCACGCTGACGCTGCGCAAGGGCGATGTGCGCCGCACCATCGCGCTGGAGGACTTCTTCATCGATTATGGCAAGCAGGACCGCGGGCCTGGCGAATTCGTCGAGACGGTGCATGTGCCGGTGCCGGACCAGGGGGCCCATTTCGCGGCGTGGAAGGTGACGAAGCGGCGCGACGAAGACATCACCGCCGCGCTCGGAGCCTTCAATGTGGTCGTCAAGCCGGACGGCACGGTTGGCTTTGCACGGATCGCATATGGAGGCATGGCGGCAACGCCCAAGCGCGCCCGCGCCGTGGAGGCCGCACTGGTCGGCCAGCCCTGGACATTGCCAACGGTGGAAACGGCGATGGAGGCCTATGCGTCCGACTATGCGCCGATCACCGACATGCGCGCCTCAGCCGAATACCGGCTGCTGGCGGCGAAGAATCTTCTGAAACGTTTTTATCTGGAAACGACCGGCTCGACTGAGCCGGTCACGGTGGCGCGCGAGTGGGCGGCGTGAGGCAAGGACGATGACCAAACACGAAGCCATCGACCTCAAGGCAACGCGGATCGCCGGCGGCGTCGCCACCAGTCAGCGCCACGATTCGGCGCACAAGCATGTGACGGGCGAGGCCGTCTATATCGACGATCTCCCGGAGCCGGCGGGCCTGCTGCATGGCTGTCTGGGGCTGTCCACGGTGGCGCACGGAACGATCAGGTCGATCGACCTGGAGGCGGTGCGCGCCGCGCCCGGCGTGATGGCGGTGCTGACGGCGGCCGACATGCCCGGCGAGAACGACGTCAGCCCGAGCGGCCGTCACGACGAACCGGTGCTTGCCGAGGGCAAGGTGCAGTTCTTCGGCCAGCCGGTATTCGCGGTCATCGCGGAGACGCGCGAGCAGGCGCGCCGCGCGTGTGGCCTGGCGAAGATCGAGTACGCCGAGGAACCGGCCATCATCGATGTCTGGGATATAGATCGCAGGAAGGGAAAACTGGTCACTCCGCCCCTGACGCTGAGACGGGGCGATGCCGCCGCTGCCATCGCCAAGGCACCGCGCCGCATCAAGGGCTCGATGCGGATCGGCGGTCAGGATCATTTCTACCTCGAAGGTCAGATCGCCATGGCCGTACCGGGTGAGGACATGGATGTCACCGTCCATTCCTCGACCCAGCATCCAAGCGAGGTCCAGCATATGGTCGCCCATGTGCTGGGTGTGCCGTCGCATGCCGTGACGGTGGAGGTCCGTCGCATGGGCGGCGGCTTCGGCGGCAAGGAAACCCAGGGAAACCAGTTCGCCGCGCTTGCCGCGGTCGCCGCGAAGAAGCTTGGCCGTGCGGTCAAGATCCGCCCAGACCGCGATGACGACATGACCGCCACGGGCAAGCGGCATGACTTCGTCGTCGACTACGAGGTGGGCTTCGACGAGGAGGGCAACATCCTCGGCGTCGATTATCTCTATGCCGCGCGCTGCGGCTTTTCCTCCGACCTCTCCGGACCGGTGACCGACCGGGCGCTGTTTCATTGCGACAATGCCTACTACTACCCGGCCGTTCATGCGCAGTCGGCGCCGCTCTACACCAACACCGTCTCCAACACCGCCTTCCGCGGGTTCGGAGGTCCGCAGGGCATGGTGGGCTGCGAACGCGTGATCGAGGAAGTGGCGTTTGCCCTCGGCAAGGACCCGCTGGAGATCCGCAAGCTCAACTTCTACGGCACGAGCGAGCGGAATGTGACGCCCTATCACCAGACGGTGGAGGACAACATCGTCCACCGCATCGTGGCGGAACTGGAGGAAAGTTGCGACTATGCTGCCCGCCGGCGCGAGATCGATGCATTCAACGCCGGTTCCGGCGTCGTCAAGCGGGGCATCGCCCTGACGCCGGTCAAGTTCGGCATCTCCTTCACCGCGACCCACTTCAACCAGGCCGGGGCGCTGGTTCATGTCTATACGGACGGCTCGGTGCATCTCAATCACGGCGGCACGGAGATGGGGCAGGGGCTCCATGTCAAGGTCGCCCAGGTGGTGGCGGAAGAATTCCAGATCGACATCGACCGGGTGAAGATCACCGCCACGACGACCGGCAAGGTGCCCAACACTTCGGCTACTGCCGCTTCCTCGGGATCGGACCTCAACGGCATGGCCGCGCAGAACGCCGCGCGTATGATCAAGCAACGACTGATCGATTTCGCCGCCCAGGAACATCAGGTACCGGCCGACCAGATCGAGTTCCTGCCCAACCGCGTGCGCGTCGGCAACCAGGAGATCGCCTTCCCCGATCTCATCCGGCAGGCCTATATGGCGCGCGTGCAGCTTTCGGCTGCCGGGTTCTACAAGACGCCCAAGATCCATTGGGACCGCGACAAGGGCGAGGGGCGCCCCTTCTACTACTTTGCCTATGGCGCGGCCTGTTCCGAGGTGTCGATCGATACGTTGACGGGCGAATATGTGGTCGAACGCACGGATATCCTTCATGAAACGGGGCGCTCGCTGAACGAGGCGATCGACATCGGCCAGATCGAGGGCGGGTTCATCCAGGGCATGGGCTGGCTGACCACGGAAGAGCTGTGGTGGGACGACAGGGGACGGCTCCGGACCCATGCGCCCTCGACCTACAAGATACCGCTCGCTTCGGACCGTCCGAAGATCTTCAACGTTTCGCTCGCCGATTGGGCGGAGAATACGGAAGCCACGGTCCATCGTTCAAAGGCGGTGGGCGAGCCGCCATTCATGCTCGGCATGTCGGTGCTCTCGGCGCTGTCCGACGCCGTGGCGGGTGTGGCAGGTCACAGGATCTGTCCACGGCTCGACGCGCCGGCCACGCCCGAACGCATCCTGATGGCGGTCGAGCGGCTGAGACGCGAGGCGGGGTCGTAAGGCTCTTGCCGTCGCTTGTTGGATAGCTGGGAATGATCCGATCCGCCCGTACGCTCCAGTCCTTCCTCGACGTCAACCGTGCCGTCGCACTGGTCGAAGTGGCGCAGGCCAGGGGATCCACGCCGCGCGAGGAAGGCGCATGGATGCTGGTCTCGCCCGAGGGCATCTTCGGCACCATCGGCGGCGGTCAGCTCGAATTCATGGCAATTGATCAAGCGCGCGCGCTCATTGCCGCCGGTGCGGCAACGGACCGGACGCTTGAAATACCGCTCGGACCCGAAATCGGCCAGTGCTGCGGAGGACGTGTCGGGCTTGCCCTGCGGCTTGTCGACGAAAGCCTACGCAGCGAGCTCGTGACCAGGATGCGCGCCGAAGACGCAGCCTTGCCCGGCGTCTACCTCTTCGGCGGTGGCCATGTCGGCCATGCGCTGGCGGCGGCGCTGGCATTGCTGCCGGTAAGGACGATTGTGGTGGAGACGCGCGCCGAGGCTCTTGCTGACTTTCCGGCCGAGACAACGACCGAACTCACCGCCGTGCCGGAAGAGTTCGTGCGCTCTGCGCCGGCGGGGTCGGCTTTCGTCGTCCTGACGCACGACCACGCCCTCGATTTCCTCATCGTTGCCGAAGCGCTCAAGCGCGATGACGCCGCCTATGTCGGCATGATCGGCTCGGCCACCAAGAAGGCCACGTTCAAGAGCTGGTATCTCAAGACCGCCGGCGGATCGCACAAAGACCTTGCGCGCCTCGTCACCCCGATCGGCGGGGCGGCGGTGCGCGACAAGCGGCCGGCCGTCATCGCAGCGCTAGCGGCCGCCGAGATCATTTCGGCGATCGCGCAGGCGCAAGCGTAACTGGACGGCTGAAGGGCCAGGCGAACCGCTATTCCTTCTCCTGGATATGCGCCTCAAGGAACCACAGGAACTTGTCCAGATCGCGCGAATAGGCGGTGAAGATGTCGGCGCTGTCGGCGTCACCCGCTTCTTCGGTCTCGTCGATCGCGCTGCGGACGGCCATGGCCGCCGCGGCATAGCGGTCGATCAGCGCGTTCAGATGGTCCCTGGTCGTCGATATGTCGGTCGGGTAGGGCTTCAGAGGGGTCTTTTCCGCCACGACCTGGGTCGTTCCCAGCGCAACGCCGCCCAGTTGCACGGCCCGCTCGGCGATGATGTCGACATGTCCGTTGAGCGAACTGCGGAAAGTGTCGAGCATCTCGTGAATGGCGATGAATTGCGGTCCCTTGACGTTCCAATGCGCCTGCTTGGTCAGAAGTGCGAGATCGATCGCTTCGGCAAGGCGGGCATTGAGGATATCGATTGCCGCCTTCCTCGTGTTGGATTTGAGGTCGTTGCGGGTTTCATGGGCTGTCATGGGCTATCCCTTCTGCTCGGTTGTCCCGCCTCCTTAACGATCGAACCCATAGTTTGTTTCGCAGTCAAGCTGTGCGATCACGTCGCGCCGTGCTCATCGCCCGGCGAATATCTCGCGAATCATCTTCTGGCAGCGTTCGGCCATGAAATCGAGCAGCAGCCGGACCTTGGGATCCTGAAACTTGCGGTGCGGGTAAAGCGCCGCGAGCTTGACCGGAGCCGGAGCTGCCTCGGGGAGGATCACCTTCAGCCGCCAGTCTCGGATGAAGGGCTCGACCTCGAACCGGGGCTTGAGGATGATGCCCCTGCCGGCAAGCGCCCAGCCTGTCAGAACGTCCCCATCGTCGGAATCGTACGGTCCGGAGACGTTGAATTTCTTCGGCCCGTCGGGTGTGTTGAGCGTCCAGAAATATTCGCGCGCGCCGGGATAACGCAGCAGCAGGCAGTCGTGGTCCAGCAGTTCCTGAGGCGATTTGGGTTCGCCGCGCCGTTCCAGATAGGCCGGCGCGGCGACCAGAACGCGTTCGCAGTCCAGGATGCCGCGCATTCTGAGGCTGGAATCCTCCAGCACACCGAGACGGAACGCGACGTCGATGCCCTCGCGCATGATGTCGACATCGTGGTCCGACAATCGCAGGCGAACCTCGATGTCCGGGTAACGGTCACGGAATTCGGGAATGCCGGAAGCGATCAGCCGCCGGCCGAGGCCGAGCGGCGCCGTGACGCGGATGGTGCCGCGCGGCTGGCCCGAGAGCGCGCTGACTGCAGCCTCGGCGTCGGCCACCGCCTCCAGGACCTTCTTCGCTCCCTCGTAGAAGACCCGACCGTGCTCGGTCGGCACCAGTTGACGGGTGGTTCGGTTGAAGAGCCGCACGCCGAGATGCTTCTCCAATTCCTTGATGCGATTGGACGCGACGGCCGGCGAGATGCGCATGTCGCGGCCTGCCGATGACAGATTTCCGAGTTCGACGACCCGGACGAAGACGGCGACATTGTCCAGATAAGCCATGACGTTGCGTGGCGCTCCCCCGATATTCCGAGGAGGCAAACTATTATTATCCAGATTTTTTTGAAAGTGCTGGCGAGGCTCCCCCCTTTCCGTTTGCCGCCAACTCCGTAAAGTCCCAGCCGATAGAAGGGGAAGCCGGTAATGTATGATCTTGCGATAGTCTGGGATTGGTTGAGTTTTGCCGTGCGCTGGCTGCACGTCATCACGGGCATCGCGTGGATCGGCTCGTCCTTCTATTTCGTGGCGCTGGATCTGGGATTGCGCCGTCGCCCCGATCTGCCCGAGGGCGCTTATGGCGAGGAGTGGCAGGTTCACGGCGGCGGCTTCTACCATATCCAGAAATATCTGGTGGCGCCGGCGCAGATGCCCGAACACCTGACCTGGTTCAAATGGGAGGCCTATTCGACCTGGCTGACAGGTTTCGCCCTCCTGGCCGTCGTCTATTACGCCGGTGCCGACCTCTATCTCGTCGACCGCAGCGTGCTCGACGTCTCGGGCAACGTGGCCATCCTCATTTCACTGGCGTCGATCGGGCTCGGCTGGGTGATCTACGATCTTCTGTGCAAGTCGTCCCTCGGCAAGAACGACACGCTGCTGATGCTGGTGCTCTATGCGGTTCTGGTCGCCATGAGCTGGGGCTATACGCAGCTCTTCACGGGACGAGCCGCCTTCCTGCATCTCGGCGCCTTCACGGCGACCATCATGTCGGCCAATGTCTTCTTCATCATCATTCCCAACCAGAAGAAGGTGGTTGCCGACCTCATCGCCGGAAAGAAACCCGACCCGGCACTGGGCGCGCAGGCCAAGCAGCGTTCGCTGCACAACAACTACCTGACACTGCCCGTCCTCTTCCTGATGCTGTCGAACCACTATCCGCTGGCGTTCGCCACCCAGTTCAACTGGGTCATCGCCTCGCTGGTCTTCATCATCGGCGTGCTGATCCGCCACTATTTCAACACCGTCCATGCCCGCAAGGGCAATCCCACCTGGACTTGGCTGGTCGCTGCCATGCTGTTTCTCACCATCATCTGGCTGTCGACCGTGCCCAAGGTGCTGACCGGCGAGGACAAGGTGGCCGAGACCAACCGGGTCCTGCTCGCCTCGAGCCATTTTCCGGCGGTGCGCGACACCGTTCTCGGACGTTGCTCCATGTGCCACACGGCCGAACCGGCTTATGAAGGGGTATACGTGACACCCAGGGGGGTGCGCCTTGACAGTGATGCGGTGATTGCCGACCGGGCGCGCGAGATCTATCTGCAGGCCGGGCGCAGCCACGCCATGCCGCCCGGAAACGTCACCCATATGACGGACGAGGAACGCGATCTGATCGTCGCCTGGTTCGAGGAATCCCGATCCACGCTGGAATAGGACACATGAAAGAGACATTGATCCGCGGCCGCACGCTGTCCTTCCTGCGCGAGCCGCTGGAGGCCGCCGACGAGGCGGCCTGCGCCTATGTCGAGGACGGCGCGGTGCTGGTGCGCGACGGCAAGATCGTGGATGTGGGCGCCTATCGGGACGTGCGGGCAAGGGCTGCAGCCAGTGTCGCCGAGATCGACCACAGGCCGTGTCTTCTCCTGCCCGGCTTCATCGACGCGCACGCGCATTTTCCGCAGATGCAGGTCATCGCCTCGTACGGTGCTGAACTGCTCGACTGGCTTGAAAACTACACCTTTCCAGAGGAGACCCGCTTCAGCGACAGCCAGCATGGCCGACGCATCGCGCGTCTCTTCCTCGACGAGGCGATCCGTCACGGCACCACGACGGTTGCCGCCTATTGTTCGGTGCACAAGGCATCGGCGGAAGCCTTCTTCGAGGAAAGCCATGCGCGAGACATGCTCAACATTGCCGGCAAGGTGATGATGGACCGCAATGCGCCGCCCGCGCTCACGGATACGCCGCAGTCGGGCTATGACGATACCAAGGCGCTGATCGCCGATTGGCACGGACGCGGACGTCAGCTCTATGCGATCACCCCGCGCTTTGCGATCACCTCGACGCCTGAGCAGATGGAGATGGCAGGCGCACTCGTTGCCGAACATCCCGAATGCCACATGCAGACGCATCTGTCGGAAAACCTCGCCGAGATCGAGTGGACCGCGGAACTCTACCCGCAGGCAAAGGACTATACGGACGTCTATGCACGCTACGGATTGTTGGGGCCGAAGAGCCTGTTCGGTCATTGCATCCACCTTTCCGAGCGCGAGGCGGATGCGATGTCGGAAAGCGGTTCGATCGCCGTCTTCTGTCCGACTTCCAACCTGTTTCTGGGGTCCGGCCTGTTCGACTATCAGCGATATCGCGCGAGAGCCAATCCCCTGCGGATTGCGGTTGCCACCGACGTCGGCGGCGGTACCAACTATTCCATGTTGCGTACGATGGACGAGGGCTACAAGGTCATCGCGCTCAACGGGCGCAAGCTCAACCCGCTGGCCTCTTTCTGGCAGATCACGCGCGGCAACGCCGAGGCGCTGTCGATCGCCGATCGGGCCGGCACTCTGGAGCCAGGTTCCGATGCCGACATCGTGGTCCTCGATGCAGGCGCCACGCCGGCGATGAGGCTGCGCATGGAGACGGTGGAAACGATCGCAGAAGAGCTTTTCCTGCTCCAGACCCTGGGCGACGACCGTACGGTGAAAGAGGTCTACGTGGCCGGTCGTCCTGCCAAGAGCCAGATCGCGGCCTGACATCGTGTGAACGCCCGCGGCTTGTTGGCTTGTTCCTGCACGGTTGCTGGAACGAATTTGACATTCGATACCCGCTTGATGTCGACCTCGAGATCGATTTGCGTTCGAGGCCGATACAGGTGGGGTGCAAATGTTGGAAACAAACCACTAGAACATCGTCATCAATGCCGAAGGGAGGCAATGCATGACCGTCGAGACCGACATCGCGCGCATAAGGGAGCAGGAGGCGGCACTCGTTTTTGAGCGTTTCGACGAGGGCGACGCCTTTCGCCTCGGGCTCTGGCTGCGCGAGCGAGCGGTGGCCGACTCCCTGCCGATCGTCGTCGACATCCGGACGTGGGACCGTCAGCTCTTCTACTGTGCGATGCCCGGATCGAGCGGCTCCAACGAGAATTGGGTGCGCCGCAAGGTCAATGTGGTGAAGATGTTCTCCAACAGCACCTATCTCATCGGGCGACAGCAGAACACCGCTGATGGGCTGCTGCCGTCTCGCCAGGGGCTCGATCCGGCCGAGTATGTGGCTGCGGGCGGCGGTTTCCCGATCCGCCTTTCCAATGCAGGCGTGATCGGAGCGGTGACGGTTTCGGGCCTGCCGCAACGCTTGGACCATGGGCTGGTGGTGGAGGCGCTGTGCGTGCATCTCGGGCTCGATCACGAGTCCCTGGCCCTGCCTGAGTCGTGAGAAGATAGGCCATGGCCGGCATTTTCCGCATTCACATGAGGTTCGGTGGGGAGACAGCGACGTGCCGAGGCTAGCCGCCAACCTTTCGACGATGTTCTGCGAAGTGCCGTTCCTCGAACGTTTCGCATCTGCCGCCGATGCCGGTTTCGAGGCGGTCGAATGCCAGTTTCCGTATGCCTGCGACATGGATGATGTCGCGGCGGCCCTCGATCGGACCGGGTTGAAGCTCGTGCTGTTCAATCTGCCGCCGGGTGACTGGGCGGCCGGCGATCGTGGCATGGCGATTCTGCCCGGGCGAAGGGCCGCGTTTGAGGCCTCCGTGCACAGGGCGCTCGACTGGGCGGGCCGGCTCGGGTGTCGAATGCTCCATTGCATGGCCGGCGTGGCGCCCGACGGCGTGCCTCAGCCGGTGCTGGAGGAAACCTATGCCGCCAATCTGCGCCTTGCCACCGATGCGGCAGCCGTCCATGGTGTCACGATCCTGATCGAACCGATCAACCGCTTCGACATGCCGGACTATTTCCTGTCTTCGATGGAGGATGCGGCGCGCCTTCAGGACAGGGTGGGGGCGGCAAATCTGGCTCTCCAATATGATCTCTACCATCAAAGCCGGACCGGCGGAGAGTTGCTCGCCACATTCAAGCGTTTCGCAGAGCGGATAGGCCACGTCCAGATCGCCGGAAATCCGGGGGGGCATGAACCGGATATCGGCGAGGTCAATTTCGTCTATCTTCTCAAGGCGCTCGACGAGGCCGGCTACGGGGGCTTTGTGGGCTGCGAATATCGGCCTGCCGGCAGGACCGAGGATGGTCTCGGCTGGGCTGCCTCATGGTTGCGCCGAACTGGCATGTGAGGGCAGGCGCGATGAGTGAATTGGACCCGAAGGTATTCTTTTCCGCACTGTTCGAAGCTGCTGTATCAGCAGCCGATCCGGCGGTGGCCCTGCCCCGCTTCCTGCCCGAGCCGCCGAAGGGACGCACCGTCGTCATCGGTGCCGGCAAGGGCGCAGCGCAGATGGCGCAGGCCCTCGAAGCGCACTGGCAGGGACCGCTCGAGGGCCTTGTCGTCACGCGTTACGGCTACGGTGCCACCTGCCGGCACATTTCGGTTCACGAGGCCGCGCATCCGTTGCCGGACAGGGCGGGACTGGAAGGCGCTCAACGGCTCATGGATGCGGTGTCGGGGCTGGGCAAAGACGATCTCGTGATCGCCCTGGTCTGCGGTGGCGGATCGGCGTTGCTGCCGGCGCCTCCGCCGGGCATGACGCTCGACGACGAGATTGCGGTCAACAAGGCTTTGCTTTCGTCCGGAGCGCCGATCGGGGCAATGAATACGGTGCGCAAGCATCTCTCGCTGATCAAGGGTGGCCGGCTCGCCGCGCTGGCGGCTCCCGCACGAGTGGTCTCGCTCATCGTGTCCGACATCCCGGGTGATGTGCCGGCGCTCGTGTCCTCGGGACCCACCGTGCCCGACGCCTCGACGCGTCATGACGCGCTGGAGGTCGTGCGGACCTTCGGTCTCGAGCTGCCCGCGGCGGCACTCCGGCACCTGCAGTCGCCTTCGGCGGATGCGCCCAATCCCGACGATCCGGTCTTTGCCCGCAATGAGGTGCACATCATCGCCTCGGCGGCCGCATCGCTGGAAGCGGCGGCGAAACGTGCGCTCGAATTCGGCATCGACGCGGCAATTCTTTCCGATGCGATCGAGGGAGAGGCGCGCGAGATTGCCAGGATGCACGGTGCAGTCGCCAGGGAAGTGGCGCTGCGCAACCGGCCGTTCACAAAGCCGGTGGTGCTGCTTTCAGGCGGTGAGACGACGGTTACCGTGCGCGGCCAGGGCAGGGGAGGACGAAATACGGAATTCCTGCTGTCGCTGGCGCTCGCCATCGAGGGCGTGGCGGGTATCGACGTCTTCGCAGCGGATACCGACGGCATCGATGGCTCCGAGGACAATGCAGGTGCCTTTGCCGATGGGCGTACTGCGGCAAGGATGCGCGCGGCCGGCATTGACCCGAAGTCTGCACTTGCGGCAAATGACGCCTGGAGCGCCTTCGATGCCGTCGACGATCTTTTCGTGCCGGGACCGACCGGAACCAATGTCAACGATCTGCGTGCCGTCCTGATCCGCTAGCGCGACACCGGACTATCGGCGAGAAACAACTTGGACCATTCCCAGCAGGCCGCCATCCAACCCATAACGTCAAGCGACCTGAGGCGTGTTCTCGCGCTCAACTCGGTCCACGCGACGGAGCTGTCCCTTCTTGATGCTGACGCACTCTCGGCCCTGGTCAACGAGGCGTTCCTGGCGCTCAGGATCGGCGATGTGGAGGCCTTTCTGATCGCCTTCGATCAGGAGGCAGCCTATGACAGTCCGAATTTTCTCTGGTTCCGCGAACGCCATGACCGTTTCGTCTATGTCGACCGCATTGCGGTTGCAGCGTCGGCGCGGGGGCGCGGCCATGCGAGGCGGCTCTACGAGCATCTTTTCGAGCAGGCCCGAGCATGTGGGCACTCTGTCGTGACGTGCGAGATCAATGCCGCGCCGCCCAACCCTGCGTCTGATGCATTTCACGCCGCGCTCGGCTTTGAGTCGGTGGGCGAGGCCGCGATTCTCGGGGGAGCCAAGACCGTGCGTTACTTCGAACGACGGCTGTGAAGCTCCTCATTGCGCGCAGGCAAAGCTTTCGGCCTTCTCGATGTCACCGTCTCTGTAGCGGGCGACCTGCGGCCACGGGCACAATGGGCGGGTTCTTTCATTCGACCATTCAGGCGGAATGTCTTCATTGTTCGGTCTCACGGCGGCTGTGACGGCGTGCGGCTCGACGCCGGCCTCTACCCATTCGACAAGCGCATCGAAAAAGCTCAGATCATCCGTTGCCGGTCCGCCCGCGCAATGCGTCATGCCGGGCACGGGGTAGTATTTGGCGAAATCGGCCGCCGAGCCGCCATTTTTCTCGGCCAGTCGTGCGTACCAGCGCTCGGTCGCCTTTTCCGAGAACATGGGGTCGGACGTGCCGTGGAAGATCAGCATCTTGCCTCCGGACGCCTTGAATGCATGCAGCTCGGGATTTCGGACGCCTGGCGGGGTCATGAAGTCCGTGGCCGATTCTTTGAAGGGGCCATCCGTGGCGTCGATCTTCGCGGCGTCACGGTCGAGATCGAAGTCGAGCAGGAATTTCTCCAAAGCGGCCGGCGTCGATTCCAGTTGTGTTGGCGGTGTCGAATAGACATAGGCCAGCGCCGGGGCGCCGGCGATGACGATGACGGGCATCCTGCCCCAGATCGAAACCTCGCTTTCCAGCTTCCACAGCCGCCAGTAGCTGGCGCCGATACCGACATCCCAGAGCCAGTCGCTGTACAGGCTGGTCCCATTCTTGTCTTTCGGCCCGGCATGAACCTTCTGCAAGGCGGCGACCTGCTGAGGGCTCAGGCAGGGCTGCCCGCTCTCCGGCCCACACTGCAATGTCGTGATGTCGAAGGTGGCCTGGCAAGCCCTGGTGTCGAGCACCATGCCATCCTCGACGCCGTCCAGCTTGTCGCAGGTTGCCCGGATGCCATCGGCAACAAGTGTGAGGTCGGCCGGCGAGAAGGCGGATGCGAGATCTCCGGCAAGCGCTGCGAAAGTCTGCACGTCCAATGGGTGCTGGAGGGCTGCCCGGGGCATGTCGAGGCCAGGAGCGCCGGCAAGAATGCCGTCATAGTCATCTGGTTGCAGCGCCGCAGCCAGGATCGCGCTGCGGCCACCGATCGAGCAACCCACGGCGTAGGAGTGCTCGACGGGGCGGTCGTAATAGGTCGCGATCAGCTTCTTCGCGATCGGGGTCAATGTCTGGAGGCTCATATAGCCGTGATAGGAACGCGCTTGCGGGTCGAGGCCGAACAGTCCGGCTGCGATCAGAAGACCGTCGTCATGCCGCCGGCCGCGATCATGTCCGCCATCCGAGGACAGTACCGCGTAGCCAAGGTCAAGTGCCTTGCGGGAGATGTCGCCACCCAGCATCAGACCGACAGCGGGAATGATCTCGCCGACGGTTCCGTTGAGCTGATGGAAGAAGCGGCCGTTCCAGTCGTCGGGCATTCGCAATTCGAAGCTGATGGCGTAGGGCTGGTTGTCGATCCCGGTCCGCTCGGCGGTTTTTGCCTCGACCAGGCAATGACCGCCCGCGAGCCGGTCGTCCGGTACAATGCTTTCCGAAGTTAGGATGGTGATGCCTTCCATCCCCAGTGTCTCCGCGGTCAGATCCTTGCATTGGAGGGCCGCGGCTGCGGGTGAATTCGCGACGAGCCACATAGCCGCGGTCGCACCGGTGGCCAGCATCATTCGGCGGCTGTGCACTCCCATCGCAGTATCTCCCAAAAGCACATATGCAACCAATGATATTTTTTATTGCAGGAAATGCAACCACAAGGAGATTTCGTGCTCGCAGGCAGCCGCTTGCGAGTTGAGTCAAGTCGAGTGGCAACGTGGTGGGCCGGCAGGGATCAG
Source organism: Mesorhizobium sp. (assembly GCA_963966365.1). GTDB lineage: Bacteria > Pseudomonadota > Alphaproteobacteria > Rhizobiales > Rhizobiaceae > Mangrovimarina > Mangrovimarina plasticivorans. Next base: position 210,625 of record CAWZZC010000028.1, on the reverse strand, counting down.
GGCGATCCGGCGCGCATTCCATTCGCTTCAAACGGGCCGCTTGAAGCGAACGCGTGCCAGCCGGAATGGCGGATCGGTCGTCAGCGCGATGTGACGGCGATCATTGCGTGCAGGTGAAGCTTGCCGCCTGCTCCACGTCGCCTTCCTGATAGCGGGCAACCTGAGGCCAGGGGCAAAGCGGCCGCGTGCGCTCCGGCGACCAGTCCGGCGGGATGTCCTTGTTGTCCGCAGCCAGACCGGCTGCCACTGATTGCGGTTCCACGCCGTACTCGACCCAGTCGACAAGGGTGGCAAAGAGATCGAAATCATCGGTTGCCGGGCCGCCGCGGCAGTGCGTCATGCCGGGAACGGGATAGTACTTGACGAAATCCGCGGCCGAGCCGCCGTTGTTTTCGGCGAGCTTTTCGTGCCAGCGCCGGGTGTCGTTGGCGGAGAAGACCGGATCCGACACCCCGTGGAAGACGATCATCTTGCCCCCTGCTTCCTTGAAGTCGGAAAGCGCCGGGTCGTCGGAGCCTGGCGGGGTCATGAACTCCATCGCCGATTCGGTGAATGGACCCTCCGTGGCGTAGATCTTCGGCGCATCGCGATCGAGATCGAAATCGAGCAGGAATTCCTCGAGCGCGGCCGGTGCACCTTCGACTTCCGTCGGCGGGGTCGTGAAGACATAGGCCAGTGATCCTGCGCCCATGATCGCGATGATCGGCATGTTCGACCAGGGTGGGACGGTGCTTTCGATCTTCCAGAAGCGCCAGTCTCCACCGGAAATCCCGGTGTCCCACGCCCAGTCTGAATAGAGCTGTTCGCCCTGCGCATTAAGCGGCCCGGCATGCACGGTGCGAAGCGCCTCGACCTGATCGGCGGAAAGGCATGAGGCGTTCTGACCCGGCGCGCACTGAAGCGACGCTATGTCGAACGCTTCCTGGCATGCCTGGGTGTCGAGCACCATCCCGTCTTCGGCCCCGTCAAGCGTGTCGCATGCCGCACGGATGCCGTCGGAGACGAGCTTGAGGTCGTCCGGGCGAAAGGCGGTGCGGATATCGCCATTGATCGCGGAGAAGGCGCGCACGTCGTGCGAATGCTGGATGGCCGCCTTGGGCAGGTTGAAGCCCGGAGCTCCGGCCAGGATGCCGTCATACTGGTCGGCCAGCCTCGCGGCCGTGACGAAACCATGGCGTCCGCCATTGGAGCAACCGACCCCATAGGAACGCTGCGGCGGGCTGCCGTAATAGGAAGCGATCAGCGTCTTGGCGATCGGCGTCAGCACCTCCACGGCCTTGTAGCCGTAATAGGAGCGGGCTTCAGGATCGAGACCGAACCGGTTGCCGGAGACGAGCCCGGTTTCCTGCTGCGCCTTGCCGTCATGACCGGCATCGGAGGAAAGCACGGCATAGCCCAGGCCAAGCGCGGTTCTGGATGTATTGCCGCCGAGCAGGGGGCCGAGGGCGGGCTTGACCTCGCCGTCATTGCCGCCGTTGAACTGATGGAAGAAGCGGCCGTTCCACTCGTCGGGCAGACGCATTTCGAACCGGACGGCATAGGGCTGGCCGTCGATGCCGGTGCGCTCCGCCGTCACCGCCTCGATGCGGCAATGGGCGATTGGGCTGTCGTCCGATTTCGGGACCGGCTCGCTCGTCACGATGGTAACGTTTTCGAGGCCCAGCGCCTCAGCACTCAGGCCCTGGCAATCGAGTTCCGCCGACGCAGGCGCGTGTGACGCCAGCAACGCCATCAGGGTTGTGCCTGCCGACAACAGCAGGTCACGGCTGCGCTTGTTCATGGCTACTCCTCCCGGGCGCCCATGCGCTCCAGGTGAGGATTGTCGGACCACAATTGTTTGTCAATATAACAGATACGGACGGCGACTGTCCGAAGCGGGACCGGCCTCTTGGGCGCGAGACGGCAGCTCAGCCAGCGATGTCGATGACGCCGCAATCCCCGGCCTGTGACCCGAAGGCGATGCGGCGGCCTTCGCCGTCCCACATCATCGAGGTGATAGCGCCCTTGCCGGGGCGGCGCAGCAGCACTTCCTTCTGGTCGGCAATACGGGCCGCCAGCACCATTCCATCGGCATAGCCTATGGCGACGAAATCGTCGGTGGGATGACAGGCCACGCAAGTCACCATCGTGTTGCCGCGTGTGCCGAGTTCGACCGGAGCCTTGCCCATCGGCCCGTCCTTGCCCTGAAACGGCCAGACGATTGCCGCGGGCGCACCCGACGATGCGAGCCAGCGTCCTTTCGGGCTCCAAGACAGGCTCTTGATCTTGGCGGGATAGCCCGTCATCCGCATGTGCTTGCCATCGGCCAGCTTCCAGCCGTGGAGCGCGTTTTCCTGCATCGCCGTGACCAGGAATTTGCCGTCGGGTGAAAAGGTGATCGCGGTATGGGCGCCGGCCCATTCCAGCTCCTGCGGTTTCATCTGCGCGGCCGGAAAATGCAGCGTCGCACCATTGTAGCGGGCGACCCCGATACGCATGCCCTTCGGCGCAAAGGCCACGTCCTCCACCGTGCGCGGGTGCTGAAATTCGCGCAACGCGGCATCGGCGAACCGCACATAGGCCGTGCGGCCGGAGGCGAACGCCACCGCGCCCTGTGGTCCGGCGGCGATCGCACTCACCCATTTGCGGCCTATCTCGGCCAGGGTTTCCGTCTTGCCGTCGGGACCGGTGGCGGCGACACGACCGTCTTCGCCGCCGGTCAGAAGGCGGTCACCGGTCTGCGCAACGGCGGCGCACAGGAGCCCGTCATGCACGGACGCCGTCTTGTGGCCGTTGTCGAGGCGATGAACCGTGCCCTCGGCCAGCGCAAAGTGGGGCACATCCGAGAGGAAGCCTGCGAAAATGCAATGTCCGTCGAGATCGAGTGGGGCGACAGTGGGCATGAGCGCTACGCCTTTGCCTCAAAACGGAGGATCATGTCGGCGCTTTGCATCATGCCTGGCACGCCTCGAAGGTGCGCCTGAGCTTCTGGGTGTCGAGGTCGCGGCCGATGAAGACGAGCCGGCTCTCGCGTTTTTCGTCGTCTCGCCACGGCCGCTGGTGATCGCCTTCAACGATCATGTGCACGCCCTGAACGACATAGCGGTCGGCGTCGCCTTCGAATGCGATGATGCCCTTGAGCCGCAGGATGTTGGGTCCGTCGATCTGCGTGATCTTTTCCATCCAGGGAAAGAACTTCCGCGGGTCGAGAGGCCCGGCGCGCAGCGAGATCGACTGTACGGTGACGTCATGGATCGGAGATACATCCCCGTGCGTGTGCCCGTGGTGGTGGTGGTGATGGTGATCATGGTGGTGGTCGTGATCGCAATCGGGCCCACACACATGATCGTGATCATGGTCATGCGCTTCCAGGAAATGCGGATCGTTCTCCAGTGCGCGCTGAAGGTCGAAGGCGTGGCGGTCCAGTACTTCGTTCAACTCAACGCCGGCTCGCGTCGCATGGTGAATGCGGGCGGAGGGATTGATGGCGCGTACGGTCGCCTCCACAGCGGCAAGCTCATCGGGGCCGACCAGGTCTGTCTTGTTGATCACGACGACGTCGGCAAAGGCGATCTGGTCCTCGGCCTCCCTCGAATCCTTGAGGCGAAGCGGCAGGTGCTTGGCATCGACAAGCGCCACGACGGCGTCGAGCTTGGTCTTGGAGCGGACGTCATCATCCATGAAGAAGGTCTGTGCCACGGGCGCCGGGTCGGCAAGGCCGGTGGTCTCGACGACAATGGCGTCGAAGCGTCCCGGCCGCCGCATCAGGCCCTCGACGACGCGGATGAGGTCACCGCGCACCGTGCAGCACACGCAGCCATTGTTCATCTCGTAGATTTCTTCATCCGATTCCACGATCAGATCGTTGTCGATGCCGATCTCGCCGAACTCGTTGACGATGACCGCATAGCGCTTGCCGTGATTCTCCGACAGGATGCGGTTGAGCAGCGTCGTCTTTCCGGATCCGAGATAGCCGGTAAGCACGGTGACGGGGATTTGCGTCTGCGTTTCGGACATGTCTGCGCCTCTTGAACTGTGAGCCGAGCATATAGGATGTCTGCGCGATGAATGCACGCCCCGCCGAGTGGAATGAATCTGACATTCGATACCCGCTTGATGTCGACCCCGAGATCGGATGTCAAATTCGAAAAATTCCACTAGAGTCATAATATTGCTAGTGGTTTTCCGTTTCCAGCATTTGCGTTCGAAGCCGATAAAAATGGGATGCAGATGGGAAGAAAATCGCCAAGGTCATGCGCGTTCAATATTACGAAAGCTTAATTCGACTTTCCTGACCTGATCGCCAAGGATGGTTCCCGGATGCGACGCATCAGCGGAACCGTCCCAGGCAGAAAGGCACAGGCAGCATCATGGACGCCACCGGCTCGAAGAGGCTCAGCCGCCGCAAGGCGCTCGGTCTCATCGCGGTGACGGCGGGCGGGGGCCCTTTCCTCGCTGCTGCCGCTTTCGCCGTTTCGCAACCCGCGAGAGCGGCGTCCCTAATTTCGGGAGCCGGTGTCTGCTCCATCATGCCGCAGACGACCGAAGGTCCGTTCTATTTCGATCCGCGGCTCGAGCGTACCGACATTGCCGAAGGCCGTCCTGGCCTGCCGATGGCGGTGCGGATGCAGGTCGTGGATGCCGGCTGCGCTCCGATCCCCGGAGCCCGCGTGGACATCTGGCATTGCGACGCCAACGGGCGGTATTCCGGCTATCCGCGCCAGCCGGGCGGGCTCGACACATCCGGCGAGACCTTTCTGCGGGGAACGCAAATGGCCGACCGCAACGGGGTCGTGTCCTTCGCCACCATCTATCCCGGCTGGTATCCGGGCCGCACGCCGCACATCCACTTCAAGGTCTTTCCGACGCGCCAGCAGGTGCTGACGGGGCAGATGTTCTTTCCCGATGAGGTGAGCCGGCAGGTCTACGAGACCGTGGCGCCCTACAACGAGCGATCCGCCGACGGTGCCATCGTCAATGCGCGCGACGGAATTGCCCGGCGTGCCGGACCGGCGGCGTTGGCAGAACTGGTTCGTGGAGGGGGAGAGATCGAGGCCGCGCTGGTCGTGGCGGTGGCCGAAAGGTAAGCAGCGCGCGGATTGCCATGCGCTAGCGCATCGGCCCGAAAACCGGAATCGATATTCGGAAAGCGCGATGCGCAAACTCAAACAGAGTGTCCCTTTTGCGTCCAGGAAGACGCACGGCCCTCTAACGCAAAAGGCTCACATCGAAGCGGTTCACATCCGTCAGGAGTTCGGCGAAGCCGCGCGCGGCGTTGTCGAGCAGCCGCTCGCCGAGATCGGCCGAGGCGGCAGCGGCATTGCCCACGACGCCGGCGGCCGAGAGATCGGACATCTTCCAGCCGTAGGCATGCGGCCCATACGCTCTCAGATGGGTGAAATCGCGCTCATTGCAGGTCTGGGCGGAGGCGAAGTCCGCTGCCTTGGTCATGTCGACCAGATCCGGCCTGAGCGCCAGCATGACCGAGGTTTCAATCTGACCGCCATGGATTCCGATCGCCTTTTCGTGCGGATCAATCAATCCGGCGGGGAGGGCGTATCGGGTCCAGCTCGTGGCTACCGCCAGCATCGCATGCCGCACGCGCAGTTCCGTCGCCACGACCGTCATGAGAGGAGAATTGCCGCCATGCGCGTTCAGCATGACGAACTTGCGCACGCCGCGCTTCTTCCATTCGACCGCCGTCGCGATCCATCGTTCGATCGCCTCGTCGTAGCTCAGGCTCAAGGTGCCGGGATGATCGAGATGCTCGATGGAATAGCCCACAGGCTCGGCGGGGAGAAAATGGACGGCAAGCGAGGAAGGCAGGAGAAGCCGGGTGCGCCGGGCGACGCCCTCGGCGATGATCGTGTCGGTCTCGAAGGGCAGATGCGGACCATGCTGTTCCGTTGCGCCGAGCGGCAGCACGACGATTTGGGCGCCATCAGGACTCTCTGTCATGGAACTGAAACACCCCTGGCATAGCTTCGTCGGCGAATTAGCCGGCTCGTGTTACTCTATCGACCGCCTTAGATATGTCATACCTTATACGATGAAGCCGTGGAGACAGAAATGGCGAAGGGCGCAAAGGCCGCGGCCGTGAATCGGCTCCAGACGACGGCGCGACTGTTTCGCACCGCATTGGCCGCACGCTTGGCCGAGCACGGATTTTATGCCGGGCAGGATCAGGTAATGCTGGCGCTGGCACTGGAAGACGGGCAGACGCCTGGTCAGCTCGCAGCGAGGCTCGGCGTCAGGCCGCCCACCATCACAAAGACCATCAACCGCCTGCAGGCGCAGTCGTTTCTCGACAAGCGCGCCTCGCAGAACGATGCGCGCCAGGCGCACATATTCCTGACCGAATCGGGAAAAGAAGCCATTCGCGCCATCGAGAAATCGGTGCGCAAGACGGAGAAACTTGCCCTGAAGGGACTGGACAAGAAGGAGCAGAAGGCATTCGCCAAGCTGCTTTCCCGCATCGAGCTCAACCTTGCCGGCAATGCGCACGTCCCCGTCCATGCCGAGGCGCATGCGGCCGAGGAGCCGGACGAAGCGCCCTGACGGTGGGTCGAGGCAGCCCGCCGGTCGCGCTTGGCCGCTGGACCATTCATTGGGACTTGCAGTCGCCGGCCGCATGACCCAAACAGGAATCAAACTTGCCTCAATCTTCGGTCCAATGCGTTGAACTCTGACACGGGCGATACCGCCACTCCGGCTTCGGCGATCCTGCTCGTCTTCGGCGCCGGCCTTCTGTTCTCTCTTCTCGACACCAGCGCCAAGTATCTCGGCAGCGTCGGGATGGCGCCGCCATTCGTCGCCTGGACGCGCTTCGCCGTCCATCTCGTCCTGGCGTTCCTGATCCTGCAGCCGTGGCGCAATCGGGCAGCCCGGATCGTTGCCAGTCCCACACGTCAGGTACTGCGGGCGCTGTTCCTGTTCGGCTCGACCGCGTTCAATTTCCTGGCGCTCAAGACCCTGCAGCTGGCCGAAACCGTTTCGATCTTTTTCTTCGCGCCGATGGTCATCACCGCATTGGCCGGTCCGCTGCTTGGCGAGTGGGCCGGGTGGCGGCGCTGGATGGCGGTGATTGTCGGCCTCGTGGGGGTTCTGGTGATCACGCGGCCCGGATACGGCACGTTCGAGGTGGGTCATCTTTACGCGCTGTGCGCAATGCTGAGCTATTGTCTGTACGTCATCATGACGCGCGCGATGAGCGCCAGCGAGACGGCGGAGAGCCTCATCTTCTACTCGGCCGTCATTCCGGTCGTCCTCATGGCGCCGACCGTCCCATTCTACGGATCCATGCCCGAAAGCCCCCTGCAATGGACCGTCCTGTTGTCGCTCGGCATCTATGGCGGGCTGGGGCACTGGCTGCTCATCCATGCCTACCGGCGTGCGAGCACTTCGGCGCTCGCGCCCTATCCCTATCTCCAGATGGTCTGGATGGTCGGGCTCGGCTACCTCGTCTTCGGCGACCTTCCGGACCGCTGGACGGTCGGCGGAGCAATGATCATCGTCGCGTCCGGCCTGTACATCGTGCACCGCGAAAGACAGTTGCGATTGAAGGCCAATTCGGTTCCTAACACGGAAGCGGGCACCATGGCGAAAAAGCTTTGAATCACCCTGTCGCGGTGGCATAAGGCGAGCTTCAACCGTTTCAGCACGAATAGGCGACGGCGGGAGGCGCCACTGGCTCAGAAGATCAAGCTTTCCACGATCGCGGACGCGCTGGGCGTCTCCACCGCCACGGTATCGCTGGCGTTGCGCGACAGTCCGCTGGTGGCGGATGCGACGCGCGAGCGCATCAAGGAGCATGCCCGCACCATCGGCTACATCTACAATCGCCGGGCCGCTAGCCTCAGGACGTCGCGTTCGGGCATCGTCGGTGTGGTCGTCCACGACATCATGAACCCGTTCTTCGCCGAGATCCTCAAATCGATCGAGGGCGAACTCGACCGCAGCCGTCAGACGTTCATCCTGTCCAACCACTATGACCAGCTTGAAAAGCAGCGCACCTTCGTCGACACGCTGCTGCAACTGGGCGCCGACGGCGTGATCATGTCTCCAGCCATCGGCACGCCGAGCGAGGACATTCGCCAGATCGAGGAAAACGGGCTGCCGGTGGTGCTGATCGCACGCTCGGTCGCGGGTGCCGACGTGCCGGTTTTCCGCGGCCACGACGCCTACGGCATCGGGCTGGCGACCAACCATCTGATCTCGCTCGGCCATAGCCGCATCGCGATGATCGGCGGAACGGACCAGACATCGACGGGGCGCGACCGGTATCAGGGATATGTCGCGGCGATGGAAAAGGCGGGTCTGGAGGTTCGTCCGCACTGGCGCATTCCCGGCCCGCGTACAAAGCAGGCGGGATTCGAGGTGGCCGGCCAGTTCCTGGCGCTGCCCGACAAGCCGACGGCGGCCGTGTGCTGGAACGATCTCGTCGCCATCGGTCTGATGAACGGCATCGCGCGTGCCGGGCTCGTGCCCGGCGTCGACATTTCCGTCACCGGTTACGATGATCTGGAGGAAGCCGCCATCGCGACGCCGGCGCTGACGACGGTCTGGAACGGTCAGCGCGACGTGGGACGCCGTGCGGCGCGCGCCCTCCTCGACCGGCTGAACGGGGCCCAGGTCAAGGCATCGCAGGAACTGATCAAGCCAGAACTTCACATTCGCCAGTCGACCGGCAAGCCGGTCGAGCGGAAATAGGCGGGTTGCGGGAAAAGAAAAGCTCCGGGTGGACCGGAGCTTTTCGGTCGGTGAGGTTAGCCAGCCGACCATGGGTTGTCGGCGTCGACCACGCCGCACAATGCAGTGGTTACGCTGCCGTAGGAGGTGCGATTCATCGCTGCCTTCTGGCAGGCCTCGCGAATTGCGGCCTGGTCATCCGCACCCATTGCCTCGAAGGTGGCCAGAATCTCGTCGTCTGACCGAATCTCCGTCCAATCCTCGTTGAAGAACGGCGTGTAGAGGTCGCGGTTGCTTTCGTACATCATCCGCTCTTCATCCGTGGCGGGGCTATAGGTGCGATCCAGCGGGTTCTTGCTTTTCACATCCTGCGCGAAGGCCGACGCGGCGGTCATGGCTATGACGGCGGCAGCTGTGAGCAGTTTGTGGGTCATACTGAATTCTCCCTTGAACGTACCTGATGCGCCAAGCGCAACGTTCCTTGTCGTGTGTGAGCGTTGCTGCGCAACTACTCTGAAAACCCATGCGCATGCTGGAATGTTCCTGAAAAAATTCGGTTCCGTGCGTCAGCGGCGGGGCGCGCCGAGGCAATCAGGCCCTTGTTCCGGGCCCGGCAGCCCCATAATCTCGCACCGACCAACCCCATCCGGAGTTTTCCCATGCCTGATCTGAAGCGCCATACGATCCTCGTGCCCGGCCGGCTGCATCCGCACGCGGTCGGCAGAATCGAGGCGCTCTTCGATGTGGTACACATCGATCGGGCGGACGCGGCACTGCTTGACGGCGAGACCGCGGCCAAGGTGCGTGGTGTCGGCGCGATGACGTCTATAGATGCCGCGTTCATCGATGCGCTGCCCAATCTGGGGATCATCGCCAATTTCGGCGTCGGCTACGATGCGGTCGACGCCCGCCATGCCGCCACGCGCGGGGTCATGGTCACCAACACGCCGGACGTTCTCACGGAAGAGGTTGCCGACACCGCTGTCGGCCTGCTCCTGAACACGGTGCGCGAGTTTGCCAAGGCGGAAGCCTATCTGCGGGATGGGCGCTGGGCATCGGAAGGACCTTACCCCCTGACGAAGACGACGTTGCGCGGTCGCAGCATCGGCATATTCGGGCTTGGCCGCATCGGGCAGGCCATAGCAAGGCGTCTGGAGGCGTTCGGTCTTCCCATCAGCTATCACAACCGTCGCCCGGTGGACGGCGTGTCCTACCGATACTTCGAGACGCTGAAGGACTTGGCTGGCGCGGTGGATACGCTGATTTCCGTCGCGCCGGGCGGCAGTGCCACCGAAAAGGCGGTCGATGCGTCCGTTCTGGAGGCGCTCGGTCCCGATGGCGTGTTCATCAATATCGGGCGCGGTTCTACCGTCGATGAAGCCGCACTCATCGCGGCGCTTGGCAGCGGGACGATCCGTGCGGCTGGTCTCGACGTCTTCGCCGAGGAGCCACGCGTGCCGGAGGCCTTGCTGGCATTGCCCAACGCGACGCTGTTGCCGCATGTCGGCTCGGCATCGGTGCATACGCGCCAGGCTATGGCCGATCTCGTGGTGGACAATCTCGTATCGTGGTTCTCGTCCGACAAGGCGCTTACACCGGTGGCGGAGACAATGAAGGTTGCACCGCGTCCCCGCGGCTGATCGATCATGTTAACCATATGTGAATGGGCCCGGCCCATGCTCTGCGAATCGGACAAGAAGGGGCGATCGCAATGAAGGGAATGGCATTGTTGGCCGCAGCCGCGGTTGCTGTCGGCGCGGCCCAGTTGGCGAACGGGGCGAACGGCGTGGCGCTCGACGAACCGGCAGTTTCCGTCGGTGATCCATCGATATTCTACCGGCTGCACGTCCTTGGCGAGAGCGAGAGCTGCAGGATCGAGAAAGGACCGGCAGCCCGGGGCGGTGACAGTCAGTTGTTGGCGGGAGAAAAATGCGCGGCAATCTTTCCCGCCATCGGTCGTGCGCGCGCCTGGCGGGAGAGCGACGAAGGTACCGTCGACTTCGTCGACCAGAGCGGCGGCGTTGTGGCGACCTTCGCCGTGGCCGACGGATCAGCTTACGAATCCTTCAGCCCCGGCCTGCCGATCATGGCGCTGGTGGCGGTGGCGGAGTAGCCCTATTCCGCCGCCGTGCGCGCGGCTTGCCGCGCGGCGGCATGCGTGCGCACCGCATCGCCGAACGCCCGGAAGATACGCGACGAGGCCTCGTCGCTCCTGAACCAGTATTCGGGGTGCCATTGCACACCGACGGCAAAGCCGCGGGCACCGCGCACCGACACCGCCTCGACGGTGCCGTCCTCTGCGACCGCCTCCACGTCGAGCCGCGGAGCGGTGCGCTCGACAGCCTGTCGGTGAACCGAGTTGACGGCAACATCACCAACCCCGAAGACCGAAGCCAGGCATGAACCGGGCTTGACGGAAACCCTGTGCCTGATGGCGAAGCGCTCGTCATGCGTGTCGCCGGGCGGGGCGCGATGGTCCATGATCCCTTCGCGCTCCTGGATTTCGGTCGCAAGCGTGCCGCCCAGCGCGACGTTCAATTCCTGAATACCGCGGCAGATGGCAAGAAGCGGAACGCCGCGCTCGATCGCCTTGCGGATCAGCGGAAGCGTCGTGGCGTCGCGCTCGGGATCGTAGGGCCCGTTCGCCTCGCTCGCCTCTCCGCCATAGAGCGAGGGGTGGACATTGGTCTTCGAGCCCGTGATCAGCACCCCGTCGACCGTATTGAGAAGAGAGTCGAAATCGATCCGCGAGCCGAGTGCCGGCAGAACCAGCGGCAGCACGCCAGCGCCGTCGATTGCCGCTTCGACATATTGACGAGGCGCGGCGTGCCAGACGTAGTTGTCGAACTCGCGGATATCCGCCGATATTGCGACGAGGGGCTGTGTCATGAATGTCTTTCCGTGTGGCCGGCACCCGGCCGGCAGGCCGTTCAGCCGAATCTAGTGCTTCCGGCGCGCAAATCCAACTCCCCTGCCTTCCATCGACGGGTCCTCCCGACACCGGCTAGCGAGATTGACACGGCGACACCGTCCAGTTGTGCGGGATCGGCCGCAACCATTATTTGAGGGTCATAAAACGGTGTGCCATAAAACCAATTTGTACCATTGTTTCAAATAATTACGTGGAATCGTGATTTTCCGTTCTTTCTGTATGGCTGGCGCTGGACGGCCGCAACATCTTGTGCAATGTCCGATCATCTGAACGCTGCGGGGGAGGCTGCGAGGCACCCTTCCGCGCGCGCGCAGCACCAAATTGGAGGAGTATCCATGGATCGTCGATCATTCATCAAGAAGGCCGGCTTTGCCGGCACAGGCGCGGCGGCGTCTGTTGCGCTGGCGGCACCCGCCATCGCCCAGTCCAGTCCCAAGGTTACCTGGCGGCTGACCTCGTCGTTCCCCAAGAGCCTGGACACCATCTATGGCGGGGCCGAGGTTCTCTCCCAGATGGTTTCGGAGGCAACCGACGGCAATTTCCAGATCCAGGTCTTTGCTGCCGGCGAGATCGTTCCGGGCCTTCAGGCGGCCGACGCAGCCTCAGCGGCGACGGTCGAGGCATGCCACACCGTGTCATATTATTACTGGGGCAAGGACCCAACGTGGGCGCTCGGCGCGGCCGTGCCCTTCGCCCTCAATGCGCGTGGCATGAACGCCTGGCACTACCATGGCGGCGGCATCGACCTGATGAACGAATTCTTCGGTCAGCATGGTCTGGTCGGCTATCCGGGCGGCAACACCGGCGTGCAGATGGGTGGCTGGTTCCGCAAGGAGATCAACTCTGTGGAAGACCTGAAGGGTCTCAAGATGCGTGTCGGCGGATTTGCCGGGCGCGTTCTGGAGAAGCTTGGCGTCGTTCCGCAGCAGCTGGCCGGCGGCGACATCTACCCGGCGCTCGAAAAGGGCACGATCGACGCAACCGAATGGGTCGGCCCCTATGACGACGAGAAGCTCGGCTTCTACAAAGTGGCGCCGTACTACTACTATCCCGGCTGGTGGGAAGGCGGTCCGACCGTCCACTTCATGTTCAACAAGGAGAAGTTCGAGGCGCTTCCCGCGAACTATCAGTCGCTGCTGCGCACGGCCGCACAGGCGGCGGACGCGAACATGTTGCAGAAGTACGACTATCTGAACCCCTCGGCGATCAAGAGACTGGTTGCGAACGGCACGCAGCTGCGCCCGTTCAACCAGGAGATTCTGTCGGCCTGCTTCGATGCGGCAAGCGGCGTCTATGACGAACTGACCGCGTCCAATGCAGCCTTCAAGAAGATCTGGGACTCGATCGCTCAGTTCCGCGGAGATCACTATCTCTACGCGCAGGTGGCCGAATACAATTTCGACACCTTCATGATGATCCAGCAGCGCGCCGGCAAGATCTGAGGCCGCACTGACACATCGGCCCCGGGTGAGCCTCCGGGGCGGCGGTGGAGCCACGACATTGCAGGGCCGTGCGTCATTCGACGCGCGGCCCTGCGCCTTTTTGGGCGGCACCCCGGCAGACCGGCATGATGCGCGCCGGTGGCGCGCAGTGTCGAACCACATGGCTCCATTTCATAAGTAAACTCAATGGATTGATCGTTCTCCCCCGGACGGGTCGGATTACTGCGTGGTCCGTAGAAATCCCCCCGAGACGCGATTGCGATGCTGGACTTGATGGTGCTCATATGTATTGATGCCCAACAGTTGGCTCACCAGAATTAACTCAGAGGGGTGGCTGGCTTAGGTCGATCTCAATACGGGAGGTATTCAATGGATCGCCGTTCTTTCATCAAGAAGGCAGGCCTGGCAGGGGTTGGGGCTGCTGGTGCCACGGCGCTTGCTGCACCTGCAATCGCGCAAACGATGCCCAAGATCACGTGGCGCTGCACATCGTCCTTTCCCAAGGCGCTCGATACGATCTACGGCGCAGCCGAGACGATGGCCAATTTCGTCAACGAAGCCACTGACGGTAATTTTCAGATTCAGGTTTTCGCGGCTGGCGAAATCGTTCCGGGCCTGCAGGCAGCCGACGCCGCTGCTGCCGGCACGGTCGAGATGGCCCACACTGCGTCCTACTACTATTGGGGCAAGGATCCGGTCTATGCCTTCGGCACGGCCATACCTTTCGGTCTCAACTACCGTCAGCAGAACGCGTGGTACTACTACGGCGACGGCAACACGCTGATGAACGAGTTCTACGCCACGCAGGGCCTCTACGGCATGATCTGCGGCAACACCGGCGCCCAGATGGGCGGCTGGTTCCGCAAGGAGATCAACACCCTCGATGATCTCAAGGGCCTCAAGATGCGCATCGGTGGCATGGGCGGCAAGATCATCGAGAAGCTGGGCGTGGTGCCGCAGCAGATCGCGGGTGGAGACATCTACCCGGCACTGGAGAAAGGCACGATCGACGCGACCGAATGGGTCGGCCCCTATGACGACGAGAAGCTCGGCTTCTACAAGGTCGCCCAGTACTACTATTATCCGGGGTGGTGGGAAGGCGGCCCGGTGCTGCACAGCCTGGTCAATCTGGACAAGTGGAACGGGCTGCCCAAGAACTACCAGGCGGTCCTCGACGCAGCCTGCCGTGCGGCAAATGCCGACATGATGGCCAATTACGACTACAAGAATCCGGCGGCACTCAAACGGCTGGTGGCCGGCGGCGCGCAGCTCAGGCCATTCAGCCAGGAAATCCTCGAGGCCTGCTACAAGGCGGCGATGGAAACCTATGACGAGATCAATGCCGTCAATCCCACCTTCAAGAAGATCTACGACAACCAGCAGGCCTTCAAGAAGGACGCCTATCTGTGGGCGCAGCTCACCGAGTACAATTTCGACACCTTCATGATGATCCAGCAGCGCGCCGGCAACCTTTGACGCGCAAGGCTGCTGCAAAAAAAAAGCCCCGGGGCGCGAGCTCCGGGGCTTTTTTGTTGGAACGCAAGACGCACTCAGTTGAATGAGGGCGGTTGGCTCAGGTCGGGCTGCTGTGGCGGTTGGGTTTGTGGCGCGGCCGGCTGGCCGGACTGCCCGTTCGGCGATCCGGGCGGCTCGAGCCCGCCCAGCGGCGGCAGGCCGAGCGGCGACTGTTGCTGGCTGCCCTGGTTGCCATTGGCAGGGGGCGCGCCGAGCGGTGGCAGTCCAAGGCCCGGCAGGTCAGGCAAGCCGCCCTGTCCTTCACCATTCGTCGCCCCGCCGAAAGGCGGCAGCGTGATCTCGACCTGGCCTGGATCCGTAACAGCATTGCTGGACTTGTAGTGCGTCACCAGGCCGGGGAAGGCGATCACGAGAAGGATCATCAGGAACTGGATCACGATGAAGGGCAGGGCCCCTTTGTAGATCTCGGCTGTCCTGATGCCTGGCAGAACCTTGCCCGATACCGCATCCTTCCACTCATGCACGGGTGCAACAGAGCGCAGGTAGAACAGTGAGAAGCCGAATGGCGGCGTCAGGAAGGACGTCTGCAGGTTGATGCCGAGAATGACGCCGAACCAAATGAGATCGATCCCCAGCTTCTCCGCCACCGGCGCCAGAAGCGGCACTGCGATGAAGGCGATCTCGAAGAAATCGAGGAAGCAACCGAGAATGAAGATGATGATGGTGACGATGACGAGGAAGCCATATTCGCCGCCCGGCAGCGCCAGCAGAAGTTCTTCGATCCACACATTGCCGTTGATGCCGTAGAAGGTCAGGCCGAAGACGCGTGCGCCGATGAGAATGAACATCACGAATGCGGCGAGCTTGGTTGTCGAATCGAGCGCTTGCTTAAGCACCGTGATGTTCAGACGGCCTTTCGCGAGGGCGAGGATCAAGGCGCCGGTGGCGCCCATCGCGCCGCCTTCCGTCGGCGTGGCGATGCCGAGGAAGATCGTCCCCAGCACGAGGAAGATCAGAGCCAGCGGCGGAATGAGGACGATCACGACCTGCTCGGCCAGGCGCGAAAGGATGCCGAGCTTGAAGCGGCGATTTGCCAGGCTGAAGATATAGGCGGTCAGAACGGCCACGGTCGCCGCCCAGACAAGGCGCACCTCGTAGCGCATGTCGGCGAAGATCGTGTGATAGGTCGCGAAGTAAATCAACGCCGTGGCGGCGAGGATGCCGATCAGCGATGTCACACCGCCGCCCAGCGTCCGCGCTTCCACCGGAAGTGCCGGCGCCCATTGCGGACGGACAAGGGTGACGGCGAATATATAGAGGCAGTAGACGCCGACAATGATCAGGGCCGGAAGCAGCGCGCCGACATACATGTCGCCGACGGAGCGTCCGAGCTGATCGGCCATCACGATCAGCACCAGCGAAGGCGGAACGATCTGGGCGAGTGTGCCGGATGCGGCGATGGTGCCTGTCGCCAGACCGCGATCGTAGCCATAGCGCATCATGATCGGCAGCGAGATGAGGCCCATCGCGATGACGGAAGCTGCGACCACACCGGTGGTGGCCGCCAGCAACGCACCGACGAGAATCGCTGCATAGGCCAAACCACCCCGGATCGGCCCGAAGAGCTGCCCGATGGTGTCGAGCAAGTCCTCGGCCATGCGCGAGCGCTCCAGGATCAGGCCCATGAAGGTGAAGAACGGGATCGCCAGGAGCGTATCGTTGTACATGATGCCGTAGACGCGCTCGGGATGCGACTGCAGCAGCGGCCAGAAAAGCCGGATCTGGTCTGAAATGGTGGAGAACTCGACACCGAGGACGAAGAAGATCAGGCCACCGGCCGCCAGCGTGAAGGCGACGGGGTAGCCGATGAGCAGCATCGCCATCACGCATACGAACATGATGGGCGCCAGATTGTGGGCGATGAAATCAACCACGGTCGTTGGCCTCCATCTCGAGGGCGCCTTCGGCCGCCGGTGGCAGTTCGTGCTGCGGGGTGGGCTCGTCGATGATTCCGCGGATGACACCCCACCGCTTGACGATCTCGGAAAGAGCCTGGGCCGTCAGCAGGATGAAGCCGACCAGCACCAGAAGCTTCGCGGGCCAGATGATCAGGCCCCCGGCGTTCGAGGACATTTCGCCCGAATGATAGGACAGCCAGAACCAGGGCCAGCAGAGCCTGACCATGAGGACCACGAAGGGCAGCAGGAATACGATGTGGCAGATGAGGTCGATCCAGTCGCGCGTGCGCTTGGACAGCCGGTTGGCCAGGATATCGATGCGCACATGCTCATTGCGCTGCAAGGTATAGGCGGCGGCCAGCATGAAGACGGCGCCGTAAAGATACCACTGCAATTCCAGCCATGCGTTTGATGAAATGTCGAACGTCTTGCGGATCGTTGCGTTGGCGGCACTGATCAGCACGGCGACAAGGACGAGCCAGGATACCTGCTTGCCGATGAACTCGTTGATGCGGTCGATAATTCGCGAAAGCGCAAGAAGCCCCGCCATGCCTGATCCTCCTCGATGGTTTATTTTTATCGCTCGCGTCGGGCCGCCGACGCACGCCTACCCGTCTTCCCCACGGATGCGTGCCGTTGCCTTCGTGGCTCCATGCCGCCGCGAGTGATTATCAGCTTTGTCGCGTCAGTCAAAGCGCCATACGTGATCGGAATGGCGCATTTACTGGATTTTCGGCCTGACGCTGGGTAAGCAGAAGTGAGGGGTTTTCCGTCGCGAAGCGTGTATCGTCTGCGCGTTATCAACCGCTATTTCCCCGAATTCGTTTGACGCGCGGCGTGCGTGACGAAAAACTATGCGGCAGACGATGGCTGCGTGTCGGCGCAGGCCGAACAGGAGCAGTAGATGACGCTTCACGATGTGTCGCTCGATGACAAGTTCGAGCTTTCGAAGGAGCGCATCTTCGTTTCCGGTGCGCAGGCCATCGTGCGCATGCTCCTGATGCAGCGCGCACTCGACCGGCGCGCCGGTCTCGACACGGCTGGTTTTGTGTCTGGCTACCGCGGCTCGCCGCTTGGGGGGCTGGACCAGCAATTGTGGCGGGCCAGGAAGGTTCTTGCGGAATCGAACGTGGTCTTTCAGCCGGGTCTCAACGAGGAACTCGCGGCCACGGCCTGCTGGGGCGCCCAGCAAGCCGAGTTGCTCGGTGAGGGCAGACATGACGGCGTGTTTTCGGTCTGGTACGGCAAAGGGCCGGGGGTGGATCGCTCGGGGGATGTCTTCCGTCACGCCAATCTGGCCGGCTCGTCGAAGCATGGCGGCGTCCTGGCGCTGATGGGTGACGACCACACGGCCGAATCGTCGACCAACGCGCACGCGACGGAGTTCCTGTTCGTCGACACGATGGTTCCGATCCTCAACCCGGCAGGCGTTCAGGAACTCGTCGACTACGGTCTCTACGGCTTTGCGATGTCGCGTTTTGCCGGCACCTGGGCGGCGGTGAAATGCGTGAAGGACAACGTCGAGTCGACGGCGTCGATCAATGTCTCGCTCGATCGTCTGAAGATCGAACTGCCCGAGTTCGACATGCCGCCAGGTGGTCTCAACATCCGCCACGAGCTTGACCAGCTTGGTCAGGAGGTGCGGCTGCATGAGTACAAGCGGGCGGCAGCGGCGGCCTTCATCCGCGCCAACGGTCTCAACCGCATCGTCTATTCGGGCGGCCACAAGGCACGGCTCGGCATCATCACCGTCGGCAAGAGCTATCTCGACGTGCGCCAGGCGCTTGACGACCTCGGCATCGACGAGGCCAACGCCAATCGTCTCGGCGTCCGGCTGTTCAAGGTGGCCTGCCCATGGCCGCTCGATCTGGAGCACATCCGCGAGTTCGCACAGGGGCTGGAAACGGTCATCGTCGTGGAGGAGAAGCGATCGCTGATCGAGGTCCAGGTGCGCGAGCATCTGTATGGAACCAGCATGCAGCCTCAAGTCGTCGGCAAGAAGGACGAACGCGGCGCATGGCTGTTCCCCGCCAAGGGCGCGCTCGATCCCAATGACATCGCCATCGCGATCGGGGAACGTGTCTTAGCGACGGTCGGCCATTCCGAGGAGATCGACCGGCGCGTCAAGCAGCTCAGACAGTTCCAGGCCATGCTGGCCGAGACTCAGGATGTGGCGAACCGCACGCCTTATTTCTGCTCCGGCTGCCCGCACAATTCTTCCACCAAGGTGCCCGACGGCTCTCTGGCCGCGGCCGGGATAGGCTGTCATTTCATGGCGCTGTGGATGGATCGGTCAACCGTAGGCTTCACCGCCATGGGCGGCGAAGGCGCGCAATGGATCGGTCAGGCCCCGTTCTCGACGCGTGAGCATATCTTCCAGAACCTGGGCGACGGGACATACAATCATTCCGGATCGCTGGCGATCCGCTTCGCCATCGCGTCCGGCGTCAACATCACCTACAAGATTCTCTACAACGATGCGGTCGCCATGACGGGCGGTCAGCCGCATGAAGGCTCGCTCAGCGTCGACATGATTGCCCACCAGATGCGCGCAGAGGGTGTCGAGCGCATTGCCGTGGTGACGGACGAACCGGAAAAATATGGCGGCCACGGCGCCTTTCCGCCGCGCACGACGATCCATCATCGTGATGATCTCGACGGCGTGCAGCGCGAGTTGCGCGAGGTCAAGGGCGTGTCGGTGCTCATCTACGACCAGACCTGCGCAGCCGAAAAGCGGCGCCGGCGCAAGCGCGGCACCTTTCCCGATCCTGACAAGCGCGTCATCATCAACGAACTGGTCTGCGAGGGTTGCGGCGACTGCGGGATACAATCGAACTGCGTTTCCGTGCAGCCGGTGGCAACCGAGTTCGGACGCAAGCGGCGGATCGACCAGTCGAGCTGCAACAAGGATTTCTCCTGCGTCAACGGCTTCTGTCCCTCCTTCGTGACGGTGCATGGCGCGCGTCTGCGCAAGGCGGCGGGGATTGGCGACCTGGCAGACCCGCTCGATGGCGTTCCGCAACCGGCGATCTTTCCGGCCGAAAGGGGCTGGTCGGCGATCATAGACGGCATTGGCGGCACGGGCGTCGTCACGATCGGCGCCATCCTCGGAATGGCGGCACACCTGGAAGGAAAAGGTTGCGGCCTGATCGACATGGCGGGGCTGGCGCAAAAGGGCGGTGCCGTCTTCAGCCATATCCGCGTCGCCGCAAGTCCGGAAGACATTCACGCCATACGCGTGTCTGCCGGCAAGGCCGATCTGGTTCTGGGATGCGACCTTGTCGTCTCCGGCTCCAAGAAGGTGCTCGCCTCGGCGCGGGAGGGCCAGACTGTCTTCGTCGCCAACACGGCCGAAGTGATGCCGGGCGATTTTACGCGTGCGGCGGACTTTTCCCTGCCCACAGAGCGCCTGAAGAAGGCCATCCGCACGGCGGCCGGCGAGGACAATGCACATTTTGTCGATGCGACGCGTACCGCGACCGTGCTGTTTGGCAATTCCCTGGGCGCGAACATGTTCATGCTCGGCTTCGCCTATCAGTCGGGTGGGTTGCCGCTTGGCGCCGAGGCCATCGAAAAGGCGATTGAACTCAACGGTCAGGCCGTGGCGATGAACAGGCAGGCATTTCGCTGGGGCAGGCGGGCGGCCCATGATCCCGCCTTCGTTGCCGATCTGGTTTCCCGCACACGCGACACACGGG
Organism: Mesorhizobium sp.; assembly: GCA_963966365.1. GTDB lineage: Bacteria > Pseudomonadota > Alphaproteobacteria > Rhizobiales > Rhizobiaceae > Mangrovimarina > Mangrovimarina plasticivorans. The sequence goes on along the minus strand of CAWZZC010000028.1, from coordinate 190,452 downwards.
CTTCCGCGGCGCCTGCCGAGGGGCTCGACGACATCGTCGCGCGCCGGGTGGCCTTCCTGAGCGCATATCAGAACGGTGCCTATGCCGATCGCTACAGCAGGCGCGTGGAGGCAATCCGCGCGGCGGAGGCCGCGATCGCGCCGGGCTCGACGCGACTGGCGCAAGCCGTGGCGCGCAACCTTTTCCGCTTGATGGCGGTGAAGGACGAGTACGAGGTGGCGCGGCTTTACACCGACGGCTCGTTCCAACGTCAACTCGCGACCGAATTCGAGTCCTACGATCGGCTCGAGTTCCACCTTGCTCCGCCCATCATGGCGCGCAAGGGGAGCGACGGCAAACCACGCAAGTCCAGCTTCGGACCGCGCATGATGGCGGGATTCCGCCTTCTGGCGGCATTGAAGCCCCTGCGCGGAACGGTGTTCGATCCGTTCGGTTATTCGGCGGAGCGACGAATGGAACGGCGACTGCTGGCCGATTACGAGAGGGACCTGGATCTGATCACCGGCAAGCTGTGGTCGGGCAATCTGGAAGCGGCTGTGGCGCTTGCCAGCGTGCCCTCGCTCGTCAAGGGCTTCGGGCACGTCAAGGAGGCGAATGCAAGAAACGCCGAAGGCGAGCGGCGGCGCTTGCTTGAAAGGTTGAACGGCAGGCAAGGCGAGACGCTTGAGGCGGCAGAATAGCCCATGAGGTTTGCCTCAGGCGCATTTCCCCAACAAGTCCTTTGCCAACTCTGGCCAATAAGCTCTTCTCATATAAAGCTTTCTTAAGGCGGGTGTGCGATTGGTTCTGTCCGATTGGCGGGCATAATCGAGTGAAGAGTAGCAAGGACAGCATCCCCAAGGATATCTATGCAGGGTTCGTCCGGTCGTTGTTCGTCGACCCGGGGATCCTGCTGATAGGCGGAGTCTGTCACAGCCTCATCGCATTCCTGGTCTTCCGTTCGACCAATGAGCCGGTCTACCTCTTGCTGGCCGTGGCGCTTCTGGCCGCCGGCATCTATCGCTTCTACGGCATCCGCAGGGGCCAGCAGGCCAACGGCATTTCGGACTACAAGTCGGCCAGGAAGTGGGAGTGCTACTATCTGGTCGGTGGCACGATCCAGGCCTTCCTCATGGGGCTGTTCTGCTTCACGACGATCTACTGGAAGCCTGACGTCTTCGGCGAGATCGGGGCGATCGCGGTCGTGATGGGGTCCACGGTCACCATTGTCGGCCGCAATTACGGCTCCAGGATCATGGTGGCCGTCCAGGCTTTCGCGGTCGTCGTGCCGATTGCCGTCGGGCTGATGCTGAAGGGCGATCTGAACAATCTGGTCCTCGGCCTCTACCTCGTTCCATTCATGTTCGTCATCAAGCGCATGTCGGACAATGTACGCACCGTGCTCTTCAATGCCATCACGCAGGGTCTGGTATCGCGCAGTCTGGCGCAGCGCTTCGACAAAGCACTCAACACCATGTCGCATGGTCTGATCATGCTGGATGGCGACGGCCGTGTCGTCGTGGCCAACGCGCAGGCGGCACACATCATGCGACTGAAATCACCCGAGGCAATGTCGGGACGCTCGCTCAAGGCGCTGTTGATGCGGGCAGTGGCTGCCGGAATGCTCAGCCGCGAGGAATGCGTCTATGTGGAGGACCAGCTTACGCGTGCGCTGCGCGAAAAATGCGACCGGAAGCTTCTGGTTCGCTTCGCCGATGGCTCGCATTACGAGTTTTCGGCTCGCGAAGGCAGCGACGAACTGGGCGTGATCACCTTCGAGGATGTCACCCAACGCGTGGAGGCCGAAGAGAAGATCCGGACCATGGCACGCTATGACAGTCTCACGGGTCTGCCTAATCGCAACTACTTCCATGAGATCGTTACCGAGCGGATGATTGCCGGGGACAAGGAACGGCTCTGCGCTGTTGCCATCTTCGATGTCGACGATTTCAAGATCATCAACGATACGCTTGGACATCCTGTCGGCGACGGCCTGGTCTACGCCATCGCCGAAAGACTCGCCTTCTTTATCGACGACGATGTCAGGATTGGCCGATTCGGTGGCGACGAGTTTGTCGTCTATGTCGATCGAATCGAGGATGAAGCGCATCTCGCGGAACTGCTCGACGGCGTGTTTGCCGGTCTGCGCGAGGAAATTGACGTGGCAGGACATGCCCTGCGTGTCCAGTTCAGCGCCGGTGCCGTGCTGATGCCGGCGAGCCTCAGCGATGTCGACAGCATGGTCGTCAAGGCCGACTTGGCGCTGCATCGCGCCAAGACGCTGGGAAAGAACGGCTGGCAGCTCTTCGAAACGACAATGGACGCCGCGTTTCGTCACAAGCAGCTTCTCAAGGCCGATCTTCGGCAGGCGGTCGAATCGAATGCGCTGCGGGTCGTGTTCCAGCCTATCGTTTCGCTCAAGACGATGCGTGTCGCCAGTTGCGAGGCGCTTTGCCGGTGGGACCATCCCGAGCTCGGCGCCATCTCGCCCGGCATCTTCGTTCCGCTTGCCGAGGAAATCGGCATCGTATCGGAAATCAGCGCGCAAATGCTGCATTCGGCCTGCAAGGAATGCGTCAAGTGGCCCGAGCCCATTTGTGTCTCGGTCAATTTGTCGGCGCGCGACTTCTGCGATGCGGATGTGGTCGAACTCGTGCGCAACGCGCTCTCGGAATCCGGGTTGGCGCCCAACCGGCTCGAGATCGAGGTCACCGAAACGGCTCTGCTCGACGACAAGCTGTCGACCCGGCGCTATCTTGAAGAGATCCGCGCGCTCGGCGTGCGTATTGCCCTTGACGATTTCGGCACCGGCTATTCCAGCCTCAGTTACCTGCACACGCTGCCGCTCGACAAGGTCAAGATCGACCGGAGCTTTCTCCTCGATATCACGGGCAGCCAGCGCTCGCTCGAACTGCTGAAGGGTGTCGTGTCGCTTTCACGGCAACTCGGTCTGGACGTGACGATCGAAGGCATCGAGACATTCGAGCAACTCAAACTGCTTGCCATCCATGTGAAGCCCGACCTGCTCCAGGGGTTCCTGTTCGGCTCGGCGCTGTCGCCTTCAGGAATCGGCACCATGTCCACTACGGTCTGGCCGTTCGGCGAGGACCTGGAAAACGCCAAGCGCGTCGCTCGTCTCTGACCCCGCGCCGGGACTGCCGGCTGCGACAAATCTCAGCTTACAGCCACCTATCACGCCGTTGCGCCATACGCTCAAGAGGGCGCACTGACTCTATGGCGCGATCGCGCTATAAGGCTAACTATTTGTTAAGGTTAACAATAGGTAAACGGCGTCACTAGAGTTTTCGACTTTACTTAATGAAATCGCTCTGTACCGTGTGGCGCATGCGGGCGATTGGGGGCAGTGCAATCATGACAGAAGCGACCTCGGTCGAAGACGTGGCCGTGCGGTCCGTTGAAAGGAAGCGGGCGGGCGGCTCCAGCTTCGTCAGAAACGTGACCGAACTGCTGGATCGTGTGGAATACAGGCGATGCGAGAGCGGCGAGGACCTGGAGGACGTTTATCGCCTTCGCTACAAGTCGTTTCGGACCCATGGCCTCCTGCTTGCCGAGGCGCCCGAGCACAAGATGGCCGATGCCCTCGACGAGGCTCCGAACTGCTATCGGTTCGGGGTCTATATGGACAACGCGCTCGTCAGTACGGTGCGTGTTCATCACATCACGAAGCAGACGCCCTTTGCACCGATCATGACAGTATTCGGGGATCTGTTGCGTCCGCGCCTCGAGCGGGGCGAGTCGTTCATCGATCCGAGTCGTCTGGCGATCGATCCCGACTACACGTCGATTCACCGGGCTTTGCCCTATGTCACCCTTCGCCTGGCGGTGATCGCCAACGCCTATTTTGACACCACGAGCTGTGTCTCGATGATTCGTGAGGAGCATACGAGCTTCTATCGGCGGGTGTTCGGATCAGAGCAAGTATGCGAGCCGCGACTCTATCCGCCATTCACCATGCCGATCTATTTCTACGAATCGCGCTGCGACCTGAACATGAGGCGCACAGTTGAGCGCTTTTCCTTCTTCCGCTCGACGTTGTCCGAGCAACGCATGCTTTTCGGGCAACCCGATCACGGCGGTCTCGCACCGCTGACAATCCTGCCGACAGCCAAGTACATGCATCACGCCGCATGAAGCTGGCGGGCAGGCGGGGCAAGCCTGCCTCGCCTTGTCATCTGGACCGTGCGCGTCCATAAGCATTGCACCCATGGAATCGCGATTGAGCGGCATTGCCGCCGTGGGGGAAAATGGGCGCGAAGGAAGACATCGCACTTAACGCCATCTGGGCGCGCGAGTTGACGGAAGACGAAATCGAGCGGGCGAGCCGCGGGCTGTCTGAGCGCTCCTATTCAAAGGGCGCCTATATCTGCCATCGCGGCGACAGGCTCGACTACTGGACAGGTGTGTCCCAGGGGCTGGTCAAGATCAGCGCGATCTCGCGCAGCGGAAAGGCAATGACCTTCGCCGGCGCTGCAACCGGCAGCTGGTTCGGCGAAGGTTCGGTGCTCAAGAACGAACCGCGACAGTACGATCTCGTTGCCATCCGTGAAACGCGACTGGCGCTGATGAACCGCGCGACCTTTGTCTGGCTCTACGAGAACAGCACCGGCTTCAACCGTTTCCTTGTGCGCCAGCTCAACGAGCGCATGGGACAGTTCATCGCAACCATCGAGTACGACCGCATTCTCACGCCCAAGGCGCGCGTGGCGCGTAATCTTTCGTGGTTCTTCAACCCTGTTCTTTATCCCCGCGTCGGGCGCGAGATCGAGATATCCCAGGAAGAACTCGGCCTGCTCGCCGGCGTATCGCGCGCGGTGGTCAACCGGTCATTGCAGGAACTGGTCGATGAGGGACTGCTCGGCGTCGAACATAGCCGCATCACAGTGCTCGATCTTGAGGGGTTGAAGACCTACGAAACTTAGCGAGATGTGGGGGATGGAGCAGCCTGCACGCCGGTCACATATACCAGAGCATCGGGCTGTCTGTCTGTCAATCGCGAAGTTGCTACTCCCCCGCCTTCATGAAAATGTCATCCTGAAGCCAGGGATGCCACAATCTCCGCGTCGTGATCACCGTGACGATGGAGGTGGGCGGTACCTTGGGAGGAGGAACAATGCATCGCGTCAGCGCATTTGGCGTCGGCAAGGTGCGAAACGGCGGGGCTGAACGGTTTCGAAGCCGCCAGGCCATGTCCGAGGGTTGACTTGCGCCCGATGTTGGACGGGCGATAATGTGGATCGAACCGCCGGGACAAGGCGGGATCCGGGAGGAACATGGAATGGCAGTGACGGCTGACGCTGGCACGACGCTTGATACATTCCCGAAATATCTCGTGTACAACGCAAAGCGTTTTGCCGACCGGCCCGCGATGCGGCACAAGGATTACGGCATCTGGCAGAGCTGGAGCTGGAAGGAACAGCTTGACGAGGTGCGCGCCTTTGCGATCGGCCTGAAGGGTATCGGGCTTGCGCGCGGCGACAAGATCGCCGTCATCGGATCGAACCGTCCGCGCCTGTACTGGACGTTTGCCGCAGCCCAGGCGCTCGGTGCCGTTCCGGTGCCGATCTATGCCGATTCGGTTGCCGAGGAGATGGCCTATGTCCTCGATCATGCCGAGGCGCGTTTTGCCGTCGTCGAGGATCAGGAGCAGGTCGACAAGCTGCTTTCGATCGCAGAGAAGATTCCGGCCCTGGAGCATATCATCTATGACGAGCCGCGCGGACTGCGCGACTACGATCACGAGCGTCTGCATGACTACGCCTCGTTGCGCGAAGCGGGGCTGGCGGCGCTGTCGGCATCGTCTGACGCCGCTGCCGACTGGGAGCGCTGGGTGGCGGAGGGCCGGGGCGAGGATCTCGGTATCATGCTCTATACCTCAGGCACGACCGGGCGGCCCAAGGGCGTGATGCTGTCGAACGACAATCTGGTCAAATCGGCCCTGCATGGCAATTCGTTCGACAATCTGGGGCCCGATGAGACGACCATCGCCTATCTGCCGCTGGCCTGGGTCGGCGACCACGTCTTCTCATATTCCCAGTCCTACACGGCGGGCTTCTGCGTCAGCTGTCCGGAAAGTGCGGATACCGTGACGGAGAACCGGCGCGAGATCGCGCCGACCTATTTCTTCGCTCCGCCGCGGGTGTTCGAGGGTCTGCTGACCTCGATCATGGTGCGCATGGAGGATGCCGGGCGGACGAAGAAGTGGCTGTTCGACCATTTCCTCGACCATGCCCGCAAGGTGGGGGAGCCCATACTCAATGGTGAGAAGGTGGGCCTGTGGGACCGGTTCAAATATGCGCTCGGCGATTTCCTCGTCTACGGTCCCCTGAAGAACCGCATGGGCATGTCGCGGCTGCGCGTCGGCTATACGGCGGGTGAAGCGATCGGACCGGAACTCTTCCGTTTCTACCGCTCGATCGGGCTGAACGTGAAACAGCTCTACGGCCAGACGGAAGCCTGCGTCTACATCACGGCCCAGCCGGACGGCAAGATCCGGGCCGATACGGTCGGTCTTCCTTCGCCTGGTGTCGAGGTGAAGATCGCCGACAGCGGAGAGGTCCTCTACCGCTCCGACGGCGTCTTCATGGGCTACTACAAGAACGAGGAGGCGACGCGCGCGACGAAGACGCCCGATGGATGGGTGCATACCGGCGATGCCGGGTTTTTCGATGCCGAGGGGCATCTCAAGATCATCGACCGGGCCAAGGATGTCGGCAAACTGCAGTCGGGTGCATTGTTCGCGCCGAAATATATCGAGAACGCACTCAAGTTCTTTCCCGATATCAAGGAAGTCGTGGCGTTCGGCGACGAACGCGAGTTCTGCGCCGTCTTCGTCAACATCGACCTGGAATCGGTGGGCAACTGGGCCGAGCGCAACAACATCGCCTATGCTTCCTACCAGGAACTGGCCGGTCATCCCGAGGTCTACAGGACGGTTGCGGAACATGTCGAAGAGGCCAACCGGCGTCTGGCTGCCGAACCGCTCATGGCGGCGTCCCAGATCAGGCGCTTCCTCGTCCTGCACAAGGAGCTCGATGCCGACGATGGCGAACTGACGCGGACGCAGAAGGTACGCCGTTCCTTCATCGCAGAACGCTACGGCGAGCTCATCGAGGCGCTCTATGACGGCTCGCAGGAAAAATATGTCGAGACGGAGATGACATTCGAGGATGGCCGCAAGGGCAAGGTCCGGGCCACCGTGCGAATCGCCGACGCGAAGGTCTTCGATGCGCCGGCTGAGACGGTCAGGGAGGCTGCGGAATGAACGTGCAGGTGGGACCGGATCAGCTGCTGGCCCGCGATGACGGCGTCGCCAAGGGAGAGGTGTTGCTCGACATCCGCAACGTGTCTCTGTCGTTCGGCGGGGTGAAGGCGATCACCGACATTTCGTTCAATGTTCTCAAGGGAGAGATCAGGGCCATCATCGGGCCGAACGGTGCCGGAAAGACCTCGATGCTCAACGTCATCAACGGCTTCTACACGCCGCAGCTCGGAACCATCGTCTTCCGGGGCAAGCAGCGCCGGTCGATGAAGCCGCACGAGGCGGTGGGCCAGGGCATTGCCCGCACCTTCCAGAACGTGGCGCTGTTCAAGGGCATGTCGACGCTCGACAACATCATGGCCGGGCGCTCGGTGATGATGAAGCGCAACATCGGCTGGCAGATGCTGTGGCACGGGCCGGCGCTGGCCGAGGAGATCGAACATCGCCGCGCGGTCGAGGAGATCATCGACTTCCTGGAGATCCAGCACATCCGCCGCACGCCTGTCGGCAAGCTGCCCTATGGATTGCAGAAGCGGGTCGAACTGGGGCGGGCGCTGGCAATGGAGCCGTCACTGCTGCTGCTCGACGAGCCGATGGCAGGAATGAACCTGGAGGAGAAGGAGGACATGAGCCGCTTCATCCTCGACGTCAACCAGCAGCGCGGCACCACGATCGCCCTGATCGAGCACGACATGGGCGTGGTCATGGATTTGTCCGACCGGGTGGTGGTGCTCGATTACGGCAAGAAGATCGCCGACGACGTGCCCGACATCGTCAAGGCGGACCAGAACGTCATCGACGCCTATCTCGGCGTGCCTCACTAGGGTGGAGCCATGGAAATCCTCAACGACATTTTCGTAAAGCCTTTCGGCGACATGATTGCTGCGCCCGACTTCTTCTTGCAGGTCGTGTGGGAGGGGCTCGTTTCCGGCGTCCTCTACGCGCTGATCGCCCTGGGGTTCGTGCTGATCTACAAATCCTCGCGGATCTTCAATTTCGCGCAGGGCATCATGGTTGTGTTCGCCGCGCTGACCCTGGTCGGTCTCTACGAGCGGGGCGTGCCGGCGTTTCTGGCGCTGCCGCTGACGCTGGCGGTGATGTACCTGCTTGCCATGGCCATCGAACGCGTGGTCCTGCGGCCCCTGGTCAATCAGCCCGACATCATTCTGTTCATGGCGACGATCGGCATCACCATGTTCCTCATCGGCTTCGGAGAAATCATTTTCGGCGGCGAGAACAAGGTGATGATCACCGAACAGCTCATGATCCCGACGGGCAGCTTTATTTTCGAGCCTTTCGGCGGCTTTGTCTCCATCGAGCAGAAGGATCTGACGGCGGTTGTCGGGGCTGTCGTCCTCGTCGGCGCGCTGCTGCTGTTTCTCAACAGGTCGAAGATGGGCCGCGCCATCCGTGCGCTGGGCGACGACCACCAGGCCGCGCTTTCCGTGGGCATCTCGCTTTCGACCATCTGGGTTCTGGTGTGGTTCATCGCCGGTGTCATTGCCCTTGCAACGGGTATCGTGTGGGGCGCGCGCGCCGGCGTCTCCTTCGCGCTCGAGGTCATTGCCTACAAGGCCCTGCCGGTGCTCATGCTGGGCGGGCTCGAAAGCGTGCTCGGCGCCATCGTCGGGGGATTGGCCATCGGCATTCTGGAAAAGCTGTTCGAGATCTATTGGGGCCAGCCGCTGCTTGGTGGCAACACCGAAACCTGGTTCGCCTTCGTCTTTGCGCTGATCGTCCTTCTGTTCCGGCCGCAGGGCCTGTTCGGCGAACGCATCATCGAGCGGGTGTAAGAGCATGCTTTACCGGACCGCAGGCCAGTTCAAGACCAGCTATGAAGCCGATTTCGCGCTGTTCCCGGTCAAGCAGGACGCGATCCTGCTGGCGGGGGTCCTGGTGCTCGCCTATGTCGTCTTTCCGCTGACGGCGAACGAGTTCGCCTTTCGCGCCCTTCTGACGCCGGTGCTGATTTACGCCTTGGCGGCGCTCGGGCTCAACATCCTGACCGGTTATGCGGGCCAGCTGTCGCTGGGCACCGGCGCCTTCATGGGGGTGGGTGCCTATGCCTGCTACAAGCTGATCACCATTTTCCCCGAGATGAACCTTCTGGTCGCGATCGCGCTGTCTGGGTTCTTCTCGGCGGCCGTCGGCGTTGCTTTCGGTTTGCCGTCGCTCAGGATCAAGGGGTTTTATCTCGCCATCGCGACGCTGGCCGCCCAGTTCTTTCTCGTCTGGCTGTTCGAGAAGTGGGCATGGCTTTACAACTACAACGCCTCGGGCGCCATTCAGGTGCCGAACATCGAGATGTTCGGAATCACGGTCGCCGGGCCGCGCGCTACCGCCATGTCGCAGTATTATTTCGTGCTGTTCGTGGTCACGGTCCTGACCTTCTTCGCCATCAATGTCACGCGGGGACGGATCGGGCGCATCTGGAAATCGGTGCGCGATATGGATATCGCCGCCGAACTGGTCGGCATCAATCTGATGAAGGCCAAGTTGTCGGCCTTTTTCGTGTCGTCCTACATCGTCGGCATCGCCGGGGCGCTCTTCGTGTTCGCCTGGCGCGGGGCGGCAGAGCCGAACCTGTTCGACATCCCGCTGTCGTTTCGGGTTCTGTTCATTGCCATCATCGGCGGCCTGGGCTCGATCCTCGGCAATTTCCTGGGCGCGATCCTGATCGTCGCATTGCCCGTGGTGCTCGGCTTTCTGCCGGAAGTCTTCGGGATCCCGATCAGTTCGGCGACGGTCGAGCATTTGAACGTGATGATCATCGGTGCTTTGATCATCACGTTTCTCATCGTCGAGCCGCACGGGCTCGCACGGTTCTGGGCCGTCATCAGGGAGAAGCTGATCATTTGGCCGTTCCCGCATTGAGGCCGGAGAAGACAACACGAAGATTGCGGTCCGAGGATCGTTGAAGGCGGGGTTGGTTCGCCCGCTCCTCTTGGGAGAAACGGACAAGTGGAGGAGAAGACATGAAGACTGCCTTGAAGACTGTTCTGCTTGCCGCGGCGCTGGCCGCCGGTACGGCGCTAACGCTTCCGGTCGCGCAGGCCGAGGATTCCATTTACCTGCCGAACCTGTCCTACCGGACGGGACCGTTTGCTTCGACCGGCATTCCGCTGATGAACGGTCAGCGCGACTACATGATGATGCTCAACGAGCGTGATGGCGGCGTCAACGGCGTCAAGCTCGGCTATGATGAATGCGAGACGGGCTACAACACCGAAAAGGGTGTGGAGTGCTACGAAAAGACCAAGGCCGACGCCGCGATCACGCAGCCCTGGTCGACCGGCATCACGCTGCAGGTTCTGCCCAAAACCAATGTCGACAAGATTCCTGTATTGGCGCCGGGCTACGGCTTCTCGCCGATGGCCGACGGCAAGACCTTCCAGTGGGCTTTCAATCCGCCGGCCTCCTACTGGGACGGCGCGTCGATGATCCTGAAACACATTTCGGACGGCAATCTCGACAATCTGAAAGGCAAGAAGATCGCGCTGCTGCATCTTGATCATCCCTACGGAAAAGAACCGATCCCGCTGTTCGAGGCGTTGGCCGAGGAGCACGGCTTCACTTTCCTGCCGATCCCGGTCGGGCTGAAGGAGATGCAGAACCAGTCCGCGCAATGGCTGCAGATACGGCGCGAACGCCCCGACTTCGTGTTGATGTGGGGATGGGGCGCGATGAATGCCGGCGCCATCACCGAAGCGGCCAAGACGCGCTATCCGATGGATCAGTTTGTCGGCATCTGGTGGTCGTCGCTGGACAGCGATCTGAAGCTCGTCGGCGAGGACGGCAAGGGCTATCGCGCAATTTCGTGGAACGTACCCAATTCCGATGCGCCGGTCATGCAGGACATCAAGAAGTATGTCGTCGATCCCGGAAAGTCGCTGATCAACCAGGGCGAAGGGGAATTCGACTGGGTGTTCTATCAGCGTGGTGTGATGATCTCGATGATGCTGGTCGAGGCGATCAAGGCCGCGCAGGCCGAATTCGACGCCAAAGTGCCGACGCCGGAGCAGGTTCGCTGGGGACTTGAGAACCTCAACATCGACGAGGCGAAGCTGGAGGAACTCGGAATGAGCGGGATGATCGTTCCGTTCAAGACGTCGTGCGCCGATCATACCGGGCACGGCGGAGGCTGGATGCTCGAGTGGAACGGCACAAAGTTCGAGAAGGTGTCCGACCTGATCACGCCGGACCGCGAGGCGATTGCGCCGCTGGAGGCGGAAAAGGCCAAGGAATATGCCGAGGCCAATGCGCCGTGGCCGATCAACGAAGAGTGCAAGATGTAAGCGATTGACCGGCAGCCGGCCGGGCGATCCCCGGCCGGCTGCCCAATTCTACGAACCGTCAGGTCTGGATCACGACGCAATGACTACATCGCAAGGCGCTACGGCGAAGGAACCCGATCCCGCACAGCCGATTCTCTCGGTGAACAATATCGAGGTGATCTACGATCACGTGATCCTGGTGCTGAAAGGGGTGTCGCTGTCGGTGCCCGAAGGCGGCATCACGGCATTGCTCGGCGCCAACGGTGCCGGCAAGACCACGACGCTCAAGGCGATCTCGAACCTGCTGAGGGCGGAACGCGGCGAGGTGACCAAAGGCTCCATCGTGTTCGCCGGCGAGCAGGTGCAGTCGCTGTCTCCGAACGATCTGGTGCGCCGAGGCTGCATCCAGGTCATGGAGGGCCGCCATTGCTTCGGCCATCTGACGGTCGAGGAAAACCTTCTGACGGGGGCTTTCACGCGCCGGGACGGCACCGGTGCGGTGAACGCTGACCTGGAGATGGTCTACGACTACTTTCCGCGCCTGAAAGAACGTCGCAGCAGCCAGGCCGGGTACACCTCCGGCGGCGAGCAGCAGATGACCGCAATCGGCAGAGCGCTCATGTCGCGCCCGAAGATGATCCTGCTCGACGAGCCGTCCATGGGACTGGCGCCGCAACTGGTCGAGGAGATCTTCGAGATCGTCAGGAAGTTGAACGATGACCAGGGTGTTTCCTTTCTGCTTGCCGAGCAGAACACCAACGTTGCCCTGCGCTACGCAAAATACGGATACATCCTGGAATCCGGGCGCGTTGTGCTCGACGGCGAGGCGCAGGCGCTTCGCGAGAACGAGGATGTGAAGGAATTCTACCTTGGCGTTGGTGGTGAAGGACGCAGGTCCTTCAAGGACGTCAAGCACTACAAGCGGCGCAAGCGCTGGCTGGCCTGACCCGGGATAGGCTCAGGCGTCAACTGAGGCTCGATGGGGACGGAAGTGTTGCGCGACGCGTCCTGCGTCTCGTTGGACGCACCTGAGCCACGACAACATTCAATCGGCACATAGTCCTTTGCGATGATGCGATTTTCGGGCCGACGCGGTAGCGCCGCTTGGTGGCGTGCGGCGATTTGTAATACGGCGGCAAAGTGGCTTCATCCTCCATTGCCCTTTTGATGCCTTTTCGCTATGTGCCGGTAGACGAATTCTGGAGAGGTTGCCCGATGGCTGACAAAACACCGACCGGCCCGGTCGAGCTTGGCGCTGAAATGGACTATGGCGAGCATGAGAAGACGTATTCGATCTTCCTCAATATCACCAAGTACCTCTGCATCGTTTCCGCGGCGCTTCTGATCGCGATGGCCTGCGGCTTCTTCGCCGGCTTCGGATTGATATCATCCACGCTGCTGTTCGTTCTCATCGTCGCTGCCGGCTCCTACATCCTGCGCTGAGAGGGAGCCTGATGCCGCGGGGGCGGCAACAGGCTGGCGACGGTTCCAACCGAAAAGGGAGTAGGCGGTGGGACAGACCGTATTTGTGCCTAAGGAGATCGCTTCTGGAGAGGGGCGTGTCGCCGCGTCGCCGGAAACGGTCAAACGTATCAGCGGCCTTGGATTGGCCGTCGTGGTCGAACGCGGTGCGGGCGAGGGCTCTCGCATTCCCGACAGCGATTTCGAGGCCGCAGGCGCAACGATTGGAAAGTCGGCTGATGCGGCCAGGGCCGACGTCGTGCTCAAGGTGCGCCGTCCGTCCGAAGCCGAACTCAAGACCTACAAGAAGGGTGCAGTCGTCATCGCGACGATGGACCCCTACGGCAACGAGGCGGCTGTCGCTGCAATGGGCGCGGCCGGTGTGTCGGCATTTGCAATGGAATTCATGCCGCGCATCACGCGCGCGCAGTCGATGGACATCCTGTCCAGCCAGGCCAATCTGGCCGGCTATCGTGCCGTGATCGATGCCGCCGCCGCCTATGATCGCGCCTTGCCGATGATGATGACCGCTGCCGGAACGGTTCCGGCGGCCAAGGTCTTCGTGATGGGCGCTGGTGTCGCCGGCCTCCAGGCAATCGCCACTGCGCGGCGTCTTGGTGCGGTCGTCACGGCGACCGACGTGCGTGCAGCGGCCGGCGAACAGGTTGCCTCGCTCGGCGCCAAGTTCATCATGACGGATGCCTTGAAGGATGCCTCGGGCGAGGGCGGCTATGCGCGTGAGCTGACGGATGCGGAGAAGAAGGCGCAGGCCGAACTCGTCGCCGATCATATCGCAAAGCAGGACATCGTCATTACCACAGCCCTGATCCCGGGTCGTCCGGCGCCGCGTCTGGTTTCGGCCGCGATGGTTGCTTCGATGAAGCCCGGTTCGGTGATCGTCGATCTGGCGGTCGAACGCGGCGGCAACGTCGAAGGGGCCAAGGCGGACGAGATCGTGACGACCGCAAACGGTGTGAAAATCCTGGGCTACTCGAACATGGCCGGGCGGGTGGCTGCCTCGGCTTCGGTCCTCTATGCCAAGAATCTCTACACCTTCCTGGAGACGATGGTCGACAAGGAGACCAAGCAGATCGCGATCAACCGCGACGACGAACTGGTCAAGGCAACGCTGCTGACGGACGGCGGCAAGGTCGTGCATCCGGCTTTCGCGGATGCCGCGACCGAGACCGCGAAGAAACCTGCGCGCAAGGCGCCAGCCAAGAAGGCTGCCGGCGGCGCAGCGAAGCCCGCAGCCAAGAAGCCGGCGTCGAAGTCAACGGCCAAGACAGAAGCCGCTTCGGGGCAGGCGACCAAGTCGGAGGGAGAAGGCTGATGGAAAAGACTGCGTTGGAACAAGCGCTGGACCAGCTCGACCAGGCCTCGGCCGCCGCTCGGCTGGCTCTGGAGCAAGCAGAAAGCGTGGCGGATGCCGCCGGCGCTCTGGCGCATGGCGCTTCCGGTGGAGCGATCGATCCTTTCGTCTTCCGGTTTGCCATCTTCGTCCTGGCGATCTTTGTCGGCTACTACGTCGTGTGGTCCGTCACCCCGGCGCTTCACACGCCGCTGATGTCAGTCACCAACGCCATTTCCTCGGTCATCGTCGTCGGCGCGCTGCTTGCGGTCGGCATCTCGGCAAGCGGACTGGCGACGGGCTTCGGCTTCGTTGCCCTGGTTCTGGCCTCGGTCAATATTTTCGGCGGCTTCCTGGTCACTCAGCGGATGCTGGCCATGTACAAGAAGAAAGAGAAGTGAGCTGACGATGAACGCCAATCTCGCTTCTTTCCTCTATCTCGTTTCCGGCATCCTCTTCATCCTGGCGCTGCGGGGCCTCTCGCATCCCACGACGAGCCGGCAGGGCAACTATTTCGGCATGGCCGGCATGGCCATTGCCATCGCCACGACGCTGGCGCTCGCCGTTCCGTCTTCGGGCGGGTTCGGGCTGATCGTGCTCGGACTGGCAGTCGGCGGCGGCATCGGTGCGGTGATCGCCAGGCGCATCGCCATGACCGCGATGCCTCAGCTCGTTGCCGCGTTTCACAGCCTGGTCGGTCTGGCCGCCGTGATGGTGGCTGCGGCCGCGCTCTATACGCCCGAAAGCTTCGGGATCGGCACGCTGGGCGCCATCCACGGCCAGGCCCTGGTCGAGATGAGCCTCGGTGTGGCGATCGGCGCCATCACCTTCACCGGCTCCGTGATCGCCTTCCTGAAACTCGACGGCCGCATGTCCGGCAAGCCGATCCTGCTGCCGATGCGCCATGTGGTCAATGCCGGGCTCGGTATCGCGCTTGTCGTGCTCATCGTCGCTCTCGTCACCACGCAGAGCCATACGGCATTCTGGCTGATCGTGCTGTTGTCGCTGGTGCTCGGCGTGCTGATCATCGTTCCGATCGGCGGCGCCGACATGCCGGTGGTCGTGTCGATGCTCAATTCCTATTCCGGTTGGGCGGCGGCGGGCATCGGTTTCACCCTCGGCAATCTGGCGCTGATCATCACCGGCGCGCTGGTCGGCTCTTCGGGTGCCATTCTGTCCTACATCATGTGCAAAGGCATGAATCGCTCGTTCATTTCCGTCATCCTCGGCGGCTTTGGCGGCGAGACGGCGGCGGCAAGCGACGACGGCATCGAGCGGACGGTCAAGCAGGGTTCGGCCGACGACGCCGCCTACCTCATGCAGAATGCGCAGAAGGTCATAATCGTGCCGGGCTACGGCATGGCGGTTGCCCAGGCACAGCACGCGCTGAGAGAAATGGGCGACAAGCTCAAGGAGGCAGGCGTGGAGGTGAAGTACGCCATCCACCCCGTCGCCGGCCGCATGCCGGGCCATATGAATGTGCTCCTGGCCGAAGCCAACGTGCCCTATGACGAGGTCTTCGAACTCGAGGACATCAATTCGGAGTTCGCGCAGGCCGACGTTGCCTATGTGATCGGCGCCAACGACGTCACCAACCCGTCGGCGCGCGACGACAAGTCGTCGCCGATCTACGGCATGCCGATTCTCGACGTCGACAAGGCGCGCACCTGTCTCTTCGTGAAGCGCTCGCTTGGCTCGGGCTATGCCGGCATCGACAACACGCTGTTCTACAAGGACGGCACGATGATGCTGCTGGGCGATGCCAAGAAGATGACCGAAGAGATCGTCAAGGCACTGGAAACGTAGCGCGGCACGGGTTCAACACTTCGTTCTCGAAACACATCGGCCCGAAGATCGCATCCGATCTTCGGGCCGATGCTTTGTGGCCGGACATCGTGGCGTAGCTGACGGGCCGGGTAAGCGCCACGTGGCCCTGCCGGGTTCTTGACTTTGTCTACTGGGCGCTGCTCAGGGCAAATTCGCTGACGCCGAGCGCGAGATTGACACCCTCCTGCGATTGGACACTCACCGGCTGAAGGGTAAAGCTCTTCTTGGAGCCGCCCACGAGCACGTTGGCACCCGCGCCCACGCCGGCTGTCGCCTCCGCGCTGGCGCCGAAATAGCGGCCCGCGAGCGCACCCGTTTCATAGGCGTTGGCTTTCGGTGCGACCACCAGCCAACGCATCACGGCGCCTTTGGTCGTGCCGACATCGATTCCCAGCTTGCTGATGGTGCCGCGATAGGTCTCGGCGGCCTGTCCAGCCTTGCTTGGATTGAAGGTGCAGCTGACTTCCTTGGTCGATCCGATGACGAAGCCGGACCCCCCGCCGACGCGGCAGTCAAGGACACCAAGTTCGACGGCGCTTTGGGCCGTCTGCGCGTGTGCCGGTGCGAGCGTCAAGGCGGTCAATGCAATCAGTGCGGTTCTTCGCATGTCCCATTCTCCTTAAAGACGGGAAAATGCGCCGTCGGAATTTTCGTTCCAATAAAATGTGCAGCGCAGGTGCAGCAGCTTCCATGGATAGGGCGCTGGCCCGGATTCCGGAGTATGCAGTGAACGGGAGGGAGAGCCGATGCAGGAAATGATCGCTCCGCGCCGCTGCGCGGGAGGGTTTGCATATGCCCGAAAGCCCTGGAAGGCCCCCGACAGCTGTCGTCGCTCGATTTCAGCCGGAGGTGCGCGCCAGGCCGTCGACGGCGGGCTTGTAGTTGGGATCGTGCCGCACGGCTTCCTGATAGGACCGTTTCGCACGCGCCTTGTCTCCGCGCCGCTCGTAGACCAGAGCCTGATTGGCCCAGCCTTCCGCGCTGTCCGCGTCGAGCTTGATGGCGGTGTTGAAGTCGGCAAATGCGTTGTCCTCGTCGCCGAGTGCCAGGTAGGACACGCCGCGACCATTATAGGGTTCGGCAGCGCTGGGGGCGAGGGAGATGGCGGTCGAGAAGTCCTCCAGCGCATAATTGTGCTGGCCGCTCGCCTGATAGAGCAGGCCCCGATAGTGGTAGGCGCGCGGATTGGTCGTATCGAGCTGAATGGCCCGCTGGAAATCGCCGAAGGCCTCGTTGGTCCGGCCGGCGAGGCGGTAGAGATTGCCCCGGCCGATATAGGCCGCGTCGTATGAGGGGTTGATCTGCAAAGCCCGGTTGTAGTCGGCCAGTGCCTTGTCAGTCTCGCCCATCTGCCGGTAGATCAGCGCCCGGTTGGCGTAGGCTTGGTAGAAATTGGGATTGAGCCGGACGGCCGTATCGAAATCCTCCAGTGCCTCGCGGTATTTGCCGCCGCGTCCATAGGCCGAACCACGGATGTTGTAGGCTTCGGGATCCTGGGGGCTGCGTTCGATGACGGAGGTCAAGGATGCGATGTTCTCGGCCGACCCCTGTGCGGTGTCGATGCTGGCAATCTGGCTCGCAGGGCCGCCGGACTGACAGGCGGCGAGCCCGAGGCTGGCGGCCGTGGCCAATACGATGAAAGATGTACGGAACCGACGCTTTGACAAAAGGGTGGCGCTGGTGCCTGTCATGCTTTCCGATACCTCACTTGTCGGCCCGAGGACCGATGCGGTCTGAATTGCCAGCGTTAGACGCGTTTTCTGCGGGCAACAAAAAGGTGGTGACGACTTGCGTCGCCCCACCTCGCTATCGCCTGAAAAAGACGAAAAATTGGCGCGATCAGCGCGCCGAAGCAGAACGGGCGCCGGAAAGCAACCCTTCGCGCTGGGCCCGCTTGCGTGCCAGCTTGCGCGCACGACGAACGGCTTCCGCCTTCTCGCGTGCACGCTTCTCGGAGGGCTTCTCGTAATGTCCGCGCATCTTCATTTCGCGGAAAATACCTTCGCGCTGCATCTTTTTCTTGAGAGCGCGGAGCGCCTGGTCAACGTTGTTGTCGCGGACGAGTACCTGCACGTTCGTTCCTGTCTTTCCGGTTTGTCGGTTTGCTGCGTCAGACTATAGTAGACGCCCTTACGCAGCGGAATCCGCAGCGAATTGCGCTGGCTAGTACCAGAATCAAGAACCATTGTCCACTAGAGAAGTGTGTCTGGATGGCAATTCTGCCGGCCGCGGCAATCCTTCCGCATCATCGGCGTCAGGATCGCCCGCCCCGGTTTCACAGCCGAGATCTGGAAATGCGGCGATGCGCAGGCCCCGCAAGTCGGTTCGCAGCACGATCAGGCCGCGTTCTTCGAAATAGGTGAGGAGCCTGCGGGCGCGTCTGGCCGAATGGGTCCCGTAGGCCTGCGCCAGGGCGGCATCGGACGGGCAGGGCGCATGTTCAAGCGCGGCGCGCGCGACAAGCAGGAATACGCCCTGGACGTCGTCGGGCAACGTTTCGGAAAGGCCGAGGGCGGTCTGCCAGCGCTCGTCCTCGGCCGCCTCGCCTTCCACGCCGGCGCGGGCCACTGCGAGGCGGCGACGGAAAGCCGGCAGGGATAGCGCGTCTCCCGGGACACGGCGAATGCGGCAGCGCACCAGGAAATCCTGATAGAGCACCGCGTCGGAGCGGAACGAGACGTCGGGCTCGTCGAGGATCTCGCTCATGACGGAGGCGATGCCCGCTTCTCTCTCGGCCTCGTCGACCTCCGGGAACAGGGATTCCTGCGCGCGCTGCGGTTCGCTGCGGGTGCGGGCCAGTTGCTCCAGGATGTCGGCGGTCGGCGTCGGCGGCGGAGGGGCGCGGCGAACGGGCTGGCGCCGTTCCTCCTCGCTCACCGGAGCGAAGATCAACTCTGCGGCATCCTGAGGCGCATCCGGCAGGGGGGTCAGCTTGGGGCTGGTGGAGCGCGCCTGTGTTTCGACGGTGCCGATGGCGATCGGCAGGGGGCGGCGCGAGAGAGCTGGACCAAGCGCTACGAAATGACCCCGGTTCAAGTCGCGAAACATCTCCGCCTGGCGCCTGTCCATGCCCAGAAGATCGGCGGCGCGCGCCATGTCGATATCGAGAAAGGTGCGCCCCATCAGGAAGTTGGAGGCTTCGGCGGCGACGTTCTTGGCAAGCTTGGCAAGTCGCTGTGTGGCGATGACGCCGGCCAGCCCGCGCTTGCGGCCGCGGCACATCAGATTGGTCATGGCGCCAAGCGAGAGCTTGCGTGCTTCGTCTGCGACTTCGCCGGCCGCCGTCGGCGCAAAAAGCTGCGCCTCGTCGACAACCACCAGGACCGGATACCAATGGTCGCGCTCGGCGTCGAACATGCCACCCAGGAAGGCGGCCGCGGCGCGCATCTGCTGCTCCGCCTCGAGCCCTTCCAGATTGACGACCACGGAAACGCGGTGCTGGCGCACGCGCCCGGCGATGCGGGTCAGTTCGTGCTCGCTGCGCACGGCGTCGACGACCAGATGGCCGAACTTGTCGGCCAGGGTGACGAAATCGCCCTCGGGGTCGATGATGCATTGCTGGACCCAGGGCGCACTCTGCTCAAGAAGCCGGCGCAGCAGATGCGACTTGCCCGAACCCGAATTGCCCTGCACGAGCAGGCGGGTCGCAAGCAGCTCTTCCAGATCAAGCGTGGCCGGCGCGCCCGACGCCGTGCCCATCTCGATGCCTACCTTCATTCCATCTGTCCGCTTCGAACCTTGCGCGACCGGGAAACGGCCGAGTTTCTCATCCTGTTAGACGAGTCGGCCCCGGCCGCACAACAGCGCGGCCATCTGAATTGTGGATGCAGGCGAGGCCGCCGCGGCTGCAACCCCCGTGGCGGCGGGGGCTCAGCCGAGAAGAAACTGCAGTCGTTCGTCGGCGCGAGCAGGTGCAATATCGAGGATCGTCGGGCTGACGACGTTTTCCGCGACGAAGGGGTCCTGCGCGACGCGCGCTTCGAGTTCTGGCCGTGATATGCCGTGCGCCAGTATCGCGCCGCCCGCGTTGGGCTTGAGGCTACCGGCCAAGGCAAAGACTCCGTCATCGAATCCGCGCCTGAGCCAGTCCTTGTGCCCTTCCATATGGTCTGGCGCGGCGGCCTTGTTGGCGGAAAATTCGAGCAACACGACATACATTCAATGCTTCTCCTCTGGTGTCTTAAGGTCTTCATCGGGGGTGTCGGCCCGGCAGGTGTTCAACCAGTCGCACATCAGTTCGACCTCCCGATTGACGAAGGCCTCGTCGCGAAACGCATTGGCCAATGTGGCCACCCCCTGGCTTCGTGCCAGCAGATGCATGGCGAGCTCGTCGGCGTCGCCGGCGCGGCCGAGCGCGGCGAACTGCCTGGAAAGCCAGGCCTGAAAGAGGGTGAAGATCCTGCCCGCATCGGCCTGGGCGGGATGGTCGAGCTTGGTGAGTTCCGCGCACAAAGTACCGACAGGGCAGCCGTGCGCCATGATCTTTGCGCGGTTGGCGATCAGGATGCGGATGAAGCAGCGAATGCGCTCGGCCGCATCCTCGCCCCTGGCCTCCCACTCCTCCAGCATCCCGCGGGTATTGGTCTGCCGCAGGGCAATCACCGCATCCAGGATCTCGTCCTTGGTCTTGAAATGATAATAGAAATTTCCGCGCGAGATGCCCACCGCTTGCGCGATGTCGGCGAACGAGGTGTGTTCGTAGCCGTTCTCGTAGAAGAGCCCATCCGCGGCTTCGACGATGTGCTCGCGGGTCGTCTTCGTACCCATGACCGAACCATTGACCATTCAACCCCCGTCGCGCCGAGACATATTAGGACGCTTGTCCTATAGAAGTAGGGCAAGCGTCCTAATCGGTCAAGCGGCGATGGCCACGGCGCCGACGGCAGAGCTCCGCTCGACCCTTAGCGCCATCTCAAGTCGCAATCAGCGCAAGACAGAAGGCGCTCATTCGATAGTGATAGACGCAGCCGTCCCTGAACGGCGGGGTTCGTGTTCACGCGAGGCAGGGAGCCATGCGCAAATATTCCGTTTTCGCCATCGCGCGCGAAGCGTTGCGCGGCCACAGAGGCTGGGAAGAGCAATGGGCCTCGCCGGAGCCGCGCGCCGAATATGACGTCGTCATCATCGGTGCGGGGGGGCACGGGCTGGCAACGGCCTATTATCTGGCCAAGGAGCACGGCATCACCAACGTCGCGGTCCTGGAGAAAGGCTGGCTCGGCGGCGGCAACACCGGTCGGAACACGACCATCATCCGGTCCAACTATCTCTATGACGAATCTGCGGCCATCTACAATCACGCGCTGAAACTGTGGGACGGGCTTTCCCAGGAGCTCAACTACAATGTCATGTACTCGCCGCGCGGCGTCATGATGCTGGCGCACAATGTGCACGACATCCAGGTCTTCAAACGTCACATCCATGCCAATCGGCTGAACGGGGTGGCGAACGAGTGGCTGACGCCCGAGGAAGCCAAGACGTTCTGCCCGCCGCTCAACATTTCGCGGGACGCGCGTTACCCCGTCATGGGGGCTGCGCTGCAACGGCGCGGCGGCACGGCGCGTCACGATGCTGTCGCATGGGGCTATGCGCGCGGCGCCTCGGCGCGCGGTGTCCACATCATCCAGAACTGCGAGGTCAAGGGCATCCATCGCGGCGCTGACGGGGCGGTGACGGGTGTCGAGACGACGCGAGGGACCATAGGAGCGAAGAAGATCGGTGTCGTGGCGGCCGGCCATTCCTCGGTCATCATGCAGATGGCGGATGTCAGGATGCCGCTGGAATCCTACCCGCTGCAGGCGCTGGTGTCCGAACCGGTCAAGCCGGTCTTTCCCTGCGTGGTCATGTCGAACACGGTGCACGCCTATATCTCGCAGTCCGATAAGGGAGAACTGGTCATCGGTGCGGGAACCGACCAGTACACGTCCTATTCGCAGACGGGCGGTCTGCACATCATCCAGCACACGCTCGATGCGATCTGCGAGATGTTTCCGATCTTCACGCGGATGAAGATGCTGCGCTCCTGGGGCGGCATCGTGGACGTGACCCCCGACCGATCGCCGATCCTCGCGAAAACCCCGGTGAAGGGGCTCTATGTGAATTGCGGCTGGGGCACTGGCGGCTTCAAGGCGACGCCTGGCTCGGGCCATGTTTTTGCGTATACGATTGCGCGCGACGAGCCGCATGCCATCAACGCGCCGTTCACGCTGGAACGCTTCCGCACCGGACGGCTGATCGACGAGGCGGCCGCGGCCGCCGTGGCGCATTGAGGTCATCCTTATGCTTCTGATTCACTGCCCCTATTGCGACGAAGAGCGCCCGGAGGTCGAATTCCGACATGCCGGCGAGGCGCATCTCGTGCGGCCCGAAAACATTGCCGATATCCCGGACGAGGCGTTCGAGAACTACTTCTTCATCCGCTCCAATCCCAAGGGGGTTGTCTACGAACGCTGGCGTCACATCCATGGGTGCGCGCGCTTCTTCAACGCCGCCCGTGACACGGTGAGCGACCGTTTCCTGATCACCTACAAGGCGGGCGAGCCGAAACCGGATGCGCGAAGACTGCGCACCGACGCAGAACGGCCGCAGCGGGATTCGACGAAGGCGGCGGCCGCGCCCGCCAAGCCGGCGAGGGTGCAGGCGAAGGCCGCTCGCGCGGCGACCAGGAAGCCAGCGCCAGACAACGATGCACCGCGCCGCCAAGGCGGAAAGGCCGGCGCCGGCAACGCCAAGACGAAGGACAACGCCTGATGGCGGAGGCGTACCGCATCTCGGGGGAGGGGCGTCTCGAAGAGGCACGGCCTGTCGGATTTACTTTCGATGGAAAGCACTATGGCGGGCGTGAAGGCGATACGCTCGCCTCGGCGCTGCTCGCCAACGGCGTGCATCTTGTCGGACGCTCGTTCAAATACCATCGCCCGCGCGGAATTCTGTCGGCCGGCGCGGAGGAGCCCAACGCCTTGGTGGGCGTCCACCGCGACGTCGCGAGGAAGACACCCAATGTGCGCGCCACCGTGCAGGAACTCTACAACGGACTTACGGCCGTCTCGCAGAACCGCTGGCCGTTCCTCGGTTTCGATGTCGGAGCCGTCAACGACATCGCTGCGCCGCTCTTTCCCGCGGGTTTCTACTACAAGACCTTCATGTGGCCGAAGTCTGCCTGGACATCGCTCTACGAACCCAGGATCAGGGCGGCGGCGGGTCTCGGCGAAGCGCCGGACAGCCCCGATCCCGACCGTTACGCGTCGCGGTTCGCCCATTGCGAGGTTCTGGTCGTTGGGGCAGGTGCCGCCGGCATCGCGGCCGCACTTGCGGCCGCCGCAAGTGGCGTGCGCGTCATTCTTGCCGATGAGCAGGCGATGCCCGGTGGCGCCATGCGCTACGAGCGCGGCGCCACGATCGATGGCCGGCCGGGCTGGGACTGGGCGCAGGATGCGATTGCACGCCTTTCGGCAATGGACAATGTGCGCATCCTGACCCGGACGACCGCCTTCGGCTACTACGCGCAGAATTTCGTCGCGCTTGCCGAGAGGGTCAGCGATCATCTGGCCGAGCCGGGCGACCTGCCGCGCGAAAGGCTGTGGCAGGTGCGGGCCAAGCGGGTGATCCTGGCGACCGGCGCCATAGAGCGCCATATGGTGTTCGCCGGCAACGACCGGCCCGGAGTCATGCTGGCCTCGGCTGCACGCGCCTATCTCAACCATTTCGGTGTGGCCGTGGGACGCCATGTGGGTGTCTATACGGCAAATGATTCAGCCTATGCGGCTGCAATCGACCTGAAGCACGCCGGCGTCGGCATCGCGGCCATTGTCGACTGGCGCGACAATCCGCGCGGTGCGATGGTCGAGGAAGCCCGTGCGCTCGGCATCGAGGTTCTGCACGGGCGCGGTGTTTCTGCGACAGGCGGACGGCGTCGTATCGCCTCCATGACCGTGCAGCCGAAAGCCGGCGGCGGCGGGCGCGTGGTTCCCATCGATGCTCTGCTGATGTCGTCCGGCTGGACACCCTCGCTGCACCTTTTCTCGCAGTCGCGCGGCAAGGTGGCGTTCGATCCCGTCGGCCAGCGTTTCCTGCCCGACGCTGCCGCGCAGGCTTGTGTCTGCGTCGGCGCCTGCAATGGGACCGACGATCTGGCGGTAGCGCTGCGCGCGGCCTTCGCGGCCGGAGAAAAGGCGGCGCGAGAGGCCGGAGGACGCGCGGCAGGCAAACCATCTCGTCCGAAGGTCGAGGCCAGCGAAAGCTGGGCCGGGGGCATGCTGGGTACCGGCCCGGGGGCCGGCGCCGGTACGACCGTGAAGGCTTTTGTGGATTTTCAGAACGACGTCACGGCCAAGGACGTCAGGCTTGCCGTCAGGGAAGGAATGCACTCGATCGAGCACGTCAAGCGGTTCACGACCACCGGGATGGCGACCGATCAGGGCAAGACGTCGAACCTGCACGGCCTGGCGATCGCGGCCGATGCGCTGCGCAAGGAGATCCCGGAGGTCGGACTGACGACCTTCCGCGCGCCGTATACGCCCGTCACCTTCGGCGCCATCGTCAACCATGCGCGGGGACCGCTTTTCGAGCCGACCCGCAAGACCCCGATGCACGGCTGGCACAAGCAGCATGGCGCGGTGTTCGAGGACGTCGGCCAATGGAAGCGCCCCTGGTACTATCCAAGGTCGGGCGAGGACATGCATGCGGCGGTCAATCGCGAATGCCGCACGGTGCGCCAGGCCGCCGGCATCTTCGATGCCTCGACACTCGGCAAGATCGAGGTGGTGGGTCCCGATGCCGTGCACTTCATGGAACTGCTCTACACCAATCCATGGGCCAAGCTTGCGCCGGGGCGCTGCCGCTACGGCGTGATGCTGCGCGAAGACGGCTTCATCTATGACGACGGCGTGGTGGGGCGTCTGGCGGAGGACCGTTTCCATGTCACGACGACGACCGGCGGCGCGCCTCGGGTGCTTCACCACATGGAGGACTATCTGCAGACCGAGTTCCCGCGGCTCGACGTCTGGCTCACCTCCACCACCGAGCAATGGGCCGTCATCGCCGTGCAGGGCCCGAAGAGCCGCGACATCGTCGCGCCGCTGGTCGAGGCAATCGACATGTCCGACGAGGCCATGCCGCATATGTCGGTACGCGAAGGCATGATCTGCGGTGTGCCGGCGCGGCTCTTCCGCATGTCGTTCTCCGGCGAGCGCGGCTATGAGATCAATGTGCCTGCCGACTACGGCGAAGCGGTCTGGGAGGCCGTGTGGGCCGAGGGCGAAAAGCACGGCGCTTGCGCCTACGGCACCGAGTCCATGCATGTGCTGCGCGCCGAGAAGGGCTTCATCATCGTCGGCCAGGATACCGACGGCACGGTGACGCCAGCCGATGCCGGCCTCGAATGGGCGATTGGCAAGAAGAAGAGCGACTTCGTCGGCATACGCGGGCTCAAGCGGCCCGATCTGGTTGCGCCAGGGCGCAAGCAGCTTGTCGGATTGGCGACGAAGGATCCGCAAACCGTGCTTGAGGAGGGGGCGCAGATCGTGGCCGATCCGAACCAGCCGGTGCCGATGACCATGATCGGTCATGTCACGTCGTCGTACTGGTCGGAGAATTGCGGGCGTTCGATCGCTCTGGCGCTGGTCGCCGGCGGACGCGAGCGCCTGGGCGAGACGCTTCACGTTCCAATGCCGGGCAGGACGATCGAGGTCGAAGTCACCGGCACGGTCTTCTTCGACGAGAAGGGAGAGCGGATGCATGGCTGAAACCGAAGACGCCATCCCGGCGATCGCAGCGCGCCGCGAAAAACTTCAGGGGCGATCGCTCGAGGCGGCAAACGTGACGCTGAAGGCTGCGGGGCCGGCTGCACGCCTTTCCCTGCGGGCGCCGGATGCGTCCATTGCGGCTCTCTCCAGAGCCCTCGGCGTGCGACTTCCGCAGGCACCGAAATCGTCGGCCGCTTCGAAGGACGGCGGACGCATGGCGCTGTGGCTCGGCCCTGACGAATGGCTGGTGATCGGTCCGGAAGGCACGGGTCTTCTGGCGGATGCGGGGAAAGCCGACGCATTGCATTCGGCGGTCGACGTCTCGCATCGCAATGTCGCCATCCTGGTCGAGGGGGCGGGAGCGCAGACCTGTCTTTGCGCCGGCTGCCCGCTCGATCTCGCGGACAGCGCATTTGCAGTGGGTGCGGCTACGCGCACGGTCCTTGGCAAGGCGGAGATCGTGCTGATGCGCAGCGGCGAGAGATCCTTCCGCGTCGAAGTGTGGCGTTCCTTCGCCGATTATGTCTGCGATCTTCTGGCCGACACAGCGTGGGATCGCGCGGCGCAATAGATTTGTGCGCCTAACCTGGCATGTCTGCTTCTTTCATGCTGGTGTTGCCATTGCTTGGGCTGCGGCCGGAGAAGCGTGCAACGCGTGCTGACTTGCATACCACTCGACGTAGTCTCCGGATGAAATGGGTGTCGTCAAACCTACCCGTTCGAGCTCGAACCGATCGATGAGATCCAACAGGGCAGGGCCGTCATCGTCCAGCAGTTCCTGCCGTCTGGCTGCCTGGCGTCTGGCCATCGCTTGATCGAGATCGCCAAACCTCTGTAGGCAGGAATGAAAACGCCGGTAGCTGGCCAGAAGGTGCAGCTCCGCTGCAGCCGCCAAAGCTCCATCAATTTTTGCATGCTGCTCGACAGCGGCAACGCTCTGCAGCGTTCCGTGAAGTTGAACCAATTCAAGCAGAATGTCGGCGTTCGCGTTCCACTGATGGAACTGTTGCTGACGATCCGCCACGGAAAGTGCCGACTTCAGGCCGCGAAGCATCGTCTGATAGCAGCCCAGAAGGCCGTTGAACAATGGTGCGAGTCGTTCGGACTGTGGCGCCTTCGGCAAGGAGGGCGGCGTTGCAACATGGTCCCTGGCGGCCTTGAACATGACGACGAGATTGTCCCCTTCGGCCGTGATGCAGCCGTTGATGGTTCCATAGTAACCGGCGAATTTGTTGATGCCGAAAAGGCCCTGCGCGCCGCACTGCTCTCGGCACTGCACGATGATCTCCCGGGCTCTCCACGATATCATCGCCTTCGCGACTGCGATGTCGTCTTTCAGGTCCTCCCGCATCATGGCGTTGTCGGATTCGGACCGTACCTGTCGCATCAGCGCGTCGACCCACAATGACATGACCGCCATGGCAGCCGAACCTTCGATCAGGGGCGTCGTGAAAGACGAATTGTCCGTCAGTGAAACCGGCCCGAGCAGCGAGAATGTCTGGCGTTGGCGGCCGTAGCGCAATGCTATGTGCAGGGATGCCTTGCCCATTCCGAGACTGGCGGCTGCCATGCAGAGCTTGCCCGCCTGTACGCGGTTCATCGCCATCAGGAATCGCCGCCGCGGGTTCGGATCCTTTACCTCGATCCGGCCGTCATGGCGCAGCGTCAATATTTCACCGGAAAGGAGAGCTTCAAAAGGAAGTTCGACGTCGCGAAAGGAAGTCATCGCATTGTCGAGCGCAAAGCCGGGCTTGTGTCCGAGGGGGGAAATAGTGATGCCGTGACGCGCGCGGCCATCCTTATGCAAGGGCAGCAGGAACGGCACCACGCCGAATTCTTCGCCCGCGACCTTGAGCCTGGCCATGACGACCGCGATTTTGGGAAGCTTGGTCGGCAGGGTATTCGGCATGAACTTGTAGGCCGCCGGGCGCGGCGAGTTCAGAACGAAGACGTTTCGGTGGGGCAGGTACTCCGCCTCGGTCTCCATCGATACGACATTGTTGCCGTAGGCAAGTTCGGTTGCGAGGTAAACCCCGACGGCGTTCCCGTTTGCCAGTTCCTGATACAACCGTTCCACATACTCCGTTTCATTGTTCAGGGAATGGATTGTTCCCATGCAGAGATTGTAGTGGATGGTAAGAATCGCGAACACAGCGCCGTTGTGAACCGCCGCAAGTTCGTGCAGCGCAAGCAGTTCGTCGGGATTGCGCATCAAATAATCGCCATGGCCGGTGGGCAGACGAAACAACTTTGTCAACGTGGCGTACAGATCGGCGGGATCGTCTTTGTCGCTACTCGCCGACAAGATCCCGACTGCTTTCTCAAAACTTTTGGAATCGCGTGCGGCCATGGCGCCTGCCACGGCCAACTTGGCATCAAGGGTCATGTCATATGCCCTCCTCATGCAAATGGACTTGAATGCGCACGCAAAAATTCGATCGCCGTCCCGATCGGGAAACGACCCAAGCGCCTACGACCCACCCGTACACCATGCAGGTCATGCGGGCCGCGTACTTGTCATGGTATCAATTTCAGGTTGAGTATAGCAGCGAGATGCAACCTTCTCAATCAGTAAATGCATGCCAAGAAGATGCTCTACTCTCGGATGTTGCTCGATTGGATCATGGGCGTTGCGGGTGGGGGCCCGACGCAATACTTCCGATGGAAGAGAGAGGGATGCAACTCGACACTGCTCGCGCGATCCAATAGCCTCTGCCGAGCCCTGCCTCGGGATTTCGGATGGCCATGACGCGGGTCTTTCAGCGCAAGCCGTTCCTGGTCGCGATCATCGCGGCAGGCGTGCTGCTTGTTGCCTGGATCGTGCGATATCATGACCCCCGTGTCCTGCAGCATACGCGCGACATCGTGTTCGACCAGTATCAGCGCCTGGCCCCGCGCCCTTCGCCCGCGGTTCCCATACGTATTATCGACATCGACGACGATTCCCTGCGCCGTTACGGCCAATGGCCCTGGCCGCGCACCTTGCTTGCCGAAATCATCGACAGGCTGTCGGAAATGGGGGCGTCGGTCGTTGCCTTCGACATGGTCCTTTCCGAGCCGGATCGAACGAACCCGGTCGATCTCGTCGAGCGTATGCTGGCTGAGCGCGGAACCCCTGATGAGGACCTTCGCTCCAGACTTGAGCAACTGCCTGACAATGATGCTGCCTTCGCCGGCAGCCTCGCGAGACATCCGTCCGTGGTCGGCTTCTTCGGCACTGACCGGGTCAACGTGGTGCGGCCGCGCCTGACGGCCGGTTTCGCCTTTGCGGGCGACGATCCCAAACCCGCGCTCCTGCGCATGAATGGTTCCATTACCAGCCTTCCCGTGCTGGAGGCGGCCGCCATGGGGACCGGAAGCATCAGCCTGAGCGGCGGGCGCACGACCGACATCATCCGCCGTGTGCCGCTTTTCCTGACGGACGGCGAGGTGATCTATCCGGCGCTGTCCATGGAGGCGCTGCGCCTGGCCATGGGGACTTCGACCTACATTCTGAAAACGACAGCGCCGGGGAGCGGCGCGCCCGCCATGGTCAGCGCCAAGGTTGGCGATCTTGTTGTGCCGGTGACGGCCGCGGGCGAATTCCAGGTGCATTTCAGGCGCGATGAGCCGGACGAGCGCATTTCGGTCGAGCGCCTTCTCAACTCGTCGCGCGAGGAACTGGCTCCCTTCATCGAAGGGCACATCATCTTTGTCGGCGCCTCCGCAGTCGGTGTGGGAGACCTTCGCGTGACCCCGCTGGGCGAAACGGTGCCCGGGGTGTCGCTGCATGCGCAAATTGTCGAGCAGATACTGACCCAGAGCTTCCTGCAGCGGCCCGACTGGGCCGACGGCGCCGAGTTCGCCATGACCACGGCCGTCGTCCTGCTGATGATGGCCGTTCTGCCCTTCAGCCGCGCCTGGGTTGCCGCCGTCTTCGGATCTGTCTGTGCCACAATCGTAGCGGCCATCAGCTGGGTTGCATTCCAGCGTTACGGAATCCTCATCGAGCCAGCCTTTGCCATGCTGACGGGTGGCGCCGTCTACATTCTCGCCATCACCCTGACTTTCGCCGCTTCCGAGCGTGAGAGGCGTTTCGTCCGCTCGGCCTTCCAGCACTATCTGGCTCCGGCGCTCCTGACCAAACTGGAGGCGGCACCCGATCAACTCGTTCTGGGCGGCGAAGTGCGCAACATGACGATCCTGTTCATGGATATCCGAGGGTTTACGGCGATCTCCGAAAAGCTGCCGGCGGGCGAACTGGTCGCCTTTCTCAATCAGCTCTTCTCTCCTCTCTCCGAGATCGTTCTGAATCACGAGGGAGTGATCGACAAATATATCGGCGATTCGATCATGGCGTTCTGGAATGCGCCTCTTTCCGTCGAGGATCATCCGCGCAAGGCTTGCCGGGCGGCGCTGAAGATGATCCAGACGGTCGAAGCCCTCAATGGCACGGATGAATTCGGCTTTCGTCGCAATGGCATCGGGCTGGATGACATCCGCATCGGGATCGGTCTCGCCACAGGGGACGTTTGCGTCGGAAATACGGGATCTGCCTCGCGCTTCAACTATTCCGTCATCGGCGACACGGTGAACGTTGCCGCCCGCATCGAAGGCGAAACAAAGACGATCGACTGGCCGATCCTGGTCTCGGACGCGACCGCCCGGGCCGTGCCAAACATGGCGACCTTGCCGGTCGGTGATCTGGTGCTGCGGGGTAAATCGCACCAACTGGCGATCCATGCGCTCATTGGCGATGAAGTGTATGCGCGTTCGCCGGGTTTTGCGCGAATCCAGGCCAGTCACTCACGACTGTGTGCCGCCCTTGCGCAGCATCGCAGGAGCGAGATCGCCATCGCGTTGGAACATTGCTTGCACAATGCGTCCGAACGAATCGCGCCGCTCTATCGCGCCTGGGCCTCGAGGATGGATGTGGAACTCGCTGGGCGAAAGCCGACATTTCCGAGCCCGGCGCCTAGATCGGAATAGGTAGTCCGGGTGTATCGACCGACGGGGCCCGGCATAATAAGATCGCGAATTCGCGAGATTTTCGCGACACGAGGCAATGGCTCATGTACGGCATGGGTATATTGCTGTCGTCGCTCATGCTTCTGGTTTTGCATTCGGCGGCAGCGGCGCAGGAGATCGGCGTGACCGTCGATGCCCGGCTGCGCGTGTCGGCGACGGGCGAGGGCGGCAACAAGGTCCTCGTCAGTTCGGCTCCGGTCTTTCGCAATGATCGACTTAAGGCCAATGCAACGGGGCTGGCGCAGATCCAGTTCCTCGACAATACCAGGCTCGTGCTCGGACCGAACTCGAGCATCGTTCTGGACAGTTTCGTCTTCTCGTCCGACCGGTCGGCCCGCAGCATCTCCCTCGCCGCCACGCAGGGCGCCTTTCGCTTCATAAGCGGCAACAGCCGCAAGAGGGTCTATTCCATCAGGACGCCGGATGGCAGCATCGGCGTCAGGGGCACGGCATTCGACGTCACGGTGGAGCGCGGGCGGACCAATGTCGTCCTCCTGCATGGCCAGATCAATATCTGCCCGCGCCGCGGCGGCTGCCGGGTGGTTCGCAGCCGATGCGAATTCGTCGCCTTTACCGGCCAGGGCTTTCTGGAGACGGGCAACGTCGCAGGCGCCGTTCGGTCGCGCCGATACCGGAACCTGTTTCCGCTGCTGGCCAATTCGCGGCCCATCCTGCCTCAGTTCCAGGGAGGATCGAGTGCATGTGAGGGCAGTTCGTCGATCGCGCCCGGGCCGCAGAACATATTCGCGCCACGCAGCCAGCCGCGCGCGCCCAGCCCTCCGAGCCAGCCCGGCAGGGCCGGTGGCCGAGGCGACGGCGGCAGCCCAGGTGGTCCCGGAGGTCCAGGAGGTGGTGGCGGCACCGGTGGGAGTCCTGGCAGCCCGGGCGGTCCGGGTGGCGGGGGAGGCGCTGGCGGAGGCGGTGGCGGAGGTGCGGGCGGCGCCGGTGGTGCGGCAGGCGGGGCCGGCGGATCGGGTGGCGGCAGCGGTGCCGGTGCAGGCGGGTCTTCCGGCAGTTCAGGCGGTGCGGGAGGAGGCAGCGGTGGAGGCGCCGGCGGTGCCGGTGGCAACAGCGGTGGCGGTGGTGGTGCGGGTGGTTCTTCGGGCGGGGCCGGCGGATCGGGTGGCGCGGGCGGCGGTGGCAGTGGCGCCAGCGGTTCCGGCAGTGCCGGCGGGCCCGGCGGCGACGGCGGTGCCGGTGGCGGCAGCCCCTGACACATTCCCAACAGGCGTGCCGGCGAGAGACATGATGCCTTGTGACGGCCCGGGAAGCGGCCTTTTTCTACTTCAAAGTGATCCGGTCAGCCGGATGCGCGGGATTGCACGGCGAGCCGGTCGAGATGCATGCGGATATGGGTTGCTTCGGCAGGGGTGCGGGCAAGCGCAATGGCCCGGTCGAAGGCGATGCGCGCCTCTTCGGCGTGGCCGAGCTGCATCAGCAGTGCCCCTGTCACGCCGAAGTAGTGAAAATAGCCCTGCAGCTTCGGCGCCAGGGGCCTGATCAATGCAAGAGCAGCTTCCGGACCGCACGCCTTGGACACCGCGACGGCGCGGTTGAGCGTCACGACCGGCGACGGATCGAGACGTTCGAGCATCTGATAGAGCGAATCGATCTGGTTCCAGTCCGTCTCCTCGGGCCTCGCAGCACGCGCATGAGCGGCGGCGATTGCCGCCTGCAACTGATACGGCCCGGCATTGCGATGGCGGATCGCCTTTGCCACCAGCACCAGCCCTTCCGCGATCTTGTCGCGGTCCCAAAGGTTGCGGTCCTGATCCTCAAGGAGAATGATCTCCCCATGGCCGTCGAGCCGGGCGGCGGCGCGCGCATCCTGAAGCAGGAGCAGCGCAAGCAGGCCCATGATCTCCGGTTCGCCGGGAAACAGGGCGAGCAGAAGGCGCGCCAGGCGGATCGCTTCCTCGCAAAGCGGACGACGGATATGGGCCTCGCCGCCGCTGGCGGCATAGCCTTCGTTGAAGAGGAGATAGATCATTGCGGCGACTGCCCCCACCCGCTCGGCTCTCTCGGCGGCGTCGGGCACAGCATAGGGAATGCCGGCGGCGGCGATGCGCCGCTTGGCGCGCGTGATCCTTTGTTCCATTGCAGCGTCGCTGACGATGAAGGCACGGGCGATCTCCTTCACCGTCAGGCCGGACACGATGCGCAGCGCCAACGCGATCTGCTGCGTGGCCGGCAGTTCGGGCTGGCAGCATACGAACATCAGCCTCAGCACGTCGTCGCGGTAGTGGCTGTTGTCGAGCCGCTCGGCCATGTCGGCCTCGGCATCCTCGACATCGGAGAGCTGGTCCTCGGGCGGCAGTTCCCGCAAGCGTTGGTCGCGGCGCACCCGGTCGAGAGCAGCGTTGCGGCCGACGAAGATCAGCCAGGCGGCGGGATCGCGCGGCGGACCCTTGGAGGGCCAGGTCTTGAGCGCCCTCAGGCTCGCTTCCTGGAAGGCCTCCTCGGCCTGGTCCAGGTCGCGGAAATAGCGCAACAAGGCTCCCATCACCTGGGGTCTGGCCGAGGCGAGTGCGGCGCCGATCCAGTCCAATTCGCTCAAGGGGCGTCGTCTCCGGGGTTGAAGGCCAGCAGCGGGCGAACCTCGATCGCGCCGACCTCGCGTTCGCGGGCCAGAAGCCGACCCGCTTCGATGGCGTCCTCATGGGTTTCGCATTCGATGATCCAGAAGCCGAGAAGCTGTTCCTTGGTCTCGGCATAGGGGCCATCGATGATGAGCGGATCGTCGCCCGCCTTGACCGTCGTGGCCGCCGTGGTGGGCATCAGCCTGAGACTGGGGCCGATGCGCGCCCGCTCCGAGATCTTGACTTCGGCTGCGCGCACACGCGCCATCATCGCCTCCTCATCTGCCTTCGGCAGGTGGCTGACCATCGCCTCGGAATTGTAGCAAAGCAGGGCGTAGCGCATTCGTAATGATTTCCTTCGTCCGTTGTAAGACGAAGGAATATGCCCGAAGCCGACGGCCGGGAAAACAAATCTGCGGACTTTTGCACCTGCCCCTGACGGATTGCCGGTCAGATGGCCGTGATCCCGCCGTCGATGGAGAGCGTGTGCCCGGTCATGAAGGAGTTCTTCGGATCGGCGGCAAAGAGGATCGCCTCGACCACTTCGTCGACTTCCGCCACCCGTTTCATCGGCACGCCGCGCGTAAGCTCGGTGATCGCCTCGTTCTCCGTGCGGCCCGACAGCTTGACGAAATCGCCCACCATGCTGGTGCGGGCGAAGGAGGGACATACTGCGTTGATCCGGATGCCCTTGGCGGCATATTCGGCGGCCGCCGAGCGGGTCAGCCCGACCACACCGTGCTTTGCCGCCGCATAGACCGAGAGCCGCGCCGCGCCGGCCAGACCGGCGACGGATGAAATGTTGACGATCGCGCCGCCGACGCCGTCGCGGCGATGCTGCTTCTCGAGTTGCGGCAGCTGATACTTCATGGCGTAGAAGACGCCCATGAGATCAATGTCGATGATGCGCCGGGCTTCATCGGAAGGAACGAAGGGCAGCTTGACGAAACTCTGGGCAATGCCTGCGTTGTTGATCGCCACGTCGAGGCGGTCGAACTGCGCCACCGCGCGCTCAACCAGGTCGGCTGACAACTGTTCCTGCGCGATGTCGCCGGCAAGAAACGTGGTCTCGGTGTCGAGGCTGTCAGCGAGCGCGGCCAGTGCGTCGGCGTCCATGTCGGACAAGACCAGGCGAGCCCCTTCCTGCGCCAGCCGCTCTGCGGTACGCCGCCCGAAGCCCCCGGTTGCGCCGGTGAGCAATACCGACAAGCCCGCAAACCGTGCCATGCACTAATTCCCCTTTTCGATGCGCTCGACGGCCAGACCCGCCAGCAGCCTCACGGCGTCGCCGTAGGTGCGCGCCTTTTCCGGATTGGATGCGTTTCCGTCGAGCGCCCGCTTGTAGACACCTTGGCAGATAGCCGCCAGACGGAAGAAAGAAAAGGCGAGATAATACGTCCAGTCGCTGATGCCGGCGATACCACGCCGTTCGCAATAGCGCTCCACATAGACCTCTTCCGTCGGAATGCCGAGCGCGGCGCGGTCGATGCCGCCCAGCCCGCGAAAGCCGGAGCTGTGGGGCAGTCGCCATTGCATGCACTGATAGGCGAGATCAGCATAGGGATGGCCGAGTGTCGAGAGTTCCCAATCGAGCACGGCCACCACTTCCGGCCTGTCGGGGGCAAACATCATGTTGTCGAGCCGGTAGTCGCCGTGAACGAGAGAAACCTGTCCGTCGTCATCGATGGGGTTCTGTTCCAGCCATGCAATGAGCTGGTCCATATGGGCGACGGCTTCCGTCTCGGATGCGCGGTACTGGCTGCTCCAGCGCGACAATTGTCGCTCGAAGTAGCTGCCGGGCTTGCCGAAATCGGTCAATCCGACCGCGTCGATGTCGACGTCGTGAAGTGCGGCGAGTGTCTTGTTCATCGCGTCATAGACGGCGCTCCGCTCGTCATTGCCGGCGCCCTCGGGCAGCGTGGGGTCCCAGAAGACACGGCCCTCGACGAAATCCATGACATAGAACATGCGCCCGATGGGACTGTCTTCCGGCGACAAGTGAAGCACGCGCGGAACCGGGACCGGCGTTTGCGCGAGAGCCTTGATGACCCGGTACTCGCGATCGACCTGATGGGCCGATTTCAGCAGTTGGCCAGGCGGCTTCGCTCTCAGCACGTAGCGTCCGCTGTCGGCGGTCAGGAGATAGGTCGGGTTCGATTGACCCGCGTTGAACTTCTTGATCGAGCGCAGGGCCCCGAAGCCGGCGATATGTGCCTCCAGATAGGGCGCCAACGCTTCCTGATCGAGAATGTTTGGATCGTTCATGCGGCCTCGCCGGGCGGATCGATCTGGATCAGCGTCAGCCAGCGCGCGGTCAGCGCCGGTTTCTTCGAATTCTCGATCTCGATCGTCACGTCATATTTGACTTCGGCCCATCCGGAGGGTCGCACATTGGCCTCGGCAAGCACGAAGGCGGCGCGGATGCGCGATCCGGTCTTGACGGGCGCCTTGAACCTGATCTCGTCAAATCCGTAGTTGATGGCAACCTTGGCGCTCTCGAGCGGAGGAATGGTCTCGTATGTCATGGCCGAGAGCAGCGAAAGGAGCAGGAACCCATGCGCGATCGTGCCGCCATAGGGCGTTTCGCGGGCCGCGCGCTCGGGGTCGACATGGATGAACTGATGGTCGTCCGTCGCATCGGCGAACTGATCGATCATCTGCTGGGTTACCGTCCGCCAGGGCGAGGTGCCGATCTGGCTGCCAATGGCAGCCTGGAGGCTCGCGACCGGGACAGGTTTCAGTTTCAGTTCCTGCATCTTGTTTGAATCAATCCACGTCCTTGAACAAGGACATACCATGCTGGACCGACTGTCCGCCGTCCAGTGGCAGGATGGCCCCGGTGACATAGTTGCCCGCCTTGCTGCACAGATAGAGCGTCGCACCCGCGATATCGTCCGGATTGCCGATCCGGCCAAGCGGCACGCGCGAGCCCACCTTGGCCGCCTTTTCCTCGGTGCCTGTGGCGAATGCGGTCATGCGGCTCTGGAATGGCCCCGGCGCAAAGGCATTCACGGTGATGCGCCGGTCGGCAAGTTCCCCGGCCAACGTCCGAGTGAGGTGGTGAACCGCAGCCTTGGAGGCCGTGTAGGAATAGGCGCCATCGGCTATCGGCTGCGTACCCATGACGGATCCGAGATTGATGATGCGCGCGGGATCGTCGGCCTTGGCCGCCTTGTCGAGCAGGGGCAGCAGCGACCGTGTCAGATGGAAGAGGCCGGTGACATTGACGTTCAGGACGCGCGCCCAGGCTTGATAGGGGAAGGTTTCCAGCTTCTCGCCCCAGCTCAGGCCCGCGTTGTTGATCAGGATGTGCAGCCGGTCGGTCCGCTGCGCAACGGCTTCGGCAAGCGCCTTGACGCCCTCCTCGCTGCCTACGTCGCCTCCCATGCCTTCCGCGCTGCCGGGTGCATCGAGTGCGTTCAGTTCCTCGGCCACATTGCGGCATTCGGCCTCGCGTCTGGAGGCGATGATGACGTGGGCTCCGGCATTGACCAGGGCGGTCGCCGCCATGCGCCCGATGCCGCTGGCTGCACCGGTGACGAGCGCCGTCTTGCCTTTCACCGAAAAGAGATCCTCCAGATAGGACATGTTTCCTCCCCTTGAGACTTGTTGCTCTGTCACGTTGACAACATACCCGGTAGTATGTTCATCATTCGCCTGCTCGTAAAGTGTCTGGAGCCGGAAAGGTGCAGTCAACATGCGGGCGGGCGTAGCGGTCAAGGGAGGAGGCGCCGGCCAATGACGCTGGGCGTGAAGGAACAGGTTTCCGACAGTTCGCGGGCCGATATCCTGAAGGCGGCAGCCAGTTGCTTCATGGCGCGGGGCTATGCCGCGACTTCAATAGACGACGTCGCGCGCAGCCTCGGCGCCACCAAGGGCAGGATCTATCACCATTTCCCCTCCAAGGCGGATCTGTTCGTCGCCGTGTTTCGCGCCGGGATGGATCTGAACTACGAGGCGGTCAGGCCTCATTGCGATCTGCCAGGGCCCGCTTTGGAGCGCTGGCGCGCCATGGCCACCGCGCATGTCTTGCAGATGATCGACACCAAGGCCTTCCAGCGGGCGGTCTGGATCGGCGTGGAGATGCATCTGCGCGGCGCAACCACGCCCCAGCAGAGGACGGCGCTCAACGAACTGATCGACTATCGCAGCGCCTACAGCCAGCTTTTCCGCAAGGTGCTGCTCGAAGGCCGTGATGAGGGGGTGTTCAATTTCGATGACCTCAGCATCACCAATCAACTCATGTTCATGGCGCTGAACTCGCCGATCTTCTGGTACACTCCGCGTATGGGCGAGACGCGGGCCGACATCGAGAACATCGCGCGGCAGGTCGTCGATTTTGCCGAGGGCGGGCTTCGCAGCATTCAGGGAAAACGACATGACTGACATGAATCTCGGCATGACCGAGCGCCTCAGGCCGATCCACGAGCAGGTTCGCGACATGGTGCGCAACGAGATCATGCCTCTCGACAGGGAGTTCCTGGCGGAAGTCGGAAAGAACGGCGACCGCTGGGCCTACACGTCGCGCCAGAGCGAGATACTCGAAGGACTGAAGGCCAAGGCACGCGAGCGCGGATTGTGGAACTTCTGGCTCACCGGGTCGGAGCGCGGATACGGATTGTCGACAGTCGAATATGCCTATCTCGCCGAAGAGATGGGCAAGGCGCATCTCGGAGCGGAAACCTTCAATTGCTCCGCGCCCGACACGGGAAACATGGAGGTGCTGGAGCGCTACGGCTCGCCGGAGCATAAGGAGAAATGGCTCGCTCCGCTGCTCGACGGCAAGATCCGTTCCGCCTACCTGATGACCGAACCGGACGTCGCCTCGTCGGATGCGACCAACATTGCCATGCGCTGCGAGCGCGAGGGCGACGATTATGTGCTGAACGGCGAGAAATGGTGGTCGTCGGGCGCCGGCGATCCGCGCTGCAAGATCTATATCGTCATGGTGCGCACGGCCGATGACGGGCCCAAGCACCAGCAGCATTCGATGATCCTCGTGCCGGCCGATACGCCGGGCGTCACCAAGTTGCGGGCCATGGAGGTCTATGGCGAAGACGATGCGCCACATGGCCATCTGCACCTGAGGTTCGAGAATGTCCGCGTCCCGGCTGCCAATCTTCTCCTTGGGGAAGGACGCGGCTTCGAGATCGCGCAGGGTCGCCTTGGACCGGGTCGCATTCATCATTGCATGCGAGCCATCGGCCAGGCGGAAATGGCGCTGGAACTGATGTGCCAGCGCTCGATGCGCCGCGAAGCCTTTGGCAAACCGCTGGCCGCACTCGGCGCCAATTACGATATCATCGCCGAATGCCGCATGGAGATCGAAATGGCGCGGCTCCTGTGCCTCAAGGCGGCGTGGATGATGGATCAGGGCGACGCACGGGCCGCTGCACCCTGGATCAGCCAGATCAAGGTGGTCGCGCCGCGCGTGGCGCTCAAGGTGACCGATGAGGCCGTGCAGATGTTCGGTGCCCAGGGCATCAGCCAGGATACACCCCTGGCACGTGCCTGGACGCATCTTCGAACGCTCAGGCTGGCCGACGGACCGGACTCCGTACACCGTCGCCAGGTGGCGCGGACGGAACTGAAGAAGTACACGCAGGAAAGGGTGTAGGCCCATGAAGGCCATCGTCGCGCGGGATTTCGCGCCACTCGACAAGCTCGAATATGCCGATTGGCCCGAACCGGAAGCCAGCGGCAGCACCGTCGTCATAGAGGTCGACACGATCGGGGTGAATTATCCCGACGGATTGCTGGTCCAGGGGCTGTACCAGATGAAGCCTCCGGCGCCCTTCGTGCCCGGCATGGAGACGGTTGGTCGTGTGGTCTCCATCGGCCCCGAGGTGAAATCAATAAAGGTCGGAGACCGGGTCGCCGCGCTCGGGACGCTTGGCGCCTATGCCGAGAAGGTGGCCGCGGACGAGGCGCGGGTGATGCCCCTGCCGGACGCGATCAAGAGCGCCGATGCCTGCGCGTTGATGTGCGCTTATGGCACGTCGCACTACGCGCTGAAGCAGCGTGGCGCACTGAAGCCGGGCGAGACGCTTTGCGTTTTGGGCGCGGCCGGAGCGACCGGTGTCGCCGCCGTTCAGATCGGCAAGGCGATGGGCGCGCGGGTGATTGCTGTGGCCTCGAGCGAGGCCAAGCGGGCCATCGCCACGGAGGCCGGTGCCGATATCGTGCTGGGCTATGACAACCTCAAGGACAGCTTGAAGGAGGCGACGGGCGGCAAGGGCGTGGACGTTGCCTTCGATCCGGTCGGCGGCGACAGTTTCGATGCGCTGGCGCGCTCGATGGGCTGGGGAGGGCGTCTGCTCGTCATCGGCTTTGCTTCAGGCTCGATTCCGAAACTTCCGGTCAATCTGACGCTGGTCAAGGGTTTCAGCGTCGTTGGCGTCTTCTGGGGCGCCTTCACGCAGAAGGAGCCCGAGACCTACGCCCGGAACATGCAGGAACTGATAGGCTGGTATCTCGAAGGCAAGGTCAGGCCGGTCATCGAGGGTGAATACAGGCTTGCCGAGGCACCCCGTGTCCTTGCCCGGGTGCTGGATCGCGGGGCTGCCGGCAAGATCGTGCTCAAGCCATAGGAGGAAAGACGATGGCATCGCTTCCCGATCGCATGCGCGCCCTGCTTCTTCTCAACGAGGGATATTCAAGGACGCCGTCGGGAGCGGCGCTCGAGGCGATGAGCCCCTATGTGGAACGATCCGAGATCGCGGTGCCGCAGCCCGGCCCGACGCAGGTGCTGCTGAAGGTCCGCCTGGCCTCGATAAATCCCTCCGACGTCATGTTCGTGAAAGGACTTTACGGCCAGCCGCGCCACAAGGGACAGCCAGCCGGCTTCGAGGGCGTGGGCGAGGTGGTGGCGGCAGGCGATGATGCCGGCGCGCAAGGTCTGATGGGCAAGCGAGTGGCGTTTGCGACCGGGCGCAGCAATTGGGGCTCCTGGGCCGAATATGCCGTCGCCGAGGCCGGCGCCTGTATTCCCCTGATCGATCAGGTGCGCGACGAGGACGCGGCGGCGATGATCGTCAATCCGCTGACGGCGCTCGCCATGTTCGATATCGTCAGGCAGGAGGGCGAAAAGGCCTTCATCATGACGGCGGCGGCGAGCCAGCTTTGCAAGCTCTTGACGACGGTGGCGAGCGAGGCCGGCTATCGCCCCATCTCCATCGTACGGCGCGACGACCAGATTGATCCCTTGACCGAGATCGGCGCGGCGCATGTCCTGAATGCAGGGGCGCCCGATTTCGGCGACAGACTGCGCGACGTGATCTCCGAGGAGCAGCCGCGCATCCTGCTCGACGCCGTCAGCGGGCCGCTCGCGGCGCAGATATTCACTTCCATGCCGAAGCGTGCGCGCTGGATCATCTACGGCCGGCTCGACGCCAGCGACACGGTGATCCAGGAGCCCGGCCAGCTCATCTTCATGCACAAGAAGATCGAGGGGTTCTGGCTGACGGAATGGATGC
Source organism: Mesorhizobium sp. (assembly GCA_963966365.1). Classification (GTDB taxonomy): domain Bacteria; phylum Pseudomonadota; class Alphaproteobacteria; order Rhizobiales; family Rhizobiaceae; genus Mangrovimarina; species Mangrovimarina plasticivorans. The sequence goes on along the minus strand of CAWZZC010000028.1, from coordinate 149,480 downwards.
GCCATACGCCGGCCGAGCGGAAGATCGCGACGATCAAGGAAGCGCAGATGCGATTTGCCGACGGGCGCTGGTCGACCGACGTGACCGCCATCGTGCCGCTCGACGAGGCGGTTGATCGCGTGCCCGAGGAACTGGCCAAGCCGAACGGAAAGGTTTTCATCGTGCCGTAGAGACGCGCAAGGCCGGTCGCTTGCGGGAGGGGCGACGGGACCTGTAGATTGGTGACAATGCGGCGAAGACCGCACTTGAAATGGGAGGAGGAACGTCTTGGACGTATTGCAGCTCTTTGTCAGCGGGCTTGCGAACGGCTGTGTCTATGGCCTGATCGCTCTCGGCTTCGTGCTGATCTACAAGGCGACCGAAGCGGTCAATTTCGCCCAGGGCGACTTCATGATGCTCGGCGCATTCATCACGCTCGGGCTGACCAACGAACAGTTCATGGGACTGCCGTTCTGGGTTGCGGTGCCTCTCGCCATCGTAGCCATGGGGGTGATCGGCTATCTGCTCGACATGCTGGTGCTCCGGCACATGTTCGGCCAGTCGCAGATTGCCGTGGTGATCCTGACGATCGCGCTCGGCTTCGTCCTGCGGTTCATCGCGGGACTCATCTGGGGACACGAGCCCATCGCCCTGGAATCTCCCATAGCGGGCAAGGAGGTCCGCTTCGGCGGTCTGGTCCTGGGGCTGGACGAGGTGACGATCATCGTCGTCACGCTGCTCCTGACCATCGTTCTCTACTTCTATTTCAATCGCACCAAGCTGGGCGTCGCCATGCAGGCCGCCTCGCAAAACCAGCTTGCCGCCTACTATATGGGCATCCCGGTCAAGCGGGTTCATTCGCTGGTGTGGGCGCTGGCCGGCGCGGTCGCGGCGATCGCCGGCATTCTGTTCGCCTCCAAGGGCTCCATCGATCCGTCGGTCGGCCTTCTGGGCATCAAGGCATTCGCCGCGGCGGTGATCGGCGGCTTCGGCAGCCTTCCCGGCGCCCTCTTGGGAGGTGTCATCGTCGGGCTGATCGAACCCTTCGCCTCCTACTACATCGCCGCCGGATACTCGCAGCTCATGCCTTATCTGCTGCTGTTCCTGATCCTCGTCTTCAGACCGCACGGCATCCTTGCCCAGGTCCACGCGAAGAAGGTGTGAGGCGTCATGCGGACCGTTTTCAAGACAAGCTACGACGCCGACATCAATCTCTTCCGCCACGGGACGCAGGCCGCCTGGTACGCGGTGCTGCTTCTGCTGGCGATCATCCTGCCGTTCTTGCTCAGCGACTTCGCTACCGGCGAAGTCACCCACATGCTGATCTGGGCGATTGCCGGCATGGGGCTGATGATCCTCGTCGGTCAGACCGGGCAGGCAAGCCTGGGGCATGCCGCCTTCCTGGCTGTGGGCTGCTATGCCAATGTGCTCCTGCAGGAGCGGCTCGGTCTGCCCTTCCTCCTATCCTTCCCACTGGCCGGGCTGATCGCGGGGCTCGCCGGTGTGCTGATCGCCATTCCGACGACCAAGCTGCACGGCATCTATCTGGCCATCGCCACGCTGGCCATCTCCATCCTCACCGATGACGTGATCGTTCTGGCAGAACCGCTGACCGGCGGTGTCGTGGGGCTGTTTGCTCCGACGATCAATATCTTCGGTATAGAGTTCGACCGCTACGCCAATCCCAACCGCTTTTACTGGCTGACGCTGGTCGTCACGCTGCTCGTCATCCTGGTCTATCGCAACGCGCTCAGATCGCCACTCGGGCGATCCTTCGCCGCAGTGCGCGACTCGGAGGTCTCGGCCAAGGCGATGGGGGTCAACGTTGCACGGACCAAGGCGCTCGCCTTCGGCATCTCGACGGCCATCACGGGGCTTGCCGGGGCGCTGATGGGACATTTCGCCGGTATATTCAACAACGAGACCTTCAACATCATCATCTCCATCCAGCTGCTGCTGATGATCGTCATAGGCGGGCTCGGCTCCATCCACGGCGCCTTCTTCGGGGCTATCGTGGTGGCGCTTCTGCCGCAGGCGATCGCGATCTCGCGCGATGCGGTCGGCGGGCTGATCGGCACTGGGTCTGTTGCCATTCCGGGGCTCGAGCAGGCCATTTTCGGGGCGATCCTGATCGTCTTCATCCTGTTCGAGCCGATGGGCATCTACGGGCGCTGGGTGAAGATCAGGACCTATTTCGAGCTCTTCCCGTTCTATCGGCGCGACATGTTCCGCCGGCAAAAGAGCTACCTGAAGACGGAGCGCATGCGATGAGCCTTCTGGAAATCGACAATGTGACCTTGCGCTTCGGCGGTGTCGTCGCCGTCAACCAGGTGTCCTTCTCCGTGGAGGAGGGAGAGGTCTTCGCGCTCGTCGGTCCCAACGGTGCCGGCAAGTCGACGATCTTCAATCTGATATCGCGCATCTACGATCCCGTCGAAGGCGACATACGCTTCGACGGCCAGAGCCTGCTGTCGCGTCAGGCGCACGAGATCGCGGCGGCGGGGATCGCCCGCACCTTTCAGAACATCGAACTGTTCGAGCAGGCGACAGTCCTGCAGAACCTGCTTGTCGGGCGGCACCGGCATCGCCGGAGCAATTTCGTCAGCGAGCTCCTGTTCACGCCCTTCGTGCGCAGTGAGGAGCGGCGCCACCGGGCGGAGGTGGAGAAGGTGATCGACTTCCTCGACCTGCAGCCATACCGCGACAAGTATATCGCCGGCCTGCCGTATGGCGTGCGCAAGGTGGTCGAGATGGGGCGGGCCCTTGCCATCGAGCCGCGGCTTCTGCTGCTCGACGAGCCCGCATCGGGTCTTTCGGTCGAGGAGACGCAGGACGTCGCCTTCTGGATCGAGGACATCAAGAAGCAGATGGGCATAACCGTGCTCATGGTGGAGCACGACATGCATCTCGTCTCGTCGGTGTCCGACCGCGTGCTGGCGCTCGCAGACGGCCAGACACTGGCGCTCGGGACAGCCGAGGAGGTGCAGAACGATCCCAAGGTCATCGAGGCTTACATCGGGGTCGCAGACGAGCATGAGAGGGCGGTGGCATGAGGATGCAGCAGCTGGCCGAAGACCCTCGCGCGGTAGAGAAGACGCCGGTGCTGTCGGTGCGCAACGTCGAAAGTTTCTACGGACCCATCATGGCGATCCGCGGCTGCAGTCTCGACGTGCGCGATGGACAGATCGTCACTGTTCTTGGCGCCAACGGCGCCGGCAAGACGACGCTGATGAAGACGATCTCCGGCGTCATGGATCCCGAGAAGGGCGAAATCATCTACGGCGGCGAGAACATCGCCGGCGCCAGTCCCGACCGGGTGGTGCGGATGGGGATCGTGCATGTTCCGGAAGGCCGCGAGGTCTTTCCCCTGCTGACGGTGGAGGAAAACCTTCGCATGGGCGCCTATACACGCGGCGATCATGATGGCGTGCGGCGGGACACGGAGATGGTCTATTCCTACTTCCCGATCCTGGCCGAACGACGCCGACAGGCGGCCGGGACGCTGTCGGGCGGGCAGCAGCAGATGCTGGCCATCGGCCGCGGGCTGATGGCGCGGCCGAAGCTGATGCTGCTCGACGAGCCGAGCCTCGGACTGTCGCCGCTGCTCGTGAAGGAAATCTTCCAGATCATCAAACGGCTCAACCGCGAGCAGGGCGTGACGATGATGCTGGTGGAGCAGAATGCCAAGGTGGCGCTGGAAGTCGCCGACTACGGCTACGTCATGGAACTCGGCCGCATCGTGATGGCCGATGAATCGCGGCGCCTGCTGGAATCGAAGGACATTCAGGAGTTCTATCTGGGGGTCCAGGAGGAGACCCAGCGCGGCCAGAAGCGCTGGAAGCAGAAGAAGACATGGCGATGAGGGCGATGCTGAACGCGGCGTCATCCCGCCCGGGCCGGCGCAGTGACCGCAAGCGGGCGCGTCATGAACAGTCGATATGGATGCATGCCGGGAGGAAGGAATGACCGTTGTGGAAAAACTGCCGCCACAGCAGACGGTGGGCGGGCACACTTTCAACGCCGACCTGAAGGCGCCCGGGCCGTTCTATTTCGATGGTTGCGATACGCTCGTGAAGCTGTTTCGCCAGCGCTGTCTGGAGCAGGGCGGACGGATCGCCCATCGCGAGAAGGACTACGGCATCTGGCTGTCCTATTCTTGGACCGACTTCTACGAGCATGCGCGGCTGATCGGTCTCGGCCTCGTCGCCCTCGGGCTCAAGCGCGGTGAGGTGGTCTCGATCCTTTCGGAGGACAAGAAGGAATGGATCTATACCGATCTCGGGGTCCAGTCGGTGGGGGGCATCTCGTCGGGCGTCTACACGACCGACTCGGCAAACCAGCTTCAATATCTGGTCAATGATTCCGACAGCCGTTTTCTGTTCGTCGAAAACGACGAGCAACTCGACAAGTATCTCTCGGTCAAATCGGGCATGCCCGGACTTCAAAAAGTCATCGTCTACGACCGCGAGGGGCTGCACGACTTTTCCGACGACAAGGTCATCTTCCTCGATGATCTGTACCGGATCGGTCGCGATTTCCTGAAGGAGAACCCGAACCGTTTCGACGAGGAAATCGCCAGATCGAAGCCCGACGAGACGGCCATTCTCGTCTATACGTCGGGCACGACCGGTCCGCCCAAGGGAGCGATGATCAGCCACGGGAACATCGTGGCCGCCATCATCAGTTCCGTCACGACGCTGCCATTGGAGGCAAGAGACGAGCAGCTCTGCTATCTGCCGCTGTGCCACATCTACGAGCGGCTGGTCTCGACGTTCCTCGCCATCGGCGTGACGAGCACGGTCAATTTCGCAGAAAGCCCGGAGACGGTGTTCGACAATGTCCGCGAGGTGAGCCCGCATGTCTTCACCGGTGTGCCGCGGGTCTGGGAAAAGGTCTACAGCCGCGTGACCATCATGGCCAGCGAGGCGACCTGGCTCGGCAAGACGGTGTTCGCGTTGGCGTTGCGCACGGGCCGCAAGCGTGCCGAGGCGATCGAACGCGGTGAGAGCGTACCGCTCGGCACGCGGATCGCATTCGCCTTCTGGGACTTCGCGGTCTTCCGCAACCTGCGTCGAATGCTCGGCTTCGACAGGCTGAAACGCGGCCTCTCGGGCGCCGCGCCGATCTCGCCCGATCTTCTCAGGTGGTACCGGGCCGTCGGGATCGAGGTGCTGGAGGGCTATGGCATGACCGAGAGCACGGCGGTCCTGTCGGTCAACCAGATCGAGCGCAACAGGATCGGGACCGTCGGTCCGGTGAGTCCCGTGCTTGACGTGCGTATCGCACCAGACGGCGAGATCCAGTGCAAGGGTCCGGTTGTCTTCAAGGGCTACTGGAACAAGCCGGAAAAGACAGCGGAGACCATCACCGAGGATGGCTGGCTGCGCACCGGCGATGTCGGTCGGCTCGACGAGGATGGTTTCCTCACCATCACCGGCCGGGTCAAGGACATCATCATCACCGCTGGCGGCAAGAACATCACGCCGGCGGAGATCGAGAACCGGCTGAAATTCTCGCCATATGTTTCCGATGCGGTGATCATCGGTGACAAGCGCAAGTTTCTCTCCTGCCTGATCATGATCGACCAGGAGAACGTCGAGAAATATGCGCAGGACAAGCGTGTGCCGTTCAGCGATTTCCGCTCCCTGTGTGCGGCGCAGGAGGTGCGTGACCTGATCGGCACGGTGGTGGAGGAGACGAACACGGAGTTCGCCCGTGTCGAGCAGATCAAGGATTTCCGCTTGATCGATGTGCTGTTGACTGCCGAAGACGAGGAGTTGACGGCCACGATGAAGCTGAAACGCAGCTTCGTAGAACGAAAACACAAGAAGCTGATCGACGAGATGTATGGCTAGAGCAGGCCGCGCCATGCCGGTTGCAGGCGGGCTCTCGAACCGGGTTCGGAAGCATGTTTGCCGCCTGAGCGAAGGCGGAGCGGAAGGAACCGGCCATGCTGGGAACTGAATGAGACAAACAGGAGGAATACGCATGAAACGACATGTCATGAAGTCCATCCTCGCCATGGGGGTGGCGGCCGGCCTTTCATCGGCTGCCTACGCCACACAGGGCGTGACCGACACGGAGATCGTGATCGGTTCCAATGGCGACCTGTCCGGCATCTTTGCCGCGTTCAACGTGGGAGCCATCAAGGCAGCCCAGCAGCTGTTCGACGAAGTCAACGAGCAGGGCGGCATTCACGGCCGCAAGATCCGCTTCGTCGTCGAGGATCACGGCTATCAGGTGCCCAAGGCGGTGCAGAACTTCAACAAGCTGGTCAATTCCGACAAGGTGTTCGCGATGATCCTCAATCTGGGGACGCCGCACAACATCGCCGGTTTCAAGATGATGGAACCCAAGCAGGTTGCCAATATCGGGCCTTTGACCGCCGCGCGCCAGATGCTGGAAGGCGACATCACGTACAAATATGCAGGCTTCTCGTCCTATTACGACCAGTTGCGGGCCGGCGTGGAATATCTGGCCAAGGAGAAGGACGCCAAGGAAGTCTGTGCGATGTACATCCCATCGGATTTCGGCCTGGAGATTCAGGAAGGCGCGAAGGACGAGGCAGAGGAACTGGGCCTGACCTGGGCGGCGGAGACGACCCACAAGCCCGATGAACAGGATTTCGTCGGCTCGATCCAGAAGCTGAAGGATGCGGGCTGCGACATCGTGGCGACAGGGCTCGGCGTGCGCCAGACGATCATCGCCTATGGAACCTCCAAGAAGCTCGGCTGGAACGACGTGACCTTCATCGGTTCCTCCGCCGCCTTCAATACGGCGGTGGCCAAGGTGCCGGAAGGCGTGACCGAAGGCTATTATGCGGCTTCGGGCTGGGTCGACCACGAAGCGCGCATGGACGTGCCCGAGGTCAAGGCGTGGGCGGAAGCCTATGAGGCCAAGGCCGGAGAGCCTGCCGGGACGGCTGCGATCCTCGGCTACGGCGCTGCCAAGACACTAGTCATGGGCCTTGAGGCCGCAGGACCGGACCTGACGGCCGAAAGCTTCCAGAAGGGCATGGAAAGCCTCGAGTTCGAGGATGTCGTCGCCGACGTGCCGATCAAGTATGGTCCCGGAGACCATCAGGGCGGCGACCTCATCATCATTTCAAAGATCGAGGGCGGCAAATGGGTCGAGGTCGCCCGCGTCGACCCGACCAAATCGCAGTAAGCATTGCCCCATCAACATGAAGACGCCGCGCGGTTCGACCGCGCGGCGTTTTCATTTGTCATCCAGAAGTGCGCAGCGCGTCGGAGCGCTGTCTACTCGCCGGGTTGGGGCTGTGTCTTTTCAATCCTCGCGGCGGCCTCCAGTTCGCGGTGCAGGCGCGCCTCTTCATGCGCCTTCGGGGTGACGAAGCGGCCGAACAGAAGATAGACGACGGGCGTCAGGAAGAGCGTCGAAAGGGCGGCGAGGCCCAGCCCGCCGACAATGACCCAGCCCAGCGCGATGCGCGCTTCCGCACCGGCGCCTGAAGCGAGGATCAGCGGGACGCCGCCGACGATGGTGCAGATCATGGTCATCATGACCGGGCGCAGGCGGATATTGGCGGCGTTCTCGATCGCCTCGCGCAGATCCTGCCCGCGGTCGCGCAACTGATTGGCGAACTCGACGATCAGGATTCCGTTCTTGGCCATGATGCCGACCAGCATCACCAGGCCGATCTGGCTGTACACGTTGAGTGTGGTGCCGGTCATCAGCATCGCGAAGACCGCACAGGCCAGACCGAGCGGCACCGTCGCCATGATGATCAGGGCGCTGACGAAGCTCTCGAACTGTGCGGCAAGCACCAGCAGGATGATGACCAGCGCGAAGCCGAAGGTGGTAGCCATGCTGCTCGACTGCTCGTTGAGCGTGGCGGCTTCGGCAAGCGGAATGATGCGGCTGCCGGGCGGCAGGAGCGGTTCGGCGATGCGCTGCACTTCCGCATAGGCCTCGCCGAGAGCGAAATCGGGCGTCAGGCCCGAGGTGATGCCCACGGCCCGCAACTGCTGTTCACGCGACAGTTCCGGCGGCACGGCCTGTTCGGTCAGGCTGGCGAAGGTGGAGACGGGAACGAAACGGCCGTCGCCGGTGCGGATGTAGATGTTTTCCAGATCGGTCGGATCGTTGACCGGGTGGGTGGTCGAGATCAGCTTCACGTAGTGGGCCCGGTCCTCGATGAAGACCTGACCGATCTCGCGGCCGTCGAGCATCGCCTGCATGGCGGCGCCAAGCCCGTCGATCTCGATCCCGAGATCGGTGGCGCGTTCCCGGTCGATGACGATGGAGAGCTGCGGTTGCGTTGCTTCCGACGACAGGCGGGCCTGATCGAAGCGCGGATCTTCCTCCATTGCCGCGACGATCTTCTCGGCGGCCTCGCCCAGGGCCCGGTAGCTGCTGCCGGCAACGGCAAATGTCAGGCCGCTTCCGGCGCCACGGATGCCAAGGCTGTTGGGCTGGAAAGCGAAGGCGCGCACGCCCGGCACCTGGCGCACAAGTTCGTTCGCTTCAGCCAGGATTTCCTGCTGCGATCGCTCGCGCTCTTCCCAGGGGGCCAGTCGCAAGACCATGAAGCCGCTGTTGGTGCTGCCGCCGGAACCGGCGACGGAGAATGTGCTGGAAATCTCGCCGGTATCGCGCAGCGGCAGCAGGAGGGTCTCGATGTCGCGCATGCGCTGGGCCAGATAGTCGAGGCTCACGCCCTGCGGTGCGGAAATGCGCATGAAGGCGATCGAGCGGTCCTCGCTGGGCGTCAGTTCCGACTTGATCGTGCCGAACAGACCGGCCGCCAGACCCGCAAACAGCAGCGAGACCATGACAACGACCATAGGCGCGTTGAGACATGCCCTGAGACAGCGGCGGTATAGCTCCGACATCGCACCGCCGGCGCGCGTTGCCAGGCCGTCGCTGCCGCCCTCCCTGTGTTCCTTGAGGATGCGCGAGGCAAGCATCGGGCACAGCGACAGCGCGACGATCGACGACAGGAACACCGAGATTGCGAGCACGAAGCCGAATTCGCGGAACAGACCGCCGGTCTGTCCGGGCAGGAAGGAGAGGGGGACGAAGACGGCCACCAGCGTTGCCGTTGTCGCGATGACGGCAAAGAAGACCTCATCGGTGCCGAGAACCGCCGCCGCACGCGGGCCGAGGCCCTGGTTGCGCCGGCGGACGATGTTCTCGAGGACCACGATGGCGTCGTCGACGACCAGGCCGGTGGCCAGAACCAGGGCCAGCAGCGTCAGGATGTTGATCGAAAAGCCGGCGAGATAGATCGCGGCCAGCGTGCCGATGAGCGCGACGGGGATCGCCAGGCCGGGAATGAGGGTCGCGCGCCAGTCCCACAGGAACAGGAAGATGATGAGCAGCACTACGCTGACGGCGATGATCAGCGCGATCTCGACCTCGTGGATGGCGCCGTTGATGAAGGTCGCGTCGTCGCTCGTCACCTCGATCGTCATGCCCGCAGGCAGGTTCTGCTGGATCGCGGCGGCGGCCGCCCGCACGCCCTTCGAAATCTCGAGCGTGTTGGACTGGGCCGCGCGGATGACGCCGAGGCCGATTCCGGTCTTGCCGTTGGCGCGCAGTTGCGACTGGCCGATATCGGGTCCAAGTGTGACGGTGGCGAAGTCGCGCAGCCGGACGCGGCGGTTGATGAGCAGGTTCTCGAACGCCTCGGGCGTGTTGACCGAGGCCATCGCCCGCACGATGAGATCCTGCGAATTGCTGGTCAGCGATCCGGCAGGCGTATCGAAGGCCATCGTCGACAGTGCGTTGGAGACGTCGGCCACGGTCAATCCCAGGCTCGCCATGCGGGCCTGATCGATGTCGATACGGAAGATCTTGTCGCGGTCGCCATAGACCGAGACGTCGGCGACGCCCGGAACGGCCGACAGCATGTCGACGACCTCGTCTTCGACCAGGACGGTCATGTCTTCGACCGAGACGTCGTCGGAGGTGACCGCCAGGCGCACGACGGGCTGCGAATTGGCGTCCGCCTTGATGATGCGCGGCTCGTCGGCGTCGTCCGGCAACTGGTTGGTGATGCGGCCGAGCGCATCGCGCAGGTCGGAGGCGGCGGTGTCGAGATTGATGTCGTCGCCGAATTCAATCGTCACCTGGCTGCGGCCGAAGGAGGATGCCGACGACATCGACTTGACGCCGGACACGCGGGCCGCGGCGCCCTCGATGATGCCGGTGACCTCGCGATCGATTGTTTCTGCGGCCGCGCCGTCGAAATCGGTGCGCACGGAGATGACCGGCCGGTCGACATCGGGCAGTTCACGGACCTCGATGCCGAAGACGGCCGCCAGGCCGGCGACAGCGATCAGCGTATTGAATACGAAGGCGAGAACCGGCCGGCGAACGAAAAGCGCCGTCATGCCGCGTTCCTTGAAGAAGGTCTCGGTGTCGTCGATCTTCGACATCCGTCTCTCCTTCACGATCCGCTGGAACTGGTCGCGCTGCCGGGCTTGACCGTGTCCATGGGCCCCGAATTGCGGCTGGCCACCTTCACCGCCTCACCTTCGCGTACGGCGTGGATGCCTTCGGTCACGACAACGTCGCCGGCCACCAGCGGTGCATCGAGCAGCACGCTCTCGGCGTTGCGCTGGACGATCCTGACCGGGATTCGCTCGGCGTGTCCGTCACGCACGGCCCACACATAGGCCCCGTCGGTGCCCCATTGCACCGCCAGCGGGTCCACCGAAGGATAGCTGTCGCCGGGGAAACGCATGCTCACCTGGAAAGACATGCCGGCGCGCAGCCGGTCGTCGTCATTGGGAACGCGTGCCTGTACGTGCAGGGTGCGGCTGGTGTCGTCGACCCGATTGTCCAGCGCGCTGACGATACCGTTGTAGACCTCGCCGGGCCTCGCCACCGACGTCGCCTTCAGTTCGTCGCCGACATTGATGGCGCCGGCAAAGCGTTCGGGCACCCAGAAATCGATCAGGATGGAGGAACGGTCGTCGATGGTCGCGATTTCGGTGTCGGACGTGACGTAGTTTCCAGACGTGATGGGCAGGATCCCGACCACGCCGGAAATGGGCGCCAGCACCGAACGGCGACTCAGGTCGAGTTCGGCCTGGCGGAGTTCGAGCCGGGCATTGTTCCTGGCCAGAAGAGCGTCGGTGACCTGCACCTCGGTCACGGCATTGGATGCGCGCAGCGAACTCAGCCGCTGCAACGTCCGCTCGGCGTCTTCCAGCACGATCTGCGCCTTGTCGACGGCGATTTCCTCGTTCTCGGCGTCGAGCCGGGCAATGACCTGGCCCTGTTCGATCCGGCTACCCGATTCGACGACAATCTCGGTGAGACGGCCGCTGTCGTAGGGCTTGACGCTGACGGTCTGGAAGGCGCGCCCCGTGCCGATGGCCGATAGCCTGTCGTTGATCGTCGCCGTGGCAACGGGCGCTGCGAAGACGGCAGCGTCGGAGCCGCCGAAGCCGCCGAAGCCACCACCTTGACCTCGCCCGCCGGATGATGCCGTCTGGCCGGTGGTGGCTTCAGGAAGCCAATCGATGCCGAGGCGGGCAAGGACCTGCCCGGCGCCGGGATAGTAGAGTGCCCACAGGATCGCCCCGACGGCGATCAGGACGAGCGACACGGCTGTCTGCTTCCAAATCGACATTCATTACCCCGCAGGCCGGACGTCCGGCCTGAACGAAGGCGCAGACGAGCATCATCTTGCGGCCTGTCTTCGACCATGTGCCGCCGCCTGGTCTTATGGCAATTCCGCGTACCGCAAGCACGCAGAATATCATTAAATCTCTGTAATTTGAAAACGGGCAGACATTGCCTGAAATCCAGGCAGACACGGCAGCGACCGCAGCCGGCGTATACCCTTCCATGGGGAACACTGCGTTCCCGTATTCGAGTCGATGCGATGTCTGGGGAACGGGTGATGTCTGGGAAACTGATGGTGGGCGTGACAGGGATTGAACCTGTGACCCCTACGATGTCAACGTAGTGCTCTCCCGCTGAGCTACACGCCCATCAGCGCCGCGCATACACCACAGTTTGCCCGCCTGCGTCAATGGTCAAAATCGATTATTCGACGGGGGTTGTGGAGAAAGAGTTCAGGCGGCCTGCAGCATCTTCTCGACCTCGTTGACGAGGTCACGCAGATGGAACGGCTTGGACAGGACCTTGGCGTCGCGGGGCGCCTTGGAATCGGGGTTCAGCGCCACGGCCGCGAAGCCGGTGATGAACATGACCTTCAGGTCTGGATCGATCTCGGTGGCGCGGCGGGCGAGTTCGATTCCATCCATCTCGGGCATGACGATGTCGGTCAGCAGCAGGGAAAAGGGCTCCTCGCGCAAACGCTCATAAGCGCTGGCCCCGTTGTCGAAATCGATCACGTCGTAGCCGGCGCGCTCCAGCGCCTTGACGAGAAAGCGGCGCATATCGTTGTCGTCTTCAGCCAGGAGGATTCGTGCCATGTCGCTGTCCAGATCCGCAAGCAGGGCAGCGCGCGGCCGCCCGTTAACCAAGCTCGATATATGTGCCGCGGGCGGTAAACATCAAGTGAATTCGCCTGTTTCCGCTGTGGAGTTGTCGCCGTCCCGGGACCCGCTTTGCCCCGCGGTTAGGGTGATGGCTGCTGGACAGGCGCGCGGCCAGATGGCAATTTTGCCCGATGAAGAAACGTGGCAGCGGCGGAGCTGACATCGATGAGCGTTGAGTCCGATTTTGTCGATGTGCCCGCATTCAGCTGCCGGCGTCCCGAAATTCCCACTGTCCCTTTCGTCTTCAGCTCTCCACATAGCGGCCGCAACTATCCGAAGCGCTTCCTGGACTTGTCGAGACTGGACGAAACGACGATCCGGCGTTCGGAAGACTGTTTTGTCGATGAGCTTTTCGCCTCGGTCGTGGCGCTTGGCGCTCCCTTGCTGGTGGCGCATTTCCCGCGCGCCTATCTCGACGTGAACCGGGAGCCATGGGAACTCGATCCGCGAATGTACTGCGATCCCCTGCCGGCACATGTCAACAGCCGTTCGGCGCGCGTTGCCGGCGGCCTCGGCACCGTACCCAGGATCGTCGGAGAAGGGCAGGAGATCTACAGCGGACGAATCAGTTTCAGCGAGGCGGCGCAGCGTATCGAAAAGGTCTACCAGCCCTATCACGAGGCATTGCGCCAATTGATGCTGGAGACGCACGCGCGCTTCGGCACGGCGGTCCTGGTCGACTGCCATTCTATGCCGGCCAGCGTGCGGGTGAGCGACATGGGCGCGCGGCCGGACTTCATCATCGGCGACCGTTTTGGAACATCGGCGGCGGCTTCCCTGACGCGATCGGCGATCGAGGTCCTGTCGGCGATGGGCTATACGGTGGCGCACAACAAGCCATACGCGGGCGGCTTCATCACCGAACATTACGGCCGGCCGGCGTGCGGGCTTCACGCGATCCAGATCGAGATCAACCGGGGGCTTTACATGGAGGAGCGCACCTACCGGAAGACAAGCGGCTTCGACGCGCTGGCGGATGATCTGCGCCGCTTCGTCTTGGCCCTGACGTCGCAATACGAGATGGACGGACGCGACTTGCCGCTGGCGGCGGAATAGGCCATTGCCGGCGTCCCGCTCCTTCAAGGAGGGGGCTAAAAAAAGACCGCATCGATGCTCGATGCGGTCGAAGTCTAGGGAGGAAACGCCCAAGGAGGGCACGAACGGTATCAACCGTTCGATAAAAAGTTTATTGTGCGCTGCACAAATGTCAAGTCTGAACAGCCCGTTCGCGCCGGACATCGGGCATTTGGGGCATGGTTGATTCACGACTGTGTCGAATCGGCAACAAAAGCAGGGTGAAATGCAGGTGAATGCTGAATTCCTACGGCGCATCGCGGCTGCAGCGGCGGGCGAATCACTGCCGCGGTTCCGTCAGGCCGGCGCTGTTACCAACAAGCTTGCCGGCGGATTCGATCCGGTCACGGAGGCGGACCGCGAGGCGGAGCGTGCCATCCGCGCGCTCATCGAGGCGGAATATCCGCTCGACGGCATTCTTGGCGAGGAGCATGGCGGCAAGGAGGGGAAATCGGGCCGGGTCTGGGTCATCGACCCGATCGACGGCACGCGTGCCTTCATTTCCGGCATCCCGTTGTGGGGCACTCTTGTCGGTCTGACGGACAATGGGCGGGCGGTGTGCGGAATGATGTCTCAACCCTTCACCGGCGAACTCTATTACGCCACCGGCGAGGGCTCCTATTATGACGGTCCGGGGGGCGGGCGGACGCTTGCAACGAGACCGACGCGCGATCTGGCCGAGGCAACCCTGTTCACGACGTCGCCGGCACTGTTTTCCGGTCATCGGCGCGGACAGTATGACAGGCTCGAACAAGCGGTCCGTCTGGCGCGCTACGGCGCGGATTGCTACGGCTTTGCTATGGTTGCCTCCGGCTTTGCCGATCTCGCTGTCGATGGCGGCCTGCAATCCTACGATATCGTGGCGCTCATCCCGATCATCGAGCAGGCGGGCGGCGTGGTGACGACCTGGCAGGGCGAACCTGCCGAAGCGGGCGGCGACATCATCGCGGCGGCCACGCCCGATCTACATCGCGCCGCGCTCGATCTGATCAACCGGTAATCGGGGTGCCTATGCTGCCTATCCCGTGCCGGGAATGAAGGCGTCGATCGCAGCCAGGCATTGTTCGCGGTAGATGTCGGCCTCCTGCAGCAATTCGTGCCTGGCACCGTCGAAGGTGAGCACGCTGCCGCAGCGCAATTGGGACGCGTAGGCCTCGATCGCGTGTGTCGAGACCACTTCGTCGCGGCCGGCGGCAAGGAACAAGGTAGGAATGCGCAGGCGCGCCATGAATTGCGGATCGGTGACGGTCTCGATGGCGATGAAGGCCGCACGCAGCCAGGCGACCGTCGGGCCGCCGAGGCCGAGCGCGGGACGCGCCGTGACGATGTCGATGTTGCGCTGGTAGCGTTCGGGATCGCTCGTCAATCGGTTGAGCGAAAAGGGCCGTTCCTGCGGGCGGCGCGGCCTACCGTTCAGATACATGGTGCCGAAGCCGAGGCCGAACAGCAGGCCGCACAGCCGGGCAAGGGATGCGCGCGAAAGCCTGGAGGACGCCAGCTCCAGCAACGGGGCGCACAGCACCATCCGTTCGATCCGGTTGGTCAGCCCCGGCGCGGCAAGAAGCGCCACCAGCGCTCCCATGGAATGGCCCAGCACATAATAGGGTCCACGACAATCGGGCAGGACGATGTCGCCGAAGAAGCGGTCGAGATCGGCCACATAATGCGAGAAGCTGTCCACATAGCCGCGTGCCGGATCGCGGATGAGACGTTCCGAGCCGCCCTGTCCGCGCCAGTCGAGGATGGCCGTGCCGAGACCGCGCCCGGCGAGATGGCGAGCCGTCTCGTAATACTTCTCGATGCATTCGTTGCGCCCGGGCAGCACAACCACGGTGCCGGACAGCGGGCGCGCGGTCGGACCGAAGAGCGCATAGCGCAACCTTCTGCCGTCGAAACCTGGGGTGAAGCCGGCCATCGCGTTTTCGGGAACGGGATTGCCGGGCATGTCGAGCAGCAGCTCGGCCGCCGGGGACTGGTCTGCTGGCACAGGCAACGCCGTCATCGTCATGAGTGCGTTGATAGAAAGCCGCAGAGCCAAAAGCAAAGGGAAAAGGCCGGAGACGCTTTTTGCGGCTTCTCCGGCCTCACCGGATCCGGGGGAAGGGACGTTACACCCGGACCAGTCGCCCGGCGGCCCGCGGTTCGCGAAGGCCACCCTATCGAGAGCAGGCTACCGGCAGGCAGTTGAATGCAGTCCGAACCGTCCGTTCATCCCGCGTTCATGAAGGGGCTGAATGGGATGACGAACGATCTTGAAAGAAGAACGGGGAATTCCCAGATTGTGGACGTGGCCGCCAATAATGGGGCCACTGGCGAGACGAAGGGCGCCGGCTGCCGGGTCCTTGAAGTTCCGCCAAACGCAAGATTGTTGCTCACAAGGAGAACACACCATGCGTCACGTTGACTTTTCTCCCCTTTATCGTTCCACGGTTGGATTCGATCGGCTGTTCACCATGCTGGATTCGCTGACCCAGCCCGACAACGGCCAGACCTATCCGCCCTACAATATCGAGCGCACCGGCGACGATGCCTATCGCATCACGATGGCTGTCGCTGGATTCGACGAAGGCGACCTTTCGATCGAAGCCCATCGCAACGTCCTGACGATCAAGGGCGCCAAGTCCGAGGATGATGGCGGTGAAGGCAATGAGACCCTTTACCGTGGCATCGCCTCGCGTGCCTTCGAGCGCC
Source organism: Mesorhizobium sp. (assembly GCA_963966365.1). GTDB lineage: Bacteria > Pseudomonadota > Alphaproteobacteria > Rhizobiales > Rhizobiaceae > Mangrovimarina > Mangrovimarina plasticivorans. The sequence continues at coordinate 133,254 of CAWZZC010000028.1, read as the reverse complement.
GCTTCCAGCTTGCCGATCATGTCGAGGTGTCCGGTGCCGAGTTGAAGAACGGCCTCCTGCACATCGATCTGAAGCGCAACATCCCCGAGGAGATGAAACCGCGCAGGATCGCGATCAGCGCAGACGGCGCCAAGGCCAAGCAGATCGAGGGCAAGGCCGCTCACTAGAACATGTTCCGCTCAAGCGGAATCGTTTGAGCGAAAGGCACGTGTTCCAACATATTGATCTGGCGCGCATTTCTTTGTTTCAAACGTTCCCGTTTGAAACGAACGCGCTAAGCAGGATCCCCAAGTCATGGCGCCCGGGTTCGGGCGCCTTTTTTTTTGCGCCGCGGCGGCCGGTCGTCTTCGGCCTATGATCGGCGGCGCCACGCACGTGCCAGCAAATGATCGAGAGAGAGTTTGCCGGCGCCGCCGATTGCGATCACCGCCAGGACGAAGATCCACAGGAGCCTCTGATCCCAGATGATGGCGTCGGGCAGGCGGTCGAACGGATGACCGACCGACTTCGCGTCCAATCCGAACCCGCTCACGTCGACATAGCTCTGCACGATGACGAAAACGATCATGCCCAGTGCGGCGATGCGGGTGAAGAGCCCTGCGACGACCATGATCGGCAGGAGCAATTCGCTCCAGGTGCCGAAATAGACGATCACATGATAGGGAAAGAAGGCCAGCGCAGACGGGTCATAGCCGTTGGCTTCCATGGTCTTCGGGAAGATCGACACATAGGCCCCGGCGTCGAGGTCGAGAAAGCCGAGGGGGCCCTTGCCCAGTTTTCCCCACGCCGAATTGAGATAATAGGTCAACAGGACGCTGGCGAAGACCAGTCGCGCCATCAGTCCGGTGAGCCATACCGTGCCGATCCGCTCGATCCGCCCAAACAGCCGGTCATGCAGGCCCACCAGTATCCCGGCGAAATGCGTCACGGCACCAAAGGCGCCGACCTGCCGGTTGCCGGTCATTTGCCTTGAACCCCTCATCGCAGGCTTTCCTCGCTGTGTGACGGTGGATTGATCGCTACGGACGCAAAGGCGCCGGCTTCGAGCATGCCGGCGATGTTGGCTGCGAGGTCGAATTGCGGCTCCGCGTCGAATGCGTGCGCGGCGGCGTCGGCTAGTGGTTGTCCGGACCGGAGAGCCATGAGGAACGCAGCCCCGCCGGGCGGCAGAATACGCACGAAGACCTCCAGGTGGGGCCGCGTGATCAGTGCGTCCTCACCGGCGCGTTCGCTGATCCTTCCGACGGGCTCCTGGCGCCTGTTGGCGGAGAAGATCGTCACGGCGGGATGGCTGGATCGCAGAATGTGCAAGGCGGGATGGGGCTGGAAGACGGCCGAGCCCAGGCTCTCGGGTCCGATCGCGCCCAGCGCTTCGGGCCGAAGCGGCTCGGCATCGGGCGCATGATAGGCGTCGAGCCATGCGCGCTCGATCCGCGCCACGTCTCCGAGCCAGGGCATGGTCGCTGCAGGCTCGAAGCGGTCGATGAAATCGGCAAGGGCGTGGCCGTATTCGAACAGCAACGGCGAGGTCGGCGGATGGGCACGAACGAACAGCCGGGCCATTTCGCGGAAGAAGTCCCTTCCGACGATCCTTTCAACCGCCGGAAAGGTATCGCTCAGGGCATCGATCAGGCTGATGGTGACATTGTTGCGATAGACGCCGTAGCGGCTGCGTGCGGCCTTGGCTCCAGGTCCGTTGACGCCATGTGGCGTCGGGCGCTCCGGGTCGAGCAACGGCGCTGCGAATGCGGCCGCAAAGTCGGTATGCCGCCGATCAGCCCACGGCATTGGCGTATCCATGCCCGGTCGCGCTTCTCGCCGCATGGCGCTCCAGTATGGCCTGGGCGGCTTGTGCCTCACCCTTGAGCGTTCGCCAGTCGGGGATGTCTCCGTCCCACTCGATGAGTGTCGGAATCGGGCCACAGCGGCCGAGGACGATTTCGTAGAGCTTCCAGACGGCGTCCGCCACCGGTCCGTCATGGCTGTCGATCAACAGCCTGTCACCTTCGTCGTCGGTCTGTTCGCGATGGCCGGCAAGATGGATCTCGCCCACCTCCTCCAGCGGGAACGTGGCCAGATACTGGAGTGCAGAAAAGCCGTGATTGATCGCCGATACGAAGACGTTGTTGACGTCCAGCAGCAATCCGCAGCCGGTGCGTCCGGCAATCTCGCGGATGAAGTCGGTCTCGGTGTAGTCGGACTCATCGAACGCCACATATGTGGAAGGATTTTCGAGCAGGATCGGGCGAGCAATCCGTTCCTGGACCTGGTCAATGTGTTCGCAAACGGTCGTCAGGGTCTCGCGCGTATAGGGCAGAGGGAGGAGATCGTTGTAGAAGACGTCGCCGTGCGTCGACCAGGCCAGGTGCTCCGAGACGATGGCCGGTTCGTAGCGCTCAACCAGCCGGTTGAAGCGCTCGAGGTGCTCCGTATCGAGCGGCTGGGGCGCCCCGATCGACATGCAGACGCCGTGCAGCAGAACGGGATAGTCCCGGCGTATGCGTTCGAGGATTGCATGGGGCGCCCCGCCCGCGCCCATGTAGTTTTCTGCGTGCACCTCGAAGAAGCCGACCGGCGCCCCATCAGCGAGGATTGCCTCGATGTGGCTGTGTTTCAGGCTGGCACCGGCGCGGCCTTCTATCTCGAAGGCCGGAAAACGGGATGATCCCCGGCTGGTGGCTTGCATGATGCGTCCCTCGCGGATCTCCTCGGTCCGGCCCCTCATGTGTGTTCCACTCAGGAGGGAAGATCGCGTTTGAGCGGTTCAAGGGAGCCCATCCGGTCGCCGGGCAGTTCCATCGTTTCGCAGGTTCCGGCGGGAACGAGTTTCCATGAATTGCCCTGATAGTCGACAGTCGAGGTGCCCTTGCAGGTCGTGCCGGGTCCGGCGGCGCAGTCGTTCTGCCCGGCCAGGGCGACGCCGTAGCATTTCACCTGTTCCTGTGCCTGCACTCCCGTCGTTGTGGCAAGCGTTCCGGCGCTCAGAACGCTGGCAACCACGCCGGCCAGATAGGCGGCGCCGATGGTCGTCTTGGTGTCCATGTGAAGTTCCTCCTGAAAAAAGACTTGGTGCCGGTCCGATCCGGCAGACGCATCGTTTCAGAGGAGGCGGTCACTTGGAAATCAACGCAGCGCGAGTGGCTTTCACGTTCTCCTGACGCCAACGTTACCAATTTGTAATGTTGGCGCCTCAGAGGGCGTTTCAGCCGGCCAGTTGGGCAAAGCGCTCGACGTCTGCTTCGGTGGTCGCGAAGCTGGTTACGAAACGGCACAGCGTTTCGTCGGAGCCGGGTGCTACATCGATACCGCTCGGCACATGCCAGTCATAGAAAACAGCCCCGGCATTCCTGAGTCGTGCCGCTAAGTCGTTGCCCAGGAAAGCAAAGACCTCGTTGGCCTGCGGTTCCCAGGCCAGCCGCATATGGCTGCTCCTGCGCATATGTCCGGCGAGATCCGCCGCCAGGCGGTTGGCATGGCGTGCCGATTGGAGCCAGAGATCGTCGCGGAAGTAGGCGTCGAACTGAGCGGCCACGAAGCGCGACTTCGAGAAGAGCTGGGCAGCCCGCTTCTGGATGAATGCGAATTCGCCCGCCCGGGCCGGGTCGAGCAGAACGACCGCCTCGGCGCACCAGCAGCCGTTCTTGGTGCCGCCGAAGGAGACGATGTCGATGCCGCTCTTCCACGTCATCTCCGCCGGCGTGACGTCGAGCGAGACCAGCGCGTTGGCGAACCGCGCGCCATCCATGTGCATCGGCAGAGCATGCTTCCCGGCGATTTCGGATATCGTGCGGATTTCATCGAGACTGTAGACCGTGCCGATCTCGGTGGCCTGGGTGATCGAGACGGCCATCGGCCGACCCGCATGGACGAACTGTGCCGGGTATCGTGCAATCGCCTGTTCGAGTGCCTGCGGGTCGATGCGTCCGAGCGCGCCGTCGACGGGGCACAGACGCTGACCGCCGGTGAGATACTCGGCCGCTCCGCATTCATCCTCGATCAGATGTGCCTCGCGGTGGCAGAAGGAGACGCCGCCGGGGCGATTCACAGAAGCGAGCGACAGGGTGTTTGCGGCAGTGCCCGTAGACACGTAGAAGACAGCGACGTCGCGCTCGAACAATTCGCTGAACCGCCTGGCGACGGCCTTGTCGATATCGCTGGCGCCATATGCGGCGGCAAAGCCTGCGGCCTGATCGGCAAGTGCGGTTGCGATGGCGGGGTGGGCGCCCGCCCAATTGTCAGATGCGAAGTACATGGAGTGTTCCGGGGTTGGTATATCGGAGCGGCGACATTGCATCGTGCGCCCCGCCGCATCAAGGCCGATGACGCATCGGCCACGAAAGGCCGGTCGTCGGCGATGATGCCCGGGTCGGGACAATTTGGCCGATTCGACATATAATTACCCAATGCGATATCTGTGGGTCAGAAACTTTCGCTACAGAGGCCTGGCGTTGATGATTTGGTCTTGTGTGGCGGCGGCATTTCTGTCATAGAAATTAGGACAGGAGTGCTGTCTTATTTTGCTGAGCAACCAGTCCGGACCCGGCGGGCACGCCGGACCGGGTTGCATGCGCGCCGAGTGCAGGTCACAAAGCGGCGCGATGGTTGTCCGCCAACAGGCAAGGCAAACAGCGATTGATGATGCCGGACCGGACGATGTCCGCCGGCACGTGTGCAGAGCCGGGCTGCGCTGCTATGATGTGTGCCCGGGAGGTCAAGTCACCCTGAATGGGTGTTGTTTGGAGGATTGACGATGACGGAAATGACGCCATCTGCGACGACGGAGCTTCGCTCGGCCGCCCAGACGGAGGCGCGCGCCGTCAAACGTACGGGCTCCAAAACGACCGGGCTGCCAACCGCGCGCGGGCTTTACGACCCGCGCAACGAACATGACGCGTGCGGCGTCGGTTTCATCGCCAACATGAAGGGTGCGAAGTCGCATCAGATCGTCAAGGACGGTCTGTTCATGCTCGAGAACCTGACCCATCGCGGTGCGGTGGGCGCGGACCCGCTGGTGGGCGACGGGGCCGGGGTGCTCGTGCAGGTTCCGGATCGCTTCTTCCGCGAGGAGTTGGCGAAGGAGGGCATCGAACTGCCTCCGGCCGGCCAGTATGGCGTTGGCCACTGGTTCATGCCGCAGGACGCGGAGCTGCGCGCGCATATCGACGACATCATCCGCGAGTCCGCGCGTTCCGAAGGGCTTCCGGTCATTGGTTTCCGCGACGTGCCGGTCGACAATTCCTCGCTATCCAAAGCGCCGGAGATTGTTGCAGCCGAACCATACCATCGCCAGGTCTTCATTGGCCGCCCGGCCGAGATCGACGACGACGAGGAGTACGAGGCACGCCTCTATCTGCTTCGCAAGGTCATTTCCGGCCGCATCTATGCCGAGAACGACAACAAGGACATCGGCGCCTATTGCGTTTCGCTGTCGGCGCGCACGATCGTCTACAAGGGCATGTTCCTGGCCAACCAGGTCGGCGCGTACTACAAGGACCTCTCCGACCCACGTTTCGAGACCGCACTGATACTGGTTCACCAGCGCTTCTCGACCAACACCTTCCCGTCCTGGAAGCTTGCCCACCCCTACCGCATGGTGGCGCACAACGGTGAAATCAACACCGTGCGCGGCAACAACAACTGGATGGCGGCGCGCCAGGCCTCGGTCGATTCGGAGCTCTTCGGCAACAACATCTCGAAGCTGTGGCCGATCTCCTATGAAGGCCAGTCCGATACCGCCTGCTTCGACAACGCGCTCGAATTCCTGTTCCAGGGCGGCTACACGCTGGCGCACGCCATGATGATGCTGATCCCGGAAGCCTGGGCCGGCAACAAGCTGATGAGCGAAGACCGCAAGGCGTTCTACGAGTATCACGCTGCGCTGATGGAGCCGTGGGACGGCCCGGCGGCGGTGGCCTTTACCGACGGCCGCCAGATCGGCGCAACGCTGGACCGCAACGGACTTCGCCCGGCGCGTTACGTCGTAACGGACGACGACCGTGTGATCATGGCGTCGGAGGCCGGCGTCCTGCCCGTGCCGGAGGAAAAGATCGTCCAGAAGTGGCGGCTGCAGCCCGGCCGTATGCTGCTCATCGACCTGGTCAAGGGGCGCATCGTCTCGGACGAGGAGATCAAGGCGGAGATTTCCGGCAAGCACCCCTACAAGCAATGGCTGGGCAATACGCAGCTCATCCTGGAGGAGTTGAAGCCGGTCGAGCCCCGGGCGCTGCGCAAGGATGTCAGCCTGCTCGATCGCCAGCAGGCGTTCGGCTACACCCAGGAGGACACGAAGATCCTGATGGCGCCCATGGCCACCACGGGCCAGGAGGCCATCGGCTCGATGGGTACGGACACGCCGATTTCGGCCATGTCGGACAAGTCGAAGCTGCTCTACACCTATTTCAAGCAGAACTTCGCTCAGGTCACCAACCCGCCGATCGACCCGATCCGCGAGGAGCTCGTCATGAGCCTCGTATCGTTCATCGGACCGCGCCCGAACATCTTCGACCTGGTCGGCAATTCGCGCCGCAAGCGGCTGGAGGTGCGTCAGCCGATCCTGACGAACGGCGATCTGGAGAAGATCCGCTCGATCGGTCATACCGAGGACCGGTTCGACACCAAGACGCTCGACATCACCTACGCTGCGGTCGAAGGTGCTGCCGGCATGGCGGGCGCGCTCGACCGGTTGTGTGATCGTGCCGAAGCGGCCGTGGCCGGCGGCTACAACATCATCATTCTGTCCGATCGCCAGATCGGACCCGACCGCATTGCAATTCCGGTTCTCCTGGCAACCGCTGCCGTGCACCATCATCTTATCCGCAAGGGATTGCGCACGGCCGTCGGCCTGGTGGTCGAGTCGGGCGAGCCCCGCGAGGTCCATCATTTCTGCTGCCTGGCCGGATACGGTGCGGAGGCGATCAATCCCTATCTGGCCTTCGACACCCTGCTGGAAATGCACAAGCGCGGCGAGTTCCCGCCGGAGGTCGATGCCCAGGAGGTGGTGCACCGCTATATCAAGTCTATCGGCAAGGGCATCCTCAAGGTCATGTCCAAGATGGGCATCTCGACTTATCAGTCCTATTGCGGCGCGCAGATCTTCGATGCCGTGGGGCTGAAGAGCGGGTTCGTCGACCAATACTTCTCCGGTACCGCGACGACGATCGAGGGCGTCGGTCTGGAAGAAGTGGCCGAGGAGACCGTGCGCCGCCACAGTGGTGCCTTCAGCAGCGATCCGGTGTTGCGCAATGCACTCGACGTCGGTGGCGAGTACATGTACCGCATGCGCGGCGAGGCACATCTCTGGACGCCTGACGCGGTTGCAACTTTGCAGCACGCGGTTCGCAAGGGATCCTGGGACACATACAAGGAATATTCCGAGCAGATCGACAGCGCGACGGCCCGGGCGAAGACCATCCGCGGCCTGTTCAAGATCAGGACGGCCGAGGAAAGCGGACGCCAGCCGGTGCCGCTGGAGGAGGTCGAGTCCGCCGCGGATCTGGTGCGGCGTTTCTCCACCGGGGCCATGTCCTTCGGCTCGATCAGCCGCGAAGCCCACACCACTCTGGCGCGGGCCATGAACACCATCGGCGGAAAGTCGAACACAGGTGAGGGCGGCGAGGAGTCGGATCGGTTCCTTCCGCTGCCAGACGGTTCGGCGAACCCTGAACGTTCGGCCATCAAGCAGGTGGCTTCGGGACGGTTCGGCGTGACGACGGAATATCTCGTCAATTCCGACATGATCCAGATCAAGGTCGCGCAGGGCGCCAAGCCCGGCGAGGGCGGACAGCTGCCCGGCCACAAGGTCGATGCGACGATTGCCAAGACGCGGCACTCGACGCCGGGCGTCGGCCTCATCTCGCCGCCGCCGCACCACGACATCTATTCGATCGAGGATCTCGCGCAGCTCATCTTCGACCTGAAGAACGTCAACCCGGAAGCCGACATCTCGGTCAAGCTGGTCTCCGAGGTGGGTGTCGGTACGGTCGCGGCCGGTGTTGCAAAGGCGCGTGCCGACCACATCACGATCGCCGGCTATGACGGCGGAACGGGCGCCTCTCCGCTCACTTCGCTCAAGCATGCCGGCAGCCCGTGGGAAATGGGCCTGGCCGAGACGCACCAGACACTGGTGCTCAATGGTCTGCGCAGCCGCGTGGCTCTTCAGGTCGACGGCGGTCTTCGCACCGGGCGTGACGTGGTGATCGGCGCGTTGCTGGGTGCCGACGAGTTCGGCTTCTCCACCGCGCCGCTGATCGCCGCTGGCTGCCTGATGATGCGCAAGTGCCATCTCAATACCTGTCCGGTCGGCATCGCCACCCAGGACCCGGTCTTGCGTAAGCGCTTCAAGGGCACGCCGGAGCACGTGATCAACTACTTCTTCTACGTGGCCGAGGAAATCCGTCAGCTTCTCGCTGCGATGGGCTACTGCAAGCTCGACGAGATCATCGGCGAGACGCAATTGCTCGAGAAGCAGCCCCTGATCGACCATTGGAAGGCACGCGGCCTCGACTTCGCGCGCGTCTTCTTCAAGCCCGAGGCGGCGAAGAAGGCGACATACTGGACAGAACGGCAGAAGCACCCGATCGACGACGTGCTCGATCGCAAGCTGATTGCAGAGGCTGCACCGGCGCTCGAGCGCAAGGAGCCGGTCAGGATCGAGACCACGATCCGCAATGTGGATCGCTCGACAGGGGCCATGCTCTCCGGCGCGGTCGCCAAGCGCTTCAACCACAAGGGGTTGAAGCCCGACACGATCGCCGTCACGCTGCGCGGCACGGCCGGCCAGTCCTTCGGCGCCTTCCTGACGCGCGGCATCTCGTTCGAGCTCATCGGCGACGGCAACGATTATGTCGGCAAGGGTCTGTCTGGCGGTCGCATCGTCATTCGTCCGCCCGAGGAATCGCGCATCGTGCCCGAGAACTCGATCATTGTGGGCAACACCGTGCTTTATGGCGCCGTCGAGGGCGAGTGCTATTTCCGCGGCGTGGCCGGGGAGCGCTTCGCGGTCCGCAACTCAGGCGCGGTCGCCGTTGTCGAGGGCGTGGGCGATCATGGCTGCGAATACATGACTGGCGGCGTCGTCGTCGTCATCGGCCAGACCGGGCGCAACTTTGCCGCCGGCATGTCGGGCGGTGTAGCCTACGTGCTGGACGAGGAAGGCGATTTCGCCGAGCGCTGCAACATGGCGATGGTGGAACTGGAGCCTGTGCCCGAAGAGGACGACATGCTGGAGAAGCTCCACCATCATGGCGGCGACCTGGCGCACAAGGGCCGCGTCGACGTGTCGGGCGACATGACCCGTCACGACGAGGAGCGTCTGGTGCAGCTCATTTCGAACCACATGCACTACACCGGCTCCACGCGGGCCAAGGAGATCCTGGACAACTGGGCCGACTATCGGCCGAAATTCAGGAAAGTCATGCCGGTCGAATACCGCCGTGCGCTCGAAGAGATGGAGCGTATGCGCATGGGCATCGCCGCCGAATAACACTGGATTGACCGCGACTGGAGTGCGCCGTCCCGATCGGCGCCACAGGCTGCGAAGGGATACGCTATGGGCAAGGTAACAGGTTTTCTCGAAATCGACCGGCAGGTTCACAAGTACCAGCCTGCCGCCGACCGCATCCGGCATTTCCGCGAATTCACGCTGCCGATGTCGGACAAGGAAGTCGAAAAGCAATCGGCACGCTGCATGGACTGCGGCATCCCCTATTGTCACGGACCGACAGGTTGTCCGGTCCACAACCAGATCCCCGACTGGAACGATCTGGTCTACAACGGTGACTGGGACACGGCGATCCGCAACCTGCATTCGACCAACAATTTCCCCGAATGGACGGGGCGGATCTGCCCCGCGCCCTGCGAGGAAGCCTGCACGCTCAACCTCGAGGACATCCCTGTCGCGATCAAGACGATCGAGCAGGCGATCGCCGACAAGGCTTATGAGTCCGGTTTCGTTCGGCCTTATCCGCCGGAGGAGAAGACCGGCCGGAAGGTCGCGATCATCGGCTCCGGTCCGGCCGGCATGGCCGCGGCCCAGCAGCTCGGCCGGGCGGGGCACGACGTGCATGTCTATGAACGCGAGAGCCGGCCGGGCGGTCTGATGCGCTACGGCATTCCCGACTTCAAGATCGAGAAGCATCATGTCGACCGTCGGGTCGAGCAGATGGAAGGCGAGGGCGTCACCTTCTTCTGCGGCGTCAATATCGGCGTCGACAAGAGCGTCGATGAGCTGCTCGAAGCCTATGACGCGGTGCTTTATTGCGGCGGATCGGAAAAGCCCCGGCCGGCCGGAATCCCGGGGACCGACCTTCTCGGCGTGCACGACGCCATGCCCTATCTCGTGCAGCAGAACCGCAGGGTTGGCGGTGAGGATATCCAGTCTGTGGCCTGGCCGTCCGCGCCAATCCTGGCCGGTGGCAAGCATGTCGTCGTCGTCGGCGGCGGCGATACGGCATCGGACTGCGTCGGCACCGCGTTCCGCCAGGGGGCGGTGCGGGTCACTCAGCTCGACATTCGCCCGCAGCCGCCGGAAAAGGAAGACAAGCTGACCGTGTGGCCCTACTGGGCGACCAAGATGCGCACCTCCTCCAGCCAGGCCGAAGGGGCGCAACGCGAGTTCCAGGTCGCGACGCTCGAATTCATCGGCGAGGACGGCGTGCTGACCGGCGTGAAGTGCTGCGAGGTCGACGAGAAGCGCAAGCCGGTCGCCGGAACCGAATTCGTCATTCGCGCAGATCTTGCCTTCGTCGCCATCGGCTTTGCCGGGCCGGTCGAGACCGGAGTGCTTTCGGATCTCGGCGAGCGGCTGGATACCTCGGTCGACGCGCGGCGCTCGACCAACGTGGTGGCGAATGATCGCGACTACCGGACCAACATCGACAAGCTCTTTGCGGCCGGTGACGTCAGGCGCGGCCAGTCGCTTGTCGTCTGGGCGATCCGCGAGGGCCGTCAGGCCGCTCACGCAATCGACAAGTTCCTGATGGGCACGACCGTATTGCCACGTTGATATGCCTACGAGGCAGGCGGAAGCAGCGCCTGCCTCAACGTCATTGAGCCGCCGCGGGAGTGCGGCGTGGCGCGCCAAAATCCACCCGTCCTGGTCTCGGCTCGGGTGCCACTCCCTCGATGATCAGCTTCTCGGCGACGGTTCGGGCTTCTTCCGGGGGGGTGCGCTGTTCGCCGCCGAGCAATTCGATGTCGTCGCTGTAGCCCGGATTGACGAGCGAGATGGGAGCGGTGCGGTCGATCGTCGAGACATCTTCGGGCGTCACGGGCGTGGCTGCGTCCGGCGCCTGCGCCGGGCTGCCGCTGATCCCAACACCGAGGATGCGCTCCAGCGGCTTTTCGGCGTAGAAGGCGATCTTGCGCTTGCCGGCCTGGGTCAGGTTGATGCCGTCTCCGGCGCGCAGGCGAACGGGCTGTCCGTTCATGTCTGGACCGTTGGCGACGAATGCGCCGGTTTCGTCGACGAACCCTTCCCATATGTCGACGAACGTTCCGCCCTGCGCCTCCGCTGCCTGGCTCAAGAGATCGTTGAATGCGATCATGTCGGACGACATCTTGCCCGGCCTGAAGGCGGGTTGCCCGACCCAGACGAAGGGCAGGCCGGCATCTTTCATGAGCTCGGCGAGGGAATTCGCCCGCCGCGCATATTCCTTCGTCCAGGCTTCCGAATGCACTGCTTCGCTGCGCCCAGCCACACGCATCGCCTGACGGTCGTTGGAGCCGATCATCATGACCACGACGGCCGGGTTCACGTCGTCCAGGATCGGGGGAAGCTCCGTCTGCCAGTCATAATAGTCGTCGCGCACCAGTCCGGAGGATCCCTTGGAGCGGTCGACGATGACCAGGCCGGGATTTTCGGCCGTCGCCTCGACAAGACCTTCGGCAAGGCCGGCGCTCATGAAATCGCCGACGACAAGGATCTTGCGTGCGTTCTCGGCCTTCTCCACGATTTCGACGGGCGGTTGAGCGGCAGGCTGCTGGTGCGCCGGTCTGGCGCGGCGGACGGGCCGGGCAGGCTTGGCGCGCCGCTGCGGCGCAACCGCACGCTGACGCTGCTGCCTCGGTTCGGCACGCATTCCCCGAAAAAGGAACTCCAGCAATGTGCGCGGCCTTTCCTGTGCGGCTGCCGGCTCTGTCGGCAGAAAGGCGAGAAGGGTCAGAGCGACCAGCGCCAGTACACCCAGAAGACGGACCGGCGAGTGTCGACCGCGCCGCGCTGTGGCCTTCGTCGGACGTTGCTCAGCGGCCTCGCAGGACATTCAGGATTTCCTTGCTCGCATGCCCGTCCTGGGGCAGTCCCCTGGACTGCTGGTAGGACATGATAGCGGCGCGCGACCCGCTGCCGATCTTGCCGTCGATCTTGCCGTCATAATAACCGGCCGAATAGAGCCGTTTTTGGAGTTCCTGCTTCTCTTCGAAGGTCAGCTTCGTGAACGGACGGTTCCAGTCGCGCACGAGGCCGCCATGGCCGGCGATCTCGTCGGCCAGCAGCCCCACGGCAAGGGCGTATTTGTCGGCGTTGTTGTAGCGCTTGAGAACGTAAAAATTGTTGGTCACCAGAAAAGCGGGTCCGGCGCGCCCCTCCAGCACCTTCAGTTCGGCGCTGTCGGAGGGCCGGGGGAACGGCTTGCCGTTGGCCCGCCGTACGCCGATCGATTCCCACTTGGCCAGTGACATCTTGCCGGCGGGGAATTTCCGGCCGGCCGGCAGCACGACCTCGTAGCCCCAGGTTTCCCCAGTGCGCCAGCCGTTCTTTCTCAGAAGATTGGCGGCAGTGGCGAGAGCGTCGGGAATCGAGTTCCAGATGTCGCGCCGTCCGTCGCCATCGGCGTCGACGGCATAGGCCTGATAGCTGGTCGGGATGAACTGGGTGTGACCCATCGCGCCGGCCCAGGATCCGGTGAGATGGCCGACGTCGATGTCACCAGACTGCAGGATCTTCAGCGCCGCGATGAGCTGTGTGCGGGCGAATTTGGCTCTGCGCGGATCCGCATAGGCAAGGGTTGCCAGCGAGCGCACGACGCTGCGCATGACGCTGTCGTTATCGAGAATCCGGCCGTAGTTCGACTCCATCGACCAGATTGCCAGCAGAATGCTGCGGTCAACGCCGTAGCGGGCCTCGATATGATCGAGCCAGCGCTTCCACTGGCGGGCCATCTGGCGGCCTTCGGCGACAGATTGTTCATGCACGCGGTTGTCGAAATAGTCCCAGACCGGAGCCGTGAACTCCGGCTGATAGCGCGCCTTCTCAAGTACTTCCGGATCCGGCGCCGTAACCCCGCGGAAGGCCAGGTCATAGGTCTGATGGCTGATGCCGGCGCGCGCGGCGGTGTTGCGGAATTCCGCCACCCAGCGCTGGAAGCCGGCGTCGGCGCTGGCCTGGGCTGCCCAGGCAATGCAAAACATGGCAGACAGAGCTGCCGCCGAAACGAAGCGAACCATGACTTTGCCGATATCCATCCTTGCCTCCTGGAATCACGAAGACAGGGATTCTCTGCGCCCTGGAGTTAGCAAAGGGTTTACCATCCGCGAATTCTACAAGACACTTTACAACCCGTCGACACGCCGAGCATGAAGGCGCCCATTCACGCGACGTTATCAATGAGGCGTCAATGTGACATCGCCATGCTGTTTACGGTGCAAAGCACAGGAAGCAATTTGACCATGAAGAAGATTCGCAAGGCCGTCTTTCCCGTCGCGGGGTTGGGAACCCGGTTTCTGCCGGCGACCAAGGCGATCCCCAAGGAAATGCTGCCGGTCGTCGACAAGCCCGTCATTCAGTACGTCGTGGACGAGGCACGCGAGGCGGGCATCGAGCATTTCATTTTCGTCACCGGACGCAACAAGGCGGTCATCGAGGATCATTTCGACGTTCAGGTCGAGCTCTACGACACTCTAGCGCAGCGCGGTAAGGACGATCAGCTGGCGCATTTGCAGCGTCTTCAGCCTCAGCCCGGCCAGACGAGCTTTACCCGCCAGCAGGTTCCACTCGGCCTCGGCCATGCCGTGTGGTGCGCCCGCGAACTTGTCGGCGACGAGCCCTTCGCATTGCTCCTGCCGGACATGATCATGCAGTCGGCGAAGGGCTGCACGAGCGAGATGGTCGAACTCTACGAGCGGACCGGAAACAATGTCATTGCCGTGCAGGAATGCGACCCGAAGGAGGCGCACAAATACGGAATCGTGGCAATCGGCCAATCGGTCGGCAGCGGTTTCGAGGTCAAGGGCATGGTCGAAAAGCCGGCCCCAGGCAACGCGCCGTCCAACTATTTCATCAACGGGCGTTACATCCTGCAGCCCGAGATCTTCGACATATTGTCACGCCACGAGAAAGGGGCCGGAAACGAAATCCAGCTCACCGACGCGATGCTGAAACTGATGGAAACGCAGCCGTTCTACGCGCATCCCTATCTCGGACGCACCTTTGACTGCGGCTCGCCGGAAGGGTTCATCGAGGCCAATGTGGCCTACGCGCTGAATAACCCGGCCATGCACGACAGGGTACGCGGCATGATCGAGACTCTGGTCGGCGACCGTCCGCAGGGCTGAAGTGGAGAAAGGCAGGCCGCGGCGTCGAAGCGTAATCGCCTCGCGGCCTCACCTTTGAAGTTTGAGCCCCAGATAGACACTGCTGACCTCGTAGTCACGGCCCGGCTGGGTGCTGGTAAAGCGTTCGTGCTCCAGCCGTCCCTCAAGCCCGGCATAGCGGTTCATCCACCAGGTGGAGCCGATCCGCGCCAGCCATTGCAGGTCGTGATCGGACGAGTCGGAATAGTCGCGCCAGGCCGCACCGAGGCCGGCTTCGGCGATGAGGTTGGCGCGGACTTGGCGGCGCGCCTCCACAAGACCCGAATACTGGATCGAGCCGCTCTCGCCGGGAGTGGTCGTGCCTTCGACGATGGTCTCGCCGGTCAATCGCACCGTCGTCCCGCGTTCGGGAGACCAGTCGACGGCCGCGGAGACGCTTGGGCCCGAGATCGGCTGCAGCCGTTCATCGTCGAAACGCTCCTCGACCCAGCCGGCAGAGAGTTCGCCGCGTAATTTTTCGCCCCGGTCCCATTCCAGCCCGGCCGCGAAGCCGAATTGGTCGCCCGAGCGCGCGTAGCCGCTGGCATCGGTGGCCTGATCGTAGAAGCGCCGGCCGATTTCGGCTTCGACAAAGGGCACCAGAGTCGGTGAAACCTCGTAGCCGGTGCGAAGCGCGAGCAGGGCCAGCGTGTAGTTCCGGTCCTCTTGCGAGACCGTCGCGCCGGTCGAGAGTTCGGCATCCGAATAGACCTCCCGCTCGACCGATCCGGCCACGTCGAACCGGTATCGACCGGCCCGCTTTTCCAACCCGATCTCGCCGCTGAACGTATGTGTCGTGGGCTGCGAGACGGTGCCCGCGATCTCGACGGGCGAGGCGGCCGATTCGGGCCGCACCGCATAGCCGAGCACGGCACGTGCGCCGAGATCCGATGCCAGGTCGAGCTCCAGCGCGGCGCGCACGTCGCCGCGAAACTCCGACAGCGGCGCGCCGGAGATGGATTCGCGCAGTTGGCCCTGCGCCTCCAGTCTCGCCGCGTGACGCGACCAGTCGGAAACAGCAGTCAGTCGCAGGGCGGTCTCCGACACGACACCTTCGCCGCCATCCGGGCTGGAACTGACGTTGGAGGTCCACATGGTCCCCTGGTCAAACGCCCCGTAAACGTCGAAGCTGCCGAGGCGCAGGCCGAGCGGCGCGTACGGATCGTCGTCGCTTTGCAGCGGGCCGCCGCTGATGGCGGGGGTGCGCAGGTTCTCAGGGCCGGTGCGCAGCACCAGTTCGTCGGCTGTAATGTCGTCGGGCCAGGCTCGCAGTGCAGGCGCCATCTCGGCCTCCTGCGTGGATGCCGCGTTGTCTGCCGACAGCGTCAGGCGTTGCCTGTCTGCAAATGCGGACGGCGCGTCTTCGGTCTCTTCGGTCACGGCGCCAGGGCTTGCAGGCTGGTACCGTTGCCCGGCGATGCCGGATTGAGTTGAAGGGAGCGGCTGCGGATCGCCAGGGGCGGATGCCCGTCCCGCCAGTGTCTCATTGGGCAGCAGCGAGCCGGTGACGGCCGCCATGTCGACTGTGCCGCGCAGCCGGAGGTCCTGACCGTAAGAAGCTGGCGGGCGGCAGGCGATTGCCATCACCGCCACGGCGAGCAGTGGCGGCCGCAGACGCTTGCCGCGCCAGGCGAATATTGCCGGCTGCCGCCAAAAAGCCATTCCCTGCCCTTTAAACCCTTGACCGCGCCCGCAGGCGCGAAACTTTAGCAATCAGTAAACCCGTTCGGTTAATGGAGGGTTGAGCGGGGAGCGCGGCGAAGCCGGATGGACAGCGTATCGCGCAGAGGATAGACGAACGCATGCACACGACCACAAAGACAAGGCCGTTCGACGCGGGGGCAGCCATTGCCTCGGCCGTTCGTACGATCGATACCGAACAGGCGGGCCTGACATCTCTCGCCGCATCTCTCGACAATGGGCTCGCCGAGCCTTTCGCGCGTGCGGTCGAGACGATCGCGCGCATATCGGGCCGCGTCATCGTGACCGGCGTTGGCAAGAGCGGCCATATCGGTTCGAAGATGGCGGCGACGTTCGCCTCGACCGGAACGCCGGCCTTTTTCGTGCATCCCGCCGAAGCAAATCACGGCGACCTCGGCATGATCGCCAAGGACGATGCCATCATCGCCATGTCATGGTCGGGGGAAACGCAGGAACTGAAGGGCATCGTCGCCTATTCCCGCCGCTTCGCCATTCCGCTGATCGCCATCACCTCGGGCGAGGCGTCCGCGCTCGGGCGCGCCGCCGACATCGTGATCGCGCTGCCGAAAGCGCCCGAAGCCTGCCCGCACGGGCTCGCGCCGACCACCTCAACGCTGATGCAGCTCGTTATCGGCGATGCGCTTGCCATCGCTCTTCTGGAGGCGCGGGGCTTTACGGCCGAACATTTCCGCACCTTCCACCCCGGCGGCCAGCTCGGCGCCAACCTGACCAAGCTCAGCGAGATCATGCATACGGGCGAGCGATTGCCGCTCGTGCCGTCGGGAAGCGGCATGGGGGAAGCCATCATCGAGATTTCCCGAAAGGGCTTCGGTTGTGTGGGCATCACGAGCAGGGATGGCAGTCTTGTCGGCATCATCACCGATGGCGACCTGCGCCGGCACATCGATGCCGATCTGCTTTCCATGCCGGTAGACGAGGTGATGACGCGTGCGCCGAAGACGGCGTCGCCCGACACGCTGGTGGCCTCGGCGCTGCAACTGATCAACGCTTCGGCCATCACGACGCTGATGGTGGTCGACAAGGGTCGGCCTGTCGGCATCGTGCACATGCACGACCTGCTGCGCATCGGCGCGGCCTGACAGGCGGCCACCTCCGCCTCAGGCGGGCTCGACGGTCAGATCATTGCCCTTGGCGGCGACCACCTTGACGCGGGTGCCTGCGGCAAGGTCGGGCCCGCTGACGCGCCAGACCGTGTCGTTGATGCGGATGCGCCCGCGGCCTTCTCTGATCGGCTCATCGAGCGTTGCGGTGCGCCCGACAAGCTGCTCGCCGCGAAGATTGAGCAATGGCTGGTCGGACGGGGGCTGGCGCAGACGGAAATAGCGGTTGCCGGCAAGAGCGGCTGCCAGCGAGAGCGCGAGGAAGACCAGCGTCTGGATCTGCCAGACCCACAACGCGGAGCCCCACAGCAATAGAGACAGGGCACCGGTTGCGATCGCCGCCAGACCGATCCAGACCAGGAACACGCCCGGGACCAGGATTTCCATCGCCAGCAGTGCGAAGCCGAGAACCATCCAGTTCCAGGGGCCGAGTTCCAGGATCAAGCGGGCGATCATGGCGTCATCCTTCGAGAGACATGAAATCGGGTCGGCTCATCGTCCGGCGAAATCGGCGGCGCCGACCCACCGTCGATTTCGGCAATCCCGGATGAAGAGCTGCTTTCGTCAATTCTTCTAAGCTCATGCGCCGTCCCCGTCAGGACTGGCGGGGTGGGCTCACCGGAGGACGGCCCGGCGAACGCGTCCTTGCTTCGTCGCCGAAGACCTCCTTGGCGATGGCGCCGATGCCGCCCAGCGAACCGATCAGCGATGAGGCTTCCATCGGCATCAGGACGACCTTGTTGTTGTTCGACGAGCCGATTTTGGCAAGCGCCTCGGTGTATTTCTGTGCAACGAAGTAGTTGATTGCCTGCACGTCGCCCTGGGCGATCGCCTCGGAGACGGCGCGGGTCGCGCGGGCTTCCGCCTCGGCAAGGCGTTCGCGGGCTTCGGCGTCGCGGAACGCGGCTTCCCGGCGTCCCTCGGCTTCCAGGATCTGGGCCTGCTTGCGCCCCTCCGCCTCCAGGATTTCGGCCCGCTTGTTGCGCTCAGCCATCATCTGCCGGGCCATGGATTCCACCATGTTTTCCGGCGGGTTGATATCCTTGATCTCGACGCGCGTGACCTTGATGCCCCAGGGGCTCGCCGCATCGTCGACGACCCGCAACAGCCTTTCGTTGATCGCATCGCGGTTGGAAAGCAGTTCATCGAGATCCATGGAGCCCATGACGGTTCGGATGTTGGTCATGGTGAGGTTGAGGATCGCATTTTCCAGCCCGGAAACCTCGTAGGCGGCGCTTGCCGCATTGAGCACCTGATAGAAGGCGACCCCGTCGACGGCGACGATCGCATTGTCACGCGTGATGACCTCCTGCGTCGGCACGTCGAGCACCTGTTCCATCATGTTCAGCCTGGCGCCGATGCGGTCGATGAAGGGAACGATCAGGTTGAGACCCGGTGTCAGGGTGCGCGTGTAGCGGCCGAAACGCTCGACCGTATAGTTCATGCCCTGCGGGACCGTCTTGATGCCCGCAAAGAGGACCAGCAGGACAAGTACGATCAGGATGGGGATGAGGATATCGAGACCGGTGAAATTCATGGGCGGGGATCCTTGGCGCGGATTGCGGAAACGTGCCGGCATGGCTGAACGACGGGCGATCCGCCGGGTCCGCCGGAACGCGATACAGGCAACCTAGCGCAGGCAGGTTTCCCAGCCGTTACGGATCCGGCCGAGGCTCATACCCAGCCGGACAGTTCCCGGCGCACCATGTCCTCGATGACCGCCATGCCTTCGTCGCTGTCGTTGAGACAGGGAATGTGCGTGAAGTTCTCGCCTCCATGCTCGTGAAAGATCTCGCCGGCCTCACCCGCTATTTCCTCGAGCGTTTCCAGGCAATCGGATACGAAACCCGGATTGAAGACGGCGATCGATTTCACGCCCTCGCGGGCCAGCCGTTCGACCGTCTTGTCGGTGTAGGGCTGCAGCCATTCTTCCGGCCCGAAGCGGGACTGGAAGCAGGTCATGAGCTTCTTCTCGTCCCAGCCGAGCCTCTCACGCAGCAGGCGCGATGTCTTCATGCAATGGCAGTGATAGGGATCGCCGCGGCGGAAATAGCTTTGCGGGATGCCATGATAGGAGGCGATGACGACTTCCGGATCGAAGTCGAGGGAGGCCAGATGCTTCTCGATCGAGCGGGCGAGGGCTTCGATATAGACAGGTTCGTCATGGTAGCTGGGCACCGTGCGCGTGGCGGGCATGGCGCGCATCTTCATCAGCGCTTCGAAGAACTTGTCGTTCACCGTTGCCGTGGTCGTGGCGGAATATTGCGGGTAGAGCGGGAACATGACGATGCGGTCGCAGCCTTCGGCCACCATGCGCCCGAGAACGGACTCGATCGACGGTTTGCCGTAGCGCATCGCCCAGTCGACCATGACGGCGGGCTGATCGGCCAGCGCCGACGCCAGTTTTTCAGCCTGCGATCGCGTGAATGTGCGCAGCGGCGATTCGTTTCGTTCCTTGTTCCAGATCTGGGCATAGGCGGCACCCGACTTCTTCGGCCGCGTGGACAGCACGATGCCCTGCAGAATGGGATACCAGACGGCGCGCGGCCATTCGATGACGCGCTTGTCGGAGAGAAACTCGCTCAGATAGCGCCGCATCGGCCAGTAATCTGTACCATCCGGTGTCCCCAGATTGACCAGAAGAACGCCGACCTTGTGCATTCTGACGGGTGGGTGATCCGTTGGAAGCTGTCCGAGCGCTCGTGTCGTGTCACGGTTAAGTGTCGTTTCGAGTGTCATCTTTTCCATGATCCATGCTGCGCTCGAGATAGAGACCGGCAGCGCCGTTTCAAGCAACTGCTATCCTATTCCGGTGGCCGGCAAATCAAAAACCCGCCTCGCGGGAGCAAGGCGGGTCGATTGGTCGCAATGCCTGAACCGGCCGGAGCCGGCTCAGTTGGCCGGCGGAACAGCGAGCGTGGCGCCGACCGGAAGGGCGCCGGCCCGGTAGTCCGGATTGGCTTCGGCAAGCTTCTTCCACATGAAGGGATCGCCGTAGAATTTCTCCGCCAGCTTCCAGTAGTTGTCGCCCGCCACGATGGTGTGGGTGTCGGGCTTCATTTCGGCCTCGTTCCGCGCATCAGGCTGCGCCTCGGTAGCCGCCTCGGCCGCCGGTTCCACTTCGACGGAAGGCGGCTCACTGGTCAAGGTCGAGGACATCGCCGGCAGTTCCGGCATCGCAGCCGGTGCCTCGGCTGCAGGGGCTTCCGGTTGCGTCTCGTCGTCCCTGTCGCCGGATTCTTCCATCGTGGGCGTGGCGGCTGCGGTGATGCGGCCTTCGAGTTTCGGCGTATAGGGGCTCGACGCGGCCAGATAGTCGGCCAGAACCTGTTCGAGACCCGGCCCGTAGTCATATGCGTTCTGCCCGTTCGACTTGAAGAGCGCGTATCCGTCGCCGCCGTTGCGCATGAAATTGTTGGTCACGACGCCATACAGCCGGCCATCGTCGATCGGCGACCATTCGTCATTCTCGCGGACCTCCACCGAGGTGACGCGTCCTTCGCCCGGAGCAACAGAGGCATCGAAGGTGTAGCGCAGACCGGCAACCTGCGGGAAGCGGCCGGCGCCTTCCTCGATCTGGCTGACGCCGCTTTCGAGAGATGCGACAATGTCCTTGCCGCTGAGCTGGAATGTGGCGAGCGTGTTCTGGAACGGCAGAACAGAAAGCACCTCGCCCATCGTTACCTGGCCCCCGTCGATCGACGAGCGCAGTCCGCCGCCGTTCTGGATGGCGACCTGGATGCCCTGGCCGGCGACACGGTCGAGCATGGCGTCGGCAACCAGATTGCCCATCTCGCATTCGCGGGCGCGGCAGCTCTCGCGGCTGCCGTCGATCGGCGCCGTGGTGTCACCGACGACCTGCGCCTTCAGATCCTCGATCGGCGCCGCCAGTTCCTTGATGCGCGCCAGAACAGTCTCGTCAGGCTGCACCGACGCATCGAGCAGGATGGGCTCGCCGCTCGCCTCCTTCACCACGCCGGCATCGTCGAAGACCAGTTTGAGGTCGCCCAGATATTTGGAGTAGCTGCCGGCCTGCACGACGGGCACCGCATGGCCATCGGGATTGTCGACCATGGTCGGGTAGGGGCCTTCGGCTCCTTCCTGAGTGCTCGAAAGAAACGTGTGGGAATGTCCGCCCACGACGACGTCGACCCCAGGAATCTTCGCGATCGCGGCCAGGTCGCGCGGATAGCCGACATGGGTCAGCGCGATGATCTTGTTGACGCCTTCTGCCTGCACGGCCTCGACGGCTTTCGTGATCGTCGCGACATCCTCCTCGATCGTCACATTCTCTCCGGGCGAGGAGAGCTCGGCCGTGTCGTTGGCCACGGCACCGACGATGCCGATCTTCTCGCCGCCGACATCCAGGATCGCGTAGGGCTTGACGCGGTCTCCGAGGCTTGATGCGGCCTCCGCCTTCACGTTGGCGCTGAGGACCGGAAACTTCGCGGCATCGAGGAAGGTCGCCAGCCCGTCCTCGCCGTCGTCGAATTCGTGGTTGCCGACAGCCATCGCGTCGGTTGCCATCTGGTTGAGGAACTCTGCTTCGACCGCGCCCTTGTAGGTGGTGTAGAAAAGTGATCCCTGGAAGTTGTCGCCCGCATTCAGGAACAGGACGTTCTGGCCTTCGAGCGCGTCGCGGCGGTCGCCCACGGCGGTCACCAGGCGAGCCGCTCCACCGAAGCATTTGCCCTCGGTCTCGTCCTCGGCCGAACAGGTGGAATCGTACTTATTGATCGATTCAATGCGGCTGTGCCAGTCATTGATGTGCAGAATGTTCAGCGTGTAGTCGGCAAATGACGCGGCAGTGGACAAGGCCAGCCCCGACGCCGAGAGAGCCACAATGGCGGTCAGTCTCTTCATCTTCTTCGTCTCCCATTTCGTGGCTGCACGACCGGCAACCCTCGGCGATCGCACATGGTGAAAGCCGTTCGCACGCATGTCACACCAAGGGCGGAGCCTATGCAAGCGCTATTGGCCGATGGGCGCCCTTCTACCTGGAATAGTCCCGCTCGTCGGCGACCACCTTCCCGTCATTGGGCAATGAGCCGGCTTCTGCCGCCAGGACCGAACCGCCCAGCTTCGTTACCTCGCGCAGCGTGACGGCCAGTGCGTCGGCGTCGATCGGACGGCCGTTTGCCGGCTCGACATGCAGTTCCATCCGGTCGGACGCGCCCGCGCGGCTGACGACGAGCCGCGCGCGCGCCACTTCGGGGTGTCGGCGCACGATCTCTGCCACCTGCTTGGGATCGACGAACATGCCCTTGATCTTGGTGCGCTGGTCGGCGCGCCCCATCCAGCCCTTGATGCGCCGGCCGGTGCGGCCGCAGGGCGACTGTCCGGGCAGGATGGCCGACAGATCACCCGTGCCGAAGCGCAGCAACGGATAGGCCGGGTTGAAGGAGGTCACGACGATCTCGCCGACCTCGCCTTCTTTCACCGGATCATCTGTGCCCGGACGCACGATCTCCACGATGAGTTCCTCGTTGAGGATCATGCCCGGCAGGGCCTCGCCGTTGTCTCCCGCTGTTTCATAGGCGATCACACCGAACTCGGCCGTTGCGTAACACTGGAAGACGGCGACGCCGCGCGCGCGATATTCCTCGCGCAGGGCAGGAAACAGGGCTCCGCCGGAGACCAGGGCGCGGCGGAAGGAGGAGAGGTCGAGCCGGGCCTCGGCGGCCTTGTCGAGCAGAACCTTGAGGAAATCCGGCGTGCCGCAATAGACGGTGGGCTTCAGCGCCGCAGCCGCTTCGACCTGCATCTCGGTGTTGCCGACGCCGGCCGGGAAAACGGTGCATCCGAGGGCGCGCGCACCCTCGTCGAGAATGAAGCCGCCCGGCGTCATCTGATAGGCAAAGGCGTTGTGGACGACATCGCCAGGGCGGATGCCCGCGGCGAAGAAGGCGCGCGCGGCAAGTCCGGGGTCGGCGCCGGGTCCTTGCGGCTCCCATACGGGGCCGGGCGACAGGAACACCCGTCGGCCCGCCAGGGCCGACACGTCGGCAATGCCTCCGAAGGGTGGCTCCTTGGCCTGCAGTTCCATCAGTTCGGGCTTGCGCAGGACCGGTACCCGGGCCAGTGCTTGAGGTGAATCGATGTCGCCCGGCGACATGCGGCCAAGCCTGCTGGCCAGACCGGGCACCCGCTGCATTGTCTCTGCCAGAAACGTTGGCAGACGCCTGAAATGATCGGCCTCGCGTTCGGCCGGATCCCGCGTTTCGAGATCGTCGAAATACTCGCCCATCGTGATGTTCTCCTCCCAGTCGCGACCGTTATCGCAGGAGCCTGACCCAGCGCGCAAGGTTGACCAGCGATATCAGGGCGCCTGCGACATAGGTGAAGGCTGCCGCCTTCAAGACGCTGCGCGCCGCCGGCATGTCGCCAGGGTTCAGGTAACGGCCTTCTTCCAGGATGGGCAGCGCCTTGCCGAAGCTGGCGTCGATCTCGACGGGAAGCGAGAGCAGGCTCACGATCACCCGCACGCAGAGCAGCCCGACGCCGGCGGCGACGATTGCCACGAATGCCATGGGCGTGCGGGCGACGATGGCCAGCACGGGGGCCGCGATGAAGAAGATGCCCGCAAGGCGATCTGTGAGGAGGGCGATCCGCGCCAGGTTCTGCCTCGCGCTCAGAAGTCTTTCGCCGCGCGCATGCTGGACGGCGTGGGCGACCTCGTGCGCGGCGATCGCGACAGCGCTGATCGATCGGCCGTCACGATGGGCCTGCGAGAGCCGAACGGCCCTCGCATCCGGGTCGTAATGATCTCCGGTCTGGCTGGCTTCGACCGCAACGTGCGCCAGCCCGAAACGATCGAGCAGGTGTCGGGCAAATTCGCCGCCGCTTCCGGGCAGGTCATTGCGGTCGCGGGCATGACGAGAAATGGTGTGCCTGACCCAGAGCTGCGGCAGGACCACCACAGCCAGAAGCGCGACTATTGCCAAGATCACCAGCATCGCCCATTCCTTGCCGTTGCAGGCAGGCGGCGGGCACGCAGAAGAGCGGCTTTCTCAGTGCGCGCGCCGGCGCAGCGTCAGGATACGCCTCCGCTGCGCACGAGCACAAACTGATTTCCTGCCGCGTTCGTGCAGTTGAGCTGGGTGGGCGTCACCTGAGCGCAGGCGACGCGCTGCGTCGTCTGGCGGATCAGAGACTTCATGATGATGTCGACCGTCTGGGCGTCGCGGTACTGATAGGTACCCTCCGACAGTCTGTTGCCCGTATCCGTGGCCACGGTTTCAAAAGTCCCGCCGATGTTGAAGCGCGAGATCGACGTTCCATCCGTGCTCATCCACTCGCCTTCCACGCCGGACGGCGCGCGTGCAGCCGGACCGCCGATCATGGGGCCATCGGTCTGACAGCCTGCCAGAATTGCCAATGCGGCTGCAGCCGGAACTAGACGGGTCAACTTCATCGTGGCGCTCCCTCTCCTCGGTACGCTTGCCAACTACATGCAGGGACAAGGGGGCAAAAGCAAGCCGTTTGGCCCCGCCCGCCGGGCGCTAGCGCACAAGTATGTTGCGAAACTGCCACGGGTCCTTTGTGTCGATATCCTCGGGAAACAGGCCCGGACGCCCTTCGATGGGGGTCCAGTCCGTATAGTAGCCCTTGACCGGTCCAAGGTATGGCCGCTGGATCTCGAGGCAGCGATGGTAGTCCATCTCGTCCGTCTCCACGATGCCTGCTTGCGGATGCTCGAGAGCCCAGACCATGCCGGCGAGCACGGCAGAACTGACCTGAAGGCCGGTCGCGTTCTGGTAGGGCGCAAGTTTTCGTGCTTCTTCCAGTGTGAGCTGCGAGCCGTACCAGTAGGCGTTCCTGCCGTGGCCGTAGAGCAGCACGCCGAGTTCGTCCTTGCCGTCGACCAGTTCGTTCTCGTCCAGCACGTGGTGAACGGGCTGGGCGGTCCCGCCATTGCCGAACATCTCATGCAGCGAAAGCACGGCATCATTGGACGGGTGATAGGCGTAGTGACAGGTCGGCCGATACGCGACCTTTCCCTTCCCGTCGCGGACGGTGAAATAGTCGGCAATCGAGATCGCCTCGTTGTGGGTTACGAGGAAACCATATTGGGGCCCCGGTGTCGGACACCATGTGCGTACCCGCGTGTTGGCGCCCGGCTGGTCGAGAAAGATCGCCGCCTTGTTTCCCTTCTTGAACTTGCGCGCGTTCTTCGGTTTCCACTTCTCGTGCGTGCCCCAGCCGAGCTCGGCCGGTTGCAGACCCTCCGCGATGAAGCCTTCGACCGACCATGTGTTCCAGAACACGTCGAGCGGTTTTGGCTTCTTGGTGCGCTGCGTGTCGCGCTCGGCGATGTGAATGCCCTTCACACCGGCCTTCTTCATCAGTTTGGCCCACCCGGCACGGTCGTGCTGGTCGGGTTCATCGAAATCAAGCTGCAGATCGGAGGCCAGATTGACCAGCGCCTGCTTGACGAACCAGGAGACCATCCCCGGATTGGCGCCGCAACATGAAACGGCCGTTGTCCCGCCAGGCCGCTTCTTGCTTTCCGCGCGCACGGTCTCGCGCAGCGCATAATTCGTACGCTCCTCGTTACCGGCCTTGTCGTCGAAATAGAAGCCCAGCCACGGCTCGTTCACCGTGTCTATGTAGAGCACGCCAAGCTTGCGGCACAGCTTCATGATGTCGAGGGAGGAGGTGTCGACGGATAGATTGACGCAGAAACCCTGGCCGGGGCCGTTGGTCAGCAGGGGTGTCAGAAGATCCTTGTAGTTGTCCTTCGTGACGTAGTCCTGGACGAACCTGATGCCGCGTTCGTCGACGAGCCTGCGGTTGGTGTCGAGTGGATCGATCACCACCATGCGTTCCTTGTCGAACTTGAAGTGTCGCTCGATCAGCGGCAGCGTGCCGCGACCGATCGATCCGAATCCGATCATGACGACCGGACCTGTAATCTCCCCGTGAACGGGCCAGGGCTGTCTTGCCATTCCTACAACTCCCGAGATTGCGGCGCCGAGCCGGCAGAGTCTGATATTCCGGACCCGGGCCCCGTCACGATCAATGGTCTAACTGAATGATCCTGTTGCGCTAAATCGTTCGATTGCTCGCGGCCTGCCTCGTGGCGGTACCGCGAGAATTTTCGGACCATGCACCCGAGCGCTAAAACACATAACGCCATTCCGATAAAGTGGAAACGGTGCGAGCGCTTGCTCCGGGTCGTCTGCAAAATGCGCTCAACGGGTTTCGGGCGGCGAAAATCGACGCTATGTAGCCTACTCGGTTCAATGCCGTTAAAGTCCGGCCCCCGGCGGATCATGCGACGGCTGCCGGCAAGAACGAAGACAACAGGATACGCCCTATGCCGCAATACCGTTCCCGTACGACAACGCATGGCCGCAACATGGCCGGAGCCCGCGGTCTGTGGCGGGCGACCGGAATGAAGGACAGCGACTTCGGCAAGCCGATCATCGCGGTCGTCAATTCCTTCACCCAGTTCGTGCCGGGCCACGTGCATCTGAAGGATCTTGGTCAGCTGGTGGCACGCGAGATCGAGAGTGCGGGCGGAGTGGCCAAGGAGTTCAATACGATCGCGGTCGACGACGGCATCGCCATGGGACATGACGGCATGCTCTATTCGTTGCCTTCGCGAGAAATCATCGCCGATTCCGTGGAGTACATGGTCAACGCGCATTGCGCCGACGCAATGGTGTGCATCTCCAACTGTGACAAGATCACGCCCGGCATGCTGATGGCCGCGCTCAGGCTCAACATTCCCGCCGTGTTCGTCTCGGGCGGGCCGATGGAGGCCGGCAAGGTCGTGCTCAAGGGCAAGCAGGTCGCGCTGGACCTCGTCGATGCGATGGTGGCCGCGGCCGACGACAATGTGTCCGAAGAGGACGTCCAGGTGATCGAGCGCTCGGCCTGCCCGACCTGCGGGTCCTGTTCCGGCATGTTCACCGCCAATTCCATGAACTGCCTGACCGAGGCGCTCGGCCTGTCGCTGCCCGGCAACGGCTCGACGCTGGCCACCCATGCCGACCGCAAGCGGCTGTTCGTCGAGGCCGGTCACCTGATCGTGGATCTGGCCCGGCGCTACTACGAACAAGACGACGAGACGGCCCTGCCGCGCAACATCGCCGCGAAGGGCGCGTTCGAGAACGCCATGGCGCTCGACATCGCCATGGGCGGCTCGACCAACACGGTCCTGCACATCCTGGCCGCCGCCAGTGAAGGTGAGATCGACTTCGACATGGACGACATCGATGCTCTGTCGCGGCGCGTGCCTGTCCTGTGCAAGGTGGCGCCGGCCAAGTCCGACGTGCATATGGAGGATGTCCATCGCGCCGGTGGCATCATGGCGATCCTTGGCGAACTCGATCGGGCGGGGCTGATCAATCGCGACATGCCGACCGTGCACACAGCGACGATCGGCGAGGCGATCGTGCGCTGGGATATCGCGCGCACCGACAACGCTTCGGTGCACCGGTTCTTCAGAGCGGCGCCGGGCGGAGTGCCCACACAGGTTGCCTTCTCGCAGGAGTCACGCTGGGACGAGCTCGATCTCGACCGCGAAAATGGCGTTATCCGCTCGAACGAGCACCCATTCTCCAGCGATGGCGGATTGGCGGTGCTGAAGGGCAACATTGCCCTCGACGGTTGCGTGGTGAAGACGGCTGGCGTCGATGAATCGATCCTGAAGTTCTCCGGCCCGGCCGTGATCTTCGAAAGCCAGGACGCGGCCGTGAAGGGAATTCTCGGCAACGAGGTCAAGGCAGGCGATGTCGTCGTCATCCGCTACGAGGGGCCGAAGGGCGGACCCGGCATGCAGGAAATGCTCTATCCGACCAGCTATCTGAAGTCGAAAGGGCTCGGCAAGGTGTGTGCCCTCATCACCGACGGGCGCTTTTCGGGTGCCACGTCGGGCCTGTCGATCGGCCATGTCTCCCCGGAAGCCGCCAGCGGCGGAGCGATCGGCCTGGTGCGCGACGGCGACATGATCGAAATCGACATCCCGAGCCGAACGATCAATCTGAACGTCGGCGAGGACGAACTCGCGCGTCGCCGCGCAGAACAGGACACGCTCGGCTGGAAACCGGCCAATCCGCGCAAGCGCAATGTGACCAAGGCGCTCAAGGCCTATGCGGCATTCGCTTCGAGCGCCGACAAGGGTGCGGTTCGGGTGCTGCCGGACGATTGAGGCCGCCATGAGCGGATTGCCGCCGTCCGCTGTCCCTTTTTAACCTGCCTGCGGGGAGAATTGCCATGGAAGAGACGACAGGCTGGCGGCAAATGGAACTGGCCCCGCGCGACGGAACCCGCATCCTTGCCACGGTGCGGGCCTCCGAGCAGGGACCGGCGGAGGTCGACGTGGTTCACTGGTCGCGAGCCGATCAGTACGGCCCTGAAGGATGGCGTTCGGCCGACTCCCATCCCGGCCAGATCGTCGGCTATGCGGAACCTGAGCTGAAATGCTGGATGCCGCTGCCCAGGGCGGGTGCGGCACCGCGTCCGAGCCCCTGGGAAGAGGGCGAGGAGCTTTTCGGTTCCGGCATCTGAGGCGCGGGCTCAGTCCCGCGCCATTCTGTCCAGCGCCGCCGCCAGCCGCTCGCGGTCGGTAGTCAGCCCCTTGTAGTCGAGCTGGTCCGCGTCGAGCGCACGCAACTGGGCGGCAAAGGCTGCGGCGATCCGGTCCCGTTCGGGATGATTCCGGAGCATTTGTATTGGGTCCAGATGAATCCGGATGGTGAACAGGATGTCGCCGGATTCCGCGAGCCGGTGCAATGTCTGGCGTTCGACCCGGACGTAGGCCCCATCCAATCCGGCATGATCGGTGAAACGCGCCGGACGCGCGGCCGCTCTTTCGTCGCGCTTGAGCGAGGACAACGGTTTGTGGAGCGCGTCGTCCGTCTGCAATGACCAGTTCATCCGCTCGACAGGCTGATCGGGTTTGAGATTGTCGAAAATGCGGTTGATCAATGCCGCCGTTCGCGTGCCGCGACCGAAGCCGGGCACGGGAGCGTGGATGTCCTCGATGGGACGGGCGAATTTTTCCGCAAGACACCAGGACGACGGAAAGCAAAGCGAAGCGGCGGCCAGACGCCATCCGCTCTCGCCACGGCGCATGAGGACGAGATCTTCCTGCACGAGGCGGGAGGCGATCATCAGCGGCGGATCGGCGCTGTCGAGCGGGATCCGGCGGCCGGCGACGGTCACGGCGCCATCGCTGACCATGTGAGTGTTCGCATGGTGTCCGGCCAGATGGGACAGCAGCTTTTCCAGCACTTCGCGTTGGGCGTCCCGGGTTTGCGCCTCCTCGGCGAAGACCTGCGCGCGACGTTCTGCGAAGTGGCGGTCCTTTTCGGCCAGAAAGGATTCGAGCCGATCGTCGGTCTCGATCCAGTCTGCGGCGTCCAGCCGCTTCAGCCCGATGGTGAAGGGAGTGGCCGAGCCGTCATAGGGAGTGTGGGCCAGCATGACTGTGACACGTCATTCGTCGAGCGCCTCCAACTCGTCGATCAGGCCTTCGATGACCGCCAGACCCCTGCTCCAGAATTCCGGATCGGAAGCGTCGAGGCCGAAGGGCGCAAGAAGCTCGGAATGATGCTTGGTGCCGCCTGCCCGAAGCATGTCGAAATACTTCTCCTGAAATCCCTTTTCGGCGTTCTGGTAGACCGCGAACAGGGAATTCACCAGGCAGTCGCCGAAGGCATAGGCGTAGACATAGAAGGGTGAATGGATGAAGTGCGGGATATAGGCCCAGAAGGTCTCGTAGCCCTCTCGCAACCGGATGGCCGGGCCGAGGCTCTCGGCCTGCACTTCCAGCCACAATTCGCCGATCTGGTCGGAGGTCAGTTCGCCGCGCCGGCGCTCGGTGTGCACCTTGCGCTCGAATTCGTAGAAGGCGATCTGGCGCACCACCGTGTTGATCATGTCCTCGACCTTCTGCGCCAGCATGGCCTTGCGCTCACGGCGCTCGGACGTGCCGTCGATGAGGGACCGGAAGGTCAGCATCTCGCCGAAGACGGATGCCGTCTCGGCGAGCGTCAGCGGGGTCGAGGCCATCAGTGCCCCCTGCTTGCCGGCCAGCACCTGATGAACGCCGTGGCCGAGCTCATGGGCGAGCGTCATGACGTCGCGCGGCTTGCCCATATAGTTCAGGAGAACGTAGGGGTGGGCCGAGGGAACCGTGGGATGGGCGAAGGCGCCGGGTGCCTTTCCAGGCCTGACAGGCGCGTCGATCCAGCGCTTGTCGAAGAAGAGGCGCGCGATATCTGCCATTTCCGGTGCGAAGCCGCCATAGGCGGAGAGAACCGTCTGCTTCGCGTCTTCCCAACCGATCACCGCCTGAGGCGTTTCGGGCAGGGGAGCGTTGCGATCCCAATGGTTCATCCGATCCATGCCCAGCCAGCGGGCCTTCATGGCGTAGTAGCGATGCGACAGCTTCGGATAGGCGTTCCGGACCGCTTCCGCCAATGCGTCCACGACAGGACGTTCGACACGGTTGGCGAGGTGCCGGCTATCGGCGATGTCCTCGAAGCCGCGCCAGCGGTCGGAAATCTCCTTGTCCTTTGCCAGGGTATTGGTGATCAGCGTGAAGGTGCGCAGATTGTCCTTGAAAGTCGCGGCAAGAGCCTCCGCCGCCGCTTGCCGCTCCGCCGGATCGGCGCTTTGCAGAAGGTTGAGGGTCGGTTCGAGAGACATCACCTCGTCGTCGACCTTGAAACGCAGGGCCGACATCGTCTCGTCGAAGAGGCGATTCCAGGCGCTGCGCCCGGTGACCGACTTCTCATGGAAGAGCTGCTCGATCCGGTCCTCGAGCTGAAACGGCTTGTCCTTGCGCAAGTCGACGACCCAGGGACGATAGCGGCCGAAGAGCGGGTCGGCGTCGAGTGCCGCATCGATGACCGTCTCCTCGATCTTGTTCAGTTCCAGCGCGAAGAAGAGAAGATGTGCACTGGCGTCGGTCATCTTTTCCTGAACGTCGCCATACAGCTTGGCGCGGCGCGGATCGCTGGTGTCGCCGGCATAGACGAGACTGGCGTAGGAGACGATGCGCCCGAGCAGTTCTTCCAGCGCCTCATAGGCCTGCATCACCGAGCCCATCCGGCCGTCCTTGCCGCGAGCGGCCTCATCGGCGAGCTTACCTTTCCAGGTTTCCTCGAAGGCGATCGCGTCTGACAGGGCGCGGGCCAGGTCGCGCTTGAGTTCCGGCGAATCCATGGCGGGGTAGAGATCGCCGAGATCCCATTCGGGCAGGTCGCCGAATTGCAGTGCCTGCCGCTTCGGTGCCGTCCCGCTGTCGGGGATCTGGGCTGCGGAGTGGTTGAAGAGGCGTTCGAAGTTCATTGGATTTTACCTGCCTTGTTGGACGCCGTGCGATCACCGAAGAATCGACGGCCTTGACCGGGACGTCAAATCTGAATGACGCGTTCGGTTCCTGCAATTGGCCACGTCCTTACCGAACTGGAAATGCATTGTGCGGCCGCGGCAACGCGGTCGGGAAATGTCGAATTCGAAGCATCGCGCAAAGGACTTGTTCACCGGCTTTCTTGAGCCCCTATTTAGAAGCCTGTGCCATGATGATCCAGACACGTTTTCCGCCAATAGACGGCCAATGCGAAGGATTCATGTCGGAAATCATCCTCATCGTCGACGATGATCCAATCCAGCGCAGACTGCTGGGCGCAGCCCTCGCCAGGGGCGGCTACGAAACCCTATGCGTTGACGGCGGCAAAGCCGCGCTGGCCGCATTCGAGGGACCGCGCGGCGGTGACATCGCGCTGGCCGTGCTCGATCTCGTCATGCCCGACATCGGCGGCTTGAGCGTTCTCGAAACGATGCGCGAGCGCGGTGTCGAGGTGCCGGTGGTCGTGCAAACGTCGCAGGGAAGCATCGACACCGTCGTGTCGGCCATGCGGGCCGGGGCTTTCGACTTCGTCGTCAAGCCGGTATCGCCCGACAAGCTGAATGCGGTCGTTGCCGGGGCTCTCAAGGTTCATGCCAAGGGAAATGCCGCCGCACGTGGGGCGCCGCTGCATGCACATGCCTTGACGATCGCGGACATACAATCGCGCAGTCCTTCGATGGAGCGGGTCATCCGCCTCGCCCAGAAGGCAGCTTCCTCCAACATTCCCATTCTTATCGAAGGGGAATCCGGCGTCGGCAAGGAAGTTGTCGCGCGAGCCATCCAGGGCGCGAGCAACCGGCGTTCCAGGCCCTTCGTTACAGTCAATTGCGGGGCGATACCCGACAACCTGGTCGAATCCATCCTGTTCGGCCATGAAAAGGGATCGTTTACCGGCGCCACGGAAAGGCACACCGGCAAATTCGTCGAGGCCGACCGTGGGACGCTATTTCTCGACGAGATCGGTGATCTGCCGCTCGACGTGCAGGTGAAACTCCTGCGGGCTGTGCAGGACGGAGACGTCGATCCGGTTGGCGGGCGCAAGTCGGTCAAGGTGGACATACGGCTGATCTCGGCCACCCACCGCAATCTCCTTGAACGGGTCAAGGACGGCGCGTTTCGCGAGGATCTCTTCTATCGCCTCAACGTCTTTCCGATCTTCGTGCCGCCGCTGCGTGAACGGCGCGAAGACATGGATGCGCTCGTCAGGCTCTTCATAGACCGAATGAGCAGTGCGGAAACCGGCGGCAGGGTCTCCGGTATCACCGGCGAGGCGATGGCGCTGCTCAAGGCCTATGACTGGCCGGGCAACATCCGTCAGCTGGAGAACGCCATCTTCCGGGCAGTGGTGCTGTGCGAAGGGACAATGCTGACGAGCGAGGAATTTCCGCAGATCCGCGCCCAGGTGGGTGCCGTGGAGGCGGGGGCGGAGGCTGAGCTTGTTCTGGCCGACCGACAGGAAAACGTGCACCTGAACGTGACGCCGCCTCTGGCCGCAGACGCACTCGAAGAACTGCCGGGCGGCGACCGAATCGATGCGCTCGACGCTGAAGGGCACGTGCGTTCGCTCGCCGAGGTCGAGCTGGACATGATCCAGTATGCCATTGCCCACTACCGCGGGCAGATGAGCGAAGTGGCGCGCCGCCTCGGGATCGGCCGTTCGACGCTCTACCGCAAGCTCAAGGAGCACGGAATCGACCCGGATTCCGGCCGGATCGTCAAGGCGTTCCAGTAATTCTGCATTGCCATCAGGCAACGACAAGACTTCGCAACCATTCATTAACCAGGTCCTTCAACCGGCTCGCACGGCCGGATTCTTGCCATTCTGTCACCGCATTTCGGTTCCAATAAGCGGTGATTAACCATTAGGAACGATATTGGAGACGGTTCGGAGAGCGTCTCTCGATCTTTCCGGGGACACTGGTAAGCCAACAAGGCCTTTCGGTTTGCGCAATAACGTCCTTCCTATCGACGCAACTTTCTCGCGCCCTGCAGGGCGGCGAGGCTTGCTGCTTCTTCTCCTGGTCTTCACGTTTCTTGCCGGCTTTGGATCGGCAGATGCGCGCGCCGAGACGCGGACCCTCAAACTCTATTTCATCCATACCAAGGAACGCGCCGAGATCACGTACAAGCGCAACGGGCGCTACGTCAAAAGCGGTCTCGACCAGATCAACCGGTTTCTTCGCGACTGGCGCCGCAACGAACCCACGAGGATGGATCCGCATCTGATGGATCTCCTTTGGGAAGCCTACAGGGCAAGCGGCTCGCGCGACTATATTCACGTCGTTTCCGCCTACCGTTCGCCTGCCACCAATGCCATGTTGCGCAGCCGTTCGAACGGTGTGGCAAAGAAGAGCCAGCATATGCTGGGCAAGGCCGTCGACTTCTATATTCCCGACGTCCCGCTGAAGAAGCTTCGCGACATTGGCCTCAAGATGCAGGGCGGTGGCGTGGGCTACTATCCGCGTTCCGGTTCGCCGTTCGTGCATATGGACGTGGGAAATGTCCGCCATTGGCCCCGTATGTCGCGTCCGGAGCTTGCTGCAGTCTTCCCGAACGGCAAGACATTGCACGTTCCCACGGACGGCAAGCCGTTGCCGGGCTACGATCAGGCCCTGGCCGCCTACAAGGCACGCCAGCGCAGCGGTGAGACGGTTCAGCTTGCGAGCGCTGCGCGGACACGGCCAGGCGGGTTCCTGACGGCACTGTTCGGCGGTGGCGCCGACGAAGAAGAAGAAAGCAGCGGCAGCGTCGCCGTGGCTTCGGCAGCCAGCCGACGCGATGCGGGAAGCGCCGCGGCGTCTTCTACCTCTGCATCCGCTCCCAGGCCGGCCGCCCGCGAAGTTGCGGCGCCGCAGCCCCAGACGCAGACGGCTGAACGCGCGGTTGCGCCAACGCCGCAAGCGCCCGTGCCCGCCCCGCAGGCGCCGGCCGTCGAAACACCTGAGACCATCCTTGCATCGCTGCCTGCCAAAGCCGTGCCGTTGCCGATCGCGGCGCCGCGCGTGCAGGACGCCCCGGTCGAAAGCACCATGACCGCGTTTGCCGCGCCGAACGACGATCCATTCGAAGTGCCCCTGCCAGGCCGTCGCCCGGAGGCTCCCAAGCTGCCTGTCGATCCGCCTCTGGCCCTGGCCGCGGCGCGGGCGGACGAGCGGCCTGTCGCAGTACCGCTGGACGAAGCCGGGCGCTCGGCGAACGAGGACGACGATGCTGCCGGATCGCTGCCTGTCGAACTGGCTGCGCTTGCGCCGGTCCCCGGTCTGCGTCCGGGCGTCGAGGCCGCCGCCAGAGCGACAGACGCCATGGAAAACCCGCTGCGCACGAAGGTGCAACGTGACTTGCCGGCCGCCCAGTCCTTGCCGGAGGACGAGGATACGGCCAAGGGAGGACGCGTGACACTGGCGTCGGCAACCTCCGCCACATCGAAGGCCGGGCCCGGTTCGGCCCTGGATACCGGCGTTCGAACGACCGAGAAGGCCGCGCGCCCGCATGCCGACGACGCCAATGCCGCCTCGGAGCCAGTGGTCATTCCGGTGGACAGGATTGCCGCGCGCTGGGCCATGGAAGCCGCAAGCCGGTCGATCCGCTCGGTCACCGCCACGCCGACGCCCGCACTGGCCTACAATGCCATCCGCACGGTGCCCGATCGGGTCTATACCGAAGGCTTCCGCGCGGGTCCTGCGGATATTGATCCGGCCCGTTTCAGCGGCAACGCCGTGACCTTCCTTTCGGTGGCCCGGTTCGGTCAGGATTGATACGATCGGCGGCGTACCGTTTCGTGCCGATCGGCAGGCGAAACGGATAATGGGCCGGCCTGTGGGAGCCGGCATCCGATTGGACGTTTGATCACTTTGAATCTGCGCATCGTGCCATCCGGAAAATCAGTTCCGATTCTCGGGCCGATGCGCTTGCCTGTGCCTATTTCCCGCCGAGCCGCGACGCTTCGCGAGCCAGGGCTTCGATCTCATCCCATTTGCCGTCGTTGACCAACTCGTCGGGCGCGACCCAGGAGCCGCCAATGCAGACGACATTGGGCAAGGAGAGATAGGTGCCGGCATTGGCCGCGGAGATGCCGCCTGTCGGACAGAAGCGTACGCCTGAAAGCGGCGACGAGAGCGCCTTCAGGAAAGGCGCGCCTCCAGCCTGTTCGGCCGGAAAGAACTTCAGCAGGCGATAGCCTTCCTCCATCGCCGCCATGATCTCGCTCGGGGTCATCGCGCCGGGAAGAAGCGGCACCTCGTAGGACCGCGCGGCGTCCAGCAATTCCTGCGTCATGCCGGGACTGACGATGAAACGCGCACCAGACCTCACGGCCTCTTCATATTGCCGCGCCTTGAGGATCGTACCTGCTCCGACGATCGCTTCGGGCACCTCGCTTGCCGCGATGCGGATCGCGTCGACGGCTTCCTCCGTTCGAAGGGTGATCTCGATTGCCGGCAGGCCGCCGCGGGCCAGCGCTCTTGCAAGCGGCACGATGCTGGCGGCGCGCTCGACCTTCAGGACCGGGATCACCGGTTGCCCGGTCATTACCGGGAGCAGCTTGTCTGCCTTCTGCGACATGACGGTCCGGACCTCTCGTGTCAGCTTGCATTGGATCGATTGAATCGATCAGCCTCACAGATACAAGAGCCTTGCCGGGCGGACAAGGCGGACGGCAGGCTTGGGCCGGTCAGCTCAGGCCCAGCATCGAGCGCAGCCGGACAAGCACCGCTCCCAGCCAGTTCGGCAGCACTCCCCCGACGCGCAAGCCTCCACGCAGGTGCGCCATCGTGGCGGGGCCGGCGATGCCGTCGGCGCGAAGGCCGCAATCAGTCTGGAAACGTCGCAGCTCAATTTCGGTTTGGGGCCCAAACAGGCCATCGACGTCGAGCGCATATCCCCTGGAGCGCAGAAGGGCCTGCACTGACCGCACCTGTTCGCCACGGCTTCCACGGGCAAGGTGAGAGGGCTGATCCTTGGAGCCACCGGCAATCGTCCGGTGACGGGCATAGGCGTTCGCCAGGCGCACGTCGTAGCGATTGCGGGCGTAGAGCGGGCCGTTGTACCCGCGCGCGAAGCCGGCCCAGTCGCGCCGGCGCAGCGCCTCCAGCAGACCCGCCTTTTCGATGTAGCGGATCAGCAGTCGGAGCTGCCCGACGGTGCCGCTTCGGGCTTCTGCGACAAGCTCGTCCACGCTGGCGTAGCCAAGCCAGGCCCAATGCGCGCCCATGACCTGGCCGAGCCCCCATGAAACCGATTCGCAGGCGGCCTTGCGGTCGATCGCGGCGGCACGGCGAAACGTGGCCCAACGCTCGGACTGCGACCGTGGATTGGCGATCTTGCCGGGCGTCGGGGATGACAGGCCGGCAGAGCGTGCCTGCTGGCGCAAGGCGGCGGACAGGCGGCGGTCGAAATAGTGCCCTTCAAACCGTATGACAGGTTCGTCGCGCTCGTCGATCCGCACAAGGGCTATTCCTGCGCTCTCGACCTCGATGACTGCCAGAAGCGCCGCCGCCTCGATGCCGGACGCTTCGGCCAGTTGGGTTGCGGTCCTGATGATGTCCTCGTCGAGCATGGGGCCTCCTGATGCGAGCTGCACCGATAGTGAAGCCATCGTGCGCCACGGGGATAAGTTCGACGAGACCGAACGTCTGGGCGCGAGGCTCCGGCGTCGCGGCAAGCCCGGGAATTGCAGGCTGGAGATGCATCGGTCTTGATTGTGCCGCACGGAGCCGATAGGCGCTTCGCCATGAATACGTCCACGCCTGCCAATGGTTACAAGGTTGCAGCACTCTATCGCTTCTGTCGGCTGGAGGCATTTCGCGAGTTGCGTCAACCGCTCGCCGCCTTCTGCGACGCGCATGGTATTCGCGGCACGTTGCTCCTGGCCCACGAAGGTATCAATGGAACGGTTGCGGGTACCGACGAGGGGATCGACGCGCTCGTCGATCATCTGCACTCGATTCCGGGCATGGATGGAATGGAGCTGAAATTCAGCCGCTCCGCAGAGATGCCTTTCAATCGCATGAAGGTCAGGCTCAAGCGCGAGATCGTGACCATGGGCGTCGAAGACCTGGACCCGGTTCGCGGTGCCGGTGCGTATGTCGAGCCGGATGCGTGGAACGCACTTGTCGATGACCCGGAAACGGTGGTCATCGATACCCGCAACGATTACGAGGTCAGGCTCGGAACATTTCGCGGCGCGGTCAATCCCGACACAGCCAGCTTTCGCGATTTTCCCGCATGGGCCGAGGGCCAGCGGGAGGCCCTGGCCGGACGCCGCGTGGCCATGTTCTGCACCGGGGGTATCCGCTGCGAGAAGGCGACCGCCTTCATGCGATCCATCGGCGTCGAGGAGGTCTACCACCTCAAGGGCGGCATTCTCAAATATCTGGAGAAAGTGCCGGCCGACGATAGCCGCTGGGATGGCGAATGCTTCGTCTTCGACGAGCGGGTCTCCCTCGTCCACGGACTGGAAGAGGGCGAAGCAGAACTCTGCCGCGCCTGCCGTCATCCGCTGACCGCTGAGGACCGCGCTTCGCCAGACTATGTGTCGGGCGTCTCCTGCCCGCATTGCCGCGACAAGCGGACCGACGAGGACCGCACACGCTATGCCGAACGTCAGCGGCAGGTCGAACTGGCCGCAAGACGCGGAACGGCGGCGCATATCGGCCAACCAGTGGCAACGACTGTCAAGGATCGGCGCTGAGCTTTTGACGGCTCGTCATTGTATTGTCTTGTTTGCTCCCCTAGCTATTCGCGACAGGGGCGTTTCACGTCGTTGATCATTGCGGCCCGAGGCAATCCGCCATGGGGTCCCGAAACGGCAAACCGCGGAGACTTTCATGCTCGATCCCAAGAAACTGCTCGACGATCTGCTGGGCTCCACCATCCCGGGAACCGGTTCGACCGTGCGCGACAAGGCAGGCCAGGCAACGCAACTGGCCAAGGACAATCCGTTGGCGACCGGGGCGCTGGTGGCCGTGCTTCTGGGCACCGGGGCGGGCCGCAAGCTGACGGGATCCGCCCTGAAGGTGGGTGGACTGGCCGCTGTGGCGGGGCTCGCCTACAAGGCCTATCAGAACTATCAGGCCGGCAAGCAGCCCGGAAAGCCGGATGCCGGCGAGCCCGAATTGTTGCCGCCGCCATCGGGAACGGGTTTTGATCCCGCGGCCGCGCCCCAGGGAGAGGCCGAGTTCGCCATGACGCTGGTGCGCGCGATGATTGCCTCGGCCAAGGCCGACGGACACATTGACGAGGCCGAACGCGGCAAGATCGCCGAGCGCCTGAAGCTTGCCGGGATCGGCGCGGAGGCCGAGCGGTTTCTGGCCGAGGAGTTGAACAAGCCGACCGACCTCGATGCGCTCGTCGACGCCGCCCGCACCGAGGAGCAGCGCGTCGAGCTCTATACGGCCTCGCGCCTGACCATCGATCCGCAGACGCGAGCCGAACGCGGCTATCTCGACCTGCTGGCCGGCCGGCTGAGGCTGCCCGACGCGTTGCTCGACCATATCGAAGCGACGGTCGCCGAGGCCAAGGTCGCCGCCGGGCCGACCGGCGGATCGTCGGGTTCGCCTTGGTAGCATCCCTGGCGGGCTGCGCGTCGGCGGCGATCGTGGTAAGATTTCGTTAACTTTCGAAGCGCATGATTCGCATTCTCGGATCGGCTTTTTCTCCTCCCAAGCATGATCCAGATCGGGGCGGTCGCGAATGACCGCCCTTCTCTTCGTGGCATTCCTCCAAAGCGACCTTCCACAGCAATAGATTCCCGAACGGGAGCGAACACGGCAAAATCGCGCCCTTGCGCCGGCCGCGTCCATCTGCAAATTGCTTCAGGTGAGCTCGTCGCGTGCTCGCCATCGAGGAGGGATGACATTGGATAGCGGAAAAGTCGCCATCGTTACCGGTGCGGGCACGGGAATCGGAAGGGCCTGTGCCACTGCGCTGTTGAAGAATGGCTGGAACACGGTCTTTACAGGCCGCCGGGTCAAGGTTCTCGAAGAGGCGATCGGTTCGGCAGGCGAGACGGAGGCCCGCGCGCTCGCAGTGGGTTGCGACGTATCGAGCGCGGACGATGTCGACCGGCTGTTCGGAACGGTTGTTGCCGAATTCGGGCGGGTCGACCTGCTCTTCAACAATGCCGGCATGGGATACAAGTCGACCTTGATCGACGAGATTCCCGTCGATGTCTGGCA
This sequence comes from Mesorhizobium sp., assembly GCA_963966365.1. Classification (GTDB taxonomy): domain Bacteria; phylum Pseudomonadota; class Alphaproteobacteria; order Rhizobiales; family Rhizobiaceae; genus Mangrovimarina; species Mangrovimarina plasticivorans. The sequence continues at coordinate 93,322 of CAWZZC010000028.1, read as the reverse complement.
CGACGTGGTGGGCGTGAACCTGACCGGTTCGTTCCTGTGCGCGCGCGCCGCGTTTCGCCAGATGCGCCGCCAGGAGCCGATGGGCGGGCGCATTATCAACAATGGTTCGATCTCCGCCTATGCGCCGCGGCCGGGCTCGGTTCCCTATACGGCAACGAAGCACGCCATTTCGGGCCTGACCCGAACGCTGGCGCTGGACGGACGCCCATTCGACATCGCCTGCGGTCAGATTGATATCGGCAACGCGCTTACGGAAATGGCCGCGCCGATGACGCAGGGCGTGCCGCAGGCCAATGGCGAGATTGCCGTGGAGGATGTGATGGATGTGCGCCATGTCGCCGATGCCGTGTTGCATATGGCGGGTCTGCCGCTTGAGGCCAATGTCCTCTTCATGACCGTCATGGCAAGCAAGATGCCGTTCGTCGGCCGCGGATGAAGCGTTTGCAGCACGCCTCCTCGAAGAAATTGCTCGATGGTTCGGCTGGCCGGGTTGATGCCCGTCCGGCATCGATGACGCATGGCTTGTGTCCTTTTCGGCCGATGCGTGCTTTGCTAGATCTGCATACCCACGCCCCTTCAGGAGACTGACCGGACGATGGAATCGCTCATTGCCGGCCATGAGGCCATTCTGTCGCTGGCGCTCCTGGTCGTATTGCTGGCGGCGTTCATCATCGAGCGCTACCCACCGGAGGTGACTGCGGTGTGCGGCGCGGCGGTCTTCATCGTCTTGGGCCTGACGACACCGGGCGATGCGATGAAGGCCTTTTCCAACCCCGCGCCGATAACGATCGCGGCGATGTTCATCCTTTCGGGCGCGCTGGTGCGCACGGGGGTGCTCGAAAGCATGGCGGACCGGCTGATATCGAGGGCTTCCACCCGGCCTGCGATCGGCATCGCCGTGCTGCTTTCCGGCACGGTCGCGGCGTCGGCCTTCATGAACAACACGCCGGTCGTGCTGATCCTCATTCCAATTGTCTTCCGTCTGGCGCGGGCGATCGACGTGGCGGCCACCCGGCTGCTTATTCCGATATCCTATGCCGCCATTCTCGGCGGAACCTGCACCCTGATCGGTACGTCGACCAACATCCTGGTCGATGGTGTTTCCCGGCGCGCTGGGCTGGAGCCGTTCTCCATCTTCGAAATCACGCCGGTCGGCCTCGTGGTGGCGCTGACCGGCACAGTGGTGATGCTGGGGCTGGGTCGATTCCTGCTGCCCGATCGCAGGTCAGAGGGCGAGGCCGTGCTCAGCGGCGAGACGGAGTTCCTGTCGGAAATCACCGTGCGCGCCGACGGCAAGTATACGCAGCAAAAAGTCGGCGCGATCGCCGATTTCAAGCGCTCGGGCCTGCGTATCCTTGGCCTGCGACGTGGGGGCGACATCGTACGCGAGGATATCGACGAGATGACGATGAAGAGGGGCGATTCGCTCATCATCGTCGGCACCACGTCGGAAATTCTCACACTGAACGAGAAAGCGGGCCTGCGCGTCGGTCTGCGCCGCAGCCAGGATCGTTCGGGCGAGACCGTTGCGGTGGAGGCGGTTGTCGCGCCGCATCGCGGAACGGCCGGCGAACGCATCATCGACCTGTCGCTTGGGCGGCGCTACGGCGTGCGCATTCTCGGTGCGCACAGGCACCGCCACATTCCCGGCTCCGATCTCGAAAGCGTCAAGCTTCGCCCGGCCGACAAGCTTCTCCTCGAAGGCCCGCCCGACAATTTCGATGCGCTGACCGAGGATGCGGACCTGGTCTCGGTCTCGCGTCCCAGCGGTCGTCCCTACAGGCGCGGCAAGGCGCCGATCGCGCTGGCCGCGCTGGCCGCCGTGGTCGGACTTGCCGCTTTCAACGTGATGGACATCGGCATTCTCGCCATGCTCGCGGTGGCCGCGATCCTGGTGCTGCGCTGCATCGACAGCGAAGAAGCCTGGAGCTCGATCGACGGATCGATCATCGTGCTGATCTTCTCGATGCTCATCATCGGCGCCGGGCTCGAACGCGCCGGCGGCGTCGAACTGATCGTCAACTCGATCGCGCCCTATCTGGCGACCATGCCGCCATTGGTGACCCTTGTGGCGATCTACGTCATCTCTTCGGTGCTCACCGAGACGGTCACCAACAATGCGGTGGCTGTGATCGTTGCGCCCATAGCGATCGGGCTGGCGCAACAGATGGGGGTCGATCCCAGGCCATTCGTCATTGCCGTGATGATCGGCGCCAGCGCCAGTTTCGCCACGCCGATCGGCTATCAGACCAATACGCTGGTCTATGGTGCCGGCAATTACCGCTTCTCCGATTTCCTCCGCATCGGCATCTTCATGAATGTCGCCATCGGCATCGCAAGCTGCGCGGCAATCTACTTCCTTTACGACCTCTGACCGGCTCGGGTCTGAGAAAGGAAATCGCCGATCCGCTCGATGGCGCGCAGGATGTTCTCTTCCGAGTTGGCGTAGGAAACGCGCACATAGCCCTCGCCCAATACGCCGAAATCGGGCCCGCCGATGAGCGCCACGCCGGCCTCGTCGAGAAGGGCGTTGGCGAGTTGCTTGGCTTTCCAGCCGGTCGCCGAGATATTGGGAAAGGCATAGAAGGCGCCCTTTGGCGTGACGCATGAGACGCCCGGCAGACCATTGAGCCCCTCGACCACGATGTGACGCCGGCTGTCGAAGGCGCGCATCATCCGCTCGACATCGTCCTGCGGGCCGTCGATGGCCGCAATGCCGGCGTACTGGCTGGCGGCGTTGACGCAGGACCAGCAATTGACCGCCAGCTTGCGGACCTTGTCGTACAGCCCGTCCGGCCATATCGACCAGCCCATGCGCCAGCCGGTCATGGCCCATGTCTTCGACCAGCCGTTGAGGATGATCAGCCTGTCCCTGATCTCGGGAAATTTCAGCAGCGAGCAATGCTGCTCGCCGTCATAGGTCATGACGTCATAGATCTCGTCGGACAGAACGGCCACCTGCGGATGGCGTTCCAGTCCTCTGACCAGCATTTCGATCTCCGAGCGCGGTGTCACGCCGCCGGTCGGGTTGGCCGGCGAGTTGAGGATGAGGAGCCGTGTGCGGGGCGTTATCAGCGATAGCGTTTCCTCGGCCGAGAAGGCAAAGCCGTTTTCTTCGCGTATCGGCACGGGAACGGGCCTGGCCCCGGTGAATTCGATCAGGGAGCGGTAGATGGGGAAGCCGGGGTCGGGATAAAGAATGTCGACGCCGGGCTGGCCGAACATGAGGATCGCGGCGAACATGGTCGGCTTGCCGCCCGGCAGGATCATGATGTTGTCCGGGGACACGTCCACACCGGTGAGCGAAAGCGTGCGCCGCGCCACGGCTTCGCGTGTCGCAAGGAGCCCGGTCGCCGGCGTGTAGCCGTGATGGCCGTCGCGCAGGGCCTTGATCGCGGCCTCGACGATGTGGGGTGGCGTGCTGAAGTCGGGCTGGCCGATGCCCAGATTGACGATGTCCCGGCCCTGCGAGGCCAGTGCGGTGGCCCTGGCAAGCACGGCGAAGGCGTTTTCTTCGCCGATGCGGTCGAAGGCGGGATTGGTCTGGAGCATGGTCACGATCCATCTGGTTCTTTTGCACCAATTGCGGTTTTGTGAGCGTGATTGCGCAATGTCAAATATTATGGAGCCTCACGTGCCACAGGACCTCTCCGACTGGACACCCCGTCCGCGTCCACGCCGCGCGCCGATGGAGGGGCGCTATGTGCGGCTCGAACCGCTCGACGCGAAGCTCCATGGAGACGGTCTGTTCGAAGCATCCTCGGTGGCCGATGCGAAAGAGCGCTTTCGCTGGCTGTTCGAATATCCGCCCGAGACGCGATCTGCCTTTTCGTCCTGGCTGGAGAAGGCCGAGGCGAGCAGCGATCCTCTATTCTTCACCGTCATCGACAAGGCGAGCGGGCGCATCGCCGGGCGGCAGACCCTGATGCGGATCGACGAGGCAAACGGCGTGGCCGAGATCGGCAACATCTATTGGGGCCCGCTCGTGTCGCGCCGCCCGGCGGCGACCGAGGCCCTCTATCTGTTTGCGCGACACGTTTTCGACGATCTCGGCTACCGGCGATTCGAATGGAAATGCAACGATCGCAACGAGCCATCGAAGCGCGCCGCGGAACGATTCGGCTTCGTTGCCGAAGGAGTCTTTCGCCAGCATCTCGTGGTCAAGGGCGAAAATCGCGACACGGCGTGGTATTCGATCATCGACAGCGAATGGCCGGTCGTAAAGGCGTCCATGGAAGCCTGGCTCGATCCGGCCAATTTTGATGACGAGGGCCGGCAGGTCAGGCAGCTTGAGGAAATCCGCGCGGCGATCACGGAGTGAGGCGGTAGACGGGATGGGTCACGACCACGGCCATACGCATGGCGGCGAATCGGACAATAAGCGACGTATCCTGATTGCGGCGCTTCTGACCGGCGGCTTCATGCTGGCTGAAGTGGCAGGCGGTCTGCTCACGGGGTCGCTGGCGCTTTTGGCCGATGCCGGCCACATGTTGACCGATTCGGTCGCGCTCGGGCTGGCATGGTACGCCTTCCATCTCTCAGAACGCCGAGCGACCGAGCGGCTCACCTATGGCTATGACCGGATCAAGACGCTGGTCGCCTATACCAACGGGCTTGCCGTCTTCGCCATCGGACTATGGATCGTTTACGAGGCCTGGGAGCGCTTTCATGAACCGGTAGTGGTTCTGGGCGGGCCGATGCTGGTGGTTGCCCTGATCGGGCTGTGCGTGAACATTGCCGCGTTTTTCGTGCTGCATGGCGGAGATCGCGAGAGCCTCAACATGCGCGGCGCGCTGCTGCATGTCCTGGGCGACCTGCTTGGTTCCGTCGCCGCGCTCGCCGCCGCCATCGTCATACTGTTGACCGGCTGGTACCCGATCGACCCGATCCTGTCGGTGTTGGTCGCACTGCTTCTGTTCCGCAGTGCCTGGGCGCTCACTCGCGAATCCGCCCACGTGTTGCTGGAAGGTGTGCCCCACGACATTGACCGCGACCGCGTCGCCAGGGATCTGGAGGACAATGTGGACGGGGTGGAGGGCGTTCACCACATGCATGTCTGGTCGCTGGACGGGTCGCGCAATATGGCCACGCTGCATGCGTGCCTGAAGGAAGGGGCCGACAGCCATGCGGTGGTGACTGCGCTGAAGCGCCGGCTTGCATCCGAACACGGGATCGCGCATGCAACCGTCGAACCTGAGCAGGGCGGCTGCGCGGACGAAAAGCAGCATCGCCATTGAGGAGGAGACAGATTTCATGGCCGGCAGACTGAAGGGCAAAGTGGCCGTCGTCACGGCGGCGGGGCAGGGCATCGGCCGCGCGATTGCAGAGGCGTTCGTTGCCGAAGGCGCGACGGTGCACGCATCCGACATCGCGCGCGACAAGCTCGACGGGTTGAAACGGGCCAAGAAGGCAAAGCTCGACGTCCTGTCGACGCGTGCGGTCGAACGCTATGCCGAAAAGGTCGGGCCGGTCGACATCCTGGTGAACGTGGCCGGCTTCGTGCATCACGGCACCGTGCTCGACTGCTCGGAAAAGGATTGGGACTTTTCCTTCGATCTCAATGTCAAATCCATGCACCGCATGATCGGCGCCTTTCTGCCCGGCATGCTGGAACGAGCGCAGCAGAATGGCTCAAGCGGTTCGATCATCAATCTGTCGTCGGGCGCATCGTCTCTGAAGGGCGCGCCGAACCGGTATGTTTATGGCGCGACGAAGGCGGCAGTGATCGGATTGACCAAGGCGGTGGCGGTCGACTTCATCCGCCAGGGCATCCGCTGCAACGCGATCTGCCCGGGCACGGTGCGCTCGCCATCCTGGGAAGCGCGGGTGGAGGAACTCGGACAGTCTGTCGGCGGCACGGACAAGGCGCTCGAAATGTTCGTCTCGCGCCAACCGATGGGCCGTGTCGGCGAGCCGACGGAAATTGCCGCGCTGGCCGTCTATCTGGCCGCAGACGAGTCGGCCTTCACCACCGGGACGGCCATCCCGGTCGACGGAGGCTGGACGATCTGATGGACCCGAAGACCCGCAATACGGCGATCGCCGCCGCGATCATCATGCTCGCCTTCGGGCTCGTCGCGTTCTACATGCCGTCGATCATGCTTGCACTTGGCGAACGATCACCACTTGCGGCAGGGGCGGCGGCAATCATCTTCGTCGCCGCCTTCTTCCTTGTCTTCTGGCTGCGCGCCCGCAGTCAGAAGGGCAAGTGAGGGTCAAGCCTGCCTTGACGCATCGGTCCGGTGTTACGCGTTGAGGCTCGCCAGCAGCAGCGTCAGCCCGAGCAGAAAGACCAGCGCCGCCCCGGCGATTTCGATGACCGTGTGAACGCGGTTGCCCGCCCTGCCGTCGCCCGCGAGCGTCACGGCCCAGTTCTTCGCGGTGACCGCGAGCACGGCCAGCGTGGACACGGTGATCGCGGTTCCCAGGGCCATGGCGAAGACGGAAACAATGCCTCCAATCCACAATCCGTTGAGAAACGCAAAGGTAAGCACGATTAAGGCGCCGGAGCAGGGGCGCAGGCCGACGGCCGCTACCGCAGACCATGCCGTCTTCCAGGTGAACTGGTCTCCTGCGAGTGCGGATGGATCCGGCGCATGGGCATGGCCGCAGGTGTCGCAGACCTCCCCCGGGCCGTGATTATGATGGTGATTGTGAGCATGATGATGCCCATGGTGGTCGTGGTGGTGGTGGTGGTGGTGATGGTGGCCGTCATGATGGTGATCATGCGCCAGAGCCGCCGACAGGCTGTGGGCCGGCGGACCGAAAAGGACCGCCCGCAGCCGGGGGCCGGCCTTCATCCACAGGAGCCAGGCACCGAAACCCGTTATCAGCGCGTAACTGGCCACCTCCATCGACCAGGTGGCAGACGTCATGGATATCGCCGTGCCGCGCAGGAACAGGAAGACGGCGCCGATCAGCAGAATCGCGCTTACTGCCTGCAACATGGCTGAAACGAAAGACAGCATGACCCCACGGCGAAGTGCTACTTCGTTGGCGAGCATGTAGGAAGAGATCACGGCCTTGCCGTGCCCCGGTCCGGCGGCATGGAAGATGCCGTAGGCAAACGACAGACCGATGAGCATCCATACGCCCGATCCGTCCTCGCGCATGGCCTTCAACGCTCCGGTCAGGCTGCGATAAAAGGCCTGCTGCTGAGTGTTCACCCAGTTGAGGAGGCTGCCGAACAGGCCCGTCTGCGGCAGCATTGCCTCATTTGTCCCGATGCCGAGCGAGCTTTGGGCATGCGCCAGGCCGGCCACGAGCGTTGTTGCGCAGGCAGCAAGCAGAAGCGTGCCAGCGATCCGGGTCGTCATCTTGCTCAAGGGGACCATTGTCTCAGCCTATGCCTTGCATTTCAGTTCGAGCCGGGTGGCGAAAAGCTTGCTCAGGTCGTTGCCGCCCGGTTCATCGAAGAACGCCTCGGTGAGAGTGGACTGGTTCTGAGCGATGGCTTCGTCGGGATCGGGCCGGATGACCTCGCGGCTGCAGCCGTCGGGCAGGCCGTCAACTGCCATATTCTCGTCCTCGACGAAATCGATGGCCGTATAGAACGTCGGATCATAGACGCCGAAATCCACGGTGCCGGCAATCTTCAGCGGCGCCTTTGGCTGCGTTTCGAAGAGAATGATGAGCTGATTGTCGTCGAAATTGGCGATCAGCCGCTCCGGGGCCTGCATGTCGACGGGTGCGCCGTTCGCCGTCACGATCTGGAAATAGTCGAACTCGGCGAGGGAATCGAAGACCACCTGGGCGACCTCGTCCAACTCGGACTGGTCTAGCTGCAGATCGCTGTTGGCGTCGAACTCGAGGAGAACGGTGCTGGAGAACAGGTCGTCGAAACGCCACAGATGACGCAGCGACTTGAGGTTTCCGTCGGAGCCGACCACCACGTCGAGCCGCGCCTCGGCGAACACATGCGGGTGGACCATGGCCGGCGTCGGGTTGAACAGCGCCACTGCGGCGGCAAGTGCAAAGGCTGCTGGTCGCGAAATTTGGGGCATGAGTCCCTGAAAGCGGATGATGTGATTGCAGTGCAGAACCAGTACCACAATCGGGGCGAAAATGGGACGACGCAGCCTTTTCAGTCGCTACCGTTCTGTTTGAACCACTGCACCAGAAAATCGACGAATACCCGTACCTTGGCCGGCAGATAGCGCCGGTGGGGATAGACGGCGAAGATGCCGCCGCCCGACAGCATGCGGTCGTCAAGCACCGATACCAGACGTCCCGAGGCGAGTTCCGGGGCAGCGATGAAGTCGGGCAGGATCGAATAACCGAGCCCCGACAGGGCGGCGGCGCGCGCCGTCAGGGGGCTGTTGACTTCTATCGGGCCGCTGACCGAAACGGTAACCGTTTCGCCGGCATCACCCTTGAAGGGCCAGTTGGAGAGCCAGCGTCCGTTCGTGTCGATGATGCAGGGCATGGAGGCCAGGTCCTGCGGCTTCGTCGGCATGCCGGTGCGCTCGATGAGTTCCGGCGAGGCGCAGATGCAAACGCTGAACGGCGACAGGCGGCGGGCGATGAGTGAGGAGTTTTCCAGACGCGAAATGCGGATGGCGAGATCGAATCCCTCTTCGACGAGATCGACGAAGCGATCGTCGAGGCTGATATCGAGAACGATGTCGGGATGGGCCTTGGCAAAGTCGATGAGCGACTGGCCGATCGGCGCATCGGCAAAGGTGCGGGGCGCGGACAGCTTGATGCGCCCGCGCACGTCACCGGAGGACTGGCGCACCGTCTCGGCGAGACTGTCGATCTCGCGGACGATTTCCGTGGCGCGCTTGTAGTAGGTGTGTCCGGCCTCGGTGAGCGAAAACTGACGGGTGGTCCGGTTGAGGAGAAGCGCGCCCAATTCGTCCTCCAGTTCGCGGACGTACTTGGACAGAAGAGCCTTTGAACGACCGATCTTGCGGGCCGCGGCGGAATAGCCTTCGGCTTCCACGACGTCGATGAAGGCCCTCATCCGGGTCAATGTGTCCATCGTCAACCCTTTGCCGCTTCGAGAATCGTTCGCGCAAGTGTGATCAGGGCCATGTCGCTGTGCGGCGGGCCGAGCAGCGAGATGCCGAACGGAGCGCCGTGGACGGTGCCCAACGGGATGCTGATCTGCGGACAGCCCAGAAGGCCCGCAATCGATGTCAGCGTCAGTGCGCGGTTGCGATAGGTCTCGAGCTCACCGACGCTGAGCGACTTGAGCGGCGCGGCAGACGGCTGGGATGGCATGACGAGAACCATGTCGCCGCCAAAGATGGTGGCGAAATCGCGGTGGAACTGGTGAGCTCGCGCGCGGGCGCGCTCCACCGCCTCGGCAGAAAGTGTGCGGGCATATTGGAACCGTTCCTTGACGCCGGGACCGAGCCCGCGGTCGGCCGCGCTGAGAAACGCGCCATGCGCCTGCCAAGCCTCGTAGCCCTGTATGGCCTTCAAGCTCTCGTAGAGTTCCTCCGGCGATCCGGGAAAGGTCAGATTGGGGGCTGGACGGTCGAACACGGCCAACACCGGATCGAGCATTGCCGCATAGGCAGCGCGCTCGGCATCGCCTGAAAGAAGCGCCTCCAGTTCACGGATGCGGACCGGTCTGGTCAACGGCGTCTTGTGATTGTCTGCACCGAGAATCAGATCCCCGACCCTAGCATAGACGTCGATGTCGCGTGCGAACCAGCCGAATGTGTCGAAAGAGGGCGCCAGCGGCATGGTATGGTCGAGCGGAACGCGCCCGGTCGTCGTTCTCAGTCCGATCAGGCCGCAAAAAGAGGCCGGCGCGCGAACCGAACCGTTGGTGTCGGTGGCGGTGGCGATGTCGACAAGTCCTGCGGCCACGGCAGCGGCCGAGCCGGAGGAGGAGCCGCCCGTGACCCTGTCCGGGGCGCGCGGATTGACCGGTATGGGGAAGTGGGCGTTCATGCCTATCATGGAATAGGCGAACTCTTCAGTCTGCGTCTTTCCGACGAAGCGCGCCCCGGCGTCAAGCAGGCGCTGCGTGGCGGCGTTCGTCTCGCGAGCCGGATCGCTCTCTGCAAGCTTGGCCGGGTTTCCGCAGCCCGTCGGGTATCCTGCGACGTCGAATATGTCCTTTACACCGAGTGTCAGCCCGGCAAGCGGACCGTCATCGGCATGGGGAACCGCTACGTTTTCGTAGTCGAGGAATGCGTTGAACGGGTCGAGGGTGGTGAGATCGGATCTGGCAGCCATGCCTATTCTTGGGCGAACATGCATGGTGATGGCAAGCTCCTCGCTCGGAGAGGAGTTGATTTCCTACCGCTATCATGTGTGGACAACGCTTTTCGGCAGATTGTGGCGATGCCGATCAAGTCACCAGGTGTGCGCAGACTACTGGGCGAGTTGCCAGTCGAGGCGGGTGAAGGGGCGTTTGACGCCGTCGGCGCCGAGGATCGATTCGAGCACTGCGTTGAGGACCTCGAGGGAGCCGTCCAGGCCGAAGTGCCGCGGGTCGCCATCCTCTTCGCCCGAGAGGATCCGCAGGTCTGGCCGAACACCAAGCTCCGCCGCCTTGGCGACCGCATCCTCGGCATGCCGGCGCAAGGCCAGCAGCCGCAAGGCCGGCAGCTTGCCCGACAGATCGATGTCGCTGGCGGCGCTGTATGCGCCGCCAACTCCGAAGCGGGCCTCACGCTCGGCGAGGATCCCCAGGACCCGGGACCAGAAGGTCGGCCAGTTGCCCGGGTAGTCCTTGTGAAAACGGTCGCGGGCGGCCGCGCGGTCGCCAAGGCACCAAATGTGGGTGCGCTCGACCAGCGGTGCGTCGCGGCGGGCGCGCCGGTTTGCCCGGCCCTCGCCGGCGCGCACCAGAGCCGGCACGATGCGCTCGAGAAAACGGCGTTGCTCGATCATGGGCGAGATGAGGTGCAGGGTACTGATGACGGGATCGTGAGCACCGGCTTCACGCAGGGGACCGGTCAGAAATTCGGCGACGAAGCGCGCTCCGATGTCGTGCGCGACGATGTGATACGAGATGCTGGCACTGCGATGGCGGCCTTCCAGAACACCGAACAGTTCGTCCATGACGCGAATGCCGTCCGCTGTGCGGGCGGTCATCCGGTCCGACGGTGTACCGCTGTCGGGGGTGGGCTCGATCAGATAGAAGAATCGGCGGACGGAGCGTTCGAGTTCACGATAGAGACGCGCGACGATGCCGGTTGCTTCGATCTCGACCAGGTTCGCGATGAGCGATTCGCGCTGGTGGCCGGCCGGTCTCGCGCGGGCCATCACGCGATTGACGACGGTTTCGACCTGGCGGCGCAATTCGTTGAAGAGTTCGGCTTCCCAGAGCAGGAACAGGGGATAGATGCCGTTTTCACGGTAGACAGGGCTGAAGGCGCGGACCATGCGGGCGGCGTCCTTCTGGCTGCGTCCGGCGGCGAGAAACTGGATAAGGACGTGCTGATACTTGTAGTCCTTTCTGGCGATCCCGCCGCGACCGCCCGCCGTCAGTTCGGCGGGCGCGAAACGTTCTCCGGTCTCCTCGAACTTCTTGTCAGAATAGCGCTGCCGTATGATTCGCAGCGTTTCGGTCAGCGTTTGGGGGTCGTGGTGAAAGGCGCCGTGACGCTGTAGCCTGCCGTCCACGATCGGCAGCAGATGGCCAAGCACGTCAAGGCGCGAGGGTTCGGCCCGGCCGGTCACTTCGACATCTGGTGATGCGATTCCCGATATGCCCTGCAACCCGACGGAGAAGCGGTAGATGTTGGGAAAGGGGGCAGCCAGGCGGAGGGCCCAAGCGTCCGCTATGTTGCGCGACCAGTCTTCATAGGTCCATACGGCCAGGCCGTCCTGACCCCAGCCACGGCCCCAGGAATTCTGGATGAGGAATCCGTTCTCCAGATAGCCCAGGACGACAAAGGCGTGGAAACGCTCGGCCGCATCGTTCGCAGGCCCGGTCGGGTCGAAGGAAATGACGCCATCCTTGCCGGTCGCGGCCCAGCCATCGTGGATCTTTGCCGTGACCACCAGCACATGCCCCTCCGAGATGGCGCTGTGCATGTCGGCCAACTGCGGGCGAACCCTGTAGTAGGCGCCCAGCAGCACCTTGCGTGCATCCTCGGTGACGTCGGCATTTGTATACCAGCGCCATTCCTCGGTGATCTGCGGAGCCGCCAGGGCGTGTTGCATGACAAGGCGGTTGGCCGTTTCCGTGGAGCAGACGCCGTTGTGCTGGAAGCCTTTCAGCGCACCGCGCAGCGAAGAGCCGCTGTAGCCCTCGCCATCCCATTCGTCGTGCAACTGGGCATTGCCGTAGAGCATGATGTCGCTGGCATAGGGGCTTGCGAGACGCTCCAGGTCGGGCGCGAATCGGGCGCCCGTGCGCCCCGACTTGCGGTCGATGACCAGTAGATGATCTATCGCGGCGCCCAATGCGTGTCCGGTGCAGGAGGGGCGCCGTCCCTGGTCGCGCACGCGGGTGGGAGACCACCAGGGGTCCGGCGCCAGGCGCGGGTCGACTTCGGACTTCAGGGCCACGAGGCCTGGTTCGTATATGAGGTCGCGTGCGTCCGGGATGTCGACCTGGGCGTCCACGACATATCTGTCCAGGCCGTTCATGCCTGCATCCGTCCTTGCGCGATGCGGTGCCGCCGCCCTGCGGACCGACAGATCGTGGCGTTGTCGTGCTGCACGGCCATTGCACTCAGATGATATCATCAGGTGAGCGGATGATCTCGCGTCGCATGGCCGGCAGAGCGCCCATCGTCTCGGCGAAGGCTTCGCCGATCTCGGCCTCGCCGAACGTGTCTGCTGCGCGTATGGCGGGCGAGAAGTCCAGACCGGTCAGCCGCTCCAGATCGGCGACGCCGAGCTGATAGGTCTCGAAGCCCCGCCCGAAGATCATCTCGAGATCCGATTCGCCGAACATGTCCCACTGCCACATGACGAAAGCCTGTGCCTGGAGGGTGCGGCGGTCGCGGCGGGTGCGGCCGACGGAGACGATGACCTTCCAGAAGCCGGGCGGAATGCCGACCTGTTCGAGGCCGGAACGTCTCGAACGAGGATCGGCTGAGCCAAATATGGGCCCGGCGAAGACGGAGATCCGGGCATCGCGTTCGTCGGTCCTGTTGAGAATGTGGTTCTCAAGGTCGAGCCAGATCGCCCGATTGAGGTTTTTGTGCTGCGGCACGGCATTCGTGTAACGAAAGGTGTCGGCTTCCGCCTGCGCGGCTTCCTCGCGCGTTCCCCAGACGGGGTCGAGCCGGCGTACGAGATGACCGCGGTCGAAATCATTGTCGCGATAGAGCGCGTCGTCGACCTGTGCGTCTTCGGGAATGCGCGGATCGCTCGTCCAGCGGTCGCGCTGCCGCGGATTGTGCCAGAGCTGCGTTCCGTCGATGTTGACGGCCGAGAGGTAGGCGAGCCGCCGGGCTGCATTCATGACCAGCGAGAAATGCGTGTATCGGAGCTCCGTGGTGCCATCGCCCAGCCGCGCCGCCTGACGCAGTTGCAGCGGGTTGAGGTGCGGCAACGGGACATTGTTGGAGACGCCTTCGCCGAGAAAGCCGGGGTCATAGCCGCTACGCCCGGCAAGCGTCTCGGCGCTCTCCGCTCCGGTTCCGGCAGCCGTCGGCAGCGCAATGCCGGCGACGGGTATCTGTATGGAATGGCGCGCCGCGACGTCGCGGATCGTGCGGGCGTTGACGGCGTGGTTGCGGTCGCCCTGCAGGCCGCCGAAATGCAGGCCGATCGCGCCGCCCGACGCGATGTCGATGACGGCGGAGCCGGAATTGCCGCCGAGCGTGGTGCAGTTGTGCGTGAAGGTGAGCGGCGTGACGGCAGGGTCCATGACGGAACCGGGCGCGAACCGCTTCTTGTCATAGATGTCGTCGAAGATGCGCGACATGTCGCCGGCATCGTTGCGCGGATCGCGCGCCGGGTAGCCAATAACGCCTATATATCCGCTTTGCGGCGGCTGTTCGGCCAGTGGTATCGGCGTCAGGCCGAGCGCGGCAGACTTGCGTCTGTCGAGCCGCAGCAGCGCCATGTCGGCATCGCCAGGGCCCTCGACATGGATGATCTGGGCGATTGCGGCCGCCAGTTCCCGCGTGCTCTCATATTCCTCGAAGAAGTCGATGGACGCGGTCACACCCGGACGGAAGGTCCGGAACTCGCCCGCCGGATCGGCAAAAATGCGTGCCACGTGCCGGTTGGTGACGATGATGTCTTCTTCCAGAACCCAGCCGGTGCCGATCCAGTTGAACTGGGGGTGCCCCGTGAGTTCGATGCGTCCCACGCTGGCGATCGCATTCCTGATCCGTGATCTGTGGGGGTCGAGCCGGAGGCGCCAGGTGGCGAGTTTCGGTTCCTCGAAGTCACCGTCGCGAATCAGGAGCGACGGATAGCCTTCGCGGAAGATGATGGCCTCGGCGAGGTCTGGATCGAATATGTCGGCAGCGCCTGTTCGGATGCGCTCGACCGCTTCTTCCATCGAGCGCCCGTCGCCAAGCCGCGATTCGGCCAGCGCATAGGGCCCTTCCGCCTGCCCGGCGCCGGCGATCTCGCGCAGGAGCTGACCCTGGCGCAACTCGTCCAGAACTTCCCTGTCCTGGAGGCGGGACTGCATGACAGTGTTCATCACACTCTCCTCGACCCCGATCGTCCCAGCCCATTGCATTCTACAGCAATCGCAGGCCGTGCATAAGTGACGAATATTACACACAGAATTGCCGCATTGCCGGCCGCGTGCGGAGGCCGGCAAAAAATGTCGGGCGAGCGCGAGAAATTTCTTGTGCGACGCCCCGCCTTCGCCTATATGCGCCGCTGCCCAAAGTCGCACGTGCCTGTGGGTGTCCGCTGGACCTCTGTTATGGAGAGGCAACCGGTAAGGTACCTGGAACTAACCCCTCCAGTCGGTCTGACGGCCACCCGTCAAACCGAGGACATCTTGAAGCAACGACGGTGCGGGCCTTTCTGGTGTCTGCCGGTCGTCCAAAGACCGGGGTTACTGCAGAGGCACACCCTCATTGCCGACAGTGCGGAACGGGTCTCCCAATCCAAAGCTGAGGCAGACAAAGCGAGTTTACGCCGCGAGGCGTGCGCTCAACGTCGCGTGATGCGTTCTCGATGGTTCCGGGTCTCCACCGGCTGGTTCCGTTGATTGCGGTCGCGCCTTTGTCCACCCGCGTCTTGCCCGGCCGCAGGCCGGTCGCGCGCAGCTTTCAGGAACCCGCCCCTTCAGGGGTGACAATGGAGAGACACGATGGCCACGCAGCGTATCCTCGATTTCCTCGCCAACCGACGCCCCAACGGCCCCTGCCTGGTCGTCGATCTCGACGTCGTGCGCGACAATTTCCTCGCCTTCGAGAAGGCGCTGCCCGATTCGCGCATCTTCTACGCCGTGAAGGCCAATCCGGCGCCGGAGATCCTGCGGCTGCTGGCCTCGCTCGGCTCCTCCTTCGACACGGCTTCCGTGGCGGAGATCGAAATGGCGCTCGACGCGGGGGCGACCGCCGAACGGGTCTCCTTCGGCAACACGATCAAGAAGGAGCGCGACATCGCGCGCGCCTATGAGCTCGGCATCCGGCTGTTCGCCGTCGATTGCGTCGAGGAGGTCGAGAAGATCGCCCGCGCGGCCCCCGGCGCCAGCGTCTTCTGCCGCGTGCTGACCGATGGCGAAGGGGCCGAATGGCCGCTGTCGCGCAAGTTCGGCTGCGTGCCAGCGATGGCGGTCGACGTGCTGCGTCATGCAAAGGCGCTCGGCCTTGATGCCTATGGCGTGTCCTTTCATGTGGGTTCGCAGCAGACCGACCTTTCGGCCTGGGACCGTGCGCTGGCGGATGCATCGCGTGTCTTCGCCGCGCTTGCGGAGGAAGGCATCACGCTGCGCATGGTCAACATGGGCGGCGGGTTCCCGACCCGCTACCTGAAGGACGTGCCGGTCGCGCAGGCGTATGGCCAGGCGATTTTCTCGTCGCTCAGGGCGCATTTTGGCAATCGCATCCCCGAAACCATCATCGAGCCGGGCCGCGGGATGGTGGGCAACGCCGGCGTCATCAAGTCGGAAGTCGTGCTGATTTCGAAGAAGTCGGACAACGACAATGTGCGCTGGGTCTATCTCGACATCGGCAAGTTCGGCGGGCTGGCCGAGACGATGGACGAGGCGATCCGCTATCCGATCCTCACGCCGCGCGACGGCGACGCGACCGAACCGTGCGTGCTGGCCGGACCGACCTGCGATTCCGCGGACGTTCTCTACGAGAAGACGCCTTATCCGCTGCCCTTGTCGCTGACCATTGGCGACGAGGTGCTGATCGAGGGCACCGGCGCCTATACGACAACCTATGCCTCGGTGGCCTTCAACGGCTTCGAACCGCTCAGATCCTACGTGATCTGAGGCGGCGACGCCTCGGATCGACCGGTTGCGGGTGCGCCAGCGTCCGCGCCGGCATGCGCCTGGAATTGGCTTGTGTTCTTGAAGGTTCGTCGAGATGGAATCCGCATTGCTGCTGACCGTGGATGAGGGCGCGGTTCAATCTGCCTTCGTCATCGATTGCGAATCGCCCGCCGACATTGCCGCCCGCGAAGCGCTTCTGGATCGCGCCATGGGCCCTGGACGCAAGCGCAAGTCGTCGGAGAAGCTGCGCCGCGGCCGCCGTCCGTCACCCGGTCTTGCGTTCGTTGCGCGCGATGCCGGCGGGCGGCTTGTCGGCACCGTGCGGCTGTGGGAGGTGATCAGTCAGACTTCCGCTACACGCGCGCTGCTTCTCGGGCCGCTTGCTGTCGATCCGGCACTGAAGGGGGCGGGAGTCGGTTCGGCGCTGATGCGTCACGCGATCACAGAAGCAGGCCGTCTGGGGCACGGCGCCATCCTGCTGGTGGGCGATGCCGGCTACTATTCGCGGTTTGGCTTTTCGGCCGACAGAACAGGCTGCCTTGCCATGCCCGGTCCCTACGAGCTCGAGCGGTTCCTGGCGCTGGAATTGCGGTCCGGGGCGCTCGACGGCGCCGAAGGCGTGCTCAGGCCGGCGGGTCGTCGCAAGAGCGCCCAAGGCTGGCGAGATGATGCCAGAAAGGCGGCCTGAGAGGTCGCACCCCGCCGGAATCTGTCCGGCAAATGGGCAGTCGCCCGGCACACCATATTCGCATCGTCGCCAGAACTGGTGACAGATGCGTGTCGGCCATTCCCGTCCGTCGATTAGCCGCGGGGGCTCCGGACGGGAATGGTCATCTCTCATGCCGCGTCTCGCGCGGCTGCTTCAAGGTATGAAGCTAACGCGCTAGAGGACCTGGCTGAGCGCCATGGCGACCGACATGTCGCCCTCGATCTTCATCTTGCCCTGCATGAATGCAGCGGTCGGATTCAGGTCGCCAGCCACCAGCGATTCGAAATCGTCTTGTGACATCGAGATTGTGCAGTCCGCGTCGCCATCGGTCGTGGAAACGCTGGCGCCGTCGACGATGATGACCGAATCACCCAGGACGAACTTCACGGATTTGTCGAAGCCGCTGCCGGCCACGCGTTCGCCAATCTTTGCGGCGATCTCATCAACGGTCATGATCATATCTCCTCATGCGGCTTCTGCATGACCGTAAACCGCCATCGGTTTTGCCAAGGCCATGCATGAACTGAAACAGAGCGCCCCCGTCTTGGTTCCCCGGGCGCGGGGTCGGCACGTTGCGCAATTGCCTGCACTGGCCGATGATCCAGCATAGAGCAATCTCGCATGGCTGCATAACAAGTCGTTGACGTTTACGTCAACGTTATTCGGTTGGCGGCGCCATTCGCAAGCGGCTTGAATCGCTGCGTGTATATTGTTATGTATAATAACAGTATTTGGCAGGGAGGAACATGGATGCCATTGGTGAATCTGCCCGGCGTGCGACCGGTACGGATGGGCGACATGGCTGTGGAGATCGTCGCCGGCAAGGACGGTGCGACGTACATTCGCCCGCGCGCCGCACTGGGGACCTATCCACGTTCCATAACCGATTGTCTGCGCGACTGGGCGCGGAAGGCGCCCGAACGCTTGTTCCTGGCAGATCGCGGCCCCGATGGTGACTGGCGGCATCTGACCTATGGAGAGGCCCTGGCAAAGGCGCAGTCGCTCGGTCAGTATTTCCTGGACCTCGGTCTGTCGGCGCAACGCCCGATCGTCGTTCTGTCCGGCAATGGGATCGAGCATGCTCTCGTGGCGCTCGGAGCGATGATTGCGGGCATTCCCTATGCGCCGGTTTCTCCAGCCTATTCGCTGGTGTCGAAGGATTATGCCAAGCTCAGGCATGTGTTCGAGCTCCTGACGCCGGGACTTGTGTTTGCGGCCGACGGGGCGGCGTTCGCGCCGGCGATCGAGAATGTCGCGGGCGACGGCGTGCGGCTGGTCGTGGCGCGCAATGCCGTGGAAGGCCGCGCGGCGGATCTGTTCGACGATGTTGTGAAAACCCGGCCGGGCAGGGCGGTCGAAGAGGCGGAAGCCGCCCTCACGCCGGACACGGTGGCCAAGTTCCTGTTCACGTCGGGCTCGACGGGCATGCCGAAGGCGGTCATCAACACCCAGCGCATGCTTGCGTGCAACCAGGCGATGATTGCCTCGGCGCTGGCCTTCCTGCGTGACGAACCGCCGGTCATGGTCGACTGGCTGCCGTGGAACCATACCGCCGGGGGCAACCACAATTTCGGGATCACCCTCTACAATGGCGGCACGCTCTACATTGACGACGGGGCGCCGACGCCGGGCGGCATTGAAAAGACGGTGCGCAATCTTTCGGAGGTGGCTCCGACGCTCTACTTCAACGTGCCGAAGGGCTACGAGATGCTGGTCGAGCATCTCAAGGCGGATGCTGCGCTGCGCGACCGGTTCTTCTCCAAGGTGCAGATTCTCCAGTATGCGGGCGCGAGCCTTGCCGATCATGTCTGGAACGCTTTGGAAAGTCTGGCCATGGAGAGCACAGGCCGCAAGGTCATGATCATCACCGGCTACGGCTCGACGGAGACCGCGCCATTCGCCTCGACCACGACATGGCACGTCAACCGGCCCGGTGAAGTCGGTCTTCCGGCGCCGGGCGTGGACTTCAAGCTGGTGCCGAACGGCGAGAAACTGGAACTGAGGCTGAAGGGGCCTTCCGTTACGCCGGGCTACTGGCGTCAGGAGGACAAGACCGCCGAGGCGTTCGACGAGGAAGGCTACTATCGCATCGGGGATGCGCTGAAATTCGTCGATCCGGACGCGCCTGAGAAGGGGCTGCTGTTCGACGGCCGCGTCTCGGAGGATTTCAAGCTGGCCACGGGCACCTGGGTCAACATGGCACGGGTACGGGTCAGCCTGATCGGGGCGTGCGCGCCCTATCTGCGCGACGCCGTGCTGACCGGGCTTGATCGCAATTATATCGGCGCGCTCCTGTTCATCGACCACGAGGCGGCGCGTCTGGTCTCGCCGGATCTGGAGACGGCCAGCGCTGCCGAGATCGCGGCTCATCCGAAGGTGCGAGCCTTCTTCCAGGAGCGGCTCGATGGACTGGCATCGCTATCGACGGGCAGCTCCAACCTCGTCGCGCGCGCCATCATCCTGGACAGTCCGCCATCGGTCGATGCGCATGAGGTGACCGACAAGGGGTCGATCAACCAGCGCGCCGTCATGCGTGCGCGTGCTTCGCTGGTCGACGATATCTACCGGGATCCGCCTCCCTCCCATGTCCTTGTTGCTGCCAGAAAGGCCTGACATCATGACCAAAGAAGAACGCGGCCTGCGCTACACATTCGAAGATGCCTGGCTGGTCGACGGAATGCGGACTCCGTTCGTCGACTATACCGGCGCACTCTCGCAGGTCTCACCGATCGATCTCGGCATCAAGGCGGCGCGCGCGGCCATCGAAAAGGCTGGCGTCGATCCCGCCGACATCGGCACGACGATTGCCGGTTCGATGGCCCAGGCCTCATTCGATGCCTACATGACGCCGCGCCACATCGGCCTCTACGCCGGGGTTCCCGTAGCCCGCCCGGCTCACCTCGTGCAGCGCATTTGCGGCACGGGGATCGAAGTCATCCTGCAGGCTGCCGACATGGTCGAACAGGAGCGGGTGGATCTGGCGCTGTGCGTCGGCACCGAATCCATGAGCCGCAATCCTGTCGCCGCCTATACCCATCGCAGCGGCTTCAGGATGGGTCAGATCGAATTCAAGGACTTCCTCTGGGAAGCGCTGCTCGATCCGGCCGTCTCCTGCACCATGGGCGACACCGCGGAGAACCTGGCGAAGGAATACCAGATCAGTCGTGAAGAGGTTGATAAATACGCGGAACGCTCATTCGGTCGCGCGCTGGCCGCTCAGGAGAACGGATTTCTGGCCGGAGAGATCGTGCCGGTCGTCAGCGAAACCTTTTCGAGCGAAGGCTTCAACGACCGGGCCATCCGCCTGCCGCGCAAGGTCGAAGCGGTGGAGAAGGACAGCCATATCCGTCCGTCGCCCTATGAGGTGCTGGCGAAGATCCGTCCTGCCTTCGGCGGCGTGCAGACAGGCGGCAATTCCTCCGCCGTGGTCGATGGTGCAGCGGCCTCACTCGTGGCTTCCAAGGACCGCGCCCATGCCGATGGCCGGACGCCGCTCGCCCGCATCCTCGCCGGCACCTCGGTCGGTGTGCCGCCACATATCATGGGCATCGGTCCCGCGCCGGCGATCCGCGCCCTGCTCGACGAGACCGGCATGACACTCGACCAGATCGACCGCATCGAGATCAACGAAGCGTTCGGTGCGCAGATCCTCGCCTGCATCCGTGAACTGGGGCTCGACGAGGACAAGGTCAACGTCAACGGCGGAGCGATCGCGATCGGCCATCCGCTTGGCGCAACAGGCGTGCGCATTACCACGACGCTGGCCCGTGAACTGCAGCGCTCCGGCCTGCGCTACGGCATCGCGTCGGCCTGCATCGGCGGCGGCCAGGGCATAGCGGTGCTGATCGAAAATCCGCTTGCAGCTTGAGGGACGACGACATGCTGGTCAATCGCCGCGAGGTCGAGATCGAATGGGGAGATTGCGATGCAGCCGGCATCGTCTTCTATCCGCGCTATTTCGCCATGTTCGACGCTTCGACCGCCTATCTCTTCGAGAAGGCACTGGGAATGAAGAAGATCGCCTGGACGAAGAAGTTCGGCATCGTCGGCATACCGATGGTCGACACCGGCGCCCGATTCATCATTCCCTCCAGGTATGGCGATGTCATCGCAATCGAAAGCCGGGTTACCGGATTCGGGCGCTCGAGCTTCGATGTCGAGCATCGCGTCTACAAGGGCGATGCGTTGGCCATCGAGGCGAGGGAGAAGCGCGTCTGGGCCGAGGCGCACCCGGATGAACCTGGACGTATACGCGGCGCAGCGATCCCCGACGAGGTGGCGGCGGCGTTGCGGGGGGAGTAACCGGGAAGGGGAGCAACGGGTACTCCACGTTCCCGGCGGAAATCAGCCTTCTTCGTCGTCGAGAAGCCGGTCGAGAAGTGTGATCAGACGATCGCGCTCCTCGGTGCCGCCAAGCCGCGTGATGAGCCTGTCCTCGTGGCTTTGCCACACGGCGCTCATCTTTTTCACGAAGCGGGCGCCCTCCGGTGTCAGGTGAAGGGAATGCGAGCGGCGGTCCGAGTCGGCCTTGCGGCGTTCGGCCAGACCGCGCCTTTCTAGCCCATCCATCAGCGCGACGAAGTTGGCGCGCTTGATGCCGAGCATGCTGGCGATTTCCGATTGCTTCAGACCAGGCTGTGTCGCGATGACGGCCAACACGGAAAATTCGGCTGGCCTTAACTTGAGCCGGGAAAAGGATTCGATGAAATCCTGAAAGACCATGAGCTGGGCGCGGCGCAACTTGTAGCCGATGATGTCTCCGAGCGCCGGCACAGCCGCGCCTTGGCTGGCGTTCGGCTTGACCCCGCTGACGGGCTTCGTCTTTTCCCCGGTCTGAGTGTTCATTTCACCTCAATCGCAAATATCTGGCGCTGCATCATGCGCTTTATCGTCTGGCGCCCGCCGTCTCACTGCCGGCAGTGAAGGTACAGGCGCTTCCTCGCATATCAAACTGTTCCCGAGTCAAATCATTCCAAACGTGACTGTTGCAAGCGCAATCGACAAGCGAAATCGAGTCGATCTCGACAGCCGACGCCACAAAAGACCCGTCTGCATCCTCGTGGCCGCCATGCCGAGCACGCTTGTATTGGTCGAGAATGTTATGTTACAAAACAATATAACCTTTGACAATTGCAGCGTGTGGGGCTGCCGGGAGAATTGGTCCATGAGTTCGCTCGACACCGTTACCGATAGCGTCAAGCCGAATGGCGAGGTGCTGACCGTTCGCCTCGAAGGCCCGGTTGCGATACTGGCTTTCAACAGGCCGGAAAAGCGCAACGCCATCAACGACGCGTTGCTAGGCGAACTGCGGACGTTTTTCGCCAATCCGCCCAAGGGTGTCCGTGTCGCCGTCCTCTATGGTGAAGGCGGGCATTTCTCGGCCGGGCTCGACCTGTCGGAACAGGTCGCGCGCGAGCCGTCCGAAGTGCTCCAGCATTCGCGTGGCTGGCATCAGGTGATGGAAACGATCCAGTTCGGTGGCCTGCCGGTGGTCTCCGTGCTCAACGGCGCGGTCATGGGCGGTGGACTCGAGATCGCAGCGGCAACCCATGTGCGGGTTGCAGAGACGACGGCGCGCTTTCAGTTGCCGGAAGGCAAGCGGGGCATATTCGTCGGCGGCGGCGCCACGGTGCGCGTTGGCCGCATCATCGGCGCGGACCGTATGACGGAAATGATGCTGACAGGCCGGCTCTATGACGCAGAGGAGGGGGCGGCACTCGGGCTGGCGCATTATCTCGTTGAGGAAGGGAAGGGCCTCGACAAGGCAATTGAACTGGCTCGTGAGATCGCGAACAACGCGCCGATGGTGAATTATCTCGTCATTCAGGCGATCTCGCGCATCGACGATATGGCGCGGTCCGACGGGTTGTTCACCGAAAGCCTGAGCGCGGCGCTCTCGCAGGCCGGCGGCGACGCCCAGGAAGGGCTGAAGGCATTTCTCGAAAAGCGCAAGCCGCGCTTCGGATGAGCCTCTTTCGGTGATCGAAGAGGTCGCCGCGGCACGAAGCCAGTGTTCCGATCAGCATTTCGGGGCCGCAGGCTCGAAAAAAGGGCGGTTCGCCCACTCAGCCCTGCCTGCCGGCCCTGTCGCGGATTTCCTGCTTTGACAGATAGTCGATCTGCTCGACAAGCACTTCGGTGATCAGCTCTCCGCCGACTTTCTCGTTGATGCTCTCGCGCACACCCTGCTTGAACTCCTCCAGATCGATCGTGTCGTAGCGCGAGAAGTCGATTTGTGGATTGGAGTAGATGTAGCCGTACACCTGATCGATCAGCAGACTTTCGAGCGGGAGCTGAAACGTGTTCTTGAGCACCGGATCGGCGGCATAGACGAGTTTGGTCAGGAAGTAGCCCTGGACCTTGCCCTCGCGGATGATCGGCACCGACATGACGTTCGTCTGCAGGAAGTCCGAATGCGCGATGCCTCCACCTTCCGGCGCATCGCGCCCGTCCCCGGTCGCCGAATACGCGAAGAAGAGCGTCCCGAGCGCGGCGACCAGGATCCACAGTGCTGCGGCAACGAAACGGATCATGAGGTGCGAGCCGGTCCGAAAGCTTCGCTCGAATAGGTGCCATCGGCCTCAGCGCGGGAGATGGCGTCGCGCAGCAAGCCGGCGACCTCAGTGACCGCGCTGAGATGCGCCTTGATGGCTGCCTCGTTGCTCGCCAGCTTGGCACGCAGCCGCGTGATCTGTTCGCGGTACTGCTCCAGGAATTCGGGCGACCTTGCGCCTTTCAGCGCCTTGTTGAGTTCGTACAGATGCCGGCTCTTGCGTGCATTGGATGCTCGAATGTCGAACTTGGCATCGGTGCGGATCGACGCTGTCTCCGTATCGATGGTTTCCTCGATGCGCGCGATGATGGCGCCGAGCCCTAAGCCGGCGGCCTGCCTGGCTGCGCCGGGGCCGTCCGTGCCTGCCGGAGGCTGCGGTTCGGCGGCAATGAGATTGCGTTCGTTCATGGCGGCTTTCCTCTTATCGCGCCTTATTGGACGCCGTGACTGCTCCATCGGTCACGGCATTGACGACGTTGCGTTGCAGTTCTTCTACAAGCGCGCTCGAAAGCCGCGCCTGCTCGTCTTTTCTTGCCTGCGTTGCAGGATCTCCGTTGATGCCGTTGATCGGCACGCGCTGATCGCCGACCACGTAATGGTCGCGCAGTACCCTGTCGGCAATTCCGATGCCGCCGCGGGCCGCCATCGTGCCGGCAATTTCCTGTGCCATGAGCGATTTCCACATCTCGCCGGCAACGCCCTGGCCGTAGACTTGCTCGGCTTCGTTCGGCAGCATCGACTGCACGAAACTCTGCAGCACCATGGCTTCGAATTTGACGAAGCTTTCGGGCGTCGAGCGCACGCCGTCACCGCCGCCGATGGTCGAACGCAGGTCGGAAAGGCTGGCCTGAAATGCCGCCGGATCCCCTACAGTGGCGCCGAGAGAATTGAGCCGGGCCCGCGCGGTTTCGAGCGCTTGCGGTTCCGCGGCTCTCGCAACATCGAGAACGATGTCACCGGGTGGGGAAATCGCCACTGTTTCGCATCCTCATAACCCAATCGCTGTCACTGATTTGTCGCAGATCGAGCTTGCCGCAACCTTGCCCGCGATCATCACTGCTTGAGGGAAGGAAGGGTGCGTTCGACCGCTTCGCCCGTCTCGCGTTCGCTGGTCAGGCGGTCTGCCTGGCGCTGGGCAGAGCGATAGGCGCGCTCGGTCATGTCGACGCGCACGTTTTCCGTCGCCAGCCGCGCTGCGGCTTCGCGCGCGGCACTCTCCGCCTGCTCGGCACGGGCCAGAGCACTGGCGATGCGCCGCTCGTAGATGTCGGGAAAGATATGGTGCAGTGATTCGGGCCCCTGCTTGCGTGTCATGGCGTCTTCTGCCTCCTGCCGGGCGGCTATGGCCTCCCTGACGAGTGCGGCATGGCGCGTTTCGTGCACCGCCCTCACCTTCTCCTGTACCACCATCAGCCGCGCCAGCCTCTTTTGCCGTTCGTTCATGGCTCAGCGTCCGATCGTGATCGGCACGAAGCCGTCGGCAAACAGGCGCAGCATTCCCCCGACCCCGAAGTAGACGAGCACCAGACCGCCGACGAGGACGAAGGGCAGGGAGATGAAGTAGATGGGGATCTGCGGCGTCAGCTTGTTGAGGAAGCCGATGACGAGGTTGACGATGATGCCGTAGGCAATGAACGGACTGGCCAGCTGGAGCATCACCAGGAATGCCTCCGACAATGTGTCGGTGACGTCGGTCAGAGCAGAACGCGGGTCGAAGAGCAGGTTCGGCGGGGCGATGCGGTACGAGGCCACGAGTGCCTTGATGACTTCGTGGTGGAAGTTGCCGATGAACAGAAGCAGGAGGGCGGCGAAGGTGATGAGATTGGTCAGCGACGGCTGTGCATCCGCTTCTTCGATGGTCGGACTGACCATCGCGCCGAAGCCCATCATCATCGCCATGGCAGCACCTGCGAACTGCAGGGCCAGAACGTAGAGACGCGCCATGAGCCCGATGAGGGCGCCGGTCGCCAATTCCGACAGGACGAGCCCGGCCAGTACCGTCGGCTCGCTGTCGGCGATGGGCAGGAGGCTGTCCCATAGATGCAAGAGCAGCGCGAAGGTGGCGGCCACGGAAATGAAGAGCCGCACCTGGATGGGGACGCGCACGCTCGACAGGCCCGGCATGACCATGAAGCAGGCGCCGATGCGGCAGAAGGCAAGGAAAGCCGCGACGACGAATGCGTCGACGTCGATCGTCAAGAAAGCGCTCCCAGGACGCGAATCTCGACTCCTTTGGCGATCTCCACATGGCTGAGAACCGGAAGGGTGGGGAACAGCCTCTCGACGATCATGCGCACATAGGGCCGCGCTTCGGGGGCAGTGACGAGGGCGAAACGGCTGCCGGCGTCGAAGTGCTGGCGAATCACCTTCGATGCCTGCTGACCGAATTCCTCGAGCAGGCGCGGGTCGATGTCGAACTCGCGCACCTCGCCCTTCTGGTCGCGCTTCAGTGACTGATGGAACACGAGATCCCAACGATTGCCCAGACGCAGCACCTTGAGCACGCCGGACTCGGACAGGTCGCCACAGATCTGCTGCGCCATGCGGATACGGACATGCTCGACGATCTGTTCCGTGCGACGCACATGCGGCGCGATTTCCGCGATTGCCTCGATAATGATGTGCAGATTGCGGATCGACACGCGTTCGGCCAGCAGCAGCTTCAGCACCGCCTGCAGACCGGGATAGGTGATGTGCGACGTGCAGATTTCGTCTGTCAGCTTGCGGTATTCGGGATCGAGCCGTTCCACCAGAGCCTTCATGTCCTTGTAGGAGAGGAGCTGTGGCAGGTTGTTTCGGATGACCTCGCTGAGATGGGTCAGGAGGACCGACATGTTGTCGGCAAAGGCGAAATTCTTGCTCCGCAGGTCCTCGGCGAAGGTCTCCGGCACGGAGACGGCCCGCATGCCGAAGGCGGGTTCGCGCACTTCCTCGCAAGGCAGATCCGGCGCTTCACGCCCTCCGAGCGGGACCAGAAGTTCGCCGACACGCAGCTGATGTTCAGCCACCGTGGTGCCGTGAATCTTGATCTGATAGCTCTTGGAGGGTGTTGCGAAGTCGTCGGTCAGTCGGACCTCGGGCACGACGAAACCGTATTCGAGCGCGAACTTCTTGCGCATCTTGCCCATGCGGTAGGCCAGTTCCTGATGCGAGGCGAGAAGCTTGGTCGAAAGCTGCTTGCCGATCAGCAGCTCGATTTCGGGCGTCTTGAGCGTCGCCTTGATCGAGTTCTTGTCTTCCTCGACCTTGGCGCTTTCCTGGCGCTTGGCGGCTTCGGCCTCCTCGGCCAGGCGCTTGTTGCGGCGCAGAGGTATCACATAGGCTACCGCAGACATCGCAAGGGCGAGGGTCAGGAACGGCAGCATCGGCAGGCCGGGCATCAAGGCCAGGACGAGCAGCAGTATCGCAGCCACGTAAAGCGCGCGCGGGTAGGCGGAGAGCTGGCCGAGCACGGCCTCGTCGGCCGAGCCGCGGGTTCCGCCCTTCGATACCAGAAGGCCGGCGGCCAGCGAGATGATGAGGGCGGGGATCTGCGAGACCAGCCCGTCGCCGACGGAGAGCTTCACGAACACGTCGGCAGCGGTGCCGATGTCCATGCCGTGGCGGCCATAGCCGATGGCGATGCCGCCGACGATGTTCACAGCGGTGATGATGAGGCCGGCGATCGCATCGCCGCGCACGAACTTCGAGGCGCCGTCCATGGAGCCGAAGAACGAGCTTTCTTCTTCCAGTTCGCGGCGCCGGCGTTGGGCTTCCTTGTCGTCGATCATGCCCGCCGACAGATCGGCGTCAATCGACATCTGCTTGCCGGGAATGGCGTCCAGCGTGAACCGGGCGCCGACCTCTGCGATACGTGTCGAGCCCTTTGTAATGACGATGAAATTGACGACGATGAGAATCAGAAAGACGATCAGTCCGATGACGAAATCGCCGCTCATCACCAGGTTCGAGAACCCTCCGATGACATAGCCCGCGGCATTGGTGCCCTCGTTTCCGTGCGCCAGGATGACGCGCGTGGTGGCGATGTTGAGCGACAGCCGGAGCATCGTCGCGATCAGAAGAATGGTGGGAAAAGAGGTGAAGTCCAGCGGTCGCTGAATCCATAGCGCAACCATCAGGATGAGGACGGACATGGCGATGGAAACGGCCAGCCCGACATCGATCATGAAGGAAGGGATCGGCAGGAAGAGTACCGAGAGGATGGTCACCACGCCGATCGCGAAAAGCACGTCGCGACCGTGCCTGGGACCCGAAATCGCGGATACCGACGCTGCCGATTCAGTCATTGCCATCGTCTGTTGCTGCCCTTCATCGCTGTCAGGGCCGCAACACTAGAGCGTCAAGCTTGTGCGAGGATGAGACCGGCGCCTAGAAGCCGGTCTCGATGCGTTCGAAGACGATGTTGGTCAAAGCGGAGATCTGTGCTCCGACGAACGGCCCGGAAAGCGCGACCGCCAGCAGAATCGCGATGATTTTCGGCACGAATGTCAGGGTGATTTCCTGCACCTGTGTCAGCGCCTGGACCAACGCGATGGAAACGCCGACGAGCATGGCGGTGATGACCGCCGGACCGGATGCCATAAGCACGGTCCAGATGGCGAACTGCGTGAGTTCGAGTGCGTCGGCTTCGTTCATCGCTGGCGACTAGCTGATCGTGACGCCTGGGCCGACGACGAGTTCGGTCCCGTCTTCGAGCACCGCCAGCACACCGTCGGAATAGATCTGCACCTGTGCAATCTCGCCGCTCACCTCGCCGTCGGCGCTCGTGATCGTGCGTCCGATCAATCCGCCGGCCTGATCGAGAAATGACGTCTGGATAAGGTCGTCCAGCTTGTTGTTGGTCTGAATCGTCTGCTCGACCTGGGAAAATGTGGCGAGCTGGGCGATGTAATCCGTGGAATCCATCGGTGCCGTGGGATCCTGATTCTCCATCTGCGTGACGAGCAGCTTCAGGAAGGTCTCGTAGTCGACGGCGTTGGCCATCGAGGCGCCCGACGAGGAGGAGGTCGCGCCAGTGGCAGATGTGACGGCAGGTATGCTCATTGTACTGTGGCCTCCAATGCCTGTGTGGAGTTGCCGGCCTGACGGCTGGAAGTGCTCTTGCCGAGAATCTCATCCTCGGCCGCAAACAGTCCGCGGATCATCTTGAGCGCGTCGTAGACCTGATTCTCGGAAACGAGCCGGTCGATCTGTTTCAAGGCGCCCAGAATGTCCTCGTTGCTGAAATTGGCCAGCAGCAGAGAGAGCGACTTGCGGAACATGTCGCGCGCCTGAGACGCGTCGCCCGGACTCATCAGAATGATCTGCACGATGAAATAGAGCTGGCGCAAAGGCGTGGTCGCCTGATGGGCCTGCAGAACGTGGTTTTCGAGCAGGAACTGCACATCGTTGAGGAACTCGATCGACGTCTTGCGGTCGACGCGCACCACGGCCCCGTTGATGTAGATTTTTTCGTTGGCCTTCAACGAAATCTTGAGCGAGCTCTTCGGACTTTTCATTGAATACCATCCCGGATGATCTGGGAAATCTCGATCAGTCCGTCGAAATTGTCCGACTTGCCCTGTCGCACCGCCTCGGCTTCGCGCAGCAGCCATAGGCCGATGGAGATCAGGTTGGCCCGCAATTCGTTGGGCAGTTCGTTCTCGGCACTCGCCAGGTCGTCGAGGAAGGTCGTCCAGATCCGGATCAGGAAATGAACCGCTTCGACGGCCTGCATCGAGCCGCTGCCGGTCTCTCGCGCAGCGACGAGAAGGTCGATCGAACGTGACAGAAGCTGACGCTCGCGATCCTTGGCGTCTGCCACCGAGTCGGTTTGAATGTCTGCGTAAGAAAACTGGTACATCTGTCTTCCCGTGATCGCTGCGGCCGCGGCCTAGAGGAACCTCAGGAGGCTCAGTTGGTTGAGGCGGGCCGTCAGCGTGTAGGCGGTTTCGATCTGGCCCATCAGTTCCTCGACACGCGTCGCCGCCTCGTAGGGGTCGACACCTTCCATTCCCAACAAGGTTTCGGAGAAGAGATCGACCTGCAGGCTCAGCCGCTCGCTGGCCTGGGTCACGCGCTGTTCGACAAATCCGATGCGTCCCTGTGTGGTTGCGATGTCGCCCAGTGCCTCGCCGACGAGTGAGGTCGCGAATTCGGCGACCTGGCGCAACGCATCTTCGTTCAGGTTGGAATTGAAGAGATCGGCAACGACGGCCGCGGCCATCGCGAGCTTCTGGATGCCCTGTTCGTTGGCGCTGACAGACGTTTCCGTGGTCTCGCTCAATGTGATGCGGCTGGTGATGCCCTGATCGGTGGCGTTCGACCAATTGGCCTGCCATTGCGCGCCGGTGAATGCAGTTGCCGCCGTGCCTTCCAGGAAGGTCTTGAGCTGCGCCGCGCTCAACCCTTGAGCTGCGGGATCGGTTTGGGAGAAACCGAATTCGGCCATGAATGCAGCGTCGAAGGCAGCCTTGCTCGCCGATGGCGGGCTGTCCGTGTATTCGTTCAGCGGCTTCACGTCGGTGTTGACGCCGGCGAAGATATACTCGCCGTTGAAGCTGGAATTGACGATGCCGGTCATGGTCTCCAGCATCACTTTGCCGGCCTCGCGCGAGGTCGACTTCTCCGCGCTGCCCGATGCCGCGACTGTCAGAGCGGAAAGGAACGCTTCACCTGCCGTCCTGAGATCGGACAGCGAATCCTGGGTGGCTGAAAGCCGCGACGAGACCAGCGCATTGGTGTCGATGATGCCCTTGAGGCGGTCGATGTCACGGTGCAGCGACACGGCCTTGCCGGTCCGCGCACCGAGTGCGAGACCGGTATCGGCGACCTTTCCGGTCGTCATCTCCGTCTTGCCGCTAATGATCTGCGATTGCATGCGCATGAGCGAATAGCGCAGCGCCTGATTGATCGCATTGGATGAAACGTAAGACACCTTCATCTGCTTAGCCCGCCATTTCAAGAAGGATCGACATCATCTCGTCGATGGTGCTGATCAGGCGCGCCGACGCTTCGTATGCCTGCTCCAGTTCGAGCAGGAGTGCCATCTGATCATCGACATTGACACCGGTCGCGCTTGAGAGAGTTTCGGTTACCCGCGCCAGCAAAGCGCTTGAATTGCCTTCCGAATTGGATGTCGTCTGGCGCAGCGCCTCGATCCAGCTGATCGTATTGGTGGCGAAGCTGCCGAGGTTCGAACTGGTGTTGACGCCTGTTGAGGGGTCGAAGGTCATCGAGGCATCGAGATTGTTGCCGAAGGACACGAGCAGATCTGTGAAGGCCGCATTGTCGTCCGGGTTTGCATCGTAGGTATTGCCGTCGCGCAGGAGGACGGGATTGCCTCCGGCGTCGGGGTCATAAGCGGCGTTGATCTTGATGCTGTTGGCCAGGCCGCCTTCCAGCGCGCCGGGAATTGCCGGGGCGCCGCTCCATGTGAACAGGCCGGCGACATCCGGTCCGATGCCTGCGGGATCGCTCTCGGCGAAGGCCGTGACGAGGCCGCGCGCGATTTCGTCGAGCTGCGTCTGCATGGTGACGGCGACTTCGTCGCGCAGTTCGACCATGGCCGCCAGCTTGCCCGTGCCGGTCTTGACGGGCACGCCGTCGATATAGACCGAATTGCCTTCCACGCCGGCGGCATAGAAAGACGTGGGCTCGAAGGAGACGTTGCGCGGCGAGGTCTCGTAGAGCGTCACGCCGTCGGCGGTCGTGATGACCATGTCGTTGTTGTCGCGCGTCTGGGTCGAGACGGGAATGTACTGCGAGATTTCCTTCAGGATGGCGTCGCGCTTGTCGAGCGCGTCGGTGGCGTCGCCGCCGATCGCGGTCGCCTTGACCACTGCCTTGTTGGCCGCGTGGAAATCGGCCAGGAGTGAGTTGAGATCGACCACCGAGCGCGATATCTCCAGGTCGAGTTCGGAGCGGTACGCCTGTATCTGGTTCGTCCCGTTGTTCAGGGTCTGGACCAGGACACGCGCCGCGTTGACCACGCCATCCGCAAGGCTGGATGATGAAGGTGCCGCTGCATAGAGCTGCAGCGCTTCCTGCATATCACCGATGGCGGCGGCCGGGGAGGTGGCGTTGGATTGGCCGTTGACGGCCAGGGACAGCGAGTTCAGCCCCGCCAGCATCGTCTGCTGGCCCTCCCAGGCGGAGTTTGCATTGAGATACTGCCTCAGCAGGGAATCGTTGGCAGCCCGATAGATCTCGGAGACGCGAACACCCGACTGATCGCTGATCAGCACGGCCGAGCGCCGCGCGTAGTCGGCATTGTCGGCGTTGGTGACGTTCTGTGTCACGACGCTGGTACGTCGAGACGTGGCCAGCAAAGCCGATTGCGCGATGCTGAGTGCAGAACTTAGCGACATTCCAGGATTCCCCGCCGTAATGGCATGTCAGTTACCTCTTCAAGTTGACCAGCACGTCCAAGAGCTCCGAACCGGTCTGAAACACCTTCGAGTTGGCGGTGTAGTTGCGCTGAGACTCGATCATGGCCGTCAGCTCCTCGCCGATATCGACGTTGGAAGCCTCTAGCGCACCGGACGTGATCTTGCCGAAGGCGCCTTCCTGCGGAAAACCGAGGGTGACGTCGCCCGACAGGGCGCTTTGCGAAAAGACGTTGCCCGACAGGACGTTGAGCTGGTCGGGGCTCGTTACGGTTGCCAGCGGAATGCGATAAAGCGCCGCCAGCGTTCCGTTGTCGTATTGTGCATAGAGCGTGCCGTCGGCGGCGATTTCGTAGCCCGCGACAGAGCTTGCGGCATTGCCGTTGACCTTGGGATCGCTGCCCGGGGTAAAGTCTGTCGCAAGCTGGGTCATTTCCGACATGTCGAGCTGGAAGGTCGCGCCGCCGGGAACGGCGAGCGAGATCGTCCCGCCGCCCGCAAGCTGGCCGTTGGCCGGGTCGAAGGTCAGCGACTGTGTGGCAAGCGCCGGTGAGGAATAGGGGAATCCGGTGCCGGCGGTTCCGTCGGCCTGGTTGTAGACGGCGACTTCCCAGGTGTTGGCGGCGGTCTTGGTGAAGTAGATGTCGAGCAGAACCTCGCCGCCGAGATTGTCGTAGACGACCAGCGACGTCTTGTTGGTGTAGGTCGATCCTGCCACGTTGTCGGAAGGCAGCGAACCTGCTGCAACGATGTCGGCAGCCGCCGGCAGGTTGGCTGAATAGCTGCCCTCGGTGCTCGGCGTAGCCGTCATCGGCAGGTTTGCGATCTTGACGGCTTCAAGACCGGCGAAGCTGTTGGCGGCGGCGCTCGGCGTGCCGTTGGCAAAGCTGTAGCCCTGCAGATAGAAGCCGGCGGCATTTACCAGACGCCCCTGGTCGTCGAGCACGAAGGAGCCTGCACGGGTCAAGAAGGTCTGCCCGGACGCATCCTGAACCGTGAAGAAGCCTTCGCCGCTGATCGCCAGATCGGTCGCGGAGGTAGTGTACTGGATGTTGCCCTGCTGCGATATCGACGTACGCACCGTCGTCGCGACGCCACCCGAAGAGTAGCTGCCGGAGCCTGCCTGCGGCACGATGAGCGAAGAAAACTCCACCGATGATCGCTTGTAGCCAGTGGTGCTCGAATTGGCGATGTTGTCGGCCACGGTGCCCAGCCTGTTCGACTGGCCCTGCATCCCGGACACACCGGTTCGCATCATTCCATATAGGCTCACTGCAACCTCTCCTCGATATCAGTGCGGCTGCTTACGGGTCTAACGGGACTGACTTGTGCGAAGCTGATTACTGGAACTCTTGCCGCGCATTCTGCCGCGCCGGCGAGGCGGTGGATGGCCCGTTTTCAGATTGTCAGGCAGTAGCCGAGGAAACGCTTGGAATCGATCGGATCGAAGCCGAGCTTCTCGCGCAGCTTCTTGCGGAGCTTGCTGACATGGCTCTCGATGACGTTCTCTTCGACGTCCTCGTCGAAGATGCCGTAAATCGCGTTGAAGAGCTGGGACTTGGTCACCCGGCGACCGTTGTTGCTCGCCAGATATTCGAGAATGCGGCGCTCGCGACGCGGCAAGGGAAAGGGCGTATCGTCGATCTCCGGGTCGCGCCCGTTCATGAAGACGCGCAGGCGGCCGATTTCGGTGGCACCGGTCTGGTCCTGCGCCGCACGACGCTTGATGGCCGCGATGCGGGCAAGGATCTCTCGAATGTGAACCGGCTTGCGAATGACGTCGTCGACGCCGGATTCAAAAAGCTTCAGTGTGTGTTCCAGGGAGGGCTGCTCGCTCAGCGCGATGACCGGTGCCGCAGTGCGTTGGCGGATCATGTTGGCTGAGACCGTGTGGCTGTCGCATTCGCCGATGAGGAATGCCCCGACAGATTGCAGATCCTCTTCCGCTACGCTCGACACCCATTCGCCGAATTCGCTCGAAGCGAAGCCCGCGCTCGGGACGCCCTCGCGTCCGAACATGGAGGAATAACCTTCCTTCACGCCTTCGCGCTCGTCAACAATCACGATCATGTTCGCCCCCGAATCAGTTCTGTTGTCCGCCGGGGACAGGCGTAGCCGGTGCCGGGAATCGGGGGCAACTGTTATTTCTTGTATGTAATTATTTGTGAGTTTGTTAACCATTGCGAACCGGCTTACCCACAAGTCTTCCACAGGCCCTATGCCCGATGGGCTGTGTCTGCAGGCTGGCGGTTCAATACAACTATGAATGGCAGAAGCGGCGTGCCTTGTCGGTCCATTTGCCGAAGCCTGTCGCCACCATATTGGCGATCACCCGACACACATAGCGCTTCTGTGCCGGGTCGTTGTCGGGCCCGGCGTGGTAGCGCGCGACCGCCATTGACCATGTGCCGTGGCTCTTCTTCAACTCGCTCAGAAAGCGTGCGGCGTAGTCGACATTGCGTCGTGGGTCCAGCATGTCGCCGATGTCGCGGAATTGTGCCGAATGGTAGTGATGGTTGATCTGCATGCAGCCCAGGTCGATCAGCTTCACACCGTCGCGTCGTGCCTGTTCGAATGCGCGGATCGCTTCCTGCTTGTTGGATGCAAAGACGGCCTTGCCGGCGATATTGAGTGCGTATGGCTGCAGGCTTCCCTTGCGGCCGGTTTCCGTCAGGCCGACGGCGTAGAGGATTCCGGCCGGTATTCCATAGTGTTGCGCCGCGCGCAGGATCTGCGCCTCGCAGGCGTTCCCTGCCGCAAGAGCGGGGGTTTCAGATATAGAGACCGCCAGCAGAAGCCCTGCCAGCAGAGGTCTGATCTTCACGACCCGTGTCCTTGCCTGATTGGGGAGCATTGCCACCGCGTCCGTTCTCGTGCGCCTGGTTGCCCTGCTGACGATCAAAGCCGCGTGAATGCCCTGCGGCGTTGTCGTTCGAGCGCATTGCCGCGTTCTCGGACCCGGACGGAGCGCTCGGAGCCTGATGGTGAATGAGTACGTCGTCGACCTGGAAGCCGAGCGACTTGAGCGAGGAAACGATTGCGTCCTTGTCGGCAGACAGGCGCTTGGCCGCCTCGGCCCTGTCTGCATGAATCTCAACTGTCAGTTGTTCGCCTGAGAGTCGCAGACGCGCCGTCACCTCGCCGAGGCTCGCAGGATTGAGCTGGATGCGGAGATCTCGGACAGGTGTGCTGGACGGCTTTTGCTCGGCCTCCTTGACAGCCGCGGTTTTGTCCAGGACCTGCAACAGTTCGGTATCCTCGCCTATGGCTGCTGCAAGCCTCGTGGCGGTCGAGCTCCCGGCCTGCCCGACGCTGGGCGCGGGGATCGCCTGATCGGAGAGAACCTTCACGCCGACGGGACCCTCTACCCCCTTCTCGAACGCAGCCGAGGCAGTTCTTGCGTCGCGTTGCCGCGTTGCCGTTTCCTCGGGCAGGTCGACAGGACTGGCGTTGTCTTGCTGCGAACCAAGGACCACCGGGGTGGGCTGGGCCCTTTCCGCGGACGGCTGGATTGTCATCGATGAGGGCTGCGCCTTTGCTGGGGCTTCTGTTCCATTTGCATTGCGGCTGCTGCCATCGCTCTTTCGATCCTGCGGAGCAATCATGCGCACCAGAGACGGATCCGGCTCGCCCTGCGTTGTCACAGGCATCTTCAGTTGATCCTCTGGCCGAACATGCGTCGTACCGGCCACTGCGTCGCGTGGCAGTGCTTCCTCTTCCCCATCGGATGCGGTTTCCCCGCGCGTTCCGGTCAGCCGGTCCGTCTCGGCCTTATCGGAGCTGCCTGCGTTGTTCCAGGAAATGAGCACTTCGAGAATGCTGCCCTTGGGCTTTGCATCGCCTTCGTGCGCGGCGTCGCGCCTGATCAGCAGCCCGTCTTCCTGGTCCATCTGGTCCATGGTAAGCGAAGTGGCTCGAATGACGGGCCGATCGTCTCGCCCTCGTGCGGACGACTGGGCGCCCAGCAGGTCGCCGAACGCCTCCGATCCGTCCTTGGCTGACGGCTGGCGGCCACCGTCGCGTGTCGGTGGCTGCGCACCGAGAACGGCTCCAATCTGGGTCATCGCTTGTCCTCCTCCAACAGACGGTCGATCATCTGCAACTGCTCGCGGACATTCGCTGCTATCTGCGGGACTTCGCCGGCGCTGACTTCCAGTGCCGAAAGGGCGGCCGATTGGCCCGGGTCGGATCCACCATGGCTTGGCGGCATCGTGTCGTTACCGCCAGTGACTGCGGTGTCGGCTGCTTCGGCGGTCCCGTCGGAGGCAATGTCCCGCGATGTCTCGTCTGCCCAAACGATGGGCGGTGACAGAATCTGCGCCGCAACCGCCTTCGCACTGGCCAGAAGCTGCTGATCGCGCGGCGACAATGCCGTCACATCGATGCGATCGAAGGCGGCGATTGCGTCCTCGACGTTCTTGGAGGTGACTGCCGCCATTGCCGCGTAGAGCTGGGCCCGCGCGTCCGGTCCGGACTGAACCCGTGGCGCCGCGTTTCCGGCCCGCTCGGCGGCGAACGCGGCGCGTTCGTTGTGACCGTGGATGGTGCTCTTGCGTGCCAGCCTGAGATAGATGGCCTCCTGCTGCGCCTGCGGCATGTAGGAAACGATCGCTTCGATCTGGCCAGTGGTAATCTTGTCCTGAAGTGCCACGAGCCCTTCGACGAACGCGTCGGCGAACTCGCTGGCGTAGGGTGAATGCAGAAATCGGCGCGTGTACTGATTGGCAGCCCGCAGAAATCGTCCCGCGTCTGGAAGCTGCACGCACAGGGGAAGACTGCGCCGCAGAGCAGCTTCCTCGACCAGGGTTCCTGGTGCCAGCAGCCGCGCGCGGTCCAGCGCTTCGAGGCCGGCCGAGGCGTCTGCCGAGCCGGAAATCGAGCCCTTGACCAGTTCCAGCAGAGCGGCAACTTCGTTTGCCTGCGCCATGGGATCGATCGACGAGAGCAACCGTCCGGCCCGATGCACATCGCCATGGGTATAAGCCACCAGCGCCTTGCCGATGACCAGCTCGTCGCCTTGCAGTTCGGCGCGCGAGAATGTCGTCTCGACCGTTGCCGGGCTGCCGCCGCTCATGGCGTAGACGAACAGCGCCGTCAGGTTTCGGCGGTCTTCAAACGTCTCCCTGCCGGCGGAGCGGAACAGTTGGTCCGAGAATTCCAGAAGCTTGCGCTGCATCGGCAGGGCGGCATGGTCGCCGCCGGCGAGCTGGTCCTGAACGAGCTGCAGCGAGCGAACCATCTGGTATGGCTCGAGCCTGCCGAACTCGGCTGCCGAAGCCGACCCGGCCGACATGGCGATCAGCGCGACCAGGGCCCAGCTCGCCCGCACTCGCCCATTCTGCCGCCCTTTCGTTTCATCCCTGCCGAAGAACATCGATCCCGGACAAACGCACCCGGCCGCAAGCTGCTTCAGCCCGCTCGAGCGTATCATCCCTCGACCTCCAGCAGGATTTCGATGCGCCGGTTGGCCGCCGCCAGAGGGTCGTCGGGTGTCTTCAGCCTGCGATCGGCGAAGCCCGCCACTTCCTCGATGCGCTGTTCGTCCAGCCCGGCGCGCACCAGCATGTAGTAGGCACTGTGCGCCCGTGCGGTCGAAAGCCGCCAGTTGTCATAGTCAGCGGATCGGAAGGGGCGTCCATCCGTATGCCCCTGTATCTTGATCGCACCCGATCTGCGAATGAGAATTGACGCGATCTTTTCCATCGCCAGGACGAGTTCGCGGCGTGGTACGGCGGATCCGATCTGGAACATGCCGTAGTCCAACTGATCCGTCAGCGAGATCATGATGCCTCGCTCCGTCGGTGCGATCGATATCCCTTCCAGGATCTTGTCCCTGTCGGGGAACGCCTTCGCCAGCTCCTCCTGCATTTCGCGCGCGACCTGTTCTGCCTTTGCCGACAGGCCGGGCTCAGCGGGACGCTCTGCACCGTCGGCAGACGCTGCTTCCTGCCGTGAGACGTCCGGCCCCTTGTCAGCAATGTCAGGGGCAGTTTCGGCCAGGCTGGCCGATGGGTCGGAGGCGGCGCGTTGCTCTGCGGACGGGACGACGGGGGGCTCTGGTGTCGCTATGTCTTCTGGGGCAACAGAACCGGCACGTCCCGACGTGGCGCCATCGGTCGGACTTAGAGATTGCGGAGTCGAGAAGAGGCTAGGCGATGCAAGTTCGTCCTGCTCGACCTGCTTGGACCAGAAGTCCGGGGCAAAGGGGTCGCGGTACTGTTCACCGCCGGAAGCGCCCGTTGCCGGGCCTGAATCCTGTGCGCCGCCGTCGCCCTTGGACGACAGGTTCTGCAGTTCGCCGGACTCTGCGGCGATTTCGGCAAGTACGGCATAGGGATCGGCAAACAGGTGCTCGTCGGAAGCCGTGTCCGATTGGTTTGCGGACGTTTCGCTTGCCGGCGAGCGCGCGGCCGCGGCTTCGTCGGCTGCCGAGGCGCCTAGGGTTTGAACGTCGACCCCGCCATCCTGCTGCTGGATGCCCGAGCCTGCTTCCTCGATGCCACGGGGGCTGGTGTTGCGGTCGACCAGCTTGATCGGGTTGAAATAGCTGGCGATTGCCAGCCTCGTTTCCTCGTTCGACGCGTTGATGAGCCACATGACGAGAAAGAAGCACATCATGGCGGTCATGAAGTCCGCGAACGCGATCTTCCATGCGCCGCCGTGATGTTCGCCTTCGCCGTCGGTGTGACGGTGCTTTACGATGATGATCTCGTGTGGCCGTTCGCTCGCTTCGTTCATGCTCATGCGACCGTCTCGGCAACTGCGCGCGACCAGTCAGCCAGTCGCGTCTGGTAGACGCTCTCGTCGATGGTCACCGTGAGGTCGGGATCTCCATTTTCAGTGAAATGGATGCTGTTCGCCCAGTCGCCCGCATGCTGGCGGAGCGCTTCGAACAGAGCTGCCGAGCCCTGGACATGGATGCGCACGGCATCGGAATCGCGTACGGCCTCTGAGATGAGGGTGGCGAGACGCTCCACCGCACGGGCCTGCACATCGGCACTGAGGACAGGCGTCAGAAGCCGCGCCACCACCGTGGTCGTCAGTTCGGTCAACCGGGTTTCCATTTCCGCCAGCTGCTGCAAGAGCTTCTCGCTCGTCTCGGCGGCGAATTGCTCCTGCACGGAAGCCAGCTCGGCCGCGTGGCGCTCGCGGTCGGCGGCTAGCTTCTCCTCGGCCTCGGCATTGAGCCTTTCCGCAAGCGCGGATTCGGCTTCAGCGACGGCGTCGGCGATGAGCGCATCGATGTCTGGTTGCGGCGGACCGGCTTCGGGCTCAGCCTCCCCGAACGGGGTCTCGCCGAATACGGGCGCCAATGAAGGCGCCTGATCGAGCGGCCGGGCCGCCTGTCTGCGGTCGCCGAAATCGATCAGGTGGTCTATCAGCGAATGCGTGCTCATCAGGCCGCCGCAGCCTCGTTCTGCGTCCATTTGCGCAGGATCGCCGCCGTGCGTTCCTCATTGAGCTCGACCATCTGGGCGAGCCGTTCCTGAGGTGCGGGACGCAGCTTCATCTTCAACTCGTCCATCACGTCGGGGTCGGCGTGGGTCGGCTGATCGAGCGGGTCGGGCAGTGCGATATTGCCGAGCGGCGCTCCCAGCGAGAGCTGGAGGTCCTCGAAGGAGCTCGGTATCTCCGCCGGCGCTTCCTTGCCGGTCAGCGCATTGACCATCGGACGCAGACCGAACCACGAGACGAGGAACACGACGACGACGAAGGCGAGGGCGTTGATCATCGAGCCGGTATAGCGGCCGGCCATTTCCAGATAGCCTGGAGCGGCAATCGTCTCTCCGGCGATGTCATCGACGAAGGAAACCGCGGAAACCGTGATGCGGTCGCCCCGCTCCGTATCGAGCCCGGACGCCGTCGATGCCACGGCCTCGATCTCACGAACCTTGGCTTCGATCATTTCGGGCGTGGCCTGCTGGCCCAGCACCTGCATGATGCGTTCCTGGTTGATGACCACGGCGACCGACATCCGGGTGATCGAATACCCGTTGCTGACGGTTTCGATGCGCTTGGTGTTGAGTTCGTAATTGGTGATTTCTTCGCGCCGCTCGCTGGCCTCGGTGGACTGCGGCCCCTGCGTCGTGGCGACATCTTCCTCGGGCAGGTTCTGCTCGACCGTCGCCGGAGTGACGGTTGTCGTCTGAT
The DNA here is from genome assembly GCA_963966365.1 of Mesorhizobium sp. Lineage (GTDB taxonomy): Bacteria > Pseudomonadota > Alphaproteobacteria > Rhizobiales > Rhizobiaceae > Mangrovimarina > Mangrovimarina plasticivorans. The sequence continues at coordinate 53,204 of CAWZZC010000028.1, read as the reverse complement.
TGGAATTGTCGTTCTCACGGATGATCTGCACCGATCGTTCGACGCGCGAATCAGGATCGAAGATCGTCTCCTGCACCTGGCGGGCATCGGTATTGACGTCGGCCTTGACGCTGGCGCGGAAATTGTCGTGCCCGAGGTAGGGCGACAGGGCGCGGTAGATATTGTCCTCGATCTGGCTCTCGACAGTGCGCTCTATGCCCATGGAACGGTTGAGCGCGTTGCTCATGGGATCATCGCCGGCGGCCAGCAGCGTGCCGTTGGAGTCGAGCACCGTGACGTTGTCGACCGTGAGGCCGGGCACGGCGGCCGCAACGAGATGGCGGATCGCGACGGCGCTCTTGGCCGCATTGGCGCTGCCGGTGCGGATGACCACCGAAGCGCTCGGCCGGCGCTCTTCCCGGCGGAAGTTGGCGTGTTCCGCCATGACGATATGGACGCGCGCGGACTTCACTCCGGCGATCGACTGGACCGTGCGGGCGATCTCGCCCTCAAGGGCGCGCACGCGCGTCACTTCCTGCATGAAGGAGGTGAGCCCGAGCGATCCGACATTGTCGAACAGTTCATAGCCGGCATTGGCGCTGCCAGGCAGGCCCTTTTCGGCCAGGATCATGCGGGCGCGGCCCGTCTGGCCGGTCGGCACGAGAACCGACTTGCCATCAGAGCCGATATCGTAGGCGACACCGGCCTCGCCCAGGACGACACCGATCTGGCTGATGTCTCCCCGATCCAGGCCGACGTACAGCGTCTCGTTGGCCGGTCTGTTGAGGTATATCGAGCCGCCGATGACAACGGCCATGACAATCGCCATGATCCCGCCGAGCATGGCGAGGCGCTTGGGTCCGAGCGCGCCCAGATTGTTGATGATCGTCTGAAGCTGTTCCGGCACTGTCCGCAATTCCCGCCGCAATTCTCGATTGTTGCTGCGGAAGTTAATGTGCGAAGCTTGCGCGAGAATGTAGTAAGGCCGCGGTCGTGAGACCGCGGCCCTGTCTTCTTCCCGTCCAGCGACCCTGATCCTCTCCTGGATCGAAGGTCGCTCCGACCGTTCGCTACGCAGTTCCGGGGATCCTGGTCCCCACCTGCCCCGGAACGCGTGGTTCCGATTAGCGGAACAGCGACAGGATCGTCTGCGGGTTCTGGTTGGCGATCGACAGCGCCTGGATGCCGAGCTGCTGCTGGACCTGCAGGGCCTGCAGACGCGTCGACTCTTCGTTCATGTCCGCGTCGACGAGCTGGCCGATGCCGCGGTCCATGGCATCCATCAGCGAGGACACGAAGTCCTTCTGCATGTCGATGCGGCTCTTCACGGCGCCGAGATCCGAAGCGGCTGTCGTCATGCCGGACAGGGCGTCGTCGACGATGCTGATCATGTCGGCGATGTCGGTCTCATCGATACCGGCGGCCGAAATGTCGAGCGTGGAAACCGAAACCGTCACGGCAGCACCGCCGGTGGTCGCCGTCTCGGTGTCGAGGATGCCGGACTGGTCGTTGGAATCGAACAGTTTCGACGAGGTGATGTCGATGTCGATGGTGCTCACCGAAACGGAGCCGTCGGCTGCGCGGGTGAACGACGACACGACAGACTTGGTGGCGGTGAAGTCGGCGGCGCCGGAGTCAACCGACAGCCAGTTCTCGCCATTGAACGACGCCGCGCCGGCCGTGCTGACGAGCTGGTCCTGCAGGGCGGTGATTTCGGACTGGATCTTGGCGCGGTCGACGCCCGGCTCGGTAGCCGCGACCAGCTTGGCCTTGATCTCGTCGACCACCTCGATGGAGGCTTCCATGGCGGTGTAGGTCGTGTCGACCTTGGCCGCACCGAGACCGAGAGCGTCCTCGACGGCGGAAAGCGCCTTGTTGTCGGAACGCATGGTGGTGGCGATGGACCAGTAGGCGGCGTTGTCGGCAGCTTCGGCGACGCGATAACCGGTGGAGATGCGGTTCTGGGTCGTCTCAAGTGCCTTGTTGGTGTTGCGGAGGGTCTGCAGCGCCGTCATCGCGGCGGCATTGGTCATGATACTCGACATGGGATTTGTCCCTTACTCACACATACTATTTACAGGGACATACCGGGTTTCACCGGTAGAACGGTGCGGCATCATGCCTATCGTGCCCTATACAACGGGCTTCGATCCGTCCTGTCGACCAGAAGTGTCGAAGCCTTTGTATGAGCCGGACCTTATCATCGCGTTAATGACCGGTGGCCGCCGCCATCTTTTTAGAGATGGTGAATGTAAAAGGCCGCGGTCGAAAAGACCGCGGCCCCATATGCTCCCCGCGCGGCGGCAAGCCGCCGCCCCCAAGTTCCGATTAACGGAACAGCGACAGGATCGTCTGCGGGTTCTGGTTGGCGATCGACAGCGCCTGGATGCCGAGCTGCTGCTGGACCTGCAGGGCCTGCAGACGGGTCGACTCCTCGTTCATGTCGGCGTCGACGAGCTGGCCAACGCCACGGTCGACGGCATCCATCAGCGCGGAGACGAAGTCCTGCTGCATGTCGATGCGGCTCTTCACGGCGCCGAGGTTCGAGGCGGCGGTCGTCATGTTGGACAGAGCGTCGTCGACGATGCTGATCATGTCGCCGATGTCGGTCTCATCGACGTTGGCCGCCGTGATGTCGAGCGTCGCAACCGAAACCGTCACGGCAGCAGCGCCGGTGGTCGCCGTCTCGGTGTCGAGGATGCCGCTCTGGTCGGCGGCGTCATAGAGCTCGGTCGTGGTGATGTCGATGTCGATCGTGCTCACCGAAACGGAGCCGTCGGATGCGCGGGTGAAGGACGACACGACGGACTTGGTGGCGGCATAGTTGGCCGCGCCGGAATCGACCGACAGCCAGTTCTCACCGGAGAAGGATGCGGCACCGGCGGTGCTGACGAGCTGGTCCTGCAGGGCGGTGATTTCCGACTGGATCTTGGCGCGATCGACGCCCGGCTCGGTGGCCGCGACCAGCTTGGCCTTGATTTCGTCGACAACCTCGATGGCGGAATTCAAAGCGGTATAGGCCGTATCGACCTTCGCCGCACCGAGACCGAGAGCGTCCGAAACGGCGGAAAGCGCCTTGTTGTCGGAACGCATGGTGGTGGCGATGGACCAATAGGCCGCGTTGTCGGCCGCCTCGGCAACCCGGTAGCCGGTGGAGATGCGGTTCTGCGTCGTCTCGAGCGACTTGTTGGTGGCCTTGAGGGTCTGGAGAGCCGTCATTGCGGCGGCGTTGGTCAGAATGCTCGACATTTCAATGTCCCTGAACGATTGAGATACTTATTTGGAGGGACATACCGGGCGTTTCCGGTAGGACGGTCTGGCTTCATGCCTGTCGGTTTTTGCGCCTTGGCGCTCCGATCCGTCCTGCTCGTTTATCCGTTTGACACCAATTGTTTACCAAATCGATAATTTTTCTGGCGGCTTGCGGAATTCCTGTATTTTTGGTTGACGTACCGTTAATGGCGGGCGGTCATGCGAACGAACGTACGAGGCTGCCCACGAGCAGGTTCCAGCCGTCGATCAGCACGAAGAACAGAATCTTGAATGGCAGCGAAATGACGGTTGGCGGGAGCATCATCATGCCCATCGCCATGGTGACAGTCGCGACGACGAGATCGATGACCAGAAAGGGCAGCACGATCAGGAAGCCAATCTCGAAGCCCCGCCTGATCTCGGAAATCATGAAGGCCGGAACCAGGATGCGCAGGTCGACTTCCTCGCCCTGCACGACGTTCTGTCCACGCTCGCGGGCAAGGTCGGCAAACAGATCGAAGTCGGTTTCGCGGACATTGTTCAGCATGAACTGGCGGAAGGGCGAGGCGATGCGCTGCATCGCTTCCGTTTCCTCGATCTCGTCGTTGATAAGCGGACGCACGCCCTGGTTCCAGGCCTGATCGAAGGTCGGCGTCATGACGTAGAACGTCATGAACAGGGCGAGACTGATGAGGATCAGATTGGCCGGTGTCGTCTGCAGCCCTATGCCCGTTCTCAGGATGGAAAAGGCGATGATGAAGCGGGTGAAGCTCGTCACCATGATCAGGAGGCCCGGCGCGATGGACAGCACCGTCAGCAGGCCGAACATCTGGATGATGGTGCCGATCGTCGCCCCATCGGTTGGACCGGAAAGCGCGCCGAGATCGAACTGCTGGGCCTGAGCGGGGGCGGCCAGGATGAAGCCCAGCGCGGCGAGGGGGAGCATTCTCATTCGAACAGCAGTGTCCTGATCATCAGTTCGGTGGCCAGCCCGTTCGAGCGGATGCGCGCACGTTCTGCGAGATCGGTCTTCAGATGCTGAAAGCCGCTTGCGCCTTCGATCTGGTTGAGGGTGACGGTACGCATGTAGGCCAGGAAGTCCTGGTGAATGGCGCGAACCAGATCCTCTCCCGGCGGCGCGGAAAACACGACAGAGAGTTCCATGCGCACCCATGTGTCGCTCGGCGTCGCAATGTTGGTCGTGATGGGTTCGAGAGCGGCGATGCTCCGTAATGGTCCGCCTTCGGCGCCTTCGCTGCCGTCCGTCCCGGCTTCATTGCCATGCCCATCGCGGCCGGGCACGATCGATGTCGGTTCGGGCACGGGTGTCCGGGCCAGGCTGTCATGCTTGAGATAGCTGCCCGCGAACCAGCCTCCGCCAACCGCCAGCAAGGTCAGCGCCAGAAGCACCGCACCTTGCAGAAGCAGAGACGGAGACTTGTCGTTGCCCGGTTGATCTTCGGTATTGGCCATTGGTCTCTGCAAATCGGCTAGAAGGGCATGACGGCATCGAGGACCTGCGCGCCCCATGGCGGCTGCTGGACCTCCGACAAGCGCCCACGTCCGCCATACGATATGCGTGCCTCGGCAATCCGTTCGTAGGGGATGGTGTTGTTGGCGTCGATATCGATCGGGCGGGCGATGCCGGCGATGGTGAGAACGCGCAGTTCGGCGTTGACCCGCACCTCCTGGGAGCCGCGTACGATCAGATTTCCGTTGGGCAGCACATCGGTGACGACGGCCGCCACCGACAGACGGATCTGTTCGGACCGGTTCGTCTCGCCTGAGCCCTTGGATTTTGAACTCGAATCGATGTTGAGATCGGCCGATCCCGACGATCCGGCGCCATCCCACTCGAAAGCGCCGCCGAGGCCGGTCGCGCGACTGGTCGTCCGGCTGCGGTCGGATTCGTTGACCAGTTCGGCCTTGTCATTGATCTTGATGAGGACGGTCAGGATGTCGCCGACGCTGAGCGCGCGGGCATCCTCGTAGAGCCGGCTCTGATTGTCGTCCCAGAGCGAAAAGCGCTTGACCGGTCGTGCCGGAGGTTCCGGATAGGCGTTCGCCGTGGAAGCGGCGGTCACCAGCCCCGAACCGACGGGCGAAAGAGCCGGCTCGCGGCCAATCTCGCGGAGATCGGTGGCGCAACCCGAAATCGTCAGACCCGCAATCAACAGGGCGATGCGGCACATCATGTCGGGTCCTCCGGCTGGGCGACAGCGGCAATGATGCCGGTCAGCTTGGCGGCGGCAGGCGCAGCCATCTCATTGAGGATGACGCCGGCCTGGCGTTCCTTCAGCTTCATGAGAATGGCCGCAGCAAGAGCCGCATCCATCTCCTCCATGCGTTCGGCGGCGGCATCGGGCCGCATCTGCGCATAGATGCCGACCAGACCTTCCTCGGCCTGTTCGATGACCTTGTTGCGCCGCTCGAGCCACAGCTCGTATTCGCTCCGCTTGGCTTCAAGTTCGGCCATGCGCGCATCGATCTCCGCCTTGAGCGCTTCCAGTTCCTGGGCCTGGACGGCATAGCGGCGGTCGCGTGCCGCGTCGGCGATGTTGGAGCAGAAGGCGCGTACCTCGTCGGTCATCTGCAACGTCGTGTCCTTGACCTGCGCGAACGTTTCGCTCACGCCGGAACTGCCGACAGTGACGCCCGCCACAAACACCGTTGCGGCAGCCGCGAGACTGAACAAGCGGCGGGTTTCCTTGCTTCTACGGACCGTCATGGTCGCCACCTACTGCACTACCAGTTCGGCTTGGAGGGCCCCGGCCGACTTGATTCCCTGGAGAATTGCGATGATCCCGTCCGGCTTGACCCCGATGCGGTTGAGACCGGCGACCAGGGTCTGAAGGTCGGGTCCGTCGAGCAGGGCGACGCGACCGTCTTCCTGTTCGGCGTCGATGATCGTCGAAGGTTCGACCGCCGTGCGGCCGAAGGAGAAGGGCTCAGGCTGGACCACGACGGGCTGCTCCGTAACGCGAACGGTCAGAGCGCCATGGCTGACGGCAACCTTCGAAATACGCACGTCCTGTCCGATGACGATGGTGCCGGTGCGTTCGTCGATGACGACGCGTGCCGGGCTGTCGGTATGAACCGGAAGGTTCTCTATTTCAGCGTAGAACCGGGCAGCCGAAATGTTGGAGGGACGTTTGACGAGAATGGTGCGCGAATCCTGTTCGCTTGCGACACCGCGGCCGAAACGTCCCTGAGCATACCGGTTGATGGTGTCGGTGACGCGAATGACGGTGGAAAAGTCCGAATTGCGCAGTTGCAGGGTAAGGACGTGATCGTCGTTGAAGCGGGCTTCCACTTGGCGCTCGACGATGGCACCATTGGGGACGCGCCCGGAGGTGGGTACGCCCTTGGTCAGTGTTTCCGCCTCGCCCTGAGCGGAGAAGCCGGACACCGAAACGGGGCCCTGGGCGACGGCATAGATCTCGCCATCCGGCGCGCGCAGAGGCGTCATGACCAGTGTGCCGCCGGCAAGCGAGGTCGCATCGCCAAGCGAGGACACGTTCACGTCGATGCGCGCACCCGACTGGACGAAGGGCGGCAGGCTCATCGTGACGATGACGGCGGCGACGTTCTTCGACCGGTTGCGCCCGCCTTCCACGACGATGCCGAGGTTCTGCAGCATGGCCTGCATGGACTGCTCGGTGAAGGGCGCGTTGCGCAGACCGTCGCCGGTTCCGTTCAGGCCGATCACCAGACCGTAGCCGATGAGCTGGTTGTCGCGTGCGCTTTGCAGCGTCGCGATGTCCTTGATGCGGGCGCTTGCGCCAGAAGGCTCCGGCAGATGGGAGGGACCGCTGAGCGCGGCGAACTCGTCGCTGCCGGCTCCGGGCGTCCCGTAACCGCCGTCGGCACCGCCGCGGCCGGAGGGTGAAAAATCGGCTGCCATAGCCGATACGGCGAGGAAGCCGGTCGCCGCCAGCAAGGTCAGGAGCCGACTTGCGATCATTGCCCGCCAACCCTGATCGTGCCGTCCGCCATCACCATGCCGGAGAAGACGGAGCCGCTGTCGAGATTTCGGACTTTCACCACATCGCCGATTGCGCCCGGCTGCAGGGGAACGCCGGTGGTCGAGATGCGCAGACCGCCCTGCACGTAGTTGACCTGAACCGCAGCACCCGCCTCCACGGCGTAGGCGTCGCGCACCGCGCCCATGGAGATGTACTTGCCGGGCAGCAAGGTGCGCTGCGCGACCTTGCCCTCGATCTGGTCGATATAGAGGGCGACTGAATTCGGCGCCTTGCGACCGGTCCGCAGGGTGACCTCGTTCAGCGCGTCGGCCTGGATCGTCTCTCCGGGATATATGACACGCTTCGGTGTGACGACGACCTCCTGAGCGATTGCCGTCGCGGCTGCGCACGAGGCGGACACGACGACGATCATGGCACGGAGCGTTTTCGCGGAGAGCCAGCCCGACATTTTCCTACCGGATGTTCTGGGTGATGACGGCAGCCATTTCGTCCGCCGCCTTGATGACCTTGGAATTCATCTCATAGGCGCGCTGGGCCGAGATCAGCTGCGTGATCTCCTTGACCGGATCGACGTTGGAGTCTTCCAGATAACCCTGCTCGATAGTGGCGAAGCCCGGATCGCCGGGGATGCCGACATTGGCCTGGCCGGATGCTTCGGTCTCGCGGAACAGGTTGTCGCCAAGCGGCGACAGACCGGCTTCGTTGGCGAAGGTGGCGAGGCTGAGCTGCCCCAGATCCTCCAGGTCGAGCTGGCCGTCGATGCGGGCGAAGACCTGGCCGGACTTATTCACGACGATTTCGACAGCGTCCTCGGGGATGACGATTCCGGGCACGACATTGTAGCCGTCCGCCGTCACCAGCTCGCCGTTGGCATTGGTGTTGAACGAGCCAGCGCGGGTGTACAGCGTCTGTCCGTCTGCGCCTTCGATCTGGAACCAGCCGGGGCCGCTGAGGGCGAGGTCGAACTTGTTGCCCGTGCTTGTCAGGGAACCCTGGACGTGGAGGTTGCGGATGGCCGACGTCTTCACGCCCAGACCGATGCTTGCACCTTCCGGAACGACGGCCTGATTGGCCCGGTTGGGAACGCCTTCCAGCCGCTCGACCTGATAGAGCAGATCGGAGAACTCGGCGCGGGCGCGCTTGAAGCCGGTCGTGTTGATGTTGGCGATGTTGTTGGCGATGACTTCCAGGTTCAATTGCTGGGCGTTCATGCCGGTCGCGGCAATGGCCAGGGCTTTCATGTCGGCTCAGCTCCTCAAATCGTCATTCGGCTGATTTCAAGATAGGCGGTGACGATCTTGTCGCGGATGGCGATCGCCGCCTGCAGGCTCTGCTCGGCACTCATCACCGCATCGACGACCTCCCGGGTCTCCACGCCACCGCCCTGCAGGGCCTGCAGCGACAATGCCTCTGCCCGGTCGAGCGTCGCGACGGCCTGCGTGGCGGCGCCGGAAAGCGCCTCGGAGAAACTGGTGGCCGAAGCGGCAGGCGACACGGGAGCCGCCGGGCGATCCAGCTCGGCGACGGCGGGGCTCAGTCCAGTCTTGCCGAAGGGGCTTACTGCGGTGATCATGATTGCCTCATCAGATCGATGGTCATCGAGATCAGTTCACGCGCCTGTTTGATGACCTGAAGATTGGCCTCGTAGGAGCGGTTGGCCTCCGTCATGTCGGCCATTTCGATGATCGGGTTGACGTTGGGCATCTTCACGAAGCCATCGGCGTTGGCCGCTTCGTGGCCCGGCATGTATTCCAGCGGAAAGTCCGAACTGTCTTTCTGGATCGAGTCGACCTCGGCAAAGGACGCACCCAGTGTACGATCGAGCGTCGAGGCGAAGCTGATCGTCTTGCGCTGGTAGGGGTCCGCACCCGGTTCGGTACCCGTCGACTGCGCGTTGGCCAGGTTTTCGGACACGATGCGCAGGCGCTCGGACTGAACGTTGAGCCCGGACGCGGCGATCTTGACTGTAGCTGAGAGAGGGTCGAACGCCATCAGGTCCTCGTCGTCATGAGCATCATGCGGTGGAACGCCTTGACGATAGCGGTGTTCATCTCGAACGCTCGCCGCAACTCGCCGGCCTTCACCATTTCCTGTTCGAGCGAGACGGAATTGCCCGACTCACTGACGACCGCGTCGGCGTCTTCTCGCACGTCTACGGCGCCCGGAGCCGTGCCGATCGGAATGTGGTCCGGATGGGTTGGCGCGATGGCGAGCCTGCTGCTTTCAAGCACATGTTCGAACGGCTTGGCGTCGACGGCCTTGTAGTCGGGGGTGTTCACGTTGGCGATGTTGCCGGCAACGGCCGATTGGCGAACGGAGAGCCAACGGGCCTGCTGCGCAGCGAGATCGAACAGCGATACCGGTTCCATGATACTTCCCTGTTATGGAGAGAATCATAGGCAACCAGTCTTGCGCGGAACTTGCGGAGGCTCCCCGGGGAGGGGCAGCTTCAGTGGGCGGACGCCTGCATCCCGCCTGCATCCCGGGCGATCTCCACGACCCGGTTCTCACTGGTGCGAAGAATCCAGGAGCCGTCGCGGGATTCGATTGCCACGACACGGCTGTTGTCGGGCAGGATCGAGCCGCGCTCGACGATCCACAGGCCGTTCGCATCACGAATGAGGGCCCGTCCGTTGGCCACGTGAACCAGCGCGAAATTGGGCGCAGATGCCGGAAAGGCCTGCTTTCCCGAAGGCTCAAGCGGTTTGCGGCGCGGCGGCAGGGAGCCGGTCGCCTCATAGTCGAGCGACAGACCCTCAAGGTCCTCGGGCGATAGATTTCGCGTCGAGCCGATCGCGGGGGAGAGGCGGGCGCTGACGGCGCTGGATGCCTCGCTGCCCTCGAAACGGAGTGCGGCGACACCGAACTTTTCCTGGTTGAAGAACACATACCAGGGAAAGCTTGTGGCGGCGACCGCGATCCCGATGCCCAGTCCCGTCAGAACCGCATCCGTGGCACTGAAACTGTTGCGTCGGTACCATGGCAATGCGCTGGTCTTGCCTGAGACTTTCCCGGCTTTCACATTGCCGTGCGCGACCTTCTTGCGCCCAAGCCACTTAGCCATCGGTATTCTCCTGTCGCTTCAGGTGCTGCGCCAGATCGGCGAATGGATCGGGGGAGCGTCGGTCGCGGGGGTCTTGCATCAAGGCGTTGTAGATCAGCGGCACCTGCCGCACGGCGTTGTCGAGCTCGGCATCGGCCCCGGGCTGATAGGCGCCCAGCAGGCGGATGTCGCGTGTCTCCTCGTAGCGCGCGATCATGGCTTTCAGTCGGGTCACCAGATTGCGTTGATCGTCGCTCCAGGCCCGGTTGGCGAGCCGCGAAACCGAGGTAAGAGGGTTCACCGGCGGATAGCGTCCCTGTTCGGCGATGGAACGGTCGAGCACGACATGACCGTCGAGAATTCCGCGTACCGAATCTGCCACCGGGTCATTGTGGTCGTCGCCATCCACCAGCACGGAAATGATTGCGGTGATCGAGCCGCTGCCGTCACGACCAGGACCCGCTCTTTCGAGCAGTTTCGGCATGTCGGTGAATACCGAAGCGGGATAGCCGCGCGCGACCGGGGGCTCCCCGGCGCCGATCGCCACCTCGCGCAGTGCGTGGGCGAAGCGGGTGATCGAATCGAGAACCAAAAGGACGCGATGCCCCTCGTCGCGGAAGTGCTCGGCGACCGACATCGCCGTTCCCGATGCGCGCCGGCGCATCATGGCGCTCTCGTCGCTGGTGGCAACGACAGCCACCGTCTTGGCCATGCCCTCCGGGCCGATCGTGTCTTCCAGAAATTCGCGCACTTCGCGGCCACGCTCTCCGACGAGCGCAACCACCACTGTATCGAAGGAATCGGCGCTCGCCAGCATCGCAAGCAAGGTCGACTTGCCCACGCCGGAACCAGCAAAAACGCCGAGGCGCTGACCGTAGCAAAGCGGTGTGAATATATCGATGACCCGCACGCCGGTCTTCAACGGTGCGTCGATACGCTGGCGCGACAAGGCCGCCGGCGCCATGCGCTGGCCGCCGGCCGTACCGGAAACAAGCGGCCCGGCATTGTCAACCGGGCGTCCGAGTGCGTCGATCACACGGCCGCGCCACGACATGTCGGGTGCCAGTACATGCTCGCCGCGGATATAGGCGATGTCGCCGACGCCCGCGTCGGAGCCTTGCTCGTAGGGCGCCACCAGGACATGGTCGAGCGTGACTTGCACCACCTCTCCGCTTCGCACGCCGTTGCGCGTACGGTGTTCGACGACGTCGCCAAGCCGGCAGGCGGTGGAGATGCCGCGAACCCGAAAATGCGTTGCGGAGACTTCCGCAATTGGGCCGCCCCTGCCGACGAGGTCTTGATCGCGCGCCATCGAGGCGTTGACGCATTCCAGACGCTCAAGCGCATTGAGGCGCGCTGCTGGTACGGCGCGCGTGCCTGAGCCGGTCGATGCCGGCAGTTCCTGATTGTCCTGAGCGATCGCCACCGTGCCGGTTTCCTATCAGGAGCCGATGGCCTTGACGGTCTTGTCGAGAGCTTCACCGCTGTCACGGGCGAGGGCGGACGCGCGCTCGAAGGCGCGTTGCACCATGATGAGGCGCGTCATCTCCTCGACCGGATTGACATTGGAATCTTCGACGAAACCCTGAACGACGCCGATATCGGTGCGGTCGACAAGCGCCTCCGGCGGAGCCGCCGGAATGACGCCGGAATTGCCGTAGCGCATGAATTCCTTGCCGGGCGTGTAGGAGAATAGCCCGATCGCAGCCACCTGATCGCCATTCTGACGCAGCATGCCGTCCTTGCCTGCAACGGGCTCGCCGCCCTGCGGGTCGAGCTGGATCGGCGCGCCGCCCGGGTCCAGGACAGGATGGCCCTCGAGCGTGACCAGATCACCTGTCTCCAGCATGGTGAAACGTCCATCGCGGGTCAGCACGTTGCCGGCCGGCGTCTGGATGGAGAACCACGCATCGCCCTGGATGGCGAAATCGAACGCGCCACCCGTCTGGCGCAAGGGGCCGGCCTCGGTCGACAGATAGGTCTTGCCCGCGGAAACGAAGGAGGTAGAGTCCGTTCCCACTCCCGACACCAGATCCTCGAATTTGACCTCGGTCGCCCGATAGCCGACTGTGCCGGCATTGGCCACGTTGTCGGCGATCGTCGTCAGACGCTTCTCCAGCGCGAGTTGCGCCGAAAGGGAGACGTAAAGTCCAGTTTGCAATGCTCGTCCTCAGCTCTTCATCTGCTGCATCGTCAGGAGCAGATTGGTGGAGATGCCGTATTCGGCCGGCTCGCTGAACAGGATGCTGACATTGTTGGTGGCAGTCGTATTGGGGTTCTGGACGTCCCACATGGTGGTGAAACGCTGCACCAGCTCGGCCAGAGCCTCCGGATCGCTCAAGTCTTCGATATCGATCCGTTCCTTGATGATTTCGGCCTGCTTGTCGATGTCGAGTGCGGCGAAGGAATCGGGGAAGCCGAGTATGGTGTAGACCACTTCGGCGAGCGCGCTGTCGGCCAGAAGCCCGTAGACGGATTCGACTTCCGGAGCCTTCCTTTCGAAATAGAGTGCCAGGCGTACCGCTTCGTTCTGGTTGCCTGCGTCTTCCTCGAGAGTCTGGCGCACATATCGGTCGACTGTGCCCTGTCTGGTCTTCTCGAAGAGGGTGGTCGTCTCACCGTGGCGGACGAAATTGAAGACCTCCGCGAATTCCTTGTAGCGCGTGTCGGTCAGCTTGTTGGCGAAGGCGTCGTCGTTGTCGATGCCTTCCTCAAGCACCTTGCGCATGAAGGCCTTGGCGTAATCCATGTCCTGGAGGCCAAAAGCCTTCATGGCATAACGGAACAGCCTGTCATCGGAGATGAAATCCTCGATCGATTTCACCTCGCCGATGTTCTGCAGATAATATTCGCTCTCGCGCTGCACCTGCGGCTGGCTCTCGACGCGATCGAGCGATCGGTCGAGATCGCGCGCGATCAGATTGTAGCTGAGATAGGTGCTGAGCATCCACGGCCCCCGCATTGAGTTCGCCCATTGCGGACCGTAGGCAAAATTCCTTGCGCGAAACTTTCCAGCCGACTTTCAAGCCTCACGCAAGGCACGGGCGTTACGCATTCGGCATGTAAGAAGCTCTGGAGGTTCCGCGTTGGGGATCATCATCGGATTTGCCGTCACTCTGGGTTGCGTGCTCGGCGGCTACATGGCCATGGGCGGCCACATCGATGTGCTCATTCAGCCCTTCGAGTTCGTCATCATCGCCGGTGCCGCGCTCGGCATCTTTCTGGTCGGAAACCCCATGTCGACGGTCAAGGACACCGGCCGCGCCCTGATGGATGCCTTCCGCCATGCCGTGCCCAAGGAGAGCGACTATCTGGAACTGCTCGGCCTGTTGCACAGTCTGATGCGCGAGTTGAAGACGAAATCGCGCAGCGAGGTCGAAGGGCATATCGACAGCCCCGACGAGTCGCCCATCTTCCAGGCCTATCCGGAGATCCTGAAGGACAAGGATCTGACCCACTTCATCTGCGACTATTGCCGCATCATCATCATCGGCAATGCGCGCCCGCATGAGATCGAGGCGCTGATGGATGAGGAAATCCATACGATCCGCCACGACAAGCTGAAATCCTATCATGCCCTGGTCGCGGTCGGCGACGGGCTGCCGGCGATCGGCATCGTCGCGGCCGTGCTCGGCGTCATCAAGGCCATGGGCGCGCTGGACCAGTCTCCAGAGATACTGGGTGCGCTGATCGGTGCGGCCCTCGTGGGGACGTTCCTCGGCATCTTCCTGTCCTATGCCGTGGTCGGTCCTGTTGCCGCGAAGATCAAGATCGTGCGCGACAAGCGCAACCGGCTCTACATCATCGTCAAGCAGACATTGCTCGCCTACATGAACGGCGCATTGCCTCAGGTGGCGCTGGAGTTCGGCCGCAAGACCATTTCGTCCTACGACAGGCCGACTATCGACGCGGTCGAGCAGCAGACGCTCAACGTCGGCAACAGCGAAATGAAGAAGGCGGCCTGAGATGCAGCAGACTGTGCCGAAGGAAGGCAGGGTCGTCGAGGCGTCGGTCCTGGAGCGGCTCATCGGGGCGACCGGGGCACCCGAGCACGTCATGCGCGCGGCGCGCAATTTCGCCGAACGCTCGCTGAAGCCGCTCGAAGACGGGCTCAACGAACTCTTTACCAACAGGATCGACGTCGAACTCGTCGATGTTCGGGTCGACCGCATGTCGGCGGCACTCGAAGGTTGTGCTTCCAACGAGACCGTGATCGTCGCGGCCTCGTCGATTTCACCGGATGCGCTGACGATGCGCCTCGATGCCCAGGCCATCGGTGTCGTCGTCGATCATCTGTTTGGCGCTAGTGCGGACATGCGGGCCGATGTTCTCGACCGTGAACTCTCCCAGGTGGAAGTCGACGCCGCCGCGCTGGCGCTCCAGAAGGCTGCCATAGCCTTCAACGGCACCGGATGGCGCTCACTGCAGATCAAGTTTCCGTTGCCACAGATCGAGACCGGCGACGCGCTGCGTAAACTCAACTTCCGCGACGGACCGTCCGTGCGCGTCGAGTATTCGGTCGGCGCTCCGGGGCATGCCGGCAAGCTCGTTGCGATCCTGCCCCAGCGCGTCCTGCTCAATCGGGCGAACGCGGATGACGGCGAGTCGGAAGTCGCCAACAAGTGGACGGAACGGTTCAGCGAGGAAGTCCTGCATTCTCGGGTCACGCTGCAGGCGATGATACCTGCGGGCAAGATGTCGCTGGGCCAGGTTTCGGCGCTGAAGCGCGGGCAGGTCATCGAACTGGCCGCAGAAGCGCCCGGTGAGACGAGGTTGGCAGCACGAAACAAGACGTTGTTCACGTGCGAGTTCGGTCGTCTCGGTCAGAACTACACGGTTCGCATCAAGTCGGCCTACAAGGCCGGTAACGAGTCCCATGAAGGTCCGGGACGAGCCTGACCCGAAGGGCGGGCCTGTCTGCGACCGAAGCGGAGAGTGGAAATGAGCAAGGCGAAAGCGTCAAAAGTTCAGGACGAGGACGTCGCGGAAGAAGACCTGGACAAGGCCATCGACGAACTGCGCGATGTGTTGCACGAGGATGCAGGCAGCGCCGCAGGTGCCGCCGAGGCGCAGCCGGCAGGCCTCGGTCTTGCTTTCGAGGCCGTGCAGCCGGCTGGTAGCCCGGCCGCCGACGAGGGTGAGGAAGAGGTCAGCGCAGGCCTCATCATGAATATTCCCGTCGATGTCCAGATCGTTCTGGGCAGCGCGGAAATGCAGGTCTCGGAACTGATGACCCTGAAGAAGGGGGCGACCGTGGCGCTGAACCGGCGCATTGGCGAACCGGTTGACGTCGTCGTCAACGGGCGGCGTGTCGCGCGAGGTGAGATCACCGTGCTTGACAACGATCCGTCGCGCTTCGGGATCAGGCTGACCGAGATCATCGGCGGTTCCAGGGCGGCCTGACGTGGATATGGGGCAGCCATTCGCAGCCTTCGAGGGCGCGCCGGGTTCGCAGGTTCCGTCTCTTACGCGGGCCCAGAAGGCGGCGGCGATCCTGGTCGCCATGGGCAAGCCGGCGGCGGGCAAGCTGCTGAAATATTTCACCCACGAGGAACTCAAGGCGCTGATCGAAGCGGCACGTCTGCTCAAGACCATTCCGCAAAGCGAACTCGAGCGCATCATCGCTGAGTTCGAGGACGAGTTCGCCGAAGGTGCCGGTCTGATGGATTCGGCCGCCACCATGGACAAGATCCTCAACGAATCGCTTTCTCCTGAGGAAGTGAGCGCGATCATGCGCTACGGTGCGAGCGATGAGGGCGCCGACGGGGCGCAGTCGATGTGGGAATCGCTGGCCAGCATCGAGCCCGACGTCGTCGGCTCTTTCCTGGCCAAGGAGCGGCCGCAGACCGCGGCACTGATTCTGACCAATCTGACCTCCGGCGTTGCTGCGAAGGTACTGATCACGATGCCCAAGGCCATGCGTGGCGAGGTGATGAAGCGCATGGTGGCGATCGGCACGGTCAAGCCGCAAGCCATGAAGATCATCGAGAGCAACGTGCGGCTGCGACTGCTTGGCGACCAGGCGAAGAAGTCGTCGTCGGCGGGTCAGGCGCGTGTGGCGACGCTGCTCAACGAACTCGACAAGAACGACGTCGACGAGATGCTGGCCGAACTCGAGAGCGCGGGCTCGGCCGATGTGGCGGGCATCCGTGCACAGCTCTTCGCATTCGAGGATGTCGTGCACGTTGGCGAAAAGGCACGCAGGCTGCTGTTCGACGGATTCTCGACCGAGATCGTGACCCTTGCTCTGCGCGGCGCCAGTTCCGACGTATCGGAGGCCGTCTTGTCAGCATTGGGTGCCCGTTCGCGGCGCATGATCGAAGCCGAACTTGCCGCCGATGAAGGAAACACGCCGCAGGCGGACATCGTCCAGGCGAGACGGACAATTGCTTCCACAGCCATCCGCATGGCGGGCGACGGTCTGATCGAACTTCCATCGTCCGAAGACGCCGCCGCTTGAACGCACGAAATCGGCTTTCTACGGAGCTGCGAGCACCGGTGCTGAATGTCTGAAGAGCCCGATAAGGAAAGCAAGACCGAGCAAGCCACTGAGAAGAAGATTCGCGACAGCATGGAGAAGGGCAATCTGCCTTTCGCGCGCGAGATCCCGATCTTCGCTTCACTCGTGGCTTTCGTGCTGTTCGCTCTGTTCTTTGCGTACGGGACGATGCTCGATCTGGCAGGCTTTCTCTCGACATTTCTGGAGCGGCCCGATGAATGGCGCCTGGAAACGGAGATGGACGCCATCGCTCTGTATCGACTGGTGTTCTACGAGATCGGTCGGGCGATCATCGTGCTTCTGTCACTGCTGGTGGCGGCCGGCGTAGCCGCGTCGGTGCTGCAGAACACGCCGCGCCTGGTCGCCGACCGCATCATGCCGAAACTGTCGCGGATCTCGCTGGCAAAAGGGTGGAGCCGCTTGTTCGGCGCGAAAGGCTTCGCCGAATTTCTCAAGCAGCTCGGCAAGGTTCTGTTCGCGGGCATCTTCCTGATGTTCATCATGCACGACGCCCACATACGGCTGCTTGGAGGGATGACTACTCACCCTGCCGCCTTCGGGGTCGTTATCCGCGACATGGTCGTCCAACTGGCGGTCGGCGTCACCCTTGCGATGGCGATCGTTGCCGCAGCGGACCTCCTGTGGTCGCGCTATCACTGGCTGCAGGAACTTCGCATGACCCGGCAGGAAGTGAAGGACGAGATAAAGCAGGCCGAAGGCGATCCCATCCTCAAGTCGCGCATGCGTTCACTGGCGCGCGACCGCGCGCGCCGGCGCATGATGACGGCGGTGCCCCGTGCGACATTGGTCATCGCCAATCCGACGCACTATTCGATCGCCTTGCGCTATGTGCGCGAGGAGAACGCCGCGCCGCTGGTCGTGGCCAAGGGCCAGGATCTGATCGCGCTGAAGATTCGGGAAATCGCCGCGGAGCACGAGATTCCGATTTTCGAGGACGTGGCGCTCGCGCGCTCCATGTTCAAACAAGTTTCGGTCGATAGTCTGATTCCACCTCAGTTCTACCAGGCCGTGGCGGAACTGATCCGTGTCATCCAGGCCAACGAAGGTGGCCCGAGAACAGGCAACAGGTTTCAATGATCCGGCAGCCTCATTCATCCGCCAGAGAGATCATCGTCGGCAAGGCAATCCAGGAGGTCGTGCGCGAACTGCGCATGGTCGACGTGGCCGACTACGTGGCCTTCATCCGTCTGGAGCATTTCGCCACCATCGACGATATCGTCGAATCGGCGGCCGAACTCTATTTCCTGCCGGGTACGCTGCGCTTCGGTCATGGCGGGGACGTCGATCTGGGCTGGAGCGGAGAACCGACGGTAACCCTGGACATGCAGTTGCGCCCGAGCGGAGCGACCGTGTACTTCACGCTGACGCTGACGGCCATGCGCGCCGGGGTCGACGTCAGCTACGTCTCCTTCGACGATGCGTCGGAGGATCCCTCGGAAAACACGCGCCGTCTCGCGGCGGCGATTGCCGGGGCGCGCATCATGAAATCGGAGGCGCTCGGCGCCTGATCTTTTGCGAGGGGCCCCGTTCTGCTTCATACGCCAGGCTCACTGAGCATCGACGAAGCAACGACCTTCTTTATTCGACGAGCGACATGCGTATGGCCTTCGCCACTGCATGAACCCTGCTGACGGCATTGAGCTTCTGGGTCGATGCGGCGAGGTAACGGTTGACGGTGTGAACGGACAGGCCGAGCAGGGCGGCAATCTCTTCACTTGTCCGTCCATCTGCCGTCAGCTGCAGGCATTGCACTTCACGGCCCGACAACGAGTCAACGCTGCCTGGCCGCAGCTCAACGGCGGTGCGGGCCGCATCGAACAGTGGAAAGCAGCGAAGATGCAGATCGCAAAGGGTCTTGTCGTCAAGTTTGAGGCTATGGCCGGCGAAGACGACGAAGCCGGAGCCGGTGCGGCAATAGACGGGCAGCGCGACTCCCGGCAGGCTGGGGGTCAGCGCCGCGATATTGCGCGCGAGGGCAAAGCGACCCGCTGCGCCGTTGTTGGGCGGTCTCGATTCGTCGTGCCACCAGACGGGCTCAAGCGGCCGTGCCTGGCGACGCAGCCATGGCTGGTCGGCTGCACAGATGCGTCGGCTGTTGGCCGAGACTTTCGGGAACTCGCTGTCGATGCAAATGCTGGGCTGAGAGGCGTCGTCGGCAAATATACCGTAGAAGGCAGCGCCGGCCTCGCTTGCCAGTCGGCGCGCCTGGCGAACGGCGTCAAGGATCGTTTCGGCGTCGCAATGCAAAGCTGTTTCGGGTTCGGGCGCGGCTCGCCGTTCGTCGTCGCAAGCACGTTCCATCTCCATCCGCTCAGATCGCTCCGGACCGGATTGCTGCCGCAACGGCCATGGCACGGTTGCGGGCGCCGCAACGCTGGATGGCATGAGCCAGATAGCTGTTCACCGTATTGGATGTCAGGCCCAGAATCACAGCGATCTCGTCGGTTGTCTTTCCCTCCGCGACCCAGTGTATGCATTCGCGCTCGCGGTCCGATAGTGCGTCGCTGACATCACTGGCGAACAACGTCTTGGACACGCGCGACAAAACATAGGAGCTAAGCATCTGGAGTTCGCCAAGCCTTTCCGATTTCAGATCGCCGGCGCTGGGCGCAGCCAGCACCAGATGATAGTGCCGTGGCCCCGGGCGCAGTTCGAGGCTGCAGAATGCGGCCAATCCGTACTCGCCGAGGGTATCGTTCGCCTGTGCCGACCGGGTTGCATTGGCAGCGTGCAGGACCCGCGTCGCCGGGGCACCCATGGCAACGGTATGTTCGCCCTCTGCAAGGCAGAGGATGTGATCGACCCCGATCAGATGAACCAGATCGTATGCCCAGTTGGATGCGAGGATGCGTTCATCCTGCCAGCTGGCGTCGCCCATGGTTGCGACGAGCAGGAAATGTGGCGCTCCGGCGATACGACATGCCGTTGCCAGCCAGCGAGACAGATCGCGCCGTGTTGCGATGCCGTCAATGGCCGCCAGCGCCTCGGCGGACAAGGGCGAGGAGGGCCCTGTCGTCATGGCCACCGGCTCACTGTCGTTTGCGCCGGTCGCGTCCGGCGAACGGGTGGCAAACGAGAGCGGCGCATGGATATCTGCGAATCGGGGGATCATCGAAATGATGATCGCCGTTCAGGCGCTGCGGTCAAGGATCGATGTTGCTGCCCACAGGAGCCGTCACGCGATCGTCGCGTGGCGGCTGCCGTTCACTTCAGCAGTCCGAGCGTTTCCCTGCGCTGCCATCGCATCATCAGCATGATGGCGACTGCCGCGAGCCCGCTCGACAGGCCGATCCAGATGCCTGCGCCGTCCAGGCCGGCCGGAAATGCAAGCACGATACCGAGCGGCAGTCCGATGCCCCAATAGCCTATGGCCGCCTGGATCATTGGTATCTTCGTATCATGCAGTCCGCGCAGCATTCCGCCGGCGACGGCCTGCGCGCCGTCGACGATCTGGAAAAGCGCCGCATAGGCGAGGAAGCTGACGGCAAGTGCCGCTACGGCCGCATTGTCGGGGGCCGCAGGGTTCATGAATGCACTAATCAGAAGATCGGGAAAGAACAGCATGATCAGGGCCATGAAGGACATGAACCCGGTGCCGAGCCAGAAGGCGGTCCATCCGGCGCGGGCGATCGCTTCGACGTTGCCGGCGCCGTAAGCGCGTCCGACACGGACGGTCACCGCCTGACCAATGCCCATCGGCACCATGAAGCTCAGCGATGCGATCTGGATGGCGATCGCATGCGCGGCCAGCGCCGTTTCGCTGATGAGGCCCATCAGCAGCGCGGCGGCGTTGAAGATCGACACCTCGAAGGTCAGGATGCCGGCAATCGGCAACCCTAGCCTGAACAGCTGGAAGAAGCGCGGCCAGTCGGGTCGCCAGAAGCGTCCGAACAGCCGGTAGCGGCGGAACTGGCGGTCGGTGGTGACGACGATCATCAGGCCGGCAAGCATGAAGAGGCTCGACAGCGTTGTTGCGAGACCGGATCCGGCCACCCCCATGGCCGGAAAGCCGAGATTGCCGAACATCAGGCACCAGTTGGCCAGCACGTTGAACGCCACGGCGACGATGACGATGACCATGGCCCAGCGCGGCCGTTCCAGCGCCGAGATGAACGACCGAAGCACGATATACCAGTAGAAGGGCAGCAGCGCCCATTGGAGCCAGTGAACGTAGCGTCCGGCCTCGCTGGCAAGCTCCGGCTTCTGCCCCATGGCCAGAAGGATGGGCTCGGTGAACCACAGGAGCACCCAGATGGGGATCGCCACGGCGAATGCGATCCACATGCCCTGGCGGACCGTGCGGCGCACGTCGCGCACGGAGTGGCGGTTGCGTCCCAGTTCGCGGGCCATCATCGGCGAAGTTGCAAGGATCAGTCCGAGCCCGAAGATCTGGGGTGCGAAATAGAGATTGAACCCGAGCGACCCGGCGCCGAGCGCCAACGGTCCCAGCCGCCCCATCATCATCACGTCAGTCGCCGTCATGGCGTTCTGGGCGAGATTGGTCAGCACCATCGGCCAGGCAAGGCCGATGGTGGCGCGCAGTTCCGCGCCCCAGCCTGTCTTCTGCGTCGGAAGGGCCGGCGCAGAATAGTTCTCGGTTCTCGCCATGTCGGGTGCTCCGGCAGCCGCTGCGACCGACGCACCGGCAACCTCAAAAAGGGGTCAGATGGACGTTCTGGACGCCACTTGCAAGCCGCTATAGGGACATTTTGGTTGTTCCAGGCGCGCATTGCAGTGCAGCTGCAAAGCACTCCATATTGACATAAAGATATCCTTATGTGAATATTTCGCCAGCAATTGCAAACGTCCCGACCATAGGGGAAACATGTCTAACGTACAGGATGAGTTGTTTGGGCCGCTTGGCGAACGGGCGGACGGACGTGAGGTGCGTGCGGCGCTCGAGGCGGCGGCACGCGAGCGTATTCTGATTCTCGACGGCGCGATGGGGACCCAGATCCAGGGGCTGGGCTTCGGCGAGGACCATTTCCGCGGTGATCGCTTCGGCGGCTGCGCCTGCCATCAGCAGGGCAACAACGACCTTCTGATCCTCAGCCAGCCGGCCGCGATCGAGGAAATCCATTACAAATACGCCATCGCCGGCGCCGACATCATCGAGACCAACACATTCTCTTCGACCTCCATCGCTCAGGCCGACTACGGCATGGAGGATATGGTCTACGAGCTCAATCGCGACGGTGCGCGCCTTGCCCGCAGGGCGGCGATCCGCGCGGCCCAGGAGGACGGCAGGCGCCGCTTCGTCGCCGGGGCGCTCGGGCCGACGAACCGCACGGCCTCCATCTCGCCCGACGTCAACAATCCGGGCTTCCGGGCCGTCACCTTCGACGATCTGCGCATCGCCTATGGCGAGCAGATCCGCGGTCTCATCGATGGCGGTGCCGACCTGATCCTGATCGAGACCATCTTCGATACGCTCAACGCCAAGGCTGCGATCTTCGCCTGCGGCGAGGTGTTCGAGGAAAAGGGCGTCGATCTGCCGATCATGATTTCCGGCACGATCACGGACCTTTCCGGACGCACGCTGTCCGGTCAGACGCCGACGGCCTTCTGGCACTCGGTACGCCACGCCAGTCCCATTACGATCGGTCTGAACTGTGCGCTCGGCGCCAACGCCATGCGGGCGCATCTGGAGGAAATCTCCAGTGTTGCCGAGACGTTCGTCTGCGCCTATCCCAACGCTGGCCTGCCCAACGAATTCGGCGAGTATGACGAAAGCCCGGAGGCGATGGCGGCGCAGATCGAGGAATTTGCGCGCGAGGGCATCGTCAACATCGTCGGCGGCTGCTGCGGGTCGACGCCGGACCACATCCGCGCGATCTCGAAGGCCGTTTCGAAATATGCGCCCCGCACGGTGCCTTCGCTGGCGCCGCGCATGCGCCTGTCCGGCCTGGAGCCGTTCACGCTGACCGACGAGATTCCGTTCGTCAACGTCGGCGAGCGCACCAACGTTACAGGCTCGGCGCGCTTCCGCAAGCTGATCAAGTCCGCCGATTTCGCGACCGCGCTCGACGTCGCGCGCGATCAGGTCGAAAACGGCGCGCAGGTCATCGACATCAACATGGATGAAGGGCTCATCGACTCGAAGCAGGCGATGGTCGAGTTTCTCAACCTCATTGCCGCCGAGCCGGATATCGCCCGCGTGCCGGTCATGATCGACTCTTCCAAATGGGAGATCATCGAAGCAGGCCTGAAATGCGTTCAGGGCAAGGCGATCGTCAATTCTATATCGCTCAAGGAGGGCGAGGAAGCCTTCCTGCATCAGGCGAAGCTCGTGCGCGCTTACGGTGCCGCGGTTGTCGTGATGGCCTTCGACGAGAAGGGGCAGGCCGACACCAAGGATCGCAAGGTCGAGATCTGTACGCGTGCCTACAGGCTGCTGACGGAGAAGGCCGGGCTGGCGCCGGAAGACATCATCTTCGACCCCAACATCTTCGCCGTGGCCACGGGCATCGACGAGCACGACAATTACGGCGTCGACTTCATCGAGGCGACGCGCGAGATCGTCGAAACGCTGCCGCATGTGCATGTCTCGGGTGGGGTGTCCAACCTGTCCTTCTCATTCCGCGGCAACGAGCCGGTGCGCGAGGCCATGCATGCCGTGTTCCTCTACCATGCCATCCAGGCCGGCATGGACATGGGCATCGTCAATGCCGGCCAGCTTGCCGTCTACGAATCGATCGATCCCGAACTGCGCGAGGCTTGCGAGGACGTCGTCCTGAACCGCAAGCCGAAGGAAGGCGGCACGGCGACCGAGCGCCTGCTCGATCTGGCCGAGCGCTTCAGGGGCGCGGGCGGACGCGAGGCGCGCGAAAAGGACCTGGCCTGGCGCGAATGGCCGGTGGAAAAGCGGCTCGAGCACGCGCTGGTCAACGGCATCACCGAATATATCGAGGCCGATACGGAAGAGGCGCGCAGCCAGGCAGAACGCCCCCTGCACGTCATCGAAGGTCCGCTGATGGCGGGGATGAACGTCGTCGGCGACCTGTTCGGCTCAGGCAAGATGTTCCTGCCGCAGGTGGTGAAGTCGGCGCGCGTGATGAAGCAGGCCGTGGCCTATCTGCTGCCCTATATGGAGGAGGAAAAGAAGGCGAGCGGCGGCGAGCACAAGAGTGCCGGCAAGGTCTTGATGGCGACGGTGAAGGGCGATGTTCACGACATCGGGAAGAACATCGTCGGCGTCGTTCTGGCTTGCAACAATTACGAGATCATCGATCTGGGCGTCATGGTTCCGTCGACCAAGATCCTGGAGACGGCGCGCGAACAGAATGTCGACGTGATCGGGCTGTCGGGCCTCATTACCCCGTCGCTCGACGAGATGGTGCATGTCGCCTCCGAGATGGAGCGCGAGGGCTTCGACATTCCGCTTCTGATTGGCGGAGCGACCACCAGCCGCGTGCACACGGCGGTCAAGATCCATCCGCGCTACGAGCGCGGCCAGGCGATCTACGTGACCGATGCGAGCCGCGCCGTCGGTGTGGTGTCCAGTCTGCTGTCGCCGACGGCAAGGGATGGCTACATCGAGACGGTGCAGGCCGAATACAAGAAGGTCGCCGACGCCCATGCGCGCTCCGAGGCGGAGAAGAAGCGTCTGCCACTGGCTGCCGCCCGTGCCAACGCGCACAGGATCGATTGGGCGGCCTACAATCCGACCACGCCGTCCTTCCTGGGCACGCGTGTGTTTGAGGAATGGGATCTGGCCGATCTGGCACGCCATATCGACTGGACGCCGTTCTTCCAGACGTGGGAGTTGAAGGGGCGGTACCCGAAGATATTGGAGGACGAGAAGCAGGGCGAAGTCGCGCGTCAGCTTTTCGACGATGCGCAGGCGATGCTTGAAAAGATCATTGCCGAGAAATGGTTCGCGCCCAAGGCCGTCATCGGCTTCTGGCCGGCCAATGCTGACGGCGACGACATCGCGCTTTTCACCGACGAGAGCCGCAAGGATGAACTGGCGAGGCTGTTCACGCTGCGCCAGCAGCTTGCCAAGCGCGACGGCAAGGCCAATCTCGCACTGGCCGATTTCGTTGTGCCGGGTGATAGCGGCAAGGCGGACTATCTCGGCGGTTTCGTGGTGACGGCGGGCATCGAGGAAGTGGCCATCGCCGAGCGATTCGAGCGGGCCAATGACGATTATTCGTCGATCATGGTCAAGGCGCTGGCCGACCGGTTTGCCGAGGCTTTTGCCGAACGCATGCACGAGCGGGTGCGCAAGGAGTTCTGGGGCTACGCGCCAGACGAATCCTTCACGCCCGAAGAGCTGATCGCGGAACCCTATCGTGGCATCCGGCCCGCGCCGGGCTATCCTGCCCAGCCCGACCATACCGAGAAGACGACACTGTTCCGTCTGCTCGATGCGGAAGCCAGGATCGGCGTCAAGCTCACCGAGAGCTACGCCATGTGGCCGGGTTCCTCGGTCTCGGGCCTCTATTTCGCGCATCCCGAGAGCTACTATTTCGGTGTGGCGAAGGTCGAACGTGACCAGGTGGAGGACTATGCGCGGCGCAAGGACATGACGGTCGATGAGGTCGAACGCTGGCTCGGGCCGGTTCTGAACTATGTTCCGTCGAAATTTGCCGAGGCTGCCGAATAGGCGGCCTCGCCCAGATTCGACCGGCCCGCTTCCTCGCGAGCGAATTTTGCCAGCTGCCTGAAGGGTCAGTATTGCTGACCTATTGACTTGCCGCTATAAGGTGATGCTCCATTTCCTACGGGATGCGGAGTATGCGGTGCAGCGGGAGGAGTTGGCATGGCAAGCGACAAAAGGCTCAGTCTCCACGTTCCTGAACCGGAGGTGCGTCCTGGCGACCAGCCCGACTTCTCCGAAGTCAAGATACCAAAGGCCGGGTCTGTGGATCGCCCGCCGGTCGACGTCGATGCCAGGGATATCCGTGATCTCGCCTATTCGATCATCCGCGTACTGAACCGGCAGGGCGAGGCCGTGGGGCCCTGGTCGGGGACGCTCACCGATGAGGAATTGGCCGAAGGTCTGCGGCACATGATGCTGTTGCGTGCCTTCGACGCCCGCATGCTCATGGCGCAGCGCCAGGGCAAGACATCCTTCTACATGCAGCACATGGGCGAAGAGGCGGTAAGCTGCGCATTCCGGAAGGCGCTGGCCCCCGGCGACATGAACTTTCCGACCTATCGGCAGGCCGGCCTCCTGATCGCTGGCGGCTACCCGATGGTCGAGATGATGAATCAGATCTATTCCAACGAGGCGGACCCCCTCAAAGGGCGGCAGTTGCCGATCATGTATTCGTCGAAGGAGCACGGCTTCTTCTCGATCTCGGGAAATCTCGGCACCCAGTTCGTCCAGGCGGTCGGCTGGGCCATGGCTTCGGCGATCAAGAACGACACCAGGATCGCGGCAGGGTGGATCGGTGACGGTTCGACCGCCGAGAGCGACTTTCATGCGGCGCTCGTCTTCGCATCCACCTACCGCGCGCCGGTGGTCCTCAACATCGTCAACAACCAGTGGGCCATTTCGACCTTTCAGGGCATTGCGCGGGGCGGCTCCGGTACGTTCGCCGCGCGCGGTCTCGGCTTTGGCATTCCGGCGCTGCGCGTCGACGGCAATGACTATCTGGCCGTCCACGCCGTTGCCAAATGGGCGGTCGAGCGGGCGCGGCGCAATCTGGGACCGACACTTGTCGAGTATGTGACCTATCGGGTTGGTGCGCATTCGACATCCGACGATCCGTCGGCCTATCGCCCGAAGACAGAGTCGGACGCCTGGCCGCTCGGCGATCCGGTGATCCGGTTGAAGAATCACCTGATCAAGCGGGGGCTCTGGTCGGATGAACGTCACAAACAGGCCGAGGCGGAAATCCTCGATTCGGTGATCGCGGCCCAGAAGGAAGCAGAGAAGCACGGCACGCTGCATTCCGGTGGCCGGCCCTCGCCGCGCGACATGTTCGAGGGCGTTTACGAAACCATGCCGCCGCATCTGCGCCGGCAGCGCCAGAAGGCGGGGGTGTAGGCATGATTGCTCGGCTCTCGATATCTGCTGCATCATCGTTCACGGAGACCGCCCCATGCCGCGCATGACCATGATCGAGGCGATCCGCAGCGCGATGGACGTGGCCATGGGGCGCGACGACGATGTTGTCGTGTTCGGCGAGGATGTCGGATATTTCGGCGGAGTTTTCCGCTGCACCCAGGGCCTGCAGCAGAAATATGGCCGCACACGCTGCTTCGATACGCCGATCAGCGAACTGGGCATTGTCGGCACGGCGATCGGCATGGCTGCGTATGGACTGCGCCCCTGCGTGGAGGTGCAGTTCGCCGACTATGTCTATCCGGCCTATGATCAGATCGTATCGGAAGCGGCACGCATCCGTTACCGCTCCAACGGCCAGTTCACCTGCCCCATCGTCATTCGGATGCCGACAGGCGGCGGCATATTCGGCGGCCAGACGCACAGTCAGAGCCCGGAGGCTCTGTTTACGCATGTATCCGGCCTGAAGGTTGTCGTGCCGTCCAACCCGCGCGATGCGAAAGGGCTTCTGATAGCCGCTATCGAGGATCCGGACCCGGTGATCTTCCTGGAGCCGAAGCGACTCTACAACGGGCCGTTCGACGGTCATCACGAGCGTCCCGTGACGCCCTGGTCGAAGCACGAACTGGGCGAGGTCCCCGACGGGCACTTCACGGTGCCGCTCGGCAAGGCCGAGATCCGCCGAGAGGGCACGGCGCTCACCGTTCTGGCCTACGGCACGATGGTTTATGTCGCGGAGGCCGCGGCTGCCGAAACCGGCATCGATGCCGAGATCATCGACATGCGCACATTGCTGCCGCTCGACCTCGATACGATCGTGGCATCGGTGAGCAAGACGGGTCGCTGCGTGGTCGTGCACGAAGCGACGCTGACGTCGGGTTACGGCGCGGAACTGGCGGCACTCGTCCAGGAGCATTGCTTCTATCATCTCGAGGCGCCGGTCGCGCGCGTGGCCGGCTGGGACACGCCCTATCCGCATGCGCAGGAGTGGGACTATTTCCCC
Organism: Mesorhizobium sp.; assembly: GCA_963966365.1. Lineage (GTDB taxonomy): Bacteria > Pseudomonadota > Alphaproteobacteria > Rhizobiales > Rhizobiaceae > Mangrovimarina > Mangrovimarina plasticivorans. The sequence continues at coordinate 25,406 of CAWZZC010000028.1, read as the reverse complement.
GGCCCCACACGTGTCGGCGAAGCGATGATCGAAACGATGGAGGCCTGAGATGGCGGAACACACCATCAAGCTTCCGGACGTGGGCGAGGGCGTTGCCGAAGCCGAACTCGTCGAATGGCATGTCAAGCTCGGTGATCTCGTGCGTGAGGATGCGATCCTTGCCGCCGTCATGACCGACAAGGCGACCGTGGAGATCCCGTCGCCCGCCGACGGAGAGGTGATCTGGCTCGGCGCCGAGGTCGGTGACATCGTGGCCGTCGGCTCTCCGATCATCAGGCTCAAAGTCGAAGGATCGGTGTCCGACGAGCCGCAAGGTGTCGCCGCCGATACGCCCGACCCATCCGGCGAAGCGAAGGACCCGGAGCCATCCGAACCCGCGCCGCGGCGCGAAAAGGAGGCGGCTGGCATCGACCAGAAGACGCCGGACACGGTGCAGGCACCAACGCCGGCAACCCGTCGTCCGACACGCCAGAGTGGTGCAGGCGGCAGCGGTGGTCCGCCGCGGCCGGAAGGGGAAAAGCCGCTCGCCTCGCCGGCGGTGCGGCTCAGGGCCCGAGAGGCCGGCATAGATCTGCGTCAGGTTCCCGGAACCGGGCCGGCCGGGCGCATCACACATGAGGATATCGACGCATTCGTGTCGCGGGGGGCACAGCCGTCCGCGCGGGCTCTCATGCCCGATACGTCGGTCGAGGACATCAAGATCGTCGGCCTTCGCCGGCGCATCGCGGAGAAGATGGCGATTGCAAAATCGCGCATTCCGCACATCACCTATGTCGAGGAAGTCGACGTCACAGCGTTGGAGGAATTGCGGTCGAAGCTCAATGGCGAACGCAAGGCGGAGCGTCCGAAACTCACCATCCTGCCTTTCCTCATGCGGGCCATGGTCAAGGCGATCGCCGAGCAGCCGCATATCAATGCATTGTTCGATGACGAGGCGGGCGTCGTCCACCGTCACGGCGGCGTGCATATCGGCGTCGCCGCGCAGACCAATAGCGGCCTCGTCGTGCCCGTTGTGCATCATGCGGAGGCCCGCGATCTGTGGGATTGCGCGGCCGAGGTCAACCGGCTGGCGGACGCCGCGAGAGCCGGGACGGCGACGCGCGAGGAACTGACAGGCTCCACGATCACCATCACCTCTCTGGGGGCGCTGGGAGGTGTGGTGACGACGCCGGTTATCAATCATCCGGAAGTCGCGATCATCGGCGTCAACAAGATCATGGTCCGTCCGGTATGGGATGGCACGCAGTTCGTTCCGCGCAGGATGATGAACCTCTCCTCAAGTTTCGATCACAGGGTCATCGACGGATGGGACGCCGCCGTCTTCATCCAGCGCATAAAGACGCTACTTGAAACGCCGGCGATGATTTTTGTGGAGGGGTGAGATGAAGGAAATCTCCTGCAAGCTGCTCGTCGTCGGTGCCGGGCCCGGCGGCTACGTCTGTGCCATACGGGCCGGTCAGCTTGGCATCGATACGGTGGTCGTGGAGGCCAGACGTCTCGGCGGCACCTGCCTCAATGTCGGCTGCATTCCCTCTAAGGCGCTGATCCATGCGGCGGAGGAATTCGAGACGCTCGTTCATATGGCGGGCGGGAAGAGCCCGCTCGGCATTTCGGCCAGCGCGCCAACCATCGATTTCGGTGAGACGATCGCCTGGAAGGACCGCATCGTCGGCCGGCTCAACAATGGTGTGGCCGGCCTGTTCAAGAAAGCTGGTGTGAAGTCGATCCAGGGTTGGGCGAAGTTCCGCGATGGAAAGACCGTCGAGGTGGAAACCGAGACCGGAACCCAGCTCATCCGAGCAGAAACTATCGTGATTGCCACCGGCTCTGCCTCGATCGAACTGCCGTCTCTGCCCTTCGGCGGCAACGTCATCTCATCCACGCAAGCGCTGGCGCTCGATCAGGTGCCGGAAAGGCTCGTCGTCGTCGGCGGCGGCTATATCGGCCTGGAACTCGGTATTGCGTTTGGCAAGCTTGGCTCGGCGGTCACGGTCGTGGAAGCGCTGGATCGCATCCTGCCGCTCTACGATGCCGAACTGACCCGGCCGGTCATGAAGCGTCTCGACGCCCTAGGTGTGACCGTGATGACCGGCGCCAAAGCCATGGGCCTGTCGAATGGTGGCGATACGCTCCTGGTTGAAGACGGCGACGGACGGGAGGTGCGCCTGCCGGCCGACAAGGTGCTTGTTACCGTCGGGCGCAGGCCGTTGACGGACGGATGGGGCATTGAGGAGCTGGCCCTTGATATGGATGGCCGCTTCATCCGGATCGACGAGACCTGCCGCACGTCGATGCGCGGCATCTATGCCGTCGGTGACGTGACGGGCGAGCCGATGCTGGCGCACCGGGCCATGGCGCAGGGCGAGATGGTGGCGGAGATCGTCGCAGGGCATCATCGCTCATGGGACAAGCGCTGTATCCCGGCCATCTGCTTCACCGATCCGGAGATCGTCTCGGCCGGCCTGTCGCCCGAGGAGGCGCGCGCCACCGGCATCGAGATCAAGACGGGCCTGTTTCCCTTCCAGGCCAATGGCCGTGCGATGACGAAGCTTGGCGAGGACGGCTTCGTGCGCGTCGTGGCGCGCGCCGACAATCATCTCGTGCTCGGCGTTCAGGCCGTCGGGCAGGGGGTGTCGGAGCTCTCGGCGGCCTTCGGGCTTGCAATCGAGATGGGGGCGCGGCTCGAAGACGTCGCCGGCACCATTCATGCCCATCCAACGCAGGGCGAGGCCTTCCAGGAGGCGGCGCTGAAGGCGCTCGGCCACGCGCTTCACATCTGAAACGAGGCCATGTCCGCAGGTGTCGCTGCGGCTGGACGGGTCAAGGCTCGTCCGGCACCGGCGCGGGCTGCTGCGCGCGCTCTTCCACGGCTGTTTGCGCGGCGCCGGTAACGGCCCTTTGTTCCGCTTCGCTCAACGGCCGGTCCGCCAAGACCTCCACCTTGACGTTGCGCTGGGCAAAGTTGATTCCGCTTTTCTCGAAGGCATCGCGCAGTTTCTGATAGGCATCGCGACGAATGACCCATTGGGCGCCGGGCTTGGCCATGAACTTGACGCCCACGACCATGTTGAATTCTTCCATGCGGCGCACGCCCTGTGACTTCAACGGTTCCAGTATGCTGCTGCCGTAATTGGGATCTGCCTGCAGTTCCGCACCAACCTGCTTGACCAATTTCTTCACCAGTTTCAGGTCGGTGTCGAATGGGACCCGGAACTCGAGTTTCATGATCACCCAGTCGCGGCTGTAATTGGTCAGGGATTTCAGCTCGCCGAAGGGAATCGTGTGGACGGCGCCGCGGTGATGACGCACCCGCATGGAACGCAGTGACATGGATTCGACGGTGCCGCGCAGATTGCCGATCTCGATGTATTCGCCGACGCGGAATGCGTCGTCGATCAGGTAGAAGATGCCGGAAACGATGTCGCGGACGAGCGACTGGGCACCGAAGCCGATAGCCACGCCAACGATGCCGGCGCCGGCGAGCAAGGGAGCGACGTTTATCCCGAGCGATGAGAGCACGGTCAGCGCCACGAGCGCAACCATGCCGACAAGCAGAATGTTGCGCAGCAGCGGCAGGAGCGTTGCCATCCGCGCCTCTGGTCCGGGCGGCTCGCCTGGGGGCGGAGCGACGTAATTGGCCATGCGAAGATCGATGGCGGTTCGTGCCCATATCCAGACAAGATCGGCCACCAGCAGTACCGCAACGATGTCGATCGCCATCTTGACCAGGCGACCGAGGAAGCTGGGTGACTGCGACATGGCGTCAATGCTGGAGCCCCAGGCCGCGAGCAGGACGAAGAGCGCGAAGACGGCCAGAAGGAACCTGCTGGCGCGGCGAACGACAGGCCGGTAAATGGCGAACCGGTCATCCCGATCGCTGCCCACTTGCTCCGCAGCCGGTTCCACATCGATTGGAGGAGCAGCGGGAACGGATGTTTCGTTCGGATTCTCGGAAGTATCGGCCGCCAAGGGGATTTCCGGCTGCTGCGCGCGCGCCGGATCCGCAACTTGATCGCCTCTCGCCGCCTCGTCGAGGACGAAGTCGACAATGGCGCGTGTAAGGGTGGCAGCGGGCAGGAACAGGCCCAGGACCAGGACTGTCCACATCAGTTCCGTCGCGTTGAATACCCAGAGGATGAAGGCTGTGAGGATGACGATCGACAGGCCGACCGGCAGCAGCTTCAGCGCCACGGGATCGAGGCGCTTCTTGCCGCCTCGGGGTTGAGTTGGGCGTTGCTTGACCAGGGCTGTCGACAGGGACCACACCATCGTCAGAAGTGCGACCACGGTGATGGCACCGAAGGCCACGGACACGGCAAGCGCGGCATTGACCGCATCGGGCGCGGCACTGCCCTGTGCAAGATTGCCCAGTGTATCCGTTGTCGCCATCGCGATCATCAGGATGCTCGCAACCGCGATATGCCAGCCATGCACGGCTCGGGCGAACGTGTCGGACAGCGGCACCAGACGCAATTGAGGGACGTGCGGCGACAGGACGAATCGCGACAGCATCGCCAGTGCGCGCAGCCCCACGACGGCGATAAGGAGGTTGACGACGAGGCGTTCCAGGAAGGCGGGCCAGGAAAAGATCAGAAACATGCCGACGCTGCCGGCGGCGAAGACGGCCAGCGCACAGCTTTGCATGAGAAGCCGAACCAGGCTGTTTGCCGTACGGCGCCAGAGCGATGGCGGACGCAGACTCTCAATGCGGACGAGCAGAGGATGGAAATATTGCCAGAACAACCATTCCAGCCCTCCGCCAACGAACAGGAAAATGATCACGTAGATGAGGCTGCGCAGACCATCGCCGGGACGCAGTTCGGCATTCCATGCCTCTGCCAGCACGTCGGGTATGAGTGGAAAATTCGACCAGGCATTTGCCAGTTCGCTGATGCGCTGGCGCGCTGCGCTGATCCGCGCCTCGATGTCGGAGCGCAATGAATGGGCGGCGTCCTGCGTATGTTGGGGAGGCTGTTGTCCTGCCTGCTGCTTCAGCCAATCGACAATACGCGGATCGCTCAGGATCCGCGACAGTTCCTGTACGTCGTTGGGTGACGGCGCGCCTTCAGGCGAAGTCTGCGCTCCCGTTGTCGAAGGACCCAACTGGGATTGCGCGGACGCCGGAATGGCCGAAAGGAGCGCCAGGGCGATGACAAGAAGCAAGATACGTCCCGTCATGCCGCGTCGACACTCCGCTGGCTTTCAATCCATTCCGGAGCTTCTTGCTCATGCATGTTCGCGATGCGCAAATAGGGGGGCAGCAATCTCTTGACGATCAGGTCACCGGCCGGCGGATGCATCTGGCAGGCGAGGCGCACATCGGGTGCGCAGCCAAGACGGGTCAGGGTCGCGGCTTCCATCGCGTCGGGCGGCGCCAGGGGGGCATCGGACGACTGGATGCTTACCCTGCAGGTGCCGCAGCGACCGCGGCCACGGCACAGATTGGCGATCGGCACGTGGTGAAGGTGGGCGATTTCCAGCAGCGTCAACCCAGCGTCGGCCACCACATCGGGCCCATCGACGATACGAATCCGCGCCTTCTGTCGACCGTATCGAAGACGCCACTGGCGGGCCGCGAACGTGGCGGCAACCACGACCAGGTAGACGTAAAACACCGTCCAGTTGATCTGCTTCAGGAGGGCGAGGATCTCATCAACGGAGCGTTGCGGTTCGGTCGTTCTGGTTGTTCCGGTCGGTTCGATGTCGGGTTGTGTCGGTGCGGCAGAAGCGGCCGGAGGTGCTGCCTGCGTTGTCGAATGTCGAGAATGGAGGTTGTCGAGCGCCTGGTTTCCGGCTTCGACGAAGCCCAGCAGAGCAATGACTGGCACAGCCACGGCCAATGGATAGAGATAGCCTCCGATGCGCGTCCACCATCGCTGGATGCGCGCCCAGGTGTAAACGCCGATGCAGCCATGAATCCAGAGAACCGACAGGAGCAGCACTTGGCGCAAGCCCTCAATTGGCTGTTCGATCCAGAAGTAGGGGATCAGCGTGCGGAAGGTCGGCTCGATACCGAACCGCGCCGCGATCGCGGTGCCAACCACGTGCGGCGTCAATAGCGGCACGATCGCAAGGCTGGCCAGCATCTGGACAATATCGGAGCGCGTCATGCGCAGCGTGTTGCGCCTGTAGATCGCGACGAGGCCAAGCACGAGATGGGCTGAGATTGCCAGCACCAGAACAAGCGATCCCGGCCCACTGGTCCAAACGGCCATGAAATAGGGCCGCAGGCGGTCCATCATCTCGATCGAGTGGAGCCCGGCGGAGACGTTGAGCAAGTGGCAGACGACGAACGCAAACAGTGTGAGCCCGGAAATGATCCGAAGGCGACGCGTCCAAATACTGTTCACCCGGCTGCACCCCTGCAGTAATTGCGATTTCACCGCGGACAATAGCACAGCAATTCTTAAGTGCATCTGTCGCGCCGGGCGGCGGCGGTCCTGTGCAGGCGCTTCGTCGGTCCGTTGGCATCAAGGCGCCGCGAGAATTCGCTGTAACTCAGCCGTGATCGAGCCAGGCCTGGCGCATCCGGGCATCCCGTTCGAGAGGCGCGAACTTGGGGCAGGAGGCGCAGAGCTGGCCATCATGCTTGAGATATTCGAGGCAGCAAGCCTTGCGGTCGAGCACAAGTTCGAAGCGTCCGTCGGTGATCTCCAACGGTTTCAATCCGCTCATGCCGGTCAGGCCTGTGGCCGCCATCCAGGCATCGGCAAAGGCTTGGACGGTTTCGGTTTCGGCACCGGGCAAATGGTGGCGCAGATGCGAGAGCGTGCCGAGCAGGCGGTCGGCGAGAAGCCGCAGGGCAATCACCGGCTTCATGCGCGCGACCATGTTCAGTTCGTCCAGAAGGAACTCCGACAGGGATCGAAGCTCTTCTCCGGCCCGGCGAATGCACTCCGGCGTATCGGCTGTTCTGTGGCCTTCGTTGGGGATGCAATATCCAATGACCTCGGCATCGCCGACGCGCTGTCCCATGGCGGACACGGGCGCGACGCGCCCCGCCCCATGCACCGCGATGACCGCCAGAATGACCGGTTGCCAGGTGAGCCAGGTCCAGCTTCTGACGACCGCATAGGCCCTGCCGGCCTCCGGATGGTTGTCTAGAAGCGAAGCATAAAGGCGACGAAGCTCCAACCCGTTGTCGCCTCCAGGGCCGACCCATCCGCTCGATGGCAGGCGGCCAACAGTGCCCTGCATGGCCGGTACGAGCTGCGCCGCCACATCCAGAAGGGCCGCGGTCGCCTCGGAATCTTCTTGCGTGAGCGCTGCGGCGAGCATCGTTCCTCGTCAGACTTTCGTGCGGATACCCTCCGCGTCCGCCCGACGCTCAAGGCCATCCTTCCGTCAGAACGGAGGAGGACAGGGTGGAAACTGGCTACTTAAGTTGAGCGTTGATGTCAATAATTACGGCGGGCGGGCAAGCAATCGACAGGGCATGCGGTGTCCTATCCCGTCGGGCCGGGTTCGTCCGCCCGACCGCGCTCCAACGCAGGGGCGGCAAATTCGGTTTACAAAAGTAATATAATATGATTTTTTCTCGCCGGGGATAAGGATGCCCCGCAAATTCAAGGGAGGAGACATATGCTTTCGAGAAAGGCATGGCTCGGCGCGTGCGCCGCGGCGACGATGGTGCTTGGCGCTTCCGGAGCCTCTGCACAGACAATCGGATTCTCGCAGATCGGCTCGGAATCGGGCTGGCGTGCGGCCGAGACCACACTGACGCATCAGGAAGCCGAAAAGCGCGGCATCGACCTGAAGTTCGCCGACGCTCAGCAAAAACAGGAAAACCAGATCAAGGCGTTGCGCTCCTTCATTGCGCAGGGGGTGGATGCCATTCTGCTTGCGCCCGTGGTCGCGACCGGCTGGGACAGCGTGCTCGAAGAAGCCAAGGAGGCCGAGATTCCCGTCGTTCTTCTCGATCGCATGGTCGATTCGTCGGATGAGCTCTACCTGACCGCGGTCGGGTCGGACCTCGTCCACGAGGGCAAGGTTGCCGGCCAGTGGCTGGTCGACGAGACCGGCGGCAAGGAATGCAACATCGTGGAGCTTCAGGGCACCACCGGCTCCTCGCCGGCCATCGATCGCAAGAAGGGCTTCGAGGAGGCGATCGCCGGCCACGACAATCTCGAGATCATCCGTAGCCAGACGGGCGACTTTACCCGCACCAAGGGCAAGGAAGTCATGGAAAGCTTTCTGAAGGCGGAAGATGGCGGCAAGAACATCTGTGCTCTCTACGCCCATAACGACGATATGGCCGTCGGCGCGATCCAGGCGATCAAGGAAGCGGGCCTGAAGCCAGGCGAGGACATCCTCATCGTCTCCATCGACGCCGTTCCCGACATCTTTCAGGCGATGGCGGCCGGTGAGGCGAATGCCACCGTGGAACTGACGCCGAACATGGCCGGTCCCGCCTTCGATGCGCTTGCCGCCTATATGAAGGATGGCACGATGCCGCCGAAGTTCATCCAGACGGAGTCCAAGCTCTACACCCAGAAGGATGATCCCAAGGCGGTCTACGAGGCCAAGAAGGATCTCGGATACTGAGCGAGAATGCCGGGCCCGGCCTATCCGGGGCCGGCATATCTGTTCGCGCGCGCCGGCGATGAAGGCGGCGCGCGGCAACGGCAATGCGCATTGGGAGGAACGGGGGTGTCCGAAAACGAGCCGCTACTGTCAGCGCGCGGCGTGACCAAGACCTTTCCGGGCACGATCGCCCTCGATATGGTCGATTTCACGCTGCACGGCGGTGAGGTCCATGCGCTGCTGGGGGAGAACGGCGCCGGGAAGTCGACGCTGATCAAATGCCTGACCGGTGCATATAGACGCGACGGCGGGGAAATCCTTCTCGAAGGTGATCCGATCGATCCCAGAAATACGCTCGAAGCACAGCAATGTGGTATCGGAACCGTCTACCAGGAGGTCAATCTGCTGCCCAATCTCTCGGTGGCGGAGAACCTTCATCTTGGACATCAGCCGACCCGTTGGGGGCTGATTTCAGGTCGCGAAATGAAGGAGGGCGCGCGCCGCACCCTTGCGCAATACGGTCTCGACATAGACGTGACGCGCAATCTCGAGGAATATTCCGTCGCCGTGCAGCAGGTTGTGGCGATCGCGCGCGCTGTATCGCTGTCGGGCAAGGTCCTCATCCTCGACGAGCCGACCGCCAGCCTCGATGCGCAGGAGGTGCGCATGCTGTTCGATGTGGTGCGCTCGCTCAAGCAGCGCGGGCTCGGCATCGTCTTCATTTCGCATTTTCTGGACCAGGTCTTCGCCATCAGCGACCGGGTCACCGTATTGCGCAACGGACGGCTGGTGGGCACGAAGATGGCGGACGAACTCGATCGCGTGCATCTCGTCAATCTGATGCTGGGCCGCGAACTGCAGGAAGAAACGCGCGAGAGCGGCAGGACGCGGCAGGGAGGCGATCAGCCCTTGATCCGGTTCAGCGACTTTGGCCGCAAGGGCGCGATTGAGCCGTTCGATCTCGATATCCACAAGGGTGAAGTCATCGGCGTCGCGGGCCTTCTCGGATCGGGGCGCACGGAGACCGCGGAGGTGATGTTCGGCGTATCCGCTCACGACAGCGGCCGCGCGACCGAAGAGGGGGAAACGCTGTCGCTCGGTTCGCCGCGAAATGCCATAGCACATGGCTTCGGCTTCTGTCCGGAGGACCGCAAGAGCGACGGCATCATTGGTGATCTCAGCGTACGCGAAAACATCATTCTGGCGCTTCAGGCGCGCCGCGGCTGGACACGTCCGCTGCCGGCCCGCGAGCAGGCGTCGATGGCAGCGGAATTCATTCGCCGTCTCGACATCCGCACGCCCGATGCGGAGAAGCCGGTCGGCCAGCTGTCCGGCGGCAATCAGCAGAAGGTGATCCTCGCCCGGTGGCTTGCCACCAACCCGCGCTTTCTCATTCTCGACGAGCCGACGCGCGGCATCGATGTCGGCGCGCACGCCGAGATCATCCGGCTGATCGAGGAGCTATGCGAACAGGGCATGGCACTTCTCGTCATATCGTCGGAGCTCGACGAACTCGTCGCCTACAGTCATCGCGTCATCGTCGTCCGCGACCGGCGTCATGTCGCCGAACTGGTGGGCGGGGACATCACGACAGACAACATGGTGGCTGCCATCGCGGCGCCGGAAGGGGAGAGGGCATGAGCGCGGCCGCAAGTCTGATGCGCCGGATAGCCCCGCAACTGGTGACGCTGGCCGCGACGCTCGTCCTGATCGCGGTGGTCTTTCCCGGCTTTTTCGAAATATCGATCGCCAACGGCCGGCTCTATGGCAGTCCGATCGACATATTGAATCGGGGCGCGCCGGTCGCCCTTCTGGCGATCGGCATGACGCTGGTTATCGCCACCCGGGGCATCGATCTGTCCGTGGGTGCGGTGATGGCCATCTGCGGCGCCGTGGCGGCGGCCGCGGTCACCAGCGGGTACGGGGTCGTTGCGGCGCTGGTGCTGGCTCTCGCAGCGGGTCTGGCCTGCGGGCTTTGGAACGGATTTCTCGTCGCCGTGCTCGGCATCCAGCCCATCGTCGCGACGCTCATCCTGATGGTCGCCGGGCGCGGTATCGCGCAACTGATCACCGAGGGGGCGATACTGACCTTCTCGCACGAAGGATTGATCTTCATCGGTTCGGGTGCCTTCCTCACCGTGCCCATGCCGGTCATCATCTGGCTCTTGACCGGCACACTGGTGGCGCTGGTGGTACGGCGCACCGCCCTTGGCATGCTGATCGAGGCGATCGGCATCAACCAGCGCGCCAGCACGCTCGCCGGGATCAATGCACGCGTGCTGCTGATCGCCGTCTACATGGCGTCCGGTCTGTGCGCGGCGCTCGCCGGCGTCATCGCGGCTGCCGATATCAGGGGCGCGGACGCCAACAACGCCGGCCTTTGGCTCGAACTCGACGCCATCCTGGCCGTCGTCATCGGCGGAACCTCATTGCTGGGCGGGCGCTTTTCTATCCTTGCCTCGCTCATCGGTGCCCTGATCATCCAGGCCGTCAATACCGGCATCCTCCTGTCCGGCTTTCCGCCGGAATACAATCTCATCATCAAGGCGGCGATCATCCTCGTGATCCTCGTCGTGCAGTCGCCCGCACTCCAGATGACGCTCGTGTTCCTGCGTCGTGACAAGCCGTCATCGCAATCCGAAACCAAGCCGGTGGTCCAATGAACGCGCGCACGCTTCCTCTCCTGGCGACGCTCGCCATCTTCGTGATCGCCTATGCCATCTGCTACGCGCAGTTTCCCGCCATGCTGTCGACGCGGGTCGTCGGCAATCTTCTGACCGACAACGCCTTTCTCGGCATCGTCGCGGTCGGCATGACCTTCGTCATCCTGTCGGGAGGCATCGATCTGTCGGTCGGCTCGGTTATCGCATTTTCCGGCGTCTTCATTGCCGTGCTGCTGCGCGATACCGGCCTGCATCCGCTTGTGGTCTTCGCCGTGCTGCTGGTGATCACCACGGCATTCGGCGCTGCGATGGGCGGTGTCATCCACTGGCTCGAGATGCCGCCCTTCATCGTCACGCTGGCCGGCATGTTCCTGGCACGCGGCATGGCCTATGTGCTTTCCATCGATTCCGTGCCGATTACGCACGAGTTCTACGATACCTTGCAGGATCTCTATGTGGTCATGCCGGGCAAGGGTCGCCTGACACTGATCGGCGGCATCATGCTCGCGGTCTTCCTGGCCGGCACCGTGCTCGCTCACTGGACGCGCTTCGGCACCAATGTCTATGCGCTCGGCGGCGGCGCCCAGACGGCGAGGCTGATGGGTGTTCCGGTCGGCCGCACCACGGTCGGGATATACGCGCTGTCGGGCTTTCTGGCAGGGCTTTCCGGAATCGTCTTTTCCATCTACACATCGGCTGGCTATTCACTTGCCACGGTGGGGGTGGAGCTTGACGCGATCGCAGCCGTCGTCATCGGCGGGACGCTGTTGACGGGAGGCAGCGGCTTTGTGGCGGGAACGCTCATCGGTGTTCTGATCATGGGACTGATCCAGACCTACATCATCTTCGACGGAACGCTTTCGAGCTGGTGGACCAAGATCGTCATCGGGATCCTGCTGTTTGCCTTCATCGCTTTGCAGAAGGGTCTGGTCTGGCTGACGGCGCGGGGTGGACGTTCCCCGGCCGGCGCACGTTAGGGACATGGAATTTGCTCAGAACGGCCATAACCGGCAATGTGACGCGCAATAACCACGCCTTTGTCGTGCACGAGATCGGCAAGGCGATCGTCAAAGGCGAGTACGAGGTCGGGTCGATTCTGCCGGGGGACGCGGAACTCGCCGAGCGGTTCGATGTTTCCCGTACCGTGCTGCGCGAGGCCATGAAGACTCTGTCGGCCAAGGGTCTGATCGTGGCGCGGGCGCGCATCGGTACCCGGGTGACCGAGCGGGAGAAATGGAACCTGTTCGATGCCGACGTGCTCGTCTGGTATTTCGAGGCCGGCGTCACCAGCGAGTTCCTGGAACATCTGAGCGAGATGCGCCTGTCGTTCGAGCCGTTCGCCGCCCGTCTTGCGGCGCGCAGGGCCGAGCGCCGGGACATCGACAGGCTCTATGCGCTAGTCGACGAAATGGCGGCAGCAGGGTCCAAAGAGGAATTCGCGCTGGCCGACCTCGACTTCCACCTGGCCCTGCTCGATGCTTCCAAGAATCCGTTCATGTATTCGGTCGGCAATCTCATCGAGGCTGCGCTGGTCTCGGCATTCAAGCTGAGCTCACCGGTCGAGGATGTGACACAACAGGCTTCGGTCCAGGACCACCGGCGCATTGTGGAATCGATAGAGGCGGGCAATGCCGACGCCGCCGCCTCCGCCATGGAAAAGGTCATCATCGTCGGGCGCGACCGGGTCAAGGGCAAGATCGCGTGAGCCTGCCGCTCTATTTCAGGTCGGCGGGAAGCAGCGCTTCGGGCATGTTCTGAAAGCTCACCGGACGCAGGAAGCGGCGGATCGCCAACGTACCGACCGAAGTGGTCGATGCATTGGTACTCGCCGGGTAAGGACCGCCGTGCATCATCGCGTCGGCTACCTCGACCCCGGTCGGGAAACCATTGGCGAGGATGCGCCCGGCCTTGCGTTCCAGCACCGGCATCAGCCGGGCGGCGAGCGCGGTGTCGCCATCGTCCATATGCAGCGTGCAGGTGAGCTGGCCTTCGAGCGCATGGGCGACCCCAAGCATCTCGTCGTCGTTTCTGACGCGCACCAGAATGCCGAGCGGGCCGAAGACCTCATGGGCGAGGGCGGGGTTGGTGAGAAAGCTCTCGCCGCTCACCGAGTAGAGATAGGGGGCTGCATTGCGGCCCTCCGATCCGGCGGCGACCAGTTCGGCAATTCCATTGACGTCCGCGATTCGTGCCTGGCCGTCACGGAAGGCGACGGCGATGCCGTCCGACAGCATGGTCTGTGCCGCAACATCGCGCAGCGCCCTGGTTGCCGCGGTCTGGAACGTGTCCGCCGATGGCCCTTCTTTGACGATCGCGATGCCCGGATTTGTACAGAACTGGCCGGCGCCCATGGTCAGCGAACCGGCCCAGCCGCTGGCGAGCGTTTCACCGCGTGCCGCAACCGCTTGCGGCAGCAGGAACATCGGATTGACCGAACCGAGTTCGCCGTAGAAGGGAATGGGTTCGGGACGCCTATTGGCAAGATCGAACAGCGCCCTTCCGCCGCCGAGCGAGCCGGTGAAGCCGATCGCCTTGATGAGCGGATGTTGAACCAGCGCTTCACCCGCCGCACGTGTGTCGCTCTGCACGAGTGAGAATACGCCTGGGTGGACGCCACAATGCCGGATCGCCGCGAGGATCGCCTCGGCGACAATCTCGCCGGTGCCGGGATGGCCTGGGTGGCCCTTGACGACGACGGGGCAGCCGGCGGCGAGCGCGGAGGCCGTGTCTCCTCCGGCAGTCGAGAAGGCGAGGGGGAAGTTTGATGCGCCGAAAACGCCGACCGGACCGATCGGCCGCTGGATGAGGCGCAGGTCGGGACGCGGCAGTGGCGACCGATCGGGCAGCGCCTCGTCATGCCGCCGGTCGAGATAGTCGCCTTTCAGGATGTGATGGGCAAACAGCCGGAGCTGGCCGGTGGTGCGGCCGCGCTCGCCCTCCAGCCGAGCGGCGGGCAGGGCGGTCTCGCGGTGGGCGATGTCGGTGATCTGCGCGCCGCGTGCCTCGATCTCGTCGGCAATGGCGTTCAGGAAGGCTGCGCGGTCTTCGCGTGATGAATAGCCGTAGGACCAGAAGGCGTCTTCCGCCGCCCTGGCCGCGCGGTCGATCTCGGCGGCGCCACCGCTGGCATAGTCATGGGCCGGGCCGCTTGCCGGGGCGGAGCGGAAGGTCGATGCGCTCTCCACCCATTCGCCGGCGATCAGGTGCTTTCCGCTGGGGGTGTAGGTCTCGGTCATGTCATTCCTGTCCTTTCGTCCGCCGGTTGTCAGCGGACAGTCTATTCGAAGAACGGATCGGTCACGATCCGCTTGCCGAGCATGAAGGCGTCGGCGACGTGGACGAGCGGCGCCACGTCGACCTCGCTTTCCCCGGCTGCGAGGAGATCGGCGAAGCGGGCATAGATGCCGTCATATTCGGCTTCGGGGCCTTGCGGGATTTGCCTGCCGTCGATCGACATGGTTGCACCGCCAGAGCCGAGATGTAGTGTTGCGTCGTCCACTTCCACCGTGATGTCCCAGCTTTGCGGGCCGGTCTGCCGCCAGTCGAAATCGGCCGAGACCGTGAGGTCTCCGGCACCGGTGAAGGAAAGCCGGGCCGCAATCGGGGTTTCACGGTTCTGCGGAAATTCCAGTTCCGCCGCTTCAAGATGCACAGGCCGCGGCAGGATCTCGGTCAGGATCGACAGCGCGTTGATGCCGGGATCGAAAACGCCGACGCCTCCCGCCTGCCAGATCCATTCCTGGCCCGGGTGCCAGCGCCGTACATCTTCCTTCCAGACTATGCTGGCGCGCCGGATGTGCCGGTCGGCAAGCCACGCCCTGGCCGCCGGTACGGCAGGGGCGAAACGTGAATGCCAGGTGGCAAAGAGCGTCAAGCGGCGCTCGGCCGCCAGTGCCGCAAGCGCGTGAACTTCGGCCACTGTAGCGCCCGGCGGCTTCTCCAGAAGGACATGCCGGCCGGCCTGCAGCGCGGCCCATGCCATATCGAAACGCACCTGCGGCGGCACGCAGAGCGCAACGGCCGATACATCCGGGCGTGCGGAGAGAAAGGCGTCCATCGTCTCGAAGTGATCGACACCCTCGATGCTCGCATGACGGCTGACCGTGGCCGCCAGATCGAAGGCCGGGCTCCTGGCGATCGAGGGAATGTGCTGGTCGCGGGCGATCTTGCCAACGCCTGCAATGGCGATCCTTGTGGGCTCAGTGGCTGTCACGGGGTACCGCCTTTCCGCGTCCGCCTTTCAGAAAATCGAAGTCCGCGCCGGTGTCGGCCCCCTGGACATGGGTATGAAACAGGCGCGCGTAGCCGCTGTCGGGGATCTCGACCAGTGGTGTCCAGGCGGCAAGCCGCCTATCAAGCTCGGTTTCGGAAATGTCGAGATGAAGACGGCGGGCCGGTACGTCGATCTCGATCATGTCGCCATCGCGCACGATCGCCAGCGGTCCGCCGGCGGCAGCCTCGGGGGTGGTGTGCAGCACGACCGTTCCGTAGGCTGTGCCCGACATACGCGCATCTGAAATGCGCACCATGTCGGTGATGCCCTTGCGCAGAACCTTTGGCGGCAGGCCCATATTGCCGACCTCCGCCATGCCCGGATAGCCCTTCGGGCCGCAGTTCTTCAGCACCATGATGCAGGTCTCGTCGATGTCGAGCGCCTCGTCGTTGATCTTCGCCTTGTAGTCGTCGATGTCCTCGAACACCACGGCGCGGCCGCGGTGGCGCATCAGATGCTCGCTCGCCGCGGACGGCTTGATAACGGCGCCCTTGGGCGCCAGGTTGCCGCGCAGGACGGCGATGCCGCCCTGCTGCGTCAGGGCCTTGTCGAATGGCCGGATGACGTCCTCGTTCCAGTTGCGAACGTCGGCCAGTTCATCCCTGATCGGACTGCCGGCAACCGTCAGCGCGGTGCCGTCGAGCTTGCCCGCTTCGAGCAGCATCTTCAGCACCACGGGGAGGCCGCCTGCATAGAAGAACTCCTCCATCAGGTATTTTCCCGAGGGCATCAGATTGACGATGGTCGGGACGTCGCGGCCGAACCGGTCCCAGTCGTCGAGCGTCAGGTCGACACCGATACGGCCGGCGAGCGCCAGAAGGTGGATCACTGCGTTGGTGGAGCCGCCGATGGCTCCGTTGGCCCGGATGGCGTTGGTGAAGGCGGCGCGGGTCAGCACGTCGGACGGCTTCAGGTCGTCCTTCACCATGTCGACGATGCGCCGTCCCGTAAGGTGGGCCATGACGCGGCGGCGGCTGTCGACCGCCGGAATGGCGGCATTGCCCGAGAGCGCCATGCCGAGGGCTTCGGCCATCGAGGCCATTGTCGAGGCCGTTCCCATCGTGTTGCAGGAGCCTGGCGAGCGGGACATGGCGGCTTCGGCCTCGAGGAAATCGGCGCGCGACATCTTGCCTGCCTTGATGTCCTCCGACATCTGCCACAAGGCGGTGCCCGAGCCCACGCGCTCGCCGCGGAACCAGCCGTTCAGCATCGGTCCGCCCGAGACGACAATGGCCGGAATGTCGACGCTTGCAGCGCCCATGAGCAGTGCGGGCGTGGTCTTGTCGCAGCCCGCCAGAAGAACGACGCCATCGAGCGGATTGGCTCTCAATGCCTCCTCGACATCCATCGAGCACAGGTTGCGGTACATCATCGCCGTCGGCCGCAGCGACGGCTCTCCCGGGGAAAAGACGGGAAATTCGACCGGCAGTCCGCCAGCCTCGTAGATGCCGTGCTTGACCCTCTGGGCAAGGTCGCGCAGATGGGCGTTGCAGGGTGTCAGTTCAGACCAGGTGTTGCAGATGCCGATGACGGGCCTGCCGTCGAACAGGTCGGCCGGCAGTCCCTGGTTCTTCATCCAGGAGCGGTGGTAGATGTTGTCGCGGCTGTCGCCACCATACCATTCCTGCGATCGCAGCCTGCGCGGCCATTCGGCTTTCTTGAAGGTCATGGCGTGAGCCTCGTTGCTGGCCGGTTTTCACAATGCCCGCACGGCGACGAGCTCGTCGCGTGCCGGGGCTGACAGACTGCCGACGGTGTTTCGCAGGGGCAGGCCGAATTCAGGCGCCTCGATCTCGAACATGTCGCCTGGCTGGGTGCGAACACCATCCGCAAAGGACAGCGTGGCCGTGCCGAACATGTGGATGTGGACGTCGCCGGGCTGGCGGAACAGGCCGTACTTGAAATGGTGGTGTTCAAGATTGGCGATGGTATGCGACATGTTAGCCTCGCCGGACAGGAAAGGCTTTTCGAAGATCACCTTGCCGTCGCGGCGGATGCGCGACGTGCCCCGGATGTCGAGTGGCAGATCGCCGACGAGGATTTCCGGCCCAAAGGAGGCGGGACGCAGTTTGGAGTGGGCCAGATAGAGGTAATTCACCCGCTCCATGACATGGTCGGAAAATTCGTTGGACAGGGCAAAGCCCACGCGGAAGACAGTTCCGTCATCACCAACGACATAGATGCCCGCAATCTCGGGCTCCTCTCCGGAATCGTCGGCAAAGCTTGGCGAGGCGAGCGCCGCGCCGGGAGCGGCAACGGCGTGTCCGTTGCCCTTGTAGAACCATTCGGGCTGCACCCCAGGACGGCCCTTCACCGGTTTGCCGCCTTCCAGGCCCATGCGGAACATGCGCATAGAGTCAGTCATTGCGGCTTCGTCTGCCTTGTTGTTCTGGTGCATGGAATCGCGCGTCGACGCTGATCCCAGATGTGTCAGGCCGGTGCCCGTCAGATGCAGGTGTGCGGCATCGGGATGAAGGACGGGCGGCAACAGGCGGCCATCCTCATAGGCCCGTTCGAGATCGACCGCGTCGCCAAAGCCGAGCCTGGCGATCCGGGCGGCGATCGTCTCCCCGCTTCGCGCGCATTCGAGCGCCAGCTCGTAGATGCTCGCCGCGTTTCGCACCTCATACGCTTCGGTGCCTTCTCGGGCGACGACCCGGGTCGCGCCGTCCGGGGTCTTGATCTGGGAAATCAACATGATCAGGCTGCCTTGTTCTTGTTGTAGACATCGAAGATGACGGCGGCGAGCAGCACCAGTCCCTTGATGACCTGCTGCCAGTCGATGCCGATGCCCATGATCGACATTCCGTTGTTCATGACGCCCATGATGAAGGCGCCGATGACCGCGCCGACGATTGTGCCGACGCCGCCGGACATGGATGCGCCGCCGATGAAGACGGCCGCGATGACGTCGAGTTCGAAAGCGAGGCCGGCCTTGGGCGTGGCGGTGTTCAGACGGGCGGCGAAGACGAGCCCGGCGAGAGCCGCCAGCATGCCCATATTGACGAAGGTCAGGAAGGTCAGCCGCTCGGTGTTGATGCCGGACAGCTTGGCCGCCTTCTCGTTGCCGCCGATGGCGTAGATGCGCCGGCCGATGGTGGTGCGTCCGGCGATGAAGGAATAGACGCCGATCAGAAGCGCCATGATGATGAAGACATTGGGCAGGCCGCGAAACGTCGCCATGAGATAGCTCATGTAGACGATCGCCAGAGCGATGATGGCGTTCTTGGCGAGGAAGAAGGCGAACGGCTCGTCAATCACGCCGGTCTTCTGCTGATGCATCCTGTTGCGTGCTGCCAGGATGAGCAGGGCGGCGGCTGCGGCGACCCCGAGGACGAGCGAGAAGAGATTGATCCCCTCGACGCCGAAGATGTCGGGGATGAAGCCGGATGCGATGAGCTGGAACTGACGCGGGAAGGGACCGATGGACTGGCCGGCCAGAAGCCACAGCGTCAGCCCCTTGAAGACCAGCATGCCGGCGAGCGTGACGATGAAGGAGGGTATCTTGTAGTAGGCGACCCAGAAGCCCTGGGCGGCGCCGATGGCGGCGCCTGCGGCCAAGCAGATGATTGCCGTTAGGACGTAGTTGACCTCCCAATTCACGATCAGGACGGCGGCGAGCGCGCCGATGAAGCCCAGCACCGAACCGACGGACAGGTCGATATTGCCGCCGACGATGACGAGAAGCATGCCGATCGCCATGATGACGATATAGCTGTTCTGCAGGATCAGGTTGGTCAGGTTGACCGGTTTCAGGAGGATGCCGCCGGTGACGATCTGGAAGAAGGCCATGATCGCGATGAGGGCGAACAGGATGCCGTATTCGCGCAGATGATTGCGAATGAAGCCGAAGGAGGATTTGGCGGCGCCGCTGGCGCTCTGGTCGGACGATACGAGTTCGGTCATCTTGCTATCCTGCCAGTTGTCGGGCCGATTTGATGATCATCGACATGATGCGTTCCTGAGTGGCCTCGCTTGTTGGAAGTTCGCCGACGATGCGCCCCTCGTTCATGACGTAGAGACGGTCGGAGATGCCAAGCAGCTCCGGCATTTCCGACGAAATGACGATGATCGCCTTGCCGGCCGCCGCCAGGTCGCGAATGATCGTGTAGATCTCGAACTTCGCGCCGACATCGATGCCGCGCGTCGGTTCGTCGAGGATGAGGATGTCCGGATCGGCGAACAGCCATTTCGACAGCACCACCTTCTGCTGGTTGCCGCCCGACAGGTTGACCGCCTGTTGCGCCACCGAGGAGCACTTGATGTTGATCCTGTCGCGGAAGGTCTCGGCAACCGATTGCTCGCGGCGCTCGTCGACAATCATATTGGCCGCGACCGCCTCCAGATTGGCCAGCGGAATGTTGCGGCGGATGGTTTCCTCGAGCACCAGGCCGTATGTCTTGCGGTCCTCGGTGGCATAGGCCAGCCCGGCGTCGATGGCGCGGCGGATGGTGGAGACGTCGGCGGGGCGGCCGTCGATCAGCACCTGGCCGGAGATATTCTGCCCGTAGGCCCTGCCGAAAAGGCTCATGGCGAGTTCGGTGCGCCCGGCGCCCATCAGCCCGGCAATGCCGACCACCTCGCCGCGGCGCACCGACAGGTTCACGTCGTCGACCACCTTGCGCTCGGCATGGATGGGGTGATGAACCGTCCAGTTCTTCACCTCGAAGACCGTGTCTGCGATCTTCGGGGTTCGCGGCGGGTAGCGGTCGGACAGCGACCGGCCGACCATGTCCCGGATGATGCGGTCCTCGCTCACCGGGCCGGCGCGGCAGTCGAGCGTGCCGACGCTCGACCCGTCCCGCAGGACCGTGATGGTGTCGGCAACCTTGGAGATCTCGTTGAGCTTGTGAGAGATGAGTATGGAGGAGATGCCCCGCGCGCGGAACTCCGTCAACAGATCGAGCAGTGCGTCGCTGTCCTTCTCGTTGAGCGACGATGTCGGCTCGTCGAGGATGAGAAGCTTGACCTCCTTCGAAAGCGCCTTGGCGATCTCGACCAATTGCTGCTTGCCGAGTCCGATGTTGGTGATCTTGGTCTCCGGATGTTCCGAGAGTCCGACCCGGGCGAGGAGTTCGCGCGTCCTGTGGTTGGTCTCGCGCCAGTCGACAATGCCGTGCCTGGCGCATTCGTTGCCCAGGAAGATGTTCTCGGCAATCGACAGGAGTGGCACCAGTGCGAGTTCCTGGTGAATGATGATGATGCCTTCGCGTTCGCTGTCCGCGATGCCGCGAAAGGCTTTTTCCTTGCCGTTGTAGAGAATCTGCCCCTCGTAGCTGCCATGCGGATAGACCCCGCTCAGCACTTTCATGAGGGTCGATTTGCCGGCTCCGTTCTCGCCCACAAGGGCGTGAATCTCACCGCGCCTGACCTCGATATTGACCCTGTCGAGCGCGACGACCCCCGGAAAGGTCTTGGTGATGTCGCGCATCTCTAGAATGACGTCGGATGACATAGGCTCGTCCTCGGGGGCGGGAGACGCGGAGTTCTCCCGCCGTCTGTGTCGATTGCGACTACTGGATCTGGTCCTTGGTGTAGTAGCCGCTGCCGACCAGCACCTCTTCCCAGTTCGCGGAGGTCACGGGCAGGGGCTCCAGCAGATAGGACGGCACGACCTTGACGCCATTGTCGTAGGTCTCGGTGTCGTTGATTTCCGGTTCGCCGCCGCCGAGCACCGCATCGACCATGCCGACGGTGACGCGGGCCAGCTCACGCGTATCCTTGAAGATGGTGGAGTACTGGTCGCCGCGCAGGATGGCCTTGACCGAAGGGACCTCGGCGTCCTGGCCGGAGACGATGGGCATTTTCATGTCGCCGGAGCCGTAGCCGACACCCCTGAGCGAGGAGATGATGCCGATCGACAGGCCGTCATAGGGCGAAAGGACGCCGTGCACGGTCTTGTCGGTGTAGTTGGCCGACAGCAGGTTGTCCATGCGGGCCTGCGCGACGGAGCCGTCCCAGCGCAGCGTACCGACGGTGTCCATGCCGGTCTGGCCCGAAGGAATGACGATCTTGCCTTCATCGATGAGCGGCTGAAGGACCGACATGGCGCCGTCATAGAAGAAGTAGGCATTGTTGTCGTCCGGAGAACCACCGAACAGCTCGACGTTCCATGGCTCGACATCGCCGAAGCGCTCTTTCAGTCCGTCGACCAGTGTATTGGCCTGCTGCACGCCGACCTTGAAGTTGTCGAACGTGGCGTAATAGTCGACATGCTCGCTGTCGCGGATCAGGCGGTCATAGGCGATCACCTTGATGCCGGCCGCATTGGCGTTGGCGAGCGCGTTGGAGAGGGTGGTGCCGTCGATCGCGGCGATCACCAGTGCATCCACACCCTTGGTGATCATGTTCTCGATCTGTGCGAGCTGGTTGGGGATGTCGTCCTCGGCGTATTGCAGATCGGTCTCGTAGCCGGCGGACTGAAACTGCTCGACCATGCTGTTGCCGTCGGAAATCCATCTGGCCGAGGATTTCGTCGGCATGGCGATGCCGACCGTCCCTTTTTCGCCGGCGCTGGCCGGTCCGGTGATGGCCGCGGCAAGTATGGCCGTCGTGGCCAAGGCGAGTGTCAAAATCTTCATCTGGTCCTCCCAAGTGTGAACGGTTGGCTGGGGTTTCCAAGCCTGACAGCCGAACGAAGGAAAACGGGCATGGGATCGTGTGGCGGGCGGGCCGCCAGTGCGATGATGCCGATCTCCTCCCCGACGGTCGCCGCTGGCTCCTCATCGCCACCGCAAGGCCTGACACTCGTAAGAATGCGTGATATTCAGGTCAAATCAGAATATCGGGAAATGATATGTATCATTCGGTATATCGCGAGCACGAAGCGGATCGGCGACCGGTCGATGTCGTTTGAAAGCGGTTCATTCATCCGGCGGGGCCTGAAGCTGACCCATCTGCGCCTCGTCGCGGCGCTGAAGGAAACCGGCCAGATGAGCGCCGCGGCGGCGCAGCTTGCGATCTCGCAGCCGGCCGCCTCGCGCATGGCCTCCGAGATCGAGGCCATCGTCGGCGTTCCGCTCTATGTGCGCCACGCCCGCGGCATCGTACTGACGGCCTATGGCGAGCGTCTCGCCGAACGGGCACGCGCCATGCTGCAGGGGCTGGACGATGCGGCGCGCGAGATCGCCGAGATGGAGCGCGGCATGCAGGGCTCGGTTTCGATCGGCGCGGTGACCGGCCCCTCGCTGGAGCTGGTGCTGCCGGCATTGCGCCAGGCACGGCTGACGCATCCGGGAATTTCGATCACGGTCAGCGTCGATACGAGCGACCGCCTTGCCGAGGCGCTGCTTTCAGCACGTGTCGATTTCTTCATCGGCCGCATACTCGGCGACGTCGATCCGAAGTTGTTCAATACGCAGATCATCGCGGCCGAACCGGTCAGCCTGATCGTGCGCAGCGATCATCCGCTGACGCGGCGCGGCCAGGTCACACTGCACGACTGTGTGGCCTATGACTGGGTGCTGCAGGCGCCGGGCGGGCTCCTGCGGCGTACGGTTGAAGCGCATCTGATGGCGCGCGGCGTCGCTCTGCCCGACAAGGTGCTGGGGACGTCGTCGCTTCTGTTGACGCTCGCCTATATCAGCCGCTCCAACGCCATCGCGCCGGTCGCCAAAGCGGCGGCCGATTTCTACGGCGGCGAGGAGGGGCTCAACGCGCGGATCGTCGAACTTCCGATGGATGAGTACATCATGGTCGAACCCTATGGACTGGTCCGCCACGATCACCGTGTGCTTTCTCCGGCCTCGCAGGTCGTGTTCGACATGATTGCCGATGCGGTGAGGGCGCAGCAGACCCATTCCGGTGTCCAAGCGGCGCAATCCTGAGGCGTGCGTCAGGCGCGTGCCGCCTTTCGCTGCGGGCGGCGGACAGCGGCCTCCACGGATGCTCCTGTGCGGCGCCGGATCGCGAGGTTGACGGCCGCGAATGCGACCAGCGCGGCGATCACGTGCAGGGTCACGATCAGCCAGACATAGTCGCGCCCGACGTCGGGCGGAGCACGGAACTGGAACTCGAGCCGGCCGAGCGCATAGAAATAGGAGACCAGGCCGGTCAGGACGCCGAGCCCGAAGGCCCAGACGATCCGGTCGCGAAGCGTGGCGCGCAGGTCGGCACGCAGCGTGAAGACGATCAATGTCAGAGCGGCAATGGCGGGCGCCATCGCGTGCAGGCAGAAGAACGGCAGCCTGCGGAAGATGAAGGTCCAGATCGAGCCGTCATAGGCGCCGGCGAACACGCCCCTGTCCATCAGCGCCTGGGCGTAGTCGTAGAGGACGATCAACACCACGACGGCAATGATCGGCAAGGCATAGCGCTCGACAATGGCGGAAACGGAATGATCGCGCGCTTCCGCGCCGGAGGAGAGGCGCTCGAGGGCAAGCATGTTGGCACCGACGACGGCCAGGAAGAGCGGCACGTAATTGGCCAGGAGATAAAGGCCGGACATGGCAGGCGATGCGGGCCAGAAGTCCCAGCTCTCGCGCACACCCAGCAGGTCGTCGACCAGGGCTAGCGTCGACGCCATCGGCAGAACCACCCACAACACCACCGCGCAAAGAAGAAAGAGCAGGATGCCGCTGCTCCAGGCCTTTGGCTGCTTCTGACAGTCGGGCATGGAGACGTCGAGCGCCCTGGCAAGTTTTGGCAGTGCGCGACCGCCGCCGCTCTTGACGGTGGCGACCGCCGCCGCGAAGGTCAGATCCTGCACGATGAAACGCTTTTCGCGCGCCGACCCGTGCCGGATCTCGTCGAGCTCGGCTGGCCGGTCGAGTTTCATCTGGGTGAGGCAGTCGAAATAGAAGCTCGTATCGGCAAAGCCGCCGATCCGGTGAATCCACTGGTCGCTCAACATCCGCTCCAGTTCGCCCACCAGCGCCTCCGGCGTGTCGCTGCGCGCGAGTATCTGATCTGTGAAATGGGCGGCGATCCGGGCGACACGTTCGGGGATGCCGATCCAGCGGTGGAAGACCTCCTTCTGAAAGTTGGCGATCCTGTCCAGGCCAGGAAACGGCTGCGTGAGACCGACCATCATTGCCGCGACGAACAGCGGGAAGATGGAGGGATCGGTCAGTTTCGACTGCTCGGCGTCTCCGCCGGCGATCGTCATCCAGCCCTGCAATACGCTGGGCGGCACCGAACACAACAAGGTGTAGACCAAAAGCGACGCGATGAGAAACGCAACGAGCCCCGTGTTGAACGTCCAGCCGTCGGTGAAGTCGCGCGGACGCAACTGGAGCATCAGGTTCGAGCGCGGCGTGGAAGGCGTGTTCTGCGGAGCGCTGAATTCGCAGAACTTGCCGATCTGACTGAACGCCAGCACGGCTGCACCGCACCAGAAGGCGGGCGACGAGAGCAGGGCAATCATGGCGAGCCCTCCTTGGGTTGAACCTTCTGTCTTCTACTGCTTCGGACAATTGCCGTTCGGGCATTCCTGCGCGATGGCTGCCGGCTGGACGAGAAGTGCCGGCAGCGGACCCGCGGCAAGTGCGGCGGCCAGGATGAGCAGGCGGAACGTGCGCGATCGGGTTTGCATGGCAGTGCTCCTCGGATCTCACCTTTCGGCGAATTGTGCCCCACAGACGCGGTCCTGTCTGTGAGCATTGTCACAAGATGGCCGATGAGGGCCCGATCAGGCGCGCGCAGGGGCCTGCGAGGACAGTCATTGTCGAGGGGTGGACGAAGGCTAGCGGCCGAAACCGGCTGATTGCGGTATCGAAAGGCCATCCGCGGCCTGAACTCGGCTTGTGGATAACTGCTGATGTCATATTTATCAATAACTTAGCCGTTCGGCTTGGGCAGCGCCCCGGGCCTGTCGTAAAAAGTGCAAAAAAGTTTGATTGGTGAGTTGACAGTTTGGCTGGGTGGCGACTATATACGCCTCACCAACGAGGGCGGCGGCGCCGCTGGCGCCAGAGAGTTTCGCCCTTGAGTTGGAGAAATCAAGAGAG
>CAWZZC010000027.1:0-147169 GCA_963966365.1 Mesorhizobium sp. | reverse complement strand
GTCGAGCAGTCGACGGCGGCGAGCCACTCGCTGGCCCGCGAGGCCGAGCAGCTTGCCGTTCTGATCGCGCGCTTCAAGCTGAACGCGGCGGCCGACCAGCACAGCGCGCCGGCCCGCAAGGCGCAGCCCGAGGCCCGCGCCGCGATGCCTGTCGCACAACTCAAGACCGTTGGCGGACGCGCACAGTCCGCCGTCGAAAAGAGCCAGGTCGACGAGGACGGCTGGGAGGAATTCTGACCTCCACCCCCCGCATCCTCGATGACGACTGAAGAACCGCGTCCTTTCCCTGGGGCGCGGTTCTTCTTTTGCCGCAACGCTGCCCCCTGTCCATTCGCATCAAAAAACGCTAAGTGGACGGCATGACGAACATGCAGGATGCGGGCGTGATCGACCCCGCTGAACACAACGACACCGGCGAGCGGCAGAAGAAGGTCTTCGTGAAGACCTACGGATGCCAGATGAACGTCTACGACTCGCAGCGCATGGCCGATGCGCTGGCCGCCGACGGCTACACCGCCACGGACAGCATCGAGAATGCTGACCTGGTGCTTCTCAATACCTGCCATATCCGTGAGAAGGCGGCGGAGAAGGTCTATTCGGAGCTTGGCCGCATCCGCCAGCTCAAGGCGGAAAGGGCGAAATCGGGACGCGAGACGCTCGTCGGCGTGGCCGGTTGCGTGGCTCAGGCCGAAGGCGAGGAGATCATGCGCCGGGCGCCTGTCGTCGACATCGTCATCGGCCCGCAGACCTATCACCGCCTGCCCGATGCCGTGCGCAAGGCGCGCACCGGCAGCAGGGTGCTTGAGACCGAATACGCACTGGAAGACAAGTTCGAGCACCTGCCTGGCCCACGCCGCGCCGCCGTGCGCGGCCGTGGCGTGACCGCCTTTCTGACCGTCCAGGAAGGCTGCGACAAGTTCTGTACCTTCTGTGTCGTTCCGTATACCCGTGGTGCTGAGGTCTCACGGCCCGTTGCGCAGATCGTGGCCGAGGCTGAACGGCTGGCCGAAGCCGGCGTGCGCGAGATCACGCTTCTTGGCCAGAACGTCAACGCCTGGCACGGTGAAGGGCAGGACGGACGGCAATGGGGCCTTGGCGAACTCCTGTTCCGGCTGGCCGAGATTCCGGGCATTGCGCGCCTGCGCTACACCACCAGCCATCCGCGCGACATGGATGACGCGCTGATCGCCGCGCATCGCGACCTCGACATCCTGATGCCCTATCTGCACCTGCCGGTACAGGCGGGTTCCGACCGGATCCTGAAGGCGATGAACCGGCGCCACACGGCCGCCGAATATCTGCGCCTCGTCGAGCGCATCCGCGCGGCGCGTCCCGACATCGCGTTGTCAGGCGACTTCATCGTCGGTTTCCCCGGCGAGACGGATGCAGATTTCGAGGCAACGATGCAGATCGTGCGCGATGTCACATTCGTGCAGGCATTCTCGTTCAAATATTCGCCTCGGCCGGGCACGCCCGGTGCCGACATGGACGATCAGGTCGACGAACGCGCCAAGGATGAACGATTGCAGCGCCTGCAGGCGCTTCTCACGGAGCAGCAGCGGGATTTTGCGCGTGGCCTCGTCGGCAGGCAGAGCGACGTGCTGATCGAGAAGCCGGGACGTGCGCCCGGCCAGTGGGTTGGCCGCTCGCCGTGGCTCATGCCGGTGATTCTTGATGAAAAGGCCGGAGAAATCGGCGACATTGTAGACGTTCGAATCACACGAACAGGGGCAAACAGCCTCTTTGCCGAAGCGATATAGGCAAGGGCAGGGGTATCGCAGGAGAAACGCTTGACCGCTGCAGCACAGCTCAAGGCAAGTCCGGCCGGGGCCTCCGACATGGCCCACATCGTGCTCACCTTCGACAACAACAAACATGCCAGCGCGCTGTATGGCCAGTTCGACGAGAACCTGGCCAGGCTCGAGCAGCAGCTCGGGGTCGATATCCGCTCCAAGGGCAACCAGTTGTCGATCAAGGGAAGCGCTGTTGCGGCCGAGCAGGCCCGGCGTGCTCTCGATCATCTCTATGCCATGGCGCAGAAGGGCGTCGAGCTGTCACCCTCGGACGTCGACGGTGCGGTTCGAATGGCGATCGCCGCCGACGATCAGCTGACCCTGCCGACGCTGGAAAAGAAGGGCACGATGGCTGCTGCACAGATCGCGACGCGCAAGCGCACCATCTATGCGCGCACCCCCAATCAGGACGCCTATATGCGGGCCCTCGAACGGGCCGAGCTGGTATTCGGCATCGGGCCTGCGGGTACGGGCAAGACATATCTTGCAGTCGCCCATGCCGCGATGCTGCTCGAGCGCGGGCTCGTCGAACGTGTCGTCCTTTCGCGGCCGGCGGTCGAGGCGGGGGAGAGGCTGGGCTTTCTGCCTGGCGACATGAAGGAGAAGGTCGATCCCTATCTGCGCCCGCTGTATGACGCGCTCTACGACATGATGCCGGCGGACAAGGTTGAACGCGCGCTTGCCGCCGGTGTGATCGAGATCGCGCCGCTCGCCTTCATGCGCGGCCGCACGCTGTCGCATGCCGCCGTGATTCTGGACGAGGCGCAGAACACCACGTCCATGCAGATGAAGATGTTCCTCACCCGGCTCGGCGAGAATGCGCGCATGATCGTTACCGGGGATCCGAGCCAGATCGACCTGCCGCCCAACACGCGTTCCGGGCTTGTCGAGGCCCTCCACGTCCTGGACGGCGTGCCGGGGATCGTCACGGTGCGTTTCGAGGATCAGGACGTTGTGCGCCATCCGCTGGTGGCGGCGATCGTGCGGGCCTATGACCGCGTCGGGATTGCCGGCAAGGGCGAGGGCTCTGTTTGAGCGACCACACCGAAGAGGATCGCCCGGGAGCCGCAGCCGGGGTTGAGATCGATATATCCGTCGCGGCCGGGGGCTGGCCCGACGAGGATGCGTTGCGCGGCCTGACAGAGAGGGCCGTTGCGGCGGCGGTATCGGTCCTCGGACTGAAGATCGATCGTCCGGTGGAACTCGGCATCCTGTTCGTCGACGACGCTCACATTCGCAGCCTGAACGCCGAATGGCGGGGCAAGGACAAACCCACCAACGTGTTGTCTTTTCCTGCTTTTCCATCGGGCGCGGTGGGGCAGGTTCCGCCGATGCTCGGCGATATCGTCCTGGCATGGGAGACGGTTCTGCGCGAGGCCGAACTGGAAGAAAAGCCCTTCGATCACCATCTCACGCATCTCATCGTCCACGGATTTCTCCATCTCGTGGGCTATGATCATGAAAATGACGCGGAAGCGGAGACAATGGAAAGCGCAGAGCGGGACATTCTGGCGGCGCTTGCCATCAAGGACCCTTATGCGGTAACTGACAAGAACAATTGACCGGACGACAATGAACGACAATGCGCAATCCGCCGCTGCGCCCGAAGCCGGCGGCGAAGCCCAGCCTTCCGGGCAAACGGAAGACGAACAGAGTACCGACGGGTCGCCACGCAATGGCGGGCCGTCACTCTTCCAGCGAATAGCCCACTTTTTCAGACCGCGTAACGGTTCGAGCCTGCGCGAGGATCTGGCCGATGCGCTCGCCGAGAGCGAAGCCGATGGCGCCAGCTTCTCGGCCGGTGAACGGGCGATGCTGCACAACATCCTGCGATTGCGCGAAGTGCGCGTCGAGGATGTCATGGTGCCGCGTGCCGATATCGAGGCGGTGGATCTGTCGACCACACTGGGCGAGTTGCTGAAGCTGTTCGAGCAGTCTGGCCACTCGCGCATGCCGGTCTACAGCGAAACCCTGGACGATCCGCGCGGCATGGTGCACATCCGCGATGTCGTGGCGAACGTCACCAGGACAGCCCGTGTCAAGCGCACCCGCGCAGCCCGCAAGAGCGCCGACAAGGCTTCGGACAAGGCCGAAAAAGTCGCCGAGAAGGCGCCCGACAAGGTGGGCGAACTCAATCTGGCGAATGTCGACCTGGCGCGCACCATCGCTGATCTGAATCTGACGCGGAACGTCCTTTTCGTGCCGCCGTCCATGCTGGCGTCCGATCTCATGAACCGGATGCGCGCAGCACGCATCCAGATGGCTCTGGTGATCGACGAGTATGGCGGTACAGATGGCCTGGTCTCTCTGGAGGATCTGGTGGAGGTCGTGGTTGGCGACATCGAGGACGAGCACGACGACGACGAACAGCCCCGGATCGCCAAGACCGGAGATGGCATCTTCGTCGTCGACGCAAAGGCGGAGATCGACGACGTCGCAAAGGAAATCGGCGAGTCTTTCGCAGCGGGCGAACATGAAGAATATGTCGACACCATCGGCGGCATGATCTTCAACGCGCTCGGCCGCGTCCCCTCGCGCGGGGAGGTCGTTCAGGCCATTCCCGGCTTTGAGTTCCACGTGCTCGATGCCGATCCGCGTCGCGTCAAGCGCGTGCGCATCGTGCAGACGCGCACCGGGGACCGACGCCGCCGGGCGAGCAAGGAGGCAGTGGCGGAATAATCTGTCCCGGTCCCGGACGCCCCGCGGGCGAACCCGCCTTTCGTTGCATGCGCGCGCCCGCCTCGCCGTTCGATAGACTGGACCGTCTGCGGCCGATCGGGACGCTTCCTCAACCGCGCGTGCCGGGCGGATTGGAACTGTTTCTGCCTGCTGCCGAAAGTGTGCCCGCCCCGTTTGGCAGCCTGATGGCGTCCTGTTACATCTGGGGCATTGATTCGTGGGGCGGCTGTATGGAGCGACTCGCCGGAAATATCGTCCTTCTGTGGGGGTGGCGGCGCACGCTGGTCGCTCTCATGTCGGGAGCGACGCTGGTCCTTGCCCAATCGCCCTACGACTTCTTTCCTGTAGGCTTCGTTGCCTTTCCCGTTCTCGTATGGCTCATCGACGGCGCCACCGGCGAACTGCGCGACACGATGTTCTCGCGGCTGCGTGCGGCTTTCGGCATCGGCTGGTGGTTTGGTCTCGGATATTTCGGATTTGGTCTGTGGTGGATCGGCAAGGCCTTGATGGTCGATGCCGAAAACCACGCCTGGGCGCTGCCCTTTGCGGTGCTCGGGATGCCGGCCATGCTGGCGATCTTCTATGGTGTTGCGACCGCGCTCGCGCGGCTCATCTGGTCCGACGGCATCGGTCGCATCGCAGCCCTCGCTTTCGGCTTCGGTGCCGCCGAATGGCTTCGCGCGACCCTATTCACCGGCTTCCCGTGGCTGTCCGTCGGCTATGCTGCAATGCCGGTTCCGCTGCTCATGCAATCGGTGCACGTGGTCGGTCTGTTCGGGATGAACGCACTGGCCGTCTTCGTCTTTGCCATGCCGGCGCTGCTTGCGGAGGGACGCCAGGTCAAGGCGGGGCTTGCAATCGCCCTGCTGCTCGTCGGCGCCCATGCTGGCTACGGGGCAATGCGCCTGATGGCGCCAGCGGACGAGACGGCGGCGCTGAATGTGCGCATTGTGCAGCCGTCGATCGCCCAGGACGGCAAATGGGATCCGGCCCAGCGCGAGGCGATACTCAAGAGACTGATCGATCTGTCAGCCTCGCCGGGGGGAGAGCGCGCCGATGTGATCGTGTGGCCGGAGACGGCTCTCCCCTACCTGCTGACCGAACGCGCCCAGATGCTGGTGGCAATCGGTGAGATGCTTGGGGAAGGACAGGTGCTTCTCGTGGGTGCGGTCCGGTCCGAGGCGCCCGCCGGGCCGGATGCCCCGCCGCGCTACTACAATGCCGTGGCAGCGATCAACGACCGGGGTGAGATCATCGATGCCGTCGACAAGCTGCACCTCGTGCCTTTCGGGGAATATCTGCCCTTCCAGCGCCTTTTCGACGCGCTTGGCGTAGGCGCCATCGCTGATACGTTCGGCGGCTTCTTCCCGGGCACGGACAGGCACGCAATAGCTGTGGGCGAGCAGGCCCGCCTGCTGCCGATGATCTGTTACGAGATCATCTTTCCCCAACTCATGCGCCCGGCCCAGGCCGGGGCCAATGTGATCGTCAATCTGACCAACGATGCCTGGTTCGGTGACACGCCGGGACCCTACCAGCACTTCCGTCAGGCTCAGGTGCGTGCGGTGGAGGCCGGCCTGCCGATGATCCGCGCCGCCAACAACGGAATATCTGCTGTTGTGGATCGGAGAGGCAGGCTCGTGGACGCGTTCGGAATCGATGCGGTCGGCGCCTTCGATGCGACCGTGAATTTCGATCCGCGGCCAGCCACGGCGGACTTCTGGCGCCGGATTTCCAGTCTAGCAATAATATTGTTCTTTGCAACTATCGCTTGTGGTATGAATGTAAGTCTAAGGCTACGCTTATAGCATTCCGGGTAGGGTATGTCTGGAGCGAACCCTATCGGTTGTACCCTCTCGGGCAAGCCGTAAAGCAGGGGCAGCGGCGTGAATCCGGGGAGGAATCTTGGAGCCAATGGTCAAGCGCCCGTGCAAAACGGCGAGGAAGAAATGCCAGAAAACAAGAAGAAGCCAAATCCGATAGACGTCCACGTTGGGAGCCGTGTCCGTCTTCGTCGAAACATGCTTGGAATGAGCCAGGAAAAGCTTGGAGAAAGCCTCGGAATAACATTCCAGCAGATTCAGAAATACGAAAAAGGGACGAACCGTGTCGGGGCGAGCCGGTTGCAGGCCATCGCATCCGTCCTCAAGGTGCCGGTGTCCTTTTTCTTCGAGGATGCACCCGAACAGAGCGTCAATTCCGTATCCGGATTCGCCGAAAACCAGTCGGCGAACTATGTCGTTGATTTTCTTAACAGTTCAGAAGGATTGCAGCTCAATCGCGCGTTTGTGAAGATTGCAGATCCCCGGGTCCGTCGCAAGATCATTGACCTCGTGAGAACGCTCGCAGCCGAGGAGGTTGCGTAGGACTGCAACCGCCGGCCGTCGCGTCCAGTCGGGCTGGGCTTCGAAATGACGGTGAATGCGGTTGAAATCAACCGCTTGGCAGGATCGAATTGCGGCCCAACGGGCCGCTTCGGGCACTGCTCCTGCATGTCCGGTATCGGCGCCTTCCTCCGAAGTCGGGATGGCGCCGAGCCATTCGTCCGGCTTGACGGGATCGACGGGCTTTCGCTAACACCTGTCAACGCGAAACGGCAATCCCGCCGTTTCGCGTCATTCATGAGGGGACACCCGTGGCACGTATGAACTATCTCTTTACAAGCGAATCCGTATCCGAAGGTCATCCCGACAAGGTGTGTGACCGCATCTCCGATGAAATCGTCGATCTCGTATACCGCGAGGCGAAGAAGGCGGGAATGGACCCGTGGAAGGTCCGTGTCGCCTGCGAAGTGCTGGCAACGACCAACCGGGTCGTGATTGCCGGTGAAGTGCGCGTGCCAGAAACGCTGCTGAAAAAGGACAAGTCGACGGGCGAGGTGCTCAAGGACGCATCCGGAAACCCCGTCATCAACCCGTCGAAGTTCCGCTCGGCCGCGCGCAAGGCCATTCGCGCGATTGGCTACGAGCAGGACGGCTTCCATTGGAAGACGGCCAAGGTCGACGTCCTGCTGCACGGTCAGTCGGCCCACATCGCCCAGGGCGTCGACAATTCTTCCGACAAGCAGGGCGAGGAAGGTGCCGGCGACCAGGGCATCATGTTCGGCTACGCATGCACCGAGACGCCCGATCTCATGCCGGCGCCCATCTACTACAGCCACAAGATTCTCGAGCTGCTGGCCGAGGCGCGCAAGAGCGGGGAAGGCGAGGCGGCCAAGCTCGGTCCCGACGCCAAGAGCCAGGTGACGGTGCGCTATGTCGGCGGCAAGCCCAAGGAAGTGACGCAGATCGTGCTGTCCACGCAGCATCTCGACGAGAGCTGGGACAACAAGAAGGTGCGCGAGGTTGTGGAGCCCTATATCCGCGAAGCACTTTCGTTGGGCGACATCAACATTTCCGATGACTGCAACTGGTACGTCAATCCGACCGGAAAGTTCGTCATCGGCGGTCCCGACGGCGATGCCGGCCTGACCGGCCGCAAGATCATCGTCGACACCTATGGCGGTGCCGCACCCCATGGGGGCGGCGCGTTCTCGGGCAAGGACACGACCAAGGTCGACCGTTCCGCCGCCTACGCGGCGCGGTATCTCGCCAAGAATGTCGTGGCGGCAAAGCTGGCCGAGCGCTGCACGATCCAGCTGTCCTACGCCATCGGCGTTGCGCAGCCGCTGTCGGTCTATGTCGACCTGCACGGAACCGGCAGGGTTCCCGAGGAGGCGATCGAGCGCGCGATCCGCGAGGTCATGGACCTGTCGCCCGGCGGCATCCGCCGTCACCTCGACCTGAACAAGCCGATCTACGCCAGGACGGCTGCCTATGGCCATTTCGGCCGCAAGGCAGGTCGTGACGGTTCCTTCAGCTGGGAGCGGACCGACCTCGTCAGGGCGCTCAAGGAAGCGGTGGCGCAGAAGGAAGCCGTCGCGGTCTGACGCCGCCGGCCAGAGGCTTTCGTCATGACGGAGCAACGACCAACCCGCTCGACGGAAGCCTTCTTCGGTCGCCGCCGTGGCAAGGCGCTGCGCGAGCGGGCCCGCGAGGTTCACGCCAGGCGCCTGCCCGAACTGGCGCTCGATCTGTCGGCGCCGGCGCCGGCCGATCTGACGGGCCTGTTTGCGGCTCCGGTCGCCGATGTCCGTCTGGAGATCGGCTTTGGCGGCGGCGAACATCTGCATCACGAAGCAAGCCGGTTTCCCGAAACCGGCTTCATCGGCGTCGAGCCGTTCGTCAACGGGATGGCGAAGTTCCTGCAGAGCTTCGATACAGCCCCCCTCGCCAACATCCGGCTGCATGACGACGACGCGACCGTGCTGCTCGACTGGCTGCCCGCCGGTGCGATCTCAGGCATCGACCTGCTCTATCCCGATCCCTGGCCCAAGAAGAAGCACTGGAAAAGACGCTTCGTCAGCAAGGTCAATCTGGACCGGTTTGCACGTGTGCTGAAGCCTGGCGGGCGGTTTTGCTTCGCCTCGGACATCGATACCTATGTCAACTGGACGCTCCTTCATTGCCGCGCCCATCCGGCCTTCGAATGGCGGGCGTCGTCCGCCGAGGACTGGCGTGCGCCCTATGAGGGTTGGCCGGGCACGCGCTATGAGGCCAAGGCGATCCGCGAAGGTCGCACGCCGGCCTATCTGACGTTTACCAGAGTCTAGGGTTCGGCTCGGGGGCGAACGACGATGGCGATGGCCGAGACGGTCGCCATCCCGGCTCTCGCCGTGCTCGGCCGGGATGACGGCGGTTGTGGCCGGATCGTGACGTTTTACAATCGGGCTTTCGTCGAGCGCGGGGTGGCGAGGAGCAGGTTGGTCTCGCTGCCGGTGATGCCGGGGATGAGCCGGATGCGCCGCAGGACCGCATCAAAGGCGCCGAGCGAATCTGTGCCGAGTTCCACCACGATATCCCATCGCCCGTTGGTCGTATGGATGGTCGATACTTCCGAAAATCCTCCAAGTGCCTTGATGACGCGGTCGGCTGCGTGGCCCTCGATCTCGATCAGCATGATACCGCGCACATTCTGGTCGACCGCGTCGGCGCGCAGGATCACCGTATAGCCGAGAATCTCGCCGCTTCGCTCCAGGCGTTCCATGCGCGCGCGGACCGTTGCGCGCGACACGCCCAAATCGACGGCAAGGTCGGAGATGCTGCGCCGCGCGTCGTGACGCAGCAAGGTGACGAGACGGGTGTCGAGATCGTCCATTTTTGCCATTTCGAAAAACATCCGTTGGCAAAACGATAGATTGAACTGTCGATATTGCCAATATTGGGTGTTCACCATGCCATCTGAACCGGTTTCCATGGAACTGTAGCAGCAGACAGGGGAGTTGTCGGATATGCATTGCCGGATCGTCGGTGCGCCCGTTCAGGACGGCGCGGGCCGTATGGGCTGCGAAATGGGACCAAGCGCTCTGCGCACAGCCGGTCTCGTCGCGGCAATCACCGAACTCGGTCACACCGTCACCGACATGGGGACCATGGCGCCGCGCGGGGCGCGGCCGGTGACGCATGGCAATGCGGCGCTCAAGGCTCTGCCCGTGGTCGTGGCCTGGACCGAACTGCTGTGCGATGCCGCATTCGAGGCATCGGCCGACGCCATGCCGATCTTCCTCGGCGGCGACCATTCGATGTCGGCCGGCACCTTGTCGGGCATTGCCCGGCGGGCAGCGGTGAGCGGACGGCCGCTCTTCGTCCTCTGGCTCGACGCGCATCCCGACTTTCACTCCCTCGACACCACGACGAGCGGCAATCTTCACGGTGTGCCGCTGGCCTATGTCAGCGGTCAGCCGGGCTTTGCCGGCAGCTTTCCAGACCTTGAGGCCGTCGTCGATCCGGCGCGCATCTGTCTATTCGGCATTCGCAGCGTCGATCCGGCAGAACGCCGGGCGCTGGCGGAAGCCGGCGTCACGGTGCACGACATGCGCGCCGTCGACGAGCATGGCGTGGCTCCGCTGCTGCGCGACTTCCTCGACCGGGTGAAGGCACAGGATGGACTGCTCCATGTCAGCTTCGATGTCGATTTTCTCGATCCCGGCATCGCGCCGGCCGTTGGCACCACGGTGCCCGGCGGAGCCACCTTTCGCGAGGCGCACCTGACAATGGAGATGCTTTGCGACAGCGGTCTCGTTTCCAGTCTCGACCTGGTCGAACTCAACCCCTTTCTCGACGAGCGCGGCCGCACTGCGACGCTGATCGTCGATCTCGTCGCGAGCCTGATGGGGCGGCGCATCATGGATCGTCCGACACGGAGCTACTGATCATGGGTTATGCACCTTCCGACCTCGCCCTCGTGCCCTTCGTCAGCGTGGAGAACATGATGCGCATCGTCCATGCCGTCGGCGTGGAGCGTTTCCTGGCCGAGCTTGCCGGCTACATCGAAGAGGACTTCCGGCGATGGGAATTGTTCGACAAGACCCCGCGCATCGCCTCCCATTCGCGCGAAGGCGTGATCGAGCTGATGCCGACCAGCGACGGCGAGGCCTATGGCTTCAAATATGTCAACGGCCATCCCAAGAACACCAGGGAAGGCCGCCAGACGGTGACGGCCTTCGGTGTCATGGCAGAGGTCGACAACGGCTATCCGGTTCTCATCACCGAGATGACCATTCTGACCGCCTTGCGGACCGCCGCCATGTCAGCACTTGCCGCGAAATTCCTGGCGCCGGAGGGCGCGCGCTCGATGGCCGTGATCGGCAATGGAGCACAGTCGGAGTTCCAGGCGCTCGCCTTCCGGTCCCTTGTCGGCGTGGAGCGGCTGGCGCTCTACGACATTGATCGCTCGGCCAGCGAACGCTGCGCCAGAAATCTCGCGGGCCGCGGCTTCGACATTTCCGTCTGCTCTTCGCCTGAAGAGGCGGTCGAGGGTGCCGACATCATCACCACAGTCACCGCCGACAAGCAGTACGCGACGATCCTGACCGACAACATGGTCGGCCCGGGAATCCACATCAATGCCGTCGGAGGCGACTGCCCGGGCAAGACCGAGCTTCATCGCGATATCCTCCTGCGGTCATCGATTTTCGTCGAATACCCGCCGCAGACGCGGGTGGAAGGGGAGATCCAGCAGCTGGACCCGGATCATCCGGTCACCGAGCTTTGGCAGGTCATGGCCGGCAAGGCGCAGGGGCGTACGGGCCGCGACCAGATCACGCTGTTCGATTCGGTGGGCTTTGCGGTGGAGGACTTTTCGGCCTTGCGCTACATGCGCGATCTCATAGGCAGGATTCCCTATTTCGACAGGCTCGACCTGCTGGCCGATCCCGATGACCCGCGCGACCTGTTCGGCATGCTGATGCGCGCGGCCGCCGTTGCCCGTTGAGCGCCAGTGGGGCGCTGATCACGGGCCCACCTCTTGCAATTGCGGCGCGTCGGCGCTATATCGGCGTCAAATTCTTGGTCGCTAGAACAAGAGTGGGTCCGGCCGGTCCCGCTCTTTTTTGTTTCCTGCGGCCCGACCGGAGACCATATGTCCGAAGATACCACGAACCAGACGCCGACCGACGACCGCATCATTCGTGAGACGGGGCTCGATGCCCGTATCGCGCTCTTGATCCTGCCGCTTCTGCGGTCGATGGAGTTTCGCCTGGTGAGGGTGCGTCTGTCCGGCCAGAATGGCCTGACGCTGCAGATCATGGCCGAACGCGAGGACGGCACCATGACAGTGGCCGATTGCGAGGAGTTGAGCCGGGCGGTGTCGCCGTTGCTCGACGTTGAGGACCTGATCGATAAGGCTTATCATCTGGAGGTCTCCTCGCCGGGGATCGACCGTCCGCTGGTCCGCAAGAGCGATTTTTCGCAATGGTCCGGCCACCTGGTGAAGATGGAAACCTCGGTTCTGGTGGCGGACCGAAAGCGCTTTCGCGGCCGGATTGCCGAAGTCGATGCCGACGACGTGCTGATCGAGCGCGATGTCGCGAGCTATGGTGACGAGCCGACGGTGCGCGTGCCATTCGACGCGATCGCAGAGGCGCGGCTCATTCTGACGGACGACCTCATTGAGGACGCGCTGAAGAAGGACAAGAAGGCGCGCCAGGAACGAAAGAAACGCCGCGGCGAGGCCCTCGGCGAAGATGAAGAACACGAAACGGATGAATGATTTCGCCGTCCGCCCGAGAGCGGACGGGCCGAAGCAAGGGAGACCATAATGGCAGTCAGTGCAAACCGTCTGGAGCTTCTGCAGATTGCGGATGCCGTGGCGCGCGAAAAGTCGATCGACAAGCAGATCGTTCTGTCCGCCATGTCCGATGCGATCCAGAAGGCGGCCCGCTCGCGCTACGGCCAGGAGACCAATATCCGTGCGGACATCAATCCGCAGACCGGCGAGATGAAGCTTCAGCGGCTCATGGAAGTGGTCGAGGCCGTCGAGGAGCCGATGCGCGAAATCTCTCTCGAGGAGGCGCGTCACCGCAATCCCGACGCCCAGGTCGGCGACTTCATCGCCGAGCAGCTGCCGCCGATGGATTTCGGCCGCATCGCGGCGCAGTCGGCCAAGCAGGTCATCGTGCAGAAGGTGCGCGAAGCCGAGCGCGACCGGCAGTATGACGAGTACAAGGATCGCGTCGGCGAGATCGTCAACGGCACGGTCAAGCGCGTCGAATATGGCAACGTCATCGTCGATCTCGGTCGCGGCGAGGCGATCATCCGGCGTGACGAGCTCATCCCGCGCGAGAATTTCAAGTATGGCGACCGCGTGCGTGCCTATGTCTACGACGTGCGGCGCGAGCAGCGCGGCCCGCAGATCTTCCTGTCGCGCACTCATCCGCAGTTCATGGCGAAGCTGTTCACCATGGAAGTGCCGGAAATCTATGACGGTATCATCGAGATCAAGTCGGTCGCCCGCGATCCGGGATCGCGCGCCAAGATCGCCGTGATCTCGCGCGACTCCTCGATCGATCCGGTCGGTGCCTGCGTGGGCATGCGCGGCAGCCGCGTCCAGGCTGTCGTCGGCGAGCTCCAGGGTGAGAAGATCGACATCATTCCATGGTCGCAGGACGCCGCCGCGTTCATCGTCAACGCCCTGCAGCCGGCCGAGGTTGCCAAGGTCGTCCTCGATGAGGAGGCCGAGCGCATCGAGGTCGTGGTGCCTGACGATCAGCTCTCGCTGGCGATCGGCCGGCGTGGCCAGAACGTGCGTCTTGCCTCGCAACTTACCGGGTGGGACATCGACATCCTGACCGAGCAGGAGGAGAGCGAGCGCCGCCAGAAGGAATTCGTCGAACGCTCGACGCTCTTCATGGATGCCCTCAATGTCGACGAGATGGTCGGCCAGGTGCTTGCCTCGGAGGGCTTCACCTCGGTCGAGGAAGTCGCCTATGTCGATCAGGACGAGATTGCCTCCATCGATGGTTTCGATGAAGATATGGCAAACGAGATCCAGACCCGGGCACGCGAATATCTGGAGCGGATCGAGGCCGAGCACGACGCCAAGCGCAGGGAACTGGGTGTCGCCGACGATCTGCGCGAGATACCGGGCATCACCACCGCGATGATGGTGGCGCTCGGCGAGGATGGCGTGAAGACCGTGGAGGATTTCGCCGGCTACGCGGTCGACGATCTGGTGGGCTGGAAGGAGCGCAAGGACGGCGAGACCAAGTTCTTCCCTGGTGTGCTGGACTCGTTCGGAGTCAGCCGCGCCGACGCCGAGCAGATGGTTCTCGCGGCGCGCATGAAGATGGGCTGGATCACCGAAGAGGATCTGGCTGAGGAAGAGGCCGAGGAAGAAGCGGCAACCGAACAGGCCGAAGCCTGAACGTGATGTCGGGCGCAAGCGGAGTCTCGATTGGACGGAATGGCAGAACGAACATGCATCGTGACGCGGCGAACGGGCGAGCCGGACGAGCTCATCCGTTTCGTCGTTGGGCCCGACATGTCTGTCGTTCCGGATCTCAAGCGCAAGCTCCCGGGTCGCGGCTGCTGGGTTAGCGCCGCACGCGTCCACGTCGACGAGGCGGCGCGCAAGAATCTGTTTCGACGCGCCTTCAAGGCGGATGTGATCGCCGATCCCGCTCTGGGAGCGCAGGTCGACGCCTTGATGGCCGCGACAACGCTCGGTACTCTGGGGCTTGCCCGCAAGGCCGGCCTCGTGGCATTGGGTGCGGCCAAGGTCGAGAGCGCCGTGCGCAGCGGCAAGGCTATCGCCGTCCTGCATGCACGCGAGGCATCCGCTGATGGAGTTCGCAAGATTTCTCAGGCGCGCCGCGCCACGGTCCATGCCGGAGGCCCCGACATTCCCGGCTACGAACTCTTTTCCGAATCGGAATTGGGTTTGGCATTGGGGGGCACAAATGTGATACATGCTGCCGTGCTCGCGGGAGACGCGGGCAAGGCGGTGCTCAGGCGCATGGTGGCGCTTGACCGTTACCGGGGCGGATCCCCGGATGACCGCAGCGCGGTTATGGGTTTCGCCGGCAAAGACGGCGCCTTAAAGGATACGGAATGACGGACACGAAATCAGGCGACGACAAGACATTGAGCGTGAATGTGAAGAAGACCCTGACGCTGAAGCGTCCGGGAATGGAGCAGGGAACCGTGCGCCAGAACTTCTCACATGGCCGCTCGAAGTCTGTTGTGGTCGAGACCAAGAAGCGCAAATTCACCATTCCGGGTGAAAAGACGGAAGCAGCGCCGGCTCCGGCCCCTGCTCCGGCGCCTGCCGCACCTAAGCCTCAGCCGGCTGCGCGGCCCGCTCCTGCTCCCGCGCAGGAAGAGGCGCGTCCCGCGCCGCAGCAGTCCGAGCGCTCCGGCATGGTGCTGAACGAACTGTCGAGCGAAGAGATGGAGGCGCGCCGCCGCGCGCTCGAGGACGCCAAGCTTCGCGAGGCCGAGGACCGCAAGCGCGCCGCTGAGGAGGCGCAGCGCCGCGCCGAGGAAGATGAGCGCCGACGCAAGGAGCGCGAGGAGTCGGCCCGCCGCCAGGCCGAGGAAGAGGCCCGCCTCAAGGCTGAGGCCGATGCCCGCCGCAGGTCCGAGGAGGAAGCCCTTCGCCGTGCTCCCGAGCCGGTGCAGCAGCCCGTACCTGAGCCGGTCGAAGATGAGCCGGTCGCCAAGAGCAAGCCGCGTCCGAGCGGTGGCGCCAGCATTCCGCCCAAGCGTGTCGCGGCGCCCGAGCCGGCCCGTCCGGCGCGTGGCCGTGGCGAGCCCGATCGTCGCCGTGGCAAGCTGACGCTCAACAGCGCGTTGTCCGGCGAGGAAGGCGGCCGCAGCCGCTCGCTGTCGGCCATGCGTCGCCGGCAGGAGAAGTTCAAGCGCGCCATGCATCAGGAGACGCGCGAGAAGATCTCGCGCGAAGTCATCCTGCCGGAAACGATCACGGTCCAGGAACTCGCCGGCCGTATGGCCGAGCGCGCCGTCGACGTCGTGAAGTTCTTCATGAAGCAGGGCCAGATCCTCAAGCCGGGCGACGTCATCGACGCCGATACGGCGGAGTTGGTGGCGTCCGAGTTCGGTCATACCGTGAAGCGCGTTGCCGAGTCCGACATCGAGGAAGGTCTCTTTGGTATCCCGGACAAGCCGGAGAACCAGAAGCAGCGTCCGCCCGTCGTCACCATCATGGGCCACGTCGACCACGGCAAGACGTCGCTGCTCGATGCGATCCGTCATGCCAATGTGGTCTCCGGCGAAGCGGGTGGCATCACCCAGCACATCGGTGCCTACCAGGTCGAGCAGGACGGGCAAAAGATCACCTTCATCGATACGCCCGGCCACGCGGCCTTCACCGCGATGCGAGCACGCGGCGCTCAGGCGACGGACATCGCCGTCCTGGTGGTGGCCGCCGATGACAGCGTGATGCCGCAGACGATCGAATCCATCAATCACGCCAAGGCTGCCGGCGTGCCGATGATCGTCGCGATCAACAAGATCGACAAGCCGGAGGCCAATGCGCAGAAGGTGCGCACTGAACTCCTGCAGCACGAGGTGTTCGTCGAATCCATGGGCGGCGATGTGCTGGACGTGGAAGTGTCCGCCATCAAGGGCACCAACCTCGACAAGCTGCTCGAGGCGATCCTGTTGCAGGCCGAGATTCTCGACCTGAAGGCGGATCCCGAGCGCACCTCGGAAGGCGTCGTCATCGAGGCCAAGCTCGACAAGGGCCGCGGTCCTGTGGCCACCGTTCTGGTGCAGACCGGCAAGCTTCTGCCCGGCGACATCATCGTGGCCGGCAACGAGTGGGGCAAGGTGCGTGCGCTGATCAGCGATCGCGGCGATCAGATCGCCGAGGCCGGACCGTCAACCCCGGTCGAGATACTCGGCCTTCAGGGAACGCCTCAGGCGGGCGACCGTTTCGCAACCGTCGAGTCCGAGGCGCGGGCACGCGAGATCACGGAATATCGTCAGCGCAAGGCGCGCGAGAAGGCCGTGGCACGCAGCGCCGGTCAGCGCGGCTCGCTCGAGCAGATGATGTCGCAGCTGCAGACGAGTGGCGTCAAGGAATTCCCGTTGATCATCAAGGCCGACGTTCAGGGTTCGGTCGAGGCGATCGTCGCTGCTCTGGACAAGCTGTCGACCGACGAGGTGCGCGCGCGCATCGTCCATTCGGGCGCAGGCGGCATCACCGAAAGCGATGTCTCGCTGGCGGAAACGTCCGAAGCCGCCATCATCGGCTTCAACGTGCGTGCCAACAAGCAGGCGCGGGACGCTTCCGAGCAGGCCGGCATCGAAATCCGCTACTACAACATCATCTACAATCTCGTGGATGACGTTAAGGCGGCTATGTCGGGCCTCCTGTCGCCGGAGCGTCGCGAAACCTTCCTCGGCAATGCGGAGATCCTCGAGGTCTTCAACATCACCAAGGTTGGCAAGGTCGCGGGCTGCCGCGTAACCGAGGGCAAGGTCGAACGTGGCGCCGGCGTGCGGTTGATCCGCGACAACGTCGTCATTCACGAGGGCAAGCTGAAGACGCTGAAGCGCTTCAAGGACGAGGTGGCGGAGGTTCCTGCCGGCCAGGAATGCGGTATGGCCTTCGAGAATTACGAGGACATCCGCGCCGGCGACGTCATCGAGGCCTACCGCGTGGAGATGGTGACGCGGTCGCTTTAGGCACCGCACCCGGCTCAACGCGTTCGCTCCTCATGGCCGATCCGTTCCGAATACGGTCGGCCATGAAAGTGAACGGGAGTCAGGGACGCCCTGCGGCTCGGCTCGACTGACCTCGTTTCTGCGAGTGTATCGAGCCGTGTGAGCGGAGCGGCCGTGCTGGCCGCAAGACGGATTGACGTGCGTAGCGCCTGTCATCCAGTTCGAGTTTGATTGAATTGCGCCGATAGCGGCGCGAACCGGCATCAAGAGACCCTTGTCCATGACCACTTCCGGCCCTTCACAGCGCCAGCTTCGCGTCGGCGAACAGGTGCGCCATGCCCTCTCCGACGTCCTGCAGCGCGGAGAAGTGCGCGACGATCTGCTCGAAACCACGGTGATTTCCATCTCCGAGGTGCGCATGTCCCCTGACCTGAAGATCGCCACGGCCTTCATCTCGCCGCTCGGCACTACGGACGCCCAGGCCGTCATCAAGGCGCTCGCGCGCAATGCGAAGTTCATTCGAGGGCGGGTATCGGGCGCCCTGCGGCAGCTCAAATACATGCCCGAGTTCCGGTTTCGGCTCGATACCAGCTTCGACAACATGTCGAAGATCGACGACATCCTGCGCTCGCCCGAGGTCGCGCGCGATCTGAGGCACGACGAAGAGGATGGTGAGTGATGGCGCGGCGCGGCAAGAAGAAGGGGCGGCCGGTTTCGGGCTGGGTGGTGCTCGACAAGCCCGTCGGAATGGGGTCGACGGAGGCCGTCTCCAAGATCAAGTGGCTATTCAGGGCTGACAAGGCCGGACATGCGGGAACACTCGACCCGCTGGCCTCTGGCATGTTGCCGATCGCGCTTGGCGAGGCCACGAAAACGGTGCCCTATGTCATGGATGGCGCCAAGATCTACCGGTTCACCGTCGCCTGGGGCGAGGAGCGTTCGACAGACGACCTCGAAGGCGAGGCGACCCATTCATCCGCCGAGCGCCCGAGCGAGGAGGCGATCCGCGCTCTCCTGCCGAAATATACCGGCCTCATCATGCAGACGCCGCCGCAATTCTCCGCGATCAAGATCGGCGGAGAACGCGCCTATGATCTGGCGCGGGAAGGTGAGGCGATCGAGATTCCCGCGCGCGAAGTCGAGATCGACAGGCTCGATCTCATCGAGCGTCCCGACGACGACCGTGCAATCTTTGAGATCGAGTGCGGCAAAGGCACCTATGTGCGCTCGCTGGCGCGCGACATGGGGCGTGACCTCGGCTGCTATGGCCATATATCGGAACTGCGCCGTCTCGAGGTCGAGCCCTTTACGGCGGAGGATTTCGTTACAATCGATGAGCTCGAGGCCGCAGCGCCGCCGCCTCGCCCAAAGCCGGCAGAAGGGGAGACCGCGCCTCAGCCCGATCTGGGTGCCGATGCCAAGCGCTACGATGCGCTCGACGCGCT
Organism: Mesorhizobium sp.; assembly: GCA_963966365.1. Lineage (GTDB taxonomy): Bacteria > Pseudomonadota > Alphaproteobacteria > Rhizobiales > Rhizobiaceae > Mangrovimarina > Mangrovimarina plasticivorans. Next base: position 128,245 of record CAWZZC010000027.1, on the reverse strand, counting down.
TCTGGTGGACACGGTGGTCGCCCTCGATTGCCTGCCGCAGGTCGCCTTGAGCGATGACACCGCACAGCGCGTGCGTTTGGGCAATCCCGTCATCCTGCGCGGCCGCGATGCGCCGGTCGAGGCCGACGAAGCCTGCGCCACCCTGCGCGGCCGGCTGGTCGCCATCGGCGCCGTGGAAGGCGGGATGTTCAAGCCGAAGCGCGTTTTCGCCGGATAGGGCATTCGCGCACCGGTACGAGAAGTGGAAATAGCGATCTGCACGAGAGTTGCGCTCAGGCGCGGATCGGACGCTGGTTACTTGGCGGCGGGCAATTATTTCTGGCAATTGTCCGCATTTTCCACTATATGCGCCGCAGCATCACGCAGTGCGCGTCTTGCATGAGTGGCCCCCGCTGGACGACATCCCGGCCGTGGGCGTCTCCGTTTCCTGATAAAAAGCAGAAAGGAAAGTCGATGTCGATTACTGCCGAACGCAAGCAGGAATTGCTGAAGGAATATGCAACCGCCCAGGGCGACACCGGTTCGCCGGAAGTCCAGGTGGCCATTCTTTCCGAGCGCATCAAGAACCTGACCGAACACTTCAAGGACCACGCCAAGGACAACCATTCCCGGCGCGGACTTCTCAAGCTGGTCTCGCAGCGTCGCAGCCTTCTTGACTATCTCAAGAAGAAGGATGCCGACCGCTACCAGACGCTGATCCAGAAGCTCGGTCTGCGTCGCTGATCGTCTGGCCGGCGGATCCCGAACAGGGGTCCGCCGTTCGGATATCAGGGCCACGCGGAATGCGCGGCCCGAACACGGTTTCCATCTGAGAAAGGCAGGATCGGAAACCGACCATGGACCGGTCATGGGGCAGGATTGCAGGAAGCCCGGCGCCGAAGGCGCAGTGCCTAGAGGACTTCCCGTTGTCTTGCCCGTGGCTCGTCTGCAACGAAGCCTGATCGAAGGGGCCGCTGCCGCAATGGGCGCGGCCGACTTCGGACTACGAAGGACAAGACATGTTCAATCATCATAAAGTCGAAATCGAGTGGGGCGGACGCCCGCTTATTCTGGAAACCGGCAAGATCGCGCGTCAGGCCGATGGCGCTGTTCTCGCCACCTATGGCGAGACCGTGGTGCTCGCCACGGTCGTGTCGGCCAAGGAGCCGAAGCCCGGCCAGGACTTCTTCCCGCTCACCGTCAACTACCAGGAAAAGACCTACGCAGCCGGCAAGATTCCCGGCGGCTATTTCAAGCGCGAGGGCCGTCCGAGCGAGAACGAGACGCTCGTGTCGCGCCTGATCGACCGGCCGATCCGTCCGCTCTTTGCCGATGGCTACAAGAACGACACCCAGGTCATCATCACGGTCATGCAGCATGACCTGGAAAACAACCCCGACGTCGTGTCGATGGTCGCCGCTTCCGCCGCCCTGACGCTTTCCGGCGTTCCCTTCATGGGCCCGATCGGCGGTGCCCGCGTCGGCTACATCAACGGCGAGTACGTGCTCAACCCGCACATCGATGAAATGCCGGAATCAGACCTCGACCTCGTCGTCGCCGGCACGGCCGATGCGGTTCTGATGGTGGAATCGGAAGCCCAGGAACTCGCCGAAGACGTAATGCTTGGCGCGGTGATGTTCGGCCACAAGGGATTCCAGCCGCTCATCGACGCCATCATCAAGCTGGCCGAAGTGGCCGCCAAGGAGCCGCGGGACCACAAACCCGTGGATCTGTCGGCACTCGAAAAGGCGATGCTCGGCCTGATCGAGGCCGATCTGCGCGCCGCCTACCAGATCACCGACAAGCAGGAACGCTATGCCGCCGTCGACGCCGCCAAGGCGAAGGCCAAGGCTGCGCTGCTGCCGGAAGATGCGGAAGAAGCCGAATGGACACCCGAGCAGGTTGCCACGGTATTCAAGGAGCTGCAGGCCAAGATCGTCCGCTGGAACATTCTGGACACCGGCGGCCGTATCGACGGACGCGATCTCAAGACGGTTCGTCCGATCGTCTCGGAAGTCGGCCTTCTGCCGCGCACGCACGGTTCGGCGCTGTTCACACGCGGCGAGACGCAGGCAATCGTTGTCGCCACGCTCGGCACCGGCGAGGACGAGCAGTTCGTCGACGCGTTGACGGGCATGTACAAGGAGCGCTTCCTGCTCCACTACAACTTCCCGCCCTATTCGGTCGGCGAGACGGGCCGCATGGGCTCTCCCGGTCGCCGTGAGATCGGCCATGGCAAACTCGCCTGGCGCGCCGTTCGTCCGATGCTGCCGGCGGTCGAGCAGTTCCCCTACACGCTGCGTGTCGTCTCCGAGATTACGGAGTCCAACGGTTCCTCCTCGATGGCAACGGTCTGCGGCACCTCGCTGGCCCTGATGGATGCGGGTGTCCCGCTGGCACGCCCGGTGGCCGGCATCGCCATGGGTCTGATCAAGGAAGACGAACGCTTCGCAGTGCTCTCCGATATCCTTGGTGACGAGGATCATCTCGGCGACATGGACTTCAAGGTTGCCGGCACCTCCGAAGGCGTCACGTCGCTGCAGATGGACATCAAGATCGCCGGCATCAACGAGGAGATCATGAAGATCGCGCTGGATCAGGCCAGGGACGGCCGCATCCACATCCTCGGCGAAATGGCCAAGGCGATCACCGAGAGCCGCTCCGAACTCGGCGAGTTCGCGCCGCGCATCGAGGTCATGCACATCCCGACCGACAAGATCCGCGACGTCATCGGCTCCGGCGGCAAGGTCATTCGTGAAATCGTCGAGAAGACCGGCGCCAAGATCAACATTGATGACGATGGAACGGTGAAGATCGCTTCCTCCAACGCCAAGGAGATCGAAGCGGCACGCAAGTGGATCCACACCATCGTGGCCGAGCCGGAAGTGGGCGAGATCTATGAGGGTACGGTCGTCAAGACCGCCGATTTTGGCGCTTTCGTCAATTTCTTCGGTCCGCGCGACGGTCTCGTGCACATCTCGCAGCTCGCATCCGAGCGCGTTGCCAAGACGACCGACGTCGTCAAGGAAGGCGACAAGGTCTACGTCAAGCTGATGGGCTTCGACGAGCGGGGCAAGGTGCGCCTTTCCATGAAGGTCGTCGACCAGGAGACGGGCAAGGAGATCGTTGCCAAGAAGAAGAAGGAAGAGTCGGAAGAAGACGCCGACGCCTGATCGAAAAGGGCTGGGACGGAGCCACGGGCGCGCCTTTTGGCGCGCCCGTTTTCTTGTCAAGCGCCTTCTGCCTGGCAAATCAAGGCCTGTTCCCCGTTCTCCTTCAACATAAGGTCCGCAGATGCCAGATGACGCACAGAAGACCCTGTTTCATCCCTTTGAAGCCGGCATTCTCGACATGCCGGACGAGAAGACGCGCCTCTTGGTGCTGGGCGCTCCTGATAGACTGCGTCTGCCCGCCGGTTTCGGTGGCCGCGTCCAGGCCGTGCAGGGGTATCGTCCCGCCTATCTGGCGCTGAAGCAGAGCGGTTTTGCGGTATCGCCGCAGCCGGACGGCGAGGACTACGATCTTGCCCTGGTGTTTGTCGGGCGCCATCGCGGGCAGAACGAGGCCTGGCTGGCGGAAGCCGCGCAGCGGGTGAGGGCCGGAGGGCTTGTCATCGCCGCGGGCGGCAAGAAGGAAGGGGCTGACAGCCTGCGCAAGAGAACCGCCGGTATCGTGCCCCTGGGCGGCCATCTCTCCAAGCATCATGGCGTTGTCTTTTGGTTCGACAACGATCCGGCCGCTGCGGCCGCGTTGCGGCCCAAGGACAGCGGGCTTGTCGGGGAACGCTTCGAGACGACGCCGGGCATGTTCTCGCACGACCGGATCGACCGGGCCTCGATGCTGTTGGCCGGGCATCTGCCTGACAAGTTGCACGGACGGGTCGCGGATTTCGGTGCCGGCTGGGGTTATCTTTCCGCCGAAGTCTTGAAACGCGGTGAGGGCATCAGCGCACTTGATCTTTACGAGGCCGACCATGCCTCATTGCAGGCGGCAGGCCGGAACCTGGAAAGAATGGCCGGCGACGTGCCGGTTGGCCTCTTCTGGTACGATCTGCTGCAGGAATCTGTTGCGCGGCAGTACGATTTCATCGTGATGAACCCGCCCTTTCACCAGGGGCGTGCCGCCGATCCGGCCATTGGCCAGGGCATGATCCGTGCTGCCTCGGCTGCCCTCAAGCCAGGTGGCCGTCTGTTCATGGTCGCCAACAGCCCCTTGCCATACGAGAAGACGCTGGAGACGGCGTTCTCCAGCTTTGGCGAGGTCGCACGCGAGCAGGGTTTCAAGGTGATGTGGGCGCGGCGATAGAGCGTTGCGGGCTAGTGAGCGCAGATGCGCCGATCAGTCGGCGTTGCCCCGTTCCCAGCTCTTCAGTTCCTCCAGCGTCGGCATGGAGGTGATGTGATAGCCCGAATCGACAAAGTGGATCTCACCTGTGACGCCGGAAGCCAGATCCGACAGGAGATAGAGCGCCGAACCTCCGACTTCGTCGATGTTGACCGTGCGCCTGAGCGGCGCGTTGCGGCTCTGATAGGCGAACATGTGACGGGCATCGGCGACGCCGGAGCCGGCAAGAGTGCGCACGGGACCGGCCGAGATGGCGTTGACGCGGATGCCACGCGGGCCGAAATCATTCGCCAGGTAGCGCACGCTGGCCTCCAGCGCGGCCTTGGCGACACCCATGACATTGTAGTTCGGCATGATGCGCTCGGAGCCTGCATAGGTCAGGGTGAGCATCGCGCCACCTTCGCTCATCATCGCCGCCGCCCGCCTTGCCACCTCCGTGAACGAGAAGCAGGAAATGACCATGGTGCGCACGAAATTCTCGCGCGTCGTATCGGCGTAAAGACCTTTGAGCTCGTTCTTGTCGGAAAAGCCGATGGCATGAACGATGAAATCCAGGCCGCCCCATTCCTTGTCCAGCGTCTCGAATACCGAATCGACCGACGCGCTGTCCTCGACGTCGCAGGGCAGCACGAGCTTCGCGCCGACCTTGTCTGCAAGCGGCTTCACGCGCCGGCCGAACGCCTCTCCCTGATAGGTGAATGCCAGTTCGGCGCCCTGTTCCGCGAGCTTGCGGGCAATGCCCCATGCGATGGAATGATCGTTGGCGACGCCCATGATCAGGCCCCGCTTGCCCTGCATAATCGCTGTCATGGCAGGAGTTCCTACGCAGAATAACGCTGGAAGACGAGAGTGGCGTTGGTGCCGCCAAATCCGAAGGAGTTCGACAGGACCGTGTCGATCTTCGCATCGTCGATGCGCTTGCGCACGATCGGCACACCTTCGAATTCCGGATCGAGTTCCTCGATATGGGCACTCTCACCGATGAAACCGCCCTGCATCATCAGGATCGAATAGATCGATTCCTGCACGCCGGCGCCGCCCAGCGAATGGCCGGTGAGCGACTTGGTGGATGCGATATGCGGCATTTCGTCGCCGAACACTTCGCGGATCGCACCAATCTCGCGCGAATCGCCGACTGGAGTCGAGGTGCCGTGGGTGTTGATGTAGTCCACCTTGCCGTCGACGGTACTGAGCGCCTGGCGCATGCAGCGCACCGCGCCTTCGCCGGAAGGCTGAACCATGTCGAAGCCGTCGGAGGTCGCGCCATATCCCGTGATCTCGGCGTAGATCGTCGCCCCGCGCGCCTTTGCGTGCTCGAGTTCCTCCAGAACGAGGACCCCCGCGCCGCCGGCGATCACGAAGCCGTCGCGATTGACGTCATAGGCCCGCGAGGCGCTGCCTGCGCGGTCGTTGTATTTCGACGACATGGCGCCCATGGCGTCAAACAGGTTGGACATCGTCCAGTCGAGATCCTCATGGCCGCCGGCGAAGATCATGTCCTGCTTGCCCCACTGGATCAGTTCGTACGCATTGCCGATGCAGTGCGCCGACGTGGAGCAGGCGGAGGAAATCGTGTAGTTGACGCCGTGGATCTTGAACCAGGTGGCAAGCGTGGCCGAAGCCGTGGACGACATTGCCTTGGGCACCGCAAAGGGTCCGATACGCTTGGGGCTGTTGTTCTTCAAGGTCGTTTCGGCCGCCTCCACAATGGTGCGGGTCGACGGGCCGCCCGAGCCCATGATGATGCCGATACGCTCGTGGCTTATCTCGCCTTCCTTCAGTCCGGCATCGGCGATCGCCTGCTGCATGGCGACATGGTTCCATGCGCCGCCCTTGGAGAGGAAGCGCAGTGCACGGCGGTCGACCAGCTCGCTCGGGTCGAGCTTCGGCGCCCCCCAGACCTGGCAGCGGAAACCGTGCTCGGCGAATTCTTCCGAGAATGTGATGCCCGATCTGGCTTCGCGCAATGAAGCCTGAACTTCATCGGCGTTGTTGCCGATCGAGGACACGATACCCAATCCGGTGACGACGACGCGTCTCATGTGGCTCTCCCTGGAGTCTGGAGGCAGGATGCCCGTATATGCGTTCGGTTCATGCTTCCTGTTTGGACAGGCCGACCCGCAGGTCGGTGGCCGTGTAGATGGTGTCCCCGTCGGCCTTCAGCCAGCCGTCGGCGATGCCCAGCACCAGCCGGCCGCGCATGACACGCTTGAAATCGACGCCGTATTCCACCTTCTTGACGTCAGGTGTGACCATGCCCTTGAACTTGACCTCGCCCGTCGACAGGGCCATGCCCTTGCCGGGCAGTCCGAGCCAGCCGAGGAAGAAGCCCGTCATCTGCCAGAGGGCGTCCAGTCCGAGACAGCCGGGCATGACCGGATTGCCGATGAAGTGGCACGGGAAGAACCAGAGGTCCGGCTTGATGTCGAGTTCGGCGCGGATGAAGCCCTTGCCGTATTCGCCGCCTTCCTCGCGCACTTCGGTGATGCGGTCGAACATCAGCATCGGCGGGGCCGGAAGCTGGGCGTTGCCGGGGCCGAACAACTCGCCCCTGGCGCAAGCGAGAAGCTCGTCATATCCGAAGCTGGATTTTCTATCCGACATTGAAATCCTTCCCGCTCGTCCCCGTCGGCACTTCGCCGATCCTTGTCGATCTCATCACTAGCACGGACGGCATGCCGCCGAAAACCGATGCCTGCGCTTATCGTGATGCGGGGCACGGGTCAATGTGGCGCTATTGATCTGCAATTCGCGACGGAATATATGCTGTGGAAGGGGTTTTGCTACATCGGCATTGAAAATGCGTCGCGATGTGCACGCGCCCATCGGACAATGGAACGGGACCGAATGCAGGAACGGATCGACGAAACGGAAGTGACCGCCAAGGTGCGGTCGGCCGGCTTGCGTCCGACGCGGCAGCGCGTGGCCCTGGCCAGCCTGCTGTTTGCCAAGGGCGATCGCCATCTTGCGGCTGAAGAACTGCATGAAGAGGCGCTGGCCGCCGGGTTTCCCGTTTCGCTGGCGACCGTCTACAACACGCTGCACCAGTTCACCGAAGCGGGCATGTTGCGCATTGTCGCAGTCGAGGGCGCAAAGACCTATTTCGACACGAATACGTCGGACCATCACCATTTCTATATCGAGAGCGACAATACGTTGCTCGACATTGCGGGCGGTCCGGTCACTGTGACGAATCTCCCCGAGCCGCCGGAAGGCATGGAAATTGCCAACATCGATATCGTGGTTCGCCTGAGGCGCAAGCCGCGCGCCTGAGCGTCCGGCAGCGCCTCTGTTGTCGTGGAGGCGCGGCATCGCTCTCGAAGGGTCGGGATGATCAGTCCGTGATCCGCTCGCCCGGATAGGCACCCCAGATCATCTTCTGGCTGATCCAGCCTTCGTGGCCGTCGAAGCTCATCTCGCACCAGTTGCCGTTGCAGACGTGGATCGTGCCAAGCGCGCCGGGCTGCAGCAGGGCAACGACGCGCGCGCCGTCATCCGGTTCCGCAAGCAGGCTGATCTCGATCTCCTTGCCCTTGTTCCAGGGGGTGACGAGACCGGTCCGCCGTCCTGACAGAAGGGACTGGTTGACCCATCCTTCCGTTCCTTCCGAATCACGCACACGGCGCCAGTTGTCGTATTCCTGGATGATCTCCATCGGCAGTCCGGATTTCATGTACATCCAGTCCACGGAATAGTTGCGGCCCGGGCCGACGCGCAAGTTGACCCGGCTCGCCTTCAGGCTCACGAAGCGCGGCAATGGCAGGCCGCTCGGTCCGCGTGTCACCGACTGTGCCGCCGCCATGCCGCCGAGACCGGCGCCGCCCAGCGGGAGCGTCACCAGAACAAGGCTCACGAGCACAGCGCTGATTATCGGACGGAGCGGCACGTAGCGAAACAATTTCAATCCTCTTTCCATGCGATGCGCCTTGGATGCGATGGGCGCGCTTGCCTGTTTTTCTTTGTCATTGCCCGGACCTGTTGGTACACAGGAACCGGGCTGATACGGCTTTGGAATATCGCCCGTCTTGGTTAAAGAGGTCTCAACAGGACCCGGGCGCGAGGAAACGATGGCGGGCAGAAAAAAACCTTTGGTGGTCATCACGCGGAAACTGCCGGACCCCGTCGAAACCCGCATGCGCGAACTTTTCGACGCCCGTCTCAACATTGAAGACAAGCCTCTGACACAGCCGGAACTGGTTGCAGCCGTGAAGGAGGCCGACGTTCTCGTGCCGACCATCACGGACCGCATTGATGCCGCGCTGATCGCCCAGGCCGGTCCCCAACTCAAGCTGATGGCCAATTTCGGCAATGGCGTCGAGCACATCGATGTCGAGGCCGCCTCCCGCAAGGGCATCACCGTCACCAATACGCCGAACGTTCTGACCGAAGACACGGCCGACATGACGATGGGGCTGATCCTGACCGTGCCGCGCCGCCTCATCGAGGGCGCCAACGTGTTTCGCGGCGAAGGCAAATGGAACGGCTGGTCGCCGACCTGGATGCTCGGTCATCGCATCTGGGGCAAGCGGCTCGGGATCGTCGGCATGGGGCGCATCGGCACGGCCGTTGCGCGGCGCGCCAAAGCCTTCGGCCTGTCGATCCACTATCACAACCGCAATCGGGTCGCTCCGGCGATCGAAGAGGAGCTCGAGGCGACATATTGGGAAAGCCTCGACCAGATGCTGGCCCGCATGGACATCATCTCGGTCAATTGCCCTTCGACGCCGGCGACCTTCCATCTCCTGTCGGCGCGGCGTCTCGCGCTGATGCAGCCGCGTGCCTATATCGTCAACACGGCGCGCGGAGAGATCATCGATGAGGCGGCGTTGATCGAAATGGTCGAAAGCGGCAAGCTTGCCGGCGCCGGTCTCGATGTCTTCGAGCACGAGCCGGCCGTCAATCCGAAGCTGGTGAAGCTCGCCACGAAGGGAAAGATCGTGCTGCTGCCGCACATGGGTTCGGCCACGATCGAGGGCCGCATCGACATGGGCGAGAAGGTGCTGATCAACATCCGGACCTTCTTCGACGGGCACCGGCCGCCCGACCGCGTCCTGCCCAGCAAGTTGTAGCGCACGTCCCGCGCGAATGCATGGTTCGGGCGGACGCCAGATGCGCTGCCAGTTGGATTGAGCCCCGGATCGCCGCAGTCGCCGGCGGCGTCTTCAGATCACGTCGGACAGGATTTCGAAGGAGCGCAGGCGCTTTGCGTGGTCGAAGACCTGCGCCGTCACCATCAGTTCGTCGGCGCCCGTCCGATCGGCAAAGGCCCTGACAGCGCGTTGTACCGTGTCCGGCGAACCGACAACGGCACAGGAAAGCGCATGATCGAGCATCGCTTTCGCCATGGGCTCCAGTCCGGCCTCGAAATTCTCGACGGGTGGAGGAAGCTTGCCGGGCCGTCCACTGCGCAGATTGACGAAAGCCTGCTGCAATGAAGAGAACAGATACTGTGCTTCTTCATCCGTCTCCGCCGCAAAGACATTCAGCCCGAGCATGACATAGGGCTTGGAGAGGTGCTCCGACGGCTCGAACCGCTCGCGATAGATGCGCACCGCATTGTCGAGTTCGCCGGGTGCGAAATGCGAGGCGAAGGCGTAGGGCAGGCCCAGTGCGGCGGCGAGTTGCGCTCCATAGAGGCTCGATCCGAGCACCCAGACCGGGACATCCAGCCCGCCACCGGGCACGGCCTGCACGCGCTGTCCTTCCTGCGGCGCGCGGAAATAGGATATCAGTTCCACAACATCCTGGGGGAAGGAATCGATGTCCGAATGCATGTTGCGGCGTAGAGCCCGTGCCGTCGCCATGTCCGTTCCGGGCGCCCGGCCGAGCCCGAGGTCGATCCGGCCCGGGTGGAGTGCGGCCAGCGTGCCGAAGGCCTCGGCCACCATCAGCGGCGCGTGGTTGGGCAGCATGATGCCGCCGGCGCCGACGCGGATGGTCGAGGTTCCCGCCGCCACATGGCCGATGACGACGGCTGTGGCCGCGCTGGCGATACCGGGCATGTTGTGGTGCTCGGCCAGCCAATAGCGCCTGTATCCCCATCGTTCGGCGTGCTGCGCCAGATCGAGCGTGTTCTTCAGCGACTGGCCGACGTCGCTTCCTTCGGGGACGGGTGAAAGGTCGAGAACAGAGATCGGTATCATCGCCGCCATGTAGGTTCAGCTCCGGCAGCAGCCAAGGCGGTCATGCTTCAAAAGAATTGAAGCCGCCTTCATTGCCGCCGGGGCGCCGATTCCCTGCCTGCACTGGGCGGACAGCGGATCAATGCACCTTTGATTCTCAGAACGGCAGCTTGAACCCGGGCGGGATCGGCAGCCCGGCCGTCAGTTCCTTGCTCTTTTCCTGCATGACGGCTTCGAGCTTGACCTTCGCGTCGTTGTGCGCGGCAAGGATCAGGTCTTCGAGGATCTCGACCTCGTCCTCCTTGAACAGCGACGGGTCGATCTTCAGCGCCTTCATCTCACCCTTGCCGGACAGCGTCACGCTGACCAGACCGCCGCCGGACTGACCGACCGCTTCGATGTTGGCCACTTCCTGCTGCATGGCCTCGAACTTGGCCTGCATTTCCTTGGCCTTGCCCATCAGTCCCATGAGGTCCTTCATCTCATTATCCTCGCAGTCGTTTCACAATTCATCGTCGTCGGGTTCATCGTCCGGGTCGGCGACGTCCGCCGGCCCCAGATCGTCGTCGGCCTCGAAGATCCGCACGTCCGTGATCCGCGCCCCGGGGAATGACGCCAGCACAGCCGCAACTGTGGGGTCGGCCTTGGCGCTGACGATCGCGCTCTCGCGGCGGTTGTCCTCGATTTCGGCCAGCGTTTCGCCGCCCGGCTCTCGCGACAGCGATACGAACCAGTTGCGGCCGCTCCAGCTCTTGAGCCGGGTGGTCAGGTCGTTGAGAAGGGTTTTGGGCGCATCCTCGGTCAGGTTGACTTCGAGCATACCGGGCTCGATGCGCACCAGACGCACGCAGCGTTTCACCTGAACCTTGAAGGCGAGGTCTCGGTTGGCATCCGCGAGCGCCACGATATCCTCCAGCGACGCGATCGCCACCTGCGGCTCGGCGGTCGGCTGCGGCGACGGTTCCGGCGTTACGGCCGGAGCGGCCTGCTCGACGAGCCGCATGGCCGGCCCGTTGCCATTTCCCGACGTCGCAAGGCGTTGCCCGGCGACCGCCGTTGCGCCGCCGTTGCCACCGTCGTGCGACGCGTGTGCCTGCACGCTTGTGGCGCGCGGAGGCTCGGCCACGTGCCGGTCGCCGTCTTCCAGCGACTTCAGCGCTTCGTCGAGGGTCGGCAGGTCAGCCGCGTGCGCGATGCGGATCAGCACCATTTCGCCGGCTGCGACGGGACGGTGGGCGGACTGCACTTCCGCGATGCCCTTGAGCAACATTTGCCAGGCACGCGACAGGACGCGAACCGAAAGCCGGCCGGCGAATTCCTCGCCGCGCCGGCGCTCCTCTTCCGTCAGCGAGGCGTCATTGGCCGCTTCGGGCACAAATCGGATGCGCGTGACCAGGTGGTTGAACTCGGCCAGATCCGTGAGCACGACGGCAGGGTCCGCACCGGCATCATATTGCGAACGGTATTCGGCCAGGGCGGCGGCGACATTGCCGCTCATGAGATGCTCGAACAGGTCGACCACGCGCGCCCGGTCAGCCAGTCCGAGCATGGAGCGCACCGTCTCCGCCGTCACCTTGCCGGCGCTGTGAGCAATCGCTTGGTCGAAGATCGACTGCGCGTCGCGCATCGAACCTTCCGCGGCGCGCGCCACCATGGCCAGCGCCTCGTCCTCGACCTCGATGCCTTCCAGCCCGGCGATGCGCTTGAGATCCGTGGCGATCACCGTCGCGTCGATGCGGCGCAGGTCAAAGCGCTGGCAACGCGAGAGGATGGTGATCGGAACCTTGCGGATTTCGGTCGTCGCAAAGATGAACTTCACATGCGGTGGCGGCTCTTCGAGCGTCTTCAACATGGCGTTGAAGGCGCCCCCCGACAGCATGTGCACCTCGTCGATGATGTAGACCTTGTAGCGTGCTGAAACAGGTGCGTAGCGCACCTGCTCAAGCAGTTCGCGCATGTTGTCGACGCCGGTATGGGAGGCGGCATCCATCTCGATCACGTCGACATGGCGCCCCTCCATGATGGCGCGGCAATGCTCGCCCTCCGCAGCCAGGTCGACCGTCGGCTGGTCGATTTCGGCCGTCCTGTAGTTGAGCGCGCGGGCGAGAATGCGCGCCGTCGTCGTCTTTCCGACGCCGCGCACGCCCGTCAGCATCCATGCCTGGGCGATGCGGCCGGAGGCGAACGCATTGGTCAGCGTTCGCACCATCGGCTCCTGGCCGATAAGCTCGGAGAAATTGGTTGGCCGGTACTTGCGCGCCAGAACGCGATAGGCGCCGCCCGTTTTCGTTCTGTCGGCTGTAGCGCCCTCGCTCATGGCTCGATGTCGCTCCGTCTTGCAAGACATTAATCCACAGAGCCGGAACTCTTGCGCGGGCAACGCCGGCCGTCAATGCGGGGCGGGGAAAGAGGTGGGAGGCTGGCACGGTGACCCGTGCCGTGGCTCGTTAGGGCTGCTTCCTTCCGGACCTGACCCGGTTGGCGAGTGGCTCGTCCACCACCAACCTCCCGCCCCCCATATCGTCAATTGACGCGACAAATGCAAGAGCGTGAGTGTAGGTTCGGCGAATCGGCGATCTTGTCCGCGCTCGCACGCCAAGGGACTTGCGGCGGCAAGCCGCTCCATCTAGCTTTTCAAGACGAACGGGAAACGCGCCCATGTTGAAAGGGCAGAAGAGAGGCTTCGAGCTCGACAAGGTCCTGCATGCCGACAGCATGCCGGTCATGTGGCTCGGTCTGTGCGAATTGAGGGTCATGGACGATAGCCGCTGGCCATGGCTTCTCCTGGTGCCGCAGCGCCCGGATGTGGAAGAGCTGCACGAACTCACACCACTCGACCAGACCATGCTGACCTTTGAGACAAACATGGTTGCCCAGGCGCTGAAGCAGGTGACCGGTTGCACCAAGATCAATGTTGCGGCTCTCGGCAATGTGGTGCGCCAGCTCCATGTGCATGTCGTGGCGCGTTCGGAGGGCGATCCGAACTGGCCGGGCCCGGTCTGGGGCCATGGTCCGCGCACCCCCTATCGCCGTGAAGATCTCCATCAGTTTGCCGAAGCCATCCGGCAGGCCATGCAGTCCACCTGACCGGGAAGAATCATGCCATTTCGTCTATTCGACGCTCCGCGGCGCGAGCCGAGCCAGTTTGTCGGCTTTGCCGGCAACGTGATCGAGAGGCTATCGGAAAAGCGGACCGATGACGGCGTCGACAAGGCACTGGCAGACCCGGCAGCACGGCTGATGCTCGTGCGCGGCGGCAGGGTCTACCTGAAGCGCGGGCCGGACGGCTTCGATCCTTGGTACGCCAGATCCGCTGCCCACGACCTTTCGGCGAAGCTCGAACACGCCGTGCTGATGGGCTGGGATGGAGGCGGCCGACCTGTGCTGGCAGTGCCGGCCGGGATCGACCCGGAGGCTCTGCCTGACACGATCAAGGCGATCGACTACCGGTCGGTCTACATCCAGGGTTTGCTTTCGCAGGCGGACCTCGGTGCGCTGGCCCTGGGCGCGGCGCTCCTGGCCTGGCATTCCAGCCACCGGTTCTGTTCGCGATGCGGCAGTGCGAGCGAGATGCGCGCCGGGGGCTACAAGCGTGTCTGCCCGAAATGCGAAGCCCAGCACTTCCCGCGCACCGATCCCGTGGCGATCATGCTCGCAGTGCGGTCCGACGCCTGCATTCTCGGCCGCAGTCCGCATTTTCAGCCGGGCATGTTTTCATGCCTTGCAGGTTTCATTGAACCCGGCGAGACGATCGAGAACGCGGTGCGCCGCGAAACCTTCGAGGAGTCCGGCGTCCGCATCGGCCGCGTCGTCTATCATGCGAGCCAGCCCTGGCCGTTTCCGCATTCACTGATGATCGGCTGCTTCGGTGAAGCGCTCGATGAGGAGGTGCGGCCGGATATGGAAGAACTGGAAGCGTGCCGCTGGTTCTCGCGCGACGAGGTCATGCACATGCTTGCAGGCACGCATCGTGACGGGCTCACCGTGCCGCCGCCCGGCGCCATCGCCCATCACCTCATCAGGGCGTGGGCGGAGAGCGGCAGCGAGTAGACGTTCAGCTTCTCGTCCTTGCCCCTGACAGCGATCTGTCGCGGTTCAAGTCCGGGATAGGAATCGGCAACCGCGGAATAGGCGCGCGCGCTGACCAGCAGTTCTCCGGGGCGGGCTTCCGCCTGTATCCTGTCGGCGAGGTTGACCGGGTCACCGAGCACCGTGAAGTCTATGAAGTCGTCTCCGCCGACATTCCCGACGAAGGCGATGCCCGTGTCGATGCCTATGCCGACCGGCAAGTCCGCCTCTTGCGCGCTCGCTCCATGTCCGAGAGCGGTCAGGAGATGCTGGGCGGCCTCGATTGCCGATTGCTTGAAGCCGTTTCCTGCAAAGCCGGGAATGAAGAAGGCCATGACCTCGTCGCCGATCAACTTGTCGACCGTTGCGTCATGGCGGATCAGGACGTCCGTTGCCGTTGCATAGAATCTGTTGAGCGCTTCGGCATACCGTGTCGGCCCCAGCCGCTCCGCCAGCGCGGTCGAGTTGCGGATGTCGGCGAACAGAATGGCCGTCTCCACTTCCGCGCCGCCCAGCGGCATGTCCTCGCAACACGCTGCACAGATGCGCGGGTTCTTCTTTGACGGGCGGAAACCAGCGAGCTTGCAGACATAGCCTCCCACGCCGCCGAAGGGATTGTTGCAGACCTTGCAGCGAGGGGGGCTGGGCAGATGCCTCATGCAGCGTTGAACGAACTTCAGCCGTGGGTGGCCTTTCGTCAGGACTTCGCGCCACTCCTCTGCCCGGTCATCATTCTTGTCCGCGGGCTTGGTCATTGTCGCTACCTTGGCAACAGACTAGCCCATCCTCTGGAAAACCGGAACCGATTTCCCTGTCCGTGACGCGGATCATCCCTGCCCGGCGACGGAACCTTTCACGGTCGGCTTGGCGAGCGCCACCTGCTGTTGCGCCATGCCCGCCGCAATGCGCTCCCGGTAGATGACATAAAGGCCGGAGCCGATCGTGATGAGGATGCCGAGCGCGGCAAGGCCGTCAGGAAGATCGTGGAAGATCAGCCATCCGAAGAAGGTTGCGAATGGAATTTCGAGGTACTGCATCGGAGCGAGCGTCGCCGAAGGGGCAAAGCGCAGCGACCAGGTCATGAGCAGGTGAGCGAAGGTACCCATTGCGCCGATCGCCACCAGCAGGATTGCGTCGCGCGGTTGCGGCCAGATGATCTGCAATGCCGGGATGTCGCTGCCGAGCGTCAGCAATGCCAGCACCGCAAGCCCGGCGGTCGCCATCATGCCGCTGATCGTCTGCAGCACCATCGGCTCGCATTCCTTTGCAACCTGCCGGCTGACGAGCATGTAGAAGGCGAAAGCAAGTGCGACCAGAAGCGGCATCAGCGCCGGCCAGCCGACCTCGGCAAAGCTCGGCTGAATGACGAGAAGGGTGCCGACAAATCCGACCGCGCAGGCGGCAAGGCGTCGAGGCCCGACCTCCTCGTCCAGCACGAAACGGCCCAGAAGCAGCAGGATGAAGGGCATGACGAAGGCGATCGCCGTCGCGTCGGCAAGCGGCAGATAGCGCAGCGCCACGAACAGCGAGCCGATACCGAGGACGTGCAGCAGGGTGCGGATCGCGGTCAGCCGCAGCACGCGCGGCGTGACGCGCATGCTTTGGCCGCTCCAGGCAATGAAGGGAAGAAGCAGGACCGCCTGCGCTGCAAAGCGAACCAGCAGAAGCTGCAGAAGGGGGACCGTCTCCCCGAGAATCTTGGCGATGGAATCGCCCAGCGGCGCCATCGCACAAAAGCCAACCATCAGCAGGATGCCGAGAAGCGGGCGGTCGGCCGTCATGAAGCGATGATCTCAGCCAAGTTCATCTTCTTCCTCGCTCTGCGTTGCGCGAAACGGGTGTTGTTCGTAGACGCCAAGAATGCGGACCTCGCGCGAGAAGAACTGGAGTTCCTCCAGTGCGAGCGCCACATTGCGGTCATCGGGATGACCTTCGACGTCGGCATAGAAGAGCGAGGAGAAGAATTTGCCGCCAAGCTGGTAGCTTTCCAGCTTGGTCATGTTGACCCCGTTGGTCGCAAAGCCGCCCATCGCCTTGTAGAGCGCTGCCGGTACGTTGCGCACGCGGAAGATGAAGGTCGTCATCATCTTCTTCTCCGGTTCCCGTGGCGCCCACTTCTTCGTCTTCGACAGGACCACGAAGCGGGTGACGTTGTTGTCGGTGTCCTCGACGTTCTCGGCCACGATCTTGAGACCGTAGAGATCGGCCGCCAGCCGGGGTGCGAGCGCTGCATTGGTCGGCTCGCCTTCTTCGGCGACGACGCGCGCCGCGCCGGCGGTATCACCGGCGACCATCGGTTTCCACCGGTGCCGGCGGATGACCTTGCGGCATTGTCCCAGTGCGTGAATGTGGCTGTAGACGGCCTTGATGTCATCCAGCTCTGCGTCCGGCAGCACCATCAGCTGAAAATGGATCGGTAAGAAATATTCGCCGACGATGTGCAGCCGCGATTCGGGAAGCAGATGGTGAATGTCGGCGACGCGGCCGGCGATCGTGTTCTCGATGGGGATCATCGCAAGATCGGCCTTCCCGGTCTCGACCGCATTGAACGCGTCTTCGAAGGTCGGGCAGGGCAGGGGCTCCATGTCGGGAAACATGTCGCGGCAGGCCGTATCGGAGTTGGCGCCCGGCTCCCCCTGAAAGGCAATCTTGTTCGTCCCTGATTTCATTTCTGCTCAACCGTTGTCGATGGATGCGATGATTTCGCGTGCCCGTTCCAGGTCCGCCGGCGTGTCGACGCCGAGCGGCGCGGTGCGCACCAGCCGGACGTCGATGCGCATGCCTGCCTCCAGGGCGCGCAGCTGCTCCAGCCGTTCGCGCAACTCGAGCGGCGAGGGCTTGAGTGACACGAAGCGCTTCAGTGCTGCGCGGCGATAGGCATAGAGCCCGATGTGATGGTAGAGGGGCCCGTCGCCCCAGGGCGCGGTGGCCCGGGTGAAATAGAGAGCCCGCAGGCGGCCGGGGCCGATCGGCGAGCCGACGATCTTGACCACGTTGGGGTTGGTCTTTTCCTCTTCCCGCTCGATCTCGACACCGAGCGTCGCTATGTCGGCGGACGGGTCGTCGAACGGGTCGAGTGCGGCGGCGATGAGCGTCGGGTCGATGGTCGGGAGATCGCCCTGGACATTGACGACGACATTGGCGCGGCCATCCGGGTCGACAAGTTCCAGCGCCTCGTAGATGCGGTCGGAACCCGACTGATGATCGCCGCGCGTCATGACCGCCTCGTGACCGGCCGCGACGACCGTTTCATGGACCTCGCGGCTGTCGGTGGCCACCACGACACGTCCGAGCCCGCTTGCGGCTGCACGGTCGGCGACATGCACGATCATGGTCTTGCCGCCTATGTCGGCCAATGGCTTGCCGGGCAGACGCTGCGACGCCATTCGGGCCGGTATGAGGATCAGATTGGACATGGCTGTCGGGAAATCCGGGTCGGACAGGTGGCAAAAGGTCTCACGTGGAAAGGTCCTTATATGTGTTGCAACGAAGAAGCAAAAGACCTAGTTTCCGCGCGATTTTACCGGCTGCGGCCGGCGGGACCACAGGCATGCCGGAGGGGCCGGCAGTCTTCAGGAGCAATCGGAGCAAATGGATTCCTTCGAACTGAACAAGCTGCTTGGCGGGCTGCTCGGAGCGGCCTTCGTTGTCTTTACGATCGGCATCGTGTCGGACTCGATATTCGCCAGCCCCGCGCCCGAGACGCCGGGATTCGAGATTGTCGCGGCAGAACCCGAGGAAGGCGGCGCCGCCAGCGAGGGGCCCTCGGTCGAGCCGATCGCGGTTCGTCTGGCTTCGGCCGACGCTTCGGCGGGCGAGGCGGTGTTCAAGAAGTGTGCCGCATGCCACACGAACGAGAACGGCGGAGCCAACAAGGTGGGACCGAATCTCTGGGATGTCGTCAACCGGCCGATTGCCTCGCATGAGGGCTTCTCATACTCCGGCGCCATGACGGAGTTCTCCGAAGGCCATTCGGTTGTCTGGGACTACGAGCACCTGGATCACTTTCTGGAGTCGCCCAAGGGCTACATCAAGGGCACGGCGATGGCCTTCGCCGGCGTCAAGCGTCCCGAAGAGCGCGCCAATCTGATCGCCTATCTGCGCACGCTTTCCGACAGCCCCGCGGCATTGCCCGAGGTTCAGGAGACCGAGGCGGCGGAAGCACCCGCGGCTGAGGCGCCGGAAGCCGATGCTGGCGCCGGGGAAGAAGCGCCGGCCGAGGCGCCCGCCGAGGGTGGAGAAACGGCGCCTGAGGCCGAGCAGCCGGCCGCTCAGTGACGAAATTGTAATCTGCTTTCCATGAAAAGGCCGGGTTTTGCCCGGCCTTTTTGTTGCATGTCTGCCGTGAGCGGCCTGGCATCGAGCGCCAAACGTCCTGCAACTGGGGCAAATTTCCCATGTTGGTGTGTCTGTCGAACGGCGCGGGGTTTTCAGCGGCCATTTGCGGGTTACATTGGCATGACAACAAAGGGGAGCGTAATGAACCGGCCCAAGGCAATTCGAACGGTGCGCCTGGCGATGGCGGCGCTGCTTCTTGGCTGCATCGCGTCAAGCGCTTCGCAGGAATGGCATTCGACGTCTTCGCTGATCGGCGAATCGAAATATGGCGAGGATTTCGAGCACTACGATTACGTCAATCCGGATGCGCCGAAGGGCGGCACGCTGAACTCGGTCAGCCCTGGGACCTTCGACAGTTTCAACCCCTTCATCGTGCGCGGCACGGCAGCGGCCGGGCTCAATTTCTTCGGCGGCCTTCTGTGGGACACACTGATGCAGCAGGCGACCGACGAGCCCGGCACCAGCCATGCGCTCGTCGCGGAGGCCTTCAGCTTCCCGGACGACTATTCGTCAGCGACATACCGGCTCGATCCCAAGGCGCGCTGGCACGATGGCGTGCCGATTACAGCCGACGACGTGGTCTGGTCGTTCGACGTGCTGAAGAAGAACAGCCCGAACTTCAATCGCTATTTCTCCAGCGTCACCGATGCCAAGGCCCTTTCGGAGCGCGAGATCCTGTTCACCTTCGACCAGACCGGCAATCGCGAACTGCCGCACATCATCGGCGACCTTCCGGTGCTGCCGAAACACTGGTGGACGGGAACCGACGCCAGCGGCAAGCTGCGCGACATTACCCAGCCGACGCTGGAAAAGCCGCTCGGCTCGGGTGCCTATCGAATCGCCAGTTTCCGTCCGGGTTCCGAGATTGTCTGGGAACGGGTCGATGACTATTGGGCGGCCGACCTGCCGGTCAATGTCGGACGAAACAATTTCGACAGGCGCCGATACATCTATATCCAGGACGAAAATGCCGAGTGGCAGGCCTTCACGAAGGGCGGCCTGGAAGACATTCGCCCTGAGAACAGCTCGCGCCGTTGGTCGGTCGAGTATGATTTTCCGGCCTTCAAGGAAGGCGATGTGATCAAGCGCGAGTTCCCCACCGAATCGGGGGAGCCCATGCAAGGTTTCGTTCTCAACCTACGTCGACCGCAATTCCAGGACCGCCGGGTGCGACAGGCCCTGACCCTGGCTTTCGACTTCGAGAGCATGAACCGAAATCTGTTCTACGGACACAACACCCGTACCGACAGCTATTTCGAGGGCGGCGAACTGGCTTCCTCCGGTCTGCCGGATGGCAAGGAACTGGCGATTCTGGAGGAGTACCGCGACCAGCTTCCGCCGGAGGTGTTCACTGAGGAGTTCAAGCTGCCCGTCTATGATTCGCCGCAGGCCGAACGCCAGTATCTACGCCGCGCCGTCCAGCTCTTCTCCGAGGCCGGTTGGGTCATCAAGGACGGGCGCATGGTCAACAAGGACACCGGCGAGCCGTTTGCGTTCACCATTCTCGGGCGCGGACCGACCGATGAGATCATCTCGAGTTCCTTCATCGCCACCTTGCGAAAGCTCGGCATCGACGCTTCGCTGCGGCTCGTGGACACATCGCAATATGTGAACCGGGTGCGTGGTTTCGAGTTCGACGTGATCACCGGCCAGTTCGCTCAGTCGCTCTCGCCGGGCAATGAGCAGCGTGAATTCTGGGGTTCCCAGGCGGCAGACGTCGCCGGTTCGCGCAACCTCGCCGGGATCAGGAACCCGGTCGTCGACGCACTTGTCGAACGCGTCATCTATGCGCGAGACCGCGAGGACCTGATTGCCGCCACACGCGCGCTCGACCGCGTGCTGTTGTGGAACTTCTATGTCATTCCGCAATGGCATCGTTCGGAGGTGTGGCTGGCGTACTGGAACAAGTTCGGCATTCCCGAACGGCAGCCGGCCTACATCGGCGCCGATATCGATTCCTGGTGGATCGACCCGGACAAGGAAGCCGCGCTCGCGGCCAAATACAGGAGCCAGAACTGAGCGTGCTTCGTACAGCCACCAATCGCCTGTCGCGTCGGCGCTTCCTGTCGGTTTCCGGTGGCGCGATCGCCGCCCCGCTTCTGCCCGCAGGCGCCTTCGCCAGTCTCGAAACGGGTGGGCCGCTGCATGGCCTGTCGGCCTTCGGCGAACTGAAATACGGTCCCGATTTCACGCATTTCGACTATGCGAGCCCGCAGGCGCCGACGGGAGGAACCTTCAATTTCTCTCCGCCTAACTGGCTGTTCAACCAGAACCCTTTGACGTTCAACACGCTCAACACCTTCGCCATGCGCGGCGACGCGCCGCAACGCATGGAGATGTGTTTCGACAGCCTCATGGAACGGGCGCTTGACGAGCCGGATGCCATCTACGGCCTCCTCGCCGAGAGTGTGACGATTGCCGAGGACGGCAACAGCTATGTGTTCCGTCTGCGGCCGGAGGCGCGGTTTCATGACGGCACTCCGGTGAGCGCCGACGACGTTGCGTTCACCTACCAGACGTTCAAGGAGAAGGGTCACGCAAGCCTCGTCATCGCGCTTCGCGAACTCAAAGCCGCAGTGGCCGAAGACACCCGGACCGTCCGCCTGGAATTCACGGGCGATCAGTCCCGGCGCTCCATTCTGAGCATTGCGACGCTGCCGATCGTTTCGAAGGCGTTCTATACGCAATACCCTTTCGACGGCTCCGAACTGAGGCCGCCGCTCGGCTCCGGCCCCTACATGGTCGGCGACTTCGCCGCCGGGCGCTACATCGAATATGTCCGGGCCGCGGACTACTGGGGCAATGACCTGCCGGTAAGGCGTGGCCTCAACCATTTCGATCGCATCCGTATCGAATTCTATCGAGAGCGCCAGGCGGGGTTCGAGGCATTCAAGAAGGGTGTCGTGCGCTACCGTCAGGAATTCACCTCGCGTGTCTGGGCGACCGAATACGACTTTCCGGCGATCAGGCAAGGAAAGGTGGTCAAGCGCGAGTTCCCGGCCGAGCGCAGTCCCATCATGCAGGCCTGGGCGCTCAACCAGCGGCGTTCGCGTTTCACCGATCCTCGGGTGCGCCATGCGATCAGCCTGTGCTTCGATTTCGAATGGACCCGCCAAAACCTCTTCTACGGCGCCTACGAGCGCTCGCAATCGACGTTCGAGCGCTCGCCCTACAAGGCGGAGGGGCTGCCGTCGTCTGATGAACTGGAGATCCTGGAACGCTTCCGCGGGCAGATTCCGGAAGAGGCCTTCGGCGAGGCCGTCACCATGGAAGTCTCGGACGGCTCTGGCCGTGATCGCCGGCTGCTCGGCAAGGCCGCGCGGCTTCTCAAGGAGGCGGGCTGGACGCGGCAGGACGGTCTCCTGCGCAACGATGCGAATGACGTGATGGCCGTGGAGATGCTGGTTCAGGACCAGGTCTTCGTGCGTGCCAACGCGCCCTTCGTGGAAAACATGAGGGCAATCGGCATCGATGCCTCGATCCGCCTCGTCGATCCCGCGCAGTACCAGTCGCGGCAGATCGATTTCGATTTCGACATGGTGGCGATGGCGCTGGCCTTTGCCGCGACACCGACGGGAGAGTCGTTGTCGACCCTGTTTCACTCGCGGAGCGCCGATCTCTCCGGGTCGCGCAACCTTCCCGGCACCAAGGATCCGGCTGTCGACGCGCTGATCGAAATTGCCGCTGAGGCCGACGACCGGGAAAGCTTCACCACCGCGATGCGCGCCCTCGACCGGGTCTTGCGTGCGCGGCGCGACTGGATTCCAAATTGGCACGCGGCGAATCACCGGGCCGCCTTCTGGGACGTTTTCGGCTTCAAGGAGCCGAAGCCGGACTATGGATTCCCGGTGGAGTCGCTGTGGTGGGTGGATGCTGAAAAGGCGAAGGCAATTGGCAAGGACTGACGAGGCCATGACCGGGCGGGCTGGCTGATGGGCGCCTATATTCTCCGACGCCTGCTTCTGATGATCCCGACGCTGCTCGGCATCATGGCGATCTCGTTCGCCGTGGTCCAGTTCGCTCCGGGTGGTCCGGTTGAGCAGGTCATCGCCAAGGTCACCGGCCAGGGCGGCGACGCGACCGACCGCATTTCCGGCGCCGGCGGGGACATGGCCGGCCAGAGCTTCGACGCGGGAGGAGAATACTCCTCCAAGTATCGTGGCGCACAGGGTCTCGACCCGGAATTCATCCGGCAGCTGGAGGAGCAGTTCGGCTTCGACAAGCCACCGCTCGAGCGCTTCGTCAAGATGATCTGGGATTATGCCCGCTTCGATTTCGGCGAGAGTTTCTTTCGTGACATCTCGGTCATTGACCTGATCCTCGAAAAGATGCCGGTGTCGGTTTCGCTCGGCCTGTGGATCACCTTTCTTTCCTATCTGATCTCGATCCCGCTCGGCATCCGCAAGGCGGTCAAGGACGGATCTGCCTTCGACATTTGGACCAGCGGCATTGTCATCGTCGGCTACGCGATCCCCGGTTTCCTGTTCGCCATCCTCCTGATGGTGCTGTTCGCCGGAGGCTCGTTCTATGACTGGTTCCCGCTTCGCGGACTGGTCTCGGACAACTGGCACGAACTGTCATGGCCGGCCCGGATCGTCGATTATCTGTGGCACATCACCCTGCCGCTGACGGCCATGGTGCTGTCGGCTTTCGCCACCACGACGCTGCTCACCAAGAATTCCTTCCTCGACGAGATCCGCAAGCAATACGTGATCACCGCGCGCGCCAAGGGGCTGACGGAGCGGCAGGTGCTGTACGGCCACGTCTTCCGCAACGCCATGCTGATCATCATCGCCGGCTTCCCAGGCGCTTTCATTTCCGCCTTCTTCACCGGCTCGCTTCTCATCGAAAACATCTTCTCGCTCGACGGTCTCGGGCTGCTGGGCTTCCGTTCGGTGCTCGACCGGGATTATCCGGTGGTGTTCGCCAATCTCTACATCTTTTCGCTGATCGGCCTGTTCGTCAGCCTGATTTCCGAT
Source organism: Mesorhizobium sp. (assembly GCA_963966365.1). Classification (GTDB taxonomy): domain Bacteria; phylum Pseudomonadota; class Alphaproteobacteria; order Rhizobiales; family Rhizobiaceae; genus Mangrovimarina; species Mangrovimarina plasticivorans. The sequence continues at coordinate 104,415 of CAWZZC010000027.1, read as the reverse complement.
CTGACCTACACGTGGATCGATCCGCGCATCGATTTCGAGCGGAGGGACGTGTGATGGAACGCGTCGTCGCCCCCGCCGTCCCGCAGGCCGCGTCGCGCCAGCGCCGGCCGTGGATATCGCCTCTTAACCAGCGGCGCTGGCAGAATTTCAAGGCCAACCGGCGCGGCTACTGGTCTCTGTGGATTTTCCTCGTCCTGTTCGTTCTGTCGCTGTTCGCCGAGTTCATCGCCAACGACAAGCCGATCGTCGCCTCCTACAAGGGAGAGATCCTGTTTCCTGTGCTCGTCGACTATCCGGAGGAGAAGTTCGGCGGCTTCCTTGCCGTCACCGATTATCGAGACCCCGTGATCCATGAGGAGATAGAGGCCAATGGCTGGCTCGTCTGGCCACCGATCCGCTATTCCTATCGCACGGTCAACAACGAGATACCGCAGGCCGCACCAGCCAAGCCGTCGTGGATGTATGACCGCGAGACGCGTTGCAACCGCTACCCCCAGGGAGCCGACGATCCCGGCTGCACGCTGGGCAACTGGAACTGGCTGGGGACCGACGACCAGACGCGGGACGTGTTGGCGCGCGCCATCTACGGATTCCGCATCTCGGTCCTGTTCGGCCTGGCGCTCACTTTCTTTTCCGCCATCATCGGCGTGGCGGCCGGCGCGGTGCAGGGCTATTTCGGCGGCTGGACCGATCTCATCTTCCAGCGCTTCATCGAGATCTGGTCGTCGATCCCGGTGCTCTACCTGATCCTCATCATCGCCGCCGTCCTGCCGCCGGGGTTCTGGATACTGCTCGGCATCATGCTCCTGTTTTCCTGGGTCGCCTTCGTCGGCGTGGTGCGGGCGGAGTTCCTGCGCGCGCGCAACTTCGAATACGTCAACGCCGCCCGCGCGCTGGGTGTGTCCAACGTGACGATCATGTATCGCCACCTCCTGCCCAACGCCATGGTCGCCACGCTCACCTTCCTGCCGTTCATCCTCAATGGCTCGATAACGACGCTGACGTCCCTCGACTTTCTGGGTTTCGGCCTGCCGCCGGGCTCGGCCTCCCTGGGCGAGCTCCTGAGGCAGGGTCAGCAGAACCTCAACGCACCCTGGCTCGGCATCACGGGCTTCATTGTCATATCGCTCATGCTGTCGCTGCTGATCTTCATCGGAGAAGCGACGCGTGACGCCTTCGATCCGAGGAAGACGTTCCGTTGAACCAGACCCCCCTCCTTTCCGTGCGCGATCTCTCGGTCGCCTTCACGCAAGGCGGCGCGGAGAACCTGGCCGTCGATCGCGTGTCCTTCGACATCGGCAAGGGCGAAACGGTGGCGCTCGTCGGCGAATCCGGCTCCGGCAAGTCGGTCACGGCGCTTTCCGTGCTCAAGCTTCTGCCCTATCCGGCGGCCAGTCATCCCTCGGGCCAGATTCTGTTTGGCGGGCGCGACCTGCTCGCCGCGCAGGAACCGGAACTGCGGCGTGTGCGCGGCAAGGAGATCACCATGATCTTCCAGGAGCCGATGACCTCGCTCAATCCCCTGCATACGATCGAGCAGCAGATCGGCGAGGTGCTGAAGCTGCACCAGGGCATGAGCGATGCCGGCGCGCGCCGGCGTACGCTGGAACTGTTGAACGAAGTTGGAATCCGCGACGCTGAAAAGAGGCTTGGCGCCTACCCGCATCAGCTGTCCGGCGGCCAGCGGCAGCGCGTGATGATCGCCATGGCGCTCGCCAACGAGCCGTCGCTGCTGATCGCTGACGAACCCACCACCGCTCTCGACGTCACCGTGCAGGCCCAGATCCTCGAATTGCTTGATCGGCTTAAAGCCAGGAACGGCATGTCGGTCCTCTTCATCACGCACGACCTCGGCATCGTGCGGCGCATTGCAGACAGGGTCTGCGTGATGACCGGCGGGAGGATCGTCGAGCACGGGCCGACCAGGCAGATATTCGACGATCCGCAGCATGACTATACACGCCACCTTCTCGCCGCCGAGCCGAAGGGCTCGCCGCCGGCCACCCGCCACGACGTCGAAAGCGTGATGTCGGGCAAGGACGTGAAGGTATGGTTTCCGATCAAGAAGGGCTTCTTCCGGCGCACCGTGGATCATGTGAAGGCTGTCGACGGCATCGATCTTACGGTGCGCGCCGGACAGACCCTCGGCATTGTCGGCGAGTCGGGTTCCGGCAAGACCACGCTCGGCCTGGCACTGTGCCGCATGATCGCCTCGCAGGGTGCGATCGAGTTTCGCGGGCGCGATATCGACAGCCTGTCGCTGACCGAGATGCGGCCGCTGCGAAAGGAAATCCAGATCGTCTTCCAGGACCCGTTCGGTTCGCTCAGTCCCAGGATGTCGGTGGCCGAGATCATCGAGGAGGGCCTGCGCATCCACGAGCCGAAGCTGTCGCCGGACGAGCGTGACGAGCGGGTCGTTGCGGTTCTGCACGAAGTCGGGCTCGATCCCGGGACGAGGTTTCGGTATCCGCACGAATTTTCCGGCGGCCAGCGCCAGCGCATCGCGATCGCCCGCGCGATGGTTCTCAAGCCGAAATTCGTCATGCTCGACGAGCCGACCTCGGCGCTCGACATGAGCGTTCAGGCGCAAGTCGTCGATCTGCTGCGCGATCTTCAGAAAAGCCACAACCTGGCCTATCTCTTCATCAGCCACGATTTGAAGGTGGTCCGCGCCCTTGCCAACGAGGTCATCGTCATGCGCAATGGCAAGGTGGTGGAATACGGGTCCGGCCAGCAGATATTCGAGAGGCCGCAGACGGACTACACGAAGGCGTTGATCGCCGCGGCGTTCGACATCACGGCGGCGCCGGCGGGTGTCGTCAGCCAGTAGAACAGAGGGGGGTGAGCTGAATCCATGACCGACAAGCCCAAGGGACGCATCCTGCTTGCCGTGACAGGCTTCAATCCGCGCCGCTGGCACGAACTTTTGTCCTCGCGGCGCGACGTCGTGCTCGAACCCGACAGCCCGACGGATCCATCGATCGAATATGCGGTGGTGTGGAAGCAGAAGCCGAACCTGCTGGCCTCGCTGCCCAATCTGAAGGCGATCTTCTCGATCGGGGCCGGCGTCGATCATGTGTTCGCCGATCCCGGCCTGCCAGACGTGCCCATCGTGCGGGTGGTCGCCGAAAACCTCACTCAGTATATGGTCGAATACATCTGCTGGCGTGTCCTCGATCATCATCGCCAGGGTGCGCTCTACCGTGCTCAGCAAAAACGCAAGATCTGGCATGAGCCGCCCCAGCCGCCTGCCGATCAGGTCAGCGTCGGCATCATGGGGATGGGCCAGCTTGGCGGCGCGGCCGCCAAGGCGTTGCTCACGCTCGGGTACACGGTCAACGGCTGGACGCGTCGTGCGAAGACCGTGGAGGGTGCGACAAGCTTCAGCGGCAAGGAAGGCCTGGCCGATTTTCTGGCCGCCACCGACATTCTGGTGGTGCTTCTCCCGCTCACCCCGGCGACCACCGGCATTGTCGACTATTCGCTGCTTTCGAAGCTCAGGCGCGACAACGCCATCGGCGGCGCCGTGCTCATCAACGCCGGGCGCGGCAGGCTGCAGAAGGATGCCGACATCGTGCGCGCACTTGACGACGGCGTCCTGAAGGAAGCGAGCCTCGACGTGTTCGAGACCGAGCCCCTGCCCAAGACGAGCGCCTTGTGGGCGCACCCCAAGGTGTTCGTGACGCCGCATGCGGCGGCAACCTCCGACCCGGCTCATCTGGTACCGCCGATGCTCGACCAGATGGATGCCTATGATCGCGGCGGGGAACTGTCCAACCTGGTCGACCGCGACGCTGGATATTGAGCGGGTTCAGGGCCTTCGAATGGCGCTCGGCGGACCGTAAACGCGCTCGATCCGCGCGATCGCTTCGGCGAGCGGTTCCCTGACCACCATCATCTGATGGCCTGAGGCATGGATCATCCGGCCGGGTTCGCAGACGATGCCGACATGGCCTTTCCAGAAAACGAGGTCACCACGGCGCAGTTCGGCGTGACCCATCCCCGGATCGACCGGTGCGCCGATGGTCTCCGCCTGCATGTCTGAATCGCGCAGCACAACGCGCCCCGCCATGCGCATGGCAAGCTGGATCAGGCCCGAACAGTCCAGTCCGAAGCCGCTGGTGCCGCCCCACAGATAGGGCGTGTGCTCTAACATCTCGGCCACCGCGACGAAATCGGGGAGCGACTGGTCGACCGGGAGCACATGCGCCTCGATCACCGCCTCGCCCGAGGAAAGCAGCGCGTAGCGCGTGCCGCGCGTTTCGGCATGGCCGATGATCGTGAGCCGTGAGCCCATCGAGATGGCCCGGCTGATCGGCGCCTTCATATCGGGTCGTGGATAGACGAAGGTGCGCGGCGCGATCACGCGATGTGTCGGTTCGAGCCCAGCCTCTCCCAGATCGGATGACCGCAGGTAGCCGACATATCCGTCTTCGGCCGACTGCACCCAGGCATTGTCGCCGTCCGTATCGAACACCAGCACCGGATCGCCCAGAACGAGCTGGCTGTTGACGCCGGAACCGGTCTCCGGTCCCGCACGCATGTCGGCCACCGGGACGCCGACGCGCATTGGCCGCCCCTCGACGAAACGTGGAGCCGCCACCTGGCCCTGGAGGCGAATGTCGGCCATATCCGGGCGGTGGGCATGCAGTCTTGCATCGAGCGGTGTCACAGCGGCAGGTCTCTTGCTTGTTCAATGATAACGTCGCCGAAACGTTCGACGAACAGGGCGCCTTCGACGGTGCGCCGGACGAGTACGTTGCGTCGGTCGCGCGGATCGCGATGGCGCGAAACCAGCTTCATGGCGCCCATCGTGTCAAGGGCGCGGGTGATGACCGGTTTCGCCACGTTCAATCGCGCAGCCAGTCCTCGCACAGTGTGGGGCGGCGGATCCAGATAGATCGTCAGCAGGATCGCCGCCTGCCGCATGGTGAGATCCGGCCTGTCGTCCTTGATTTCGGCCAGGGTCACGTTCTGCCACAGACGCAGGGCCTCTGCCGGGCGCAGTGAAACCGACATCATCGCCTTCTCCGCTCATGGCCAGCGAATGCCAGGTCGGTTCCACTGGTCGTCGTTTCGGCTCCGTATCATCGGATCGCAAAACGCTCCGGCTGGCAAGCGGTTCAGCCGGCGAACCTTTCCACGATCAATTGCTCGAGCGCGCGAATGCCCTGCGCCTCCCCGCCTGTCGGCCCGTGCGCACGGTCCGAGGGGTTCCAGCCATAGATGTCGAAATGGGCCCAGGCAGCCGCCTTCTCCACGAATCGCTGCAGGAACAGCGCGGCCGTCACCGAGCCGGCAAATCCGTCGGCGGTGACGTTGTTCAGGTCGGCCACCTTGGAGGAGAGTTTCGCGGCGTAGGGCTTCCACAACGGCATGCGCCAAAGCGGATCGGCCTGCGAACCCGCAGCCGACATGATCTCCGCGGCAAGCGCTTCGTCGTCGGTATAGAAGGGCGGCACGTCGGGACCGAGCGCCACACGGGCCGCTCCCGTCAGCGTCGCCATGTCGATCAGCAGTTGCGGCGCTTCCTCGTCCGCCAGTGTCAGGGCGTCGGCGAGCACCAGGCGTCCCTCCGCGTCGGTATTGCCGATCTCGACCGTCAGACCCTTCCGGCTTCTCAAAACGTCGCCGGGCCGGAAGGCATTGCCGGCAATGGCGTTCTCGACCGCGGGAATGAGCACCCGCAGCCGCAGCTTGAGACCCGCCGCCATGATCATCGAGGCGAGGCCAAGGACATTGGCCGCTCCGCCCATGTCCTTCTTCATCAGAAGCATGCCGCTGGCCGGCTTGATGTCGAGCCCGCCCGTGTCGAAACACACCCCCTTGCCGACGAGCGTCACTCTCGCCGCATCCGATGGTCCCCATGTCAGGTCGATGAGACGCGGGGCCTCGCTGGCGGCGCGCCCCACCGCATGGATCATCGGAAAGTTCTGCTGCAGAAGCTCCTCGCCCGTGACGACCTTCACATCGGCCCCGTGCCGCTCGGCAAGCTGACGCACGGCCTGTTCCAGCGCGGCCGGCCCGAGATCGTTGGTCGGCGTGTTGATCAGGTCGCGGGTCAGGTACACGCCGTCGGCAACACGCGCGACGCGGGCAGGGTCGGCGCCGGCCGGGACGGCAAAACGCAATGCCTTCGCGCCGTTCGACTTGTACCGGTCAAATCGGTACGCGCCCAGCAAGAGCCCCAGGCAGGCCAGATGCGGCTTGTCCGGAGTGTCGGCGAAGTGCCAGTCGCCTTCGGGCAGGACGCGGGCGAGGGTTCCTGTCGCCAGCGCTGCCAGTCCTTCTGCCGCCTCCATGCCGAACAGAGCGCCACCAAGTCGTCCCGCCTCGTCCGGGAAGACCAGCGTTTCGCCAGCCTTGCCGGAAAAGCCGTTGTCCTGCGCCCAGGCCAGCACGGCGGGTTGCAGGCCCTTTTCCGCCAGGGTTCCCTTCTCGATCAGATGAACGGGGCGCGATCCCTCGGCCTGCCTGTCTGTCAGCTCGATCGGCTTTGTCGGCACTTTCAACTCCTGGTATCGATGCTCTTGGCGGACTTAACGGTCCGTTAGGGTTAACGGACTATTTCTCCATGCTGGCGGTAATCCACATCAGATGCTTTGCACAGGCGGAGAAGGGGCATGTTGACCAATCGGGCGACGAACGCAACCGGCAAACGGTTAACGATGGCGGTGATCGCCGTGGCGTTGGGCGCCGCGGTGTCGGGCTGCGCCAAGGACAGGATGACGACCGGTTCGATCAGCCGGGCCAGCCCCACGTCGCTCGCACAGATGTCGAGCCAGCAACTCGACAAGGCTGCCGATTCGCTCGGCCGCAAATACACCAGGAATCCGTCCGACAAGCCTGTGGCGCTCAGCTACGCCAATGTGCTGCAGATGAACGGCCGCACGGATCAGTCTCTCGCGGTCATGCGCAAGCTGGCGATCGATCATCCCAAGGACCGCGAGGTGCTGGCGGCATATGGCAAGGCCCTGGCCGCAGCCGGGGACCTGGAACCAGCGCTCGATTCGATCAGGCGCGCCCAGACACCCGAATATCCCGACTGGAAGCTGATGTCGGCCGAGGCCGCCATCCTCGACCAGCTCGGCGACACGGGCGAGGCGCGCAAGCTCTACCGCCGGGCGCTGGAACTGAAACCCGACGAGCCGACCGTCCTGTCCAATATGGGCATGTCCTACCTGCTCGAAGGAGATTTGACGACCGCCGAGACGCATATGCGCAAGGCGGCTGAGATGCCGGGTGCCGACAGCCGCGTGCGCCAGAACCTGGCGCTCGTCGTCGGCCTGCAAGGACGCTTCGATGAGGCAGAGCGGATCGCTGCCGGGGAACTGTCTTCTGACCAGGCCAGGGCGAATGTCTCGTATCTGCGCACCATGCTCGCCCAGCAGAACAGCTGGAGCCAGCTCAAGGACGAGGACAAGGCGTCGAAGAAGCAGGGTGGCTGAGATCGGCGCGCCGCCGGCGCGCCTTCAGGATACCCGAATGCATCTCACGCTGGCCGGGCGAACAGCTTAGCGGCTGCGGCAATCAGGGCCGCGTTGTCGGGTGCGACGGTTCCATCTGGCAGATGTTTGCCGTCCTCGAGACCAACGCGTGTCGACCAGCGTTGCTTGCGCGCCAGCTCTACGAACGGCCAGACAGTTGCGTCGAAGCCGTGTAGAAGAATGGCACGCCGCATGCCCGCGCGATCGAGCGTGGCGGCAATGTCTGCGGCGATCTGATAGGCGGTGTCGAGCGCCTGCTCGTCTATCTCGATGAGGATGCGCAATATGCGGCGATCCTCTTCCAGATTTATAAGCCTTTCAGCATCCCTCGGCGTGGCCAATCCCGCTTCGATCCCGACGCCACGTTGGCTCAGCAGTTCGATTATGGCGGGTGCATCAGGTTCCGCCAGGTTGACAGATGCGTAGTCGGGCAACTGGCGCCATCCGGCGATGGCATTGCGCGTGCGTGCTACGTCGTTTTCGATCCAGGCCCCGGTTGAGACACCGATGAGCGTTCCTGGGCATGCCAGGCGCAGTGCCAAAACAGTTTCGTCGACGGCGGCGAGGCATTCCTTCCCGTCAGGTCCGCGGGGATGAATGTGCAATTCGGCCGCCCCAGCTGCGACGCAGGCTGCAGCTTCGCGCGCGATGCTCTCGACGCTTGTTGGCAGTCGCGGGTGAAAGCCGACCGTGCGTGCACCGTTCAAGCAGGCCTGGACGATCATGTCTGTTGCTCCGCGCAACCCGATGAGCGATTGAGATAGTGCGTTTCCACGAAGGCTGACAAGACCCCGTGCGGGTCTCGTCGCACAGACGTGTCAGAACATTCCGCGCTGCGAGACGGAAATGCCGGCCGGCCCCATGATGACCGCGAACAGGACGGGAAGGAAGAACACGATCATGGGGACGGTGAGCTTGGGTGGCAGGGCTGCGGCCTTCTTTTCCGCTTCGTTCATCCGCATCTCACGGCTTTCCTGAGCCAGCACGCGCAGGGCGTTGGCGATCGGGGTACCGTAGCGCTCGGCCTGGATCAGCGCCTGCGTGATGCTCTTGACCGATTCCAGTCCCGTCCGGTTGGCGAGGTTCTCGTAGGCCTGCCGGCGTTCCTGAAGGAAGGCGAGTTCGGCATTGGTGAGTACCAGTTCCTCCGCCAGTTCCACCGACTGTGTGCCGATCTCGTCGGCAACGCGGCGGAAGGCGGCTTCGATCGACATGCCCGACTCCACGCAGATCAGCGTCAGGTCGAGCGCATCGGGCCAGGCGCGCTGGATCGACTGCTTGCGCTTCGCCGCCCGGTTGGACACGTAGACGATCGGCGCATAGAAGCCGGCATAGGCACAGATGATGCAGACGAAGATCTGCACGAACAGCGGCCGGTCTGACAGTCCGCCCATCACGAAGATGTAGAAGGCACCGCCTGCGAAGCCGACGACCGGCAGGACCAGGCGGAAGAACAGAAAGCGCGTCAGAGGGTTCTGGCCACGAAAGCCCGCCATGCGAAGCTTGGCCATCGTCGCTTCGTCGGCCAGCGCGCGGCGCAGGTCGAGCCTGTCGACGATGTTGCGCATCTTGCCCGAATCCTGATGGCGCAAACCCCTGCGCTTGTTGGATTCGGCGACCAGGCGCGCGCGCTGCTTGGCGCGCAGTTCCTCGCGCTCCAGCGCCACCGACTTCATGCGTGCCTTCAATTCGTTGCCGCTGAGCGCCGGCATGACGGTGAAGGCCGTGGCGAACACGGCCACCGCGACGAGTATCGCGATCAGGAAGGACGGATCAAACAGCGCCTTGACGATCTGGTCGGTCATGAGTCCTGCCCCGTTGCCCCATCAGATTTCGAAATTGATCATGTTGCGCATGACGAAGATACCGACGCTCATCCAGATGGCCGAGCAGCCGAGGATGATGTGGCCGGTGCTCGTCGTGAAAAGCGGCACCAGATAGTTCGGGCTGGTGACCGAGACGAGCAGCGCAACGATGAACGGAAGCGCACCGATGATGGCCGCCGAGGCCTTCGCCTCCATGGAGATCGCCTGGATCTTCGCCTTCATCTTCTTGCGGTCGCGCAGGACGCGCGACAGGTTGCCCAGCGCCTCGGACAGATTGCCGCCGGCCTGCGACTGGATCTGAATCACGATGCCGAAGAACCCGGCTTCAGGGCAGGGCATCGTTTCCTGCATGCGAAGGCAGGCTTCGGGGATGGAGATGCCGAGCTGCTGCGCCTCGACGATGCGGCGAAACTCGGTGCGCACGGGTTCGCGCGCCTCGCTGGCGATCAGCCTGACGCCGTCGTTCAGAGGCAGACCGGACTTGACGGAACGCACGATGACGTCGAGCGCGTTCGGCATCTCTTCCAGAAAAGCCGCGACACGGCGCTTGCGAAGGAAAATGACCACCCAGCGCGGCAGGCCCAGGCCGCCAACGACGAGCGCAGCGGGGACAGCCCACAATGGCGCTCCCGCAACAAGCGTGATGAGCGCAAGCGCCAGGCCGCAGATTGCCGAATAGAGATAGAAGCGGCCGACCGGAACGGACAGTCCGGCCTGCTTGAGCATCAGCTTCAGCGGCGGCTTCCTGATGTGCTGGTCCTTCGACTTCTGTCGCTGATCCAGTTCGTTGAGCGAATCCTGGACCGCCTTGCGGCGTTTGGCTGCTTCGGCCACGCGGTCGCGCGCGGCCTTGACCACGGTCTTGTCCGTTTCCGCCCTCTTGATGCTGTCGAGCCGCCGGTCGGCCGTGCGCTCGTCCTCGATGCGTTTGAACATCACCGCATAGGCGGCCGCGCCGGCGCTCACGCCGGCAAGAACGAAGATGAGGATGACGGTCGGATCGATCCCGAACATGCGACTATCTCCTGTGCGCCATCATCCTGCGCTGCGTTCCATTGTTTCCAGCGCATTGGCAAGGCGTGCTTCTTCGCCGTAGTAACGTGCGCGGTCCCAGAAGGCCGGCCGGCCGATCCCCGTCGAGACATGCTCGCCGATGATCCTGCCGCCCTGGTCCTCGCCCTTGATGTTGTAGACGACGAGGTCCTGGGTAACGATCACGTCGCCTTCCATTCCGATCACTTCGGTGATGTGCGTGATGCGGCGCGAGCCGTCGCGCAGGCGCGCCGCCTGTATGATGACGTCGACCGAGCCGACGATGATCTCGCGGACCGTCTTCTGCGGCAGCTGGAACCCGCCCATGGCGATCATGGATTCCATGCGGTTGAGGCACTCGCGCGGACTGTTGGAGTGGATTGTGCCCATGGAGCCGTCATGGCCGGTGTTCATGGCCTGCAGCAGGTCGAAGACCTCCGGTCCGCGAACCTCGCCGACGATGATACGCTCGGGCCGCATGCGCAGGCAGTTCTTGACCAGGTCGCGCATGGTGACTTCGCCCTCGCCCTCCAGGTTCGGCGGGCGCGTCTCCAGTCGAACCACGTGCGGCTGCTGAAGCTGCAGTTCGGCGGAGTCCTCGCAAGTGATCACACGTTCGTCGCGGTCGATGTAATTGGTCAGACAGTTCAGCAGCGTCGTCTTGCCGGAACCGGTGCCGCCGGAGATCACCACGTTGCAGCGCACACGGCCGACGATCTTCAGCACCTCCGCGCCTGCCGGCGAGATGGCGCCGAACTTGACGAGCTGATCGAGCGTCAGCTTGTCCTTCTTGAACTTTCGAATGGTGAGGGCTGTGCCGTCGATCGCGAGCGGCGGCGCGATGACGTTGACACGTGATCCGTCCGGCAGTCGCGCATCGCAGATCGGGCTCGATTCGTCGACGCGGCGTCCGACCTGAGACACGATGCGCTGGCAGATGTTCAGGAGCTGCTGGTTGTCGCGGAAGCGAACGGCGGTGTTCTCGACCTTGCCGTTGACCTCGATGTAGACCTTCGTGGCCCCGTTGACCATGATATCGGCAATGTCGTCGCGCGCCAGAAGCGGTTCGAGCGGTCCGTAGCCGAGCACGTCGTTGCAGATGTCCTCGAGCAGTTCCTCCTGCTCGGAGATCGACATCACAAAATTCTTGATCGCGATGATGTCGTTGACGATGTCGCGGATTTCCTCGCGCGCGCTGTCCGGTTCGAGCTTGGCCAGTTGCGACAGGTCGATGCTGTCGATGAGCGCGGTGAAGACCTGGCTCTTGGTGTCGTAGTAGCTCTCGCTGCGCTCGCGCGCCCGCGACTTCGGTTCCGCCGCGATCGGTGGAGCCTCGACGCTGCGGCGCGGCGCGGCCTCGGGAGCGGATGGCTTCGCGGCCGGATCCGGTGCGGCTGGGCCGGCCGGGGACGCCGGCGCGACCGCGACGTCCGTGCCGTCGCGTCCGCCTCTGGCGATGGTGTCGGTGCCTCTTCTTCCAAACATGAATCGCGCCTCGATCGTTCGTTCCCGCCACCGCTTGGGGCGGGGCTATCCCTTCCGTCTCAGCTTGCCGAACAGGCCGGCCAGACCCGGCTTTGCCTTGGCCTTGATTTCGCTGCGACCTGTCAGAATGTGGGCAATGTCGCTCACCGTTTTCGTGATGATGTGCTGCGCGTCCATCTCGCCGAGCATGCGTCCGTTGTTGGACGCATTGCCGAAAAGCTGCGGCTCGAACGGAATGACGGCGATCGGCTCGAGTCCCAGCGGCTGGGCGAACTCTTCCGGGGAAATCTCCGGTCGCTTCGGCACGCCTGCCTGATTGATCACCAGCCGCGGCTGGGCGTCGTTGGGACGCAGCTTGGTCAGCGTGTCGATCAGGTTCTTGGTATTGCGCAGATTTGCCAGTTCCGGCGTCGCCGTGATGATGATCTCGTCAGCCTGCGCCAGCGTGTTGCGGGTCCACCCGTTCCACAGATGCGGCACGTCGAGCACCAGCAGGGGGGCGCTGCGCTGCACCGTCTCGATGATCTGCCCGAAGGCGTCAGGATCGAAATCATACGTCCTGTCGAGCGTTGACGGCGCCGCAAGCAGCGACAGCCGTTCGGCGCATTGCGCAAGCAGTCTGTCGAGATAGACCTCGTCGAGTCGTTCCGGCGAAAAGACCGCTTCGGCTATTCCCTGTGCGGGGTCCTGGTCGAAATTGATGTTGGCCGTGCCGAACGGCAGGTCCAGGTCGGCCATGACGACCTCGGACTCGAAGGCGCAGGACATCGCCCAGGCCACATTGTGAGCCAGGGTGGACGAACCCACGCCGCCCTTGGCGCCGACGAACGCGTATGACTTTCCGAGCGGTTCGGCGCCCGGATCGACGAAGATCTGGGCAACCGTTCCCACGACGTCGGCCAGGGAAACCGGCGCGACCACATATTCCGAGACGCCCGACTTCACGAGCTCGCGATAGAGCCAGACATCGTTGTAGTGGCCGATCACCACCACCTTAGTGGAGGGATCGCAGACATTGGCCAGCTGGTCGAGCGCGGCCAGAAGCTGCTTGGGCTCGGCGCGCGACTCCAGCACGATCAGGTTCGGCGTGGGCGCCTGGCCGTAATAGTCGAGCGCTGAGTCTAGCCCGCCCAGGTGCACCTTCAGATGCGTCTTGGCCATCCGTCGGTCGCTGCCCGCCCGTTCGATGAGCTTGGCCACCGCTTCGGTTTCGCAGAAGGCCTGTATCGAGATGCGCGGGATCGGCCTGATTTCGTTCAGTTCGATATCCCGTGCCGGCTGGATGTCTTCTTCCGGCAGTTCGGTGTCGTATGCCAGATTGCTCATGTCGTTCGTCTCCGGCGATCAGTAGTAGACTTCGCTGGCACTGCGGAAGCGATTTGTCACCCCACGCGTCTCGTATTCCTCGATGGCGCCCACACGGTTGGCGGCGTCGATCTCGGTCTGTTCACGCGGTCCCAGGAGATCGGCCGGGTTGGCGATCTGTGCGGCAAGGTTGTTCTGGTAGGAGCAGCCGAAATTTGCGTAGTGCTTGTTCTCGGAATCGTCGAGAACGTCCGCCGGCCAGCGTCCGCACGGGCCCGTCGATGCCTGCATGCGGCCATAGACGACGCGGATCGGGGCGCTCGCCTCGGGTGCGCCGGCCTTGTAGGGCAGGGTGACGATGCGTCCTCCGGGAACGCCCTTGGTCTGCATGCGCGCGGCGAGATCACGGGCGACGCGGCTCGCCGCTGCGGCATTGGCCGTATCGCTCGGCACCATGATGCGGACCAGCGAACCCGACCGGCGGTCGTAATTGGCCATGAAACCGTCCAGTGCCACCTTCTGCACCGGGGTCATCGTGTGGTCGCTCGAGGCGACCGGAAGGTCGATCACGTCGTCCTTCTCGGTTATGACGATCGGATGGTTGGTCCGGTAGTCGTCCGGAATCGCTCCGACGACCACGGAGTCGGTCTTTGCACACCCCGCGACCACGGCGAGGGCCGCGATTGCCGTTAGGGCGCCACCGATGCGCAGGCCCGCGACGCAGGTGCGGCGACCCTGAAAAAGCGCTTTGCTCATAACCCCCGCTCCCAATCTCACTTGTAGATGAAGCCGACGACGCCGTGGTAGCGGCCCTTCGGCAGGTCGGTTTTCATGGTGCCGTAGACACGGTTGACGCGGCCAAGGAACATGCCCGCGCCGTCGCTGGCGGCGTTGAAATTGTCATCCGGCTTGGCGAGCTGATTGCGTGCCACGGGACGCGACAGATAGGGCGTCACGATGATGACCAGCTCGGTCTCGTTGCGCACGAAGTCGCGGCTGCGGAACAGCGTGCCGAGCACCGGAACCTTGCGCAGGCCCGGAAGTCCGTTGATGACCTGACGGATATCGTCGCGCACCAGACCGGCGATCATCATGGAGCCGCCGGACGGCAGTTCCACCGTCGTGTCGGCCAGGCGCTTGCGGATGGACAGCGCATTCATGCCGGGCGTGCGCACGCCCGACGACAGCGAGACCGATGCCTCGTTGGTGGGCTCGGAAACCTGCGTCCTGATCTTCAGGCTGATGCGCCCGGGCGAAAGAACGACCGGCTGGAACTCCAACCCGATGCCGTATTCGAGCTTTTCGATCTCGTAGACCAACTGGTCGGTCTGGCCTTTCGTCACGTCGCCCTGTTCAACGGTTTGACCCGTGACGAGATTGAATTCCCCGCCCACCTTGAACGTGGCCTTCTCGCCGGAAACCGCCGTCAGGTTGGGTTCGGCGAGCGTCTTCATCACGCCGGCCTGTTCCATGGCGTTGAAATAGGCGTCAAGCGAGGATGATCCCAGCGCCACCTGAGTGCCCGACAAGGGCTTGCCGAGCCCCATGACGTTGTCGCTGATGGCGCCCCAGCTGATGCCGTTGGTGTCGCCGCTCGCGATCAGGTTCACGCCGAGCTGCTTCATGACATTGCGGCTGACTTCCGCGACCGTCACCTTGAGCGTGACCTGGTCCTCGCCGATGATCTTGATGAGATTGATGATGGCGCTCTTCTGGCGTTCGCCGTCCGGGTTGTTGATGGCGACTTCGCCGCCCCAGGAGTTGGCCCCACCGGGCGCGGCCGCCGTGATGGCGTATTGACCGGTGGTGGCTTCGCCGCCGGTGACGAAGGCTTCCGCGAGCTGGCCCGCCCGCATCGCATCGAGGGGAGTCTGCGCCGTACCGGTCAGCACGACGTTGTCGTTGAGGAGCTCGACCTTGATGTCGGATTCGGGCACGAAACGTTTCAGATAGTCCTCGAGCCCGGCCACGTCGCGCTCGACCTGGATGTCGAGGCTCGTGATCTGCTCGCCATTCGGACCGAAGACGAAGACATTGGTCTCGCCGACCTGCTTGCCGAAGAGATAGATGCGGCGCGCGGTCCGCGTCACGGCGTCGGCAACCGCCGGGTTCGCCACGAGGATGTCATAGGCGTCCTGCGGCAGGTCGACGACGATCGACTTGTTGAGCCCCAGCTTGACGCGCTGAGCGCCGGCCATGCTGGAATCGACCGTCAGGTCGCTGGCTTGAGCCGTTCGCGGCGCCATGTCGGGTCCGACCGCCACTGTGAATGCCGTCGCGGCCAGAAGCGTCGCGGCCAGTCTGGAAAGATATGCGGGGCGCGCGATAGCCCCGGCTGACTTGTAGTGCGAAATCATTTGCGCGCTCCCACCTCAGAGACTTCGCCGAACTTGATCAGGCGAACGGTTCCCGGACGTCCGGCACCGCTCACCAGATAGTCCGCGCCGGCTCCGACCACTTCCTGAGCGTCGTTGACCGAACGCAGCGCGAGCGTGAGCCTGTCTGCCATTTCCTGGGCCACCGTGATGATTTCGGCCTGGCGGGCGGTCAGTTCCAGCGTGGCCGTCTGTCCGACCTTCACCTTCTTGCCGTTCTCGTCTTCCTGAATGGTCTGGTCGATCGCCAGCACCTTGATGTTTTCCAGCACCGTCTCGGTGACGTAGCCGGTGCCGCCCTCGGTTTCGTCGCGCCGTGTCATGATGACGTCCACGAAGTCGTTGGGCAGAATGAAGCCGCCTGCCGACGTGTCGGCCGAAATCCGCGTGGCGATGGCGCGTCTGCCAGCGGGCAGAACGGATGACATGAAGCTCTGTCCCTCGCCGACCAGCTTGGAGCGGCGCAGCGGCTCGCCCTTGTAGATCGCATAACGCGCGACCGAATTGGTCAGCCGCTCTTTCGCGTCTGGCTCCCTGTCGCGTGTGATGAAGCCTTCGCTCACCGCGTCGCGCGGCCATTCCTGCCAGCGCAGCTGTCCGTCAATCGGAGTTCCGATCGGGATGTCCTGCCAGACGACGAGGACCTCGACGGTCTCGACGGCGGGTTGCGTCGGTCCGGCCGACGCTACGACGGTCGGCTTTGCAACTATGCTCTTGGCGATGAGACCCGCGCCGATGGCCGCGGCGGCTGCCACACCCAATACGATCAGCCGTGAAGTGTTCATAGAAAGCGCCCCATGCCCTGTCCCGTTCACTTGCCCTGGGCCAAGGATGAATCGGCAATCGTCAAATTAAGGTTAACGCGATACTTATTGTCGTACTTAATTTTCTGTTGATCGATTTGCCCTGGCTTCAGGACGCAATCATCCGGCCCATCGCCCAGATCATCAGCGGCGAGGCGGGAAACGCCAGGAGGCCGCCGACGCCGAGGGCGATGCCATAAGGAATGCCGACGGCCTTGTCTGCCAGATGCTGCGTAAAGACGGTGCGGCCGGCAAAGGCAGCCAGCGGCGAATTGCGAAATACGAGGAGCGCCAGCGTCAGGGCGCCACCCAGCATCGTGGCCGTGAAGAGATAGTCGACCACCGCCATGCCCGGCCCCATCCACAGCGCCGTGGCGGCCATGAGCTTGGCATCGCCTCCGCCCATGGCATTGAAAGCGAAGAGTGTGAAAGTAACGGCAAGCACAGCGGCCATGACGAGGAAGTGCAGGCCATAGACCTGCCAGTCCATGCCGGTCATGGGAGCGATCGCTGCAAATCCGGCAACCAGAAGCAAGGAAACCCGATTCTGGATCGTCATCGACATGAGGTCGGAGATGGCCGCGAAGACCATGCAAAATGGAAAGACGACAAAAATCGCTGCCTCGATCATCGGTCCCCCTTCGGGTCGGGCCTGTCGCGCGACCAGCCGATGTCATCGTGCCGGCTTTGGCGCGCTGGCCTGTCCCATGTAGCGTTGCCAGATGGGCAAGCGTAGGAGGAGGGTCTTTCAACAGGTTTAAGAAACAGTCTTACGCATTCGATAATGAGTGGAGCCCCGTTTCCCCTTGTCCAATGTCGTTCGATGCAAGTATTGGCTGCCCCGGCCCGTACGCCATATTTTGCAGTCCTTCGGGGCAGGGCGGGCGCCTTAACCGAAGATTCACCATTGCGCGGCATCGTCTGGAACGATTTTCAGAGCGCGGGGGTTTGAAATGGCGCATCGGCATAACGGCATTCTCAGGCGGGCGGCTCTGGCCGCTCTGGCCGTCTCGGCAATGACGCTGCAATCCCTGCCGGCCCTTGCCGACACGGGCATCAAGTTGATGATGAACGAGGCCAAGATCGTGAAGCTGGCGCGCCCGGCCGACACGGTGGTGATCGGCAATCCCGAGATCGCCGACGCGGCGGTGCAGGACGCCAGCACGATCGTCCTTACCGGCAAGGGATTCGGCGTCACCAATCTCGTCGTGCTCGACATCGACGGCGAACCGGTGGTCGACGAACAGGTCTTCGTTGCGCGCCAGGATGCCCGCTCGGTCCGCATCTATCGCCGCGACACGGTGCAGACCCTGTCCTGCACGCCCTATTGCGAGAGTTCCTACAAGAGCGAAGCCGAGCGGCTTTCTGAAGAGGAAATGAACGCGCGATAAGCCGTTGCCGGCTGGCGTCGCGCGCCGGGCTGTTGTGCTCAACAGGATTGCGACAGGGTTAACGTCATCGGGTCGATTTGACGTGTTTCTTCAACCGGCCCTCAAATTCCGTCGGTTATCGTTGCGGCGTCAAAACATTGGGGGTTTGGCGCCATGGTCATGAAGGCCAGCAAGAATTCAGTGACAAGAGGTTCGCCCGACGAGCGTAGCCGCCGCCGGGGTTTTCTGCGCAATCGCGATGGTGTGGTGGCGATCGAGTTCAGCATGCTCGTTCTGCCTTTCGCGATGCTCATCTTCGCCGTCCTGGAAAGCTGCATATCCTTTGTCGGACAGCAGATTCTGACCAACGCGACAGACGAGGTCGCGCGTCTGGTCCGCACAGGACAGGTACGGGCCGAAGACCTGGACAAGGACACTCTCGAGGGACTGATCTGCGATCGGCTCGATCTGATCGTGGCGAGCGGCTGCGAAGGACTGGACGTCGACCTGCGCTCGCACGCAACGTTTGAAGACGCGGCCGCCACGGGTTTCAAGATCGAAAATGGTGAGATCGTTCTGACGGTCAACGGCAATCTCGATCCTCAGGGCTTCAAGGTCGAAGCTGGCGCCTCCGAGGAACGCAACATGCTTCGAGTGTTCTATCGCTGGCCGGTGCTAACGGATTTCCTTCGTTCGTCGATGTCCAACCTGAGCAACGGACGGACACTGCATTTCGCCACCACGACCTGGAAAAACGAGCGGTTCGACAAATGATCGGGCGCGGCGAGACGAGGGGGAACACCATCATGCCGGCGATGCGTTCGGGGGGCGCGGAGGTGCGGGCGAGGCTGCGCCGTCTGATCAAGGACAGGCGCGGCGTGGCGGCGGTCGAATTCGCGCTCCTGCTGCCGGTCATGCTGGTGCTCTATTTCGGCACCATGGAGTTCTCGCAGGCCATCGAAAGTCACAAGAAGGCCGCCAGGGTCGGTGCCATGGTATCCGATCTTGTGGGCCAGATGACGAAGGCGACGAGAAACGAGCTCGACGCCATCATGGAGATCGGCGAATTGACCTTGTTGCCGTATAATCGGTCGCGTCCGTCGATTTACATCACGGCGATCGACATTTCCGACGATGATGAACCGAAGGCCACCGTCGCCTGGTCGCGAATGATGGAAGATGGTGCCACGTCGCGCTATCTGACCGTGGGCGAGGAAGTCACGGTGCCGGAAGCGCTCAATGTGCGCAATTCCTTTCTCATCCGCGTCGAGTCGGACCTCGTCTATCGCCCCATCCTGACGTGGAACGAGGGGTCCAAGGAGTCCATTGGCCTGACAGCCGTCTTCGACCGGATCGACATGCACGAGTCCTATCATGTGCGGCCGCGCATGACGCAGCGCATCAACTGTACCGATTGCTGAGCCGGGGGCGGAGCGACCTCGTCCCGGCGGGGAGGAAGCGGGCGCACCTGCAGCAATGATGCGGGAATTGCCAACCGCGCCGGCCGGGCCTATGTGTGGACCGTAAGGTCTGAACAAGGGCGGCAAGGGCTCGGCATGGCGCGCGCATTTCTCTTCGTGCTCGATTCCTTCGGCATCGGCGGCGCGCCGGACGCCGATCGGTTCGGCGATGCCGGCGCCGACACGCTCGGTCACATCGCCCGGGCGGCGGCGCGCGGGCTGGCTGACCGCGACGGGCTGCGCTCCGGCTCGCTCAACCTTCCTAACATGATGCGGCTGGGGCTCGGCGAGGCCGCCCTGCTTGCCACGGGAGAGCACCCGGAGGGCATCGCGCGCGTGGGCCGGCCGGCCGGTTTCTACGGCGCGGCGCAGGAAGTCTCCAGCGGCAAGGACACGCCATCCGGCCACTGGGAGATCGCGGGTGTGCCGGTACCCTTCGACTGGGGCTATTTTCCAAACGAGGTGCCGACCTTTCCCTCCGATCTCACGCAGGCGATCATTCGCCAGGCGAAATTGCCGGGCATCCTGGGCAATTGCCACGCCTCGGGCACCGACATCATCCGGCAACTGGGCGAGGAACATGTGCGCAGCGGAAAGCCGATCTGCTACACCTCGGCCGATTCTGTCTTCCAGATCGCGGCCCACGAGGAACATTTCGGCCTGGAGCGGCTCTACGACCTCTGCGCGATCGTCCGGCGCCTGGTTGATCCCCTCAATATCGGTCGCGTCATCGCCAGGCCCTTTGTCGGCAGTTCGGCCGATGATTTCGAGCGTACCGCCAATCGTCGCGACTATGCCGTGCCGCCTGTCGAGCCGACCCTTCTCGACCGTCTCGTCGCAACAGGAGGCAGGGTGATCGGGATCGGAAAGATCGGCGACATCTTTGCCCATCAGGGCGTTTCGGAGGTGCGCAAGGCGGCCGGCAACATGGCGCTTTTCGATGCCGCGCTCAAAACGATGGATGAAGCAGGGGATGGTGCGCTGGTCTTTGCCAATTTCGTCGACTTCGACACGCTTTACGGTCACCGCCGCGACCCGGCGGGTTATGCGGCCGCTCTCGAAGCCTTCGACCGGCGTCTTCCGGAAGCGCTCTCGCGTTTGCGCGAGGGCGACATGATCGTGCTGACGGCCGATCATGGATGCGATCCGACCTGGAAGGGGACCGACCATACACGCGAGCGCGTGCCGGTGATCGGCACCGGACCGCATCTTTCCGCCGGTTCGATCGGCATCAGGCAGACCTTCGCGGATATCGGCGAGACGGTCGCGCAGCATCTCGGGCTGCCGCCTGGTTCGCACGGAACGCCGTTCCTCGACCGGATCGCCACCCATGCCTGAACTGCCAGAGGTGGAAACGGTCCGGCGTGGCTTGCAACCGGTTCTGGAAGGGGCGAGGATCGTATCGGTCGACCAGAGACGGCCCGATCTGCGCTTTCCCTTCCCGCAGGATTTTGTGGTCCGGCTTGTCGGGCGGACCGTCACCGGCCTGTCACGCCGGGCCAAATATCTGATTGCCCATCTCGACGACGATCAGGCGCTGATCAGCCACCTGGGGATGTCGGGCTCCTGGCGTATCGAGCGCGACGAAGGGGAGGCCGTGCCCGGCCACTTCCATCATGCGCGATCGAAGGCGTCCGCACATGATCATGCCGTGCTGCATCTCGACCATCCGGCTAGCGGTGCCGCGCGGATCGTCTACAACTATCCGCGCCGCTTCGGCTTCATGCTCCTGGCCGAGCCGGGCGCCTTGGCCGAACATCCGCTCATGCGCGGCCTTGGCGTCGAGCCGACCGGAAACGCCCTTGACGGGCCAATGCTGTCCGTGATGCTGGCCGGCCGCCGCGGGCCGCTCAAGGGCGCTCTCCTGGATCAGCGGCTCATCGCCGGGCTCGGCAATATCTATGTCTGCGAAGCCCTGTGGCGGGCCGGGCTTTCGCCATTGCGCAAGGCCGGGACGCTGTCCGGCGGCCGTGGCAAGGCGCCGGCGCGCGCCGCCGCCCTGGCCCAGGCGGTCCGGGATGTCATTGCCGAAGCGGTCGAGGCGGGCGGATCCTCGCTGCGCGACTACGTCCATGCCGACGGCTCGCTCGGCTATTTCCAGCATCGTTTCAGCGTCTACGACCGCGAGGGTGCTGCATGCGTCAAGGCGGGCTGCACGGGCGTCGTCAGGCGCGTCGTCCAGTCTGGCCGGTCCACTTTCTATTGCCCCGTCTGTCAGGGGTAGGCTAATGCGGGTCGCTTCAGGACCGCGTCCCACCGGAGGAGAATATCATGGCATATGAAACCATCATCGTCGAAACGCGCGGCAAGGTCGGGTTGGTGACGCTCAACCGTCCCAAGGCGCTCAACGCGCTCAATACCACCGTCATGAAGGAAGTCGTCGCGGCGATGGAGGCGTTCGATGCCGACGCCGCGGTCGGGGCGATCGTGCTTACAGGGTCCGAGAAGGCATTTGCCGCGGGTGCCGACATCAAGCAGATGCAGCCGATGTCCTATAGCGACGCCTTCATGAGCGACTTCTTTGCCGGGTGGGAGGCGATGACGCGGGTTCGCAAGCCGATTATCGCCGCGGTCGCTGGATATGCCCTTGGCGGGGGATGCGAACTGGCCATGATGTGCGACTTCATCATCGCCGCCGACAACGCCAAGTTCGGTCAGCCCGAGATCACGCTCGGCGTGATGCCCGGAATGGGAGGCTCGCAGCGGCTGACCCGTTTCGTCGGCAAGTCGAAGGCGATGGACATGTGCCTCACCGGCCGCATGATGGATGCCGAAGAGGCGGAGCGCTGCGGGCTGGTGTCGCGGGTCGTGCCGCTCGACGATCTGATCGAGGAAACGCTGAAGGCCGCCACGAAGATTGCCAATTTCTCGTTGCCGGCGGTGATGATGGCCAAGGAGGCGGTCAACCGCTCCTACGAGACGACGCTTTCAGAAGGACTCCGCTTCGAGCGTCGCGTGTTCCACTCCATGTTTGCGCTCGACGATCAGAAGGAAGGCATGACGGCCTTCGTTGAGAAGCGCTCGCCCAATTTCCGCAATCACTGAATTGCAGGCGTTGCGGCGGCCGTGGAGCCTCGGGCGGGACGCATACATGCGATTCCGGCGTTGACGCGACCGAAAAGCTGCACTATAAGCCGCATCGACTGAGGCGGCCCATTTCGGCCGCCCGATTGTTTTCGTGCCCGCCGGGCTCCGGAGCGAGGCACCGATAGTCTGGACAACGAGAGAGGCATCATGGCCAACACCCGCTCGGCCAAAAAGGCTACGCGCAAAATTGCCCGCCGCACGGCGATCAACAAGAACCGTCGCTCACGTGTGCGCACCTTTGTTCGCAAGGTCGAGGAAGCGCTCGCTTCTGGTGACAAGGCTGCCGCCGAAACGGCTCTGCGCAACGCTCAGCCTGAGTTGATGCGTGCGGCCTCAAAGGGTGTCCTGCACAAGAACACTGCCTCACGCAAGGTTTCGCGCCTGGCGCAGCGTGTGAAGACTCTGAGCGCCTGAGCACGCGCTTCGCGGCATTCTGCTGCTCTGTTAAGATGTATTAAGAAACCCGGCTTCTCGCCGGGTTTTTTGTTTGCCTCCAAAGGGTTGCCGCAGGTGCGTAAAACGCCTCTGTCGGTCCTTTGCCGGCATTTGGAAATTGACCGTCAGACGACCCGTTGCAACAATGCTTGCGCATAAACGCGCCAGCGCCAAAAGATTAATTGTTCCAAGGTGTTGCAGGATGTTATCCACAGGAAGTCCCCAGCCGGGCAGGCCTCGTGGTGGGCAAGGTCTGTCAAGCAGTTTTTTTTGATTTTTTTATATAGCCGGGCACTGAAACACGTCCTTTGCGAAAAGGGTTTGAATCAAAA
The DNA here is from genome assembly GCA_963966365.1 of Mesorhizobium sp. Classification (GTDB taxonomy): domain Bacteria; phylum Pseudomonadota; class Alphaproteobacteria; order Rhizobiales; family Rhizobiaceae; genus Mangrovimarina; species Mangrovimarina plasticivorans. The sequence goes on along the minus strand of CAWZZC010000027.1, from coordinate 81,418 downwards.
CAGTTTACCGCTCGGCAAGGAGGCTATTAACCATGTCTTAACGATCTTCGGGGCGCTCGACATTAAGATTCTCTTACTTACGGGCCTTGCCCTTTGCTCTCCGATTTTTGTAGTCTCCAAGCGTCGAAAGGGACCGGGCCTCGCGGCCCTAACACCGAGAAAATGTGAGCCATCTGCAACGCGGACCGATTTCGCGGGCGCGCTTTTTTTGTCCTTTCGATCGTGGCGGGCCACCGCCATGGTCATGGTCGAAAACCTGGGGGTATGCGCTGGCGGTTAGTCGGTGTGTAACGTTTTCGGCCCATGTGCGATTGCGTTCGGGTCCGCCCTGGACCTTGTTGGGGGCTTGCCGGTCACTTGGGCCGGGACAAAGGGCGGGTACAGTTCAAAACGGCAGAAATGCCGCAACAGGAAGATAAAGCGTTCGCGGCATGCGTAGCGGCGGGCGACGGGATAATTTTGTCATGAAGAGGAAGGCGGAGATGCACGGCGGCATAGAGGCAGAAACCGGCAAGGAGCTTGTTTTCGTTCATGGCGATGGCGCCGGGATGGAAGTCGCCGATGCCTCCGGGGCTGCGGCCGTCTTCGAGCGCGTTCAGGTGCAGCTCAAGGCACGGCTTGGCAGTGACGTCTATTCGAGCTGGTTTGGCCGCATGAAGCTTGCGGAGGCCTCGAAGGGTATCGTGCGGCTATCGGTGCCTACGGCGTTCCTGCGCTCCTGGATCAACAACCACTATCTCGACCTCATCTGCGAATTGTGGCGCGGCGAAGACCCGGAGATGCTGAAGCTGGAGGTCATTTTTCGCAGTGCGACGCGCAATCATCGGGTTCACACCGAGGTGGAGGAGCCGGCGCACCGGTCTCCCGAGCGCACCTCACAGGCCGCACTTTCCTCTTCCGCTGCGGGGCTCGCCCGCAAGCCTTCGGCCCATCGTCTGACCGCCAATGCGCCGGACAGCGCCAGCCGCAAATGCGTTCTCGGGTCGCCTCTCGATCCGCGCTATACTTTCGATTCCTTCATCGAGGGGACGTCAAACCGCGTCGCCTTTGCCGCTGCGCGCACGGTCGCCGAAAGCGCCTCGACATCGGTCCGTTTCAATCCGCTCTACATCCATGCCTCCGTAGGTCTGGGCAAGACCCATCTGCTGCAGGCCATCGCCGCGGAATCGCTGCGCCACAAACCCGGTTCGCGTGTCGTCTATCTGACGGCCGAGTATTTCATGTGGCGCTTCGCCACCGCCATCCGCGACAATAGCGCCCTGACGCTCAAGGAGCAGCTGCGCGACATCGATCTTCTGGTCATCGACGACATGCAGTTCCTGCAGGGCAAGACGATCCAGAACGAGTTTTGTCATCTCATCAACATGCTGCTCGATAGCGCCAAGCAGGTGGTCGTTGCCGCCGACCGTCCGGCCAGCGAACTGGAATCGCTGGAGCCGCGCGTGCGTTCGCGCCTCCAGGGCGGCGTTTCGCTGGAGATGGCGGCCCCGGATTATTCCATGCGCCTGGGTATGCTCGAGCAGCGTTTGACCTCGGCGCGGGAGGAAGACCATTCGCTCGAAATCCCGCAGGAGATCCTGGAGCATGTCGCGCGCACCGTCACGGGCAGCGGCCGCGAACTCGAGGGCGCCTTCAACCAGCTCCTGTTCCGCCAGTCCTTCGAACCGCAGATTTCCATCGAGCGGATCGACGAGCTGCTCGGCCATATGTACAAGGCAGGCGAGCCCAAACGGGTGCGCATCGAGGACATTCAGCGTGTCGTGGCCCGCCATTACAATGTTTCGAAGACCGAGCTGCTTTCGAACCGCCGCACCCGCACCATCGTCAAGCCGCGTCAGGTGGCGATGTATCTGTCGAAGGTCATGACGCCTCGTTCGCTGCCCGAAATCGGGCGCCGCTTCGGCGGCCGCGATCATACGACAGTGCTGCATGCCGTGCGCAAGATCGAGGATCTTTCCACCAACGACACGACCTTGGCGCAGGAAATCGAGTTGCTGCGACGACTGATTAACGATCAGGCCTGAGGAGCGGCGGCACGGCGGACGCAGCCGGTCGTACTTATCCCCGTAGAAAGCCCGCGCCATCGCCTTCAGGCTGTCGCGCGGGCTTGCCTTTGGCACGATTTTCCTGTCATTTTGAGACAGTCCCGGCCCGGTCTCGGGCCGTTGTCGTCTGTGCCTCCGGGCGCGGCAATCCAGTGAATGAGACCTCGAAAGTCATGCGCGTCACTCTCGAACGTTCCACCCTCCTGAAGTCGCTCAATCACGTGCATCGCGTTGTCGAGCGCCGCAACACGATCCCCATCCTGTCCAACGTGCTGTTGAAGGCGGATGGAGCCGTCATGGAGCTGAAGGCGACAGACCTCGATCTGGAGGTGACGGAGGCCGCGGCCGCCCAGATAGAGCAGGCGGGCGCCACGACCGTGCCGGCCCATCTGCTCTACGACATCGTTCGCAAGTTGCCGGACGGGGCGGAGGTCATGCTCAAGACGGACGAGGACGGCAATGCGATGTCCGTCGTCTCCGGCCGCTCCAGCTTCCGTCTGCAATGTCTGCCGCAGTCGGATTTTCCCGAATTGTCGGCCGGCTCCTTCTCTCACATGTTTCGTCTCGATGCCGAGGCGCTGAAGGGACTGATCGACAAGACGCAGTTCGCGATCTCCACCGAGGAGACGCGCTACTACCTCAACGGTATCTATCTTCACACCTTCGACGGGGACGGCGATCTGAAGCTGCGTTCCGTGGCGACCGATGGCCATCGACTGGCGCGCGCCGAGATCGAGGCGCCGGCCGGCTCGGAAGGCATGCCTGGGATCATCATTCCGCGCAAGACGGTGAGCGAGTTGCAGAAGCTCGTCGATCAGCCCGACATCAAGGTCGCGGTCGAACTCTCGGACACCAAGATCCGCTTCACGGTCGGCAGCGTCGTCCTGACCTCGAAGCTGATCGACGGCACCTTTCCCGACTACCAGCGCGTCATTCCGACCGGCAACGACAAGAAGCTTATCATCGACCGGCAAAGCTTCGCTGCCGCCGTCGACAGAGTGTCGACCATCTCGTCCGAGCGCGGGCGGGCGGTGAAGCTGGCGATTGCAGACGGCCAGGTGACGCTCACGGTCAACAATCCGGATTCAGGCAGCGCGGTGGAAGAAATACCCGCCGACTATGAGGCGGATCCGATCGAGATCGGCTTCAACGCCAAGTATCTGCTCGACGTGGCGGGACAGCTTTCGGGCTCGGAGGTGCGGTTCATGCTGGCCGACGCGGGATCGCCGACACTGATCTACGACATGGCGGATGACAACGCGCTCTACGTCCTGATGCCGATGCGCGTCTGACGGGCGTGACCGCCGGAGGATCGGCAGGCCGTGAAGTGTTTCCGCCGCAAGTCTCGATAAGTAAGCTCAGACTTACGAATTTCCGCAGCTATGCTCACCTCTCGACGGAACTGCGTGCCGGGCTGGTGGTTCTGACCGGCGAGAATGGTGCTGGCAAGACGAACCTGCTGGAAGCGGTATCCTTCCTGACGCCCGGGCGCGGATTGCGCCGGGCTGCCTATGGGGAGGTCGTCAAGGAGGGGGCGAGCGGCGGTTTCGTCGTGCATGCGACCGTCGAGGCCGTCGACGGCCAGCATGAGATCGGGACAGGCGCGGGCGGTTCGCTGGGTGGCGAGGCCGATACGGGTCGCAAGGTGCGCATCGATGGTACGACCGCGAAGTCGGCCGAGGAACTTCTCGACCATCTGCGCGTCATGTGGCTTACCCCGTCGATGGATGGCCTGTTCACCGGCCCTGCGGCGGAGCGGCGTCGCTTTCTCGATCGTCTGGTGCTGACCATCGACCCCGCGCATGGGCGCCGGTCACTCGATTTCGAGCGGTCGATGCGAAGCCGTAACCGAATGCTTACGGATAATGTGCGCGACGATGGCTGGTTCTCTGCCATCGAGACCCAGATGGCCGAAACCGGCGTCGCCATCGCGGCGGCGCGGCGCGAAATGGTTCGTCTCCTGAGCTCGAAGGTCGAACTCGTGCCTGACGATGCTCCCTTTCCGAAGGCCGACATCGTGGTATCGGGCTTTTTGGAGGACACCATAGGCGAGCGCCCGGCCGTTGAGGCGGAGGAGCATTATCGCGAACATCTAGCAAGATATCGCGAGCGCGATCGCGCCGCTGGCCGCGCCCTGGAGGGCCCGCATCGCTCCGACCTGGTGGTGTGCCACCGGCCGAAGGCGATGGCGGCCGAGTTCTGCTCCACCGGCGAGCAGAAGGCGCTTCTGGTCGGCCTCATCATTTCCCATGCACGGCTGACCGCAGAGCTTGCCGGAATGACGCCGCTTCTGCTTCTCGACGAGATCGCCGCGCATTTCGACCGCCGTCGGCGCGCCGCCTTGTTCGATATCCTCGAAGGGCTGAACGCGCAGATTTTCATGACAGGCACGGAACCCGCATTGTTTGAAGACCTGCGCGGCCGTGCGCAGTTCCTGTCGGTTGCCAATGGGGCGGTGACGCCGGACACGTAGAGAAGTCTGCGTTGACAGCCGGTGCGACGTCGGCGATTGCACCGCCGTTCACACAAGCTATGATCGGGCGATGAACACATCGTCTTTCAGTCCCCTCAGCAATGAAGAGCTCGAGCGCTATGCCCGCCATATCGTGCTGCCCGAGATCGGCGGTGCTGGTCAGCAGAAGCTCAAGCGCGCCCGCGTTCTGGTGATCGGCGCCGGCGGGTTGGGCGCGCCGCTGCTGCAATATCTGGCGGCAGCCGGCATAGGAACGCTCGGCATCGTCGACGACGATACGGTGGCGCTCTCCAATCTGCAGCGTCAGGTGATCCATGACACGCAGACAACGGGTCAGCCCAAAACTGAAAGCGCGGCCCAGGCGATCGCCCGCATCAACCCGCATGTTCGCGTCGAGCAACATCGGCTGCGCCTGACAGTCGACAATGTCGCTGAACTCGTCTCCGCCTATGATCTGGCGGCCGACGGTTCGGACAATTTCGATACGCGTTATGCGGTGGCGGACGCTTGTGCGGCAGCCGGCAGACCGCTCGTGACGGCGGCTGTCGGCCGGTTCGACGGCTCTTTGACGGTGCTGATGCCCTTCACCCTGAACAGCGAGGGGCAGCCGAACCCGAGCTATCGCGACCTGTTTCCCGAGCCGCCTCCGCCTGATCTTGTGCCTTCGTGTGCACAGGCGGGTATTGTCGGGGCTTTGACGGGCGTCATGGGCACGTTGCAGGCGATGGAAGTTATCAAGCTTGTCACCGGCATCGGCACGCCCCTGGTCGGACGCTTGCTGCTCTATGACGGGTTGGGCGCGCGTTTCGATACGATGCGCTATTCGGCCCGCCGCGCCGCCGCGGAATAGGAGCGTGGTCCTCGCGCTGAACCCCGAAGAACGCGCCATGGCGGCCGGCGAACGGGGTGCCGGCACCGCAATGGCCATGCGGATCGTCGCTGAAAGCGCGCGGCTGCTGGGCGCGGCGCGGCTTATCCCCATCGCATCCGCCCACATCGACGGAGCGCTCTATCACGGCGATTCAGGAACGCTGTTCGCTGAGCGCCTCGTAGACGGAAAGGCGAAGGTGGCCGTTCGCGCCACGCTGAACGTCGGCGCGCTCGATCTCGCCGGGGGCTGCCGAGTGCGGCTGGAGGGGCGCCAGCGAGCCATGGCGCAGCGCATGATGCAGGCCTACAGGGCCATGGGCTGCGAGCCGACCTGGACCTGTGCGCCCTACCAGGCCGGTCACCGACCGGCGATCGGCAGCGACGTGGCCTGGGGCGAATCCAACGCGGTCGCATTCTGCAATTCCGTGCTCGGCGCGCGCACGAACCGCTATGGCGACTTCCTCGACATCGCCTGCGCAATCACCGGGCGCGCTCCCGATGTTGGCCTGCATCGTCCGGAAAACCGTCGAGCCGAGATCGTCTTCGATCTTTCACGGCTGCCGAACGCCTATCTCGAAAGCGAAATTGCGTGGCCCGTTCTCGGCAGCCTCTACGGACGCGAGATCGGCGAAGCCGTGGGTGTCGTTGCCGGTGTTGCTGCGCATCCGGGTGAAGACGCGCTGAAGGGTTTCGGGGCTGCGGCAGCGTCGTCGGGTGCGGTCGGGCTCTTTCATGTTGCCGGCATCACACCGGAAGCCCCGGATGTTGCGACGGCAGGTGGTGGCGAGACGCCGGGACGTCGCATTATCGTGACACGGGAGATGGTCGCGAACGCGCAACAGCGCCTGTCGACCGCCCAAGCGCCCGAGCGCATAGACGCTGTCGCCATCGGCAGCCCGCATCTCTCGCTAGACGAGATCGCGCGGCTGGAGCAGCTCATTGCCGGCCGCCGTCTGCGTGTCCCGCTCTACGCCTGCACAGGCAGGCATGTCGTGGAAGCGCTGGATCGTCAGGCGCGGCGAAAACCGCTGGAAGCCTCGGGCGTAACCTTTGTCGCCGACACCTGCGTGGTCGTCACGCCGATCATGGCCGACATCCCATCCGGTGTCCTGATGACCAACTCCGGCAAGTTCGCGCATTATGCGCCGGGCAACACCGGCTACGACGTGCTCTACGGATCGCTTGACGATTGTGTGGAAAGCGCCGTTTCAGGTCGTCCCCGCCTTGGTGATGAGATGCCAGGGCGATGAAGGCCGAGTTGTTCGTTCCCGGTGGGCCGGCTCGCGGTCCGGCGCTTGTCCTTGACCAGCCGATCAGCTTCTGGGGCGGGGTCGACCCGGCAACCGGGCGCATATCGGACGTCCGCCATCCTCAATACGGCCAGCCGGTTACCGGCACGGTCCTCTTCGTGCCGGCCACCATTGGCTCGTCGTCTGCCTCCGCGGTGCTCATGGAACTCGTTCATCGCGAGCGCGCGCCCGCGGCGATCGTGCTGCATGCGCCGGACGCAATCCTGCTTCTCGGTCTCGTCGTTGCACGCGAAATGGGGTGGCCTGCGCCTCCGGCCGTGAAGCTTGACCGGGCGTTTCACTGGCGCTTTCGGGGGCGGCAGGTGTGCGTCGACGAAGCGGGCGTCATCGACGCTTTGTAGCGACCATCCCTCTCAGCAGCGTCCCCGGCGCACGACGGTGAAATTGTTCGCCCGGGCCTGGCAAGCATTGCCGAACGTCCGGCGCTGGTTGCCTCTTCTGGCGCAAACCGGCGAATACTCCATCGTGCAGGCGACCGGACGTCCCGCGGAACCGCCACCACCGCGACAGGCACCTCGGTAGTCGATGCGATATCCGGCCGAGCGCGCCATGCAGGCGTTGGAGAAGGTGCGCCGGTTGTTGCCCCGCTGGCCGCAGACCGGGGAATATTCTCGCGTGCAGGCCGCCGGTGGTCGGCCGCTGGGGCCGCCAGCGCCGCAGGTGCCTCGGTGATTGACACGGTACCCGGATGCGCGCGCGATGCAGGCATTGGAGAAGGTGCGGCGGCTGTTGCCGCGCTGAGCGCAGACCGGTGAATACTCACGCGTGCAGGCGATAGGTGGGCGCGTCCCGACGCCGGGCGGCGGCATGACCGGCCCTTCCACGACGGTGCAGGCCGCCAGCAGGGCGGCTGCCGCAAGGACGCCGGTGCTGATCCAGTGCCGGAAATTCATGAGGATATTCATGGGAAACGCCTCCGCAATCCCGTGGTCCGTCCCTGTGGTTGCAGAGAGTGCCCAAATGCGCGCCGTCTGTCACCCGGATTTTCGGCCACGGGGAGGCTTCTGGAGACAGGTCCTGTCGGATCTACTTCAGCGCTCGAACCAGCGCGGCATCCGGAAAGCAGGTCGGTGTCGTGCCGTTCTTCGCCTGCCAGTCGCCGATCGAGCGGCGCGTCTTGAAGCCCGCCAGACCATCGGCACCGCCGACGTCATAGCCGCGCCTTTCGAGCCCGCGCTGCATGGCCGCGATGTCGGAGCGATAGAGGCGATCCACCTTCCTCCATGTCCCCGTGAAGCGGCGGTCGCCATAGGCGATACGATCGGCGCTGTGACCGACGAAAAGTGCGTAGAGATCGCTCTCGTTGTAGTCTTTCAAAACGTAGAAGTTCGGTGTGACGATGAAGGCCGGGCCGTAGCGGCCTGCCGGCATCATCAGATAGCCGACGCCGTTCGCCTCGTGGGCAGGAAATGGCTTGCCGCCCACGCGCTCGATGCCCATCGCGGCCCACTGCGATATCGGCTTGCCGCGGTCCGGGCCTTCGAGCGCGCACGACACTCCCGCCGGGACGGTGACTTCGAAACCCCAGTCGCGACCCTGCACCCATTCATGCGCGTGGAGATAATTGGCGATGGAACCAAGCGTATCGGGCACGGAGTTCCAGATGTCGGCGCTGCCGTCGCCATCCATGTCGACCGCATGCTCGAGATAGGAGGTCGGCAGGAACTGCGGCTGGCCGAGCGCACCCGCCCACGAACTCTTCATGGCGCGCGGTGCGATGCGGCCCCGCTCGGCCATGATGAGCGCTGCGAGCACCTCACGCGTGAACATGTCCCTGCGAGTGGAGAGAAATGCCTTGGTGCCAAGCACCTCGAAGGCATCGTGGGGGATCTTGGCGCGTCCGAAGGCGGATTCCCGTCCCCATATGGCAAGTACGACGCCCGCCGGAACGCCGAAGCGCCTTTCGATGGCGGACAGCGTATCGGCATGCTGTCGGGCCAGACGCCGCCCGCCGCCTGTCACGCCGCCGACGGCATTTTCGGAGAAATAGGCGGCTGGCGAGCCGAACTCGGCCTGATGCTGTGTCTTTGGTGCCGCCGGCTTCTGGCCCGGCAGTACGAGGTCCGGCAGCTTGAGGTTCGGCTTCACTCCGTCGAATGCGGCATCGAAAGTTGCCCGCGACACGCCATTGGCCTGCGCCGCCGGCCAGAGATCGGATTCAAGCCAGGCACGAAACTGTGCGTCGATCGTGGTGGCGCGTGCAGGATTGGCGGAGAACGCCGCCAGCAGGACCAGAACCGGTCCGAACACGCGAAGGATTGCCGCCATTGTCCTCATCCGCGTCAACGCCTCCCGTGCGGACCACTCAAAACGACGTGCGCGCCCTTAGGGCGGCAGACAGGGTTCCCTCGTCGAGATAATCCAGCTCGCCGCCGACGGGCACACCATGGGCGAGCCGTGTGACCTTGACCTCCATGCCGTCGAGCTGGTCGGTAATGTAGTGGGCCGTCGTCTGTCCCTCGACGGTGGCGTTGACGGCGATGATCAGCTCCTTGACGCCACCGGCGGCGACCCGATCGATCAGGCTCTTTATGTTGAGCTCGTCTGGTCCGATCCCGTCGAGCGGCGAGAGCGTTCCACCCAGCACGTGATAGCGCACGTTCATCGCTCCGGCCCGTTCCAGCGCCCACAGATCGGCGACGTCCTCGACCACGATGAGGGTGGCGTCGTCGCGCCGAGGATCGGTGCAGATGGTGCAGGGATCTGCCGTGTCGACATTGCCGCAGGTCGAACACACCCGCACCTTGTCGACGGCTTCGTGCATCGCGCTGGCAAGCGGAGCGAGCAGCTGCTCCTTCTTCTTGATGAGATGCAGCGCAGCGCGCCGGGCCGATCGCGGACCGAGCCCGGGCACCTTGGCCAGGAGCTGAATGAGACGTTCTATCTCTGGACCGGCGATTCTCTTCGACATGCCGGATATCTAGTGCAATTCGAGGTGAAGTGGAAACCGGTTCCCCGTCCGGAATTTCACAAAAGGGACCAAATCCAGGAGATGTCGAAGCTCCGCCGCCAATGACCGATCCTACGGGGCTCTGGCGCCGGGATTCGAGGGGCGCGGGCCGGCCGTTGCCTTGCGCACCGCGGGTGCCACCTTTGTCCCGAAAAGCTCGATGGCCTTCATCAGTTTTTCGTGCGGCATGATTCCGATCGCCATCTGGATAAGGAAGCGGGAATTGCCGAAAAGCTCGTGGTTGGCGAGGATCTTGTCGGTCACCTCGGCCGGACTGCCGACGAACTGTGCGCCTTTCGGGCCGATGGAAAGGTCGAACTGGGCGCGCGATGTCGGCGGCCATCCGCGCTCGCGTCCGATGCGGTTCATCACCGCTGCCTGCGCCGGATAGAAGGTGTCGGCCGCCTCCCGGGTCGTTTCTCCGACGAAGCCGTGAACGTTGATGCTGGTCGCCATCGCATCGGCATCGTGGCCGGACTGCGTGGCCGCTCTGCGATAGAGGTCGAACAAGGGCGCGAAGCGATGCGGCTCGCCGCCGATGATCGCAAGCGCCAGCGGCAGGCCGTACATGCCGGCGCGGGCCACAGATTGCGGCGTACCGCCGACGGCGATCCACAGGGGCAGCGGATCTTGCACCGGTCGGGGGTACACGCCACGTCCGTTGATCGCCGGCGTATGTTTGCCGCCCGGCCAGTCTATGTGTTCGCCCTGCCGCAACTTGATCAGGAGCTCGATCTTTTCGGCGAAGAGCGTGTCGTAATCCTCGAGGTTGTATCCGAACAGCGGAAAGGATTCGATGAAGGAGCCTCTGCCGGCCATGATTTCGGCGCGGCCACCCGAGATCAGATCGAGCGTCGCGAATTGCTGAAACACTCTGATCGGGTCGTCGGAGCTGAGGACCGATACGGCACTGGTCAGACGGATGTTCCTGGTGCGCGAAGCCGCCGCCGCCAGCGCCACGGCAGTGGCCGACACGGCATAGTCGGGGCGATGGTGCTCGCCGAGGCCGAAGACATCCAGTCCCACCTGGTCGGCCAGCTCGATCTCCTCGATCAGGTTCTGCAGCCGTTCCTGCGGCCCGGTCACGCGGCCCGAGACCGGATCGACGCCGACATCTGCGAATGTGTAGAGACCAAGTTCCATGTCCTGCTCCGGGCTGCCTGGCATGCATTCGCTTCAAGGAGAAGCATTCGAAGCAAGGGTATGCGCACCAGATCAATATCTTGAAGCATGTCCCGCTCAAACGAGCTGTTTGCGGTACATGCCCTCGCGGTCAGACATAGGCGCAATTCCCTTCCTTCACCAGTCAATGCAGGGTGAACGCTGCATCGCCCATCGTTGACCGTGTCGAGCCGAGAGTGCCTGCGGTTGTGGGACCAGGATCAGTCCTCGCCGTCGATAAGTCGCAGCCGCAGCGAGCCGGTGCGCGATTCGGTCATGCGCTCGGCGTCTTTTCGCGGCTGGGCCGCGCCCTTCTCGCTTTCGCCGCCACCGAACTCCAGCGCCTCGATCTTCTGGCCGCGCTTGGTGATCTTGTCGGAGGAAGTGAGAATGAGATCGATGTCCTTGTTGGCCTGCATGAAATGCGTCTGCAGCTTGCGCACACGCTCGTCGAGCCGGCCGACGTCCTCCATGAGCCGGATCACCTCGCCCTGGATCAGATGCGCCTGCTCGCGCATGCGGGCATCCTTCAGAACCGCCTGGATGACCTGGATCGACAGCATGAGCAAAGACGGCGAAACGATGACGATCCGGGAACGGTGCGCCTTTTGCACGACCGCCTCGAAATCCTCGTGGATGCCGGCAAAGATCGATTCCGACGGCACGAACATGAAGGCCGTGTCCTGCGTCTCGCCGGCGATCAGGTATTTCTCCGCGATGGCCCGGATATGGACCTCCATGTCCCGGCGAAAGGACTGCATCGCCTGCTTGTGACCTTCCGCGTTGTCGTTTTCCCTCGCTTCCCGCATCGCGTTCCAGGACTCCAGTGGAAACTTGGCGTCGATGACCAGAGACGGGGTGTCGTTGGGCATCCGCACGAGGCAGTCGGGCCGGTTGCCGTTCGACAATGTCGCCTGGAATTCGTAGGCGCCGAGCGGCAGGCCGTCGGCGATGATGGTCTCCATGCGCGACTGGCCGAAGGCGCCGCGCGTCTGCTTGTTGGAAAGGATATGCTGCAACTGCACCACCTGGCCGGCAAGCGACTGTATGTTCGACTGCGCGGTATCGATGACCGCGAGTCGCTCCTGCAGTTTGGTGAGGCTCTCATGCGTGGATTTCGTCTGTTCGCTCATCGTCTGCCCGATGCGGCCCGTCATCGCGTCGAGTCTTTCGGAAATCGCCTTGTTGAGCTCACTCTGACGGGAGCCGAAGACCTCCGCGATGGTGGCCATGCGCCCCTGCATTTCCGATTGGGCGCGCGTGATTTCCGCCATGCGGGCTTCGGCTTCGCGCGCATGTTCGGCTGCTTCTGCCGCCGCGGTGGTCCGTGCCCGCGCGGTGCTCCACAGCGCCAGGACGAGCGCTGTCATCAACAGGACGATGAGAATGGCGCCAATCATCAGCAGATGAGCGAGCGTGATCGATGTGGCGCCGAGCCGGAAGACCGGTTCGGAAAGGGCTGGTGCGAACGCGTTCATTTGTCCAGCCTAGCCGATTCGGTCGGCCGACATAAGATCAAAACGAGAACAAATGCCGCGTCACCCCAGCATCTCCCCAGGCATCTCCCCCAGCATCTCCCCCAGCATCTCCATTGACGCCGTTCGTGCCAGCCACTAACTGAACGCCATGGCAATCAAACCGCTCATCATTCTTCCCGATCCATTGCTGCGCCAGGTGTCAAAACCCGTCGAGCGCGTTGACGATGCGGTGCGCAGCTTCGCCGATGACATGCTTGAGACGATGTATGACGCGCCCGGCATCGGGCTGGCCGCGATCCAGGTCGGAGAGCCGTTGCGCATGCTCGTCATCGATGTGTCCAAGGAGGATGAGGACCGCGAGCCGCGTGTCTTCATCAACCCGGAGATCGTGGCGAGCTCGGATGAGCGATCCGTCTATGAGGAAGGCTGCCTGTCGATCCCGGACTATTATGCCGAGGTCGAACGTCCCGCGTCGGTCACAGTACGCTATGTCGACCGTGCTGGGACGGAGCAGGAGGTAACTGCAGACGGGTTGCTTGCGACCTGTCTTCAGCATGAAATCGATCACTTGAACGGTGTGCTGTTCATCGATCACATCTCGCGGCTGAAGCGAGACATGGTGGTCAAGAAATTCAGAAAACTCGCCCGCGACAAGGCTCCGAGCCGGATGGTGGGCTAAGCCGCGCATTGGGCTGCCGCGCAGTGGTCACGCAATGCACGCGATGTTGGCGGGCTTGACCTCAGGCGTGTAAACCCGTTTGAAGCGGATGTCCGAATGCCCGCCAGACGGGTTGATTTCAGCGTCACAGTGGACACCGACACGCCATGACCCTTCGCGTCATCCTCATGGGAACGCCGGACTTCTCGGTTCCGACCCTCAATGCGATTGCCGAGGCGGGTCACGAGATCGTGGCGGTATACACGCAGCCCCCGCGTGCAGCGGGCCGACGCGGGCTGGAACTGAAAAAGTCGCCTGTCCACCTGGCCGCGGAGGCGCTGGGCCTCGAAGTGCGCACGCCGGTGTCGCTGAAAGGCGAGGGAGAGCAGGCGGCGTTCCGTGCGCTCGCCGCCGATGTTGCCGTCGTCGTCGCCTACGGTCTCCTGTTGCCGAAGCCGATACTGGATGGCACGAGGCTTGGCGCCTTCAACGGTCATGCCTCCGCCTTGCCGCGCTGGCGCGGCGCGGCTCCCATCCAGCGCGCCGTGATGGCCGGCGACCGCCAGACCGCGATGACGGTGATGAAGATGGAGGAGGGCCTCGACACTGGCCCGGTGGCGCTTTCCAAGGGGGTCGGGATCGGTCCCGACATGACGGCTGGTGAACTGCACGACACGATGATGCAGGCGGGCGCGGCGCTGATGGTCGAGGCTTTGACGCATCTGGAGTTCGGCGCACTCGATTTGACCCCGCAGGCCGAAATCGGCGTGACCTATGCGAAGAAGATCGACAAGGCAGAGACACGCATCGACTGGTCGCGACCGGCCGAGGAGGTTCACAACCACGTCCGTGGCCTCTCGCCCTTTCCCGGTGCCTGGTGCGAAATCACGATCGCCGGCAAGCCGGAGCGCGTGAAGGTGCTTCGCTCGGCTCTGGCGCAAGGGCACGGGACACCGGGCATGGTGATCGACGACCAACTTGCGGTGGCCTGCGGCAACGGCGCGGTGCGGCTTGTCGAACTTCAGCGCGCCGGCGGCAAGCCGCTTACGGCCGCGGATTTCCTGCGCGGGACGCGCATTGCCGTCGGGGACCGGCTGGAATGAACGACATTGTCATCAGGCCGGTGCACGGCGCCGACCGCGACGCGGTATTCCGCATCGAGACGGCGGCCTTCGGACGCAGGGATGAGGCCGAACTCGTCGAGCGGATCGTCGACGACGGCGACGCGGTGCTGGAAGTCATCGCCCTGTTCGACGCCATTCCGGTCGGTCACCTGCTGTTTTCGCGCCTGATGATTGCAGGCAGCGGCGAAGCCTTCGCGGCGGTGGCGCTGGCGCCGCTTGCCGTTGCCCCCGATCATCAGGGCAGGGGCGTGGGCAGCGCGTTGATCGATGAAGCACATCGCCTGCTTTCCGCGTCCGGCGAGCGCTTGAGCGTCGTCCTCGGCGATCCCGCTTATTACCGGCGTTTCGGCTACAGCCGTGCCCGCGCGGCCGGGTTTGACAGCGTCTATCAGGGAGACGCACTCCAGGCCCTTGCCTGGGGCGAGGCCCCCGCCGACGGCCGGCTTGTCTATCCGCGCGCCTTCGGTGATTGAGGGGTCATGCAGCGCTACCGTATCGACATCGAATATGACGGAACGGCCTATTCGGGCTGGCAGCGCCAGGCCGGCCAGCATTCCGTACAGGCGGCAGTGGAGCAGGCCATTTTCGGCTTCTGCGGCGAGGAGATCACCTTGCGCGGCGCCGGGCGCACCGATGCCGGCGTTCATGCGACCGGACAGGTGGCGCATTTCGATCTTGCGAAGGACTGGCCGGACGATACGGTGCGCAATGCCGTCAATGCCCATCTGCAGATGGCAGGAGAACAGGTCGCGATTCTGCACGCGGCCATGGTCGGCGAAGATTTCGATGCGCGTTTCAGCGCCACCGCGCGTCACTATCTCTACCGCATCGTCAACCGTCGCGCGCCACTGGCGCTGGAGCGCAAGCGCGCCTGGTGGGTGTCACGACCGCTTGATCACCGCGCCATGCACGAGGCCGCGCAGGAACTGGTCGGCCGGCATGACTTCACGACATTCCGGTCCGTCCAGTGCCAGGCCAAGAGCCCGCTGCGCACGCTCGACCGACTGGACGTCACCGTGAACGGCGAGCTCATTGAGATCAGGGCCTCGGCGCGCTCCTTTCTGCACAATCAGGTGCGTTCGATGGTCGGCACGCTGAAACGGGTCGGCGAAGGGGCATGGAGCGCCGGGGACGTGCGCGACGCACTCGAGGCACGCGACCGCAAGGCCTGCGGTCCCGTCGCTCCACCCGACGGGCTCTACCTGACGCAGGTCGATTACCCGGAGAATTGATGCGGCAGAGCGTTGCCGCTGGACCTTTCCTTCGCCTGTGCCGGCGTGGGCCAGTCTTTCGTCACGCCAGGCTGCGCCGGCCGCTCGAGATAGGTCGACAAAACGACATAGCTGCGCGTCGCCTTGACGCCCGGCGTGTCGTAGAGCCGGGCAAGCAGGTGCTCCAGTGCATGGGTGTTTTCGGTGCGTACCTTCAACAGCATGCAGGTGTCTCCGGCGACCGAGTGGATTTCCTCCACTTCCGGGTGCTCTTCGATCGCCATCAGCGCCGGCGTCTTGCCCCAGCCGGTGGTGTCGACATGGATGAAGGCGAGCAGAGATTTGCCGACCGCTTCCGGATCGACCAGCGCCGCGACACGCTTGATGGCGCCAGAGCGCCTCAGCCGCTTGACCCGCTCGTGAGCGGCTGGCGGCGAAAGACCCACGCGCTCACCCAGTTCGGCGTAGCTCGCGGTCGCATCGTCGACCAGAACGCCTAACAGCTTTCGGTCCATCTCGTCGATTTCACGGCCGTCAGACCGCTTCCGCCGAACACCATCTGTTTTTTGATCCATACTGAAAAATCCGATTGAAGCGGAATGATGTTCGGTCATTCTTTCACTATGTCGAATGTCAGTCAAAGAATTTCCGCCGAAGCTCCGGTCCGGGCCGCCATCCCTCCGATGGCCTATCTGCTCACGGCCTGCATCGGGGTCATAGGCTCCAATTCGCTGGCCCTTGGGCCCATCGCGCCGGAAGTGGCGCGAGCGCTTGTCGCCAGCGTCCCTGCCGTCATGGCGGCGGCGGCCGCCTTCGGTCTTGGCACCGCGGCTGGTGCACTCACCCTTGCCCGCCATGTCGACCGTTTCGGCCCCGTGTTCATGCTGCGGGCCGCCTTGCTCGTTCTGGTGGTCGGCCTTGCCGCAAGCGCGTTGTCGCCTTCCGTGCTCGTGCTGACCGGGAGCCAGTTCATCACCGGGCTGGCGGCGGGGGTCGCCCTGCCAGCCATCTACACGCTGGCCGCTGTGATCGCTCCGCCCGGCCGGGAAAGCGAGACGATCGGCGTGGTGCTGACCGGCTGGACGCTCAGCATGGTTGCCGGCGTCTCGCTGTCGGCGGTTCTGGCGGATTATCTCGACTGGCGCGCCGTCTATGGCCTGGTGGCGGGACTTGCCCTGTGCGCGCTTGCCGCACTGTCGCTGTCCGGGCTTCGCGACCAGCCGGCCGTGCAATCGGCGCCCAGCCCCTTCGCCGCCCTCGCAGTTCCCGGCGTCAGGCCGCTGCTTCTCGCCTGCGCCGCGTTCATGGCCAGCTTCTATGGCGTCTACGGTTACCTTGGCGACCATCTGAATGCCGAGCTTGGCCGCCCGGTCAGTGCGGGCGCATTGATCACGCTTGCCTACGGCCTGGGCTTCGGAGGTGCGGCCTTCTTCGACGGTGCGATCGACCGCCTTGGCGCGCGCCGCGTGATGCCGCTGGCCTTTCTGAGCGTCGGGGCGATCTATGCGGCAATGGCGCTGGCGTCCAGCAGCTACGGCCTGCTCGTCGGCATCGCCTTCCTTTGGGGGCTGGCCGTTCATTGCGGCCTCAACGCGCTCATCGTGCGACTGATGGCACTTGATCCGGCCCGCCGCGGCGCCATCATGGGCCTCAACAGCGGCGCGACCTATCTGGCACTGTTCGCCGGAACGACCGGTTTCGGGCCGCTCTATGCCGCCTTCGGCATCCGTGCGCCTGTTCTGGCGGCGATGGCGCTCATGCTGTTCGCAGTCGTCGTCGCGCAAAGGGCAGGGGCGTCGGACTGAAAGCGTTACTGCGCCGTGATGCCGAACAGGTCCTGCAGCAGGAACTGGATGAACAGTCCGCCAAGCACCAGTCCGGCGAGGACGCCCCCGGCAAAGGCCCCTCCCTTGGCGAGCGCGATATTGAGCAGCCGCCACGTCAGGAACAGCGTCACCAGGTAGACGACCAGCGACAGAAGCACGACCATTTCGAAGGCCGCCGGCCAGAAGGCAAGCATGAGGATGGGCGGAAGCGCGAGCCAGACGAGAATGGCCGACGACCAGTTGATCGAAACGACACTGTGCACGATACGGTCGCCGAAGCCGAGACGCGGCGCAACGAAAACGAGAGCAACGAGCGGCAGGATCCAGACGCAAAGATCGATGATCCCCAGCCTGAGCGCCAGCGAGAGCGCGCTTTCGTCGGGACCGGACAGGTCGCTCGCCAGCGTGGTCCAGCGCAGGAGAAGCGCCGGCAACGCCAGTACGATGGCAAAGAATGAGGTCCAGAACCCGTCCGCCGAGATGTCGAGCAGGTTGAGCCCGTCACGCCGCCCCATCATCATCTGCCAAACGCCGGCGAGATTGCGTTGAATGTCTTCGGCGGGCGGCATTGCGTCAATTCCCGGCGAACCAGTCGGCGATGAAGCGCTGGTAGATCTGCGTCAGCGTCTCCAGGTCGGCGAGGGCCACACGTTCGTCGACCATGTGCATGGTCTGGCCCACCAGCCCGAACTCGACCACCGGACAGTAGTCCTTGATGAAGCGCGCATCCGAGGTGCCGCCGGAAGTGGAAAGTGCGGGGCGGCGGCCCGTCACGGCTTCGATCGAGGCGGCAAGTGTGCGGGTGAGTGTGTCGTCGCGGGTGAGGAAGACCGGGCTCGGGCGATCGCGCCAGGCAAGCTCGTAGCTGACGGGCTGGTCGCGACCGGGTCTCAATCGGCTGCTGGCGGCCGCACTGTCGAGCCGCTGCCGTATCTCCGCCTGCAGCGTCTCGGCTGTCCAGCTGTCGTTGAAGCGCACGTTGAATGAAGCCGCCGCCTTGGCGGGAATCACGTTGACAGCATTGTTGCCGACGTCGATCGTCGTGACTTCGAGATTGGTCGGCTGGAAATCCCGTGTGCCTTCGTCCAGGGGCGGATCCAGCAGCGCATCCAGCAGCGTGAGAAGGCCGCGTATCGGATTGTCGGCCAGATGCGGGTAGGCAGCGTGGCCCTGCACGCCATGGACGGTGACGGTCCCGGAAAGAGAGCCGCGCCGCCCGACCTTGATCATGTCGCCCAGCTTCTCCGGATTCGTCGGTTCGCCGACGATCGCCGCATCCCAGCGCTCGCCCTTCTTGGCCGCCCACTCGAGAAGCTTGACCGTGCCGTTGATCGATGGACCTTCCTCGTCGCCCGTGATCAGCAGCGAGACGGAGCCGATCGGCCGGCCGTTCGCACTGACATGGCGGGCCAGAGCTGCAACGAAACACGCGATGCCGCCCTTCATGTCGACGGCGCCGCGGCCGAACATGAAGCCGTCGGCGGTTTCGGCGGCAAATGGCGGGTGGCTCCAGGCCGAGGCGTCCCCGGGCGGAACGACATCGGTATGGCCTGCGAACATCAGGTGCGGACCCTGCGAGCCGAGGCGGCCATAGAGGTTTTCGACATCGGGCGTTCCGGCCTCGCTGAAGACCGGCCGCTCGATGGAGAATCCCAGAGGCGCGAGCATGTCGGCAAGTGCCGCAAGCGCTCCGCCTTCGTCCGGCGTGACGGACGGGCAGCGGATGAGCGACCGGAGATTGGCTGATGGATCAGTCGGAAAGGTCATGGCCGCGATGGATATCCGAAGCCGCGCGGCCTGTCACGTGGGGTCATCGCACCGCTGGTTGGGCCAGGAAGGTGGCCGGATGATCAAGTCAGGCCGGTTCGTTTGTCTGAACGCCGTAGCGGTTGGGGCCCTTGTCGCCCGGAATGAGGCACAGGGCCACGAAGGCGATATAGGAAATGAAGGGGACGAACAGCGCCAGGGCGAGGGCGCCCGGCTTGTCGAAATCGTGAAGCCGCTTCACGCTCAGGGCGAAGATCGAATAGATGCAGATCAGGCCCACGGCCATGAAGGTAAGGGCCCACATGCCCCCTTCCTGGCTCTCTTCCGGCGCCAGGGTGAAGCGATACAGCAGGAAGGCGGGAACCAGATTGGCCAGCAGGCCGCCCAACAGGTAGGCGGCCCGGCTGATGCGGCCGGACAATCTGAAAAACAGCCAAGTGTAGTGTTGCAGGTTCAAGTCAGTCCCTGAGAAGTTCGTTGATGGATGTCTTGGAGCGCGTCTTCTCGTCGACGCGCTTGACGATGACGGCGCAGTAGAGGCTGGGGCCCGGCGTGCCGTCCGGCAGCGGCTTGCCCGGCATGGTGCCGGCGACGACGACCGAATAGGGCGGCACTTCTCCGTAGAAGATCTCGCCGGTCGCACGGTCGACAATCTTGGTCGACTTGCCGATGAAGACGCCCATGCCGAGCACCGATCCCTCGCGAACGATGCAGCCTTCGACCACTTCCGAGCGCGCGCCGATGAAGCAGTTGTCCTCGATGATTGTCGGGCCGGCCTGCATCGGCTCAAGCACGCCGCCGATGCCCACGCCACCCGACAGGTGCACGTTCTCGCCGATCTGCGCGCATGATCCGACGGTTGCCCAGGTGTCCACCATGGTGCCCTTGCCGACATAGGCGCCGAGATTGACGAAGGACGGCATCAGGACCACGCCGGGCGCGATATAGGCCGACCGGCGGACGACGCAGTTGGGCACGGCGCGAAAGCCCGCCTTCTCGAACTCGTTCGTGCTCCAGCCATCGAATTTCGACGGCACCTTGTCCCACCACGACGCCTCGCCCGGGCCGCCTTTGACGATCTCCATCGGATTGAGGCGGAAGGACAGCAGCACGGCCTTCTTCAGCCACTGGTTGACCGCCCACTGGCCGTCGCTGCCGCGCTCGGCGACGCGCGCCTCGCCTTTGTCGAGCAACTGAAGCGCCGTTTCCACGGCCTCGCGGACTTCACCGCGCGTTGCCGTGGTGATGCCGTCACGTTCTTCGAACGCCTTGTCGATAGTTTTTTCGAGCGCCGCAAGATCGTGCTTCGACATGGGGACCTGTGCTCCGTTACACCTGCTGTTAATGGGGGTGCCCTAGGGTCAATCCGCCCCGGGCTGGCCAAATTCGCGCGGAACCTATTTCATGGTCATCGAACGGTCAATCACGCGCCGCGCCTGGAGCGTCTGGCGCGCATTGATGGGTAGAGGATCGCATGAGCCCGAGACAAGACAACAGCTGGACGCCCCTGCCGCATTCAGACGAAGACCTGCAGCGCGCCCGCAGCGTACCCGATACCGAGCAGACACGCTCGCCAGCCTACCGCCTGGCATGGGACGACGACGACTTCATGACCCGTCGCGAACTGCGGCCCGTGCGCCTTCAACTCGAGCTGCTCAAGCCCGAGATGATGCTCGCCGAACGCGGCATCCGTTCCACGGTCATCCTGTTCGGCGGATCGCGCATCCCTGAACCGGGGTCCGACGCCTGGGCGGCCAAGAACGAAGTCCAGAAGGCGAATCTGGAAGCCAATAGCCGCTATTACGACGAAGCGCGCAATTTCGCGCGGATCTGCTCAACGCATTCGGCCGAATCCTACCACCGCGAATTCGTCGTGGTCACGGGTGGCGGGCCGGGTGTCATGGAGGCGGGCAACCGTGGCGCCGCGGATGTCGGCGCGCCGTCGATCGGGCTGAACATCGTGTTGCCGCACGAGCAGGCGCCCAACCGCTACGTGACGCCCGAACTGTGCTTCAATTTCCACTACTTCGCGATCCGCAAGATGCATTTCATGATGCGCGCCAAGGCGGTGGCGATCTTCCCCGGCGGTTTCGGGACGATGGACGAGCTGTTCGAGACGCTGACGCTGATCCAGACCGGCCGCATGGAACATGTGCCGGTCATCCTGTTCGGCCGCGAGTTCTGGAGCCGGGCCGTGGATATCGATTTTCTGGCGGAACAGGGAACGATCTCGCCCGCCGATCCGGAGCTGATCACCATCGTGGACACGGCTGAGGAGGCCTGGGCCGAGATCGAGAGGTTCTACGACAGGAAATCACCCGCTCGGCGCCGCGGCACACACGAGTGATCTTGCCGCATCCGCCAGTGCTGGCGCCGTGGCCGGGGCCGGTGTAAGTAGCGGCACATGAGCTCTTCGAAGCGACGATCCTGTTTTCTGGCCAAGCTGAGGCGCGACCGCTACCTGTTCGCGCTCCTTGGCGTGATCGTCATGCTGGCGGGCCTGATGCAGCCGCTTGCCGAGGCGCGCGCGGCCAGCACCCCCAATGCCTGGGTCATCTGCACGACATTCGGTGCAGCAAAGGCAGATCCGGCCAGCGACGCCGAGCCGCTTGCGGGGGCTGCCGACGATTGTCCTCTTTGCATTGCCGGCCATTATTGTGGGGCAGCCCCCCTGCGCACGGCCGTTCCGGTGGCCGAAGTGGCGTGGGAGCCCTTGCTGCCGCCCTTTGCCCTAGCGTGGGCTCACCGCAACCGCCTCTTTCCGTTCCCGACCTTCGGCGAACCGCCGCCGGCAATACGCGCACCACCCTTTCCGTTCTGATTCGGCAACGCGCCGCCCGTCGGGCGGCAACGACTGAAATCGGACGCTGAAAGGATCTAACACATGCGCCGACATCTTCTTCAACTTGCCGCGGCGAGCGCGCTGACGGCTTTCTCGATCGTGACCGCCTTCGCACATGCCAGCCTCGAAACCTCGACGGCACCGGAGGGCGCCTACAAGGCCGTCATGCGCATTCCGCACGGTTGTGACGGCCAGCCCACCCACACGGTGAGGATCTCGATCCCCGAGGGCTATGTCGGCGTCAAGCCGATGCCGAAGGCTGGCTGGACCGTCGAGATCGAGACGGGAGACTATGCCCGCACCTATCAATTGCACGGCAAAAGCGTTTCCTCGGGCGTCAAGGCTGTCACCTGGAGTGGCGGCGAACTGCCCGACGAATTCTACGACGAGTTCGTCGTCCGCGGCACGCTGGCCGGCGTAGAGGCGGGGCAGGCGCTCTATTTCGACACGCTGCAACGCTGCGCCAATGGCGAAGTCGCCTGGAACGAGCGTCCGGCCGATGGTCAGGATCCACATTCCCTCGACCATCCCGCACCGGCCGTGACAATTGCCGAGTCCAGCCCGCACAATGGACACGGCCATCACGCGCCGGCGGCTCATGAAGCCGCGATCGTGGCAGGGGAGCTCGAAATCTCGGCCGCATGGGCCAAGGCGATGCTGCCGAGACAGCCTGCGGGGGGCGGCTACGTGACCATCGCCAACAAGGGGGGCGAGCCGGACAGGCTGGTCGCCGCATCCTCGCCGGCAGCCGGAATGGTGGAGGTTCATACGATGGAGGTCGTCAACGACGTCATGACGATGCGTCCGCTCGAAGGCGGTCTGGAGATCCCGGCCGGCGGCTCGGTGGAACTCAAGCCCGGAGGTCTGCATCTGATGTTCATGAAGGTGTCGGAGCCCTTCCGGGAGGGCGTCAGCGTCCCGGTCACGCTCGAATTCGAGAAGGCCGGCACGGTCCAGGTGAATCTGCCTGTTCGCAAGGCGGTCGGAACGATGGATCACTCCGGCCACGGCGGTTGAAATGGAAAGGGGCGCTTCGGGCGCCCCTTTTCCTGCTTCGCGCCGCGTGGTGTGCGAAAGTCAGCCCGTATGGGGCTTTTCGCCTGCCGTGTTGATTGCATCGAGAAATCCGGCGAGGTCGTCTGTCACGTAGTCGACATCGTCCTCGAAGTCGGGGTCGCGTTCCCAGATTTCCGAGAAGGTCGGTTCGAAGTTGTGGGGCACGATCAGCACCGTTGTCATGCCGAGGGCCTTCGGGATTGAGAGATTGCGCGCGAGGTCTTCGAACATCACCGCATTCGGTCCCGCGACCCGGTGAAGGGCGGTGAACTTGTCGTAGGTTTCGCGTGCCGGTTTGGGGACGAGCCCGGCCGCCACGATGTCGAATATGTCGTCGAAATGCTCGAGTATGCCGAGCTGACGCGCTGTGCGCTCGGCATGGCCGCGATCGCCGTTGGTGAATATGAACTTGCGGCCCGGCAGGGCGCGTATCGCTTCGCCCAGAGCAGGATCGGGAGCCAGGTAGGAATAGTCGATGTCGTGCACCTTCTGCAGGAAATCGTCTGGGTCGATGCCGTGCCGATGCATGAGGCCGTTCAGCGTGGTGCCGTATTCCTTGTAGAGTTCCTTCTGCAATTTGCGTGCCTCGTCGCGCGGCAACTGGAGCAGTTCCGAGACATAGGCCGTCATCTTCACGTCGATCTGGGCAAACAGATTCGAGTGATGCGGATAGAGCGTGTTGTCGAGGTCGAACACCCAGTCGGTGACGCCGGCGAATCGTGTGGGGTCGGGCAATTCTGTCATACCCGCTTGTCGCGCCATGACGAGGCGACTGCAAGAGGTGCCAGCGTCCGGCGCGATAATGTGAACTTCGCCCAAACTCAGCGCCAATGCGTCCGGAGTCTACGACGCCGGCGGCCATCGGCAGGGAGGGCAGGACATGAATGCATACTCGATCCCTGCCTGCATTATCCGCGCGACGACCTTGCTATCCAGCAAAAGTGTGTTGGCTCATTGCCAGGCGTAGATGCGTATGGATAAGAGGGTGCCCTGATATTTGGGGGCGGGCATGGAATTATGGATTGCGATCACCGTTGCCGCGGCATTTCTGCAAAATGTCCGCTCGGCGATGCAGAAGCACCTGAAGGGGGTTATGGGCACCACCGGCGCCACCTTCGTGCGTTTCGGCTTCGGTGCGCCTTTCGCTCTGGCGTTCCTTCTCGGCCTCAACCGGATCATGGGTTACGAGCTGCCGGGGATCAACCCGGCCTTTCTGGGCTGGATGGCCGTCGGCGGCCTCGCACAGATCGTAGCCACATTCCTGCTCGTCTATCTGTTCTCGTTTCGCAATTTTGCAGTGGGCACCGCCTATTCGCGCACCGAACCCGCACAGGCCGCACTCTTCGGACTCGTCTTCCTGGGCGAGAGGGTGAGCGCCGGCATATTGGCGGCGATCGCGGTCAGCGTTTTCGGGGTCATGCTGATCTCGGTCGCCCACACGCAGCTCACCTGGCGGTCCTTGTTTTCGTCTCTCGCGAGTCGCAACGCCTTGATCGGTCTTTCGTCCGGAACCATGTTCGGCGTTTCCGCGGTCGCCTACCGCGCCGCGTCGCTGTCGCTTGGCGGGCCGAACTTCATGGTGCAGGCGGCCATGACGCTGGCCTTCGTCATCGTCTTCCAGACATTCCTCATGGGAGCCTGGATGATGTGGAAGGATCGCGACGAGATCGGCCGCATCGCGCGGGCCTGGAAGCCGTCGCTGATCGTCGGGCTGGCAGGCGCCTGCGCATCCTTTGGATGGTTCATGGCCATGACCCTGCAGCAGGCGGCGGTCGTCAAGGCGTTGGCTCAGATCGAGATGATCTTCACCTTCGCCTCATCGGTCCTCTTCTTTCGCGAGAAGATCAACGCCATGGAAGTGGCTGGCTGCCTGCTGATCGTCGGCGGGATATTGATGCTGCTCGTGGTGGGCTGACAGCTACCCACGCGACTGCACAATGAAAGCCGATGCGGGCGCACGAGCGTCTCAGGGTACGATCAGCGTGCCCGCGCCGTGCTCGGTGAACAGTTCCAGAAGGACCGCGTGGGGCGTTTTGCCGTTGAGGATGACGACACCTTCCACGCCGCGCTCGATCGCTTCGATGCAGGTCTCCACCTTGGGGATCATGCCACCCGAGATCGTGCCATCCTCGATCAGCGCCCTTGCCTCGGCGACCGTCAGCGCGTCGATGAGCTTCTTGTTCTTGTCGAGCACACCCGGCACATCGGTCAGGAACAGGAGCCGCGACGCACCGAGCGCGCCCGCGATGGCGCCCGCGAAGGTGTCCGCGTTGATGTTGTAGGTGTGGCCGTCGCGGCCGGGAGCCACCGGCGCGATCACCGGGATCATTTCCGAGCGCGCCAGCAGGTCGAGCAGCGTGCGATCGACCTCCACCGGTTCGCCGACGAAGCCAAGGTCGAGAACGCGCTCGATGTTGGAGTCGGGATCCTTGACCGTCTTGTGCGCCTTCTCGGCAAAGACCATGTTGCCGTCCTTGCCGCACAGCCCGATCGCCCATTCGCCCTGCGCGTTGATGAGCCGTACGATCTCCTTGTTTATGGAGCCAGCCAGAACCATTTCCACGATCTCGACAGTCTTGCGGTCGGTCACGCGCAGCCCGCCTTCGAACTTGGACTCGATGCCCATCTTCGTGAGCATGGCGGCAATCTGCGGCCCGCCGCCATGAACGACGATGGGGTTGACGCCCGACTGCTTCAGGAGCGCGATGTCACGCGCGAAAGCCGCGCCGAGCGTCTCGTCGCCCATGGCATGTCCGCCATATTTCACGACGACCGTCTTGTTCTCGTAGCGCTGCATGAAAGGCAGGGCTGCCGAAAGCAGGCCCGCCTGTTCTTCGGCTTTGGCGGCATTTTCGCTCGTCATCGAATGGGGATCCCCGAGGCTGGATTTGACCGGCGATGTCTTAGCCGGATTGCCGTCATGGGGCAATCGGGTTGCAGCGCCCCCGCAGGATCTCAGCCGAGTGCATGCGACATGACGAAGGCGGTGAGAAAACCGGCCGCAGTGATGAGCCCGGCGGCATCGTGCGCCTCGTTGAAGGCTTCCGGAATCATCGTGTCTGCGATCATGGCCAGCATGGCGCCGGCCGCCACCCCCTGCGCGACCGCAATGTATTCCGGTGCGGCCCCGTCGAACAGGACGAAGCCGGCGAGCGACCCCAGTCCGCACAGGACGGCGATGCCTGTCCAGAGACCGAACACGTAGGTTCTCGAAAGGCCCGCCGACCTCATGCCGGCGGCGCTCGACATGCCTTCAGGCACATTGGACAGGAAGATCGCGCCGACGATCGGCAGCGAGACGCTCCCCCCTTCAAGCAGACTCAGCCCGATGACCATCGATTCCGGAATGCCGTCGAAGACGGAGCCGAGCGCGATCGCGAGGGCCGCGGTTGCGGCCGGTGCCGCTTCCTCCGAAGAGCGTTTTCGACCATGCGCACCCCGGCGCGCCAACACGACCGCGCCGGCCGTGAAGGCCATGGCCCCCAGGGCGAATCCGGTCGCCGCGGCCTTCATGCCGCCGATGCGCAGCGCCTCGTCCATCAATTCGAACGCGATTGCGGAAACGAGCACGCCGGAGCCGAACGCCATGACACCGGCAGTCAGACGGGCACTCGGCCTGGCAAACCAGCCCCATGCCGCCCCGATGAGCAGGGAACTGCCGGCCAGCAATCCCCACAGGAAGGACGGGATGAATTCCATGGACATTTCCTCCGCGCGGCTGCCCTTTTCTCGCAACGCGAAGATGTGCGATGCGGCGGAGAATGTCACCCCGCCGTCGACCTTCGTCGCAGTGCGCATCGCCGGCTCATGCGGAGGGCGTAAGGAGTAGGTCGGGCGACGGTCTGATACCACCATTGCCGTTCTTGCCGGTTGGGGGCGAACGCTGGGACAGTGACGCTGGAAAAACGTTGAATGTGACCGTCGGCGATATGCCATGACAATGGAACTTCAGGAAAAGCATCCGTCCAGACGCAGCGTCCGCGCGCTTCTCGCACTGCATCCGTTCCGGATGCCCGAGCCGTGGCCTTCAGCGGGCCCGACCCTGCCGGTCAGTTCAAGCAGTGCAACGGGGACACGGGAGGACCCGGTCCACCCTGCCGCCGATGCCGGCGTGGCAACGTCGAGGGGCATGCCCGTCCGGCCGCTTGGCGGCCGTTCCAAACGTGTCCTCGACCTGATGGTTGCGTCCTGCGCCCTTGTCGCCGCTGCACCGATCATGCTGCTCGTGGCGCTTCTGATCAAATGCACGGCAGGCGGGCCGGTTGTCTATTCGCACCGCCGGGTGGGCTTCGACGGCCGGCCGTTCTATTGCCACAAGTTCAGAAGCATGGTGCGTGACGCCGATCGTGTCCTCAAGGACCATCTGGAGCGCAATCCGAGCGCCGCGCGAGAGTGGGAAGAAAAGCGCAAGCTGGAGAACGATCCGCGCGTGACGTTGCTCGGAACCATGCTGCGCAAGTCGAGCCTCGACGAACTGCCGCAGCTGTTCAACATCCTGCGCGGCGAAATGAGCTGCGTCGGTCCGAGACCGATCGTGGCCGATGAACTGGATCGCTATGGGACGTCAGTGTCGGACTATCTCTGCACCAGACCCGGGCTGACCGGTCTGTGGCAGGTGACCGGACGCTCCAGCACCGACTACTGCAACAGGGTCTATCTCGATAGCCAGTACGTCCGCAACTGGTCGATCTTTTCCGACCTCGTCATCCTGGCGCGAACCGTCGTTGCAGTCATGCGTTTCGACGAAGCCTCCTGAAACCCGCCGCTCTTCATCGGCTGCCGCGCTGGCGGTGGCGCCGCCAGAATATAATGATGAGAAGGCCTGCCAGATAGGCCATCTGCAGGGTGACGACGAGGAGCAGGCCGGTCAGAATGCCGTGGCTGTGCGGCGTGTCGTCGAAACCGTGGGCCAGGGTGGCGGCGACGAAGATGACGGCGGTTGCCACCAAGAGGGCAGGGGCGCGAAAGCGGAGTCCGAGAAGCAGCCCGACGACGGCAACCGCGACATGGCTCCAAAGCAAGGCGCTCTCCTCAGTTCAATCCAGCCAGGCGCCCCGCCGACCGAAGCAGACCGGTGCGAACTTCTCACATTTCTGGATGCGTGTGAGCCCCCGTCCTGCTCACTTTGGGCGATTTGAGCACAAGTGTCGTGTTTTCGCACCAGACCACAGAAGGCTGAAGCCCTGAATCCCGATTCTCGGATGTGTGTTCACCGATGCGATGAACTGCCGGCGTAGGGCTTGCGTCAACGCACGGTCGAAGGCCTGCTTTCGATGGCCGCCGAGGTATCGGTTGGCGAAGCGGCGGCCGATTCCGGGTCGATCGCCTCGCTGGCTGATGTGGAGAAGTCGTCCGTGTCGAAGGAAAGCGGAATCTCAACCTTCACGGTGTCTCCCGGCATCACCGCCGTCGTTTCGTCGGCTTCGATCTCGGTCGGGCCGTTTCCGGTCGGCCGCACGATGACATAGCGCGGCTCGGTCCGCGCCGCGCGGGCGCGGCGCGCCAGAAGTCGTGGCGCGGTGATCTCCGAATCGTGCAGGAGCATCTGGGCCGTCTGGCTCTTGCGGGCGGCGTCGTTGAGCCCGGCCGTGGTCTCGCGCAACTGAACGGTGACCTCGTTCTTGTGGCTGTTGCGCAACTCCAGGATCGAGATGTCGGTTCGGCTGAGGTCCTGTCGTGCGCGCAGAAGCGCGGTTTCCGCCGACAGGCGTTCGCTTTGGATCTGCACGAGCGCGCGCTCGACCGCCATTTCGCGATTGGCCCCGGCATAGCCCTTCTCGACCAGAGACGTAATGCCGGAGAGCTCTTTCTGCATGAGCTCGAACTGCTTGTCGTGAAAGCTCACCTGGCGCTGCAGCGACTCGATCTCCTTCTTCAGGAAGTCCTTGAGTTCTTCCAGGGCTCGTAACTGGGTGGATAGCCCCTGCCGGCGCGCCTCGAACACCGAGCGCTCCTGCTCCATCAGCATCGCGATGGACTCGTCGTCCTTGCGCAGCGTCAGTTCGGGCGGGAAGGTGATGTTCTCGGCTTCCTCAAGTTCCGCCTCCAGGCGTGCCTTTCGCGCCATCAGACTGATCCGGGTCAGGGTCAGGAGACCGACCTCGCCGCGTCCGCTGATGATCTCGCGTTCGAGCCGAACGGGATCCTCCTCGCGTGTGCGCAATCCCTTGGCGATGCTGAGCGCCTGCAGCACCGTCAGGTCCGGCCGATAGGGGAACTCGCCCGGATCGGTGACGTCGCCGACGATATAAAAGGGCCGGAACTGAATGACCTCGACAGCGACGTCAGGCTCCCGACCGAGGCCCATCTGACGCATCAACTGGTTTCCGATCGCATCGGCAAGCTGGCCAGGGGCGACGCCCGTGGCCCGAATTTCCCCGACGAAGGGCAGGGACAGGGTGCCGTCCGCCGCGACCGTATACTCGTCGTTGAGCGCGCCCCATTCGAATATCAAGTCCTTGGAGGCTCTCCATTCGTAGATTTTGAGCCGCAGCTTGTCTTGCGGCCCGAGTAGATATTCGGCGGCCGATATGCTTGTCGACGCGCTCACTGAAACGCCGATCGCAATCGCAGCGACGGTTGTCAGCAGACGGCAACTTCTGGGCCATCCCGACAGGGCGTCTGCAACCTTGTGACCTGAATCCCCGTATTTCGCCTCACTCATTGTCGTTGCCCGCCTCAAAGTCTCAGGATGTATTCGGGTTCGATGCGCCCGGTGAGCACGTGAGCGAGCGCGAGCATGTTGCCATGCAGTCTGCCTCGCCGGTCCACGAAGGGCTCCGGGCGCAGGCTGCGCACCACATTGGCCGCCAGATTGCGGGCAAGCAGCGGCAACGCGAAACTGGCTGGCACCGAGCCCTTGCGGATCAGGTAGAGCGGATTGACTATCTGGGAGTAGCCGAAACGCTTGCCGCTCACCCGGCCCGCCTTCACGCCCATGTGAACCCCATAGATGTCCGTCTGGCAGACGACACGTCCGCGCGCGCGCAGCTGGCTGGTGAAGTCGATGTCCTCCTGCCATCCGTAGAGCACGAGGCGCTCGTCGAACCGCAGGTCGCCGATGAACCGGCTGCGGATCGACATGTTGCAGCCATAGGCGCCGACATGGTCGACCACACGTGATGCGGGTCCGGGTTGGCTTGCGCGCGTTTCCAGTGCCTCCAGTGCGTCGGCCCATTCCACACCGGCATTTCGCGCTCCGTCCCTGATGACGTGGCCCATGACCACCGCGAAATCGTCGTTCGTTGTGAACGCCTGCTCGACACGCTCGAGATAGTCGTCGGCCGGCACGAAGTCGTCGTCGAAAAACGTAACGATGTCGCAACGATCCAGAATATGGCTGAGCGCCGTGTTGCGCTGGGCGCAAAGTCCCTGCCTGCCGAAGATGACGGAAACGGGAAAGGAACCGTGCTGCGGTTCATCGACATGTGCGGCATCCGGGGCCGAAAGGACGACTTCGTCGGGCAGCCGGGTTTGCCGCTCCAGATGGCCCAGCAGCCTTGTCACCTGTGCGCTGCGCCCCAGTGTCGGAATGACTACGATCAGTTTCATGCCTACCCCAAGTGCCGTCCGCCTGCGGCTCGTGAAATCGCGCATCCGTGATGCCGATGCTGCCTGCCATGTCGCAGACTATCCGGGCCGGTATGAAATTCAGCCTGCATAATGGTGGGGGCAGGATAGGGCGGGCTCCCAAGTCGGGGGGGGCCGGGAGTAGGGGGCACTGTCCTCGGACGTAGCCTCGTACGCGTTTGGTATTAGTCCCTTACCCGCGCCGTCGTCTTCATCCCCCTTCGGTCAGCTTGCGGCGGTGCGCCGCGCGCTCTCACACTTGTCGATAAATGAGATCGGTAAGGGCCTGATCGGCAGGCGTTTGCTTCACTATCAACGGATCTGGATCGACATGCGGCACGAACGCCCCTCGGAACTCGCGACGGTGACAAGACTGAAGGAGCACGCTCAGCCAGCACCGGTCGAGCCGACCCGGCATGCCCTGCCGCGCGATGCCCGTATCGCAGTGGTGCATGACTGGTGCCCCAATTTCCGGGGCGGCGAACGCGTTCTGGCCCGCATCTGTCGCCAGTTTCCCAATGCGGAGGTGTTCACGCTTTTCGACTTCCTGCCCGCCGAGGTGAAGGAGGAATATTTCGAGGGCGTGACGTTCCAGGCGTCGATGGCCAACCGCCTGCCGATGATCGAGAAGTACTACCGTTCGCTCTTTTTCCTCTGTCCCTTCCTCATCGAGCAGTTCGACGTCACCGGCTATGATGCGGTCATTTCCTCGTCGGCCGCTTTTGCGCGCGGGGTCATCACGAGACCGGACCAGCCGCATCTGTGCTACGTTCACAGTCCGGCCCGCTATGCATGGGACGAGCAGTTTTCCTATCTGCAACAGGGCAGGCTCGGCTTCGGCCCCAAGGGCATGCTTTATCGCTACATGTTGCATTGTTTGCGTTCCTGGGACACGCGGACTGCGCATGGGCCGGATCTGATGCTTGCCAATTCCAGTTATGTGCGCTCGCGTATCCGTCGCATCTACGGACGCGATGCGCAGGTGACCTTTCCTCCGGTGGCACTCGACGAGCTCGAATGCTCGACGGAGAAGGACGACTACTATGTCTGTGCGTCCTTTCTTGCGCCCTACAAGCGCACCGATCTCGTGATCCAGGCGTTCAACGAGATGCCATCGCGTCGACTCGTCATCGTCGGCGAAGGCCAGCAGTCGAAAGCCTTGCGATCGCTGGCAAAACCGAACGTCACCTTCGCCGGCTATCTTCCGCGCAGTGAGTATGTGCGCACCATCGCGCAGGCGCGTGCCATGGTATTTGCCGGATGCGAGGACTTCGGAATCGCGCTTGCCGAGGCGCAGGGCTGCGGGACGCCGTTGATCGCGTTCGGCCGTGGTGGAGCCGTGGATATCGTTCGGCCGCTCGACGCCTGCGAGGACCCGACCGGCATCCTTTTTTCTCGCCAGACCACCGAGGCTCTGAAAGACGCGGTAGAGCAGTTCGAGGAACGCGGCGGGGCGATCGCGCCGCTGGCCTGCCGCACGAATGCCAGCCGCTTTTCCGAGGACCGTTTCGACGAATCGATCGTGCGGGCGCTCGATGAAGCCGTTGCGCTGAACTCATCGTTGTAGCGCGGTTCGGCGCGTCTCTGTCGGCCACGTGATGCGCCAGCGGTACCTTTGCCGCCGATCCTGCCATGAACCAATGATTTGCAGCCGGTAATTTGGCGGGCCTGACCCCAGTCAGGCCACCTGAACCACGCTCGGCCGCTCGGCGTGCGCCCCTGAGACAAGGCCGTCCGCCTCTGCCATCGCCTGAAGATAGCGTTCCGCCGATTGCTGCCAGCGGAACTGCATCGTCCGGGCCCGGCCGCGCGCGATCATTTCGAGGCGCAGCTTTGGTGAGCCGCGCAGTTGCAGGAAGCGTTCAAGCCAGCGCTCGGCCTCGTCCGGAGGGGCATAGAGCGCGGCGTCCCCGCATATCTCTGGCAGGCTGGTGCGATCTGAAACGACGACCGGGCATCCCATTGCCATGGCTTCGAGCGGCGGCAGGCCAAAGCCTTCGGCAAAGGACGGGAAGGCGAGACACATGCAATCGCGCAAGAGTGCCGCCAGTTCCTGGTCCGAGAGGCGGCCGAGCCACTTCACGTTGTCACAGGCGGGCTCGGAACCTCGGCTCCTGAACACACGCCGGTCGCTCAATCCGACCACCGCGACGCGCAAGCCCAGCTCGGCGAGCCGGTCAGCCATGCCGATGATGAGACGGGCGTTCTTGTGCGGCACGGAACTTCCGATAAGCACGATCGTGTCGGGACCAGCGGCCTCTCGCGTCGTCGCAGAATGCATCGCGCGCCAACGGGTCGCGTGTTCGTGCCCGTTTGGCGCGACGAACAGTTTGGCCGCATCGCAGATGCCGGCGCGTTCGATCTGCGTCATCGAATGGTGCGACACCGTGGATACAGCCTGGACACGTCGTCCGAGCGCCGGCTGAAGCATTCGGTAGAACGTGCGGAAGGCCCATGAATAGCTTCGCGGATAGACGCGGGTGTTGACGTCATGGATGCAGACGATCTGCTTCCGGTGCGAGACCGGGCCTGTGTTGCACAGGCTGATCAGACCGTCGCGAACCTGGCCGGGAAGCACCATCTGTTCCCACATCTGGCCGGACATCCGCCCGACGGTGCGCGCGCGGATCGCGGCCAGTCCGACCGGGGTCGCCGCGTCCGGCGGCAGCAGGAGTTCGATATCGAGGCCGCGCGCAAGGGCAGCATTCTCGGTCAGCAGCCTGTCGAGAGCGAAGGTTATCTCGTAGGCGTAGCGTTGGACGCCGGTAATGGGCTGCGCAAGAAAGCGGCCATTGATCGTCCAGTGCCGTGTCATCATGACCTCCCGAGACAGGTTCGAACGGCCACGCCCTCCTCCCCGACCGGGCAGGATTGCGGACCGGAACCAGCACATTGGCGCTGGCCGGCGCCGCGGTCACTTTGGCCATTCGGACATGCGTCGCGCGACGGCCCGCC
Source organism: Mesorhizobium sp. (assembly GCA_963966365.1). Lineage (GTDB taxonomy): Bacteria > Pseudomonadota > Alphaproteobacteria > Rhizobiales > Rhizobiaceae > Mangrovimarina > Mangrovimarina plasticivorans. The sequence goes on along the minus strand of CAWZZC010000027.1, from coordinate 48,123 downwards.
AGCCTCCTACCCACCCCTCATCCGGATGTTGCGCCGGGTGGTAGACGGCTACGCCCATCGTGTAGCGCACACCGGCGCGCGCGAGATGCTAGCCTGTGCGGCATGAACGTCCGGCCCGCCGGACGGTGCTCGCAACGGGCATTCGAGTTCGAAGGACCGCACCATGTCGATCAGTATCGGCGAGACCAGAGCCGACGGACGGGACAGGTACGGCCGGGCGGCCGGTCGGCTTGACCCTGCCTATGTACAAACCGGCATGCAGCATTCGTCCTACGCCGCCGGCGACGATGATGGGGCCGGCGTGGTTCATGAACTCGTCCGTTCCCGCGGCCGCCGGCGATGGACCATCAATGGTGATTTCCTGACCCTGCGGCCGACCGGCGTTGCGCGCTATGCCCGTGAGGTGACGCTCGCTCTCGATGCGCTCGTTGACGAGGGCCACCCCCTTGCCCGCGACCTCGATTTGGACATCGTTGCGCCGACGCTGGGCGGAGAGCCTTTGGCGCTGGCGGCGTTGAAGACACGTCTCGTTGCGGAATTTGCCCGGCCGCGCCTGCCGCAGTTCTGGGTGCAGGCGCAGCTTCCCCGGCATGTGCCGGGCGGGCTTTTGAGCTTCTGCAATCTCGCGCCGGTCTCGGTGCGGCGCCAGATCGTCTGTATCCACGATCTCCACACCCGGCTGATGCCGGAAAGCTACGGGCTTCTCTTCCGCCTCGCCCATCGTCTCATACTGCCAGCGCTTGGGCGGCGCGCCGCGTGCATTACCACCGTGTCGCAGCTTTCACGCAATCATCTGGGAGCCTATGGCGTCGCGCCGGGAGAGAAGGTCTCGGTCACCTACAACGGCAGCGATCACGTGCGGCGTTGGGACCCGCAGCGCGGGCGTCTCGCGGTCGAGCCTCGTCGGCCCTATGTCTTCTGTCTCGGCCAGGGACAGAAATACAAGAACCTCGAACTGCTGGTGCGACTGGCACCTCTGCTCGACCTGATTGGTCTGGACGTCTTGATGGCCGGAGACATCGCCGAGGAGCGGATCCTGGAGCATGTCGAGTCGATGCCCGCCAATCTCCACGTTCTCGGACGCATTAGCGACGACGACCTCGCTGCGGCCCTGAACGGGGCGCTGTGCTTCCTGTTTCCCTCACGCATCGAAGGTTTCGGCCTTCCGGCCGTCGAGGCGATGGCGCTAGGCTGCCCGGTGGTCGCATCGACGGCGCCATGTCTGCCGGAAGTCTGTGGGGATGCCGCCCTCTATGCGGATCCCGATGATCTGGTTGCCTGGTCCGATGCGGTCGCAAGCATTCACCGACATCCCGATCTGCGGCGGCGGCTCGTGGAGGCCGGGCGCCACAGGGCACGGCGATACTCCTGGCGGCGCATCGCCGAGACCTATCTTCATCTGATGGCGGAGGTGGATCGAACCGCCGCCACATGTGCCGACACGGAGGCCGCCTGATGTCGAGCGTCGACGTCGTCATACCCTGCTACAATTACGGCCGCTATCTTGGGGAATGCGTGGCGAGCGTGCTCTCGCAAGAGGGCGTCGAAACACGCGTGCTTGTCATCGACAATGCGTCCGAGGACGACAGCCTCGTCATCGCACGAACCCTGGCCGAACGCGACGGGCGGGTTGAAGTCATCGCACATGAACGGAACATGGGCGCGACCTACAGCTACAATGAAGGCATCGACTGGGCGGCATCCGACTACTTCCTCATCCTCGATGCCGACGATGTGCTGGCGCCAGGAGCACTGGCGCGCGCTGCGGCGGTGCTGGACGCCAATCCGCAGGTGGTATTCGTCTTCGGCGACGAAGGACGTATCGAAAGTTCAATGCTTGTTGCGGCAGCCGCAGGGAGTGGGGACTTTACGACCATACACCGTCCCGGCGGTGCCCTGATCTCGGATCTGTGCCGTGTTCCCGTCAATGTCGTCGGTGCGAATACTGTCGTGCGGCGCACCGACGCCCAAAAGCGCATCGGGCATTACCGCGCAGAACTGCCCTACACGGACGATCTGGAGATGTGGCTGCGTCTTGCAACATTGGGCGAAGTCGTTCGCATCGGCGCGACCCAGGCGTTGCGCAGATACCACGAGTCGCGCATGTCCGTGCATTTCGAGACCCAGGCACGCGACTTCAGGGAGCGCGAGCGGGCATTCGAAAGCTTCTTCGCCAATGAAGGCATGTCGATCGGCGAGGCGCCGGAGCTTCTGGCGCAGGCCCGGCGCGGTCTTGGGGAACATGCCTACTGGTCGGCGGTATCGAATCTCGTGCAGGGCCGGTGGACGACGGCAGCCGAGCTTCTGGCACTCTCGCGACGATGGCGGCCCGACGCGGCCTTGCTGCCGCCGTTTCGCTGGTTGCTGACGATGGACCGTCCGCTCAAGCGGGCTGCAGACATCCTGATGGCCGCCGCCGCCGCGCTGGCCGCGGCTGGCCTGCGTCCTGTCAGGAACGCTCGCTCGGGCCGATAACGTCACACGGAGGGAGGACACGGCTATGCCCAGTGTGGACGTCATCATACCCTGCTACAACTACGGCCGATTTCTAGGCGAGTGCGTCGACAGCGTGCTTTGCCAGGATCTGGATGATCTCAGGATCGTCATCATCGACAATGCGTCGACGGATGACAGTGTCGCCGTGGCTCGCCGTCTGTCAGCCTGCCACGATTGCGTCGAACTGGTCCGGCACGAAAAAAACCTTGGCGCCCAGGCCTCGTTCAACGAGGGGATCGATCTGGCGCGCGCCGACTACGTCATGATCCTGTGCGCCGACGATCTGCTCAACGAAGGGACATTGGGGCGCGCGTGCGATGTTCTTGATCGACACCCTGAAGCTGTCTTCGCACTGGGAACGAGCGCGGACGAGGCGGACAGCGAAGCCATCTCGATGGAGAAACCCGATGATATGCCGTGGCGGCTTGTCGAAGGCGAGGAATTCATCGAGAGCTGCTGCCGGTCGTTGGGCTTTACTCTCCCGCTCGGCGCCGTCCTTGTGCGCACTCCCGTCCAGAAGGCTGTCGGATATTACCGCGATTCACTGCCATACACGGACGACCTTGAGCTGGCGTTGCGCCTTGCCATGCGGGGGGCGGTGGTGGAATTCGATGCAGCACTTGGCCGACGCCGCGAACACGATGCCCAGATGTCCAACGACCGGTTTCCCAGGGAGGTCGATCGGCTGCGCGAACGCGAAGCCGCCTTCAACAGCTTCTTCGAGCATGAAGGCGCACGATTGGCGCATGCCTGCACGCTGCAGCGCTTGTCCAGGCGGCGTCTGGCGCGCGTGGCCTACTCGTCCGCCATCTCGCACCTCTCCAGGGGCAAGGGCGCCGAAGGGCTGGCGCTGGTCAACTACGCGGCCAGGCTGGATCCTGCGACCCTGCTCGCGCCGCCGATCAGGATGAAGGCCGCGAGGCGGCGCATTGCGGAGGTCATTTCGGATGCGTTCGGAAGGCGTGCGGCCTGAAACGGGCGCGGCTTGGCCGCGGACGCGAAAGCGAGGGTTGCTCAATTGCTGTTCGATAATTCATTGTCGATCATAAACCGGACAGGCGCCTATCACATCGCCAAGGACCTGTGCCATGCATTCGTGCCCGAACAGGCGCGGGTGCGTCATTGGCGGCTCGGCCGTCACGCCCCCGAGGGGCTGGCCCGCAAGATCGCCGCCCGCCTGATGATGATGGAGATCAACTGGCTGGGCGACAGCGGGCATTTCCTGGTTGGCGACGATGTCGGCAGGGGCAGTTTCCGGCTGTTCCTCGACCCGCTCTATGTGCTGCGCTCGCAGCTTTCGCAGGATGATATCGTGCTCTGTCACGATGTCGGGCCCCTGACGCACCCTCGGCTCTACGACGCCCGAACGGTCGAGAACTATCGACTGGCCTATGACAAGATCGCGCGTCACGCGCCGGGAATGGTATTCGTCAGCGACTGGTCGCGGGACAATTTCGTGGCGATCTTCGGCGCGCGGTTCCGGTTTCTGAAGACGATCCCGCTCTATGTTCGCACCGGTCTGTTTACCGGCCCAACGGAGCCTGTCGCGGAAGTGGACTGCCCTTTCCTGCTGACGGTCGGCGCGCTGGAGACACGCAAGAACCAGCTTGCCGCGCTCGACGCGTTTCGGGAGGGCGGCTTTCATGAAAAGGGCTATCGCTACATCCTTTGCGGCTCGCGCGGCGCCGGACATCAGGAGATTGCCGAGCGTGTCGCCAGTACGCCCGGCGCGACCATTCTGGGCTATGTGAGCGATCCGCAACTGCGCTGGCTCTACACCAACGCCGAGGCGTTCGTTCTGCCCAGTCTGCTTGAGGGGTTCGGCATGCCGGCGCTCGAGGCGGCACATATGGGCCTGCTGCCCATTGTCTCTGAGGACAGCGCACTCGTCGAAGCGGTTGGCGGCATATGTCTTCAGGTCCCGCCTGACGATCCTTCAGTGATTGCGGATGCGATCGAGCAGGCTCTGCTGCGCTCCGACGCGGAGAAGGCGAAGACGGCCGAACAGTTGCGCAGGTTGGCGTCTGCGATGTCGAAAGAGCGGTTCCTCGCCGAATGGCGCAATCTGCTCCTGTCGCACCAGAATTGCCTGGCGGCCCTTTCGAGAACGGGCTGAGCCAGCGCCTGATTTCCGGTCCGCCCTATGCCTTGGCGGCGAAGGGGCGTCTGAATACCGGGAACGTGCTCGTGATCTCGGCAAGCAGCGGATGACGGGTGAGATACAGCCCGGCGAGCCAGCCGCAGGCCGCAAGAACGCCCGCCACCAAGCCTTCGGCCACGGAAAGCTCGAAACGGGGCGAAACGCTGAGCGCCATCGCCATGGGTGCAAGCACGGTTGCAAGCGCCACCACGCCGCTTCGCCACGTGGATGCAACGACGTCGCGCCAGCGGATCGCGATGTGGCGCCGCACAAATCGCAACGACACATAGGCCTGGAACGGCATGACGATCATCATGCTCCAGGCGACGGCGTTGAGGCTGATGAATGCGGCAATGGCGATGATGGCCGCCGATATCGGAAAGACGAACGCGGCGCGAAGAAAGACATCGCGCACCGCCCCCATGGAGACGAGCACCGGATAATTGAGCTCGAAGCAGAACGACCACAACGACGCCACGGCCATGATCCGCACGAGCGGTGTCACGTCGCGCCACTGATCGCCGAACAGCAGGTTGACCGCCGGATAGGCGAGCACCGCCAATGTTGCCAGGGCCGGCCATTGCAGGGCGGTGATGATCTCCAGCGCCTTCAGATAGTGGCCCCGGAGCCCGCGCCCATTGCGTGCCTCCACCGAAAAGGCTGGAAGAACGACCGACATGGCGCCGCCCAGGACGATCTTGTCAGGCAGCTGACATAGCATGATGCTGCGATTGAAAAGTGCTGCCGCTCCGGTCGACAGCATTCGGCCGAGGACGAGATAGGGCATCGATTCATAGAGCCTGTGCAGCAGGTTGACGCATCCGTGGTAGCCGCCGAAGGTCATCATCTCGCGCCAGTCGGCCAGGCACGGGCGGAAGATCCAGAACTGCCGGCTGAGCGATAACGCCAGGATCCCGGTCACGATAACGCTCGACAACCACGCCCAGGCGAAGCTCATGTAGCTGAAGCCGGCAAATGCAAGCACGACGGTGACCGTCGCGGCAGTCGCTGCGCCCGCGATGCTTGCTGCGGCGACCCTTCCGAAGGAGAGGTCACGGCGCATCAGGGCGAGAATCGGGATCGACGGGACGTCCAGAAGCAGGCTCAGCGCGATGATGCGCAGATAGGGCGTCAGCCGGTCATCCTCCATGACGGTGGCGATGATCGGGGCCGTCGCGGTCAGGGTGAGGGTGATCGCCGCCGTCAGGATCAGCATGACCGTAAAGGCGCTGCGGACGTTCTCGCGCGTCAGGTCGCGACGCTGGATGAGAAAATTCGCGCTGGCGAATTCGCGCACCGACATCACGATTCCCACGATCGCCATGCCGACGACCGACACGCCGATCTCACCCGGCGTCAGTATGCGTGAAACGACGGCAACCGTAATGAAATTGGCGACCAGCGCGAAATAGCGGTCGCCCGTACTCAGAAGCAGAGCGCGTTTTACCTCGGACATGCCTGAAGCGTGCTCCAGATGAACGGCCGAAGGGCCGCGTCGATGTTGTTTGCAGGCCAGTTTCGGCCGGATGGCGCTTCGCGTCATCTCGGCCAATCGATCGGGCCTAGCCCCCGATGGGAGTATGTGTGGCGCATCAGGCCCGCTGCACCAGATATTGTCCAAGCCGGCGGTAGGCGCTGAAATCGCCCGCCAGAGGACGCTCGATCAGTCGAAAAGTCAGGATTCCACCCACGACGGCGGCTGACATCGCGAGGATGGCCAACAGGATACGGGGGTGGTCGCCGAGCACCATGAAATCGGCAAGTGCGGAGCAGGTCGCGATGACGAAATAGTGCGACAGATAGAGCGAATAGCTCGCGTCCCCCAGCCGCTTCATATGCGGGCCGCCGATCCTGATTCCGGTCTGCTCGAGCCCCACCGCTCCCATGACGATGAGACCCGCCGGCATACCGAACCGCAGGAAGGTGTCGGTCATCGGCGCGACGCCGGAACTGCCGATCGGAAAGGCTTCTCCCCCGAACACCAGCCACACCGTTCCGGCAAGCAGCGCTGACCACCATGCCAGGGGATCGCAGAAGCGCACCCATTTGCCCGACAGCGCGACGGCGATCAGCATTCCCAAGGCGAAATCCAGGAGGATCGGCCTCGTCAGGAAGAAGGGTATCACCCCGTACTCGTTCAGGTTTTCTATGCCACGCCCGGCGATAACGAGCAGGCCCAGCAAGCCAGCGACGAAGAGGATCCTGATGCTCCTGCCGAACGCGAGCGATGCCGAGAATATGAGATAGAAGAACATCTCATAGTTCAATGTCCAGCCAAGATAGAGAACGGGATATATTCTGTCGGGCGTCTTCTCGAACGGTATGAAGAGAAGAGACTTGATGATCTGAACGGTGTCCAGCTGCGTGCTGTTCATGAGGTGAGGCAGCGACATGGCGACCACGGCTGTCAGAATTGTAAAGACGTAGTACAGCGGAACGATGCGGCTGATCCGCTTGCGCATGAACGCCGCGGGACTGAGCGGATTTCCGACGGTCGTTCGAACCATGATGAACCCGCTGAGAACGAAGAACAGATCAACGCCCCCATACCCGATACGGCCGGTCCAGGCTGGAACAAGGGTCTCGGGAAGCAGCACGTATGTATGTACCCAGACCACCAGCATGGCGGCAAAGGCCCGCAAGATCTGAAGGTTTACAATCATGTCGAACCGGTCCGGTAAGCTTTGAGGCGAAAGTGGTCGCAGCAACTCTTCCGTCGTTCGGCCAGCAGGGCCGATCGAACGGCCGCTCAGCCTTCAACGCGAGCAGGGGGGCGGGCGCCTCGTGACAACAGACTGGCTCGGGCGAACAACGCATCCCCGAACCGATGAATTGTATTTGTCTTCGTGAAGAAGGGTGCGGCTTGAGCGACAGACGGACCGTCGAGGCATCGGTTTTGCCGCGCAATGCGCTGCGAGGCACCTCTCTGAGATGCGTGGCCGGTGACCGGAACGCAACACGGATCGTCGGTAGCAGGGATCTTGGATTGGGCGGGGTCGATGCCGGACATGCCTCTTCATTCCGTGGCTGCCGGGGCCGACCGCCCATACCCGGCCAATATCCGATTTCTCCACGGATGCCGTGCCCGTGTCAGCCAGACCATTAGGTGAGAAACGGCCTTCAAAAGGGGTATTCGATGGCCGTCTCTCCTCAGAAAGGCAGAATTTTCCCTTTCGTGCGTCGCCGCTAGCCTGAGCGTCTGTAGCAAAAGGGTGGGACGACAAATGTTCAAGAGTCTCGTCATCGCATGGGCCTGCCTGGCAGGCGCGACCGGGATCGCGCGCGCAGACATTGCGTGGGGTGTCAACGGTCATCCAATCACCGCCTACCCCGGGATCAATCAGGAAAGCCAGCTCGACTACGTCCGCGATCTCGGCATGGGTTCCTATCGCGTGAACATTCCCGATTCCGGACGTGCAGCCGACCTGGCGGCTCTCGTCGAGGCGGGCAAGGCACGCGGGGTGACGATCCTGCCCGTGATCACGCCCGGCGACATCGATCTCGACAAGGACAGTGCCGAACAGCTTTACAAGGAGTCCTACGAGCTCGCCCATACGCTCGCCGAACGCTTCAAGGACACGATCCGCGTATGGGAACTGGGCAACGAAATGGAGAACTACGCCATTATCCAGCCCTGCGAGACGCGCGACGATGGAAGCCAGTATCCATGCGAATGGGGGCCGGCGGGGGGAACGGAAGCATCCCACTATTACGGCCCCCGCTGGGCCAAGGTGAGCGCCGTCTTGAAAGGGCTTTCGGATGGCGTGGAAGCGGTCGACCCCGAGATACGCAAGGCGATCGGAACCGCCGGTTGGGGTCATGTGGGTGCCTTCGACCGAATGCAGGCCGACGGCATCGATTGGGACATCTCGGTCTGGCATATCTACGGCGAAGACCCCGAATGGGCGTTCAGGAAGATTGCCAGTTATGGCCGCCCGATCTGGGTGACCGAGTTCAACAATCCCCTGGGCAGCCAGCGAAGCGCCCGCCAGCAGGAGGTGGGGCTCAAGGGGATGATGACACGCCTTGGCAAGTTGCAGGCGCAGTACGATATCGAAGCGGCCTATATCTACGAACTTCTCGATGAGCCCTATTGGGCGCCAGGCCATGAGGCACAGATGGGGCTGGTGGAAGTGGTCGCGAATCCTGCGGGCGGCTGGATGCTTGGCGAACCCAAGCCAGCCTATGCCGCCGTGCGTGAGCACATTCGCGGCAAGAGCCCGCTGCCGGATCCCGCCCGTGACCGCACCTGCGACCTGAATGCTCAGAATCGCGAGGGGGCGGCACATGCCCGCAAGGCGCAGTATCTTCACTGCCTTGTCCTGGGGCGCGTCGGGGATGCGGACGAGCTGGGAGAGCTGGCAGCGGCGCTCGAGAGAGGCGACAAGAACACGACCGCGGTGATCGTCGATCTGCTGCGCGACGAAGAGTTCGCCGACCGCTATGCGGCGTTCAGCATGAGCAATCGCGCCTATGTCAGCTTTCTCTATCGTCTTCTGCTGCATCGCGATGCCGATCCCCATGGGCTCGACACCTATGGCCGCGAGCTGGACACCGGAGGAATGACGCGCGTGGGCGTTGCAATGAGCATAGCCCTGTCGAGCGAGTTCGAGGCCAAGCACCCGGCACTTTTCCGGCAGACCGCGGCGGCACAGGACCCTGCCAAGCCGGGGACGGATTAGGCTGCGACAGATGCGGGCATTGCGCATTGGCGTGTCGATACCGGCGGCAGTTCTCTCGCTGTCGCTGGCGACGTTTTTGTGGGGTCCCGGTTTGAGTTCGGCCTGCGACTATCGCGACGTGGACGGGGAGCAGCTGTTTCCCCTGCGTGCCGTTCCAGGCAAGCGCTACCTGGAGGACGCCTCCGGCAGGCCCTTCTTCATGCAAGGGGACACGGCATGGTCGCTGATCGCCGAACTGACGCGCGAAGAAGCCGAGCTCTATCTCCAGGATCGCAAGGCACGCGGCTTCAACACGATCCTGGTCAGTCTGCTCGAGCATCGCTTTTCCAGCAACGCTCCTGCCAACCCTTATGGAATTCAGCCGTTCGAGGCGCCAGGCGACTACTCACGGCCCAATGAGCCCTATTTCGAGCATGCCGACTGGATCCTCCGCCAGGCATGCGAACTTGGCTTTGTCGTCCTTCTGACGCCATCCTACATCGGCAATGGCGGTGGGCCGGAGGGGTGGTATGCCGAGATGTCGCGCGCAGGCATCCAGACGCTGAACGGCTATGGCCGGTTTCTCGGCGAGCGTTACAGGGATTTAGACAACATCGTCTGGGTTCACGCCGGCGATTATGACCCTCCCAACAAGAACCTCATACGCACCATCGCCTATGGCATCGTCGAAACCGACAAGGATGCGCTGCACACGACTCACGGGTCGCCCGGCAGTGCCGCTCTCGACTATTGGCGCGGCGAACCCTGGCTGGCGATCAACAATGTCTACACCTACGATTCGGTCTACAGTGACGCGCTGCGCCAATATGCGGATCCCTCCGCGATGCCCTTCTTTCTGATGGAAAGCGCCTACGAGAACGAGCACGGCGCGGGCGAGCAGCGCGTGCGCATGCAGGCCTATCACGCGGTGCTCTCGGGCGCCTTCGGACATCTCTTCGGCAACAATCCGATCTGGCATTTCAGCGGCCCCGGCATCTATGATGCGCCGGTCACCTGGCAGCAGGCGCTGTCCGGCCGCGGCACGCAGAGCATGGAAATTCTGCACCGGCTGATCTCGTCGCTGGAATGGTGGCGTCTGCAGCCCGACATGGACGGCAGTTTCCTTGTCGGCGGCCGGCGGGATGCGGATGATCGCGCGGTTGCGGCGCGATCCGACGACGGCGCTTTCGCTCTCGTCTATCTGCCATCGGGCCGTTCGATCGAACTGGACCTTGGCCAGATGGCAGGCCCAGGCATCGCTGCCGGCTGGTATGACCCTTCCAGCGGCAAAACGACAGAAATCGACGGATCGCCGTTCTCTCCTGGACGTGTCGAGTTGGCGCCTCCCGCGACCAACTTCGCCGGCTATGGTGATTGGGTCTTGAAGCTGACGTCGGTCGATGAGGTGAAGCAGAGCCAATGAACGCCAGCAACGACACAGTGAGCGCGCGCGCAGAGCCCGTTTCGGCGATGCCGGTCTCTCAGTCAGAGGCTGCGGGACGTGAGACCATGCGCCGGCGGCCCGGGAAGATTGCGCTGTTCGGACTGTTCGGCTGCGGCAATCTCGGCAATGACGGTTCGCTGGAGGCCATGCTCGACGTGCTCAGGAGGGAACGACCCGAGGCGGATCTTCTTTGCATCTGCGATCAGCCGCGGGTTGTCGCCGACGCCTTTGACCTCGACACGCGACCGATCAGCCCTTCCCGGCATCTGACAGGGATCGTGCGCAAGCTTGACCGGCTCATGCTGCGCCTGCCCGGCAAGCTGTGCGATCTCGCTCACGCTGTCTGGAATCTGCGCGACGTCGATGCCATGGTCGTCCCCGGTACTGGAATTCTCGACGATTTCGGCGAACGGCCACACGGTATGCCGCTCGACATCTTCGTCTGGTTTCTCGTCGCCAGGCTGATGCGAGTGAGAACCGGAATGGTCAGCATCGGATCCGGACCGATCCGAAATTCCATGAGTCGCCGGCTGATGGTGGGCGCCGCCCGTCTCGCCCACTACCGTTCCTATCGCGACACCGTCTCCAGGGATTTCATGGAGAGCGTCGGCTTCGATACAAGCCGGGATCACATCTATCCCGATATCGCGTTCCATCTTGCCGCCCCCCCGCCCAAATCGAAGGCGGAAGGCGAGCCTGTCACCGTTGGTGTGGGCGTCATGAGCTATTATGGATGGTACAGCTTCGAAGACGGTGCGCAGCAGATATTCGTCGGCTATCTGGACAAGCTGGCGCGTTTCGTCGTCCATCTGCTTGATCAGGGCCATAACGTACGTCTGCTGACCGGGGAACGAGGCGACTGGACGGCAGTCAATGCGTTGATCGATGCGGTTCGCGAGTTGCGACCGGACGCGATCGGCGACCGTGTCGTTGCCGATCCCTGTGGCTCCCTGCACGAGCTCATGGCCCAGATCGCTCACACGGACGTCGTCGTCGCCACCCGTTTCCACAATATCGTGTGCGCATTGAAGATGGGAAAGCCGTCAATATCCCTGGGCTATGCCCTCAAGAATGATGTGTTGATGGCCAGCATGGGCATGGGCGACTATTGCCACCATGTCGAGCGGTTCGATGTGGACGAACTGATCGCCCAGTTCACCGAAGTGCTGGAGCATCGCGGCGAATACGAAAACATCATCGCCGAGCGCAACAGAGCCTTCAAGATGGCGCTCGAGCGCCAGGATGCCGAGTTGCTGGCGCGGCTGATATAACGGCTTCAGCAGCCGTCGATGCTTGTTCTCGGCCGCGAAGCTTATCTTCGGGCGATGCGTGACTGAAGGATTCGCTCAAGATCACCGCTCCCACGGAGCGATGATCCGGTGCCGTATTCCGCAGGTACTCAGCCGGCTTCCATTGCGGGAAGCCGCCCGCCAATCCAACTGGTTGCTTCCTCGATGGACCGGAAAATCTTGTGACAACCGCTCAGTCGGCCGAAGCCAGTTTCCAGAAACCATTGACCTTCGGTGGCATATTCCTCCTCGTCCACCCTGGTCAGGACGGCGACAAGCTGATCGGATTTCAGAACGAGAACACCTGCCTCGCCGCCCTCGACTGTCGCTATCCGGATTTCCTGAAGTGCCAGACCCTCATCCCGGCTTTGCGCCGAGCTTTCGTTCCCCATTGCAGCCCCCAAGCCAATTTTGTTGTTCTGTTAAATCGCTCCAACAAGAAGATTGACGCACTCAAAATATGAGGACTTACTAATTCACACTGTTCTCATTTATAACAGCTTCACCTAACTGGATTTGAGCTCCGAGTTCAATCACATAATTCTGGTGTCGAAGAAAATGCAGTGGATGAAGCCGCTGCCGTACAGGGGCGCGACTTCAAAGAAGCCGCGCCTTGCGCAATGTGAAGGCCTCGGCGTAGTGCTCCGGCGCACGGCACTCCATGCCGCGCAGGCGGGCAAGCCCCTCGAAGGTTGCCCGGTCGAACCAGTCTTTTGAGCGTTGCGTGCCGAAGTGACGGTCCAACAAGTCTATCTTGCGTTCCAGGACCGCCCGGCTCAAAGGCACGTAGGCATTGGGCTGACCCAGGTCGCCGTCCCATTTGGGAATCTCATATTCGAGGATCGTGTGATCGCGGAAGATGTTCCAGGTCAGCTGGTTGATTTCCCGGTGGTCCTGGTGCGCGTCGTGCCGCGCGTGGGTCAAGATGACGTCCGGGCTCACACGTGCCCGGCGGTCCAGAAGCCAGGCCTTGATGGCACCGCGCTGTTCGGGAAAGTCGCTGTCGCTGAAATCCGCAACCTCGACCGTGCCTTCATCGGCTCCCTCAAGGAAGGCATGAGCCGAGGATCGTGCTTCCTCGATCCGCGCGCCGGCGGCGCTCAGCACGCACCAGCAAACCTCGAGCCGAATGCCGGCGTCGATCAGGCTCATGATCGTTCCGCCGGCCCCGATCTCGATATCGTCGGAATGGGCGCCCAGGCAGAGGATGGAAAGGCGTTCGCCCTTGCGGGCGAGCCCGAGGCCTTTCACGACACCGCCTTGACGACGTTGCGCCTGGCGATTTCGGCCGAGATACGCTTGTTCCAGGGCATGTCGCCCTTTTCCACCATGTCCTGCAGCGCCTGCCAATCGCGCAACGTGTCCATGGAACGCCAGAAGCCTTCGTGCTTGTAGGCCATCAGCATGTCGTCTGCGATCAGGCGTTCGAAGGGTTCGAGGACGAATTCCTCTCCTTCGCGCATGTAATCGAAGACCTCGGGGCGCAGGACGAAGTAGCCGCCATTGATCCAGATGTCGGAGCGGTCCGAGCTTCGGAACTCGCGCACCCGTCCGTCTTCCGCGATATCGGCCAGGTGATAGGTGAGCGGCGGTCGCACGGCGAGGAAACAGGCCAGCTTGCCGCTTGCCTCGAACTTGGCGATCATGTCGTCCAGGTCGACGTCGGTCAGCCCGTCACTGTAGTTGGCGAGAAACATCTTCTCGTTCCTCACGTGGTCCTTCACGGCCCAAAGTCGCTCGCCGATGTTGCGCCAGATCCCGGTGTCGATCAGCGCCACCCGCCAGTCCTGGATTTCCTGGTCGATCAGCTCGACCTCGCGCCCGCCATGCGAGACGATGCAATCGGCGAAGGTCTGCGGCCGGCAATTGAGGAAATGCTCCTTGACCACATTGGCCTTGTAACCGAGGCACAGGACGAAATCCTCGTGCCCGTAATCGGCATAATACTGCATCACATGACGCATGATCGGCTGATGGCCAAGGGGGATCATCGGCTTGGGAACGTTTTCGGAGTATTCGCGAATGCGGGTTCCCATGCCGCCGCAAAACAGAACGACCTTCATTGTGACAGCTCCGCAGGATCGATGATTGTGACAAACGGGATGGGGACGATGAACTTGGCGCCCCATGCCGCGACGTGGTGCATCTGCCGGACGATCTCATCCTTCAGGTTCCACGGCAGGATGAGGATGTAGTCCGGCTTGTGATCGTCGATGGCGTCGACGGGCCGGATCGGAATGCGCATTCCAGGCGTATAGCGGCCGTGCTTGTAGGGGTTGCGGTCGACCGTGAAGTCCAGGAAATCCGTTCCTATGCCGCAATAGTTCAGGAGCGTGTTGCCCTTTCCGGGCGCCCCGTAGCCGCAGATGCGCTTTCCCTCGTTCTTGGCCGCGATCAGGAAGGAGAGGAGATCGCGCTTGGCGCGGCGCGCCTTGAAGTCGAACGAGGCATAGGTGGCGATGTCGGTCAGCCCGTGCAGTTTCTCGCGCTCGATCAGCCTCGCCACCCGCTCGGTCGTGGGCCGGATGCTGTCCTCGTGCACCAGATGGACCCTGAGCGATCCGCCATGGGTGGGGATCTCGTCCACATCCATCAGCCGCAAACCGTGGCGCGCCGCCATCTTCTCGATGGTCAGGGCGGAGAAATAGGAAAAGTGCTCATGGTAGATCGTGTCGAACTGGTTCTCGGCAATGAGCTTCTCGATGTGCGGGAATTCCAGCGTGATGACGCCCTCCTGCTTCAGCAGGATCTTCATGCCGGCGACGAAGTCGTTGAGATCGGGCACCTGCGCCAGAACGTTGTTGCCGATGATCAGGTCGGCCTGTTTGCCCTCCTCGACCAGTTTTCTTGCGAGCCTGACGCCGAAGAAGTCGACGCGTGTCGGAATGCCTTTTTCCACCGCCGCCTTGGCGACGTTGGCGGCCGGCTCCACGCCGAGCACCGGCACGCCGAGCGGGGCGAAATGCTGCAGCAGATAGCCGTCATTGCTGGCGAGCTCGACGGCCAGGCTGTTCGGGCCGAGCTTCAGCCGCTCGGTGATGGCGATGCAATAGGCCTTGGCATGTGCGACCCAGCTCGTCGAATAGGAGGAGAAATAGGCGTATTCTTGGAAGATCGCTTCCGGGCTGACATACTCCTTGAGCTGCACGAGATAGCAGGTGTCGCAGACGAGGACGTGGAGCGGGAAGTATGGCTCCATCTCGTCGATCTGATCGGCCTGCAGAAAGCTCTCGCAGGGCGGAGACATGCCGAGATCGACAAATGTATGGCGCAAGTTAGTGCCACACAGCCGGCAGCAGGCCGTTGCGTGTGCCGGGTGGAGATCTGCTACGAATTCGGCCGCTTGAATGTTCATCGGGTGCTCCAATTGGCTGGCGGCCCTGAGAACAAGTGACGGACCGTCTGATGCATTGTGTTCGCGCCGGTCGCGATGCCGCACTGCGCCAATGACCAAGCTACGGGCAGGGCTCTGCGGATTGGATTCGGCCATGCGATCAACGCGTTCATCCGATTGGCGAGGGGGTAGACCGGGCCGCGCGCCGAAAGGCGAGGGGAGCGGGAAACGGCAGCTTCACCCTGTCCGAACGTCGTGCGGGCCGGTGGTGTCATCCACCCAACGGCTGAAGGACGGTAAGACCGAGAGTGCTCTTTCCTGTCTCTTAGCAAGCGCTGATAATTCATGGCGGTCGATGCTTCGGCGCCGGCCGGTCGGAAGAAGGAGCAGGGTCTTGCGCTTCACCAGAACAGGACTGCCCGACGCGTGGCTGATCGAACCGCTCCCCTTCGAGGATGAGCGTGGCTCCTTCGCGCGCACATTCTGCGAGCGCGAATTCTCCGCGCGCGGGCTGACGACCCGTTTCGTGCAGCACAGCCTTTCGCACTCGCTGCGCAGGGGCACATTGCGCGGCATGCACTTCCAGACGCCGCCGCATCAGGAGGTCAAGCTTGTATCCTGCATCCGGGGCGCCATCTTCGATGTCGTGGTCGATCTGCGGGAAGGCTCGGCGACCTACGGTCAATGGGCCGGTTTCGAACTGTCGGAGCAGAACCGCCGCGAATTCTACATTCCCCAGGGGTTTGCGCACGGCTTCCAGACGCTGACCGACGACGCCACCGTCTCCTATCTCATCTCGGAGTTCTACACGCCGGACGCCTCGACGGGCGTCCGCTATGACGATCCGGCGTTCGATATCACCTGGCCGCTGAAGCCTACCGTCATGTCGGAGAAGGACGGGAACTGGCCGTTGATGGCGGTCGCAGCGGACGCAGAGATGTAGGGTGGCGTCCTACCGCTCTACCGAACCTGTCTGCCGTCCCGCTTTCCCGAGCAGCCCGTGCGCCTCGAGCAGCCGCGCAGTCTGCGCCAGTTCCGCGAACGGAAGGCCGGAGCGTTCGGCCATCGACAGGAGCGAATGGTCTCCGTCGGCCAGATTGAGGACCCATAGCATTGCCATGGCGCTCGCCCCGGCAGACTTGTTGCCCCCGAGCGCGGAATAGAGGCCGCGCCGTCCGAGCTGTGGCTCCCCTTTCGGATAGAGATTGAGCGGGGTCCAGTCATGCTCGACGATCTCGATCAGGTCCATCACCATCTGCCAGGATGAGGCGAGGTGTTCCTGGGCGATGAAATCCAGATTGTCGGCAGAGGTGTGATATTCGGGGAACGTTCCGAAGGCGCTGCGCTGAAACAGCCCGACCGGCAGGTTGAACCCCGGCGAGCAGTACTGGCGTTCGTCGTAGCCATAGGGTGAGAAGTCGATCACAATGCCCTCGTGCCGGCCCACCACATGCGCCATGGCGCGGTCGATGAAGGCATTGCCGCGCCGGCTGCGCTTGTAGGTCGGCCCGCCGCCGTCGCCGACACAGGAGACGACCAGCCCGTGGTCGATCAGGTGCACCCTGTCCTCGTTGTGGGCCAGCCAGGTCAGGGCGCCGATCGTTCCGGGCGCGAAAAGAAATCTGTAGCTGTAGCGGGTCCTGCGTCCGGCCAGCTGCGCGGCCAGGCAGGCCAGGAGCGCCAGGCCGGAGCAGTTGTCGTTGGCGAGCGAGGGATGGCAGATGTGGGCTGACAGCAGGAACTCGCGTTCCGTTTCTCCCCGGTGCAGATATTCGCCATAGGTCAGGCTGCCGTCCTTCAGTTCGGCGTCGATCTCGACCTGATAGTGCGTATCGCCAAGCTCTGCGAGGCGGCGGTGCGGCATGCAGAATCCCCAGTTTTCCGCATAGTAGGAGGTTCGATAGGGAATGAGATCCGGCTGGTCTGGAAGGGTGTGAACGTGCTCCAGAAGCTCCTCGCGCGATACCGTGCCGCGGAAAGGCCGGCTGTAGTTGAGCACATGCAGATTGTGCTCGGTGAAGTCGAGCACCGTATGTCCCGCCATATCCTTGATGCTGGCCGATCGGATGGACCATTCCTTCGGCACCGTCCAGTCGAAGACCTGCGTCCCCGTCGCGACTTCGCGGCGCTCCAGCGGCACGACGTCGCCGAGAATCGCCAGCGTCTGGCGCACGCCGTCTCCGGTTATGCTGCGGCAGATCGGGTAAAGGCGTGCCGCGAGGTCATAGATCCCGTGACCGGCGTCGACATCGCGCGCCGCCGGTCGATCTGTCGCGATGAGGCCGGAATGGTCCATCGCCGGGCGTTCACTCCGCCGCTGTGGCGGACTGCAACTCTTTCAGCCGCAGATCGCTGGCGAGGCGGCCGCTGGCGATTGACTGCCTGATGTGGCTGATGCGCTGATAGCGTGGCCCCTCGAACTCCTCCGGCGTCAGGTGCGAGCCGGCATAGGCCGCAAAAAGCTGTTCGGCGCCGGCGCGTGCGTCCCATTTCGGTTCGAAACCGGGCAACTGGCGCGCGATCTTCTCGAAGCTGACGCGATAGGAACGCGTGTCGGGACCCGCGTCGGATGCAAACTCGAGCCGGCAGTCGGGCACCACCGAGGCGACGATCTCGGCGATCTCGCGGATGCGGTAGTTGTGCTGCGTCTGGCCGACATTGAAGGCTTCGTTGTGAACCGCTTCGCGCGGCGCGGTGAGACCGGCCATGAAGGCCCGGGAAATGTCTTCGATATGCACGATCGGCCGCCACGGGCTTCCATCCGACTTCAGGAGGATCACGCCCTTGGTGACGGCCCAGGCGACCAGATTGTTGAGCACGATGTCGAAACGCAGGCGCGGCGACAGCCCGTATGCCGTGGCTGGGCGGAAATAGACCGGGGAGAAGTTCTGGTCGGCCAGCTCCGCAATGTCGCGCTCCGACATCACCTTCGACCAGCCATAGGCGGTGACGGGCTTCAACTCGCCCGTTTCGTCGATCATGTCGGCGTCCGACAGGCCATAATTGCTGCAGGATGAGGCGTAGAGAAACCGTCCGACCCCCGCCGCCTTCGCCGCCTTCGCGAGGCGGACGCTGGCCCTGTGGTTGATGTCGTAGGTGATTTCGGGATCAAGATTGCCCAGCGGATCGTTCGACAGGGCCGCCAGATGGATGACGGCGTCGAACCCTTCCATGTCCCATTCGTCGGCGTCGCGGATGTCCTTGCGGATGCTCGGGACCGGAGCGATGCGCCCGCCCGCCTCGTAGGTGCAGCGCTCGTAGAGGTCGCTGTCATAGCCCGTCACATCGTGGCCCGCCGCAAGCAGCATCGGCACCATGACAGACCCGATATATCCCTGATGTCCCGTCACCAGAACCTTCATTGCGCACCTCTTCTTTCCTCAACGACAATGGGAAACGGCTGGCCGAGCCTAGCCCGGCAGGGACGTTTGGCGCGAGAAGCCAAAAGGGAGGAGGCAAGGTCGCGGCCTACGTCTCTGCCGCCCGGATCATTCCCCTTTTGGTCAGGGGTGCGGCGGCTCCGGGCACGGACATCGCCTAGTGGCCCGCGGCCATGGCCGGCACGCGGGGTGTTTCGGAGGGTTCGTTGAAGCGCCGGTAGACCACCTGCGACGGGCGGCCGATCAGATGCCGTTCGACCCCGTCCTCCAGCGCCCGCGCGTAGACGGCGAGCGCGCCATCGATCGCCTCGATCGTCCGGGCAATCGCCTCGTCGTCATGCGCATAGCTGACCACGAGCGACGGCATGAGAACGCCGCGCCTGATGGTTTCCTGCAGAAACAGAGACCGCATCGCCTGCGAAGGCCTGCCCTGTTCATCGAACGTCGTGAAGGCAAGGCAGCAGCCACGCCCGATCGGCTTGACGAGGTCGCCCAGGCCATGACGGCCTGCAGCTTCGGCGAGGCCGCGCCGCAAGGTTTCTCCCTGTCGATAGAGATGTTCGATGACCGGTTCGTCGCGGTATGTGTGCATGGTGGCGATCGCCGCCGCGAGTGCATGCGTTTCGGCCCCATGGGTCGTCGAAAGGAGGAATACGCGCGGCCGGTCGGTGTGATCGAGCCCGCCCAGTCTCATGAATTCGCGCTTGCCGGCCAGAGCCGACACGGAGAACCCGTTGCCCAGCGCCTTGCCGAAGCAGGACAGGTCGGGGACGATGCCATATTCGCGCTGCGCGCCGCCGCGGTTCCAGCGAAAACCTGTGATCATCTCGTCGAGGATGAAGAGCGTGCCGTATTCGCGGCACAGGGTCTGAACCGCGTGCAGAAAGTCGCCTTCCGGTTCCTCCGTCCTCGCGGCTTCCATGATCAGGGCGGCGATCTGGCCGCGATGGGCTTCAAACATCTGCCGCACGCTGGCGATGTCGTTGTAGCGGAAGGTGACGGTCAGCCGCCGGGTTGCCTCCGGCACGCCGGCATTGACCGGGGTCGTGCCGATGAACCAGTCGTCGGTCGAGAAGAACGGGTGGTCGGCGCAGCAGGCGACGAGGTCACGTCCCGTGTAGGCTCGCGCGAGCCGCACGGCGCCGGACGTGGCGTCGGAACCGTCCTTGCAGAACTTGACCATCTCCGCACCCTCGATCAGGTCGAGCAGTGTCTCGGCGCATTCGACCTCGATGCGTGCCGGCCGGGTGAAGTTGCATCCGATTTCCAGCGCCTCGCGCGCGGCAGCCAGAACGGGTGGATAGGCGTGTCCCAGTCCGACGGCCCGATTGCCCATGCCGTATTCAATGAACTCGTTCCCGTCGACGTCCCAGACGCGGCAACCCAGACCATGTTCGATGAAGCCGGGCGCCAATACCGGATACTGGTCGTCACCCTTGGCGTAGGTGTGGGCGCCTCCCGGAATGAGCTGATGGGCGCGTCGTTGCAGCAGGGCGGAACGGGTGAAGCGAGTATTGTCCATGGCAATGATCCTTTGCCAGCAGTCTATCGGAATGGCGGATCAATTGACGTTGCCAATATGGGCGATGTCGCGTTGCACAATGGGCGTAGCCGTGAATATACCGCGGGCGCGCCTGATGCCTTCAAATAAACCGCCCGGCGGGTCGCGCCGGGCGGTTGACTGAAGATTGCTGCTGATGCCTTCGATCAGGTTTCGATGGCGAAGCCGTTCTCCGGCGGGAAGAGCTCGTTGATCTTGTAGGCCACTTCTGTCCGGTTGGTCGCCTTGAGTTTCTTCATGATGTTTCTGATATGAACCTTCACGGTGCTCTCGCGCAGGTTCAATTCATAGGCGATGATCTTGTTGGCCTTGCCTTGGCGCAGGGCCTGAACGACCTCCGCCTGCCTGAGCGTGAACATGGTCGACAACGGGCGGGCATTGCGCTTGCCCGAATCGATCAGGTGCCGCATGGCCATGACGCTGCTCGCCGGCACGAAGATGCCGCCGGAAATGGCCAGCGCGATCGCCTCCACGCAGATTTCGATGCCGACCGATGTCGGGATGAAGCCGCGCGCGCCGTGTTCCAATGCCTTGAGGATCTGCACCAGATCGTCGGTGTCGGCGAGGATGACGACAGGCACGGAAGGAAATTGCGATGCGAGACGTTCGATCTGGTCCGTCACCACGTCGTCCGAAACCGTCTGGCCGCCGAGATTGAGCAGGATTGCACCCAGCGGAGGGCTCAGATCCTCTTCCATCTTCCATTCTTCGATCGAGCCCACGGCCGCGACATACATATTGATGTTGTGATTGATCAGTGCCTGGGCCAGGCATTCGCGACCGAGCGCCCGGCCGTCGATGAGCAACAGGCTGTGCTCGTAGTCATGGGCCTTGTCGTGCCGATCGGTATCTGCTCCGGAATGCGTCAGATCGCTGTCCGCGAGGATGGCGTCGCGCGACACTCTGCTGTCATGATGTCCTAACGAAAAGTCCATACTGATACCCGCCTTTCCATGAAGACCGCTCCAACGTCGGTCAAATGGCCCCTTAGTTTCAGTCAGTCTGTTGGTGCTTGCCCCCACTGCGATTGACTTCGACATGATCGTCGAGTCGTATGCTTATTACTGTGTTGTTCGCCATCGCGAGCAAAAACACTCAAGTAGAAGATTATAAGAAATCTCCGATGTTTCATTAACATAGGTTAACTGTTTATAAAAAGGATGCGGATGGCCGGTCCTCTGTTCTAGTGCGCCTTAAGCCCTTCGACTTAGTGGTCACTGCTGGAGGCTGATGCCGCGGCAAGTTCGGACTGATTTTCGAGCCGCCGCGACGCGCCGTCCCGGCAATCGCTCTAGCGTCGCTCAAACGGAGTCTTTCGGCCCAATTGCATGTATCATCTTATCGATATGGCAGCGAGGGCCAAGGAACGAAGGTGTATGAGCCGCCTGCCTTGGAACACGGCGGCGAAGAAATGCGGCGTCAGTACTGATGGATGTATTGACTGTCGAATCCGGAAAGCTTGACCAGTTTGCTGCGGTTGACGATTTCCACATGCCCGTTGCGAAACACCAGAAGGTCGCGCTCGCGCAATTCCCTCAGGGTACGGTTGATGTGGATCTTCGTCAGCCCAAGCACGTCGGCCAGTTCGTCCTGAGTCAACGGGCATTCATAGCCGGCCGACGTTGATGCGCCGAACATGGCGAGCCGCTCGCCGAGTTCGAGCATGAAGTGAGCAGCCCGCTCCAGCGCGCTGCGGCGACCGACATTGATGAGGTGCTCTACGGCGATCGCGTTCTGTCTGGCGACCGCGCGCGCCAGGATGCGACCAAGGACCGGCTTGTAATTAAGCGCACGGCCGAGTGTGTGATGCGGAATCTCGAACACGGAGAGGCCGGTGATGGAGGAGAACGAATTGCTGCTTGGGCCATCGCCGCCCCTTATGCCGATCATGTCGCTCAACAGGGGCGTGTCGATGATCTGGCGTTCCCCGTTCGGCAAGTCTCGGTGAATGCATCCCCATCCGGAATGGATGATGAATATCCGGTGATCCGTGTCGCCTTCCTGGGTGATGATCGTGTGCGGCTCGTAATAGCTGGCGGAGACGCTCAATGACGCGAGTGCGCCCAGCTCTTCCTCGCTCAACGCTTGCCCGAGGGGCGTGCCTGAGATGAATTTTTCGAGCCTCTTTGCGGTCATAAAATAGTGGTCATCTACTCTTCTGGCGAAATAGTTCTTCGTGTTTATAACATTTCCCTTACGGAAGGCTTTCGAGGAAATGGTTCGCAATTGGCAGTAAAACTGTTTTGCCTCGCAACGAAAGTCCCACCTTGCCGCTTTGCTATCACAATTCAGGCATTGCTGATGTGATCTGGATCACAGAATGTCGACCGCCGGCGTGCGAGACGTAGGTGCTGCCAGGGCGCGGGAGTGTGAGCCCCATTTCGACCGTGCCGGGGCGGCGGCGCCCCGCGTCCGCTTTCCAGCAAGCGGAGAACGCGGGGCGTTTAATTGCTTCCCTGCGCCATTCCTCAACCCGAGTTGATTTCGCTGTGAGCCTGTGCCCGCCTATGGTCGCGGCCGATGCATGGGAGTTGATAGCAATGAAACGACGTGACCTGCTCTTGGGTTCGGCCGGCCTCGCTGCCTTTGCGGCTGCCGCCGGCCTGCTGCCGCGCACGTTCTGGACTGCGGCCACGGCCGGGGAAGGCGACGGCCGCTTCGAGATTACCCGCACCGACGAAGAATGGAAGGCGCTGCTTACGCCGCAACAATATGCGGTGCTGCGCGAGGAGGCGACCGAGCGCGCCTTCACCAGCCCCCTGAACGAGGAAAAGCGCAAGGGGCTCTTCCATTGCGCGGGCTGCGACCTGCCACTCTATTCTTCCGAGACGAAGTATGACTCCGGCACCGGCTGGCCGAGCTTCTGGAAATCACTCCCCGACGCAATCGGCACGAGGCAGGACAACTCGTTCTTCATGACGCGAACCGAGTGCCATTGTCGCCGTTGCGGCGGTCATCTCGGCCACATCTTCGATGACGGTCCGCCGCCGACAGGAAAGCGGCACTGCATCAACGGCGTGGCTTTGACGTTCAGGCCAGCCGAGAACTCAAGCGGCTAGCGAGTCTGTAGCAGTTCGGATTGCTACGTCTGAATGGACGCTCGCGGGATGCAGCCTGGCATCAGCGACTGCTACCCGCAGCGAACTCGATGGCAGCCCGCAATTCATCCATGCCGACGCCCTTTTCGGCCGATGTGGACACGATCTCCGGAAAGGCTGCCGGGCGCTTGCGGATCTTCTCCTGCGTCTCCGCAATCAATCGTTCGACGGCCGGTGGCTTGATCTTGTCTGTCTTGGTGAGCACGATCTGGTAGGACACGGCAGCCTTGTCGAGAAGGTCCATGACGTCCTCGTCGTTCTTCTTGATGCCGTGCCGGCTGTCGATCAGCAAAAAGACGCGCTTCAGGGTCACGCGGCCGCGCAGATAGTCGAAGACAAGCTTTGTCCAGTTGTCGACCATCGCCTTTGGCGCCTTGGCGAAGCCATAGCCGGGCATGTCGACCAGTGCCAGCGGCGGCAGGTCGTCGGCGCTGCCGGAATATCCGTCGGGAACGAAATAGTTGAGTTCCTGGGTGCGGCCCGGTGTGTTCGATGTGCGCGCCAGCCCCTTCTTGCCGACAAGTGCGTTGATCAGCGAAGACTTTCCAACATTTGAGCGCCCGGCAAAGGCGATCTCCGGAGGCCCTTCGGGGGGTAGAAACTTCATCGACGGAACACCGCGGATGAAGATCCACGAGGTTCCGAACGTGCCCTTGCCGCCGCCGCGATCGTTCTCGTTCCTGCCGGTTGTCGTCGTCACGCCATTCGATCCCGTGCCGTGCTTCTGTTGTGATTACCGCATCGTCGGTATGGGCGGGCTTGTCAACAGGCGGTCGGATGCGCGCATGGTATCGGTCTCGCGGGTTCCTACTGCCGCAACGCCATGCAGAAGCAGGCGAGCGAGGCGAGCCCCGCTGCTGTGCGTACGTGGTTCCATGCCGTCCAACGGGACAAATAGTCGGACCACAGGCGTGCGCCGGCCGTGCTGGCGGGGTCGGCGGCGGCGAGCGCATTGTTCATGGGCACGTTGAAGGCGACGGTAATGCCGAGGATTCCCGCGAGGTAGAGCGCCCCGCCGGCAACCAGCCATCCTCTTGCGGCAGGCGTCAAGCCGAAGAGGCCCGCAACGAGCAGCGTGAGGCTGACCAGGGCGGTGCCGAAGAAGGCGGCGAAGAAGAGGGGGTTCTGGATCGCCACGTTGATCGACTGCATCCCAGCGATGCCGCCGGAGGGCGGCAACCGGGCAAGCGCGGCCATGACGGAGGTCGAGAAGGCGAAGAACAGCCCAGCCATCAGTCCGGAGCCAAGCGCCGCCGCGAGGATGAGGGAAAACGTCAGACGATCGTTCATATCGGAACTCCATTTGGCCTGAAGAGGTCAGGCTGACGTGGCGGCTTCGACGTTAGCATTCCAGACGCCCGTTTCGGCCGTGTGACGCACATAGTCGGAAAAATCGCGCGGCGGACGGCCGAGCGCCTGCTGCACGCCGTCGGCGAGAGAGGCGTTGCGCCCGTCCAGCACCTCGGTGAACAGCATCATCAGGAGATTGATATATTCCGAGGGCACCGCCTGCGCCTTCAGCATCGCGGCATAGTCACCTGCTTCGATCCGACGGTATCGGATCGTCCGGCCGCTCGCCCTTGCAATCTCGTCGATCGCCTGGGCAAAGGTCATCAGGCGCGGTCCAGTGACTTCATAGATCTGGCCGGCATGGCGGTCGTCTGTGATTGAGGCCACGGCGATCTCCGCAATGTCTTCGGCATCGATGAAGGGTTCATGCACGTCGCCCACCGGCAGGACCACCTCGCCGGCGAGGATGGCGTCGTGCAGGAAGCTCTCGGAGAAGTTCTGTACGAACCAGCTTGACCGGATGATCGTCCATTCCGCACCCGAGCTGATCAGCGCCCTTTCGCTCGCCTGTGCTTCCGGCTCGCCGCGCCCGGACAGCACCAGACGGCGAACGCCCATCTGCACGGCGAGGCGGGCAAAGGTGTCGATCGCCTCCACCGCGCCGGGTACGGCCAGATCGGGCTGATATGTGATGTAGGCGGCACTCACGCCGTCGAGTGCGGCTTTCCAGGTGGCCGCGTCGTTCCAGTCGAAAGCCGGATCCGCGGCGCGCGAGCCGATGCGCACGGGAACACCGCGCTCGCTCAGTTTGCAGGCAACGCGACGCCCCGTCTTTCCGGTGCCGCCGATGACGAGAACCGGTTGAAGGGCTTGCAGGGAAGGGGTGCTGGGCATTGTAGTTCCTCCGGGTAATTAATGTGAGCAAGTCTCACATTTGCTAAATGTGATAAAACCTCATATTACGAGTGTCAATGGTCAAAACGGGCTTGGGAGACAATGATGGGCGAGAACCGGCCTGACGCATCCCTGCCGGACATGCCGGCGCCGCGGCGGATGCCGATGCAGAAGCGCAGCCGCGAACGCGTGGAACGCATGCTGGCGGCCGCCACCGCTCTAATCGAGGAGGTGGGCAGTGACGCGATGAAGATGAGCGAGGTGGCCGAGCGCGCCGGCGTCTCGATCGGCTCGCTCTACCAGTATTTCCCCGACAAGGCGGCGATCATCGCCATGCTGGCCGAGCGCTACAACGCATTGAGCTGCCAATGCATCGACGAGGGACTTGCCGGCGTCGAAACCATGGCCGAGTTGCGCAGCGCCTTCTCGGAGCTGATCGATACCTATTACGCGATGTTCCTGGCCGAGCCTGTCATGCGCGATATCTGGTCGGGCACGCAGGCCGACAAGGCGCTCTGCGCCATGGAGCTTGAGCAGGGGCGCGTGCTCGGAAAGATGCTTGCCGATGTCGTCCTGCGGCTGCGGCCAGCGGCCGATGGGCCAACTGTGGCGGCGAAGTCCTTCCTGGTCATGCATCTCGGGGAGGCGACGATGCGGCTCGCGATCGCTACCGATCGCGACGAAGGCGTCACCCTCGTTGAGGCCTACAAGCAAATGGTGCTGGCGGACCTGCTGGCCGATTGAGGCAGTCTCTTTGGACCGTGCCGGGCGTCATTCCTCCATCCGGGGCCAGTCAAGCGCCAAATTTCGAATTTGATCGAAATAGAATTGACGGGGCAGGGGCGGAACGTTACATATATTTCGATAAAAGTGGAAATAGAGCCGCCGGTACAGGAGTGGAAGCTTGGCCGAAATTCCCCGTCCCATCGACACCTTCCCCAATATCGTCGAGGAGCAGTTTCGGCAGATTGATGCGGCCGGGCTGTTCGATGCTCCGCGCGCCACGCACCCGCCCAGGATCCTGATGCTCTACGGCTCGCTACGCGAGCGTTCCTATTCGCGTCTCGCGACGGAAGAGGCGGCCCGCATCCTGCGGCGCCTGGGCGCGGAGGTGCGCATCTTCAATCCCGCGGGGCTGCCGCTGCCCGATGCCACGTCTCCGGACCATCCCAAGGTCAAGGAACTGCGGGACCTGTCGCTGTGGTCGGAAGGCCAGGTCTGGTGCTCGCCGGAACGGCATGGAGCGATGACCGGCATCATGAAGGCGCAGATCGACTGGCTGCCGTTATCCATGGGCGGTATCCGGCCAACGCAGGGACGCACGCTTGCCGTCATGCAGGTCTGCGGCGGTTCGCAAAGCTTCAATGCCGTCAATCAGTTGCGTGTTCTCGGTCGTTGGATGCGGATGTTCACCATTCCCAATCAGTCGTCCGTCGCCAAAGCCTTTGCCGAGTTCGACGAAGCCGGCCGCATGAGGCCCTCTCCCTATTACAACCGCATTGTCGACGTGATGGAGGAACTGATGAAGTTCACGCTCCTGCTGCGCGACCGGACCGGCTACCTCACCGATCGCTATTCCGAACGTGTCGAGAGCGCCGAGGCGGTGTCGAACCGAGTGAACCAACGGTCCCAGTGATGGCTTGCCTGTCGGGAAATCTGTCATTGCTTGTCGAAGTGCTCGATTGGTGTGAGCCCGTGTCATGAAGCTTGAACAGGCCGCACGTCAGCTCGAGGCGCTCGGCAACCCGACGCGTCTGAGGATGTACCGGTTCCTGGTTCGCGCCGGGGATGAAGGGCTTGCGGTCGGGCGCATCCAGGAGAAGCTGGACATACCGGCATCGACACTGTCGCATCACTGCAAGCGCCTGTGTGAAACCGGTCTGGTGACGCAGGAGCGGCAGGCTACGACATTGATATGCCGGGCCAACTATCCGGCGATGCAAGACCTGGTCGGCTTCCTTGTCGACGAATGCTGTGCCGATGGATCCTGTCCGCCAACCGCGCCGCAGGCTAAGGCGTGAATATCGCGATGCCGCCGAAACGGGCGTAAGGATGGAACGTGAAATACGATGCGTGGTCGTTTCCGGCGGCAATCTCCGGCTGGAACATTGATCTGGTCGCCGGCTGGCGGGGCGCGTTGTGACGGGGCAGACTGGCGAGAAAAGCCCTGACGCGGGCGTCCGTTGGCTGATCACCGCTCTCGGGGTCGCGCAAATCTGCTCGTGGGGATCGCTCTACTACAGCTTTCCGCTGATCGCCGAGGCGATGCGGGTCGACCTCGGCTGGTCGAAGGCACAGATCTATGGCGCAGCGACGCTGGGCATGGCGCTTGCTGGAATCGTCGCCTATCCGGTCGGGGCGGCGATCGACCGTGGCAAGGGACGGTACGTCATGGCCTTGGCGGCCACAGCCGCCGGGCTCCTGCTACTTGCGTGGTCGCAGGTGTCCAGCATGGTCCTGTTCTACCTTATCCTTGCGGGTATCGGATGCCTTCAGGCTGCGACGCTCTACGAACCCGCCTTTGCCGTGGTTGCCCGCCGGGTGGGAGCTGCCCAGGCACGGCGTGGCATCACGGCGCTCACGCTTTGGGGCGGCTTTGCCTCGACCGTCTTCATCCCGCTCGTCCAGTTTCTGATCGACGGCTATGGCTGGCGCGGTGCGCTGATTGTCCTCGGCCTTGTCAACATAGGCCTATGCGGCGGGCTCTATTTCCTGGCGATCGATCCTGCGAAGGACCGTCCCGATTGCGATCTTGAACCAGCAGAGGCGCAAGGTCTGCGGCGGCGTGGGGCGGTTGTTGCGGTAATCCGGCGTCCGGTCTTCTGGGCGCTTGCGCTGGCTCTCGTTTCATATGCAGCGGCATTCTCGACCCTGACCTTCCATCTCTACCCGTTGCTTCTCGAACGCGGTCTGGGCGCGGCCGGGGTGGTCACGGTGATGGCCGTCATTGGTCCGGCACAGGTCTTCGGCCGTATCCTGATCTGGGCATTCGCACCACATGCACCGGTCAGCACGATCGGCTCGTTGATCGTGATCATCTTCCCGCTCGCTGTGGCCGGTTTCGGCTGGGCCCCACCCCAGGTGCTGGTCATCGCTGCCGTTGCGGCGTGCTATGGGGCGGCCAACGGCATGATCACCATCGTTCGGGGCCTTGCCGTGCCGGAGATGGTCAGCCGCGAGGCCTACGGATCGATCAACGGCGCACTGGTTGCGCCGATGAACCTGATGCAGGCGCTGGCGCCGCTGGGGGCTGCGTGGTTGTGGACGATCACCGGCGGCTATGAGGCTGTGTTGATCGCCATCGGCGCGGTCGCGGTGATCCTGTGTATCGCATTTTGGAGTGCGGCAGCGCTGGCGCGACGGCGCGACTGACATTCGCGCATTCGTCATCCGGTACGCCCGCCTGAGGCCGAACCTGATGGTGGAACCGCCGATCCCGGGCGGACGCGTGGCCTCCTCAAAAGCCAACACAACGAAAATGGCCCGCGCGATGGCGGGCCTTCCGAGTGCGTGAACTGGCGCAGAACGCCGGCTATTCCGCCGGCTTCGGCTTCTTCTTGAATATGCCGGTCAGATTGTCCCACAGTTCGATCTTGGCGCCCTGGCGCTTCATGATTACGGCCTGCTGGATGATCGACAATGTGTTGTTCCATGCCCAGTAGATCACCAGTCCGGCCGGGAACGTGGCCAGCATGAAGGTGAAGATGACCGGCATCCAGTTGAAGATCATTGCCTGGGTCGGATCGGGCGGCGTCGGGTTCATGCGCATCTGCAGGAACATCGTGATGCCCATGATGAGCGGCCACACGCCGATCATCAGGAAGGCGGGCACTGCAAATGGCAGAAGGCCAAACAGGTTGAAGACGGACGTCGGGTCCGGCGCCGCCAGATCCTGGATCCAGCCGAAGAAGGGTGCGTGGCGCATCTCGATGGTGACGTAGAGCACCTTGTAGAGCGCGAAGAAGACAGGAATCTGGATCAGGACCGGCCAGCAGCCGGCGATCGGATTGATCTTCTCCTTCTTGTACAGCTCCATCATGGCCTGCTGCTGCTTCATCTTGTCGTCCGCGTATTTCTCGCGGATCTCCATCATGGCAGGCTGCACCTTCTTCATGTTCGCCATCGACTTGTAGGACTTGTTGGCGAGCGGAAAGAAGATGGCCTTGACGATGACGGTGGTGGCCAGGATCGCCAGCCCGAAATTGCCGAGCAGCCGGTAGAGCCAGTCGATGAGATAGAACATCGGCTTGGTGATGAAATAGAACCAGCCCCAGTCGATCAGGAGATCGAACTGGCGGATGTTCCGATCCGTCTCGTAGGCCTGGATGGTGCCGACTTCCTTGGCGCCGGCGAAGACCAGCGTCTCCTGCGTCGCAGTTTCGCCGGGCGCCACGACGATCTGGTCGGTCACGAAGTCCGACTGATAGCGCGGCGTGCCGTCGGCAGCATAGCTGAAACGCGGCTGGAAAGGCTGCTTTTCGGTTGGAACGAGCGCTACGGCCCAGTACTTGTCGGTGATGCCGAGCCAACCATCGGTGGATTTCGACGGCATGATCTGGCCGTCCTCCTCGACGTCCGAATAGTCGATCTCCTGCAGGCCTTCCGTTCCCGTCACCCCGATGAGGCCCTCGTGGAGAACGTATATGCCCTGCGTGTCGGGCTTGTTGTAGCGCGTCACGCGGCCGTAGGCGTTAAGGGCCACAGGCGCGCCACCTTCATTCGTCACTTCGTCGGTGACGGCGAACATGTAGTTCTCGTCAATGGCGATGGTTCGCTTGAAGAGCAGGCCCTTCTCGTTGGTGAAGGTCAGCACCACCGGGCTGTCGGGTCTGAGGACCGGCTCGCCCTCGATGCTCCAAAGCGTATCGGGTCCGGGCACCTCTCCAGCCGCCTCGTTGGGCGTGAAGCCGAGTTCGGCGAAATAGCCGTTCTTCTGGCCGGCAGGGTTCAAGAGCTCGATGTTGGGCGAATTCTTCTCGACCGTCACCCGATAGTCCTTCAGCAGAAGGTCATCGATGCGTCCGCCTCTGAGGTTGATCGAACCAGACAGGCGCGGGGTATCGATCTTCACCCGCTCGCTGGCCAAGAGTGCCGCCTCGCGGCTGGCAGCTGCCGGCTGGCCGGCTGTGCCACCGGGGATGTTGGCGTCCGATGTGGTGGGGATCGAGGATGCGCCGCTCCCTTGTCCCGTGCCTGTCGCCTGCCCGCTCTGCTGGGTGGCCGACTGCTCGGTCTCGATTCGAGCGGTCTCGCGCTGTTCCTCGATGCGCGGGTTCACGTAGAACACCTGCCACACCGTCAGGATGAGGATCGACAGTGCGATCGTTATGAAGAAATTACGATTGTTTTCCATCTCGGACAGTTCCGCGGATGCGTCTGGAGAGTTCGGCCTTCAAGGCGTCGAAACGGGTGCTCAATATCTCGCGCCGGCCGACAATCACATAGTCCTTGCCGGGCGCCATGTCGACCGCGGCATGTGTGCGCACGGCCTCGCGCAGGCGCCGCCTGATACGGTTGCGAACCGCGGCGTTGCCCGTTTTCTTGGTGACCGTAAGGCCAAGGCGTGGAGCATCCTCGTCGCCCCGGTCACGAACTTCCAGCAGAAAAAGGCGACCGCGCCGCTTCTCGCCGCGCTGGGCCGCCAGAAAGTCGGCGCGTTTGCGAAGCCGCCCGATTGGGCGCGTCTCGCCGGAGCCGGCTACGGTCAAGGGATGTTCGACCCGTCTCAGGCCGACAGGCGCTTGCGGCCACGGTTGCGGCGAGCGGCGATCACGCTGCGACCACCCTTGGTGGCCATGCGCGCGCGAAATCCGTGACGGCGCTTGCGAACGAGCTTGGACGGCTGATAGGTACGCTTCATTTATTTAATACCGCGGCGTGCGGCCCTTCTTGGTTCTGTCTCGTGTGAGCAGGAGCTTGGCCCGGTCGATCGAAGCGCAACAACAATTGCGCCGGACCATCGACCCGAGCGTGCCGCGGCTTATAGGGGCAAGGCCAAATGCTGTCAATCATGCGCCTCCGGCACGCTGCCGTATCGCCCGCCGATGGCTCACAAATCGGTGAGGCGGCCTCGACGCCGTCTCAAGACCCGGTGAGAAGCGCCGCGATGACCTTGCCGCATGCCTGCAGCGAGGTCATGTAGACGGCATGGATGAAGTAATATGCCACCGGGTCGCCAGGAACAGGCTGTGCCCGCCTTGGGGCTTGCATGGCGCGCTGGCGAGCGGAGGGATTGAGTGTGGGGAACCCTATCGGTGCCCGGCGGGCAGCATGGAGCTTCGATGATGCGTGAGGGGTCGGCGATGCCGGATACCGCCGGCAATCCAGCCGGTCGTTGGGGCCGCTGTTTCCGGCTGTTGCCGCTCGCCGTCGTCCTGTCCGGTCTTGGCTTTGGCTATTGGATGGGCTGGCACCACTATCTGACCCTTGAAGCCCTGGCCGAAAAGCGGGCAGTGCTACAGGCGAGTGTGGCGCAGGATTTCTGGCGCGCGCTGGCGACGTTTTTCGCTGCCTACGTTCTCGCCGTCGCCTTTTCGTTTCCAGCGGCCTCGGTACTCACGATCTTCGGCGGCTTCCTGTTTGGATGGTTTGTCGCCGGGGTCACGGTTGCGGCCGCCGCGACCATCGGGGCGGCCATCGTCTATCTTGCCGCACGCACCGCGCTGCATGGGGTGCTTGAGCGCAGGCTCGCCGGGCGGGCGGAACGTCTTGCCCGGGGGCTGCGTGAAGACGCATTCAGCTATCTT
Source organism: Mesorhizobium sp. (assembly GCA_963966365.1). Classification (GTDB taxonomy): domain Bacteria; phylum Pseudomonadota; class Alphaproteobacteria; order Rhizobiales; family Rhizobiaceae; genus Mangrovimarina; species Mangrovimarina plasticivorans. The sequence goes on along the minus strand of CAWZZC010000027.1, from coordinate 15,790 downwards.
CTGGCGCTGCGACTCGCGCCGATCTTTCCGTTCTGGCTCGTCAACATCGCGCCGGCGCTGTTCGGGGTGCGGTTGCGAACCTATGTGGCGGCGACCTTCCTCGGCATCCTGCCGGGCACGTTCGCCTATGCCTATCTGGGCGAGGGGGTTGGCAGCGTGCTGGCCGCGGCCGAGGAGGCGGGGCGCGATGTCGGCCTGAGCGAACTGGCGACACCCGAGATCACGATTGCGCTCGTCCTGCTGGCTCTTGTTGCGGCAATCCCGGCCGTCGTAAAGAAAATCAGAGCGACCGGCCGGAATGGCTGAACGCGGGGGAGCCATTCCGACGCGGGGGTTATCATGAGCAAAATTCTCACTCCCGACATCTGTGTCATAGGTGCCGGGTCCGGAGGACTGACGGTCGCCGCGGCTGCGGCGGCGTTTGGCGTGCCCGTGGTCCTGATCGAAAGAGGCCGGATGGGTGGCGATTGCCTGAACTATGGGTGCGTGCCCTCGAAGGCGATGATCGCCGCTGGCCGGCGAGCGCACCTCATGCGCAACGCAGCGCCCTTCGGCATCGCCGGCGTCGAACCGGATATCGACTTTTCCAGGGTCAATCGGCACGTCCATGACGTGATCGAGGCGATCGCGCCCAACGATTCCGTGGAGCGCTTCACCGCGCTCGGCGTCCATGTCATCAAGGCCGAGGCCCGCTTCACCGATGCACGCACAATCGAGGCGGGCGACGTCATGGTGCGGGCGCGCCGCTTCGTGGTGGCCACAGGCTCATCACCGGTGGTGCCGCCCATCGACGGGCTCGACAAGGTCGCTTTTCTCACCAATGAAACCATATTCGACCTGAAGCGGCTGCCGCGTCGGCTCGTCATCGTCGGCGGCGGTCCGGTGGGGCTGGAACTGGCGCAGGCGCACCGGCGGCTGGGCTCTGAGGTGACGGTCATCGAGGCTGACCGCGTGCTCGGCTCGGAAGACCCGGAACTTGCCGCGATCGTGGCCGCGCATCTGCGCGGCGAGGGCGTCGATCTCAGGGAGGGCGCCCGTGTCGTGCGCGTCACGAAGCGCGGCAGGACGGGCGTTCGCGTGCATGTCGAAGGCAGAGACGGCGCGGCATCGGTTGACGGAACACATCTCCTCCTGGCGACAGGCCGCGTGGCCAACACCTCCGGCCTTGGGCTGGAAAATGCCGGCGTCGACCATGATGGCAAGGGCATCAAGGTGTCGGCCGGTTTGAGGACGAGCAACAGGCGCGTCTACGCCATCGGCGATGTCTTGGGCGGACCGCAGTTCACCCACGTTGCCGGCCATCACGCTTCGCTCGTCGTCAAGTCGCTGCTGTTTCGCCTGCCGGTTCGCGAGGACGCCGGCGTCGTTGCCCGGGTGACCTTCACCGATCCCGAACTCGCCCATGTGGGGCTCTTGGAAGAGGAAGCGCTTCGCCATGGTCGAAAGATATCGGTGCTGCGCTGGCCCTATGCCGAAAACGACCGCGCCCAGACCGAACGCGAGACGTCCGGTTTCATCAAGCTGCTGGCCGACCGGCGCGGGCGCATCCTCGGCGTGTCGATCGTCGGTGCCGGCGCGGGCGAGATGATCGGTCTGTGGACCCTGGCGATTGCCAAGAAGCTCAAGGTAAAGGACATGGCGGCGCATGTTCCGCCCTATCCGACGATGTCTGAAATTGGCAAACGCGCCGCGGTCGCCTATTTTGCGCCCATGGCCCGCAAGCCCGGGGTGCGATGGATCGTGCGCATGCTTCGTCGGCTCGGCTGAGGCGCTGTGACCTGACGAGGACGACGGCGCCGGGCAGGCTGGCAAGACGCAGGCGAGGACAGGCGAGGCGATGAACGGCAGCGACGATCCGAGAGGCAGTGAGCCCGGTTCGCCGGCACCTTCCGGCGCGGTGCCGTGGATCAGGCGGCTGTCGACGAAGCTCCTGCTGTTGACGATCATCTTCGTCATGATTGCCGAGGTTCTGATCTTCATTCCCTCGATTGCCAATTTCCGTCTGCGATGGCTGGAGGAGCGGCTGGCGACCGCGGCCTCGGCCTCGGTCGTGCTCGTGCAGGGGGAACTGGTCAATCTTCCCCAGGATATGCAGAACGACGTGCTGATGGCGCTTGGCGCCAAGGCGGTCGCGGTGCGCGACGGTGGCGTGTCGCGGCTTCTGGTGGAGTCGGAAATGCCGACGAAGGTCGACGAGCATATCGCTCCGGCCGAAGTCGGACCGTTCGAGGCAATTGCCGGTGCGTTGGACACGCTGTTTAACGGCGGCAACAGGATGCTGCGCGTCTACGGCAAGGTCGGCGACAGCATGATGGAGTTCGAGCTCATCCTGCCCGACGCGAAGCTGCGCACGGCGATGCTGATCTATGCGCGCAATGTCGCGCTCTTGTCGCTGCTGATCTCGCTGATCACCGCCGGTCTCGTCTTCTTCGCCATTCACGCCATCATGATCCGGCCGATCCGGGACATGAGAAACGCCATGATCTCCTTTGCCGAGGCGCCGGACGATCCGTCCCGCATCATGAAGCCGAAACCGCGCACCGATGAACTGGGCGTGGCCGAGCGCGAACTTGCTGCCATGCAAAGCCAGTTGCAGCGCACCTTTGGCGAGCAGAAGCATCTTGCCGATCTGGGCCTTGCCGTGTCGAAGATCAATCACGACATGCGCAACATCCTGGCTTCCGCCCAGCTCATATCGGACCGGCTGAGTTCGGTTTCCGACCCTTCCGTCCAGCTCTTCGCGCCCAAACTGGTCCGCGCCCTCGACCGTGCCGTCGGATATACGGAGAACGTGCTCGCCTATGGTCGGGCCCACGAGCCGCCCCCGGCGCGGCGCATCGTGCGTCTGCACAGGCTGGTGGAGGACGTGCATGGCCTGCTCGGGATCGATTCCGGCCTCAAGGTCGAGTTCGTCAACGCGGTGCCGCACGATTTCGAGGTCGATGCAGATGTGGAGCAGCTCTTCCGGGTGCTCATCAACCTGTCGCGCAACGCCGTCCAGGCGATGGCGGCCGATAGCGAGAGCGCGGTGGTGCGCAGGCTGACCATCAGCGCCGAGCGTCAGGGGATCGTCAGCCGCATTCTGGTCGAGGACACGGGCCCCGGCCTGCCGCCCAAGGCGCGCGAAAACCTGTTCGCCGCATTCCGCGGCGCAGCACGCTCGGGCGGCACGGGACTAGGCCTGGCGATCGCCCAGGAACTGGTGCGCGCCCATGGCGGGACGCTCGAACTGGTCGAAAGCGTCGGCGGGCACACGGTCTTCGCCATCACCATTCCCGACCAGCCCGTTCGTCTCGATCAGGCGCGCAATGCCCAGCGGCGTCCGGCCTGACCGGCCACTGCCTTTCGCTCCGGGATTCCAGGACCGGCATTCTGCTGTATCGGTCTGTCGCGACCCATCGTCGGACGAGTGAAGACCAGCGGCTTGTACCGGCATGCCGTTTGATCGCTTTCAGGCAGCACTGGTCGGGGGTCGTCTCCTTGCCAGGTTGCAGATCGCGGGCGCGAAAGCAGCCGCAAGTCTCCCTGACCTGTTCGGTGCTTTGGCTGGTTGCCGCTCGGGCATGCAAAGTTTTCCACTTATGCCGCTTGCTTTTCGCGCCGACCTTCATTAGGTAGCAGTTCCGTTCGCGGGGCGCGGCACTGCCGGCCGCCGAACGAACGCAAGATCGGACATGCCAAATGTCCCGTGCGCGCCCGTAGCTCAGCTGGATAGAGCACCAGACTACGAATCTGGGGGTCAGAGGTTCGAATCCTTTCGGGCGCGCCATCTAATTCATTGAAATCACTTTACAATCTCCCTTTGGCGCACGGCTCCCCAGCATAAAAATCCATTTTAGTCTGGGGTTTAGTCTGGGGTTTTATCCAGTATCGACGGGGAGACTCCGTAACGCCTCCTGAGAGTGAGAGTTTGGACGGGTTTTCCGCGACGGGTTGAGGGTTGGAGGAGAGGCCTCCGGCGCCCGTCACGGAGTTTGATCCTATGAACACGCAGGTTCTCGATGCCCGCCGCGATGTGAGCGGCGGCTACAAGGTGGATGTCAGTCGCGGCGAGCGAGTTGGCCGCGTCTCCTCCGAATGGTTCAACCGGCCAGACGACGAGCGATTTTTGTCCCTCGACGCCCTGGCGGACATGGTCCGTACCCGCGCTGAGCGCAGCAAGACCCGCGTGCTGGAAAGCGCGCTGATGCATGTCGAGGCGAGCCGGGACGATCCCGAACGGTTGTCGCTGATCCTGCCCGGTGCCGACGCTCCCGTTGCACCGACCCATTGGAGTTTTGGTCAACTCGCCAGCTTGGTCGGCGCCCCGGCTGCCTATCTGCGTCAGCTCCCCGCTGCGCTGGCCGGCATCAACCTGCAATATGGCCTGACGGCGCATCGCGCTGAGCAGATCAAGACCATGGAAGTCGAGAACGGCCGTGTGGAACTGCGCGCCGTCACCGGGCTGGATTATGGCCGCATCTTCGATTACGAACTGGTGGAAGCCGTGCAGCGCATCGCCGGTAACGGCACGGGCGACACGCGCTGGAAGGTGCCGGGCGCGCTCGACTGGTCCACCGGCATCTACAATCCGCGGGTCGACATCACCAAGGACACTACGACGCTCTACGCCTCGGATCGTGACGTCTTTCTGTTTCTCGTCGACGATCTCAACCCCATCGAGGCTGGCAAGCTGCCCGACGGATCGCCCGATCTCTATTTCCGGGGGTTCTATTGCTGGAACTCAGAAGTCGGCGCCAAGACGCTCGGCATGGCGAGCTTCTATCTTCGCGCGGTCTGCCAGAACCGCAACCTCTGGGGCGTGGAGGATTTCGAGGAAATCACCATCCGCCACAGCAAATATGCCGCCTCGCGCTTTGCCCATGAGGCGGCTCCCGCGCTCCAAAACTTCGCCAATTCCTCACCCATGCCCTTCGTCAACGGCATCAAGGCCGCCCGAGAACGGATCGTGGCCCGTACCGACGAGGACCGCACCGACTTCCTGCGCAAGCGCGGCTTCTCGAAAGCCGAGACCGGCCGGATCATCGACACGGTGCTCGCCGAGGAAGGTAGGCCGCCGGAATCGATCTTCGATTTCGTGCAGGGGATTACCGCGCTCGCCCGGGACAAGGCCCATCAGGATGCCCGCCTCGACCTGGAGGGCAAGGCGAAGAAGCTTCTGGATCGCGCGGCCTGACATCTGCAAAGCCGGAAACGCGGTTTCCCGTTTCCGGCTTTGCGCTTCCCGTGCCGTTCCGTCTACCATTCTCGTGGCGCTGCTCTCTTTAGAGGAAGAGGGTGGCGCTTCGCTTCGTGACGGGTTTCAGACCGAGAGAGAGGCTTTCGGCGCCCGTTGCGGAGGTAAGGAATATGGCAACTGCCACCCAGAAGATCACCCTGTCGTCCTCGCGCGATATTCCCTTCAACAAGCTGGTGCTCTCCCAGTCCAACGTCCGGCGCATCAAAGCCGGTGTCTCGGTCGAGGAACTGGCCGAATCCATCGCCCGCCGCGGCCTGATCCAGTCCCTGCATGTCCGGCCGGTGGTCGATGCTGAGGGCAAGGAGGCCGGCATGTTCGAGGTGCCCGCCGGCGGCCGCCGCTATCGGGCGCTCGAACTGCTGGTGAAGCAAAAGCGCCTGAACAAGACCGCCCCGGTTCCCTGCGTCGTCTCGGAAGCCGGTGGCGATGTCCTCATCGATGAGGTGTCGCTTGCCGAGAATATCGAGCGCGCGCCACTCCATCCCCTCGACCAGTTCCGCGCCTTCCAGGCCCTGCGCGAAAAGGGCATGACTGAGGAGGAAATCGCGGCGGCCTTCTTCGTCGACGTCAAGGTCGTCAAGCAGCGCCTGCGTCTCGCATCCGTCTCGTCCGCGCTGCTCGACATCTATGCCGAGGACGGGATGACGCTCGAACAGCTCATGGCCTTCACCGTCTCCCATGACCATCATCGTCAGGAACAGGTCTGGGCGGCGATCAAGGATAGCTGGCAGAAGGAGCCCTATACCATCCGCCGCATGCTGACCGAGACCACGGTGCGCGCCTCCGACAAGCGGGCCGTCTTCGTCGGTATCGATGCCTATGAAGAGGCTGGCGGCATCGTACTGCGCGATTTGTTCCAGTCTGACGACGGCGGCTGGCTGCAGGATCCGGCCCTGCTCGACCGCCTGGTGGCCGAGAAGCTGAAACTCGTCGCCGACGAGATCGCGGGCGAAGGCTGGAAGTGGGTCGAGGTGGCAGTGAGCTTCCCCTACGGCCACCAGCATGGGCTTCGCGAGTTGACGGGCACCACGGTCGATCTGACCGAGGAGGAGCGTGCGACCCGCGAGGCGCTACGGGAGGAATACGATCGGATCGAAGCCGAATACGGAGAAGCGGACGAATTGCCGGACGAAATCGACCAGCGCCTCGGCGAGATCGAACAGGCGCTCGACGCCTTCGAGCGGCGACCGACGATCTATGACCCGGCCGACATTGCCATCGCCGGCGCCTTCGTCAGCATTGATGCTGACGGTGCGCTCTCGGTGGATCGCGGCTATGTCCGCCCCGAGGATGAATGCCCGATCGAACCTGAAGGTGGTGATGCGCCGGAGGCTGGTGGCGATGCCGACCCATCCGATGGCCCCGCAGGTCACCGTGCCGTCATCACCATCGGCGGCCGGCCCACCGAACCGGAGGACGACGAGGATGACGGCGTCAAGCCGCTGCCCGAACGCCTCCTCATCGAACTGACCGCGCATCGCACCCTGGCGCTGCGCAACGCAGTCGCCGAACACCCGAACGTCGCCATGACCATGTTGCTGCACAAGCTGGTCAGCGACACCTTCCGGCGCACCGCGCCGATTGGGTGCCTGGAAGCCAGCGTTCGCCATGTTTTCTTCTCCGCTCAGTCCGAGGATTTGAAGGACAGCATACCGGCCCGCGAATTTGCTGAGCGGCATGAACGCTGGGGCGATCACATCCCGGCCGACGATCAGGCGCTCTGGAACTGGCTGACCGATCTCGACGACACTTCGCGCCTCGATGTGCTCGCCCATTGCGTCAGCTTCGGCGTCAACGCGCTGTTCGAGCGGCCGAACCCCTATGGCGGAGCGGGCGTCAGCCAGCATGGGTTGGATGTACGTCTGGCGCAGGCTGAGCGGCTCCAGCACGCCACCGGCCTCGACATGGTGGCGGCAGGCTGGAAACCCACCGTCGGCAATTATCTCGGCCGCGTCACCAAGGCGCGCATTCTCGAGGCCGTCCGCGAAGGCGCGGGCGAGCGGGCCGCCCAACTCATCGATCATATGAAGAAGGGCGACATGGCGACCGAGGCCGAACGCCTCCTGGCCGATACCGGCTGGCTACCTGAACCGCTGCGCGTGGTCGAGCAGAAAACCGCGTCCTACGAGACCACAGTCACTGACGGCGACGGTGTAATCTCGGCGGCAAACGACGGCGAAACGGCCATGGTCGATATCGAACTTACCGGCGAACATAAGCCGGATGCGACCGAGGCGTATGGTATCGCTGCCGAGTAGCAAACGTTTGCTTCTGTAACCTGGCCCGTCGGTAACGGCGGGCCTTTTTTCGTTTCGGAGTAGACGGGATGCATCTAGCCCCCGATCTCGCGCGCCGTCTCGGCCGGCAGGCCGAGGCGGTGTGCCGGCATTACCTGTCGAGTGGTCGCCGTCACGGCCAATACTGGCTGGTCGGCGATGTTCGCAACACTCCCGGCCGCTCAATGTTTGTGCGCCTCATAGATTCGCCCAAGGGTCCGGCCGGCAAGTGGACGGACGCCGCCACCGGCGAGCATGGCGATCTGCTCGATGTGATCCGCAAGAGTCGCGGATTCTTAGATTTCGCCGATGTGGTCGCGGAAGCCCGACGCTTTCTCAGCCTGCCACATCCCGAGCCGGAATCGCGGGCCAGAAAGCACGCCAGCACAGCCGCGACGTCAGGCTCGGCCGAAGCCGCACGGCGCCTGTTCGCCATGTCGCAATCGATCGCGGGCACGCCTGTAGAGACGTATTTGCGCAAACGCGGCATTACGGCTTTGCACGGAACCGGACACCTGCGTTTCCACCCGCGCTGCTATTTTCGGCCCGACGAGCACGGTCCGACAGAGACTTGGCCTGCCATGATCGCCGCCGTCACCGACCTCGATGGCGCGATCACCGGTGCGCACCGCACCTGGCTTGCCCCGGACGGCTCCGGCAAAGCGCCGATTGACACGCAGCGCAAGGCGATGGGCGAACTGCTCGGTCACGCCGTTCGCATCGGCGTTCCGGGAACAGTCATGGCTGCCGGCGAGGGCATCGAAACCATGCTGTCGCTCAGGCAGGTGCTACCCGACCTCGCCGTCGCGCCCGCATTGTCTGCCGCCCACCTCGCCGCCATCCTGCTCCCGCCGGAGCTTCGCAGGCTCTATATCGTCCGCGACAACGACCCGGCAGGCGACGGCGCGCGGGACACCTTGACCGATCGGGCCAAAGCGGCCGGGATCGAGACAATCGTGCTCTCGTCAGCAATGGGCGATCTCAACGAGGACCTCCTCCATCTGGGCGTGGATGCGCTCAGAGCCGGACTGCGCCTGCAACTCGCACCCGAGGACGTCGCCCGCTTTATGTCGTTGGCGGCATAGCCGGAAGGAGGATGCCGGGCGGTGCTCGCCGTCGCGCCCGCCGGATGCGCCAACCGTCGGACGGGGACCGCACCTCGGCCTTCGAGAGGGCGATCGGCCCACAACCGGGCCGTGCCGGCAATGGCGGCGGCCGGCTATTTTCCGGCGGCGCTACGCGCCTTTCCATCGCGAAGCAAAATAGCCGGCCCTAGCCATCCTCCGCTGTCGCTTCGGCCCTTCCGCTTCGCTTCGGGTGCAGGCCCGGCCCGCCCGTGGGCTTCGTCGCCATGAAGGCCGCGAGGATTGCGGTCCTACCGACGGAGCATCCCATGAGCGAACATGACGAGTTTGAACCGCACCACAGCGCATCCCCGACCGACCGGATTCTTGAAGAGCTTCAGCTTTATGGCTGGCGTCCTGCCCAGGGCGAACCCGATCCGCGGCCGGCCCCGGAGGATCGCATTATCGAAGGCACCGTCGCCGACATCTTCGACGCGCTCATCGCCACCATGGCCGAAACCTGCCTCGATCCCGACCTCGACGAACTGCTCTGGTCGACCGTCAACGGCTTTCACCGTGCCGTCGATCGGGTCGAACGCAAGCTCGACGACAACGAGCAGGCGCAGAAGCGCCTCCAGCGCGAACAGGACGGATCTGAGGTCAAATCGGTGCAGCTCGAACGCCTGATCGAGGCCGGACAATCCCTGATCGAGCGGCGTGACAGTCTGGAAATCTTCCGCGAGAGCGCCGCCGACCGCTACCTGCGCGCCACCGGATCACCCTGGTCGCCGCGGACCGGATCGCGCGTCAACCATCGCCACCTGACCGCCGCGATGATCGACAGCCGGGATTTTCTTGCCGCGAAACTCAGGGCCGACAATGAGGTGCTCGTGCCCGCCGGCCCGAAGATCGCCTTTTCGGGCGGCGATACCACAGAGCACCGGCTAATCTGGGCCAGACTCGATCAGGTCCACGCCAAGCACCCGGACATGGTGCTGATGCACGGCGGCTCGCCCAATGGCGCCGAGAAGATTGCCGCCGGCTGGGCCGACACGCGCAAGGTGCCGCAGGTCGCCTTCAAGCCTGACTGGACGAAACACGCCAAGGCCGCGCCCTTCAAGCGCAACGATCAGATGCTGGCGATCATGCCGATCGGAGTCATCATCTTCCCCGGGACCGGCATTCAGGAGAACCTCGCCGACAAGGCGAAGAAGCTCGGTATCCCGGTATGGCGATTTGGCGGCGTCTGAGCGCCGTCATCGTCTTGCCGGGGGGTGAATTCCTGCCCGACTGCTTCTGGGCGGCGGAGTTGGGAAAGCAGCCATCCAGGTGGACGCTGCACTTCGGCGGCAACGCGCCCCCGTTGCTGCCCTTCAAACCCAATTCGCGCAGCCCTGAAAACGGACGTTGACTCACGCGGAGCGAAGTAGATGCGCTACGGCTCGATAGCTAACCGAGGGATATGCCATCAGAGCTGGTAGGTGGCACGGAGCCGGTCGGCGACATCCTCTCGCGTCATATTCACCTTGAACTGCTCGGGGTTATAATCGACGTCCGCTGTCGCCATCTCGACGAATGCCCGCATGTCGTTCGCAACGGTCTCGGGCAGCGGATAGCTGGCTTGCGGGCTCAAGACTTGCAGCAGCCGTGCCACGTCGTTGCGATGTTTTTTGATGTTCTTCTCGTCGACTTTGCCGCCCGCATCGCGCTCTCGACTGAGATCAAGCCACGCGCGTGCCTTGAACGGGATAATCGCTGCCTCGTTGAGCACTGGGATGCCGCCGGCATCGCGCATCATCGACGTGAGGAAGGCGTAATAGTCCTCATCGAGCAGGATCGCCGACAGGCTCGCGGCCGCTTCGTCGATCAGAAGCGGCGTAAGATGCGAGCCCTCGGCAAACGTCAGCCCTTCGGGCGACCGCGAGAACAGCTCGAGCATGGCGGGAAAATCTTCGGCTTTCGGCTTCTGAAAGCGGTAGAGGACTTTCTCGTCCTGACTTCGCTCCCTGATCTCGTACCCGCCCTGCTCGACAAAGGCCCAGAAGCGCTCCGCGAAGGCAGCGTCCAGCGCCTCGATGATCAACACGATGTCAAGATCCTTGGTGGCGCGGAAGTCGAGGCCGACCTCGTCCATGATAAGCTCGCAGGCAGCACCACCGATCAGCACATATTGATGTTCATGACCCGCAAAATGCGCGCGGAAGCGGTCGATCCCGATCACCATTCAATCGTCTCCAATAATTCTTCCGCCGCTTGCGCAACGCGTTCGTCCAAGCTCTCGCGAACACTGAGATACAGCGAAAGCCGATCTATGACAGCGTCCCGCGCGAGGATGTGCGGGTCGTAGGTCCAAGTCTGAATCGCGACTCGGTCGTCATCGAACGCCGCGGCTGGGCTGAGTGCAAGCCTCTCCTTGAGGTTCTTCCAATGCATCGACAGAATGGCGCGCGTCTCGACTCGAGGCGTCGCCAGCATGGTGTAGCGGGAAAGGGCGCTCTCGCCGGCGAGCGGTGCGATATGGTCTTCGACCCGGCCGCTAACAATGCGGACCTTGCGCACTGGGGACTGCAATCGCTTTTGGATTGCCTCCCATAATTCGTAGCCACCCAGGAGCATGCGCAGCCGGCGTTGTCGGCCGACATGGCGAGCCTTTGCAAGTTGGAGGGCCTCAAGCTCATCTAATGTCCGGCTTATGCTCATGATAGACACATGGAATCGCTCGGCAAGCTCGGTGAGGTGTTCATCCTCAAGGGCGACCCCCTGCAGGATCGCAAGGAGCACCAATTGCGTGGTGGGGCTGATCTTGTCGACGGGAGCGATCGCGGTCGTCGTCGTCGCGCGCTCGCGGAGGTCGAGCAATGCTTCCGGAACATAAAGCTGCGCGCCCGGCGCGAGGAAGCCGATCTGCCGCTCTACCATCTGGCGTCGGATCGCGTTCGGCACATGGTCAAGCAGCAGCAGAATGAGATCGACGCCAAGTTGGCGACGGACCAGTTCACGGTGCTTGAGATAATCCGTGGTCGCGCCTTGCCGGGGTTCGCGAATCGCCATGAGAACCAGTGTGCGACCGTCCAGAAACCCTTCCCACAACATGTAGCGGTCGAGCACAAAATGCGGGACGTTCGTGGGCGCTATTGGCGTGAGTTCAAGCCGCCGCCCGAAGGCGTGCTGGACATACGCTTCCGCCGCCTGGGCGAGCGCCTTCAACTTCGTGGCAGGGATTCGTTCTAACACCATGCTGCCTATCTAACATCATTTCTGTTAAAAATGAATGCGCTGTTAGATACGGCAGCCTTTCCAAAACCACAGATCAGCTAGGGAGATAAAGGCTGGAGCATCCGGAATGCTTGGCCTCAGGCAACTCGCCACCCGTACATCCTGGCTTCGGAGATACGCCGTGACCGCGACGAGCGAGACCATGTACGTGAGGCGCTCGCGAAAGTCGGCTGATCGCGCCTGATACCGGCTTCCAGTGGATCATCAGAGGTTTCATCCGGTCGGAGTCGCATCCAGGCAAATTTGAACGAGCCGACCTAACTTGCCTTTCCGGCGATTCTGATTCGCCGTGGCGCTATCCTTCACCCGCAACCGAGACGGACACCTTGCGAAAGATCGCCGACGCCGGCAGCGCGCTTCGGTCAATTTGGCCGGCGAGTTCTACTGATCTTGGCGCCCATAGGTTGCCGCGATGAAATTGTTATATCTGGTGCTGAACTATGCGGCCGAGCAGTGGAAACGGTCGCCGCGCGAGTGGTTTGAGGCCAAGACGCAGTTCGCCGTCGTCTTCGGCGAAAGGTTCGTCAGTCAGTGACGAAAACGGGCTTCAGGCACAAAATATCCGACAGTCCCGGAAAGCCGTCGCTACGCGCAAGTCGTCGAATTTGACCACTTCGCGTGCGATCGACGTCTTGGCGTTATCCCGCCTCGCCTTCTGCTATCCACGCATTGAACAAGGTATAGGCGACGGCAAGCACCGTCGGTCCAATAAATATCCCGAGGATGCCGAATGCGACCAAGCCACCCAAGACACCTGCAATGATCAACAGAAGCGGGAGATCTGCACCCTTCCGGATCAGAACAGGGCGTATGAACTGGTCAATCGTTGTTGCAACAATCGTGACGACAAGCAGAACGGTACCCCACACGACGTCATTGGAGTAGTACAACCAGATGACCGCCGGGACCAGTACAAAGCCCGGACCGAGTTGGATCAAGCACAAGAAGAACATCAAGGCTGTCAGGAGCCCGGCGAATGGCAGTCCGGTAATTGCAAGCCCAACTCCGCCAATGATGCTCTGCGCCAACGCGGTGACAGCGACGCCGAGGGCAACGCTTCGGATTGCTTGGCCGGCCAGGTACACAGCCATTTCGCCGCGATCACCGGCCAAGCGCCGGCCAAATAGTACCATTCTGACTGCTGCCAGTTCACCCTTGACGTAGAGCATGGCGGCAATGATGGTCGTTAAGAGAAATTGGAGGAACATGCCGCCCAAACTGCCGATCGCTGAAGCGACCCACTGCGTCACCCTGCCCGCATAGGGCTTTAGCTGCGAAGCCAACTCTGCGATTCCGGAATGCACCACCCTTTGCCACGCATCGGCAATACCAACGCCGACCAGTGGGGTGTGCCTGATCCAATCCGGTGGAGGCGGCAACTGCATGGAGAGCGCCGAGCGCATGATATCTCCGAGCACGTCAATATGCGTGGCGATCGTATTGATCGCGATCCAGATCGGCAGGATCAACAGAAGCAGTATTGCCGTCGTCATGATGAAAACGGCCAACCCTCGACGATTGCCGGTGTGGCGCTGCACCCAGAGCATCAAGGGCCAGGTGGCCACTACCAGCGTGATGGCCCAAAGAATTGCGGGAATGAAGGGCCGCAAAATCCAGAAGCTGGCAAGCAACAGCCCGCCGATGAAGAGCACCGAGAGGGTTACTCTCCCGACATCTTGACGATATGGCAACACGTCCCTTGGACCTTTCGGCAACGAGTTTGCTGTTGACCCGATTGGCTCATTCCGACTTGACCTTGTCAAACCCGAAACGCTGATGGGGCGGTCAGTGGTAAGTTAGGGCACCATCAGTTACCGCCCCGTCCGGCTTCTTGTTTCAGCAGCTGCTATCTGGCAGGCAAGATAGGTGTCCGATCCAGGCTGTGCCCCTCGGCAACCGCCTCCTTGCATTGGCGGCGACGATTGGCAGCCTTGAAGCAACAGTAAGAGCGATGTACCAATAACAATGAGGGATCCAGAAGATCTATTGTCGTGGATTGGCCAGTTCGAACAGTTGGCGTTCACGGCTGCAACTCCCAGATATCTCGGCTACGATACGCTCGAAACGGCTCCAAGTCTCGCGCAGATTTGATGCAGCGCAAACGTATCGCGTATGCGAGCTTTCTTTAATGTGAGAAGGGGAGTATTTCGAGACACAGCTGAATGGCATAGACCAACAGCAAACCCTTGCTCATTGATGCTTCACTGGCATCGGGGCATAATGCGTCGATTGAAATGGGAGAGCCTCATCATGAAACTATTGGTATTGCTTCCTGTTTTCTTCTTGGTAAGTTGCGCGTCACAGCCCCAACCCATCAAAGGGGGGGCAGGCCCTGATGGTGTACACCAAAGTCGGGCGATTTTCGTCTGGCGCAGATAGCACTTTACGCGTCCGGCACCGTACTACCCCACTGAACCAGCATTCCCCCGACCGGGGTGACACCGATGGTGAACTCTTGTCTTGCCAATTTTGTTGCAAATGTTCTTCCTTGGACGATAGGCGGCACCGACCCACATATCCGAGGTCACAGCACTGGCTTTGTCGCTTAAACTCTGCGCCTGATGCACCAGCATCCTGAACTCAGGCAAGTCAGCCTCCGTCAACAGTTTCGCAAGCGGTCACCTTCCGCCAAGAGCGCCGAGGTCATGCTATCCTGTCAGTCACGCCCTCCGGAAAATCAGCACCAGAAGCGACGCGAATATAGCAACGACACGCCAGTTCTCCTGAAACGCGGGTGTTTTGAAGAACATCAATTATTGACGTAGATTACATCGTAGCATTGCCGCTCGTGTTCGGTTTAGCTATTGTGAATTAATGCCGTGTTTGGCGTACTTTCCAATTCGGCTAGTTCGTCTGCTTTCCGAAAGGCGGCTCCGATGGAACATGAAGTGGCCTTGCACTCGGCCGCGCCTCATCACCTGCCGGTGTTCATCACAATGCCGGGGAAGACCGACCCGTGGATGGTGGGCGCGGGAATCTTTCTGTTTCTGGCCGTGGTCGGTATAGGTGTATTCTACTTTCGGCTCCATGCACTGCCTGAGCAGTTGGCACATCGCGGGCAGAAGATTCAGTTCGAGATCGTTGCCGTGCTGGCTCTGCTGGCGCTGTTTACGCACAATCATGTCTTCTGGATCGCCGCACTTCTGCTTGCCCTTATTCCCTTGCCAGATTTTGGGACGCCGTTGACGTCGATGGCACGGTCGTTGCGAGTCCTAGCCAGAGGCGAAAATGAAACTGTGCGCGAAGTGTCCACAGCTCAGGCCCTGGCTGCCGGTTGCTCGCCATTGCAAAGCAATGATCAGCCAAGCGAGAAACGGATGGTATGACCCATGTTGGAGTTCATGCTCTGTTCGATGCTGACCATCCTTCCGGACTTTCTGTACCGCCGCTATGGGCAGGGAAAGCGGCTGGGACGGGAAATCACTTTGTTTTCGGTCTGGTACGAACTGCGCTGGGGGATCACCCTCTGCCTGATCCTGACGGTCAGCCTGATCACGGCAATCTTCTATTTCCATCCGTCAACCAAGGCGGCGACCTCCGTCTTCCGCACGGTGACCATCCTACCCGAGACGAATGGGCGGGTGGTGGAAACCTTTGTCGACATCAATCAGAAGGTCGAGGAGGGCCAGCCGCTGTTCCGCCTCGACAGTACGGAGCAGGAAGCGGCTGTCGAGACGCTGCGCCGCAAGATTGCCGAGATCGAGGCAGCCATGATCGTCGCGCGGGCGAAGCTCAAGGAATCCGAAGGCCGCATCGCTCAGGCGACCGGTTCCTATGAGCAGGCGCTCGACGAATTCGAAACCCGTGAAGAACTGTTCCAGAGGAATCCGAACGCGATCGCTCAGCGTGACGTCGATCGGGCGCGCATGCGGGTTGATACCGAGCAGGGCATGGTGGACGCGGCAAAGGCAAATCGCGAGGCCATTCTCTCGCAG